>JAQSWM010000013.1 GCA_029266635.1 Sphingobacteriaceae bacterium | reverse complement strand
GGTAGCAGCATGTCCCAGTCTTTTGAAGTGGCAAGCACTGCCGAAATACCTCCTGCGGCGTTTATAGTGACGTATGAAAGTGCCGCCATCCCAAAAATCAGCACAGAAAGCTGTAACATTTCCGTCCAGATAACCGCACGCAAGCCGCCCAAAATGGTGTAAGCGCCTGTTGCGATTGCCAGGATCAACACGCTCCAGACCATCGGAATATCCAGCAGCGAATGCAGCGTAAGCGCACCGAGATACAGCACCGCCCCGATCTCTACAAAAATGTAAGTAAGCAGGATGAGTACAGAATAAGTGGTACGGGCAGCCCCGCCAAACCTCTTCTGCAGAAACTCCGGCATGGTGTAAAAGCCATTGCGGAGGTAGAAAGGAAGGAAAATCCAAAGCAAAGCGTTAAAGCCCAGCAATATCGCTCCCCATTCGGTGATGATTGCCACAAAACCACGACTGTAAGCAACGCCCATCGTTCCAACTAACTGGTGACTGCTGAGGTTTGCCGCCACGATGCTTCCACCAATCATCCACCACGGCAACTTATCGCCAGCTAAGAAATAGTCCCGCTTTGTTGCATTCCGTTTATTTGCCGCATAAATGCCAATAGCCATCACGCCCACCAGGTAGGTGCCAAAAATGATCGCGTCGAGCGTAGAAAGACTGGTTTTCATTTTAATGCGATTTATTTGTGGTCTGATATAAACCAGGCTTGTGTGGAGTGTGCCCGCACAAAGCTTTCGTTTACCGTAATTCCTAAACCGGGTTCCGTAGAAATCTGCGCTAAGCCATTCCGCACACCAAGCGGCTCTTCTATAACTTTGTTGCCTGTGTTAAATAAATCAAACTGATGTTCCTGCCAGTGTTCGCCCTGCAGGCCTGCAGCAAAATGCCAGGTTGCAGCCATACCGATTGCCGTACAAACACCAATATGTGGAGCAATAACCGAAACCTTATGTTTCAGCGATTCTACAATGAGCCCTCCGCCTGTAATTCCGCAGCGCACAATATCAGGCTGAGCTACTTCCAGCGCTTCTTTTTCTACCCACGGCTCAAATTCGCGAACAGTTCTGAGGGTTTCGCCAATGGCGATGGGAGTATTTAATTTTTCTGCCAGTTTAGCGTGGCTGCCAACATCTTCGGGATCAAGCGGCGCCTCAAACCACGTTGCGTTCAATTTGTCGAGCTCCAAACCTACCGCAAGTGCATCATCAAAATTGTATGCGCCAATTGCATCAAAGGCAAACATCGCGGATCCGCCCACAGCATTCCGAAGATCAGGTAACTCTCTGAGCAATTCTTTTGGCGGCTTTCCCGAGAATATCTTAACGCCACCGAAGCCTTCGCTGATAATTTCGGATGCAAGTTCAACACGCTCCTCGTGCGTTGCCCTGCGCAAGCCCGATACGTATAACTTCAATTCAGATTTAGCATCCGGATTTAACAGTTTAGCGACAGGCTTTTTGGCGATCTTGCCTTTAATGTCCCAAAGCGCAATATCGATGGCAGCCATGGCATCAATGGTGAACGACGCAGTATGCCCTCTCGCTTTGTTGAAACCATAGAATAGCTCGTAAATAGATTCGGCATCTTCAGGGTCACGGTTTAGCAATGCCGGTCCGAAGAGTTTTGCAATCAGTGTAGCGGCCATTTCTGGTACTACCGGAGCCTGCGCTTCGCCCCAGCCGGAGATGCCTTCATTGGTGGTTATTTTCACCATGCACGATTCCGTCAAGCGGCTGTAAGCCTGCTTCCATTGCGGCTCAAAGTAGTAATCAGTGCCAGGCAGGCGCCCGGGGGCATCTGTGTGCCCGCCCACGCGATAGTGGTGATCGTACTTAAAGACAAAAACTTCTACTGAAGTAATTTTCATGCCTCGTGATGTTCTATTTACTTTTTATAAGTCCGGCACCTTCCGCAAGCCGCAACAATTGAGCTACATCTGCATCTTCAAAGAAAGAAGGCAGCGGCCGACGAATGTAAGCCGATTTGATCACTCCATTTTTTACCAGAATTTCCTTCCAGAGGCAGCGGTTTGCTACGTCTTTCTCGTAAGCTGCAATCCTTGAGAAAGGCTGGAATTGCTCTGTTGCTTCTTCAAGTTTGCCGGCTTCCAGTAAATCCCACGCACTTCTGAACTGAGCGGGCATATAGCAGGCAGGCATTGTGCCTGTGCAGCCAGCCTCAAATTCCTCAGGGAGGAAAACTCCGCTGTTGCCACCGAAAACGCCTTCGAGCGTGCAATCAGGATGAGCGAGAATTTTACGTGCTTTGTGAATGATGTTGCCGAACTCAAGCTTCAGGTATTTGATATTTTTCGATTTCTTCGCTACCCGCAACATAAAATCAACAGGCATTGAAATATCGCTTAGCTGATGATCCTGGATCACCATCGGAATTGAAACAGCCTCGTCGATAGCTAAAAAATAAGCTTCTATTTCGGCTAAGCCTGCCCTCCATCTCCCAAAAAAAGGCGGCATGCACATCACGCCATCGGCGCCCTGCTGCTCTGCAAACTTCGCCATCGCGGCAGCACAGTATGAGGAAGGGTGATTAACCGTTACAATAACCGGCACTCTCCCATTCACTTTCTTAATCACAAAAGAGACAAGTTCCTTACGCTCATCATCGCTCATCAAATGCCCTTCCGACGCATTTGCCAGGGTAACCAGCCCGTGCGATCCGTTGTTGATGCAGAAATCAATCAGCCTTTCCTGGCTGTCGTAATCAATGCGCTCATCTTCCAGAAATGCGGTGCCAAGAATCGGATAAATACCTCTAAACTTTTTTGCAGACATATAAACTTAAATAATCAGGTAAATTAAAGACATGAGGGATGATGCAATCAAAAAGACCGTAACCAATCTCTGGTAAGACGGATGTGAAAGCAAGTTAAATAACTTCATGCCGGTAAGATAGCCCACCATAGACGGCAGCAGCACTTTAGCCATCATCAGCCATGTGCCTTGTGGCAGAGGGGCGTAGATGTACATAGAAACGACTCCAAAAACCATGATCACAAACAGGTAAGTTAGCATGGTTGCCCGGATGGTGCGCTTGTCAGTATAAGCTGCATTCAGGTGCAGCGCAACCAAAGGACCATTTATTCCGGTTGAAGGTGTGAGCACTCCGCTGAAAAAGCCATTGATCCACAGCATTGCAGGCTTGGCGAATATCTTTTTGCTCTTGGTAAGCGATAGCACCGAAGCCACAAGAATCACCGCAAGAGTAATTTCCTTCAGTACCCTTGCATCCAAATGATCAACCAGCAGCACGCCAAGTGCCAGTCCAACCAGAGCACTACTGATCAAAATTGTAAAAACTTTTTTATTGATGGATCGGAGATTGTCGCCAGAGAAGAGAGCGATCAACGATGTGAACGCCGACATACACAGGTTAAGGAAGACCAACAGCGAAAAATCCATGGAATTTACCAGCAACAAGGTGGTTGCGATGGCAAAGCCAAAGCCTACTATGCCCTGCACGCTTCCGGCCAGGAAAAACACAAGCAGGATCAGTACCGTTGTGCTCATTTAGTCATCTTTGAGGTGAGCGACAATCCGCCGTCAACCAGCAGAGTAGTTCCTGTAATATTCATGTTTTCCATATCGCAGAGCCATAAAACCTGGCGGGCGATTTCTTCAACTGTAATCAAGGTGTGGTTTGGGATGGAATCCAAATGTGTTTGCAAAAGCGAGGGATCTTTCTGCTGGTTCTTCTTAGATAGCCCTCCCGACACAATGCCTGGTGCTATTTCATTCACCAGGATTTGGTGAGCGGCAAGTTCGAGTGCAAGACTTTTGCAAAGCATCCTGACCGCAGCCTTTGAAATACAATAGGAAGAGATGCGGGCATTCGGCCGTTCTGCAGCCCAGCTGCCAATCAGCACCATGCGCCCGGGCAAGCCAGCTGCTTTCATGCGTTTGGCCGCCAGCACAGCCAGGTTATAGCTGCCCCAGAAGTTTACATCAATTTGCTTCCTTACATCGCCTTGCGGGAGCTCAGTAAGCATTCCGGAAACTACTATCCCGGCGTTAGGAATAATAAATTGCGGAACACCCCATTTGCTTTCAATCGCTGACAACCATTTCTGAACTTCAGCCTCTGAGGAAACATCGACCTGGGTGTAAAGTATATTATCGGCATCGGCCCCGAAGGCAATTAGTGCTGCTTGTGCATCGGCTGCAGGCTTAACATCGCTCAAAGCAACCCGAAAGCCATCTCGCAAAAAAACCTCAGCAACGGCACGTCCAATGTCGCCCAAAGCTCCGCTAACGGCTGCAATTTTATTGAAAACGCCTGCTTGTTCTTTCATTGGTCGATTTATCCCTGGCTTGTAACTTCTATTTGCAATGATATAGTTCTAATTTATTATTTACAAAAATTTCTTCCAATTAAAAGCCGGTATTTTTATAAATATAAAGCATCCTGCATCTTTCTGAACATCAGTTATGTTTCACTTTTTTATTTAAAAAAGAACATATTTGTAATCCCAGAATAACCTATCCGATGCGAAAAGAATATAGCAAGCTACTACTAAAATCAACAAACGAGCTGCTAAAGTACCTGCAAATGCTTCCGGATGTGCCCTGCGGCATACCATCTACCAACCTGCTCATCCACCAGCTCAACATCAGCAGCACCACCGCTACCAAGCTCATCGACATTTTATGTGAGAAAGGAATAGTACGAAAAGACGGCAAGACGAAAATCATGCTTAGGAAGCCCGTTGCGGCAGACTTCTATTCACTGGAAGAGATTGAAAACTCCAAAGCAGATCTGATAGAAAAGCAGATCATAAAAAAACTCTCATCATACGAATTGAAGCCGAGCGACCGGTTTTCAGAACTGGAACTGGCAAAGGCACTCCAAACCAATACGGTGATTATCCGCGAAGCCTTGCTGAAAATTGCACAGAGCGGCATTATCAAAAAACATCCCCGGCAAAAATGGGAGGTGGTAGAGTTCTCAGGTCAGATGATCAGTGAAATTGCCGCCGTGCGCAAGCTTTATGAAGGTTATGCGATAGACAGAGTACGCCTGCTGGATGCAAAAGACCCTATCTGGAAAAAACTCGAGGACCTGGCTAACAGACATAAAAGCCTGCTTAAAGAAAAAGAAGTAAGCGCAATTGAAATGCGTGAGATTGAAAGGCTTTTCCACACCACCATAGTGCAGGCCAGCAACAACAGGTTTATCCAGGAATCATACAACTCGGTCTTTACGCTCATATTTTTTCACCTGTGGCAGATTGAATACGATCAGCCCAAGATTGAAAAAGTGCTCAAACAACACCTCGATATTCTCAGCAAACTCCTGGAAAGAAAATTCAAGGATGCCACAGAAGCTATGGTGATGCACCTTGACCATGCCCGTTTGAGCATGATCAATGTAAACCACGTGCTCGACAAAGTTTAGCCTCTGCCAAGTTCTTTCAAATAAAGACATAAACATCTTCTATTCTGTTTATCTTTACAGCGGAGGGATTTGTGATATGAAACCAGACATAAACGGGCTTGATGAGATCATTTTATTCGTAAATGAATTTTATGGCCGGGTGCAAAAAGATGATCTGATTGGACCGATATTCAACAATGTAATAAGCGACTGGGGCCCGCACCTGGAAAAAATGTACAAGTTCTGGAATGCGGCATTATTCGGTGTTCCGGGATTTAAAGGCAATCCCTTTGCCCGCCATGCGCCCCTGCCGATCAGCGCTCCGCATTTCGACAGATGGATTGAACTTTTCCACGAAACTATAGATCACAATTTTGAAGGAGAAATGGCTGAGAACACCAAGCACCGGGCTGAGCTGATGGCAGAAATGTTCCTGAAACGCCTGGAGAATCTACCTCGTGGCGGAGCTGATAGAGTAATTGTGTAGATGGCAAAGCACGATATTGAACAAGAAAGAGACGTTGAGCTGCTGGTAAATAACTTTTACAGCAAGATCCGGCAAGACGAAGCCCTGAGCGATATTTTCAACTCGATCATCAAAGACAACTGGCCGGCGCACTTAAAGCGAATGACGGATTTTTGGTCAACCATTCTTCTTTACACCAAAAAGTACAAAGATGACCCCATGCCTAAGCACATGCCCCTCCCGGTAGGCAGGGAACATTTTGAGCGCTGGCTGGAGCTTTTCAACCTGACCATAGACGAGCTTTTTGAAGGACAAATAGCTGAAAATGCCCGAAAAAGAGCCGCTAGCATTGCCATGGTTATGCAGGCGGTGAAGGGAATTAAGGAATAAAACACTATCATCATGAACGAAATGACAACAGTGACAGAAGTATTAAGCATCCTGAGAGACCGTGGCTACACCACAGACTTCAACCTGAGCGATAACTGCCTGGCATGCCATGGAAACTCTTTGCAAATACATCCGGAGGAATTTGTAGTTGATGAACACTTCCGATTTGAAGGGCCTTCAGATCCCGGAGATGCAACTATAATTTATGCAATCTCCTCCACAAAGCACAATGTAAAAGGCGTTCTGTTGAATGGTTATGGAGTTTACGGCAACACGCTTACCGATGATATGGTGAGAGCGTTGGATACAAAGGCAAGCGAGGCGGAGAATGCCTCGGTAAGAAGCACTGCGCAACGTCCCGAAGGATCCCGGCATTTGGATGCTACACTGCTGGATATTGATATTCCCGCTTTCAGAAAACAGATCAGAGAAGAGCCTACATGGCAAACCAGCGACAGGAATTCGATCACTTTGTTCAAAAGCGATGGCTTACGAATGGTGCTGATTGCCCTGCACAAAGGCGCTGAGCTTAAAACCCACACCGCACCCGGGATCATCAATGTCCAGGTAATGGAAGGGCGGATTACATTCAACACAGCCGAGCGCTCGGTAGACTTAACTGAAGGCAAAGTGGCGGTTCTTCACACGGGAATCCCGCACAGTGTGGCTGCAATTGAAGAATCTGTATTTCTGCTCACCATAGCTACAAATAACTAGCCCTCGTCGGAATGGGGGGAGAGAAAGCCAAAAAGATAGTTCAGTTTCAGGTTGAGTACGAAGGCCGGCAGCATCTCATTACTACCTTTCCAAACGAGTACCGCAACCTGATGGTGCTAATTTATGATAAGCTCTTTTTAGATGAGTTTGGCGAGTGCCGTGGCATGGGCCGATGTGGCACCTGCCTCGTGAAGGTTAACAATCATCTTGAACTAAACGCCTACGATCGCAATGAAGAAGCTACTATAAACAAGCTCGGCATGAGAACTGAGTGTGTCCGCTTATCCTGCCAGATACTCGCAGACGAAAAATTAGACGGTCAAAGCTTCACCATTCTGGAACAGTCTTAACAGGCTATCGTGTTTAACTGCCCGGATGATCCTTACTCATTTCAGGAATATAGTGCAGCTTGGGTGTCATCCAGTAAAGGAGTGCAACGCGGGAGAAGCGGTAATTAAACGGAGCCAGGATAAACACCATCGGGAAAATGGTTGCCATGTACAAAAATGGATTCTCAACGTTGCCCGTAATGAGATAAGTCAATACCCCCACAGTTACCATTTGCGCCACATTTAATGCGTAGCTGATAAACATTGCGACATAAAAATAACCCGGCTCACGCTCAAACCTGAGTTTGCAATGAGGGCAGGTTTCATTCATCTTCTGAAGCTTGAGCCCGTACATGGGCCCGTTAAACATATCCCCGCGACGGCACCGGGGGCACTTGGCGTGCAGTGCTGCTGAAAGCTCACTCGGAACTTTATATCCTTTTTCCATCTTGTTCAACCTCTTAGTATCAACCTTTAAAGTTTCCATAATGTTATGGCTTTATTACCTTTTTCCTGAACTCTTCGGGCGTTGTGCCCACATACTTTTTAAAAAACTTAGTGAAATACGAATTGTCGCTGAAGTTCAATTCCGCCGATATTTCTGAAACTGAAACTTCCTGATTTACCAGCATCCGCTTGGCTTCAAGGATTACCCTCTTCCTGATCACCTCGCCCGCGGGCATACCCAAAAGATCATTACAAAGCGAATTGAGATGATTCGGAGTTATATACAACAAAGCAGCGTATTCTTTAGGAAGTTTCATCTCTGAATAGTTGCGTTCAATAAGCCCCCGGAAGTTCTTCAACAAGGTATAATTGTATGAAGACACATACTCCTCAGCCTTCTCCACCACCAGGTCAGAAATGGTGATGAACATTTTCAATAGCAATACTCTTGCGTGATCGGCACTGAATTTTTTGTTTCCCGTGCTGCATTTCAGTAGCTCCTGGAGAATGCCCTCCACAGTCGGGCGGCAATCAGCCGGTATACTCAGAACGGAATTGTGCGAAAAGCCATCAAAAAAGCTGAACTTTTGCAAATACCCTGTATCCAGCAAAAACGACTGAAAAAAGGTGTCCGGAAAATTCACTACATATCCGTCCGGATCGCCTTCAAAATTCCAGCTGTGCACTTGTCCCGGCACCATGAAGTAGATCTGCCATGGCTCTACGGCGAAGCTTTCAAAATCAATTGAGTGCGAACCTGCACCCTGGGTGAAAAGCACAATGTGGTAAAAATTGTGACGGTGCGGATAATGCAGATGCTGATGATGCTTCGAATACGGCCCAAACCTGCTTACCATGATATCTTCCTTCCTGAAGGCAGAAAGGCTGCTTATATCATAAACAGGAATGTTCTTTTTCACATAGCAAAGATACATGTTCCTGCTCTTGCAGGATGGTACTGCTTACTGCACCTATGGTACTAATCGTGGGTTTGTCCGTTTAGCGCCAACTCGATTGATGAGTTATGGGTTTTGCGTTTTTTCAGTCTGAGCGGAGTCGAAGACGGATTAATTAAAATGCCATGTCAGTCTGATCGGAGTCAAAACTAAATGAATCAAAACGCAGTGTCAGTCTGAGCGGAGTCGAAGACAGGTAATATAGCTCATAGCGCTTCGACTCCCCGCGAGTGGTTGGGCAGGCTGCTCAGCGTGACATGCTCCGGAATGTTCTTGAGGCGGAGCTAATCCCCTGAATGTAAAAATATTATCAGAATCAACCATCTTTTACGTATTCACTTGCATCTTACCTTAAAAAGAAGAGATTTGCATATATGGGCCACAGGAACAGAGCAGTCGCAACATCTAGCAACGGGAAACCGTGTGCCAGCCTGTATTGTGGCCCGGAGTCTTCCTCACAGTTCCTGGCTTACTCATTTCTCAAAAGCAGCAAAGACTTTATTAAGTAAGCCCCGGCCAGTTTTGGTTTGGGGCCAGTAACAAACGTTCCGGTTTTAACTGTCTTAATAAATCTTTATGAAAAAGTTCCGATTCCAATCTTTGGTTGGTGCAGGTATCATCCTTCTTTTCTGCCTCAATATTACTTTGCTCCTTGCGGGGATATTCATCGGCGAGACCTGGCTTATCGTTGTTGCCATTCTGGTATCTATTGCGCAAATGGCCCTGCACGACATCTTCAGGAGGAAACATTCCATCCTCAGGCATCATCCCGCTAAAAAGCTGCTGAATCATTTTATCAGCCGCATCAGTCCGGAGCTTTCGAGGTTCCTTCCCGGAGATGCCCGGCTAAGCAACCTGGTTACTTCGAAAGAACACGAACTGATCGTCAGCCGTGCCCGCAACCTGCCAACCACCGTCGTGAAAGGCACTCTGGCAGGCGACGAATGTAATAATGCCGAGTACATACTTCACTCGTCTAACATGGCAGAGCCTGTGAGAGCAGACGAGCTGAAAGTGCGTGTAGGCAGTTCACAATGCAGCGAACCCTACGAAATGAACCTGCTCAACATCGGGCCCCTGAGCCCTAAAAGCTTCAGCAATGCTTCCATCCTTGCACTATGCAGCGGCGCAAACATCAGCCAGTGTGCGGTAAACACAGGGAAAGCCGGCATCAGCCCACATATGATCAGAGGTGGTTCAGACCTGATCTGGCAGATAGCGCACGAAGATTATGCATTCAGAAAAGAAGATAGCTCGTTCGACGAACAGCTCTTTCAGGAAACCGCCAGCCGCCCCTACATCAAAATGGTAGAGCTTGTTTTACCCCGACAGGATGCGACAATCATGAAACGCCTGTGGCGAAACAGGATGATCATTTTTCTGGACCGGCTACGGCATCTTTCGGGCGGAAAGCCCATCGGCATCAGGTTGTTCAATCCGGCAAACGAAACCATTGATGCTATTTGCAGATCCATGTGGGAGACCGGCTTACACATTGATTTCGTCACGATAGATGGCAGCCTATCGGCGGACGGGCTTGACCCGCTTAACATAAATCACACCAGGGAAGCCTCCCACCTGCGGGCATTGAGCTTTTTCAGGCGCAGCATTGAGCAGTATGAGCTTGAGTGCAGCCTTATTGCGTCGGGAAATATTGTTACAGAATACGATATTCTGAAGTCGGTTGCCTTGGGAGCAGATGCATGCTATTGTATGGCGCCGATGGTGCTGGCGCTCGGGCGGCCTTTATTCCGAAAGCTGGCGGCACAAAGGCTCCGAGTAGCTAATTTTCACAGGAATACGCTCCAGGCCACAGCCAAGCTGATGAAGCAGTGTGGATATTACCGGCTTAAAGATGTAAATGCCCGCGACTTCTTCCTAACTACCAGTCATTACAACATTAAGACCCTGCACGAGATATACTTCAATAATCATCCGGTTAAGGGTCCTAAACTATTTACGGGGCTAAGCTAGGGAGCTACATGGCATCCAGATCTTCCTTTTCGTAACCGCCGTTGCAGTCCATACAGGAATTGGCGTACGAGTCGTATTCATCATAAGCAGCTCCGGGCTTGCCGTAGAGGGTGATTATGCGATCTATGCGTATTTTGCGATGCGAGTCAAGTACGAGGAAAAGGCCTTCCCCCGCTATTTCCTCAAGTGCCCGTACACGCCCTTCTTCAGAGCAGATGCCATCTTCGCTACAGAAAAAGAATATTTTACCGAATGCCTGCTTCTCTATCTGTTCTTCGATAACTTCCCTAAACTCCCACGCAACCGGCGTGTAAGATGTTTCCATCAATTCTCTTTTCAGGTTCATAGCAACAGGTTTAATTAAGATGAGGTTATTAGCACTCCGTTTCCAGAAACTCTTTCAGCGCCACAGCATTGTTGTGCAGCAAATCTGTAGCCGAATATAGTAAAGTTACTCTCCCGTGCACCTTTAGTACTCCAAGAAGTTCATCCAGCGCAGCATTGGCCTTAAGCTCCTCTTTGTAGCGCCACCTGAAAGCCAGCCATTTAGCAGGCTCATGGTTAAACCACATTCTCAGGCTGGTGGATGGCGCAACTTCCTTCAGCCATTTGTCGACCTGCGCTTCGCTCTTTTTAAGTCCGCGGGGCCAAAGCCTGTCTACCAGGATCCGATACCCGTCGTCCGGAGATGCTGGGCTATAAACCCGCTTGATGCTGAGGCTCTTCATGCACAATGCCGATAAGTATACCACGTTTAGCATAATTTGATGTTAAATCAAGCAGTCGTGCGGGTGTGGCTTACAACACAGGTACAGGAGAAGTTTGTACCCATCCGGGGAATCTTTATTTTCCAAACTGAACCCAAAGAGGTTCTTTTCCGGACTGCTTATGGTAGCAAGACAAATATACTACAATATTGTTTTTACAACAAAATATATACCTGTATTTTATATTCTTAAATATAAACATTGTCAATTACATATAAATGACAAAATCAGGCGTTCGCTTTTTATACTACTTTTGTGTAGCTTGCCTCCGTCGATATGAAAGAATGCCGTGACTGTTGTGATGTTCAAAGCTGCTTTTTATGCAGGCTATCGCTGGACGATTGGCGCCTGGCTATAAAATCTCACAAAAAGAACTTTTCCATAAAAAAAGGGCATTCCATTTTTAAGGAAGGCGATCCCGTAACCGGGATTTATTTTGTTTATTCAGGCACTATAAAGGCACACAAACGCTGGGACAATGAGAAGGAACTCATCATCAGGTTCAGCAAGGCTGGCGATGTGCTTGGGCATCTCGGGCTTGGCGCCGAACCCAGGTATCCGGTATCGGCCACGGCAGTGGAACCCTCAGTGGTTTGCTACATTGACCTGTCGTTTTTCGAGAGCAGCCTCAAAGTTAATGCAGCACTGACATATAAGCTGATGCAGGTGTTTGCCGATGAGCTGCATGATTCGCGTAAGAGCATGCTCAACTTTGTACACATGTCGGTAAAAGCCCGAATTGCACAGGCATTTATCGCACTCAAATCTCAGTTCGGCACTGCAGATGACGGTTATATCAAAGTGGAACTTTCGCGGCAGGATCTTTCCTCCTTCTCGGGAACCTCGTATGAAACGCTTTTTAAGGTTATCAACGAGTTCACACAAGATGGGCTGGTGGAATTTTCGGGCAGAAAAATCAAGCTCCTGGATGAAGCCATGCTGAGCAAGGTTATCAGCGGCGACAGCTTATAACACCTTTTTACACCTTTATCCTCGGACTATTGATCAGCTTACGTCCCTGTATAAGCACCCGGATGCGCTGACGCTTGAGTGAAAGATTAATACCAGTCTCTTCGTTTTCCTGCAGGTTGAGATGATAAGCATTCAGCACATCTTTATATGTGAGCAAACCGGATATCACATTCTCCTCATCAGAAGATACCACGGTTAAAAACTCATCGCCTCCCTGCGACATAAGCTGCACAGCCTTGCCGAGGTCGTCATTGCCCCTGATAGGCGTGATTTTCTTTTTTGCGATATCAATGATCGACGCTTCGGGAGCATTGCCTTTGTTGTACACATCCAGCACGTAAACCGTTCCCGCAAAGCTTCCTTCCTCATCAATAACCAAAAAGTAATTATCGCGTGGTGGCCTTTTCTTAAAATAACTCCGAACCTCTCCAATGGTATTCTGGGTACTCAACACCACCATGTCGGCTTTTAACACCTGCGAGACCAGCGTCCTCCTGAGGACGTCCGGCTCGTAAGAATCGGGGGTGAAAATACCGCGTCGGGCGATTTTCTCTGTCATGATGGTATTTTCCATCAGGAAGAAGGAAACCAGGTATGAGCCGGTGCAGGCACCAAGCAAAGGGAGCAGAGCGTGCGATTGCTGCGTGGCTTCTAACGCGAAGGTGATGCTTGTAAGATAAGCTCTGGATGCGCCGGCGAACATAGCCGACATGCCGATAAGGGCAGACATTGGAATAGAAAGGCCGGATTCCGGGAAGAAGTGCAGGATTACCGCACCAAACAGTACGCCCGTGGCTCCGCCGATGGTGAGCAACGGTGCCAGCGTTCCGCCGGATGTGCCGCTGCCCAGGGCAATTGCCCACGATAGAAACTTCAGCAAACAGAGACTTATTACAAGAGCCATTGTAGCCTTGCCTGATAGCAGAGCCGTAATATTTTCGTAACCAACACCCAGCGTGTGCGGCGCATAATAGCCAATTAATCCAACGGCAAGCCCGCCGAGCGCAGGCCACCACATCCAGTGAATAGGTAGCTTTTCAAACGCATCTTCGATGAAATAAACGGCTTTGGTCAGCCCCAGAGAAATAAGCCCGATCAGCAGGCCAATACCACTGTAAATACCCAAAGCGAGATTGGAAGGAGTGACAACATCGGGCATTGGAAACACAGGCCCTGCTTCAAACAGCAGGTGATGCCCGGCTGCGCCCGTAATACAAGCCAGGGCCACCGGCAGAATAGATTTGGGTGAAAATTCAAAAAGCAGGAGCTCGATAGCCAGGAAAATAGCTGCGACTGGTGTGCCGAATATTGCCGACATTCCGGCTGTTGCCCCCGCAGCAAGTATAATCTTGCGCTCATTGGACGTGATCTTAAAAAGTTGCCCGACAGTAGAGCCCAAAGCCCCACCTGTGGCGATGATCGGCCCTTCTGCACCAAACGGTCCACCGGAGCCTATCGCGATGGCTGCCGAGAGCGGCTTTAGGATGGCGATAGAAGGTTTGATACGGCTTTGATTGGTTAAGATCTGCTCCATCGCCTCCGGAATGCCGTGGCCGCGAATAGCCTTGGAACCATACAAGGCAAGTATTCCAACCAAAGCTCCGCCAATTGCCGGGATCAGCACCACCCACCAGCCAAGGGAATTATCAGCAGGGCTGTGAAACCCGAAATTGAACATCCCATAAAAAGAAACATTCGTCACCAGGTTTATGAGGTATATCAGCACCTTGGCAATTACGCTTATCGCGATAGCTACTGCTATGGAGAAAAGCGAAATCTGCAGCAGTCGCTGCTTAGCCGCAAAACCGTTTACCGGCTCCCCCTCCGACTGGATATTGTTAAGGGATGGAGAAATCGGGATGCCGTTTTTGAAGATTTTCATATCGCTTTGAAGATATTCTGTAAAGAGGCGCAAAGGTACAACTATTGCATTAACAATGGAAATTCGTTGAACTTTATAAAAAATACCTAAGTACATATTGCATAAACCATAAACAAAAGGCAGATCGCATATAAATTGTTAAATTGCGCTCACTCGAAAAGAATACGATTTATCCCATGGACAACACCTACGAACAACTTCTGCAAGGCAATAGAGATTACGTTGAAAAAATAACATCGCGAAAGCCGGATTTCTTCAGCGAGCTTGCAAAAGGGCAAAGCCCGGAGGTTTTATGGATTGGATGTTCAGACAGCGTAGTGCCGGCAAATACGCTGACAGGTACACGTCCGGGCGACGTGTTTGTGCACCGTAACCTTGGAAACTTATGCGTTCACACGGATATGAATATGCTGAGCGTGCTGGATTTTGCGGTGAATGTTTTGAAAGTGAAGCACATTATTGTAACGGGGCATTATGGATGTACCGCCATTCCGGCTGCCATGGGCAACCTGCAGTTCGCCGTGGCTGAAAACTGGCTGTTCCACATAAAGAGTGTATATCGGTTGCATGCTAAAGAACTTGATGCTATTGCAGACGAAAAAGCCCGTGCCGACAGATTGGTGGAGCTTAATGTGCGGGAACAACTGATAAACCTTTGCCGGACCCACATTGTGCAGAATGCCTGGAGAGAACGAACCGATTTTGAGCTGCATGGCTGGGTGATAGACATCAAAACCGGACTGGTAAAAGATTTGGGAATAACTCTCACAAGCTCAAATAAGGAAGGTGAAAATTTAACGTTAGATGAGGAAGATGAATTGCGAGGTTGATGGAAGAACTGGCGGATAGGATCAGGCAGTGCAGGAATTGTGAAAGGTACCTGGCCTTGGGGCCAAGGCCGGTAGTGCAGTTGAGCACCGCCTCTAAAGTCATCATTGTTGGCCAGGCACCGGGCAGAAAGGTTCATGAAACCGGAATCCCCTGGAACGACGCAAGTGGAAGGACTCTAAGAAAGTGGCTGGGCGTGGATGAGGATGCATTCTATGATCCGGCAATGTTTTCCATTATGGCGATGGGCTTTTGCTATCCCGGCAAAGGCATTTCCGGCGACCTGGCACCCCGGCGGGAATGTGCGCCGCTCTGGCATCCGGAAATATTAAATCGGTTTGAAAGCACTCCGCTTATCCTGCTGATCGGGCAATATGCTCAAAAACATTACCTTGGGAAAGCCTGCAAATCCAGCCTGACTGAAACAGTAGCAAGTTTTGAAGAGTACCTGCCGCAATACTTTCCACTTCCACATCCCTCGCCCAGAAATCAGAACTGGCTAAAGGTGAATCCGTGGTTTGAGGAAAGGGTGTTACCGAGGTTGAGGGAAGTGATAGGCCCTAAGACCCCCAGCCCCTGAAGGGGAGCACGCAGGCTTGACGAACAACAACTAACAGGTGCAACACGATAGTCCCTGTGATAAATGCGAACTGCAGGGGGATGATTCATATTCATGTATACCTTGATAAGGGGGACTACTATCCCGTGCTGCCCCCAGCCCCTGAAGGGGAGACCCATGCCGGGACTAATCCAGGTGCAACACGCTAGTCCCCCTTTGAAGGGGGGAGCGCGGGAATTGTGGGCGGCAGGGGGATGGTTCGGTTTGTCGGGCTAGCGTATTAGCATCCCCCTACCCCCTTGATAAGGGGGACTACCTATCCCGTGCTGCCCCCAGCCCCTGAAGGGGAGAATCTACGCTCTTGACCAATAAGAACAAACAGGTGCAACACGCTAGTCCCCCTTTGAAGGGGGGCATGAAAGATGGTGCGGCAGCAGGGGGATGATATGCTGCTGCATCCCCCTACCCCCTTGATAAGGGGGACTACCTATCCCATGCTGCCCCCAGCCCCTGAAGGGGAGACCCATGCCGGGACTAATCCAGTTGCAACACGCTAATCCCCCTTTGAAGGGGGGCGTGAAAGATGGTGCGGCAGCAGGGGGATGATAGGCCGCATGCATCCCCTACCCCTTGATAAGGGGGACCACCTATCCCGTGCTGCCCCCAGCCCCTGAAGGGGAGACCCATGCCGGGACTAATCCAGGTGCAACACGCTTGTCCCCCTTTGAAGGGGGGCGTGAAAGGTGGTGCGGCAGCAGGGGGATGATATGCTGCTGCATCCCCCTACCCCCTTGATAAGGGGGACTACTATCCCTGACCTAGATTGGATTGAAAAATTCAGGAACAAAAAAAGGAACAGGTGCAGACCTGTTCCTCCATTCGATTTGTAGTTGCCGCTACTTTATCTTAGAAAACGCCTGCTCGAAATCAGCAATGATATCATCAATATGCTCAATCCCTACCGACACCCTCAGCGAGCTTGGTGTTACGCCGGCAGTGAGCTGTTCTTCATCAGTTAACTGCTGATGCGTGGTGGCTGAAGGCTGAATTATCAAAGTTTTCGAATCGCCCATATTGGCGAGGTGGCTTACCATCTGCATGTTGTCTATCACCTGCGTAGCCTGATCCTTGCTGCCTTTCAACTCGAAGGATAGCACTCCGCCGAAGCCTTTTTTAAGGTACTTCTGCCCAAGATCATAGTATTTGCTGCTCTGCAGTCCCGGATAGTTTACGGATTGAACAAGAGGATGCTTTTCCAGCCACTGAGCCAGAGCGAGTGCATTATCCACGTGGCGCTGAACGCGAAGAGACAGTGTTTCCAGTCCCTGCAACATCAGGAAAGAGTTGAACGGAGAGATAGCAGGGCCCAAATCACGCAAGCCTTCCACACGAGCTCTGATAATGAACTGAATATTCCCGAACGGCCCGCCGATGCCGAATACATCGTTAAACACCAGTCCGTGGTAACCTTCAGACGGCTCTGTAAACTGGCGGAACTTGCCATTTCCCCAGTTGTATGTGCCACCATCCACAATCACACCGCCTATGCTGCTTCCATGTCCGCCGATCCATTTGGTAGCGGATTGCACCACGATGTGCGCACCATGTTCCAAAGGCCTGAAAAGATACCCGGCAGCACCAAATGTGTTATCCACGATGAGCGGAAGATCATGCTTATTGGCAAGGGCAGAGATTTTTTCGAAATCAGGAACACTGAAGCCCGGATTACCGATGGTTTCGATATAAATAGCCTTTGTTTTCTCATCAATTTTGCTCTCTATATCGGCTATGTCATCAACCTTAGCAAACCTTGTTTCGATGCCCAGACGTTTGAAAGCTACTTTAAACTGGTTATAAGTGCCGCCATATAAATGAGATGAAGCAACAAAGTTCTCCCCTGCTTCCAGGATATTGTGCAGAGCGATCAACTGGGCAGCCTGGCCGGATGCAACTGCAAGAGCCGCAGCACCGCCTTCGAGAGCAGCAACACGCTTTTCAAAGACATCCGTCGTAGGATTCATGATCCGGGTGTAGATATTGCCGAATTCTTTCAAGGCAAAGAGGTTGGCTCCATGCTCGGCATTTTTAAACACAAACGATGTGGTCTGATAGATCGGCACAGCCCTGGAGCCTGTTGTTGGATCGGCTTCCTGACCGGCGTGCTGCTGAAGTGTTTCGAATTTTTGCGACATAATTTTGAAATTATAGGTGAGCTATTAGATCCAGTATTCTCTATAGAACTGCTGGAGAAAGCGAATGTAGAAAAAATTGAAGGAAAGGGGAAGGAAGGTCGAAAGTTGAAGGGGGAAAGAAGTTAAAGGAAAAAAGACAAAGGACGAAAGAGAATGCTTGATTTGCAGTCCCGCCACCCCTTGGTGAACGCTCGAATGTGAGCTGGCAGGAGGATGGATAGTTTGTCAGGCTAACGCGTTATCATCCCCCTACCCCCTTGATAAGGGGGACTACCTATCCCGTGCTGCCCCCAGCCCCTGAAGGGGAGACCCATGCGGGGACTAATGCAGGTGCGACACGCTAGTCCCCCTTTGAAGGGGGGCGTGTTGGAATTGTGGGCTGCAGGGGGATGATTTTCAGTATCCGCGTACATATTGCGCTCGTTTGTAACGAGCGCTTATCCTGGTTTCGCGATTTCATCGCAATACATACTCATTGCGCTCGTTTGCAACGAATGCTTATCCTGGTTTCGCGATTTTATCGCAGATACATACCTCATTGCGCTCGTTTGCAACGAGTGCTTATCATGGTCTTGCGATTCTATCGCAGATGCCTATCTTTATACATACATGTCTCACCAATACCGGGTTAAAGATCATGATCAGATTCATTTCGTCACTTTTACAGTTGTCGACTGGGTTGATATTTTCACCCGCCAGATATATAAACAAGTCATTGCCGATGCGCTGAACTATTGCAATCAACAAAAAGGCTTTAACATTCATGCCTATTGCCTGATGACAAACCATTTGCATCTATTAATCTCCGCCAATCATCCCTTCAAACTGCCAGACATAATCAGGGATTTCAAAAAACACACGAACAAAAAGCTGATAGCAGAAATTCAACTTGAACCGGAGAGCCGTCGCGACTGGATAATGTATCGGTTTCAATATCATGCTAAGTATAACAACCGCATACAAGATTTGAAGCTATGGCAGGACGGTTATCATGCAATTGAATGCTCCGATCTAAATGTGTTAGCTCAAAAATTAGATTACATCCATAACAATCCTGTGAGAACGGGAATAGTCGCCTACCCGGAGCACTACCTATACAGCTCAGCTCAAGTTTATAACGGCGGAAAGGGGCCGGTGACTGTTGAGGTTTTGGATATAGGATACGCCGGGATTGGGAATTCTGTTTAGTTTCTTTGAAAACGGCTAACCAGATTAAGCATTCGTTACAAAAACAAGCGAATAACGTATTGTAACTTTATTTAGTTCGTTGGAAACGACTAACCAGATTAAGCACTCGTTGCAAACGAGCGCAATAATGAGCAATCATGATGTTGGATATAGGATATGCCGGAATTGGGAATTCTGTTTAGTTTCTTTGAAAACGGCTAACCAGATTAAGCATTCGTTACAAAAACAGGCGAATAACGTATTGTAACTTTATTTAGTTCGTTGGAACGACTAACCAGATTAAGCACTCGTTGCAAACGAGCGCAATAATGACTGTTGAGATGTTGGATATAGGATATACCGGAATTGGGAATTCTGTTTAGTTCGTTGGAAACGATGAACCAGATTAATTGTAACTCTATTTAATTCGTTGGAAACGATGAACCAGATTAAGCACTCGTTGCAAACGAGCGCAAGAATGATATTGTAAACTCTGTTTTTGGTTCGTTAGAAACGACTAGCCAGGTTAAGCACTCGTTGCAAACGAGCGCAAGAATGAGAGGAACGCTCGAATGTGAGCTGGCAGGAGGTGGTTTTTATAACCGGCAAACGCACTATCATCCCCCTACCTCCTTGATAAGGGGGACTACTATCCCATGCCTGTCCAAATTGACAAGAAAGGTGCAACACGCTAGTCCCCCTTTGAAGGGGGGCGTGTTGGAATTGTGGGCTGCAGGGGGATGGTTCACATACACTGCATGTGTATCAGCATCCCCCTACCCCCTTGGTAAGGGGGACTACTATCCCGTGCTTAAGAGTCTGGCTAAACCACGGTAATCAACTTCTCTCCTAATTTCTCCTGCAAATAGCCGAACGATTGAATATTTTCCGCAGCCACACCGTTTTCTTTTAGTAATGTTTCAAGTTCACGGCTGTGCGCTGGTTCCACCGCCACGAGGAGCCCGCCGCTGGTTTGGGGATCGGCAAGGATGGCTTTTTGCAGGTCTGTGATAGTGCCAACTTTATGCCCATAGCTCGCCCAGTTGCGATTGGTACCGCCGGGAATACTGCCCTGATCAAGGTACTGCTGCAAGCCCGCGATCTTCGGTACTTTTTCAAATTCAACTACTGCCTGCAAGCCGCTGCCTTCGCACATTTCCGACAAATGCCCCAGCAAACCAAATCCGGTTACGTCCGTCATAGCCCTTACGTAATTCAGTTTCCCGAACACTTCGCCGATGCTGTTTAATTTGGACATGTTGCAGAGAGCGATCTCCTCATGCTCCGGCTCTAAGAAACCCTTCTTTTTAGCTGTTGTAAGTATTCCGACTCCCAGGCTTTTGGTGAGGTATAGCTTACATCCCGCTGTAGCGGTAGAGTTCTGTTTGAGTTTTTTTATATCTACAATCCCGTTTACGGCAAGCCCGAAAACCGGCTCGGGGCAATCAATGCTGTGCCCTCCCGCAAGGCTAATCCCAGCTTCCGCACATACCGCCCTCGAGCCTTCCAGCACCTTCTGAGCCACCTCCGGCGGAAGCTTATCTATCGGCCAGCCCAGGATTGCGATAGCCAATACAGGCTTCCCTCCCATGGCATATACATCGCTGATGGCATTTGCCGAGGCAATCCTGCCGAAATGATAGGGATCATCCACAATGGGCATGAAGAAGTCGGTGGTAGAGATCAGGGCTGTTCCATTTCCTAGATCCAGCACGGCTGCATCATCGCGTTTATCGTTGCCGACTAATAAGCGTGCATCGGGCTGATGCTGAATAGGACTGTGCAGGATTTTATCGAGTACCTCCGGACTGATCTTGCAGCCGCAACCGGCACCGTGCGAATATTGGGTAAGTTTTATAGTATCGAGGTCCATTATTGTTGTAATACTTTCATGTATATGCGAGCGGCGAGTTCCGTAAGGCTATGCAGAAGGCCATCACTAAATTCGAGTTCGTGGATGGTGGAAGGATCGCGTTTGCTAAGCCCGATGCGATAGGTTTTATCGTAATAGACCAGGGCCAGGCTCACGAAATCCTCCATTCGCCCCTCTTCTATGGCGAGCAGGGCATCGCGGGTTTGCTCCGGTCCCAGTCGTTTGTGGATCCGTTCTGTACACTCGGCCAGGAAAGCTTTATCAAGTTTGCCATATTCTTCCGCCAGTGCTTTGACGCGGACTTCTCTCTCCACATCCAGCTTAATAACCTGTGCCGAACGAATCTGCATAAAGAGGGGTTTGGGGATGAAGCACTTTCCTATGGTGTTGCTTTCGTCTTCAATCCAGATAGTTTGATGCGCATCCAGTTTGCTGAGGCTTGCAGCAAGATCGTTTTCAAACTGCTCCTGCGAAGGCTGAATAAGCTTGCCCATGGTACCGTAAGACGATCCCTGATGCTGAGCCAGATCCTCGAGATCGATGACCTGGTTTCCTGCAGATACCAGTTCATGCAATACGCGGGTCTTACCTGAGCCCGTAAATCCGCCAAGTACCAGCAGCTTGTATTCCTTTTCAAACTGGTCAAGAACCCAGCGTCGATAAGTTTTGTATCCGCCGGTGATCAGGTGCACATTAAATCCGTAAAGGTTCAGCGCCCAGGCCATAGCCCCGCTGCGCATGCCTCCACGCCAGCAATGAACGGCTACATTTTTATCAGGAGATATCTCAAGTGCCTGCTTTATGAACCCCGACCACTTCGGTCCGGTGAGATCGAAACCCAGCAGGATAGCCTGTTCCCTGCCCACCTGCTTGTAGGTTGTGCCCACCTGCACCCGCTCCTCATTGCTGAACAGCGGAATGTTGAATGCGCCGGGAATGTGCCCTTTGGCAAATTCCGCCGGGGTGCGCACATCAATCACGGGGATATTTTTGTCGAGAGCTGCTAACTGTTCCGCGGGGATATTGCTGATCATAAATAGGATGTAAAAGTAAGGATTCGCTTTAAGAATCGTTGAAAGAAGCCAAGAACATTCGTGCTGCAAGTGCTGTTGTACAAGCATCAGGAAATATGGACAGGTTCACAATAGAAGTAAATAACGACGGCGCAACATACAGCTTTGATGTTGTCGACTTCGCAATGGATGAGGAATACCGTTGCAAGTTTGAGATTTATAAAGAAGATCAGTTTATCGCGAGCTTCGAGCCGGATAGCCGTGGCTTTCTGCATATCTGTAAGAACACCGGCAGGGTTGATGAGCCGATGCTGCATTTGATTGCGGATAAGCTGGAGGGGGCTGCGCCGGGGCATTGAGCCCCCGGTCCGTGAAGGGGAGTTCCAACGCCCAAACTAACGTTCAGGTGCAACACGCTAGTCCCCTTTGATGGGGGGCGTGAATGGCGGTGGGACAGCAGGGGGATGATTTTCACTTATCCGCTTCTTGCTCGCGGCAGAGTTCCAATGCAAAGGGCTAAAAAGCATCCCCCTACCCCCTTGGTAAGGGGGACTACTATCCCGTGCTGCCTTCAGCCCCTGAAGGGGAGCTCCTACGCTCTTGACCAATAAGAACAACCAGGTGCAACAAGCTAGTCCCCCTTTTGAAGGGGGGCGTGAAGGCTGGTGCGGCAAGCAGGGGGATGATACCCCAGCCCCTAAAGGGGTGGCCTGTTATTAAAAATCGATATATCCCCCTACCCCCTTGGCAAGGGGGACTACTATCCCGTGCAGATTTGTGAAAAGCTTTTTCTAAACCGCCAGGTTAGTCCCGCTAAGATGAGTAACCCCGCCACTAACCACACCCATTTATAACTATTCCGCTTCTCCTGCGAGCTGATCTTAGTACGTGATACTGTATTGTTTTTTATTCGGGAGGTGGCTGTTACTCTTTGTTGAGTCGAATTGTTGTCCAAAGCTTGCACAGAATCGCGGCGCAGGGATTGCCGGCTTTCTGCTCCCGTGATACGCAGCAGCTTGGCGGTGCCGCTGAAACCGCTTTCAGGCGAATAGGTGAAAGTGCCTTCCGGTTGTATTTCCACCAGGGAGCGGCGCTCGCCCGACCGGATTTCAGTTGTTAGCCCTATGCTGCTATGCACGCCTGTTGCTTGTGTCTCTATCCGTGTATCAACAGCTTCCGTGCGGAGGCTATCGTTGATCATCACGGCTTTGTGCCTGAAGATTTTGCATGCTGTAAACCAGGTGGCGATCAGCATGAGGAGAAGTGTCATCCTCGTACCAGAGCGGGAGTTTTCATTTAGTAAGAATAATGCTTTCATAATCTTGATTTTAGTTATTGCCGATCCAGTCGGCTATTTGGTAAAGTGAATTTTTGAGGCAGCGCTTCCGGTAAACGCCATCGCCTTCGCGGCTACCCGCCAGGTTTGTGTTGCCTTCTACAGTTATTGCCCATTCGCCCTGCACCCCGTCTATGAAGCCTGTATGTGCGATGCGGCCCTTATCGGCAAACCAGATCCCGAAGACATTACCCGTGCGAAAAGCTTGTTTATCGCTTTGCTTTACAACGGTCCGCTTGCGCTGCCACACCACTTTGGCTTTCGGGAAAAGATCCGGCGACCAGCCGCTCTCCGGATTGGCTATACCCGCATTCCCGAAACACCAGCACACAAAGGCAGCGCACCAGGGATCGCCTTTACGGAGGCCGACGTAGCGCAGGTAAGTTTCTACCCGCTGTCCGTCGTTCCGGCCGGATTGTTCTCTCACGCCTATTCGTTCAGGTAGATGGGCCGTAGGGATTCCCGCTTAGTAGTACCGATCAGAGTTGCCGGATTCAGAATACGAGGCTCTCGTTGAGGCGCTATGTCATCCTGAGGAGGCACGACGAAGGAACTTAGTGGTGCTGATACTAAGGTCCCTCCCGCTCCGCCAGCTGGCGGATTCGGGATGACATGGAGCTTAGCCTGAGGCGCTATGTCATCCTGAGGAGGCTGCTCGGACAGCACGAAGGGGGCACGACGAAGGAACTTAGTACTACTATCACCGAGTTCTTGATCCGCCGCTTTAAGGCCCCGGATCAGGTCCGGGGTGACGAGAGCGGTTAAATCAGAGCCGCCAATGTTGCTACAAAAGAATAGAGCAGCAAGAGGTAAAAGCTTAAATAGATACACACTTTTTGCCATGATAAGAGTGATTTAAAGTTGCGTTCGAAATGTTCGTTTGAGTATTCGGCGAAGAGGGGCCAAACAGATCTCATCAGCCACCAGGTGCAGGCTTTGAAAGCCAGCAGCGCAAGCACCGCGAGTATCACTGCGCTCAATGCTCCCGGGTCTATTGGCGCCGACGTGATGTCGATCTGCCGTGATATGTGCGGGAAAAGAAAGAACAGAACAATGAGTAAGAGAAGGCCGCAATGTTCTTTTTTTAATGGGAAGAACAGGGGCATATAATATTTATGAAGAGTTGTCATTTTTAAAATTTTAAGGATTTTCAATTGAACCGGCATAAACGCTGGCACTTGCATGTTTCATGTTTTCGCTCAGCAGCACCAGGTAAATTTCTACTCTCCCCCTGCTTTCTGAGAAAGGATTTGACAGTTGCACTTCGCCATCTGTGCCTGCAGGGATAAGCACATACGTGCATCTCATTTCTTGCACGTTGTAAAATATTGCCATCAGCAGGGGCTGCCAGCACTTTTCAAAACTATATGGCATTCTGGCACGATAAACAACCACGGCCTGATAGAGAAAACCGGCAGCCTGCCGCTCAATGCTCAGACAGTGTGGCCCCGCTGTTAAGCTGAGATCGGGGAAGGATATCCCGAAACGACCGTCACTTCCTCTCAGCGTTGCCTTCAAAATGTTGCTGACAAGTACGTTGTGCTTAGTTTTAGTTTTTGCGGTGTCAGGAAGTGCCGACAAGACACTCGCGAACCCCCTGGCAAACTTCACTGCATAGCCCATTCGTTCCTGCTGCTCCCGCTGAAGCGGAGATGGTGCTCTTTTGGTTTTCTTCGGGCGGTGCCTGACGTAAATGGTGCCATCTTTGCCCCTGTATCCAACCAGGTTTCCTACCCGGCCGGTAAAGCTTCCCTTGAAGCCGTCAACTAAAATTCCCATGGTTTTTGTCTGTTTAAAAAGTGCCCGCCCGGAGGCAGGCACATAGTTTATAAAATTGCTATTGTTCCCAGGTAAACGCTGGTTGAAAAGTTCTTACCGTCGGCGCTCACAAATGCCATCCAGGTGTGGACAGTATCGCCGCTGAATTCTGCCGGCAGCAGTAAAGTTTCCGCTGCAGCAGCTCTGGCCGCAGCATCCATGGTGAACACGTACTGGTTCTTAACCGGATTGTAAACCACCAGCACTGCCTTGTCTGTGGCCAGTGCATTGTTAGAGCCGGAATTGTCTGTCCAGGCCAGCGAAACCTCCGATGCAGTTGTTGAACTTACCGCTGCGTTCCACGGGCCTGTTAAATTGCCCAGGCTCATCAATACCTTGCTGTAGTCAATTTCATAATCAGGATAGGTGCCGGTAATGGCATTCTTGATCAGCAGGGACAGGGCTACATTGAAGCCGGTGTTATTTACAGTTGCTTTCTTGAAAGTTTTAGCGAGCAGTACGCTAAGCGGCTTCAGGAATCCTACAGACAATGCAAGTTTTACACGCTGTTCGAGCTGTCCGTCTGTGGGCTGCTTTGAGGATGGTTTTGGAAGGCTTTTCATATAATCTATGCCGTTCCAGGTGCTGCCCACTACCGTTCCGACCTTGCCGGAGAAGGGGCCTAAAATACCTTTGGAATATCTTCCCATGATAATTTTGCTTTTTAAGGGCCACCACCATTGGCGGCCTGAACAAACGTAGCAGGGCAATAGATCGCTGCAAAAAATTGTCCGCAGATGTCCGTACTTGTCCGCGTATGTCCTTTTGTACTCCCCTGACCGTGATTGCGAGGCGCCCCTCAGGCAAGTGGGATGAGATGGACGCGGCAATCTGTAGATGACAGCACTAAAACATCTTCGGAACAACAGGCCTCTCTCCGCCAACCGGTGGATAGGGGTGACGGTAAGTTTAAAAGCAACGTCATTCCGAACGACCCCGCCCGTGCCGGGTCGGACGGGGCAGGAGGAGACCTCCGCTTTAGCGGAAGCATGAGCGAAGCGAATAAATCTGTTGTTAAAACCGATAACATCTTTGGAACAACAGACCTCTCTCCGCCAACCGGCCGATTGAGGTGACGGTAAGTTTTAAAACCGTCATTTCGACGACGGTTGGAGGAGAAATCTTTTGAATAAGTCTACTAACGTCTTTGGAACAACAGACTTCTCTCCGCCAACTGGCGGATCGAAGTGACGACAGATGGCTTCTCCGCTAACTAGCGGATCGCCATGACCGTGAACAATGACACCAAAAACCGCCTTTCCAGAACATTTGTTCGGCCCGCGTTCGATACAGGCCCGGTATGTGTTCGGCCGAAACCCCATTCAGAGCGTTTTGGGCCGAACAAAGGCCAAAGCTGGTACGAACCTGAAGCGAGCCAGGTGACAAGCTGAAGTGACTACATTTACAAGTAAAATTGCGGCTGATTATTTTTTGCTGATGCCATTTTTCTGCATGGATAGCACTACCTCTGCCTCCACGTAATAATCACGCTCGCCTAAGGTATAAGGCACCAGTACGCCGTCTTTTTTGTACCGGCGGATGGTACGGTCTGTCACATGAAGCCTTTTAGCAAGCTCGATGGCATCTATCATGTTGCCGAGCCGGGGCATAGAAGCAAGTTCCTTTTCTGCACGGAGCAGCTCAAGGATATTTTCCTGTGCTTCTTCAATGCGCCGTAATCGCTCCTCCATCAGCGAATGCTTCTTCATGCCAGATTCTTTACAAGCTTAGAAGACTGGCTCCAGTAAAATGCGTACCGCCATTTAATACAAGCGCATACCGTTCTCATTCGATTCATACGAAACAGAATGCCGGCTTGAGAGCAGAAGCCGGGTTAAAAACCAGCCCCACCGCGGGGCTGGCATTAAAGAGAGAGTTAATTTATGGAAGTGCTAATTTCAGAAGTGTGGCAGTGTATTCCTAAACCTGTGGGCTATAAATTAGAGCTGTAGGGTTTAGGAAAAGTGTTATTAAATTCGTATGGCTTCCAATAAGCTATGAGCCCGCTGACGATTCAAAAGCTTTTAAAATGAGCCATACGCTTTGCTTGATCAGCTTTAGCTGAAAGCAGGTGAACAGCTAAGCTATTAGCATACATTTAACCAAAATAGCGGCCAGTTCAAAAGGGCTTTTTAAACTCGTTAATGAGCCAATGTCCCTAAAGCTGCAGAAGAATGCTAAACCTGCGGGCTTTAATTATAGCTGTGGGGTTTAGGAATATTAGTTCTGTAGCAGGAATTGACTTGCCTGACTTAAACAGATTGCGACATTTGCCCTGGCAGGGCTGGAAAGAAGGCAATTAACCGTGTCAAAATTCAATTTAGTTCAAAGCAACCTTACTCAAGATCAGTTTCAGATCTGCGATTTCAAATTTACAAGCTTAACTATCCAGGAGCTGGCTCTATCTACCGTAATTGCTGCACAGAGTATTTAAAAAATCGTCCGTGAAATATGCAGTGATATATTGTGATATTATGCCCTAAGCCTTTTGTTAACCAAGTCAATGTCAGATACGGCAAGATAGTTCTCCCTTTCCTGTCTGTATTGCGTGCTCTCTATCTTTTTTATATCTGTATTGTATGAGCATAGCTTGTATCCAAGTCTTTCGATCTCCTTTAGAATATCTTCAATACTGGTTGAAGAGTTTTTTACCTGATTGTTGAGTTCAAGCTGAAGTATGTCGATGAGCTTTCCTGATAACATTGCTTTTGAGCCTTTTAAGAAAAATAGTTCAAAGCCCTCAATGTCTACCTTGACATAAGACAGGTTCTTCACACCATTCATACTACAGTAAGCATCAAAGGTTAAAGAATCCACTTCCCGCACGTTGTGTGATCGCGACAATGAAATATGATTTTCGCCGTCTAAAGCATCGGTAAACAGCAACTTCCCGTTTCTATCGCTTAGCGCTGCCTTATTGAGGCTCACATTACTCAAGCTATTTAACTCACAATTATTCTTTAGATTGGCGAAATTCTTTTCGTCCGGTTCGAAAGCGTGAATGACGCCACTCTCACCTACAAATTTGGACATCCAAATTGTATAATAGCCGATATTAGACCCCACATCAGCCACATGGTCTCCTGGCTTCACATAATCTTTTATCAAATTAAATTCCTCCCAATCCACTATATAGTTATACATAATCCACATACACTGGAACGAATCGTACTGTAATAATATGCTTCTGTCTCCCCACAAGTTGTACCTTATATTTTTCAACCGGAATACTCTGATAAACTTCCAAAAAGCAAACCGAAAGAGTGCGGCAGACAGATTATGACGATTATACGGCGACCTTATCAGGTTAGATAAAGAGTTGATCATGTTTATAGCTTTTTAGCAGTGCAATATAACAATTGTGACTACACAGAGCTACGTAGCTGCAGAATAGGTTGGCTCGTCTCAAACAATGAAAGTATTTTTGCGGCGAAGTTCAACTATGATCGAGTTTTCGGCACATGATAGCTCATATTAAGTGCACTATTTCTAACTCTCTCTTCTGCCCTGATATACTTATAGTCAATAAGCTACGTTAAAGTACCGCCTCAGCTTATAGTAGTAAAAACATTACATTGGCTTAAACGTTAGAGAATCTCTATTTTTGCCGACTATTACATTGATGCTCGTTAGATGAACATAAACAAAGCACAGCTTTTATTTTCCTTACTCATTCTTATGGTTTTTGCAAGTTCCTGCGGCTCCAGGCATTCGAATGACTTGTTTCAAAGCGTTTACGACAAGTTTGCCGACACTGCAAAATCCATTTACGTAGTCAACGCAAGCTCTGACAGCTATTCAGAGTATCGGATTAAACCTTTTGATTTATTAAGTATTAAAAACATTCAAAATCCTTTAGGCCTAACAAATAGTGGTACGCCCAATGATATAAAATCAGCTCCGCTCTTCAGAACTGATAAAGAGGGGGTTATACAACTGCCAGTGGTTGGCGCAATAGAGGTTAAAGGCTTGACGGTAAGTGAGGCAAATAAAAAAATAACAAAGATTTATGCGGAAAGGCTTCTCAAAGACCCAATAATCGAGGTTACGGTAATCAATTACAAGGTGACAATCTTAGGAGATGTGCTCAAGCAGGGAAATTATGAGTTGGAAAGAGAAAATGTGGATTTGATTGAGATGATAGGGGAAAGTGGGGGATTGTTGCCATCAGCAAATGCCGGGAAGGTGAAGATTATAAGAGGCGAGAGCCGTGACAAAAGTGAGATAATATTTGTAAACCTTAAAGATATCAATTCACTGTCTAGTGATAAGCTTATTCTACACAACAATGACATCGTTTACATTCCGTCAAAAGGGATATATAATACGAATGAGAGTATAAAGAACTACACAAATCTATTTCAGCCCGCCATTTTGTTGTTGAATGCAGCCATATTAGTATATACCCTTTCAAGATAATGGCAGCGAATACTCCTACAAATACCGATAACTTAACCCAGAGCATCGATTACTTAAAACTGCTTAAAATATTCTGGAGCAGGTGGTATTGGATTGCTGCATGCCTGTTGGTAGCTTTTACCTTTACCTATATTTATCTCTGGTACACCCCAAAGGTTTATTCAGATACTGCCTCTCTAAAGTTTTCTGAAGAGAAAAACGAGATGTCGGAGCTTTTAGCGGTAAAGAGCCTGAGCGACCGTACTAATAAAGTGCAGGCGGAGGCTTATGTAATACAATCAAAAGACGTTTTGCTGAATGCTATTTCCCGCCTTGACTACAAAGTTTCCTACTTTGTGAAAGGGCGGGTAAGAACAACTGATATTTATCCTGACAAGCCGTTCCCTGTCGAAATAGTAAATCAGGATTCTACTTCCTTTTATCAGGGGCTGATAGAAATCAAACCAATTAACAAATCCAGCATCGAGATAATCGCTGAAGGTAGAAAAAAAGCCTACCGATACAATGAGTTGATCTCTCTGAGAGGGCTTACCTTCAAAGTTTTATCCGGGCCTAATGCCCCTGAGAGCAACTACTTAATACGTTTTAATAGGAAAGAAGATTTTATTGGACGTGTATCATCGGGATTAAGCATGCGTGAGGCCGCCAAAAGTTCAAATGTCCTTCTCCTGACTTTTACAGATAGGAACATCTTTTTTGCGAAAGATATCTTGAACAGTGTCATCAAAGAGTACATCTATTATGATAATTACAGGCGCACTATTTCTGCTTCGCAAACCATTAACTTTATAACAGAGCAGCTAAATTTTTTGTCCGGACAGGTTAAGACCTCCGGGCTGGCACTGGAAAATTTCAAGCGGCAGAATAAACTCTTCGACATCAAAACTACTGCATCCGACAAAGCAGAGAAGGTAATTTCGAGAGAGGACCAGAAAAACGAGTTACAAGTACAAGAACTGGAGATTAATGACTTAGAAAAGCGAGTCAGGGCCAACAAAGATAATTCGGACTTCAATTTTCAAATCGAAGGCAAGGTTGATGCCATGCTGTCTAACCTGGTGAGTCAACTAAATCAGTTGTTTATAGACCGCAATAAACAGCTTTTGACTTACAATGAAAACTCTGCACCGGTCAAACTGACAGATCAGCAGATTGCTAACACTAAAAAAGCCATTCTTGAGAATATTGAAAATTACCGAAACAGGAACAGGAAATTGCAGGTGTATTTTGAGCACCAGATAAGCTCAGCGGAGCAAGATATGGGAGAATTGCCGAGCGCAGAACGTAATTACATAAAGCTGCAATCAGATTTTGAGATCAATCAAAAGGTATTTTCTTACCTGTTTGAGAAAAAGCTCGAAGCGCAGATCAGTAAAGCGGCAGTGGTCCCCGGCGCTTCCGTGGTTGACTTTGCAGACGGGTACGGAGCAGTAATTTCGCCAGTTAATAAGCAGGCATACCTATATGCGCTAATCGCAGGGCTCGGGCTGGGTATAGGAATTATCCTGCTGGTGAGATTTACCAATCCTTTTATTTATGATAAAGAAACGGTAGAGCATCTAACGAACATTCCGATTATCGGCATTATCCGTAAGTTCCCGGGCTTCATTGACAAAGATAACAGCCAGGTTTTATCGCTCCAAAAACCCAAGTCTATATTTGCCGAGTCGGTACGCTCAGTACGTACAAACCTTAGCTTTTTAGCGAGCGAAAAGAAAAGCAAAGTCATCTGCGTTACTTCAGAAATTGCCGGTGAAGGAAAATCATTTGTTTCAATAAATATTGCCAGTACGCTTGCGCTTATTGACAAACGCGTTATATTGATAGCTGCAGATTTACGTAAATCCAAGTTGCACCGCACCTTTCATACCGACAATAAAGTGGGGCTGAGCTCATATATCAGCAGGCAGGATGACCTGGAAAAGGTAATATTAAAGACTGATAACCCGCTGCTTGATTTCCTGCCATCGGGGCCTACGCCTCCAAATCCGTCAGAATTGCTGCACAGTGAGCGTATGAGTACATTGATCAGCCAGCTTAGAGAAACTTACGACTTTGTTTTGATCGATACCGCTCCAGTCGGACTTGTATCAGATTCAATCCCCCTGATCCGGCAAGCCGATATTAATTTATTTGTGTTGAGGTCTGGCGTTTCACGCTACAATGCCGTGAATATTCCAGGGAGATTAGCCGGAGAATATAATTTAAACAATGTGGTAATGGTGCTGAATGCATTCACCGACGACGCATTCCATAGCCGCTACTACAGCAGCAGCAATTCTTCTTCGTATCAATATTATTATTCCAACTACTCAGGTTATTCTAGTGAGGGGTATTTTGAGGACGAAGAGAAGCCTAAATGGTGGAATTTGAAGAACCTGTTCAAAAACAAAAAGGCATAAAAAGGCTTTCAAAGCCAAACAGAAGTAAAGAAACAGAATGTGCCGGATAGCGGGAATAATTACTACGGGCGGGGGAAATCCTATATTGTTAAAAAAACACGTGCAGGCAATGTGCACGGCCTTACGTCACGGTGGACCGGATGATGAAGGAGTTTTCTGCAGTGCAGATGGACAGGTATGCCTGGGGCACCGGAGGCTTTCGATCATTGACCTTAGCAGTGCCGGGCACCAGCCCATGAGCAATAGTCATCCTGAACCTGTCGAAGGGTGGTTGTGGATCAGTTTCAATGGCGAGATCTATAATTATTTGGAGATAAAACAGGAACTTCTTGCCCTGGGAGCCGACTTCAGGACTCATACTGATACTGAGGTGATCCTGAAAGCATACGAACAATGGGGCGAGGCTTCGTTCGGCAGGCTTTCGGGCATGTTTGCTTTCGCTTTATCAGACCTGCGGCAGCAAAAGACTTACCTGGTAAGAGATCCTTCAGGCATAAAACCCTTATACTTTTCAGATATTAATGGCATCCTTACCTTTGCTTCTGAAGTAAAAGCTTTTAAACAATCCGGTAGCCCGTTTTCTGAAGATGAGAACTGGAAAATATTCCTTTTAGCTTTCGGACATATCCCTGAACCTTACACTACGCTCAGGAATGTGAGGATGCTGCAAAAAGGGCATTATCTAGTCAGAAAGCACTATACAGGAGCATCAACTACCGTCGCTTATAAGGTATTCAGATACAAGCCAGCCATTACAAATGAGCAGGAGGCTCTGGAGATGATCCGGCAAAGTATGCATACCTCGCTTAAGCGGCAGTTAATAGCCGATGCGCCGCTCGGTGTGTTCCTAAGCGGCGGGATTGATTCGAGTTTGCTCACGCTGCTTGCTAATGAATACCAGGGCAAAAACCTGAATACGCTGTCGGTTAACCTGCAGGAAACAGATTTCAGCGAAAAAAGGTACCAGGACCTGGTAACAGAAAGAGCAGCCGGGCAGCACCATGAATATTATTTCAGGTACCAGGATTTTGTGCGTAATTTCCAGCAGATACTGAGCAGCATGGACCAGCCCAGCACAGATGGCATCAACTCCTGGTTTGTGAGCAAGTGCGCCCATGAAAACGGGCTGAAAGCAGTGCTTTCGGGCATCGGTGCTGATGAGCTGTACGGAGGATATCCCTCCTTCCGCCGGATCTCTGGCATACAGGCCCTGCGCAAAGCGCCAAAGAAAATATTTAAACTTGCAGAAAAGAGTTCCAACATTAAATGGAGGCGTGCCTATTATTTAAGCTACGAGCACCCGGTGGGCGAATACCTGTTTCTCAGGGGTTTTTACAGTCCCGGCACGATCAGCATGCTGTTAGACGCTGATCAAAGAGAAGTGGACCGTGTGCTGAGCTCGCTTCCGGTTCATCGTGAGCTGGACAGCCTGCACGCCGGGAACCGGGCAAGCTGGATGGAAATAAACTATTATATGCAGGATCAGTTACTGAAGGATACCGATTATATGAGCATGAGCCATGGGCTTGAAGTGAGGGTGCCTTTCCTGGATGATGCTGTGATAGAAACTGCGATGGCTATCAGCCCTGAACTAAAGTATCAGAAAGGGCTTGGAAAAATCCTCCTGATCAATGCATTCAAAGAACTTCTTCCGGAAGCCATCTGGAACCGAAATAAAATGGGCTTTACCTTTCCCTTCCAGGAATGGATGCGGCGCTTCGACCCGATTGCAAACCCGGAGCATTACCGAAACCCGACAGCAAGGAAATTAATTGAACGTTTTGGCAAAGACCAGTTGCACTGGTCGGCAGCTTACGCATTATACCATCTTGAACACGCCGCATAACGTACTTTTCTTAACGCTTAACACCTTCAGTTTTACCGGAGGGATAGAGAAAGTCTGCCGTGCTTTCACCAGGGCTTTGTACGAAATGGAGGAAAAGAGGCAGGTGAAAGCACATATATTTTCCTTGCACGACTTGCCACACGACCGCGATTCGAGGTATGTGCCTCAAAACCGTTTCAAAGCATTCGCCAGCAATAAAGCTGCATTTTTGCTAAGTGTCGTCAAAGCGGCCTTTTCAACCCAAACGATCATCATCAGCCATATACACCTCTTGTTTGTGGCAGCGCTGATCAGGCGCTTCGCTCCAAATACCCGGATTATCATGTTTGCCCATGGTATTGAAGTATGGCGGAGCATCCCCGATTGGAAAAGGCGCTTTCTGATGAGGCATACCACTATCTGGGCAGTAAGCCATTATACAAAAGACAAGATGATTGAAATGCATGGCCTTTTACCAGCAAATATATTCATACTGCCTAACTGCCTCGACCCTTTCCTGGAGATTCCAGAGAGTTTTGATAAGCCACCGTACTTACTTGATAAATATAAGCTCGACGCCGAACAGCCAATTTTGTTCACACTCACCCGGTTGGCAAACAGCGAGGCTTATAAGGGTTATGACCAGGTGCTCCGCAGTATGCCCAGCCTGCTGAAAGTGTATCCTACGCTGCAGTATTTTATTGCCGGTAAGGCTGACAAACAGGAAAAAGAACGTATTACAAACTTAATTGACGACCTGAAAATACGAGATAACGTACGTTTACTAGGCTTTCTCCCTTATGAGGATATAACAGATCACTTTCTGCTGGCAGATGTGTTTGTGATGCCCAGCCGTAAAGAGGGTTTTGGTATTGTATTTATAGAAGCGGCAGCCTGTGGCTGCAAAGTAATAGGGGGCAACCAGGACGGCAGCCCCGATGCGCTTCTTAATGGCAAACTAGGCACCCTGGTGGACCCTACTAATGTCGAAGAGATTGAAAGCGCTGTGCTAGAGAATCTGACGCTTCCGGTGTTGCGCAATCAAAGTGCCGGCATACAAAAACGCTGCCTGGAAGCTTTTAACTTCCACCAATACCAGTCAAACATAGAAGCATTGCTCCTGAACTAATGAATAATCCACACGACCACGACTGGAGCATAGAACCAGGCAGCTCTCTTTTAGACCTTAAACTAAAAGACACATGGGAATACCGTGACCTGCTGCTGCTGTTAGTAAGGCGTGACTTTGTTTCATTTTACAAACAGACCATCCTCGGGCCGCTCTGGTTCTTCATACAGCCCGTTTTTACAACTATTATATTCACTTTTATTTTCGGGAACCTGGCGGGAATTTCCACAGACGGATTGCCCCAGCCCTTGTTTTACATGGCAGGGATTACAACCTGGAACTATTTCGCCGATTGCCTGACTAAGACCTCAACGGTATTTAAAGATAATGCAAATATTTTTGGGAAGGTTTACTTTCCAAGGCTCATTATGCCATTGAGCATAGTGGTATCAAACCTGGTACGTTTTGGGGTTCAGTTCTTGCTGTTCCTTGGTGTAATGGCGTATTACCATTTAACGGGAGAAAATTTTTCGCCCAACTGGCATATACTGCTGTTCCCGTTTTTAATGTTGCTGATGGCTGCTCAGGGGCTGGGCTTAGGCATGGTCATTTCAGCCATGACAACCAAGTATCGAGACCTGGCTTTCCTGGTAACTTTTGGCGTACAGCTTCTAATGTATGCGACTACTGTGATATATCCGCTTTCAACAGCGTTAAAAAAGTACCCGGAATATAGCTGGGTGATTGAATACAATCCGATGACTGCCATCATCGAAACATTCCGCTATGGCTTTTTAGGAAACGGGACGTTTAGCTGGGGTTTTCTGGGGTACTCTGCAGCAGTAACATTTGTTTTGTTGATCTGCGGAATTATTATCTTCAACAAAGTAGAGAAAACGTTTGTTGATACGGTTTGATGTCAGCCTGAGGTTCTCGAATGCGATTAGATTTGAGATCTATAGCCTGAGCCCAGCCATATAAATTTGCAACACACATTAAGTTTGAACATGGCAGTCGCTATTAAAGCCGAAAATTTGTCAAAAGCTTATCAATTAGGCGAAATTGGCACCGGAACTATCAGCCGCGACCTGGAGCGCTGGTGGGCAAAAATGCGGGGTAAAGAAGATCCTTTTCTGCGAATTGGGGAAGCGAACGACCGCACCAGCAAGGGCACAAGCGATGTAGTATGGAGCCTCCGCGACATCAACTTTGAGATAGCAGAAGGCGACGCAGTAGGCATTATAGGCCGAAATGGTGCCGGAAAAAGCACGTTGCTAAAAGTGCTGAGCAGAGTTACCTCGCCTACTGCCGGCCGCATTAGCGGCAAAGGGCGCATTGCCAGCCTTCTTGAAGTTGGCACAGGCTTTCACCCAGAGCTTACCGGCCGTGAAAACATTTACCTGAACGGAGCCATCCTTGGCATGCGCAAACGTGAAATTACGAGGCACTTTGATGCGATTGTAGACTTTGCGGGCGTAGAACGTTATGTTGATACTCCCGTGAAACGTTACTCCTCTGGAATGTATGTGCGGCTGGCATTTGCTGTGGCTGCTCACCTAGAATCAGAAATATTGATTGTAGATGAGGTACTGGCAGTTGGCGATGCCGAGTTCCAGAAAAAGTGTCTCGGAAAAATGGGCGAAGTAAGCAAGGGAGAAGGAAGGACTGTGCTTTTTGTGAGCCATAATATGACTGCCGTAAGAGAACTATGCAAAAACAGTATAGTCTTAAAAAACGGAAAGATTGCGTTCGATGGACTAGCCTTGGATGGCATATCGTTTTACCAAAATACAGTAGAGGCATTATCACAATTTATCTATAAGGGTGATCCTCTACAAGCACCTGGGAATGACAAAATTAAAGTTTTAGCGTTCACAATCAAACCATCAATAGGTGACACGATAAGTATTTCGAGCGGCGTCAGCTTTTCTTTTACATTTCTTAACCTGATCGCACAACAGAATTTGGCAATAACATTTGAGCTTCGAACCCTTGATGAAACCGTTGTGTTCCATCACGGCACATGGCTATGCCAAAATTCTGACTCCGTTGTTGGAAGCTATACGGTATCATCGACGATTGCCCCGAACACCCTTAATAGTGGCTTCTATAAGTTCAATTTTATTATCGCATCAAGTTATCATGATGTCCTTTACTCCGAAAACGATTTTGTGCAGTTTGAAGTTTTAAACGAAAGCTTAGCAGGAAATAGCCAGAAACTGCCGGGTGTAATTCGTCCGAATCTTGAATATCAAATTGATTATCCAACGCAATCGTGATTGATACTCTTAAACGTTTTTATCACAGATATAACCTAATCGAGCTACGAAAAGCTCCCTTGCTTTGGATATATGCAAGTTATTTGAGCCTTAGATACATTGATAATTGGAAAGTGTTCCCTCCAGTTAAGTTAAACGGGTATGTCGGTGTCAAAATCAAAAAAGGAAACAACAGCGTAATAACAGTAAAAAACAGATTAATATTTGAACCATTTATTTACAAAAGCGGAGAGACGGTGATCGCGTTAGCTAACAATGCAAAACTGCTGATTGAGAATGACTTTGTGTTAGGGGATGGAATAAGAATCCTTGTGGAAGAAAATGCGACCTTACTAATCAAAGGGAAAGATTTAGAGTCAGGGTCCGGTATAACCTCCAACTCTGTTATTATGGTAAAGAACTATCTAGAGATTGGGAAAGATTGCTTATTGGCCTGGGATCTGTTCCTAACTGATTGTGACTGGCACGGTATAGAGAAGAAAGTTCCGAATGCAGATACAATAATTGGCGATCATGTCTGGATCGGGGTAGGCGCAAAAGTACTTAAAGGTACAAGGATTGGCAGCGATTCGATTGTTACTAGCAATTCTGTTGTGTTACAAGGCACGTACGAGCCAGGATCAATGGTTTCAGGAAACCCAGCCAAAGTAGTCAAAGCGAATATTCCTAAATGGACCAGAGATATGTATACAAAAGTTTAAATGATGTTCAATGATATTCCTCATCTATTTGATATAGGTAAAGTAGGCTCATCTGCGCTGGGGTACATCAGTGTTGCAGAAAAACTGCCCTTTAAAGTAAAACGTGTTTACTGGACTTACTATGCTCCACACGAGGTAGTAAGAGGGCACCATGCACATAAAGAACTGCAACAGTTAATATTTGCAATTGCAGGTTCTATTGAATTTGAGCTGGAAGACACCTCAGGAAAGCAATATTTTTTCAAGATCGATAAACCAAATGAGGGGGTTTATATCCCAAGGCTTTTTTGGAGAACTATAAAGTTTTCGCACAATGCGGTCCTTCTTTGCCTTGCATCCATGGAGTACTCGGAAGACGATTACATTAGAGATTACGCAGAATTTAAAAGCTTTAACGATTAATACTAATCATGGAAATTGGCATAGCAGGCTCAGGCTGGGGTTTTTGGGCGGCCGCAAATTCACTAACACGCAACTTCAATGCTATCGAAGTTTTTAACGCGGATGAACCAGAACTGCTTCACGCCTATCAATTACAACATCCCGAAATAACTTTCCGTGTAGTAGGCGATATTTCTAACTTTCTCAGCAGAAATATTATCTGTGCCGGGTTAAGAAACATTATTCCGAATAGCCTTTTGTCTGTAAAGACTTTTATTAATATCCACTATTCTCTTCTACCGGATTACAGAGGTCTACATTCAACTGTATGGGCAATCTTAAACAACGAAAAATTTCTGGGCTATACAGTCCATTTGATAAATGAGTTTATTGACGACGGCCCTATCATATATCAGCACCGTGTAGCTAATGATTTCTCATCTACTTCTAAATACTATATGGAGCTATTTAATAAGCATGTTGAAGAGAATTTAGGGAACCTAATTAATCGCTTTTTAAATCAACAGATAACACCAGAGCCACAGGACAAGAGAAAGGCTTCGTGGGTGGGCAAAAGAAATTTGCATGACTGCCAAATCAGCTTTAATTCAACTTCAGAAGAGTTGAAGGCTTTTTTCAGAGCATTGTCTGAACCCTATCCCACACCGTATTTCGTTAAAAACAAGAAGCTGTTTTTCCCGAGAAAAGCTAGTTTCCAAAAAAGCCGTGTTAAAACTCATATCGGGAGGGTACTCAATATCGATTCCGAAGGCGTTTGGATAAAAATACAGGATGGCTACATAATATTGGATGAAATTCAAGCTGAAGATGGGCAAGTGATAGCTAACGATACTTTTAAATTAGGTACAAGACTAGATGATAGTAATAAAACCATATAGTAGTAACAATATATCAGATTGGAATAGCTTTCTACAAGCAGCAAAGAATCAAACTTTTCTGTTTAACAGAAACTACATGGACTATCATAAAGATAGATTTCATGATTTTTCATTAATGGCTTACGAGGACGACAAATTGGTTGCCTTATTGCCATTAAACCGGGTAGATGGGCAGGAACGTGTTACCTCTCATGCTGGACTGACTTATGGCGGCTTTGTAGTACCACGAGGTGTGCGGGCGTTGAAAACCATTGAATACCTTTACCATACTCTGAAATATTTGTTTGAGCAAGGAATAACGGAGTTGTATTATAAACAACTGCCATCTTTTTACAACGAAATACCGTCCGAAGAAATTGATTATGCAATGTTCTTGCTTGAAGCCGAGTTATATCGCGTAGATATAGCATCGACTATCAATCTAAGGCACAAACTTAAATACCAGGAGCGCAGAAATCGTAGTATAAAGAAAGCCTTGGGTAACAATATCGAAGTTAAAGGAGACAACGATTTCGCTGAATTCTGGACATCTATTTTAACACCAAACCTTCTCAGCAGATTTGGTGTTCTACCCGTGCATTCTCTTGAAGAAATTTCTTTCCTTGCAGCGAATAACCCTGAGATAAGGCAATATAATGCGTATTTGGATGGAAAAATCTTAGCGGGGACAACAATATTTGAAACAAGCACAACTGCTCATGCTCAATATATAAGTGCTTCGGAAGAGGGGCGTGCCAACGGTGCTTTGGACTTTCTGTTTGACAAGCTGATCACAGAATACTATTCCCACAAAGACTTTTTCGATTTTGGAATTGTGAATGAAGATCAAGGAAAAAAAGTCAACGGTGGCTTATTGGACTGGAAAGAAGGCTTTGGCGGAAGATCTTATGCGCACCGGTTTTTTAAAGTTAATACGGCAAATTGCCACATGTTAAAGAGTGCTCTACCTGTATGAAAATCCCATTTGTGTCGTTCGCTAGTGTTCATGAGTTGTTAAGGACTGAGATGATTGAAGCCTTCAGTGCTTTTTATGATAGCAAACAATATATACTCGGTGAAAGCGTAGCCAGCTTTGAGGCTCAGTATTCAGCATTTAATCAAACAAAATATACCGTCGGTGTGAGCAATGGGCTCGACGCTCTTCACCTAGCTCTTAGAGCATTGGGCATCGGCAAGGGCGATGAAGTAATAATTCCATCTAACACCTTCATTGCTACTGCTTTAGCTGTTTCGTACGTCGGAGCAAACCCGGTATTTGTTGAACCAGATATCCGCACCTATAATTTAGATCCTGGTTTAATTGAAGCCGCTATAACATCACGAACCAAGGCAATCATGCCCGTACATCTCTACGGTCAGCCCTGCAATATGGATGCTATAATGGCCATTGCAGCAAGACATAACCTTTTTGTTGTTGAAGACAATGCCCAAGCGCAGGGTGCTACATGGAAGACGAAGTTGACCGGAAGTTTTGGAAATATCAACGGTACCAGCTTTTACCCCGGCAAGAATCTGGGGGCACTTGGAGACGCAGGTGCCTTAACCACAGATGACGGGGAATTAAGAAAGAAGGCTATTGCCCTTCGCAATTACGGCTCAACTGAAAAGTATAAAAACGAGGTGGTTGGCTTTAACATGCGATTAGATGAGTGCCAGGCAAAGTTTCTGAGTGTGAAACTGCCGCATCTGAATGACTGGAACTCTCAGCGCAGGCAAATAGCCGACTGGTATTTTGAGAAGTTAGCCGGTGTTGAACAGGTCATACTCCCCTATTCTGAACCTGACGCATACCACGTTTACCATCTGTTTGTAATCAGAACAGCACAGAGGGATGAACTACAACAATTTTTGAGCAAAAACGAGGTACAAACCTTAATCCACTATCCCATTCCGCCGCATCTGCAAGAAGCCTACGAACATCTGAACTATAAAGCAGGCGATTTTCCAATTGCTGAAGAAATTGCCAACACCTGTCTCAGCCTTCCTGTATGGCCAGGAATGCAAGAAAATGATGTTCACTGGGTTTCTGAGAAGATTAAGAAGTTTTACAATGACTGACGCCCTACCTTTGGTGACCATTGGGGTCACTTCATACAATAACAGCAGATATGTCGTCGACACTTTAAACAGTGTTGCTAATCAGAGCTATAAAAAAATTGAACTAATTATTCTCGACGATTGCTCAAAGGACAATAGCGTCAGTATAATTGAAAACTGGATTTCGTCTGCGCCGCTAAAAGCCACGTTGATCAAGAACACGGCAAACATGGGTGTAACTAAAGTTTGCCAAAACTTATTGGAAAACAGTTCGGGCAAATATTTTCAATTGCTCGCATCTGATGACTTGTTGGTTGAAGAAAAAATTGAAACCCAGGTTCAATTCTTAGAGACCCACCCTGATGTTGCGATGGTATATACAGATGCAATATTGATCGACGAGAATAATGATCGGCTTTTCGGAGGTTTCATTCAAAGAAACCGACCAGACCTTCTTTCTGCTCCATCTGGAGCGATACTAGAAAATCTGCTTGAAGGCAACTTCATCCCTGCTCCTAGCATACTCGCTAAAACACAAGTTTTAAAGTCTGTAGGTGGCTTTGATATTGACCTTACCTATGAGGATTACGATATGTGGCTGAAAGTAGCTAAGGATCACCCGGTAATCTTTTTGCCCGAAATAGGATGTAAGTACAGAGTACACAGAAAAAGCATGTCTAATTCAGTCAATCTGGGCTGGATTGAAACGAATTTAAAAACTTTAATCAAGCATCTTGATCAACCAAAGGCACTTCCGATTATTCTAGAGACATTGCGGATGTATTACCAGGAACAACCCGCTTCGGCATTCAAATATGCCCGGGAAGTATTTCTGAAAACCGGTATTAAGCCGAATGAATACTACTTCGCGAAATACGGTTTGTCTCCCAAAATTTTTCAACTGGCTTTCGCCTTAAAACGTTTGATCAGATAGCGAATGACAGAGATTGATATAGTAATATTGAGCAACGCTAAAAATGAACATTTAACGAGGTTAACGGAGGAGACCATTGAGAGCCTCCTGAACTCCGAAGATCCCGGCGAATTTAAATTTCACATAATTGTAGTTGAATCAAATCAATCCTTAAAGCCATTTCAGTTTAACAATACAAAGACGATCTATCCTGATGAGCAGTTTGGCTTCCACAAATTTCTGAATATTGGCATTAAAACCGGTAACAGTGAATATGTATGCCTGTGCAATAATGATCTGATCTTTCATAAAGGGTGGGCATCGGCCACACTCGGTGTATTCCAAAAGCATCCGGAGTTTGACTCAGCCAATCCTTTATGCGATTTATTTGAACCGCACAAAAAAATAGATACAGCTAAGCCGTATATAATAGCCAATAAAAAAAATATTTTCCAGGGGATATTAACAGGCTGGTGCATTTTTGCCAGGCGCTCTCTGTTCAATAAAATAGGCCTGCTGGATGAACAGTTTGATTTCTGGTATGCAGACCGTGATTACGGGAGGACGCTCCTAAAGTTCGGGCTCAAACATGTACTTGTTCCAGGCGCTATTGTTACCCATTTAGGCAATCAGTCGCATGAGAGTATTGATACAGAGAAGCTCAATGAGCTTACCTCAGAACAGCGAATTAAATATGAGCGTAAATGGGGCAGCGATGCCACTTTGTTTCAAAGGCTCAAACTGCTTGCAAAAAAGATCATGAGATGACAGGCACTCCTGAGAAAGCTGTTTTTACCTATGCCTCCGGTTCAAAATACCTGGCACTTGCTTACGCACTTTCACGTTCTTATAAACAGCACAATGGCTTTCAGATACCCTTTTACGTGGTATCAAACCAGGACTTTGAGCTACCTGCCGATTTGAAAAAATGGGCGAAAAAAAAGATCGTTGATCCGGAGCTAACAGGCAAAGGCCTGGAATTCAAATTAAAACTTCACCAACTGGCGCCCGCCGTACGGAATATCTTCGTTGATTCTGACTCTTTAATTTACGGTGATATAAGCTACTTATTCAATTTATTTGAGGGTTCGGCATTGAACGTCATTGGCACGGAAGTGATCACCGGTGAATGGGCAGACGAGAACATTGAAAGTTTATGTAAGGAATTTTCTATTGCCTACGCTATAAGGTATTGCGGTGCCCTGTATTACATCAGAAAGTCGGAGCAAACCGAGCGTATCTTTGAAGAAGCAGGAAAGCTACTGAACAAGAGAAGTTTTCAAAAGCATGCTCATAATTTCAATGAAGAACCACTTCTTTCTGTAGCTATGAGCCGCTTCGGAGTACATCCTGTAGCGGATGACGGCAACACATGGAGTGATCTTGTCCAATTCAAACAAACTCAAAAGTTAAATATTTTTAACCCGGAAAGTTCTGTTTTCGCGAACACAGCCGGCCATACATATAAGTTCTGGTTGCCGGATGGAGAGTATCGCCCCAGGATACTGCACATGGGCGGTGCCATTTACAACAAGAATCCGTGGCTGTTTGACCATTTGCGCCTCCTGTTGAAACAGGGCTTCCGGGTCCCTGAAAAACTGGCTGATCTGTTGATTAGCAGATTTGTAAGGCCTGCTTACTTTGCGATCAAAAAAGCAAAGTTGTAAATATCATGTTGAAAACTGATTTTTCCGGTAACCGTGTACTTGGATTTGACCTGCTGAGAAGCTTTGCCATACTTTGTGTAGTTCTGGATCATGGGAACCGCTTGTTACCTGATTATGTTGCCCGTTATCTGCGTCCGCTTGTGTTTGATGGAGTTACATTCTTTTTCGTTTTGAGCGGATTTCTTATAGGTTCTATATTCATTAAATCTTTTGCGGAGGGGAGCCTTAACAAAAAGAATCTTTTTTCTTTCTGGCTTAAGAGATGGCTCAGGACACTTCCGGCATATCTGGTGGTGCTGTCTGCTCTTGTTGTCCTGAGTTTTGTTAACGGAAAAGGGCCAGGAGCTGGCAGTATTATCCGACTTTATACATTTACGCAAAACCTTTATTATCCTCAGCCCGTTACCTTTTTCCCGGAGGCATGGAGCCTCTCGGTAGAAGAGTGGTTTTATTTACTTTTTCCGGTTTCAATCTTCTTTCTAATCAACGCTACAAAGCTTTCTTTCCGCTATTCCCTAGTATTGATAGCAATGCTGGTAATCGTATTGATAACAATCAACAGAATAAGCCTGTATTCTTATTTGCAGCCACTCACAATAGATGAGTGGGATACGCACCTGCGAAAGGAAGTGTTTACCCGGTTGGATTCGATAATGTTTGGCGTTATCGCAGCTTATATCCGATACTACCACCCTGGCTTTTGGAGGTTGAAGGTGTTTATATCATTTTTGGCAGGCCTAACTTTTATTTTTTTTACCAGATATGCAACCGGAAATGATTTTGGGCTGTTTAATAGTGTCTTTTCGTTTACCGCTTCATCCTTTGGAGTAATGCTACTGCTACCCCTTCTTGAAACGGTAAGATATAGCGACACAAAACTCAACAAGGCAATCACTTTCATTGCACTCATCTCTTATTCAATGTACCTTTTGAACTTATCTGTAATTCAAATCGCTTTCCTTGAAAAGATAGATTTAACTTTCATTCCCAAAATAGGCGTGCTTTTAAAATATGTGCTTTATTGGTTTTTGACCATCTTTTTGTCGTATGCTCTCTACTCATTCGTAGAGTTGCCGTTTATGCGCCTTAGGAATAAACTACCGAAGTAAGAATGGAAAAAAAGAAGGTATTTATAAAATTTCAAAACGGCATAACCAAAAACATAGCTGAAAGAGAAATACTGTCAGAACTGCTGCAGGAATTTGAGTTCGTGGAAACCGGGCAGCCAAAGTTCATTCTATTCGGCCCATACGGCGAGGATATACCATTGAAAGGAGATTATACCCGGATCGGGTATTTTTGTGAAAACATGTGGCCCGATTTCAGCACCTGCGAATATGCCTTGGGCATCCCGCCAGAACAGCACATCAGAAATCCCCGTTACAAACGCATACAATGGCATGGGCTTGATCCAGGAAAGCTTATCAAAAACTTAAACGAGAATGATATAGACCGCATTGTAAATACGCCACGTAGATTTTGTAATTTCTTATATTCCCATCCGGTGATTTACAGAGAGGAGTTCTTCAGGCAATTATCGAGATATAAGAGAGTGGATGCGCCTGGCAAATCCATGAATAATATGCCATCAATTGACAATGTTTATCAGGGGAATTACTGGGAGCGTAAACGCAGGTTTTTGACCGATTATAAATTTACAATAGCTTTTGAGAACTACGCCTATCCAGGCTACCAAACGGAAAAGCTGTATGATGCCATGCAGTCGCTGTCTTTGCCCATCTATTTCGGCGATCCTGAAATATCATCCATTTTCAATACCCACAGTTTCGTAAATGCACGTGATTTCGTAAGTGCAAAACGGGGGCAAACTATCCTAAACCTGGAAAAACTGGCACAGCCAGATTTTACAGACATGTTGCCCGCCACCCGAAACTCTGTTTTTCAGAAAGTTAAAAGGAAGCTGAAGCACGAGGGAAGAAAACTGAAAATGAAATTGGAAACTAATAAACTGGATTATACCCCGCTTATAGAAGAAATTATAGAGATTGACAGCGATGACACCCTATACGCAAACTATTTAAGGGAGCCGTGGTTTAAGGGCAACAAAGTTCCGGCAAATTCGTCTACTAAAGAATTCTGGAAACGGATATTTACATCGGATGCCACCTAAAGTTTCAATTATAATACCGGTTTTTAATAGTGAAAGATACCTCAGAGACACTATTGAATGCGTATTGAACCAGACCTGGCGTAATATAGAAGTTATCCTGGTAGATGACGGATCTACAGACAGCAGCTTTTCTATCGCACGGGAATACAAATCAGACACTGTAAAAGTTATCGGGCAGCAAAACGGCGGCGGCAGCAAAGCACGGAACACGGGCCTGCTAAATGCGACAGGAGATTTCATTCAATATCTCGACAGTGATGACTTGCTGCCGCCTGAAAAGATAGAAAAACAGCTGAAATACCTGGAAGCCACTCCTGACTGCCTGATTGGCTGTCTCTGGGTGCGCTTCAGGAATTCGCCCGGAGAGAGCTTCGGAGCAACAGGGCCTCACGAGAGTATCCGTAGAAATCTCAAGCCTCTTGAATGGCTTACGATACATCATACCATGCTGATACAATGCTGGCTTACGCCCAGGTTACTGATCGATCAGGCCGGGCCCTGGGATGAGCAGCTATCATTTAATGATGACGGCGAATATTTCGCCCGGGTTGTTGCTAAAGCTAAGGAAGTGCTTTTCTGCCCGGAAACAATTGGGTATTACCGAAGCGAGGGGAGCAACTCAGTTTCGAGCATGAACTCATATCAAAAATTTGTCTCAGCCTACAATGCAGCCAGGTCGTATGAAAAAGTGATTCGGAGCCTGTCGTCCGATGAGAATGATTTAGTCCGGCACATAGGCAACAGGTACAAAGAAATACTGTACCTCTGCTATCCGCAGTATCCCGACCTGGTGAAACAATGCCTGTCGCACAAGGAGATTGCTTTTGCAGATGTCGAATTTGAAACCGGAGGAACATGGAATAAAGCTTTCACAAAGTTGCTGGGGTGGAAAGCAGTGAAACAGATCAAACACCGGCTAAAATGAACAAAGCGAAAGTACACCTCAGCCAGGTAGATTACGTAAGGGCAATAGCCGCTATGGCTGTAGCATTATTCCATCTTGGAGGCAAAGCTCTTCCTGTGCTCAATCTGGGTTGGCTGGGGGTCGAAATGTTTTTTCTCCTGTCGGGGTTCATTATCTGCTGGGCTATACCTGAGAATTATTCAATTGGCCAACACGGCCCGAAGTTTATTATGAAGCGTTTGGTGCGCATAGAGCCTCCATATATCTTCTCTATAGCTCTGGTGATAATCTTAAATGCACTTTTTATCTCCGGATATACAATTGATTGGGCAAACGTGCTGTTTCATCTCGCATATTTAAACAATTTCACCGGCCACGAATACCTTAATGCTGTTTACTGGACACTCGGGATAGAATTCCAGTTTTATATATTGATAGCTTTTTTCTACCCTGCCTTGCGATATAAATGGGGGCACTGGCTGCTGGCTGTACTTTGTGTAGTACCAGTTTTCTTTAAACTGAGCCCCGGAATACTATTTAATGCCTTCCCTATTTTTGGGATGGGGATTTACACTTTTTTACTAAAGAAAAACCGCATAAATAAGCGGGAATTCTTTGCATTTGTTGCAATTACAACAATGTCAACCATATTTAGTTTAGGCATCAGGGAAGCACTTGCAGCTTTATTAGCGTTGGGTATTATCCTTTCCCGGCTTCCCTCCGGCCGCGTTGTTCATTTCCTGGCAAACATTTCCTTCTCATTATATCTTACACATGATATTATCGGAAGCAATCTGGTAGTGTATCTGGGAACTGTAATGCCGAAAACTCTTTTTATGAAGGGACTGATTTTTGGATCAGGTATTGTCATCAGTATAGCAGTTGCATTTATCTTCTATGTGCTAATTGAAAAGCCCTTCTTAAAACTGTCGAAGTCTATTTCTTATCAAAAGGGCAACACCTCGTAGATGATGAATGTACACAACATTTGCATTGTAACACATTCACACTTATGTCGTAATCCACGTGTGTTAAAAGAAGCAATAGCTTTGGATGAGGCAGGGCACCAGGTGCATGTTTTAAATTCCATACACAGCATAGCCCTTCTGAACGAAGACCTGTCTTTGATTGCCGGAACAAAGATCAGCTATGAAGCTATAAGCGACGCTTCAGCGAATTCTTTTACTACATTAAGAGATAAGCTGTTTCGTAAAATAGGTACCATGCTGGTAAAGAAATTTAGAATCCAGAACCCTAATGCCCTGGGATATGGGCTAAACAGGTATATAAAAAGGTGCAGGGAGTTAGCTGCTGATTTGTATATCTGCCACCAGGAGCTACCCACTTATGTCGGAACCGTTTTGCTGAAGCATGGGTATAAGGTAGGATTTGATCTTGAAGATTGGTATTCTGAAGACTTATCAGTACAAAAACGCATGCGGCGCCCCGTGGATTTGCTAAAGAAACTAGAAAGAACAGCGCTGAACAAGGGGGTATTTTGTATAACAACATCGCATGCTATGGCTTTTGCTATGGCTCAGAGATATTCCAGCAAGGTGCCAAACGTGATATACAATGTATTCGAACCGGTTAGCGTTGAGACAATTGCAAAATCGTCAAATCCCATGCGGCTAATCTGGTTTTCTCAAACTATCGGTTTTGACCGCGGAATCGAAGAATTTATAGCAGGTCTCAACATGGCTGAAAAAAGCTATGAGTTACATTTGTTAGGGAACTGTGCGGTTGGATTTAATGAAATTATTCTCGGGTTGATTAATAGCAGGCATAAAGTTATATTCCATTCTTTAAAACCTGTAAACGAGTTAATGCCATTCCTGTCATCGTTTGACATAGGCCTTGCCCTGGAAAAGAGTTGTTTTGACAGCCGCACCTATACAATAACAAATAAGTTATTTCAATATATCGAGAGTGGTTTGCCGGTTATTGCAAGCAGGACAAGCGGACAGGACGAGATAATGAATAGATATCAATGCGGATGGCAAGTAGACCTGGAAACACCGGATATAGTAGCAACTGTGCTTAATAACATTGAACCTCGAAATTGGAAGGAAATGCGAGAAAGAGCGATATCTGCTTCAAAGTACCTGGATTGGAACAATGAGAAGAAAAAGCTGCTCTCTATCATTCATGACTCCTTAAAGGGCGTTAACAAAAACATATGAGAATACTAGTTACTGCAGACCCTTTTCTTCCAGTGCCTCCGAGCGACTATGGCGGCATAGAAAGAATAATATTTTTTTTGGTTGAAGGCCTGCTCAAAAGAGGCCATGAGGTTAGCCTTGCTTGTCATAGGCAGTCAAAAACGTCAGCAACGGAGTCTCATTTCAAACAATATATTTTTCCCTGGAACCATATCTCAAATACATTAACAATTTATCAGGCTGCAAAAGAAAAACCTGACGTAATACATAGCTTTAGCCGCCTTGCTTATCTTTTGCCGGTTTTAAGGACACCTACTCCGAAGTTAATGACTTACCAACGGGAACCAACTATAAAACAGATTCAGCGATGCATCTCGCTTGCCAAAGAAAGCCTTTCGTTCACGGGTTGCAGCAATTATATCACTAATCAGATCAAATCCTTTGCTCCGGCATTTACAGTTTACAACGGGGTTGAGTTGTCAAAATACACATTCAGGAACAATGTTGAAAAGGATGCGCCACTGGTGTTTCTCGGGAGGATTGAACCAATCAAAGGTACTCACAACGCTGTGAAAGCGGCACAATTAACGGGCAGAAAACTCCTTATTGCAGGAAACATTGCCAGTGAGCACAAATCGTATTATGATAAACAGATCAGGCCTCATCTCAGTAATCGAATAGAATACATTGGACCGGTTAATGATGTGGAGAAAAATAAATTATTGGGTTCCGCCTGTAGCTTTTTAATGCCGATAGAATGGAATGAGCCATTTGGAATAGTGATGGCTGAAGCAATGGCCTGCGGAACACCGGTAATTGGATATCCATTAGGTGCCGTTCCGGAAATTGTCACTAATAACTTCAATGGGTTTTTAGCTAACGATATTGGAGGAATGGTAGAGGCACTTAGGAAAATAGAAACTATTGACAGAAGCAATTGCAGGAAAACAGTTGAAGATCGTTTTTCTGCCGACAAAATTATTGGGAATTATCTGTCTGTATACCATCAAATAATGAAAGGGGCATAAGGTCGTGCAAACAAAAAAGAATGTACTCTTTATCACTGACGAAAACTATGTCAACCAGGAGATTCCGGGAGGTGTACAGTTATGTACAGATGAATTTTTACAGTACATCCGCTCTGCCGGTTTTAACCCGGTGATATTCGCGGTAAAGCCCACCAGGAGCATTTCCAAACGGTTTAGAGCAAGAGCAGGAATAAATGTTTACGACCTGTACGATTTCGAGAATTATGCGAATGCTGTAGCAGGAGTTGTTTCCGGCAACGAAATTGATCTTATTTTTTTAAATCAACTGAATCTTTGCCCGCTTATAAGATTATTGAAACCCTTATTGCCTCTAAGCACAAAGTTTGTCGGCTTGTCGCATGGCAATGAGAGCGGCGATTATTTACATGAAATAAATAAATTTCGAAGGCCAGGATTTTTAGAAACGTGGCGATTGGGAAGTATGCTGAATTCGGAAAGGGATTTTTTTACGAATCTCCTTGATGGCACAGTGGTTATCAGCAGCAACGAAAAATTTATTGACCAATGGCTTGGTGCAAGCCATGTGCTTTACATGCCAAGAATTTTGCGGCCGTCTTTTTTAGAGGTACGTAACATATTAAAGCGGGTTGGATTTGTAGGCACACTGGATCATCTTCCTAATTCGACTGGCCTAAAGGAGCTCTGCCGACAGCTAAAAAGTGCCGACTTTGATGGTGAACTTCGGCTTATCGGCAGTTCGGGGCAAACCTCCTCATATCTAACATCCCGGTATTCTTTTGTAAACTATCTTGGCAGGCTCAGCAATGCTGAGCTTGAAATAGAAGTAAGTACTTGGTCCGTATTTTTAAATCCGGTGTTCTGGTACTCACGTGGTTCATCCACCAAACTCGCCCAGGCATTGAATTGGGGATTGCCGGTAATCTCTACCCCGGCGGGCGCAAGGGGATATGATTTAAGTGAAATGAGTATCATCACATCAGACGACAGTAAAGAACAATTCGCTGAGGTTTTACTGAGTTTGTACAATAGCCCAAATCGCATCCAGGATAACATAACAGCCGTGCGAAAGAATGTGGAGCGTTTTAATTTCACCCAATGGACGGAACAACTGAAGACCTTTCTGGCTAATCTCCGGCATACAGGACACGAGGCTTTATGATAAGCTTTTAACATAGACTGCTTTTACGTGATAAAAATCGCAATTGTAACTACCCACCCCATACAGTATTATGCACCGTTCTTTGCGTTGCTTTCCACCAATCCTGCGTTAGACGTTCACGTATTTTACACCGGAGGGCAGGCACTTTCAGGAAGCAAATATGATGTTGACTTTGGAGCATCAATAGAATGGGATATTCCGCTTTTGCAAGGCTACAGATTTACTTTTCTACACAATAAAGCCAAGGAACCCGGCTCTCACCATTTCCGGGGAATAGATAGTCCATCCTCAGTTGCGGCGATAACAAATTATAGCCCGAATTACATTTTAATATATGGATGGGCATACAAAACCCATCTGCGGATTATGAAGCACTTCAAAGGAAGGATACCGATCTGGTTCCGTGGCGACAGTACATTATTAGATCAAAAAAAAGGCGTCCAAAGGCTGTTGAGAAATCTTTTTCTGAAATGGGTATATAAGGGTATCGACAAAGCACTGTATGTAGGCGAGGAAAATAAAAAATATTTCAAAGCGATGGGTTTCAAAGATTCCCAACTGGCCTTTATGCCACACGCTGTAGATAATGAACGTTTTGCGGAGCCGAGGCAGCAAGAGGCGATGGCTCTGCGTTCTGAACTTGGTATCTCGCCTGACGAGAAGGTGATCTTATTTGCGGGAAAGCTTGAGGCAAAAAAAGACCCGGAATTATTAATAGACGCTTTCATAGAGCTGAATGCACCAATGGTGCATTTATTGATTGTGGGCAGCGGGACATTTCGTGAAAGAATACGCCGAAAAGCAAAGGATAATGTTAAGATACATCTTTTAGATTTCCGAAACCAGTCTTACATGCCTGTTTTATATCAAGCTTGTGATATTTATTGTTTGCCATCAAAGGGGCCGGGAGAGACTTGGGGACTGGCGGTGAATGAAGCTATGGCAAGCGGAAGGGCTGTGCTTGTGTCTGATAGGGTAGGCTGTGCTGCTGATCTTGTGAAGCCTGGAAAGAATGGATACGTATTTAGAAGCGGTTCAGACATTTCGTTAAAAGAAAATATTCAAAGAATGTTAAGCAACGATTTGCATCAACCTGGCGGGGAGTCGAAGAGAATAGTAGAGCAATATTCGTTTAGGGAGCAGCTAAATACAATTTTAGAACTTGTAAAAAGTTATTTAATATGACTATTACTACTCTAATTCAGCTAATCTTTGCTATATGAGCAAACGTTTATTGGTATTTATGAACGGGCATATAGTGTCGGGAGCTGAACTTGTAACTTTATCTATATTGGATGAGTTAAAAAGCAGGGATTACATTATATCTTGTGTAATCAACGGCTGGGGCAATGATAAACTATCAGAAATGCTTTCCATTCGCAACATTCCATTTCAGCGTATTAAGCTGGGTTTTTTCTATTTAAGCAAGCCAATCTGGACATTAGACACTATAAAAAACCTTCCTGCAGCATACAGGGCTTTGTCTAAAGTTATCAAGACGTTTCATCCTGATATATGTTATTATACAGGTTTTCGGCCGCTGGTTTCCGCATACCCGCTCCTGAGAAAAAAAAAAAATATCGTTCATATACACGATGCATTTCATGGGGTCCAATCCAGAATTTATCTTGCGATCATAAATCCGATAGTGGCAAAATACATTGCCGTTTCGGAATCAATTAGACTTAATATGATAAGGCATGGTGCAGTTGAATCTAAAATCGCTGTAATCAGGAACGGCGTTAAGAGCGTTCCGGTTCTAGGCGAGATGCAGTATAAAAGCGATATTATCAGGATTGGCATTATCGGACGGATAGACAGGAGCAAGGGACATGACATACTTCTTGACTCATTAGCAATTGTGAAGGCGAAAAGCGATAATTTTCAACTGCTTATTTTTGGAGAAGGCAACCCGCAATATAAATCAGAACTCATTAACCGGGCAAAAAGGCTCGGCCTTCAGGATCACATTGCCTGGCATGGTTTTCAGGATGACAAGGCTCAAATCTACAAACAGCTTGACCTGATTGTTGTCCCGAGCAAGAATGCAGACCCCCTGCCAACCACAGCCATTGAGGCAGGTCAATATGGGAAGGCTTGTATTGGCACGTCGGTCGGCGGATTACCTGAGATAGTAATAAACCATGTGACCGGTTTTATTATACCGGCAGCATCGCCAAGTGCTCTTGCCGAAAAGGTAATTGCGTTACTGACGAACAAAGACCTTCTGGAGGAGATGGGACAATCTGCTCATGCAAACATTGCAAACAATTTCAGGCTGGCAGATCAAATTGGTAGAATTGAGCAGATTTTTGAAACAACAGTACTATAATGGCTATTTCCGGGATTTTTACAGACAGAGCTTATCAAGACTGGCCAAGTTGGCATTTGATTTTTGAGTGGGAAGATGAGATCTCCCAAAGCCTGGGCTTACCCATTAAATCCAGGGAGCTCCACTCATCCTTTTTTTTGAAGAAGCTAAATTCCCTGTCCATGAAAACATTTAACAAGCCAGTTGAACTATTACTGGACAAGGACCGTTATTTGTACTTCGAAATTTTGATGGTCCTGCATAAGACATTCTCAAACTCCCGATCAGCTATACCGGTAATCATTGATTTTTGGGAGAAGAATAACATCGGTAAATTGAAACGGTTATATGGCAGTTGTGAAAGGATTCTCATTTCAAATTTAGAGGTTTTCGAATTTCTGAGGCCAGCGTTTGGGAGCCGTTTAGTTCATTTTCCCTTAAGCCTTCCCACAAAATACACTTTAAAGATTGATTCTCAGCTAAATAAAGAATTCGATCTGCTTTTGGCCGGGCGTTCAAATCCTGTTCTCCTAAATTTCTTAAATCAGTATGTCGAAAACAATCCGGAGTTTGAATATACTTATCAGGAAATCGTTGATAATAAGCTATATTATAAGACCAATAAAGGAAGGATGATTGGGCAGATCCATTCGAGGGAAGATTATATGAAATTGCTGAGAAAAGCAAGAGTAGCATTCTATTCAGTTCCTGGAATTGACGGCGGTGAGCGGCGAACCAATGGCTTTAATCCCGTCACCCCAAGGCTCCTGGAGTTCCTGGCAGCAGGATGCCATGTAATCGGGCGCTTTGATAACGGCGCTGACACCGAGTTTTATGAATTGAACGGCATTCTGCCAAATATCAGAAGCTATGAGCAATTCGAGGGGTATCTAAGTGACTTCTTAAAAACCCCACCTCCCATCAGTAAAAATGCAAGTTATCTTGAAAAACATTATACCTCAACACGGATACCGATTTTAAAGAACCTTTTATGAAACCAGCAATTGTGGTAACAAGTATCTTCCAGCCAACAGAAGCCATTGAGAAATTCTCTAAATACAGTGACTTTCAGTTAATAGTTGTAGGCGATAAAAAAAGCCCGGCAGAATGGCGGTATGATAATGTAGAATACCTTTCAGTTGAAGAACAATCAAAATTAAACTTCGGTCTGGCAAAAGTTCTCCCTTATAATCACTATTGCAGAAAAATGCTGGGTTATCTTTGGGCAATCAAGAACCGGCACGACTGCATAATAGATACCGACGATGATAACATTCCAAAGAAGGACTGGAATTTTCCTCCAATATATGGCCAGTTTGACACCGTAGTTCAACCGAAAGGTTTTATTAATATATACCAGCTATTTACCAAAAAAAAAATCTGGCCACGGGGGCTCCCCTTAAGGCTTATAAATACGGACTTCAACCTTGACGGCTCTCTGGTTGTGAAGCAGCATCCGCAGATCGGAATCTGGCAAGGACTGGCTGATGAAGATCCGGATGTTGATGCCGTTTACCGACTTACCACAGATGAACCATGTAATTTCGAAAAGCGCCCTCCTGTGGTGCTCGATGCAGGCGTCATCAGCCCGTTTAACAGTCAGAATACACTAATCACTAAGGACCTATTCACCCTATTGTACCTGCCCACCTATGTAACGTTTAGATTCACAGATATTTTAAGGGGTTTGGTGGCGCAACCAATTATGTGGCTTTACGGATACAGGCTAGGTTTTACAGGGGCAACAGTTGTTCAGAAACGAAATCCTCATGATTACACCAAAGATTTCGTCTCTGAACTACCAATGTATTTGCATTGCGAAACGGTCTTAAACTTAGTAGAAAATGCAATTAGTTCCACTAAATCAATGGGAGCCAATCTGCTCAGTGCATATGAAGCGCTGTTAGAGGCTGATATTGTCACCTCAGAGGAAATCATAACTTTAAAGGCATGGCTTTCAGATCTCGAAGACTTGGAGACTGCTAAAACTGATCTGAAATAATATACATCACCTTAACTTGTTTAAAAACAGTATAAATATTCCAAGGCCGGTTTCCGTTTTGCTGGGCCTATGTTGCGCCTTCGGTTTTCTTACGCCTAACCCGTTTCTGACCTTACTCGCAATCCTGTACATTCCGCTTGCAGCGAAGCTCCTCTGGAAGAGAAACCATCCACCGGTCTTGTTTTTTGCTTTTATGTATCAATGGCTACAGGTAAGCGTCAAACTGCTATATTCTGACGTAACCACTGTTCCTCTCAATAGTATCAGCCAGTTCCCCGGAATACCTATTGAAAATGCCTTTTTACTTGCATTAGCCTCTCTGATCATCCAAGCGATAGGAATTAATCTGATAATTTCTAAAATTGCACCAGTTTTAAGAGAAACTGTACAGGAGCAGGTCTCAGATTACGACAGCAAGAGACTACTGGGACTTTATATTGCTGCTATAATTATAAGCCCTGTTCTGATAAGGCTCGGGGGTGTGGCTGGTTCTTTCCAGCAACTTGCCGTAAAAATTGTCACTATAAAATGGTCAATTCTCGTCTTATTATATCTTAACATTTTCCCCAACAATCCAAAGTATCGGACTGCATTTTTACTAATTGTGTCCATTGAATTTTTGTTAAGCTTCACAGGCTATTTTAGTTCGTTCAAAGAATACTTTTTCCTTCTCGCGTTGGCAGCTCTTACCATCTCAAGGAAGTTCACCCTTACACAGTATTTCGGTTTTGCAGCAGCAGGAATGTGCCTGTTTTTCCTCTCAGTAATTTGGCAGACAATTAAGCCAGATTATCGGAAAGAGCTCTCCGGTGGTGAAGCTCAGCAAACGGTAACAATATCATCCGAAGACGCGTTAAATTCTGCCTACAGCCTTGCATCGGAGGTAGATAAGGAAGATTTTGAGAACGGTTTTTACGCCCTGATACAACGAACCTCTTATATCGATTTTTTAGGAGTAGTTGAGAACTTCGTACCGTTTAACGTCCCCCATGAAAACGGTGCTCTATGGGAAGATGCTGTAAAACGTATTTTTCAGCCCCGGATTTTCTTTCCCAATAAGCGCATCATTGATGATTCAGAAAAGGCCATGAAGTATACAGGCCTTAACTTTGCCGGAGCTGCTCAGGGCGCATCGATCAGCCTTGGCTATGTCACCGAAAGCTATATAGATTTCGGCTACTTACTGATGATGATTCCATTATTTCTATGGGGCCTTGTCATAGGGGTAGTTTACAGATTTATCTTTGAAAAAACAGGAAAACTTATCCTTGGAATGGTGTTGACCATTCCCATTTACTTTCAAATATTTGCGTTTGAGACAGCTTTAGACAAAATTATCACAGCGCTGCTGTATTATTTTATTGTTTATTTGCTCCTGAAAATTTACGGCTTGAAGATGCTTGACAAATTTCTTTCCAGGTAAGACTACTTGAAGTGGCTCCGGTACTTGAGCAAGCGCTTCTCGAAATAAAAATACGAAAAGTAACTAACCGAAATCAGAACTGCAAGGCAGGTTAATACCACGAAGATCTTTTGATAAATGTTATCTGCACTGAGCAGATTTCTTGATTCCAAAAATGACAGGTTCAACGTGAATGGCTGCTGCCAGATATACAGGCTATATGAAATTAGGCCAAGCGTTTTAACATGACGATAATTTAAAGCCTTGAATAATAGGTTTGTTTTAGATTCATGAAGGCACAAAATCAAAACTATAGAGAACAGAAAGCTTTGCAATACCAATACGAGGTTCGGAAGTACGTGGTGAAAAAAAAGCAAAAAAAAGATCAGGAAAAACGACAATGCTGAAATAGCCGTGCGCCTGGATAACCATCCCTCAGGTTTTAATACTCCCTTAAATAGGAGGATAGAAGCTAATGAGCCTGTAGCAATACCCTGAAACTGGGTGATAAATTGTATGATAACTGCAGTGGCACCGGTATTTAAATTGTCAGGCAGGAAGCTCTGCAGTAGGGCTGACAAAAGTACCAACAACAAAAAGTAAAAATAGACACTTAAGTTCTTTTTCAATATGACCGGAAAAACGATATAAAACTGCTCCTCCACAGAAAGCGACCAGTAATGGGTAGTAAGATGGTTCACCCCTTCTGAATATACGAAAAAGTTTCTGATGAACAGAAAAGCTGCGATGATTAAGAAATAATCCAGATGAAGTCGTAGAATAAAATTAAGAAGTACAACTATCCCTAAAAAAAGATAGGCCACAGGTAATATCCTGATAGCTCTCCTAATATAAAAATTTTTTAAATTGATTGAGCCTTTATCAAGCTGCTCTTTTATCAATAAAGTGGTAATAAGAAAACCACTAATCACAAAAAAGAACTGAACTCCTAAATTTGCAAGCGGATGAAAATCATATGGTGTTTTAAAAGACATGAGCACATGACAAATAATTACTATCATGATAGAAAGTGCTCTGAATCCATCTAATGAAGGCAACACTTTCGAATTAAGAACGTCTGGTATACGGGAAGGGCGCTTAAACATGAATGAAGAAAAACGAAGCAATACAATAATCGTTTGCAATGTAACAATACTAATTAAGTATCATTTTGAAGATATTAACTATTACCGCATCGTACAAGCCGGCATATACTTATGGCGGACCGGTGATGTCCGTTGCTAAACTCTGCGAAAATATATCAACTAGTCCTGCCTGCACCGGAACTGAAAAGATCGAAGGCGAGGTATATACAACGCTGGCTAATGGGGATAAGGAGCTTAGTTTTAAAGAGCGGGAGCAACAGTTGATAGAAGGTGTGCCAGTCAGGTTTTTCAAGCGGCTTACTAAAGATCACAGCCATTTTTCTCCCTCACTTTATTGCTATCTGTGGAAAACAGTGAAAGATTTTGACCTGGTGCATATACATGCCTGGTGGAACCTTGTGACCGTAATTTCCTGTATTATAGCAAAGATGAAAGGTGTTAAAGTACTAATCTCGCCAAGGGGTACACTTAGTAGTTATTCGTTTGACAATCGTAGCGGCATCTTAAAACGGATGTTCCATAAATTGGTCGGTAGCCACCTCCTCAAAGACTGTTTTTTTCACGTAACAACCGAAAAAGAAAAACGTGATATAATTAATCTTTTAAGCCCGTTAGGTATTTGGACCATATCCAATTTTGTGCGCCTGCCGCCTACAACAGAACAAGCTCCAATTACTCCAAGATCATTTGATACAAATAAGATTCTGTTCCTTTCACGAATAGAGGAAAAAAAAGGCCTGGAACTCTTATTGGAAGCCTTGCCAGGTTTAAATGAGAAATGGCAGCTAAGTATTGCTGGAAGCGGGCGTGAAAAATATGTAAAGAGTTTAAAAGTGCTCTCCGAAAGATTGGAAATCTCGGCAAAGATTAATTGGATGGGACATGTTGATAATGTTTTGAAATTCGAAGTAATGCGTCAGCATGATTTATTGATATTACCTTCATTTGATGAAAACTTTGCGAACGTTGTAATTGAATGCTTAAGCACTGGCACGCCAGTTATAATAACTGAGAATGTGGGACTGTCTGACTATGTTAAGTCACGTGATTTGGGGTGGGTTTGTAGCCGAACCCGGAAAAGCCTGGCAGATACTTTAAAGCAGGCAATCAACAACTTAGAAAAGCGTCAAAGAATCCACCAGTGTGCAGAGTCAATTGTCAGAAAGGACTTCAGCGATAAACATTTAACTGCGAAGTACTGCGGCATGTATAATGAAATTGTGTATCATTTGTAAATGTCATGGCCTCATTTATCAGGAGAGACAAGTTGAATTATTTTATAGTTTAGTGGTTAATTTTCAAATTGGTGTTTTTAAGAAATACAAGACTCGATCTCTTAAGGTTTGTTGGAGTCACGCTGGTAATGATCAACCACCTGGAAATTTCCGGCTCCACCTTTTTGGAACAGGTCCTTCGTAGGATTTGGGTTGGCGGGTGGACTGGTGTAGATCTTTTTTTTGTCCTTAGTGGCTTTTTGGTGTCAGGTCTGGTCTTTAAGGAGTACAAATCAGAATCATCGTTTGATCCAAAACGTTTTCTAATTCGCAGAGGCTTTAAAATTTATCCAGCATATTATCTATTTTTATTTACGGCATTTACTCTCAGATATATATTAACACCGACCCATACCGTCTATAATAGTGCCGAAGGATTATTGAACGAAAGCGTATTCATTTCAAACTATTTAAGATATAACAATCCATGGCTTTGGTCAATTTGTGTAGAAGAACATTTCTACTTTTTTCTTGCAATAGCGCTATGGCTTCTGATTACTTACAAACATCTTCGTTTTAGAAATCTTCTGGTAATTTACTTATTGTTTCTGTGCGTAGGGTTATTTTTCCGAGTACAAAATTATTTTCAATATTCCGATTATAACTTTGATCGAGATTATTCAAGAAGCCATTTAAGGTTCGACTCTTTGTTCTTTGGCGTCCTTTTAAGTTATATCTGGAATTTTAAACCCTCATACATTCAAAAAATCACCTCGGGTAAAATTATACTTCTGATAGGTTCGCTGGTCTTTATATCTTGTAATTTCATCTTCCCAAGACCGGAGAACCGTTGGATTCCTGTCGTCAATTTGTCTTTAAACCCTATATTTTTTGGATATATTTTAATCTTTTTTTTAGAATACAAGAAGGAAAGGCCGTTTTTAAGAACCAATATTTTGGCTACCATCGGCAAATACTCCTACTGCATTTATCTTTTCCATGGATTCGTTAACCATGTAATTAAGCATTTCTTTTCAGGATACATTTACTATATACTCTACTTTTCAATTTCGATCGCTGTAGGCATAATAGTGAGTAAAGTCATTGAATATCCAAGTTTGCGTTTCCGTGATAAATTCTTTCCATCTAAGTCCAAAGTTGCTTTGCTAGCTAAATAGTCCATGCGCCTAATCTCTTTAGACAGAAGTAATGCTAACAAATGGCGTGAGGGTACAGACAAATGAAAAAAGTATTAATTATATCGCCCTACTTCCCGCCTACGAACGCAGCAGATATGCAACGGGTGCGCATGAGCCTTCCTTTTTTTAAGGAGTTCGGCTGGGAAGCAGAGGTGGCCACCGTTGACACTAGACATTCGTATCTTGGAAAAGACGAGTTATTATTGCAAAGCTTACCGGGAGATGTTAAGATTCATACAGTGGGCGCATTTTCCAAGAAGTGGACCCAAAAAGCGGGGCTCGGCAGTATTGCCTTACGCTCTCTCTTATTTTACAAAAAATACGTTGACAATTTATTGGAAAAAAAGAACTTTGATCTGATCTATTTTTCAACTACTCAGTTTCCGGTATGCATTTTAGGGCGCTATTGGAAACGAAGATTTGATGTCCCTTACGTGATAGATATTCAAGATCCCTGGCATTCCGAATACTACCAGGATAAGCCAGGGAGCGAGCGGCCACCCAAATATTGGTTTGCTTACAGGCTGAACAAGTATCTTGAACGACTGGCAATGAAACATGTTGATGGGCTCATCAGTGTTTCAGATGCTTACCTTGACACGCTCAAAGAGCGTTACCCCCGGCTCAGCAATGTACCAATGGAAACAATCACCTTCGGATATTTCCGCAAGGATTTGCAGCTGGCAGAAGAAAAGGTGGATGAAATAGGAGATATAGTAGCACTTGATCCTTCAGAAGTCAACCTGGTATACGTGGGCAGGGGAGGATTTGATATGCAGCCCGCAGTTCGTCTGATGTTTTCAACCTTCCGGAACATGCTCGATCAATACCCCCAAAAGTTTGTAAGGTTCAAGTTCTATTTTATAGGCACGAGCTATGCTCCCGCGGGTCAAGGTGTCGAAACAATAGCTCCGGTTGCAGATGAATTTGGCTTATCGAGCCACGTAGAAGAGCATACCGACCGGATCAGCTACTATGAAACATTAAAGATTTTGAGAAGAGCTGATGCCCTCGTAATTCCGGGATCAAATGACCCCTCTTACACGGCTTCCAAAATCTATCCCTATCTGCTCATGGATAAACCTCTGTTAGCTGTTTTTAAACAAAGCAGCAGCGCATACCACATTGTTAAAAGCACAAACAGCGGGTATGCTGCAGATGTAGATAGCGAAAATGCCATCGAAGTGATATCATCTTTTTATCAGAGCCTTAATTTACAGGGAGCAATGGAATTTGACAAAGACTGGCTTAAGCTCGAAAAATACAGTGCAAAGAATATGACGCTAAAGCAATGTGAACTTTTTGAAAGGGTATTACAAGGAAACTACAGAAACTAAAAGAATTGCCTAAGTTGATATCTAGAGTAAGCAACAAAAGTATAAATTGCGATGCTTACACATCTTACAAACCGCTATTACTGGTTAATAAGTCTACACATAAAAACAATTAACAAAATCTACCCTTCAAACTAAGCATGATTAGCAAAATAAAGAGAACCTTTGGTTTTATATTAGATCATAAACTTGCTTCAAAGCAGAAATTCAGATCTTTTAAGGAACTTATAACCTGGCAAGCTCAAACATTTTTGAATCCACAGAAATCATTTATTAAACGTTTTGCCGGGGACCTACAAGTTGAGGTTAAGAAGGGCCAAACAGGAATGACCGGCAATATATACACTGGTTTACACGAGTTTGAAGACATGGCTTTTCTTTTACACCTCTTAAGAACTGAAGACGTATTCATAGATGCCGGAGCAAATGTAGGTTCCTATACATTGTTAGCAGCGGGCAAGGTCGGCTCAAAGACGTATACGTTCGAGCCTGTACCAAGTACTTTTAAAATTCTTAGCACCAACGTTAGCCTAAACAACCTGACTGAGGTATACCTGTTTAATAAGGGTTTGTCTTCAGACGACGGTGTTCTTCATTTTAGCGCCCTGGATGACACTACCAATCATGTCGTGTTGAATCCCGGAGAAGAAAACGTTTTGTCAGTACCGGTTACTACCTTGGATAAAATTGTAGGAAATAACTTTCCGACCCTAATTAAAATTGATGTAGAAGGTTTCGAAACACCTGTTCTAGCGGGCGCAACCAACATTCTTGAAAATCAGACATTGAAAGCCATAATTATAGAGTTAAACGGAAGTGGGCTTAGATACGGTTTTAAGGATAGTGATATTCATCAAAAGCTTCTTGCACTGGGTTTTGCCCCGTGCGACTATGATCCCTTCACCAGGAACATCAAGCTTAAAAACACGTATGGCACCGCCAACACAATTTATATTCGGGATCTTGCATTTGTAGAAGATCGGGTGAAAACTGCGATTAGCTATGAAGTTTTAGGCACACAATTCTGATGTCCTCTGTTTGAAGATAACAAGAAAAATTCTGCCCTTACGGAAAAGCACTACGAAAGACCACAAAGAAATGAACTCTGGCACAATTGCAGTTGTAGAAGAAAGAAACACATTTAAAATACCCGTTACAGCGATCATCTTAACTTTCAATGAAGAAAAGAATATCAGTGATTGCTTAACTAGCATCGTTGGGCTGGTGGAGAAAATTTATGTGGTTGATTCCGGCTCCACAGATGAGACATTAGAGATATTAAAGCAGTATGATGCGGAAGTTATACAGCACCCTTTTGAAAACTATAGCCAGCAGCGGAATTGGGCAATTAATAACCTGCCTGTCACTACGGAGTGGCTTTTAAATATTGATGCAGACCATCGGGTCACCCCCGAACTGGCAAGCGAACTTAGAAGCATATTTTCAACTGGAATAGCTGCTGACATAAATGGCTTGCTGGCTAGCCGTCGTACTATGTTCATGGGCAAATGGATCAGGTACGGCGGTCATTATCCAACCTACCACGCGATCCTATTCAGAAGAGGTTTCGGCAAATGTGAAGAGCGGCTTTATGATCAGCATTTCAAAGTTGAAGGCAAGGTTGAACAATTGAAAGGCGATGTTATCGATCTCATAACAGAATCGCTTAGCACGTTTACGGCACGTCACAATAAATGGTCTGACCTTGAATCGTTTGAGCAGTACCAGGGTACATTGCGCAACAACAGCAAGCTTATCAGTGGAAGTTTATCGGGCAATCCAATTCAACAAAGGAGATACCTTAAAAACATGTATGACCGTTTTCCGCTATTTGTACGGCCGTTTATTTACTTCTTTGTACGGTACTTTTTAAGGCTTGGGTTCCTTGACGGAAAACGCGGGCTTATTTTTCATTTTCTGCAGTGCTTTTGGTTCAGGTTTTTGGTTGACGCCAAAATATATGAGTTGAAGAAGAATAATTACCCCTATACAACTGCTCAGGATTGAATCATAGGGACTATTACGAATGAAACAAGTGAAGAATGATTAAGAAAGCTCCCGGCGTAAATGCTCCTTCCAAGGTACGCGACAATCTTCGCAGCAGAAATCCGGCTATGGTTTTTGCGGTCACGTTTGTGGTACTTTTCTGCCTGCTTTATTACTTTAATGAGCTTTACATTGGCATAACCTCTCCTGGTGGTAATTATAGCCCGTGGCTTGATAAGCACCTGAACTATATACGAGGGTTCAGGCATTTGTTATTGGACATTAGTTCATTCGTGCTAAGCGCCCTGGGGTTCGAAGCTGTTACAGACGATACTCACTTGTGGGTGAGGGGGCATTCGGGCATCGTGCTGGTTTACTCCTGCCTGGGCTTTGGGGTGATGAGCTTTTTTACTGCTTTTGTACTTGCCTGGCCTAAGTCGTGGAAGGAAAAAGCCTGGTTTCTGCCTGCGGGGCTGGTTCTGATACAAGCACTAAATATCCTCCGGTTTATCGTGATTTCCATTTTCTATAACCGGGCATCCATGAACGGGTTGATTGACCATCACGACCTGTTTAATATTATTTTATACTTTATTTTGCTGAGCGTGATATATTGGTGGGTGAATAGAAAGGTTAAAGGCGGAGGGCTTAAGGTTTAGGGTTGTGGCACTTCGACGGGCTCAGTGTGACAGTGGAAGAGGATAAAGGACAAAGACAAAGGAGTAAAGACCAAAGCGTAAAGACTAAAGCGAAGGCAAAGCAATCGATGGATGAATCAAGTACAGCTTAGGAAGAAATTTGATACTGCGGGATATAGCTCGGGGGCGTCGACGTTGAAAATGCTGCTCTGGTATTTCTGCAATGCCCTTTTTTTCCGGTCGGGGTTGGTTCCGTTTAGTGTGGTGCTGGTGGCGATTTTACGGCTGTTTGGGGCGAAGATCGGCAAGGATGTGCGGGTGAAACCATTCATCCACATCAAATATCCGTGGAAGCTCACTATGGGCGACCACTCCTGGCTGGCGGACTGCTATATCGAAAACCTTGCGCACGTGCATATTGGAAAAAACGTGTGCGTCTCGCAGGAGGCTATGCTGCTGACAGGCAATCATGATTATAAGAAAACCGGCTTTGACCTGATAACAAAAGATATTGTGCTGGAAGATGGGGTGTGGATTGGGGCGAGGGCACTGGTGGCACCGGGGATTGTGTGCAAGTCGCATTCTGTGCTGGCTGCAGGTTCGGTGGCTACAAAGGATATGGAGGCGTATGGCATTTACCAGGGGAATCCGGCGGTGAGGGTTAGGGAGAGGGAGATAGGATCGTAACGTCACTTCGAACGACAGAGGAGGAGAAGTCTCCGCGTTATTCGCAGTGCCGTTGTACAAGGGTAGACCTCTCCTATCGTCGAGGTGACGGTTAATTACTTATTCAACTCCACCGAGCCTTTCTACCCGGCTAAAGCGAAGTGTCCGCTCATAGCCGCGGAGGCCTATTAACTTTCTTTGTTTGCCCAAAGAAAGTCACCAAAGAAAAGGCAGCCCGACAGAAGCGAGCGCTACGGCTATCATCGCACTTACGGCGTCCGCTCTGCTGTCGGGCGGGCCAACGCTCAATGAAGTGGTGAATTGAGGTTTGGCGTTATACATCAAGGTGTGGCTGTGCGCTAGCGTAATGACGTTGTAGGCTTTCAAGAACAATCCGCCAGCTGGCGGACCACCCACAGGCAAAAACACCCAGGCTCGCCGGATTGTTCAACCCAGCGCTCGCCGGATTTCACGCCAATACAGCTCCTAACGATGATAACTAAAGGAAGGGCGGCTTCTTTTGAACCTCTGCAACACGAGGACGCCATTATGCAGTTTACCTCCCCATGGACCGCAAATTTGTACTATACTCCATTGCCACTTGAACGGACCTCCGTTCACCTCTTCAGTCCGCCTTGGCTGGACCGGGATGCACAAGCCAACCCTCAGCACTGACTTTAATAGGGCCAGGCGCAGCGGCGGGGTTTTTCCTTCCTTTTTTTCCTGCAGAAAAAAGGAAGACTCGCGGTAGCGGCTGCCGAGCGAAGCTTGCACAAGCTCATCTCTCGCCGGAGTAATGGGCACTGCAAACCCACCACAATAAAGCCTTGAGCCGCTCATAGCCGCGGGGGCTTAGTTGTTATTCGGGATGTTTATAGTTTTAATGGCTCTCATGAACTCACCTCATGCGTCGGCTCGGTCTTGTCTTGATACAAAAGGAACCAATGCCAATCCGCCATAGGCGGAGAGACGCGAAGCAACATCAAGCCCGACAGTAGCGATCCGCCAGCTGGCGGACCGTCATCGCACTTACGGCGTCCGCTCTGCTGTCGGGCAGTCCAACGCACAATGAAGTGGTGAATTCAGGTTTCAGCGTTATGGATCGAGGTGTGGCTGTGCGCTAGCATAATTACATTGAGGACAGAGCCTAACCATTATGCAGTTTACCTCCTCGGAGCACAAGTTTGTTTTATACTGCATTGCCCCTTGCACTTACCTCCGTTCACCTTTTCACTCCGCCTTGGCTGGACCGGGATGCACAAGCCAACCCTCAGCACTGACTTTAATAGGGCCAGGCGCAGCGGCGGCTGTTATTCGCAGTGTCTATTGTTTTATAGGCTGCTCATGGTCTCGCCGATAGAGGCTCGGCATTGGTGACTTTTTCCAGCTGTAGGGAAACTTCCGCCTAGCGGATGCTTGAACACCTTTAAAAACAATCAACAATAGGTGAAAAAAGTTACACTCGCGGTAGCGGCTGCCGATCGAACTTAGGAACCATCGTTGCGGCTGCACGCACCAGGAATCCTGGCAATAGCTAAAAGTTCTCTCCTGCGTCGAGATGACAAAAAACAAAGGCAGTGGTATTTAACTCAGTTTATTCGGTTGCTTGTATTTTTTATAGGCTCTTATGCTTACTTCGCAGGTGCCACGGCCGTCAGGTTACCTATTCAACTCCTTCCACAACATATCCTTCAACTCTACCAGCCCTTTCTGGGCGACGGAGGAGATAAAAATGTACGGGAGCTCGGGCAGCTCCTTTTTCATTTCTTCCATCAGTTCTTCATCGAGCATGTCTGATTTGGTGACGGCGAGCAGGCGGGGTTTGTGCATGAGCTCGGGGTTATATTCGCTGAGTTCGTTGAGCAGGATTTCGTATTCTTCTTTGATGCTGCGGCTGGTGTCGGCGGGAACGGTAAAGAGCAGCACGGAGTTACGTTCGATGTGCCGAAGGAAACGCAAGCCAAGCCCCTTCCCTTTCGATGCGCCTTCAATAATTCCCGGGATATCCGCCATCACAAACGACTTCCCTCCCCTGTACGACACGATCCCCAGGTTAGGTACTAAGGTAGTAAACGGGTAATCGGCGATCTCGGGCTTAGCGGCCGACATCACTGAAAGGAGCGTTGACTTTCCCGCGTTGGGAAATCCCACCAAGCCCACATCGGCAAGCACCTGCAGCTCCAGCACCATCCATTCTTCTTTGCCGGGTTCTCCGGGTTGCGAAAATCTTGGGGTTTGCAAGGTTGGCGTTTTGAAATGCCAGTTGCCTTGTCCGCCTCTACCGCCAGGCGTCAATATGCGCTCCTGTCCATTTTCGGTTATCTCAAACAGTACCTCTCCCGTTTCAGCATCTTTGGCGATGGTTCCCAAAGGGACCTCCAGAATTTCATCCTTGCCATTCTTGCCTGTGCGGAGCGAGCTCCCGCCGGGCTGGCCATCTTCAGCAATTACGTGCTTTCGGTATTTAAGGTGAAGAAGTGTCCAGATGTTATTGCTCCCGCGAAGGATAATATGCCCGCCTCTGCCGCCATCTCCCCCGTCTGGCCCTCCGGTAGCAGTAAACTTATCGCGGTGCAAATGCGCAGAGCCTGCCCCTCCCTTCCCCGAACGGCAACATATTTTTACGTAATCTACGAAGTTGGAGCCCTGGGACATTGAGTTGTGGGTATTGGGTTGTGGGTGGTGAGTATTGAGTTGTGGGTTGCGGGTGGTGAGTATTGAGTTGTGGGTGGTGGGTTGCGGGTGGTGAGTGGTGGGTATTGGGTATTGGGTATTGGGTAGAGGGTTGCGGGTTGTGGGTATAAGAGCTTAACAATTTAGCAATCTAACATCCCAACTTTTCAACCTTACAAAAACATAACAACTAAACGAATCTAACATTCCAACTTTTCAACCTTACAACAGCTATAACTAAACAGCCTTGTACGAATTTATAACGTCTGTGATACCGTTGAATATCTCCTCAATAGAACCGATACCGTTTATGCTGCTGTATTTTCCCTGCGATTTGTAGAAGTTGGCTACGGGTGCGGTTTTGCTGTTGTATTCTTCTATGCGTTTGCTAATCACCTCAGGATTTGCATCGTCGGGGCGGCCGGATTCTTTGCCTCTGGATAACAGGCGCTTCTGCAATTCTTCATGATCTACCTCCAGAGCTATCATTCCTGAAATAGCTGAACCTTTAGATCTCAAAAGCTCGTCGAGAGCTTCGGCTTGTGAAATGGTACGTGGGAAGCCATCGAACACAAAGCCATTTGCATCGCGGTTGGCATCCAGCTTATTGCTGATCATGCCAATCACAACCTCATCGGGCACAAGCACACCGGCATCCATCAGCTTCTTCGCCTCAAGCCCCAGTTCGGTACCGTTGGAGATCTCTCCACGCAGGATATCCCCGGTAGATAAATGTACCAGTTTGTACTGTTCAATAAGTTTCTGGGATTGTGTTCCTTTACCGGCGCCCGGAGGGCCAAACAAAACTAAGTTTAGCATTTAGTATCGTTTTAAATTTAAAAAGCCTTTTCCAGATGACATAGAAAAAGGCTTTTTGGTGTGTGCACCTGAAGGGAGTCGAACCCCTAACCTCCTGATCCGTAGTCAGGTGCTCTATCCAATTAAGCTACAGGTGCAATATTATATTGCGGATATTTCCGAAACGGACTGCAAAAATAGAACTTATTGCTTAACTACCTAAATCTTTTGCAAAATAATGCCTTAGGGAGCCCCAGGCAGTTGAGGAAAAAAAATTGAAATTTGTCCAACAATTGGTACGGTAACGTGTTATATAATAGACACGGCCGATAGGAAGCATAGATGGACAGGCGCCGCAAAACTTAAAGATTCCAACGATCAATATAAGGAGAGCTATCTATGAAGCGGGAACATTTACACCAATCTATTACAAACGTTTTAGAACCAATTGTACAGCAAGTAAAGGTTAAAAAGAACCTGCCTGCCCGGCTACTGGATGGCGCTATGCGCCCGTTTAACAGAAAGCCGCGGTCGCTGAACACCAACGCTCTTCCGGGCTTCAAGCAGGTTGGCGAGCTTCCCAACATAGTAAATAACAGAGATTCGCAAAAAGCCAGGATCCTGACCGTTACGGCTTTGATTGCGGCAAATATGTTCGCTCTTATCCTCTTCGGGCTTTTGCTTTATATTCTTTAACAGCAGGAAAGCCAATCTTAGCAGGTTCAGAATTGCTATCCGATTCACGGTAAAAGCCCTTTATTTGTGAACAATATGATCCTGCTAAGCTTTGACATTGAAGAGTTTGATATGCCGTTTGAGTACGGCAGAGATATCGACTTTACCGACCAGATTGACATTTCCCGTCGCGGCACATCCATAATCCTTGACATCCTGCGGGAGCAGAGTGTAAAAGCCACTTTCTTCTGCACAGCAACGTTCGCTCTTAACGATCCGGATACCATCAGGCGCATGATTGCGGATGGGCACGAGGTAGCATCGCACGGTTACTATCATTCAGACTTTAAGCCTGAACACCTTCTATCTTCCAGGAAGGTGCTGGAGGAGATTACCGGAGAAGAGGTGGCGGGTTTCAGGATGGCGAGGATGATGCCGGTGGATGAGAAGGAGATCGCGAAAGCTGGATATGTTTACAATACTTCCCTGAATCCCACTTACCTTCCGGGCCGCTACAATAACTTTTCAAAGCCACGCACCTGTTTTATGAAAGAAGGGGTGCTGCAAATTCCGGCTTCCGTTACACCACTAATCCGCTTTCCCTTATTCTGGCTGGCTTTCCACAACCTGCCGGGATGGATCTATCGTGGCTTTTGCAAATGGGCGCTTGCGAAAGACGGTTATCTGAACTTGTATTTCCATCCCTGGGAGTTCACAGAGTTAAATGATAAAGCACGGTTTAACTTTCCCGGATATGTAAGCCGGAACAGCGGGGAGAAAATGGCAGAGCGAATGAGAGCGCTTATTGGATGGATGAAAAAGGAAGGTTATGAGTTTGGGACTTTTAAGGAGTTTATTGCGAGGAGGGAGGAAGGATGAAAGATGAAGGACAAAAGATGGCGGACGAGAGCGGCGATTGCAGGTGCAACACGCCAGTTCCCTTTGAAGGGGGGCGTGGTGGCTGTGCAGCAGGCAGGAGGATGGTTGGCCGGCAAGCGTACCAGCATCCCGCTACCCCCTTGATAAGGGGGACTACCTATCCCGTGCAGCCCCGCCACTGAAGAGAATCTGTGCATTTCATGAAAACAAAAGAAGAGGTACGCACGCCAGTCCCCTTTGAAAGGGGCGTGACAGGCAGTGTGGAGGCAGTGGGATGGTTCACCTACCGGATTGCTTACGAGCAGCTTCAAAATCTTCTATCCAAAATTCCAGGGTTCGCTGCACGTTCAATAAATCGTTCATCACTTCGTTATCATCGAACCGCAGAATACGATAACCCATGTTCGTTAGATTTGCTTCACGCTCACGATCGGAAACGGCAGTTTCGGCAAACTGGTGCGATAATCCATCGACTTCAATGATCAGGTTTAACTCCTTACAAAAGAAGTCTGCTATGTAGTTCCCTATTGGGCGTTGCCGCAGAAATCGATAACCCAAAAGCTGTCCATCTCTTAACAGCTCGCACCAGAGCCTCACTTCTGCCTTTGTGCTATCCTTACGATGGCTCCTTGCGAAGTGCCTGAGGTTTCTGTTGTAATGGAAGTGACCCGGCATGAATAAAGATAAGGAAATTTATAAAGAGCAGCATCCCCCTACCCCCTTGATAAGGGGGACTACTATCCTGTGCTTAATTTGAGGGAAAGACAGGTGCAACACGCTAGTCCCCCTTTGAAGGGGGGAGCGTCAGGCTTGTGGGCTGCAGGGGGATGGCACTCCAGAGCAGCCCTGGCAGGAGTTTGTGACATGAAAATCATCCCCCTACCCCCTTGATAAGGGGGACTAAATCCCGTGCTTATTTTGGAAAGACAGGTGCAACACGCTAGTCCCCCTTTGAAGGGGGGGCGTGCAGGATTGTGGGCTGCATGGGGGATGGCTCACCAGAGCAGCCCTGGCAGGAGTTTGTCGTGCGGAATCATCCCCCTACCCCCTTGATAAGGGGGACTACTATCCTGTGCTTAATTTGCGGAAAGACAGGTGCAACACGCTAGTCCCCCTTTGAAGGGGGGCGTGCAGGATTGTGGGCTGCAGGGGGGATGGCACTCCAGAGCAGCCCTGGCAGGAGTTTGTGACATGAAAATCATCCCCCTACCCCCTTGATAAGGGGGACTACTATCTTGTGCTTAATTTGCTCGAAAGGCAGGTGCAACACGCTAGTCCCCCTTTGAAGGGGGGGCGTGCAGGACTGTGGGCTGCATGGGGGATGGCACTCCAGAGCAGCCCCCTACCCCCTTGATAAGGGGGACTACTATCCTGTGCTTAATTTGGGGGAAAGACAGGTGCAACACGCTAGTCCCCGTTTGAAGGGGGGCGTGCAGGATTGTGGGCTGCATGGGGGATGGCACTCCAGAGCAGCCCAGGAGTTGTGACATGAAAATCATCCCCCTACCCCCTTGATAAGGGGGACTACTATCCCGTGCTTCATTTGGGGGAAAGACAAGTGCAACACGCTAGTCCCCCTTTGAAGGGGGGCGTGCAGGATTGTGGGCTGCAGGGGGATGGCACGCCAGAGCAGCCCTGGCAGGAGTTTGTCGTGCGGAATCATCCCCCTACCCCCTTAATAAGGGGGACTACTATTCTGTGCTTTAACCCTGCTGCTGTAATTGCCTGCTCAATATCTCCACTCCTTCTTTAAACGAATGTGGCTTGTAGCCGAGCTCCTTCACTGCCTTATCAATAATAAACCCTGTCTTTTTCGGTCGGGGTGCCTCATTCAGAGAACTTGATTCTATTGGGGTAATGATGCTTTTATCGAGGTTAAAGAAATCCGCAACCTGATATACGAGTTGTAAAATACTCATCATTTCATTACCTGAAATATGATAAATGCCTGTTTTTCCTTTCCGGGCTATAAGAAGGCAGCCTTCGGCGAGATCTTCAGCTAGAGTTGGCGTGCGCCAATGATCTGAAACAACTTTGATGGGTTGGCCTTTCTCCAGAGCACCCTTTGCCCAAAGCACAATATTGCTCCGGCTGATGTCGCTCACAATGCCGTACACCAGAACCGTACGCACAATCGTCCACTTACACGTGGCCTGCTTCACCAGTTCTTCTGCCTGCAGCTTGGTTGTACCATAATAACTAAGCGGGTTGGGAACAGCTCCTTCCTCATACGGACCGCTTTCGCCATCGAAGACAAAATCGGTAGAAAGATGGATGAGGTGGATGTTGAGCGTCTGGCATATTTCGATCAGGTTCCTCACTCCTTCTACATTCAGATCGCGACAAGCATCTTTATCCTTTTCGCACACATCAACCTGGGTGACGGCGGCAGTATTGATCACTACATCCGGCATGACCGCACTTATCACCTGCACCGTTTCAGCCTCGTCGGTAATATCAAGCTCCATATAGGTGTAACCCTCCTTTTCAGGATAGCGATTGCCGTCCCTCGAAGTGGCAATAAGAGTGATGTCCTTCTGCTTCAACATCAGTTCAGTCAACTTCTGCCCTAACAGCCCGTTGCTGCCTGTAACAAGGATTTTGTTCATGCGATAAAGATAGACGTTAAAAAAACAGCTAACCTACCGGCCGGACATAAAAAAAGCTCCCCGTTTTGCGGGGAGCTCGTAAGAAAAAACAAGATTTCTAATCTGCAGTCCTGCTGTTACCACGTGTAATGGCAACAATAATGATGATGAAGATGGCAACGCCAAGTGCCCACACCCATGGAGAAGCGTACCATGAAGAGCCGCTATCAGCATTGATGTTTACATCTACTTTTTCTGTAGCCTGGGCAAGTGCCTGGCCAGAGATCAACAGCATTGAATTAACAAATGCAACTAATGCCATTATCGGGTTTAACTTTTTTATTGTTTTCATCGGTTTGACTTTAAAGTGAACTAAAAACAGGCGCTAAAAAGCTGTAAATGAAGCTTAAACTTCGCTTGTTTGTTATCTATAATTTCTTTAACAAAAAAAATAAAAGAGAGTTTTTAATTTCAGGTGTAAAGCGTATTTTTGCCAACCAAAAAGAACGCCCGAAAAGGTGGGTTTTCAAAGTAAAAACTAGAAATTTTACCAGCAGAATATGCCAAACATTGGAAAAATAGCACAGATCATCGGTCCGGTAGTTGACGTAAGCTTTGCAGATGATGCACACTTGCCCAAGATCTACGATGCATTATCGATTGAAAAAGAGAACGGGCAAAAAATCATTCTTGAGGTTCAGCAGCATCTTGGTGAAGACCGCATCCGTGCTATCGCGATGGACTCTACAGACGGGCTTATCCGTGGGATGAACGTTTTAGATACAGGTGCTCCAATCAAAATGCCTGTTGGCGATCAGATAAAAGGCCGTTTGTTTAACGTAGTTGGCCAGGCGATTGACGGTATCAACACTTTGGATAACTCGAGCGGTTATCCTATCCACAATACTCCTCCAAAATTTGACGAGCTTTCTACCGAAACTGAGGTACTTTATACAGGTATCAAAGTAATCGACCTGCTTGAGCCTTATGCAAAAGGGGGTAAGATCGGTTTGTTCGGCGGTGCGGGCGTAGGCAAAACCGTATTGATCATGGAGCTGGTAAACAACATCGCGAAAGCATATGCAGGTTTATCAGTATTTGCCGGTGTAGGCGAGCGTACACGTGAAGGAAATGACCTTTTGCGTGAGTTCATCGAGTCAGGCGTTATCAACTACGGCGAAGAATTCCTTCACTCCATGGAAAAAGGCGGATGGGATTTGAAAGCTGTTGATATAGAAAAACTAAAAGAATCTAAAGCTACACTGGTGTTCGGTCAGATGAACGAGCCTCCCGGCGCACGTGCACGGGTTGCCTTGTCGGGTTTGACAGTTGCTGAATACTTCCGTGATGGTGATGGCGAAGGACAGGGAAAAGACATCCTTTTCTTCGTTGATAACATCTTCCGTTTCACCCAGGCAGGTTCTGAGGTATCGGCTCTTTTAGGCCGGATGCCGTCTGCAGTAGGTTACCAGCCAACACTGGCAACTGAGATGGGTTTGATGCAGGAGCGTATCACTTCTACAAAACGCGGTTCAATTACATCTGTACAAGCGGTTTATGTACCTGCGGATGACTTAACCGACCCTGCACCGGCAACAACATTTGCTCACTTAGATGCTACTACTGTACTTTCACGTAAAATTGCTGAGTTAGGTATCTACCCTGCGGTGGATCCATTAGACTCTACTTCACGTATCCTGAACCCAACAGTTTTAGGCGACGAGCACTATGGAACTGCTCAGCGTGTTAAAGAAACATTGCAGCGTTACAAAGAATTGCAGGATATCATCGCGATCCTAGGTATGGATGAGCTATCTGAAGAAGATAAATTAGTTGTATCAAGAGCACGCCGTGTACAGCGTTTCTTATCTCAGCCATTCCACGTAGCAGAGCAGTTCACCGGCCTTGCAGGTGTATTGGTTGACATTAAAGATACCATCAAAGGCTTCAACATGATCATGGACGGCGAAGTGGATGAATATCCTGAAGCTGCCTTTAACCTTGTTGGAACTATTGAAGATGCAATTGAAAAAGGCAAGAAGATCTTAGCTGAATCGAACGCGTAAGCCTCACCCGGCCTCTCCTGAAGGAGAGGTGACCGTGATGCAAATGAAACTTATATAATCTTCTCCCCTTCGGGGGAGATCAGAGAGGGGCACATGACATTAGAAATCCTTACACCAGATAAAACAGTTTACACCGGCGAGGTTACTTCGGTAACGGTTCCGGGCACATCGGGTTCGTTTGAAGTGCTGAAGGGGCACGCTCCTATTATCTCAACTCTAGAGGATGGGAAAGTGGTTATCCGCAGTGGCAAAGACAGCCAGTCTATGTTTATAAAAGGTGGAGTTATAGAAGTTATAAACGATCAGGTTATTGTGCTTGCAGAAGGCATCGGCCACTAGTACAAGAATGTTTTCGAAAAAGCTCCGGGACATGCGTTCGGAGCTTTTTTGCTTTAGAAGCATTGCATTCTACGCCCTTAGATCTGTCAGGACTTGGTTTAGCAAAAAATAAAATTTTCTATCTTCAGCCCGAAACTAATCATCAACATGAAATCTAACCTATTTAAAACACTCATTTTGCTCGCTTGCGTACCTCTCTTGCTCGCCTCGTGCAGCAAAAAAGAGAAGGGCAGCCCAGCGATTGTAGAGCCGCCTGCGCCGGTCCAGCCTCTTCCTCCTACCCCTGCTCACATTACTTCAGGCTTCGACCTGGCGTGGAGCGATGAATTCGATGGCACCAGCCTGAACATGGCTAAATGGATGTACCGCGGAGACGGAACTGTACGTAACCTTGCTACGGTTTCGAAAAACACGATCTCTCTTGACGGCAGTGGCAATCTTGTAATGAGGGTAACTAAAGACGCTAACGGCGTTTACAACGTGGGACAGGTGGCTACCGATGGATTGTTCACCCAACGCTACGGCTACTTCGAATGCCGGGCTAAGATGAACATCAGCATTGGCCCACACGTGGCTTTCTGGCTGCAATCCAACACTATGGGCATTGAGACAAACGATCCTGCAAATAACGGAACGGAGATAGACATCTTTGAATATCATCGTAAAGCACCAACCACGGTGTTCCACAACCTGCACTGGAATGGTTATGGAGCGGGCCATCAGACTGTCGGAACAAAATACCAGTTCAGCGGCGTTGGAACAGGATATCATGTTTTCGGGCTGGAATGGAATGAGAATGAATATGTATTCTATGTAGACGGGAAAGAATCCTGGAGAACTAGCGATGCGATATCCAAAATACCACAGTACATGATCTTAAGCACCGAATTAACAGGCTGGGGTGGCGATCCGGCCAATGGCTTGTTCCCCGATCAGGTGGTTTTTGACTACGTTAGAGTTTATAAGAAAAAATAGATTTTTTCAGTATTGCAGCAGCAGTTAGGTGCTGGGCAAAAAGAGCCATTTTTAAGAGAGCTCCCCGCTGTGGCAGGGAGCTCTCTTTTTTTTAATTTTTTTCGGGAGTGGGCTGTTTTTAGGCAGAAAAACTACTTCAAAATTTTGGCAGGCGAGTTTTTATACCGTATACCAATATCTACTTTGGTATAAATACGCCAAATTATTCTACTACAAAAGGTCATTTAAGCCAAACCAAGTTTGATTTTGAACCCGACACGCCAAATTAAATACCTATTTGAAAATAAATTGAATTCCTATTGACAAACCCTAGCCAAGTGCCTAACTTGAATTAATCAACAAAAGCAAAAAAATGCGCACAGTGAACAGCCTCATTTTGACTCTAATTAACCTGCTCGCGGGCGGGGCAATCAACAGCAATTTAGTTCCTGTGAGAGTGCTGGAAACAGACAATAAACAAAAGGCGTCGAGATACTAATATAAGATCATAAAGCGCCTCTTATCAAGGGCGCTTTTTTTATGGATTTGAACATGCAGTATTTTAATCATAAAACCCAGTTGTACCTTAACGGGAAGTTTGAAAAAGCTGCCGAGGCGACAACAAGCCTTTACAGTCAAACGCTCCACTACGGGTACGGTGCATTTGAAGGCTTGCGGGCTTACAATACTCATAATGGCGCTCGTATCTTCAAAGCGGAAGAGCATTTTGAGCGACTGAAGAAATCGTGCGGGCTGGTTAACATTCCTTATAAATGGAATAACGATCATTTGATCCGCGATACTTACGCACTGCTCAAACGCAATCACCTGCGCAATGCCTATATCCGCCCGCTTGTGTTCTGCAATCCGAACATGAAGCTTGACAAGCCTACGGATGTTTCTATCATGATATGCGCATGGGAATGGGGAGCTTACCTCGGCGAACACCTGCTTAAAGTAGGCATATCAACTTACGAACGCCCGAGTCCACAATCCACAGAAATAGAGGCCAAGATCACAGGGCATTATGTTACCTCTATCCTCGCTTCCGCGGATGCTAAATCGAGAGGCTTTGACGAGGCTCTATTGTTAGATCATAAAGGCAACATCGCACAAAGCCCCGGAGCTAACTTCTTTATGGAACGGAATGGCAAGCTCTACACTCCACCGAAAGGCAATATATTCCCGGGCATTACACGCTCTACTGTTATCGAGATTTGCCATTATCTGGGAATTGAAATCGTAGAGCGTGATTTAACAGTAAATGACCTCAAGCACGCCACCAGTGCTTTCTTCTGCGGAACCGCAACAGAGATCATCGGCATAAAAAGCATTGATCGGACTGAATTCCCGGATTGGGACGATTCTGTAGGCGCAACTATCCAGCGCACGTATAAGAACCTCGTGTTGGAGAAGGAGAATTATGAGGTGATTATTTAGTATTGAGTAGTGAGTATTGCGTATTGAGTAGTGAGTATTGAGTCCTTCGACTCCGCTCAGGGTGACAGAGGTATGCAGAGAGATAAAGAGCATAGACGAAACCGAAAGGACGAAGGAAAAAAAGACAAAGGAAAAAAGACAAAGAAGAATAGCACCATTGACCATTGACTAAGAAACTATTGACTATAACATACATGTCCGAATTAAATAAATACAGCAAAGTACTCACGCAAGACCCAACGCAACCCGCCGCTCAGGCAATGCTTTACGGAATTGGCTTAACCGATGCCGATATGAAAAAGCCACAGGTTGGCGTAGCAAGCATGGGATACGATGGCAATACCTGCAACATGCACCTGAACGATCTTGCTCAGTTGGTGAAAAAAGGAGTTTGGGCTGAGGACTTGGTGGGATTGGTATTCAACACCATCGGTGTGAGCGATGGCATGAGCAACGGCACTGAAGGCATGCGCTACTCGCTGGTAAGCCGCGATGTTATTGCTGATTCCATTGAAGCCGTTTGCGGAGCACAATATTACGACGGGCTTATAACCCTTCCGGGATGCGATAAAAATATGCCCGGCTCTATCATGGCGATGGGACGTTTAAATCGCCCTTCTATCATGGTATATGGCGGCACCATCAAACCTGGCCACTGGAAAGGCGAAGACCTGAACATTGTTTCGGCATTCGAAGCCCTAGGAAAAAGGATAGCCGGTCAGATTGATGACGAAGATTTCATGGGCGTTGTTAAGAACGCTTGTCCGGGTGCAGGCGCCTGCGGCGGAATTTATACCGCAAACACCATGGCTGCAGCTATTGAAGCCCTGGGAATGAGCCTTCCCTACTCCTCTTCCAATCCGGCTTTAAGCCACGAGAAACAGGAAGAATGTCTTGCAGCAGGAAAAGCCATCAAGGTATTGCTCGAAAAAGATATTAAGCCATCCGACATCATGACCCGCGAAGCGTTTGAAAATGCTATCGTGGTGATTATGGTTCTTGGTGGTTCCACTAACGCTGTTTTGCACCTCATTGCGATGGCGAAGAGTGTGGACGTAAAACTTACTCAAGACGATTTCCAGGAAGTGAGCAACCGCATTCCGGTGCTTGCCGACATGAAGCCGAGCGGCAAATACATGATGGAAGATCTTCACAAGATCGGTGGCGTACCAGCTGTGATGAAGTATCTCCTGAAACAAGGCTGGCTGCACGGAGAGTGCCTGACTGTTACCGGCAAAACACTCAAAGAAAATCTTGAAGAAGTTCCTGAACTGGATTTCGAAACTCAAAAAATCATTACACCTGTTGAGAGCCCGATCAAAGCGACCGGTCACTTACAAATTTTATACGGCAATCTCGCTGAAGGCGGAAGCGTAGCGAAGATATCCGGCAAGGAAGGCGAGCGCTTTGAAGGCCCAGCCCGCGTGTTCGACGGCGAGTTTGAGCTTATCCATGGTATTTCAAGCGGGCGGGTTAAGGCTGGCGATGTGGTGGTGATCCGCAACGTGGGCCCGAAAGGCGCACCCGGAATGCCCGAAATGCTAAAGCCTACATCAGCCATTTTTGGTGCGGGATTGGGCAGCAGTGTAGCGTTGATAACCGATGGCCGTTTCAGTGGAGGCACACACGGTTTCGTGGTTGGCCACATCACACCAGAAGCCTTTGATGGCGGACTGATTGCGCTGGTACAAGACGAAGATCGAATTGAGATTGATGCAATCAGCCGTACTATTAAATTGATGGTGCCGGATGAGGAAATCTCGAACAGGCGCTCTCAGTGGCAACAACCTGCTTTAAAAGCGAAAAAAGGGCTTTTATATAAATACGCTAAACAGGTTTCTACAGCCGCAGAAGGTTGTGTAACGGATGAATAAAGGTGAAAGCTAAAAGGCGAAAGGTTTAAGGTGAGAGCCGTGGACTATTGACTAATAAACCATTGACTAACTATGGAAATTGCAGAAAAAGAACTTACAAATGTTACTGAGACGAAAGAAGCTGTTGAAGTTTCAGGCTCTGTAGCATTACTGGAGGCACTGATCGCCGAAGGCACTGATACTATTTTCGGTTACCCGGGAGGAGCGATCATGCCGATATACGATGCATTATACGATTACAACGATAAGTTGAAGCATATCCTGGTGCGCCACGAGCAGGGCGGCATTCACGCCGGCCAGGGTTATGCCCGCTCATCAGGCAAGGTGGGTGTTGTATTTGCAACCAGCGGTCCGGGCGCAACTAACCTGGTTACGGGCTTGGCTGATGCACAAATCGACAGCACTCCGTTGGTTTGCATCACCGGGCAGGTATTTGCTCACCTTTTAGGAACCGATGCCTTCCAGGAAACTGATGTCATCAATATCACTACGCCAGTCACCAAATGGAATTATCAGGTAACTGATGCAACTGAAATTCCTGAAGCTATCGCGAAAGCATTTCATATCGCTAAAACAGGCAGGCCAGGACCAGTGCTGATCGATATCACAAAAAATGCACAGATTCAGAAGTTTGCTTTTGAAGGATATGAGCCCTGCAATCACATCCGCAGCTATCGCCCAAGACCGATAGTTCGCAAAAAATATATCGAAGAAGCTGCTGAGCTGATTAACAAAGCTAAGAAGCCATTTATCATCTGGGGACAAGGAGTGTTGCTGGGAAGCGCAGAGCAGGAGTTTAAAGCTTTTGTTGAAAAGAGCGGCATCCCATCAGCGTGGACTATCCTCGGTGCCGGCGCCATCCCTTCAGATCACCCGCTTAACGTGGGAATGCTGGGCATGCATGGCAATTATGGTCCGAACGTATTGACTAACGATTGCGATGTTCTAATTGCCATCGGCATGCGCTTCGATGACCGGGTTACAGGCCGGCTTGACAAATATGCCAAACAGGCGCAAGTAATCCACTTGGATATTGACCCCGCTGAAATAGATAAAAATGTAAAATCCAAAGTTCCAGTTTGGGGAGATTGTAAGGAAACATTGCCTTTGCTGACTGAACTGGTGGAGCGGAAACAACATACAGAATGGCTTGCAACGTTCCGGGATTATGAACGCCAGGAAGTAGAAGCCGTCATAGAGGCTGAGATCAATCCGCAAAGCGGAGAGATGACCATGGGGGAAGTAATCAACCAGCTGAACCAGCTTACAAATGGCGATGCGATCATTGTGACGGATGTGGGCCAGCACCAGATGGTAGCTTGTCGCTACGCAAAGTTCAACAACACCCGGAGTAACATCACAAGCGGCGGACTTGGCACCATGGGCTTTGCGCTGCCAGCAGCAATAGGAGCAAAATTTGGAGCACAGGACAAAACAGTTGTGGCTGTGATCGGCGATGGCGGCTTTCAAATGACCATTCAGGAGCTGGGCACGATTATGCAAAGCGGCATTGATGTGAAGATCCTGATCCTGAACAACCACTTCCTGGGAATGGTGCGGCAGTGGCAGGAACTATTCAACGAGCGCCGGTACTCGTTCGTAGATATTCAAAGCCCGAATTTCGTGACGGTGGCGAGCGGCTACGGTATCCCCGGTAGAAGCATTTCGGACAGATCTGATCTGCCGGGAGCTTTGAAAGAAATGCTGGAAACCAAAGGTTCATTCCTGCTGGAAGTGAGTGTTACCAAGGAGAACAATGTGTTTCCGATGGTGCCGCAGGGATGTAGCGTGAGCGAAATAAGGTTGAGGTAAAAGGTGAAAGGTTAAAGCTTAAAGGTAAAGGCTTAAAACGTAAAAGAATAAAGACTAAGGCTTAAAGCTGGTCTCAATACTAACTACTCAATACTATAACATGAATCATCCACATATAGAAAAAGCGCCCGGTAAGCAGGAGTACAACATAACTGTTTACACTGAAAATCAGATCGGCCTGCTTAATCGTATCGCAATAATTTTCACCAGGAGAAAGATCAACATCGACAGCCTGAACACCTCCCCTTCGGAGATTGAAAGCATTCATCGCTTCAATATCGTGATAACAGAAACTGAAGATGTCGTGCGCAAGCTGGCCCGCCAGATCGAAAAGCAGGTTGAAGTGCTGAAAGTGTACTACAACAGCAACGAAGATGTGATCTGGCAGGAATTAGCGCTGTACAAAGTACCTACAGACATCATCGCTGATAAGGTGAGCGTTGAGCGGCTGCTGAGGGAGAATGGTGCGAGGGCAGTTGTTATTCGGAAAGATTACACAGTTTTTGAAACCACAGGCCACCGTGAAGAAACCGATAACCTGATAAAAGTTCTTCAGCCTTTCGGACTAATTGAATTCGTACGCAGTGCCCGGGTTGCGATCATTAAAGACAGCGATGGTTTCAACCGGAAACTCCGGGAGTTTGAACAGGCAGAGCCGGGTGAAGATGTTATCGAGAATGAATATCTGAACCTCAGGGAAAAGGTATTTACAGTTTAGGTGGGAAGAAGGGTTAAAGAGCAAAGACAAAGGACAAAGGAATAAAGGCCAGAGCTTAAAGACCAAAGAAGCAAGACCAAAGAGCAAGGACAAGCGAATAAAGACTAAAGACAAAGGGGAATAGCTGAAGTCTACCGACCATGGACATAAGCTCTTAACCTACAAATAAACAGAAAACTAAAAGACAACTATAAATCCCGAAAGGGAGCAAACACAATCAAAAAATCATGGCAAAATTAAATTTCGGCGGTTCCGAAGAGAATGTAGTAACTCGCGAAGAGTTCCCTTTATCAAAAGCTCAGGAAGTATTAAAGAACGAAACTGTAGCTGTAATTGGCTACGGCGTTCAGGGCCCGGGCCAGGCGCTCAACCAAAAAGATAATGGCATCAACGTTATTGTTGGCCAGCGTAAAGACTCTAAATCGTGGGATAAAGCTGTTCGCGATGGCTTTGTACCCGGCGAAACCCTTTTCGAAATTGAAGAAGCGCTCGAAAGAGGCACAATCATCTGCTACTTATTGAGCGATGCTGCCCAGATCGCCCTTTGGCCAACTGTGCAAAAGCACCTGACTGCCGGCAAAGCCCTTTACTTTTCTCACGGATTCGGTATCACATTCAAAGAACAAACCGGAATTGTGCCTCCTGCTGATGTGGATGTTTTCCTTGTTGCGCCTAAAGGATCAGGCACATCATTGCGTCGCATGTTCCTGCAGGGCCGTGGCTTGAACTCAAGCTATGCAATCTTCCAGGATGCAACAGGTAAAGCTAAAGACAGAGTTATTGCTTTAGGTATTGCCGTTGGCAGCGGATACTTATTTGAAACTGACTTCCGCAAAGAAGTTTACAGTGACTTAACCGGCGAGCGTGGCACGCTGATGGGCTGTATCCAGGGAGTTTTTGCTGCTCAGTACGAAGTTTTGCGCAGCAAAGGACACTCTCCTTCTGAAGCATTCAACGAAACTGTTGAAGAGCTTACCCAGTCGTTAATGCCACTGGTTGCAGAAAACGGAATGGACTGGATGTACGCTAACTGCTCAACTACGGCTCAACGCGGTGCTTTGGACTGGTGGAAAAAATTCAGAGACGCTACCAAGCCAGTCTTTGAAGAACTATACGACAGTGTTGCTACAGGAAAAGAGTCGCAGCGCTCAATTGACTCTAATAGCCAGTCAGATTATCGCGTGAAGCTTGATGCAGAACTTGCAGAGCTTCGCGATAGCGAAATGTGGCAGGCAGGCAAAACAGTAAGAAGCCTGAGGCCAGAAAACCAGGTGGTAGAAGCATAGCCTCACCCCAACCCTCTCCCGCGGGAGAGGGAGTTTGTAATTCAAAATATAGAAAGAGGATCGGGGTCTCAGTACTCAGGACTCTATACTCAATACTAAAATGGATTGGAACGCACAATTATATGATCAGAAGCATGCTTTCGTATTTCAATACGGAGAGGATGTAATTGAGCTGCTGTGCCCTAAGGCTGGCGAGCGCATACTTGATCTGGGCTGCGGCACCGGTCATCTTACCAAACTGATTCAGCAGGAAGGAGCGGATGTTCTGGGCATAGACAGTTCTTCCATGATGGTTGATAAAGCTGTTGAGAAGTTCCCTGACGTCGATTTTCAAGTTGCCAATGCAGAAAAGCTAGTTTTCGAAAACGAGTTTGATGCAGTATTCTCAAATGCAGTGCTTCACTGGGTGAAAGACCAGCGGGCTTTGCTCGACGGCGTTTACAAAGCATTGAAAACAGGTGGAAGGTTCGTGGCTGAGATGGGCGGGAAAGGAAATGTTGGAGTGATAATTTCTGCTTTGCGGAAAGCTTTGCAGGAGTTCGATTACAAACAGCAGGCTGAAACACGGATGTGGTTCTTCCCTTCGCTCGGCGAATACTCCACTATGCTGGAGCGCTCCGGTTTCAAAGTAACCTATGCTGTTCACTATGACCGGGATACTTTGCTGAATGATCAGGAAGAAGGCGTAGAGAAATGGATAGCCATGTTCGGAGCTGCGTTTCTCGAAGGAGTAAAAGCGGAAGACAAAGAACAAATAATAAAGAAAGTTACCAAAATGGTTGAACCGTCCTATCGCAAAGGAGATGGCTGGTACGCCGATTACAAAAGATTAAGATTTATAGCAGTTAAATAGTATTGAGTAGTGGGTATTGGGTATTGAGTGGCTGAACCCTCAACCTCACCAGATACCTGATACCAACATCAAAAAGAAATGTTACACGACCCAAACCGCATTTATATTTTTGACACCACTCTCCGCGACGGCGAACAGGTGCCCGGCTCTCAGCTTACAACTCCCGAGAAGATAATTATCGGCGAGGCGCTGCAGGCCTTGGGCGTTGATGTGATTGAGGCAGGCTTTCCTATCTCAAGTCCCGGCGACTTTAAAAGCGTCGTAGAGCTGTCGAAAGCGGTTCAAGAGCCCATCATTTGCGCTCTTACACGTGCTAACAAAAAAGATATCGACTGCGCTGCCGAGGCTTTGCAATACGCAAAACGTCCACGCATTCATACCGGCATTGGCTCATCCGATACTCACATCCAATACAAGTTCAACAGCACCCGGGAAGCAATCCTGGAGCGTGCCGTTGAAGCGGTAAAATATGCCAAGTCCTTTGTGGAAGATGTTGAGTTTTATGCAGAAGATGCGGGCAGGGCTGATAATGAATATCTCGCCAGGATGATTGAGGCGGTGATCGCTGCAGGCGCAACGGTCGTCAACATCCCCGACACCAACGGCTACTGCATGCCTGAGCAGTACGGCGCCAAAATCAAGTTCCTGAAAGACAATGTAAAAAACATTGATCAGGCAATTATCTCAGCACATTGCCATAACGATTTAGGCTTAGCCACCGCCAACAGTATAGCAGGTATTCAGAATGGAGCAAGGCAGATCGAGTGTACGATAAACGGTATTGGTGAGCGGGCTGGGAATACTTCGCTCGAAGAGGTTGTAATGATCCTGAAAACACATCAAAACTTAAACTTCCACACGAAGATTAACAGCAAACACCTGTATAATTTAAGCGGGATGGTGAGCCGGATGATGCGCATGCCGGTTCAGGCGAATAAAGCTATCATCGGGAAAAATGCCTTCGCACATAGCTCAGGCATCCACCAGGACGGGGTTCTGAAGCATCGTGAGAATTACGAGATCATGAATCCAGAGGATGTGGGAATTGATCAGTCGGAAATCATATTGACCGCCAGAAGCGGACGCCACGCCCTAAAACACCATTTGGAACGTTTGGGCTATACCATGGATCGTATTGATCTTGACAATGTTTACGAGCAATTCCTGATCCTCGCCGACGCAAAAAAAGAGCTTACCGACGACGACATCCTGGAGTTGATGGGCAATGAAGAAACTAATTTTAAAGATGGTTTGGCCATTCATTCGTTGCAGGTTACCTGTGGCGATGAGCAGTCGCCCGAGGCTTATGTGAAAATAAATTACCATGGGCAGGAGCACGAGGCAAAAGCATCAGGAAACGGACCAGTAAATGCTACCATCAAAGCGATTGAAAGCATCGTGGGAAAGCCGGTTGAGATTAAAGAATTTAACATCCATGCCATGAACGGCGGCAGTGAGGATGTGAGCAAGGTAGATATGCGGGTGAGCTACGAAGACAAATCGTACATGGGCTATGGTTTCAGTACTGATATAGTAAGAGCTTCGGCAAATGCGTATCTGGATGCATTGAATAAATTTGTGTGAAATAGTAATTAGTATTGAGTATTGAGACTGATACGCTAATAAAGGGCTGAAATTTGGCGATTAAAACAGAGAGTGCCGAGCAATAATAACACCCCGCAGAAATGCTGCAATACTGACCTACTAACAAAAAACAAGTTATATTAAATGAAGTTTGGGAGCTTTGTCTTGATACTAACTACTAAATACTCAGTACTAAAAATAAGAATATGACCAAGACATTATTTGATAAAGTGTGGGACAAGCACGTTGTCCGGAAGATTGAAGGTGGGCCGGATGTGCTGTTTATTGACAGGCACCTCATCCACGAGGTTACCAGTCCGGTGGCGTTTTTGGGTTTGAAGAGCCGGGGCATAAAAGTTTTGTACCCTGAGCGCACGTTCGCTACCGCCGACCACAACACGCCGACTATTAACCAGCACTTACCCGTTGCCGATCCGCTTTCAGCTAACCAGCTAAAAGCTTTGGAATCGAATTCAAACGAGTATGGAATCAGTCACTGGGGCTTGGGGCATCAGAAAAACGGTATCGTACACGTGGTTGGTCCGGAGCATGGAATCACACAGCCCGGCGCAACCATCGTTTGCGGCGACTCGCACACTTCCACTCACGGAGCTTTTGGCGCTATAGCATTCGGTATCGGTACTTCGGAAGTGGAAATGGTATTGGCTTCTCAGTGTATCATGCAGCCTAAGCCTAAAAAGATGCGCATCAACGTAACCGGAAAACTCTCTAAAGGAGTTACCCCGAAAGATGTTGCCTTGTACATAATTTCGCAGCTTACAACCTCCGGCGCAACCGGGTACTTTGTTGAATATGCGGGTGAGGTGTTCGAGAAGATGAGCATGGAAGGCCGGATGACGGTTTGTAACCTGAGTATCGAAATGGGAGCACGCGGAGGCATGATCGCACCTGATGAAACCACTTTCAACTATGTAAAAGGACGCGAGTTCAGCCCTAAAGGCGAGGCCTGGGACAAAGCAATGGAGTATTATAAGACGTTAAAGTCTGATGCCGATGCTGTGTTCGACAAAGAATTAACGTTTGACGGTTCAGCCATTGAGCCGATGATCACCTACGGAACAAACCCGGGAATGGGAATTGGCATTTCGCACGAAATACCGAATGCCGAGGAAGTAGAAGGTGGAGTTGCCACTTATAACAAGTCTCTTGGTTACATGGGCTTCCATGAAGGCGAATCGATGTTGGGCAAAAAGATCGATTATGTTTTTGTGGGAAGCTGTACAAATGGCCGCATCGAGGATTTCAGAGCCTTTGCATCTATCGTAAAAGGCAAGAAGAAAGCCGATCATGTTACGGCATGGCTCGTTCCCGGATCGCACATCGTGGAAGCACAAATCAAAGAGGAAGGCCTGTTAGACATCTTCACTGAAGCTGGATTTACGCTCCGCCAGCCGGGATGCTCTGCATGTTTAGCGATGAACGACGATAAAATCCCTGCCGGAAAATATTCTGTCAGCACATCTAACCGGAATTTTGAAGGCCGCCAGGGACCAGGCTCAAGAACATTGCTCGCCAGCCCGCTGGTTGCTGCTGCCGCTGCGGTTACAGGCGTGGTTACAGATCCGAGAGAACTGATCGAGGACGAAGGAATATTATCATCAGTAATTAATAAGGTAAAAGATTTGTTTTAGGGAAAGAGTCAGAAAGACCGGAAGTCGGCAAAGTCAGGAAGACCGGAAGATAAAATATCAAAGAAGAAAGACGAAAGACGGAAAGGCTAAGCACCCAATCTCAGTACTAAATACTCAGTACTAACTACTAAATACTAACATGGCATACGATAAATTCACCATACTAAGAAGCACCGCGGTACCGCTCCCGATAGAGAACGTAGATACCGACCAGATAATCCCAGCCCGCTTTTTGAAAGCAACCGAGCGTGTAGGCTTTGGCGATAACCTTTTCCGCGACTGGCGCTACAATCCTGATAACACGCCCAAAGCAGATTTCGTGCTGAACAATCCTGTTTACAGCGGCAAAATCCTGGTAGGAGGAAAAAACTTTGGCTCCGGCTCATCGCGGGAACACGCTGCCTGGGCTATCTACGATTACGGATTCCGTTGCGTAGTTTCCAGCTTCTTTGCAGACATCTTTAAAAACAACTGTCTGAACATCGGCGTGCTTCCTGTGCAAGTTAGCCCTGAATTTGCAGACAAAATATTTACAGCTATTCATTCTGATCCAAAAGCAGAGCTGGAAATAAATCTTCCTGAGCAGACCATCACACTGTTACCTACCGGGGAACAGGAGAAGTTCGACATCAGCAGCTACAAAAAGGAAAACATGATGAACGGCTTTGATGATATTGATTACCTGCAAAACATCAAAGGCGAAATAGAGGAATTTGCATCCGAGCTGCCTTTTTAAACGAAGAGCTTCATCCCACACCTATCGAACATGGAAAGAAGGAAAATAGAGATAATGGACACCACGCTCCGGGATGGGGAGCAAACTTCAGGAGTGTCGTTCTCGACATCTGAGAAGCTAACCATTACACAACTACTACTGGAGGAGCTGAAAGTTGACAGGGTTGAGATTGCCTCGGCTCGTGTGTCTGAAGGTGAGTTTCAATCGGTAGAAGCAATTATGGACTGGGCTGGCGTTAATGGGTATACCAGCCGGATTGAGGTCCTGTCGTTTGTGGATAACGGTGTTTCAATCAACTGGATGGTGAATGCAGGCGTTAAGGTGCAAAACCTGCTGACTAAAGGCTCTATGAACCATTTGGTACACCAATTAAAGAAAACACCTGAACAGCATTTTTCTGAAATAGCATACGTTATTGAGCTTGCTCAACAGAACAGCATCAGTACAAATGTCTATCTGGAAGACTGGAGCAACGGCATGCGCAACTCGCCTGAATATGTTTTCCAATATCTTGATTTTCTTGCTTCACAGCCGGTTAGCCGGGTACTACTTCCAGACACGTTGGGCGTGCTAACACCTGCAGAAACATTCCAGTACATCTCACAGATAAAACAGAGATACCCGAAGATCCATTTCGATTTCCATGCGCACAACGACTACGACCTTGGAACTGCTAACGTTTTAGAAGCAGTAAAGGCAGGGGTCGACGGGCTTCATTTAACGGTGAATGGCATGGGCGAGCGTGCCGGCAATGCGCCAATGGCAAGTGCGATCGCAGTAATCAACGACTTCCTTCCGGAGGTTGATATTGCTTTAAAAGAGTCATCCATTTACAGTGTAAGCAAGCTGGTGGAAACCTTTTCCGGCATCCGGATACCTACTAATAAGCCAATTGTTGGCGACAACGTCTTTACGCAAACTGCGGGCATCCACGCAGATGGAGACAATAAGAATAATCTTTATTTTAACGATCTGCTCCCGGAGCGGTTTGGCCGAAAGCGCATTTACGCACTTGGCAAAACATCCGGAAAAGCCAACATTGAAAAAAACCTTCAGGAATTAGGCCTCAAACTTAACGACGAAGATCTAAGAAAAGTAACTCAGCGGGTTATTGAGCTGGGCGACAAAAAAGAAACTGTTACACAGGAAGACCTCCCCTACATAATCTCCGACGTGCTTGACAGCAATTTGGTCGAGGAGAAAATAGTAGTTGAATCTTACGTACTTACCAATTCAAAAGGACTACGCCCGTCTGCTACCATTGCTGTTCGGATAGAAGGCGAATTGTTCCAGGAACAAGCCCAGGGCGACGGGCAGTTTGATGCTTTCATGAAAGCCCTGGCGAACGTGTACGAAAGAAAAGGGATGTGCCTTCCAAACCTGATCGACTATGCGGTGCGGATTGCGCCGGGCAGTAATTCTGATGCTTTGTGCGAGGCCATCATCACCTGGGAAACTAAATACAAGACATTCATTACACGCGGACTTGATTCCGACCAAACCGTTTGCGCAATCAAGGCGACACAAAAAATGCTCAACATCGTCAGCCATGCTGACGCGATGGAAGAGAAATCCATAGGCCAGCTTACAAAAGAGGCTGCAATGGGCAAATTCAGCGATCTTTCCTTAATCAACAAATAACACTTAACACAAATATGAAATTAAATATCGCCCTGCTGGCAGGAGATGGAATTGGGCCTGAAGTTATTGATCAGGCTGTCAAAGTATGTGATGCAGTTGCAAAAAAGTTCAATCACGAGATAAACTGGACCAAAGGGCTGACCGGTGCGGCGGCTATTGATGCTGTTGGAGAGCCTTACCCGGACGAAACACACGAGATATGCATGGCCGCTGATGCCGTGCTTTTCGGCGCCATTGGGCACCCCCGATTTGACAACGATCCAAAGGCAACTGTCCGCCCGGAGCAAGGCTTACTGAAAATGCGTAAGAAACTTGGCTTGTTTGCCAACGTTCGCCCTACGTTCACGTTCCCTTCTCTCATCGATAATTCTCCGCTTAAACGCGAGCGCATTGAAGGCACAGACCTGATCATTTTACGCGAACTTACCGGCGGTATTTACTTCGGCGAACGCGGCAGAAAAGATGACGGCAACTTTGCGTTCGATACTTGTACATACACCCGTGAAGAGGTCCAGAGGCTCGCCAAATTGGGCTTCGAAATGGCTATGACCCGCAGCAAAAGGCTGTGCTGTGTGGATAAAGCTAACGTATTGGAAACATCCCGTCTGTGGCGTGAGACGGTGCAGGATATGGAAAAAGACTATCCGGAAGTTACCGTGAGTTATGAGTTTGTAGATGCCGTGGCTATGCGACTGGTGCAGTGGCCAAACTCGTACGATGTACTAATCACTGAGAACTTGTTTGGCGACATATTAACAGATGAAGCATCTGTGATTTCGGGTTCTATGGGACTGATGCCGTCTGCTTCAATTGGCGTGCATACTTCGCTGTTTGAACCTATTCATGGCTCCTACCCACAAGCTGCAGGAAAAGATATTGCTAACCCGCTTGCCACCGTTCTATCAGCCGCTATGATGTTTGAAGACGCGTTTGGCTTGAAGGAAGAGGCGCAGCTTATACGGGATGTGGTGAATAAATCCCTGGCTGAAGGTGTCGTTACAGAAGATCTTGCCGGAAAGAATAAAGCTTATAAAACCAGCGAAGTTGGTGAGTGGCTGGTGAAGAATATTTAACAACCAAATGTTTCCAAAGCCGCTATTTGAAGACAATAGCGGCTTTCTTTTTCGAGTTCTGAAAGAACTATCGATCCTATCTACCTATCTATTTCTTTGCTTTAACTTATATCCAATACTTTCTCGTGGTAGCTGGAATTCTTCCTTCTTTTCAAGTAGTTCGTCTAAGTATTGAAACAGCAACTCGATGTTCTTATCATAATCGTTAATCTTCTTTCTAATATCTTCTATATCCAAGCTTAGTTCAGTATAGTTTAAAAGTGCTTTGCGTAGTGCAACAAATGCTCGCATAATGGCAATGTTCATCTGCCTTGCTCTTTTGCTCTTTAGCACACTTGATAACATCGCAACACCTGTTTCTGTAAAAGCAAAAGGAGTTGAGCCTCCAAGATGCTGCTTTGATGGTATCACACTTTGTGATACCACTGTATCTACCTCTTGTTCGTTAAGAGTGAACATGAAGTCTTCAGGAAACAGGTCGGCATTCCTGCGTACTGCTTGTTTCAACGCCCGGGTTTCCACTCCATAAATCTCTGCTAAATGGACGTCCAACAAAACCTTCTCCCCACGTAGCAGTACGATCCTATTGATAATTTGCTCTTGTGGGATTATTACAACAAATTCATGTTCTGACATGATTACCTTAAAAGAAAGTACAAGTTACAAAATCCGGCAGTTTCATAAACTAAGATGGTCAATAGCAATGCTTTTCTTTTAACAGAATCTAATACTTTTCCTATTTTCACCTAACATATGGAAGAAAACCTACAAGAATTTGAAAGCGAAATAAAAAAGGAGTTCCAGCTTGAACGGATGATCCTTTTCAGCGACGCTGTGTTTGCTATTGTCATTACGCTCATGGCAATTGAAATCCATATGCCCGAATTTGAAAAGAAACCCACGCAGCAGGAATTTCTGCACAGCCTCCTGCATGTGCTCCCCACTATTCTCGCTTACGCAATTAGCTTCTTCTTCATTGGCATGATCTGGTATCGCCATTTGAAGCTGTTCAGTTTTCTTAAAACCTATGATGGAGGATTAGTTGCCAGAAACCTATTTTTGCTATTTTGTGTAGGACTATTCCCGTTTGGCGCTTCGCTCATCGCCAACCGCATCGGGCTAAACGCCCCTTTTATAATTTACCTGGTTATCGTGATCCTGTGCCTGTCAGCGCAGATCGCATTACAGCACTATATTTTTATCAAGAAACCATCTCTCCGGAATAGTAAACCGATACGTTCAGCCCTGACTGAGCTAAAATTGATGAAAGTGACTGTGTCTCTTTTCGCAACGGCAATCATTCTTTATTATATCACTTATTCGGCGATCATAAATCCACAGGATAAACAATTCGCCGTATTCTGGATATTTCCGGTCGCGTTTATAATCCGCTTTCTGCGGAATAAATACAAAAGAGAAGGAAAGCTGCCGAACGAAGATTAATCGAAGTCAAGGCACCGGCTGATAGATACGGAGACTTTATCGCCTTTGCGGAACTGCTCTGCATTTACATTTAAAGCACGAAGGTGTACGCCGTTGCGCTCAATAAGCAATTCTTCGTAGAAACCTTTAAAATAGCAATTCACCACCGTAAAGGATTTCCCGCTCCATCCACCCGCACTCTTCACCCATTCGGGATAAATGGCTACCAACTTCTTTTTTGGCTTTAAGCCGATCTTGATGGCATCAGTTGCTGAAATTACCTGGCAATTTGCCAGCAATTGGGCGGTGAAAAGTTCCTTTGGATCGTTGTAAATATCTTCAGGCGCACCTATTTCCACCATCCTGCCGTTCCGCAGGATCAGCATTTCATCAGCCAAAGAAAGACCATCGGCAGGGTCGTGTGACACGATGACGATTGTAATTCCCAACTCATGCGCCAGGCGCCGCACGTCATCTCGTAGTTTGTTTTTCAAGAGCGAATCCACCTGGCTAAACGGCTCATCCATAAGCAAAACCTCGGGCTCTGTGATGATTGCCCGTGCTATTGCTACCCGTTGCTGCTCCCCTCCGCTCAAATCAACAACCCGCTTATTCGCCAGATGTGCAATGTTGAGGAATTCCATCGCCTGCTCCGTTTTCTCCTGCTTTAGCTGCAGGTTGGTATTGGAGAGCATCCCCGCGATGTTGTCGTATGCCTTTGCGTATGTGTTAAGATTGAAGTCCTGAGCGATGATACGCATGCTGTCGTGCCCAGGGATGAGCTTTTCCTCAGGACCGAGCACAGGATTGCCTTTGAACTTAACCGTGCCCGAATCGGGGCTTAACAAGCCATAAATAAGTTTGAGAAGGGTGCTTTTCCCACTGCCACTTTCGCCAACTATAGCTACAATCTGACCTTTCTCAATAGAAAAGTTGATGTCCTGCACTCCCGCAAAAGAGTCGCTATCATATTGCTTGTTAACGTCGATCAGTTCTATTATGGGCATTTTCAAATATAATGAAGCATATCTGATACAAACAAAAAAGCCTCCCGCTGTTTGCAGGAGGCTCTATTATTCAGTTTGTTTTTTAAAAACCGATCATTAAACCGAATGCCATATTCTTTAAGCCAGATTGTGCGGGGCTGTTTTCAAACATATCGTTGAAATATTGCTTAACATAAAGTCCTGCCCCACCGTAGCCGACCCTTGCAAAAGCCCCATATCTGAACTGCGTAAAGTGATAATCATCTTTGAATTTCTGCTTGCCGTCTTCACTGCTTACCTGCTTTACTTTGCCGTTTAGCAAGAATCCAACCTCAGGGCCAACTACCACATGGAACTTTTTCCCTTGTTTATCATCGTTGGTACGGAGGTCAAACGATAGCGGCACGCGAAGGTAACTTGATGAAAAGCGATTCTTTTTGTATTCGATCGGCGCATCGCTTTTGTAGGTCAGGCTTGGCTGATCTTGTAAAATCGTGATGTCTTTTTGCAACCTGATGTGAGTCCAGTCAAATCCTCCCGAGAGGTAAATCTTGAAATGGCTGGTAAACCTGTACCCAAATTGTAAGACATCGAATCCAACATTGCTTGTTTTGATTGATTTATACTCTAGAAAATTATTTGCCGGCGATAAAGTAAAGCTCCCATTGTCAACCAGTTTCGAAAAACCGAGATCGAAGCGGGCAAAAGTTACGTCGAACGATACGCCTGGCCTTTTCGACTTTGCCTTTACCGAATCTGCTTTTTCGCCGATGGTAATTTCAAATGATTTCTTCTTTTTAATAGAATCTGTTTTAGCCGAATCGGTGGTAACGGTAACCGTTCCTGAAATAGTGGTAGTTTTCTTCTGTGCAAAAGCTCCTGCAGTGCAACAGGCTATTATGAGTGTGATAAGTATACGTTTCATGTTATTTGTTCGCGTTGTGGTTGTGTTTAAATTTGATTAAGCCCAGGTTGATTCCGGATACCTCTGTGCCTTCATCGTTGTCTGTAAATTGTATGATCTTTTCTTCGCGGGGATCTACTTTGGCGACTACTCTGTTCACCAAATCTCCAAGCGACTTAATTTTTTGCCTTGGGGAAGTTTGTTCTACCTCATTTGCTTCTTTCACCTCTGGGCTCAACATAGCCACCAATGAGGGCTGCTGATTAGAGCGCAAGCTTGACATTACTGCTTTTTCGGGTTGCGAGACCGGGCTCACTTCGGGCGTGTTGACTGCCAGAGTTGAGCCGGCCATGCGGGCGTTTTCTTCAACAAGTTGTGTACTCGCTTCTTCCTTTGGTTCTGTTGAGGCCAACTGATGAACAGCTTCCCTCTTTTCATTTATTGCCACCAAGGTTGCACTGCTTGCAGGCGCCTGATGTTTTTGTTCGTACTGTTCTTGAACCGGCTTCACATCAACTGGCGAGCGCTTTATTTCTTTCACAGCAGGCTCTGTATCTGCTATCTGGCTTTGCTTTCCGCGAAGCTGGATCTTTTCAGTTGGTTGAAGGAAGTATATCCCTGCCGTCATGACTACGACCACACTTGCAGCAGCCATCCAAAATACTGGAAATGCCTTCTTCTTTTCCTGTGCGGGAGCGCTGCCGAGTTCTTCATCAATCCTCTCCCACAATCCTGCTGAAGGCTCTACTTCGAACGAGTCAAATTCAGCCTGAAACAGTTTATCTAATTCTTTATCCGACATTGGTTGCATAAATATTGCCCTCCATTTTTAAGATCTTTTCTTTTAAAATTGCCCGTGCCCGGGATAATTGTGACTTCGATGCTCCTTCGGTGATGCCGAGTTGTTCGGCAATTTCCCGGTGCGAGTAACCTTCGATCACATACATGTTAAATACTAACTTGTAACCTGCAGACAATTGGTTGATGAGCTTTAAAAGGTCTTTGGTTTCTAGTCCGCTCATGTCAAATGTACTTTGCGGTGCATCATAAACCTCGTCTATATCTACCACACTTAACATCCGCTGATTTTTACGATATGTTTCAATAGCAGTGTTAACCATCACTCTTCTAATCCATCCCTCAAAAGAGCCATCGCCTCTAAACTCGCTTACTTTTTTAAACACCTTCACAAAACCCATCTGCAACATATCCTCAGCTTCAAAGCGATCCTTGGCGTACCTCATACACACGCCCAGCATTCGCGAAGCAAGCGACTTATACAACAGCTCCTGGGATTTTCGCTCGCCACGCCTGCATCCCTCAAGCAAATCATTTATAGTAAACTTATGTTCCAAATTCATATACATTTATAGACATGATGTACCATTCGGAAAAATGGTTGCACTGTCTGGTCAAAAAAAATTCATCTGATTTTCATCAATGCCTAAAGCAAAGCATTAATGTGCTCTGGTAAGACGGAATTGCTGTCTATAAGTTACGAACAGCGAATGGTACAGTTCAAACTTTTTTTCTGAAAGCCCTAAATCCATTACAGGCTCCACGCGAAAATCCACGTAAAAGTTGGGTACCAATTCTTTTTGATACGCATAGCGGATGAAGAGCAATTCGCGTTTGCTTTGGGCGTATCCGGGATAGTCGATTTGCTGAGATACAGACTGGAAGATGGGCATCCCGCTAGCGGCGATAAAGTTGTCAGCATTCCAGTAGCTGGCACTGAGAGAGCCGTATCGTGAATCCGCTCCGGCGTTCAGGTAAATTCCGTTTCCATTTGCGTACGCCTGCATTTTTGTAGGCGATGCTTCCTTGTAGGTTACCAAGTAATTATTTGTGTGGAGATTCTGGATGAAACCAGCTTGTTTATAGTTCAGGCTAAAGCCGATGGCTGTATTAAGCAAGGTTTGAAGTGGCTTATCAACGATATCGATCTGTCCGCCTTGGTGAAAGACAATTGCCTGCACCGGAATAGATAGTCTGAGATTCTCGCTGCTAAAGACAGAAATATCTGATGATAACCCTGCCACAATCTGCTCCTGCTCAGAAGATAGCTTATAGATCATGCGCTTCCAATTGATGAAAGCGTCCAGAAACAAGGAAGGTCTATTGACCACGAACTGAGTTCCATATTCAACAGGGTCGGTTATCTTCTTTTCGCAATCAAACAGCGGTTCTATAAAGCGGTGCTGAATGTTGCCTTCCAAGGCTCCTGTTATAAAAGCAGTATTGTCCTTCTGGTATTTGATACTGAACAATGGATAGGTTTTGTAAATGCCCTTTCCGCCAAAGTCCTTCCGCAGATGAGCGCCAGCCATCAACGCCAGCCGAGGGTGGGCATAATAAACAAGCTGAGGCTCCAGTTGAGTTCCGTAGAGTGTATAACCATCCTGTATTTTGTTGTAGAACTCGTAATTGCGGAGATAATTGAAGTTGTTGATGCTTAGGTGAAGTTCGCCTGTGCGGCTGCTGTCGGGGCGAATCCGATATTCAAGGCTGTCGCTATTTATTTGAGAAAAGGCTGAAAGACAAAAAAATAGTAGAAGAAATGGTAAAGCTTTTTTCATTCAAAAGGAACTTTAGCAAGGATCGTGTGTACCTTTATATAAATTTAGGTGTATAAAATGAGAACAAATATCGAAATAGATGATAAGCTGATTACCAAAGCTCAAAAACTAGGTAATATTAAAACAAAAAAAGCGGTGGTTGAAAAGGCACTCGAATTATTTATCAGATTTGAAAATCAGAAAAAACTCGCTGAGTTGTGGGGCAAGGTTGAGTTTTTTGATTGATGGAGATCATTCTTGTTGACACATCCGTATGGATCAACTTTTTCAAAGGAGTTGATACGCCATCCAGCAGGTATCTTAAAGAAAACCTTTCTAACTGCCTTGTTGCTACATGCTCGACCATTGTTCAGGAGGTGCTGCAGGGAGTAAGGAGCGAAAATCAATTTCAGGAACTGAAAAGTTTCTTTTTAAATCTTTTGCACCTGCCGGAGACCAGCAGCCTTGATATAGCCATTCAAGGTGCGACATTATACAGATCCATGAGAAAGTTGGGAGTTACTGTGCGGCAGCCGAATGATTGCCTGATTGCTTGCTATGCTATAAACCATGGCATTCCGTTGCTGCACGATGACAGAGATTTCGAACTTATAGAACGGCACAGTAAACTAAATATAGTACGCTTTCAAGTAAACAGATTAGAAGAGCCGAATGAACGGGTTTATGGCTTAAAAGAATCCTAAGCTTTGGTACGGTAATACTTGTAGATTTTAACCGCGGACATAATCACCACCGCAAACAGGATTAAGCCCAACACCCCATAAATCCAGTTCACTGCACTTTTCAGTATAACGGTAAAAACGATGGCAACTAAAAAGATTGTGGCAACCTCATTCCAGATACGGAGCTGAGTGGATGTCCATTTGTAAGTACCCGAAGCAAGCTGGTTCATAATCTTCTGGCAAATGAAATGGTACCCCAGCAATCCCACCACAAAGCCAAGTTTCACCATCATCCATGGCTGTTTATACCAAGCCATAGCAATCATCATGTAAAGCCCTGAAAGCACGGTTAAGACCATGGCGGGTGTAGCGATGATGTACCAAAGGCGTTTTTCAATAATGGCAAATTGTTTAGTCAATATGCCCCGATCAGGTTCAGGCTTGTCATTTGCTTCTGTGTGATAGATGAACAACCTGACTCCATAGAATAAACCCGCCATCCAGCTTACAACGAAAATGATATGGACAGATTTAATATAGAGATACCACATGAATTTAGCTTAACGTGCGTGATGCATGATAGATCCTGATTATAGAGATCTCCGAACCAGAAAGTTTATAAATGATCCGATAGCTTTTAAAGATTATTTCTCGCAATTCAGGATTGTTAAATTCAGGAACAACTCTACCCATGTAAGGAGAAGATTTTATAAGGCCGGCTTTGCCAAGGATCTGCTGAGTAACCAATTCGGCAAAGTGTGGAGAGTCTTTGCTGATGTAGTCGAATATATCTCTTAAATCACAAAGTGCTTTCTGTGTCCAGGTTACTTTTTCGACCATGATGATGCCTGCTTCAGAACTTCATCGTGGCTCACTAGATTGCCATTTTCAATATCAATAAGCCCAGCCTCTACTTTCTCTATGAAAATAAGCTTCTCTATCAATTGCTCAACTTCAAAGTTGTTGGGCAATTGCTCAATAGCTTCTATTGCTTTCTCTCGTTTCATAATTCAAGTTACAAAATAGAACGATCAATATCTGAACTCTTTTATCAGCTCCACCGCATATTTCACATTATCAAATGGAATATCGGGCATAATTCCATGTCCGAGATTGAAGATAAAGCCATCCTCCCCTCTCATCCGTTCAAACAAACGTGAGATGCGGTCTTTGATCACCTTCTTATCTGCGTAAAGGATATGCGGGTCCAGGTTGCCCTGAACGGCAATTCCTGCCGGCAGCCGCTTCTTGATGTCGAGCAGATCGACATTCCAGTCTATGGAAATCACGTCGGGTTTCGCCTCCGCCATTAACGGCGCAAAAACTGAGCTTCCTTTGCAAAAAGATATTACGGGAATACCTTTTCTGTTCAGCTTGCTGATGATCTCAGTGATATAGCGATGCGAAAACTCCTTGTAATCGTCCCAGCTCAGAGCCTGAGCCCAGCTGTCGAAAATCTGGACGGCATTTACGCCTGCCTCAATCTGCAGGTTCAGATAGTCAACGGTTACTTTAGCGATTTTAGAAAGCAGCTGATGGGCGAGCTCCGGTTCATTGTGCAACATCAGTTTTGTGAGCTTGAAATCCTTTGAAGAGCCGCCCTCAACCAGATAGCTCATCACTGTAAAGGGTGCTCCCGCAAAACCGATCAGCGGGATTTTGCCGTTCAACCGCTGCTGAATCACTTTGATGGCATCAGCAACGTATTGCAGTTTATCAGTAATATCAGTCTCAAGTGCATCAACGTCTGCTTTGCTGCGCACAGGGTTAGCGAACTTTGGGCCTACGCCATTTGTAAAGCTCAGATCGCCGCCCATCGCCTCAGGCGTAACCAGAATATCTGAAAACAGGATAGCCGCATCAATGCCCAGCAAATCAACCGGAAGCATGGTTACGTCAGCAGCCAGCTCAGGAGTTTTGCACATCTCAAGGAAAGAATATTTGTTCTTTATCTCCCAGTATTCCTTCATAAATCGCCCTGCCTGGCGCATCATCCACACTGGCGGGCGCTCGGTAGGTTTTGAAAATGCTGCACGTATAAATAAGGAATCTTGTATCTGGCTCACGATGTTTGCGGTATTTCTTGTTCTATTTTCTGGATAATATTCTTCACCCTGGCACTGATGTTCAGGGTCTTTGCTTTCTCTATGTAAGCCTTAACCTTGTCAAAGTTCTGCTTGCGCAGATTTAAATTTGCCAGTTGCACAAGGATTAGCCCGGTGTCGTTCTGGCTCCTGAGCGGAAATCGGCTGGCTATCTGAAAGTGGTATTCGGCTTCTTCGAAATTCTCCCGATGCAGTTCAATGTTGCCGTACATGAACTCGTAATAGCCACGGCGATTGCGACTCAGGCGGTCAGGATCATCAATTTCCTGTAGCAGCCTCTCTGTCTTTTCGTAGTCCTTTTTATAGAATGCCTGCGCCGCAAGTACCACGCTGCCTTGCTTGAAATGGCTCCAGACAAGCAGTGCAATGCTAACGCCGGCTATCCCGGCAATCTGATAAAAGTTGTTGATTAACGACCAGGCTAACAAAGCTGCCGCCACTGCGATAATCGCTAGTCGAACATTCCTTGTTAGCATAAGAGTTTAATGGTTGTCAGTAAACTTGTAGCCAACGCCCCTTATAGAATGGAAGTAGATCGGATTTTTTTGATCAGGCTCAAAGTACTTACGGAACGTGAGGATGAAGTTGTCAATGGTACGGGTTGATGGATAAACATCGTAATTCCACACGGTTTCCAGGATTTGCTCCCGCGAAACAGCTTCGTTGCGGCGCTCGATCAGAAGCTTCAGCAACATCGTTTCCTTCTTCGTGAGCGGAGTAATGGTGCCATCATCATGCTTCAGCTCAAAGGAGTTGAAGTAAATGGTTTTATCACCAATCTTATACGAGTTAAGCTCTTTCAGGTCATCGCCTTTAAGGCTTCTCTTAACGAGGATCCCAACCCTGAGTATTAGTTCTTCCAGGTTGAACGGTTTTACCAGGTAATCATCGGCACCTTTTTTTAGCCCGGTCACGCGGTCTTCGCTGGTGTTCTTGGCCGTGAGGAACATGATCGGAACTTCTGAATTCTCCAACCTGATCGTTTCCGCAACCTGAAATCCGTCAATCTCCGGAAGCATCACATCCAGGATGATGAGATTAAAACGTTCCTCTTTGAATATCTTGAGAGCTTTTTTGCCGTCTGTGGCGGTTGAAACTTTGTAACCTTCGAGTTCCAGATTCAGTTTAATTGCTTCAAGCAAATGATCTTCATCTTCGACCAGTAAAATCCGTTGTTTAGCCATGTGAGTTAAATGTTACTTCGAAAATACTTCCAGCAGGCTGGTTATCCTTAACCTTTATCTGCGCCTGATGGTTATTAAGCACCTGTCTGACAATGTACAAGCCCAAACCGGTGCCTTTTGTTTTACGGGTATCCTCACTGCCCACCCGGTAAAACTTGTCAAATATGCGAAGTTTTTCTTCATCGCCTATACCTATTCCCTTATCCGCAACCTCCAGCACCACACAATCAGCGTTCCTAAAGAGCCGCACAGCTACTTCTTCGCAGGGCGGAGAGTATTTGACCGCATTCTCAATCAGATTTGTAACTACCGATGTAAGTGCAAATTTATCGCCGTTGAGGCGGATGCCGGGCTTAATGCTTGTTTTCAAAGTTTTGGTATCGCACACATGCCCCTGCAACCTTTCACATATCTTTTCTACCAAACCAGAAAAATCGAATTCTTCTTTTGGAAATGAATATGATTTATTCTCAATCTTGGTGGCAATCAGCATATTCTCCACCAAATCGTCCAGCCGCTCAATGTCTTTCAATGAATTCTTCAGAAAACCCTGGAGTTGCTTCTTATCGAGATCACGTTTCAAAATGGTTTCGAGATACAGCTTGATAGAAGCCAAAGGCGATTTCAGCTCGTGTGTAACAGAGAGAAGAAAATTCTTTTGCTGATCATGAAGCTTGTCCTCCTTGCGCAAAGCCCTGTGCAGATAAAAAGCGCCGACCAAAAACAAAAGGATAAACACCATCCCCTCGCCCATTATCATGCTCTTTTTCTCAGGTTGAATTCGGATCAGCAAACAGCCCCACCACACCAGCTCGGCAAGTGCGTAGAGGATGAGGAAGTAAAATATGACGAGGGATTTTTTCATGAACCGAATTATTTCTTAAACACAATATCCAAACTCTCAAAAATTGCCCTTTTAGCTTTCTCGAGATCGGTTTTGGAGTGCGCCGCGGAGACAAAACCCACTTCGTAACCCGACGGGCCCAGGTAAATGCCGCGGTTCAGCAATTCGCGGTGCATGATCTTAAATTTCTCCATGCTTGCTGCGTCAATATCCTCAGCTTTTTTGATGTTCTGATCCGTAAATGCGAACCAGAAAATTGAGCCGATAGTAAACACCTTGAACTTGTAGCTTCGTGAAGTTGCAAAGCGCTGGATAGACTCTGCAAACTCCTGTGCTTTGCTGTTGAGGTCCTTGTAAAAACCGGAACGCGATAGCTCGGTAAGCTGAGCGATGCCCGCCGCCATGGCCACCGGGTTTCCGGACAGTGTACCAGCCTGATACACCGGTCCTTCCGGCGAAATGCTGCCCATAATCTCAGCAGAGGCACCATAAGCACCAACCGGCATTCCGCCACCAATTATTTTTCCGTAGGTAACAATGTCTGGTTTAATGTCATAATATTTTGCTGCCCCTTCAAATCCCAGGCGAAATCCTGTAATCACTTCATCAAAAATCAACAGGGACTTGTTGTTTGCAGTAATATCCCGCAGAAATTGAACAAACTCTTTATCCTGGATTAACAAGCCGTTGTTGGCAGGAATCCCTTCAATGATAACAGCAGCTATCTGATCTTTAAACTGATCAAAAGCTTGTTCAACTGCCGCACGATCATTCAACGAAACTACAATGGTTTCATCAGCAAACGATTTAGGCACGCCCGCCGATGAAGTCTCACCAAAAGTCACCAGCCCTGAGCCGGCCTTTACCAGCAGCGCATCCACATGCCCGTGGTAGCAGCCTTCGAATTTTAAAATCTTATCTCGTTTGGTGTACCCTCTCGCCAGCCTGATCGCCGACATCACAGCTTCTGTACCCGAGCTTACGAAACGAAGTTTTTCAATCAGCGAGTTATGTTTCAGGATCAGTTCTGCCAATTCATTTTCCAGAGCCGTCGGTGCGCCAAAGCTCATCCCGTTCTGCATCACTTCCGTAACCTTTTCTTTGATCTTGGGATTGTTGTGCCCCAAAATCAGCGGTCCCCAGGAGCAACAGAAATCTATAAACTGATTGCCGTCGGCATCCCACAAATGGCATCCATCTCCTTTTTCAATGAACAAGGGGGTTCCGTACACCGACCTGAAAGCCCGCACCGGAGAGTTTACACCTCCGGGAAAATAGTTCTTCGCTTTTTCATACAGTTCAACAGATTTTTCACGGGAAATGTCGGGCTTGCTGCTGGTTGTAAGAGGCATTTCCTCTTCAGAACCGGAGAATATTTTTTTGAGAGAGTCGAGCATTTTGAAAGGTTTAGGGCCTAAGGTTTAGGGCCTAAGGTGCCTTACACCTTCAACCCTATGCCTTTCGCCTCAAATTACATCCAGTTTTTTGTTAAAATATCTTTTATGTGATAGGTTGTGATGATGCTGGCACCCGCACGGGCAAATGCATGCATGGTTTCCATCACCACTTTTTGTTCATCTATCCAGCCCTTTTCGGCGGCAGCTTTTACCATCGAATATTCGCCAGATACATTATAAACAGCAACAGGTGTGTTGGTATTTTGCTTTAGTTTGCTGATAATATCCAGATAGGCAAGCCCCGGCTTAACCATCAGCACATCAGCGCCCTGTTCTGCATCCAGCAAAGCTTCGCGAATGGCTTCTGTGGGATTTCTGAAATCCATCTGGTAGGCTTTACGGTCGCCTTTGCCCGGGGCGCAATCTGCAGCCTCCCGAAAAGGACCATAGTAGGAAGATGCAAACTTGGTGGCATGCGACATAATTGCCGTGTTCACTTGCCCGTTCTGATCAAGCAGTTCACGGATCGCCTGGATCCTACCGTCCATCATGTCTGAAGGGGCGAGCATATCGGCACCGGCGTTGGCATGAGCGAGAGCCATTTTGGCGATCACTTCTACAGTTTGATCATTCTGCACGTAATCATCATGCAAAATGCCGCAGTGCCCGTGAGTAGTGTACGAGCAAACACAAACGTCAGTAACTACATACAAGTCATCGGCGAAAGCCTTCTTCAACTCTTTAACTGCGTTTACCACCAGAGAGTTATCCGCGTAAGCTGTGTGAGCGTCTTCGCTTTTCTCTTCGCCAACGCCAAAAAGCATGATCTTGTTCAGCCCAAGTTTCAGCCCGGCTTCCACGTCTTTGATCAGGTTGTCTATGGAGAAATGGCTTACGCCCGGCATCGCAGCGATAGGATTGCTCACACCACTGCCCGGCACCACGAAATGCGGGTAAATAAACATATCCTTTGAGAGGCGGGTTTCGGCAACCATCTCTCTCACCAAAGGGTTCTTTCGTAATCTTCTTGGGCGATTTAACATGGGAATATTTTATAGTGCTGTCGCCGATGTTTAGCGTCGGCGACAGGCTGATCTAAAAATCTAAGCTGAATACAGCTTCAGCAAGCCCCACTTCGTCGGGCGAATAAGGAAGTGCATATGGTACTCCCATCTCATCAAACCTGGCTCCGGTTGATTTGCCGATACAAACTACTTTTTGTCCCGGTTCAAGCAAATTGTCCTGGAAGTATGCGTCGACATTTGAAGGGCTTGTAAAAATTACTACATCGGCGTGTGATGGCTCAACCTGCTCTTCGAAAACGGTCTCGTAGATAGGAAGGTCCACAATCTTCGTATCTGCAGACATTGCCTTTTGCACGGTGCGCAGGGAATCTTTCGCACATGGGAATAAGACCATTGAACCATCCGCTTTTTCCGCGAACTTTTCAGCGATGTCTGAAGTGTCTATCCCTTCCTGCTCGCCGTTAAAATCCGGCATATAGCCGAAATGCCTCAGCACGTCTTCTGACGCTCTGCCCAACACGCCAAACTTAGTATGCTTTGTAAACACAGGCTGCAAGGCGAACAGATATTCAATTGCACTCTTGCTACTGAAAAACACCCAATCTACATTTTTAAGGATGAAAGGATCGAGCTTGTGGATGGTTGGGAACGTGCGGATAAGCGAGCGTGCATCAACTTCAATATTTCGTTTCGCTAATGATTTCCTGAAGTAACTATCTTCCGGCAAATGCCTGCTTATAAATATATGGCTTGGAAACTTACGTTCAGCAGCGAACCTTGATACAACTTTTTCAGCCAGCCCTTCAGTAGACTCAGCTTCGAGAAATACCCGGTCAGGGAAATCTTCTGAGTCCTTGGCTTTAGACGCCCAAACCTGAAACTTGCCCTCGTCGTGGCGACAGTAGCAACCCAACGGCATATGGCACCCACCTTCAAACAAGTTCAATACTTTGCGTTCTACCGCGATCTGCTCCGCAACTTCCGGGTCATGAATAGCCTGAAGCTTTTCGAAAAGCTCTTTATCGTTTTCACGGATCTGAATTGCTAAAACGCCCTGTGCCGGTGCAGGAATAAATTCCATTGGCTCCAATTCCTCTACATAAAATTCGCTTAGGTCAATGTTGAGGCGGCTCACTCCTGCTTTTGCGAGCATAATAGCGTCGTAATCTTCATCACGGAGCTTTTCTATGCGGGTTGGCACGTTTCCGCGAAGATCTTCTATTTCCAGATCGGGGCGAATTGCCAAAAGCTGGGCCTTTCGGCGATTTGAGGACGTTCCAACTGTGCCGCCAAACTTCACGCTAAGCTTCTGGCGCACATCGGCACATTCTTTCAGGATCAGGAGAACATCAGCCGGATTCTCACGTTTTGACACCGCAGCTATTGTAAGGCCAACGGGATTTTGGGTGGGCAGATCTTTGTGTGAGTGGACTGCAATATCAATTCCGCCTGTAAGAAGTTCTTCTTCAAGTTCTTTGGTGAAAAAGCCTTTTCCTTCCAGTTTATCAAGGCGCAGGTTCAGAATACTGTCGCCCTGAGTTTTGATAATCTTGATTTCTGTTTCTATCCCGTTTTCCGCCAGGCGATCTTTAACAAAGTTAGCCTGCCATAAAGCCAGGTCGCTGCCACGGGTACCTATAGTAATTTTCCTGTTCACAAAATGAAGTTAGAGCAGTAAAGTTAATTTAAAGCCACAAAATAGAATAACCAATTTGCTGAATAAAGGTTAGCAATTGTTTACCAGTATGTCTTTGGCAATGATCATCGGGACACTGATATATTTCTTTTCCATGTAACTGATGACCTTTTCAAGAACCTCGCGGGAATTTGGATCAAGCCCCTGCAATTCGTCGGCAAAAACAGAATCTAAGGCTGTCTTTTTGATCTCTTTAATTTTTTCAGGCACCTGACGCATTGCAATTTCTACACGGCGCTGACGCAGCATAGGCTTAAAATCCTGAATATTCTGTTCAATAATCCGCTCTGCGTGGATCAGTTCCTGGTAACGTTCCTGAATATTCTGATTTGCAACTTCCTGCAAGCTGCTCACTTCAATGTAATGTACCTGATTATTTTCCAGAACCTCAGTTGCAGTATCATTCGGCACCGCCAGATCTACAATTGTCTTTTTATCTGTTTCGCCGTTAAGCAATAACTGATAAACTTCGTTGGTAATGATAGGCTCGGAGGCACTTGTGCATGTTATTATCACATCAAAACCCTTCGAATAATTCTTCAGGTCTTCAAGCGCAAAAGCTTCCCCATTTAAATCTGCTGCCATCTCCTGAGCTTTTGAAAGCGTGCGGTTGAAGATGGCAAAATTGGAATATTTATGTTTCTGAAGGTATTTGGAAATGTTGCGGTTGGTTTCGCCTGCACCGATGATCAGGATGCGTGCGTTGGAGCACAATTTCAAATCGCGAAGTTTTCGGTAAGCCAGAGAAACCACAGAAATAGGCTTCCTTGAAATATTGGTGTGCGTGTAAACTTCCTTGGCTGTCTTTACTACAAGGTTCATCACCAGCCGCAGGTAATCTCCCGTAAACCCGGCTTCGCGACAGCTGTCATAAGCCTTGCGCACCTGGGCAAGGATTTCCTTTTCGCCCACCACCAGGCTCTCTAAGGAACATGAAATGCGGAGAAGATGGTTTAGCGCTTCAACATCCTCATAAACTGCAATCCGTGAGGAAAAATCTTCAAGCTTATCATCTGGTATGCAGAAGTTGAGAGCCCGAACGAAGTCCATCACAAAAGCGTTTGTAACATCTTGCTCGATATGAAAAACAAACTCAACCCGGTTACAGGTTCCAACGTAGAAGATTTCAGGAATGCTAAATTTTGAACGAAGATTACTTAACCTGTCCTCTAAAGTCTCATTGCAAATTACGAACTTACCTAAATCCTTCAGCTCAATATTCTTATGCGTAAACGCGATAACTTTTAAAGACTTCAAAATCTGCCGTGTAGTAAAATTAACCGAACAAAAGTAAATATATGACTCAGGGTGTCTGTCACCTCTTTGTAAAAGGGCCGGAATTTAGAACGCATATAAATTGAAGCGATTAAACCTGTATTAACTTCCAAATGTCGTAAGGGATATAAGTTCATTGGAGAAACCAGAAATAAAAAAATTATCCTATAAGAATAAATTGAAGTTTCAGGAAGCGAGAAAAATTAGCATCTTTAACCGGTTTTAAGTGCGCAAAACTCTAAATGGACAAAAACACCGCTCTAAATTTTCCTTACGAAATTCCCGACGGCTCTGTAGGCTTTTTACTCTGGCAGAGTTCTATGTGCTGGCAGAGGCATATCAATAAAGTGCTTGCTGCAAACGGGCTTACTTATACGCAGTACGTTCTACTGGTTATAATTGGTTGGCTGAAGCAACAAGACGCCAAAACATATCAACACCACATAGCCAAAGTATCCAGGATAGACCGGATGATGACTTCGCGGGTTTTGGCAAGCCTGGAGCGGAAGAAACTAGTAAAGCGTTTAAAGCAATCGGATGATGCCCGCACCAATATTGTTGAATTGACAGACCTTGGCGAAACAACACTCGTTAAAGCTTTAAAGGCAGCTACTGATGCTGAACATAATTTCTTTGATCCTTCAAACGTGCTTGGTCCTGAGTTTATAAAATATATGCAAAAGCTTTTGCCCGAGTGCTAAGCAATTTACGTGACCAGAAAACCAATTCAATACCGGGCTCATCAGGCCGGAATATCTTAATTGACCTCACCTACCGGGAAGCCGATGCACCCATGGTGATCTTTGTGCATGGCTTTAAAGGGTTTAAAGACTGGGGCTCTCATAATCTTTTAGCCAATTACTTTGCTGATAATGGATTTCGATATCTGAAATTCAATTTTTCCCATAACGGAACCACGGCTGCTAACCCGCTCGACTTTGATGATCTCGAAGCATTTGGCGAGAACACGTTCAGCAAGGAACTATTCGACTTGAACGCAGTAATAGATTATGCCTGTAGCGGCGATGGATTCGCAGCAGCCACAAAAGTTTGCCTGATCGGGCACAGCCGCGGAGGCGGGATAAGCATAATAAAAGCCGCAGAAGATGATCGTGTAGCAAAGCTGGTTACCTGGGCCGCTATAAATCGTTTTGACAATCTCTGGGATAAAACAAAAGAGGCAGAGTGGAGGCAGAATGGTGTAATTTATACAGAAAACGCACGCACCAAACAACACATGCCTTTAAACCTCAGCCTCCTCCAGGATTATGAAGAGAACAAGGAAGCGCTGGATATACTGGGTACTGCCGGCCGCATTTGGCAACCCTGTTTAATTGCACACGGCGACGCAGACCCGGCAGTTCCGGTTACGAAGGTTTACGAACTTAAGGAACCAAATGAAGCTGCTGAGCTCTACATTATTCCCGGCGCAAACCACGTCTTTGGCTCATCGCACCCATACATGAAAAGCTATCTTCCCCCGCAACTGCAAACCCTGGCGGACCGCACTATAGATTTCCTTAAATCAGGAGATTAGCCCTTCCAAAAGCCAGTTGAATATTTAATTTTGGTGGCATGGAGAAAACTTTCATAGAAGATAAATCTTATGAAAAACAGGATTTTACCGTAAGCCCGCTCCCGCTTGCTGAATACGAAAATTGCACTTTTATAAACTGCAATTTCTCAGGTGCAAACCTTCTGGAGATCCACTTCACGGATTGCCAGTTTACAAGTTGCAATTTAAGCGGAGCAAAGCTCGATCACACTGCTTTGAAAGACATTCAGTTCAAAGATTGCAAGATGCTTGGACTGCATTTTGAGAATTGCAATCCTTTCCTTTTCGCCATTTCACTCGATAACTGCACCCTGAACTTGTCATCTTTTTATCGTGTAAAGCTGAAGAATACAAAGTTTAAAGATTGTGCACTTCTGGAGGTGGACTTTACAGAAGCGGATCTAAGCAATGCTGTATTCGAGAACAGCGACTTAGCAGGAGCCATCTTCGATAACACCATTCTTGAAAAGGCGGATCTTCGCTCGGCATTCAACTATGCAATAGACCCGCAGCAGAATCGGATCAAAAAAGCCAGGTTCTCTATGGCTGGAATCGCGGGGCTCTTGTACAAATACGATATTCAGATAGAGCATTGATGGACAAGTTCAACGCGGTTATTGATATTATTGGCATCAACCCTTTCGTTCTGTTGCCCGATGAAGTGCTGGCGAATTTGTTTAAGCAGGCTGAGAGAGATAAAGGCCCCATCCCTGTCCACGGCCTGATAGACGGACATCCATACATTCAAACACTGGTGAAATATAGCGGTGCCTGGAGGCTGTACATCAACACGCCTATGCTCAAAGCCGCCAACAGGAAAGTGGGAGATGAAACACGAATAGAAATAGAATTTGACGGCATTGACCGCTCAATCCCGATGCACCCGAAACTCGAAGCGGCCCTGGAGCAAACTCCGGACGCAAAGGCGGTTTTTGACAGCCTTCCCCCCTCACGGCGCAAAGAGATTGTGAGATATATTACGTCGCTGAAATCGGCAGATGCAGTAGAGCGGAACGTTGACAAAGCTGTTCGTTTTTTGATGGGCAAAGAGAGATTTGTTGGGCGAGATAAGCCTTAGCCTTTGCTCTCATTAACTAAAAACCTGATATTTGATTTATTTAGAATTTAAGTATGCTTAAACATCTCCTTTTCGTCGCCTTCTGTTTCACATTGAGCTCTACTGCCCTTGCACAAGATGAACTTGATCTATACGTGGCCAAGCTTAAACAATCTAAAGCGAGCGGCGGCAGCGAGACTGCTTTTATGAGCGCCGGCAGCGACTTTCTTTACGGACAGGAATACTTTGAGAGTAAGAATTATTCATCTTCCGAAAGCTATTTTAAAAACGTACTTTATAGAGATGCCAACCATCCATTTGCCAATTACCAGTTAGCTGTGGCGATGTTGAGGCAAAACGATCCAAACAAGAAAAAAGAAGCTGATCAATACCTGAACAAGGCTTTTCAGGCTCTTCCTGCTTTGAAGGCGAGGTTTGCCGCTGATTTTCCGACCGAAAAGACAACAACAATCAATATTGAAACTACACCGAAGCCCGCGATAACAGAAGCAGCCGTTACCGGAGTAGAGGCTTATATTCAAAAACTTAAGGAATCAAGAGCAGCCGGCGGCGCAGAAACTTCTATGAATTCTGTGGGCAGAGATATTCTGTACGCGGTTGAATACTTCGATGGGAACAACTTTGATAGCGCAGAGATGGGCTTCAGGCTGGCAGTGGGAAAAGATGCTAACAACACTTACGCCAACTACTTGCTGGCTGTATCGCTGGCAGCTCAGGGCAAAAGTTCTGAAGCAAAAATTTATCTGCAAAAAGCTGTAACCGGCGATGCGCTCTTAACCACCCGCTACAACAACGATGTTATTAGGGCTTCCGAAGCCTGGCAGAAAATCGTTAAAGCGAAAGAGATAAAAACCACCCCGGCGGAAAAAATCCCATTCGGTGGCAAACTGGTATTTGGAAATTATACCTGCCACCAAACGATCTACAACGGCCCGAACGCAACGCCCGCATTCAGCAATCAGTACAAAGGGTATTTTGTGTTAAGAGCAAACGGCACATACCGCTGGCTTGATGATGGTGGCGAAGGCAAATATTCTTACGACAGCAGCACAGGAAAAGTCACGTGGCTCAGCGGGCATCTGGCAGGTCAAAAGGCCCAGCTGACCACTTACAAAATTTCAAGTGGTTACGGGCAAATTACGATTAACTTCAACGACAACTATCGTTGGGAATGTGGCTGTAAAATTCAGTAGGCGGTAGCTTACTCTGCCGTAATCTCCAACATTACGCTTGTTAGTGCGCTATACTTTATGTTGTTGTTCACCGTGATGCCGATGTTCATCAGGTAGTCGCCAGTATACGTTTTATCATTAGCAGCAAGGGTTGATTTAGCGCCGGGCATGAGGTTGATCTCTTTGATCCGATATTTCTTTGTCGGATCAAGCCCCTGCAGGCGGATTGGGTCAAAGGCTTCGCGGTAGCGGTCTTGTAAGTTATAAGCGAATAAGACTGACTTAGCTTTCGGCTGGTCCACATACATCAGCACTGCCCGGTTGCCTTCGTACGGAGATGCAAGCCTGTACAGATCGCCCTGCCAGATTACGTTGCTGAGGCGCTTGTAATTGGCAACCGCATCATGGCTGAACTTCACCTCATCAGCAGTGAAATCTTTCATGTCGATATCAAAACCGAGCTTATCCATCATCGCAACATCCATGCGGAACTTCAGCGACTGCTTGCCCCAGTGCGTTACGTGTGCAGAAATTGTATTCGCGGGAAAAAAGTAAGAATAACCCCACTGGATGTAGATCCGCTCTAAACCATCGGTATCATCGCTTGGCCAAAATTCGGTGAAGTACTTCATTGCTTCATAATCTGCCCGGCCGCCACCGCCTGAGCAGAGCATCATAGGTACGTGCGGATACTTTGCTCTCACTCTCTCTAAAACCTTATAAAGGCCAAGCGTATAATCTATGTACAGATGCGACTGATTCCCTTTCAGGTACTGCGAATACGCGTTGGTCATAGTGCGGTTGCAATCCCATTTGATAAATGCCAGGGAGGGATTTTCCCTAAACAAGTCATCAACAATTTTGAAGACGAAGTCCTGGACTTTTGGATTGGTAAGATCAAGTACGAGCTGGTTGCGCTGGTACGCCGGGTCGCGGTTTGGAAGCTGAAGCACCCACTCAGGATGCTTTTCGTAAAGCTCACTTTTTGGATTCACCATTTCAGGTTCTATCCAGATACCGAACTTTAAATCTTTCTTAGCAGCCGCATCAACAAGAAACGGCACCCCGCTCGGAAGCTTTTTCTTGTCGGTCATCCAATCGCCTAAAGAAGTTTTATCGTTGTCACGAGGATATTTTTCGCCAAACCAGCCATCGTCCAGAAGGAAGAGATCAACACCTAATTTCTTTGCATCATCGAACAGTGAAACCAGTTTATCCTGGTTGAATTTCATCCCGGTAGCTTCCCAATTGTTCAGCAGGGTGAGGCGTGGCTTCTCACCATCCAGCACTGCAAACTTGCGAGCCCATTCATGCAGGTTACGGCTGGCTAATCCTTTGCCCTCATTGCTGTAAGTAAAGATAAACTCCGGGGTTTTGAAGGTTTTGCCAGGCTCCAGATGATATTCGGAAGCGTAGTTGTTGATGCCCGACAGAATGTGAAGTGCGTTTTTGTTATCCAGTTCAAAGGAGAACCTGAAATTACCTGTCCAGGCTAGTGTGCCTGCCACAAGGCTGCCCGAAGTTTCTGTAGCCGCCCTCTCGCCGACCGTGAGGTAAAAACCAGGGAAGCGGAACTTGCTGGCACGTGTGCCCAACTTGCTATCAATCACTTTGCTGCCGCTGGTGAGCTTGCTTTCTTCGATCTGCATTTCCTGAGCCCAGTCGCCGTGGAATTGCGTTAGCCAGTAATCGCCACCGTCAAAATGCAGCATAGAAGATGCGTAATTCGTGAGGGTTATAGTTTTCTTTTCGCCGTTGCTGATCTCTGTCCAGGTTTTGATTACATCCTGGTCCGGATAAGTCACAAAGTGCGCAACCACATCGGTGTTGTACACCTCATCCCGAAGAAATATATCTGTCTGCTGAGTGCCGTCAGCGTGAGTGGACGATTTAGATGACTGATACTTTAGCTCAAGCGAAGGATTCCCATCCGCATGAACGATACGCATGGAAGGCTCAAATTCGAAGTCCATCCCTCCTCCCGGATAAGCTTCAAAAGCTTTCGGCAGCGGCGCAACACCTCCGGTTATTTTTTGCCCGAAGTAATTTTGATACAAGCGTTTGTTAGCGCCGACTGTAAAAATAAGCTGCGAATTTTTGGTAGAGATTGTTATTGGCTGTTTGGTTTGAGCCTGAATATTTAATGTTAGAACGGAACAAACAAGTAAGGTTAGAAAACTTTTCATGGAGTAATATTTCGCCCTAAAGATAGTAAATAGCCCTTTGCCGGAACCCGCCAATAGGGCGTATGTTTAAGAAACTGGATCTATTTTAAGGCTGCCAACGGATTTCCCGGAATCATCAATCATCTCTAATTTTAAATTCTCGTTGGTTGCAGCCACGTTAATTATGGTGCGTTGCCCATCGAGCGGGCCGCCGCCTACTACGATCGGAAAATCGTGTTTGCCTTTCACTGGATCATGCATCTTACGGACATGCGTATGCCCGGAAATCAGCAGGCTTATTTTCACCCTATTCATTATCGGAACCCAGTGATCGTTGAAGAAGCTGGTGCCATGCGCATCTTTGTTTGGCGTGTAAAAGGGCGGAATGTGTGCTATTACTACCCTGTATTTTGCTCGCTTAAACGCATCCTTCTGCACCTCCTTTTCCAACCATGCTTTTTGCTCAAGGCGATAAGAATCAAAATCAAGTAAGTCCCCGTAAACCGGGTGATTGTCTTCTTTATCTTCACCAGTATCCATAATTATGAAATAAACCGGACCAGATTCGAATGAATAGTAGAACTTGTGTTCTCTCCCATTCACGTAATCCGGAAGTTGGCGGGCATACTCGCCCCGGGCCTCATGGTTGCCGCGTGAATAAATGAAAGGAGTGTGGGTAGCCCAAAGCTCAGAAACCGGCTTAAGTAAATGATCAACAATCTGATCTTCGCCATCTTTCAGCGAACTGAATATATCGCCGTTGAGCACCACAAAATCTAAGGAGCTTAGTCCTTTAAACTTCCACATATGGGCAAAAGTTTCCGGGCGATCATGAATATCGTTAAATACAGAGAAATGTACTGCAGCGCTCTTTGCAGAAGGCTGAATGAAGGAATAGACATTACTTGAAACCGCTTCGCCATAGCTGACCTTCCCGGCAGTAAACTTTTCGATGGGTTTAGATACTGCTTTGTAGTAATACTTCTTTCCGGGAATCAGGTTGCTGAGCGGAATGTCATGGATGGTGTTGTTTGCCTGGCGCATGCCATCAATTACCCTGTGAGCCTTCAAATTCAATTTATCCGGCGATTCTCCATACTCCACCCAACCAAAACATTTCGTGTTAGTCACCCATCTTACCGAAGTGTGATTGCCAAATGCTGCCTGTAAATAGGGCGAGCATTTAATCAGTCCATTTTCCGTCTGGCTTGCGCCGGATTTTGCAAAACCCGGGACAGGGATCAAGCTTGCCGCAGCACCTAAAATACCTACAGCGGAAATAAATTTGCGCCGGTTCATAGATTTTACCTGTTCATCAGTCATAGTAGCCGATAGTTTTGATGGCGGCGCCAATCTATCCAAAAAACCATTTCCGATAAGTATTAAATTTGTTGGAATAATATGAAAAAAACTCTCCTCAGGCTGTTAATAGCAGTTCAGCCATTGTTCTGCTTCGCCCAAAGCTATAAGCCACCGGTCTTTCAGGACCAGGATCGGCTGAAAAAGATCGCGAGCATGTTCCCGGTGGTTGACCAGATGTATAAAGAATACGCCGAGAGGAACCATTTTCCCGGTTTGGCGTATGGCATTGTTGTGGATGGCAAACTGGTGCACTCAGGAGGGTATGGCTTTACAGACTTACCAGCTAAAATACCCGCCACATCCAAGTCCGATTTTCGGATTGCATCCATGTCGAAGAGCTTTACAGCGATGGCAATTTTGAAGCTCCGGGATGAGGGCAAATTAAAGCTCGACGATCCGGCAAGCCTCTACATTCCTGAAATGAAGAACAGCCCGCTCCTCACCAAAGATGCGCCGGCAATCACCATCAGGCATCTGCTCACCCATTCCGCGGGCTTGCCCGAAGACAATCCCTGGGGAGACAGACAACTCGCGGCGACTGACGAAGAATTGTTAGCCATCTACAAGAACGGACTTTCTTTTTCCAATGCCCCCGGACTGGTTTATGAATACAGCAACCTCGGCTTTGCCACTCTCGGCTACATCATTAAAAGAGTATCCGGCAAGCCGTATCAGCAATACATCACGGAAAACATTTTAAAGCCTCTGGGCATGACGCATACTTATTGGGAGTATAACGATGTGCCTAAAGAGCAGCTGGCTCACGGTTACCGATGGCTCAACAACCAATGGGTTGAACAGCCGCTTCTGCACGATGGCGCTTACGGGGCTATGGGAGGGTTGATTACTACTGTAGAAGATTTCAGCAAATATATGGCTTTGCACAACGGCGCCTGGCCTCCGCGGGATGATGTTGAGAATGGGCCTGTGAAACGGAGCTCTATTCGTGAGATGCAATATCCCTGGAATGTTTCAGCTTTGAACGAGAACGCCAAAACATCAAACGGAGTTTTGTGCCCAACTGTAAGTGCGTACGCCTATGGCATACGGTGGTTGAAGGATTGCAATGATCGCGTGTATGTTGGGCATACCGGTGGCTTGCCGGGCTTCGGGAGCCAGTGGAACATTATGCCTGAGTACGGCATCGGGGTTGTGTCGTTTGCCAACCTCACTTACGCCCGCACAAGCACCGTCAACTCGCTTGTTTTAGACAGCATTGTGGCTGTCGCTGGCTTGAAGCCGAGGCAACTGCCTGCTTCCGGGATCCTGAATCGCAGGAAAAATGAATTGATAAAGCTCCTTCCAAACTGGAACGGTGCAGAGAGCTCGGGAATTTTTGCCGACAACTTCTTCCTCGATTACTCCGTCGAAAAGCTGCAAAAAGATGCTATTGAAGGTTTTGCTAAAGCCGGCAAGATCAGGAGCGTTGGAGAGTTATCGGCTGAGAATCAGTTGCGGGGATCTTTTGTCATGGAAGGCGAAAAAGCAAACCTGCTAGTTTCATTTACACTCACACCACAGAATCCAGCTTTGATACAGGAATATCGCCTTAACGTACTCCCCAAATAACAAAAAAGCCCCACCTGAACAGGTGGGGCGTTTTACAAGTTTATCTTAAGCCAATTGATTGGCAAGCTTGCCTGCTAAAACAGACTTTGGCACAGCGCCAATTTGCTTGTCAACTATTTCGCCGTTCTTGAAGAACAAGAGAGCAGGTATATTGCGGATCCCGTACTTCATTGAAATACCGGGGTTGTGATCTACATTCACTTTTCCAACAACGGCTTTGCCGTCGTATTCTTTAGACAATTCTTCAACCACCGGGCCAACCATGCGGCATGGGCCACACCATTCTGCCCAAAAGTCAACAAGAACAGGTTTGTCTGATTTTAATACTACTTCTTCGAAGTTAGCATCGGTTATTTCTAAAGCCATAATTAAAATATTTACGTCAAATGTATATAATCAACTATCCTGCCACAAAGAAGTTTTGACAAAATGACACTCGATAAACTTAGAACCAGCACTCTAATTAAGTTTGTAGCTGATATTATTCAGCTCCCGAAGATGCGCTAAAAACTCATTACTGGGGAAAATTTTAACATTTTTTGACGGCATCTCCAGAGCAACTGTCTCGTCATAGTCTAGAAGATTGAACTTCAACTGGCAATTCCGCTGCGGATTGCTTTCTTCGTTGTCACGGATAATCTCATCCATTCGCACAATAAACTCATCCGAAACTTCAGTTAACGGGAGCTGGATGGTGAGGCATTTTACCAGCTTATCGCGAAGATCTGAAAGCAAGGTTATGCTGGTGACTTTGAATTCCCAGTTATCTTTTTGCTTAAAGCGCTCGCCCACGGAGCCGCGGACCTGCAGGAAAAACCCATCTCTGAAATATTGCTGTAGTTTCACGTAGTCTTCGCCGAACAGTACTATTTCTACCGAATCGCTGTAATCTTCCAGCACCATCGAGCCAAACGGCTTTCCGGTTTTGGTTGTTCGATGCTGAGCGTTTGACACCAGCCCGCCCACAACAATCTCCCGGTTCTTGATCTTTCCGAACTCCTCCTGCTCTTCCTCGGGCAACTCCCCGCTCTTGGCTTTGTTGACAAGGATCAGATCTTTTACCTTGTGGCTACAGAAGTTGTCCATTTCAAACCTGTAATTATCTAATGGATGCCCGGTCAGGTAAATCCCGATGACGTCCTTCTCATATTTCAACCGCTCAATCAGTCCCCATTCCTGGCATTCCGGCAGTTGGGGTTCTATGATGTTGGCATCGCTTGTGCCTCCGAATAGCGAAGCTTGTGATGAATTGGCATTATTCTGAAAATCATTGGTGTACTTGATCAGGCGCTCAATCCCGTTGTACGGTGTTCCTTCCGGCTTGCAGAAAAACTGTGAACGATTAAATCCAAACTGATCAAAAGCACCGGCATGCACTAGGTTTTCATACACTTTTTTACTTACTGCCCGCGAGTTTGTGCGACGGGCAAAATCGTAAATACTTGTATAAGGCCCGTTTTCCCGGCGTTCTTCAATAATGCTTTCGATCGCCTTCTCGCCCACGCCTTTAATGCCCGACATCCCAAAGCGCACTTCTCCTTTCTTGTTCACGGTAAAACTCAGGTCAGATTCATTGATATCTGGTCCCAACACCGGAATACCCATCCTGCGGCTTTCTTCCATGAAGAAAGAAATCTTCTCGATGTTGTTCTGGTTGTTCAAAACCGCAGCCATGTACTCGCCGGGATAATGCGCCTTCAGGTAAGCGGTTTGGTACGCTACAAAAGCATAACAGGTTGAATGCGATTTGTTGAATGCATACGATGCGAAAGCTTCCCAGTCTACCCAGATCTTCTCAAGCTTCTTCTCGTCGTGGCCGTGCTTTTTTGCACCCTCAATAAACTGTGGTTTCAGTTTATCAAGCATCTTCCGGTCCTTCTTACCCATCGCCTTTCGCAACACGTCGGCATCACCTTTGGTGAAGTCTGCCAGCTTTTGCGAAAGAAGCATCACCTGCTCCTGGTAAACGGTGATCCCGAACGTATCAGCCAGGTATTCTTCCATATCGGGAAGATCAAACTCAACCAATTCTCTACCGTGCTTACGGGCAATAAACTTTGGAATGTATTCGATTGGCCCCGGACGGTAGAGGGCGTTCATGGCAATCAAATCCTCGAACTTATCCGGCTTCAGCTCACGCAGATACATCTGCATCCCGTCACTTTCAAACTGAAACGTTCCGTTGGTATCGCCTCGCTGGTAAAGTTCAAATGTTTTCTGATCGTCGAGCGGAATATAATCTATATCGATCTCAACCCCGTGATTTTGTTTTATCAGCCGAAGCGCATCTTTGATAATGGTTAGGGTTTTTAAACCCAGAAAGTCCATCTTGATTACGCCGGCATCTTCCACCACACGTCCATCGAACTGGGTAACCAAAAGGTCAGATTCCTTGGATGTAGCTACAGGAAGAATGTCTGTTAAATCGTATGGTGCGATGATAATTCCCGCAGCGTGAACGCCGGTGTTGCGTACAGAGCCTTCAAGCTTGCCGGCTTCCTGCAAAACTTTGGCTAGAATATCATCGCCCTTGAGGATTGTATTCAGTTCGGGAACCTGGTCGAAGGCATCTTTGAGCGTGATGCCGAGGGTTTCGGGAACCAGCTTCTTGAGTTTGGCTACCTCAGCCAAAGGCACATCCAGCACACGTGCCACATCCTGAATACTGGTTCGGGCTGCCATTGAGCCGTAGGTGATGATCTGGGCGACCTGGTTTTTGCCGTATTTATCAACTACGTAGTCGATAACTTTCTGCCTGCCCTCATCATCAAAATCCGTATCAATATCGGGCATCGACTTCCTGTCGGGATTGAGGAAACGCTCGAACAGGAGGTTGTACTTCATCGGGTCAATGTTGGTAATACCCGTGCAGTAAGCCACCACAGAGCCCGCCGCCGAGCCACGCCCCGGACCAATGAACACGCCCATATCGCGGCCAGCTTTGATGAAATCTGACACGATCAAAAAATACCCGGCAAAACCCATGATCCGGATGGTATTCAGCTCAAAGTTGATACGCTCTTCTTGTTCGGGCGAAATGTCGATGTAGCGTTCCTTAGCCCCGATCATCGTTAAATGCTTCAGGTATTCCCACTGGTTCAGCGTATCATCGGCATGGATCTTAAACTCGGGAGGAATCGGGAAGTTGGGGAGGAGGATATCTCGTTTAAGCTGAAGATGCTCAACCTTGTCAACAATTTCGTTCGTATTGTCCAGCGATTCGGGCAAATCCCTGAAAAGGTAAGCCATCTCCTGCTGAGATTTAAAATAGAACTGATCGTTCGGGAAACCGAAGCGATAGCCCTTACCGCCTTCCTCGTCGGTAGCGATGGGCGTGCTTTGCATATCGCCGGTGTTTACGCAAAGCAAAATATCGTGAGCGTTGGAATCTGCCTGATCGACATAGTGTGAGTCATTGGAGCAAATCACCTTCACATTGTATTTCTGAGCGAATTTCAGAAGAACATTATTGACGGTTTGCTGATCGTCAATCTCATGCCGCTGTAGCTCGATATAGTAATCCTCGCCGAAAATATCCAGCCACCATTTGAATTCTTCTTCAGCATCTGCTTCTCCCTTCTTCAGGATGGTCTGCGGAACAGAGGCACCGATACAGCAAGTGGTGGCAATAAGCCCCTCATGATACTTTAGGATGAGCTCCTTATCTATTCGCGGCCATTTGCTGTAAAGACCTTCGATATAGCCCAAAGAACAGAGCTTGATCAGGTTTTTGTAGCCCTGCGCATTTTTCGCAAGGAAAAGCTGATGGCAGCGCACATCCTTATTCTCCTTGGTGAACTGCTTCTTATGCCGATCCTCAACTACGTAAAACTCGCATCCTACAATCGGCTTTACGCCATGCTTCCCCGCCTCGGCTACAAACTTAAACGCACCGAACATGTTTCCGTGATCGGTGATGGCCATCGCCTTCATGCCATCGGCGGCGGCTTTTTTGAACAGGCGGGAAATATCTGCAGCTCCGTCAAGCAGAGAAAATTGGGTATGTACGTGTAAATGAGAAAATTCCGGCATCGCTGATCGTTCAAAAAGGCAAAGCCGAATTTATCAAAAATCCCGTTGAGTTTAAGCGGTGTTGAAAAGTCGGGGGCATTACCATGCAGAGGTTCTATAAGCATGTAAGCGGTAAGTATTCGATTACAACACAGGTAACTCGCTTGGTAACCATTTAGATGCAAATGCCGTTTAAAATAAACTTGATGGCAAGCTTTTTGTATTTACGTATTAATAATCATTAACTTAGGTGAACCAATTAGCCTTAAAGGAAACCAAAATGAAAAAGAGGAGCTTGTTCCTTTCTTTATTTGCCGCATTGATGGCTTTATGCATGACGTTTCAATCGTGTGGTACAATCAACAAAGCCGAAAAAGGCACTGCCCTGGGCGCAGCGGCGGGAGGTGCAATTGGTGCAATGGTTGGAAAAAAGGCTGGCAATCCTGCGATTGGCGCTACCATTGGAGCTGCTTTCGGTGGCAGCACCGCAGCCTTCATTGCTAGCAAACTCACCCGCTCTCCTGAAGATATCAACCGAAAAACCAAGCCTTTATATGTGATCAATGGCACTCCCTGCAAAGTAAAAGAAGCGGAAATGCTTTTGAATGAAATTAAGGCCGATGAAATAGAAAGCGTAACCGTGCTCAGCAATACCGAAGCCATCGCACAGTTTGGAAATAAAGGAAGCAAGGGCGCCATCGTGATCACTTTCAGGAACACTAATAAATCCTGAACTCTTGATAATCAAAAAACTGTTGATAATTTTTCTATCAATTTAGGCATAAGCTGTTTTGCTGTCGTCAATAAATTAATACATTCGTACACTTAGTACTTCAATTTAAACTATAACCAATTAAACTAAATCATGGAAAAATTTAATCAGCTAAAAGAGTTACTTGCTTCTGCAGAAGTAGATGCAGAAAAATTTTATGGAAAAAACAGCAAAGCCGCAGGCACACGCGTGAGAAAAGCTTTGCAGGAAGCAAAAAACCTGGCTCAAAGCATCCGTACCGAAGTAACTGAAATGAAAAATAAAGCCAAATAATCATATTCAGACATTCCCAGAAAAGGCAGCCTCAAAACAGGCTGCCTTTTCTGTTTAAATGAAACCGGACAAACTGCCGTCGGCGGACAAATCATTTTACATTCATCGTATTCTCGATTATTTCAAACATTTAATGCAGAAAAGAATTTATATGTACAACAAATTCTGCCTCAAATTTGAAACAATACGGTTTACTTTCCTTAAAGATTATCCTTTGGATCCTGGGAATTTTAATTTTCCTGGTGGCACTGGTATTCTTCCTAATAAGAGTTCCTGCTGTGCAGGATTTTGCCCGAAGAAAAACAGTTAGCTACTTACAAAATAAGTTAGGGACGAAAGTAGAGATCAATAAAGTAACCATCGACTGGCCCAAACTGGTGGTGCTGGAAGATGTATATTTCGAAGATCAGAAAAAAGACACCCTCCTGGCGGGCGATACGCTCAAAGTAGACATCAGCATGATGAAGCTGTTGAGCAACACGGTGGAGATCAATGAAATTGACCTTCGTGGCGTAACAGCAAACGTGAAACGCTACGCTGATAGCTCATTCAATTACAATTATATTTTAAAGGCATTCCTTAAGGAACAAAATAAAACGCCGAACCCTGCCGATAGCGTTTCTGCCCTGAAATTCTCACTGGATAAGATCAACTTAGACCGGATTCATGCTACCTATTCTGACGCAGTTGCTGCCAGCAATATGACTGTTTATCTCTCGCACTTTGACACCCGGGTAAAAGAATTTGATCTCGATAAGATGAAGTTCAACATCCCTAAGATAACCCTTAGGGGGATGAATGCGAGAATGATCCAGTCTAAGCCCGCAGCGCAGCCTGAATCGAAGGCTAAAGATGTTGCCGATGCTGCCCAGCCACTAAACATGGACCTTACTTTGGGTGAGATCGACGTCGCCCAGTCTGGCTTCTACTACAAAAACGACATTTCTGCCGTGTTGGCCGATTTAAAAATAGGCTCGCTGAATATCCAGCCTGAACACATCGACATGCGTAATCAGCGGGCAGACCTGAATAACATCACCCTAGCGAATTCCAAGATACTTTTCCAACTCGGCAAAAAGGTGCAAGCCAAAATAGTGGCTAAAGAAATCAAACAGGAGGTGGAGGCACAATCAAAGTTCTGGATTGCCACAGTGGGCAACCTTAACCTCAATAACAACGATATCAAGTTTGACAACTTCAACATGCCCGTAATGAGCCGTGGAATCGACTTCGGGCACCTGGACATTAAAGCGCTCAGCTTAGGTGCGACCAAGTTTGTTTATGCTGTTGATACCATATCAGGGAACATCAATAAAGGCAGCTTCCGCGAAAAAAGCGGCTTTGTGCTTAACCAGCTAAAAACAAATTTCTTTTACGGATCTAAGCAGGCTTACTTCAACAACTTGTACGTTCAGACCAATCATAGCGTCATCAAAGACCGGATACGCATGAGTTATCCGTCTATTGAAAGCCTCACTGAACATCCCGAACGGGTGCGTGTTGATGCAAATCTTGATGGTAGTCGGGTAGGCTTCAAAGACATCTTAGTCTTTATGCCAACAATGGCTGGCACAGAGCCGTTTAAGAGCAATCCTAATGCCGTGCTGAATGTAAATGCCCGTGTGAACGGACAACTCAGCAACCTCAACATCCCGAACCTTGAAGTCTCAGGCTTGCGGAATGCACACATAAAGCTGTCTGGAAAAGTGACTGGCCTGCCCGATCCAAACCGAGCCTATTTCGATTTAAAAATCGGCGACTTTTCTATCGGCGGGCGAGACTTGGCTGCGCTTGTGCCCAAAGGGACCATTCCATCCAACATCCGCTTGCCGGAATCAATCCGCCTGAATGGCTTGTTTAAAGGTGGGATGTCGAGCTTTTCAACCGATCTGAATCTCGCATCAAGTTTCGGCAGTGCAAAAGCCATTGGCTCCTACAATAAAGGCAGAGAAAGTTATAAAGCAAATGTGCGCCTTTTCAATTTCAATGTTGGGAGGCTGATCAAGCAGGAAAAAACTATTGGCAAAGTAACGCTCGCCGCCAACATTGCCGGCAGTGGCATGGATCCAAAAACCATGAATGCCAAGTTTGATGCACGTGTTATCCGGGCAGATTACAACGGCTACAGCTACAGAAATTTAAACGTAGCCGGCACCACCCGCCGTGGCACCATCAATGCAAAAGCCAACATGGCTGACCGTAACTTAGATTTTGATCTGGTAACTACTGCAAATTTCAACGGGAAATATCCTCGCATAAAAATGACGCTGGATATGGACAGTGCCAACTTCCAGAAGCTCGGTCTTATGAAAGATGATTTGCGCTTTCGCGGGAAGATCGTTGCCGACCTTCAAACTGCCGATCCTGATTACCTGAACGGTTCCATCCTGCTCACCAATGCTCTCATTGCCCGGGCTGGCGAGCGCTATGCGCTCGATACCGTTAGCCTTGTTTCTACCGCCAACGCCGACAGCAATACACTTGATATCGAATCGGAAGTACTTCGGGCACACGTGGCAGGAAAATACCAGCTTACTCAGGTGGGCACTGCCATGCAGGCTCTGATCAACAAATATTTTGATACTGGGGGTGTACCTCCATCGAGAGTAAAATATGCGGCACAAAGGATGCGGTTTGATGCAACCATCATAAACGGGCCGCTGATCGCACAATTTGTGCCCGAGCTAAAAGAACTTTCCTCCGTGACACTTTCGGGCAGGTTCAACAGTGCCGCGGGCGAGCTAGTGGTGAACGGGAATGCTCCGCATATTTTGTATGGAACTTACAACATCAACAATCTTGCTTTTGGAGCAAACACTGACAACAATAAACTAAACTATTCGCTGACTCTGGCACAGGCAGGCTCTCCGCAGTTGCAGATTCAAAACACCAGCATATCCGGCTACGCTCAAAACAATGTGCTCACAACCGACATCCTGGTTAAAGACAAAAATAAAAAGGATCATTATCGCCTTGCGGGATCATTCAGGTCGTTCAAAAAAGATTATGAGTTTTCTTTAAGTCCGAATGTCTTACTTGATTATCAGCGATGGGCAGTTAGTCCCGGCAACTCCATCCGATTTGGAAACAGCGGCATTCAGGCAAGTAATTTTACCTTATCGAACAACAATCAGCGGATGAGCATCAACACAACGCCGCCTGGATTTAACAACCCATTAAAGATTGACTTCAGCAATTTCAAAATAGAAACGCTTACTCAGATTGTTAAAAAAGATTCGCTCCTGGTTGGTGGAACCATGAACGGAACTGCAACTGTGAGCAATTTCCAAACTTCGCCAATCTTCACTGCCGACATGAACATCGGCGATTTTAACTTCCGCGGAGATACCATTGGCAATGTCGCCTTGAAGGTAAATAACTCGAGGGCCAACACACTCGCTGCAAATGCAAGCATCACCGGCAAGGGCAATCAGGTTGATTTAAATGGCTTTTACTACATCAACACCAGCAGTTTCGATATGAAGTTGAATGTGGTAAATCTGAATTTGAAAAGCATTGAAGGTTTTACGCTTGGGAATCTGAAAGAATCAAGCGGAAGCGTGAACGGGCAGCTTGACATCACGGGAACGGTAGATGCGCCAAAAGTACGGGGCGGACTGAACTTCAATAACGCCGCCTTCACAATTGCCATGCTCAACTCGCATTTCAGTATAGACGACAGCAGGATTGGCTTTGACAGCGATGGAATAGCCTTCGACGACTTTACGCTTCTGGACTCGGCCGGCAATACCGCCACCGTTGATGGAAAGATCTATACCACAAACTTTACAGATTTCCGATTCGGCCTCAACGTAGATGCCGACAACTTTCGGGTGTTAAACTCTACAGCCAAAGATAACGAACTGTATTACGGGCAACTTTACGTGGATACCAAACTTACAATCAGCGGTACTATGGCGAGCCCGACAGTTGACGGAAGGCTAAAAGTAAATGAAGGCACCAACCTCAGTATTGTGCTGCCGCAGGACGACCCGGCCATAGAAGAACGAAAAGGAATAGTAGAATTTGTGAACATGGACGATCCGGAGTTTACCACCGCTCTCAGAGCTCAGGTTGATTCGCTCAACAAGTCTGATATAACAGGAATGGATGTGTCTGTTAATATCGAGGTGGACAAAGAAGCCGAATTTAACCTGGTTATTGATGAAGCCAACGGCGATTTCGTTCACATGCGTGGGCAGGCGCAATTAAACGGAGGGATAGATCCGAGCGGCAAGATCACGCTTACCGGAAGTTACGTGGTTGAAGAAGGAGCCTACGAACTGTCGTTTAACTTCATCAAAAGGCGTTTCGAAATCAGAAAAGGAAGTTCTATAACCTGGAATGGCGAACCTACAAGCGCCGACCTGGATGTTACGGCTGTTTACATCGCCAACACCGCTCCTTTGGATTTGGTAGAAAATTATTTAGGAAATGCGCCTCAGTCGCAGCTTAACATCTACAAACAAAAGCTGCCTTTTGAAGTGGACCTTATGATGAAAGGCGAATTGCTGAAGCCTGACATCACATTCGGCATTGTGCTTCCTGAAAAAAATTACAATGTGGCCAGCGAAGTTGTCACAACCGTAAATGCCCGTCTCGACCAATTAGAACAGGAACCGTCAGAGCTCAACAAGCAGGTGTTCGCCTTGCTGCTGTTAAATCGGTTTGTTGGAGAGAATCCGTTCTCTAGCGATGCGGGGGGAATAGGCGCCGAGTCGCTGGTTCGCGAAAGCGTGAGCAAAATTCTATCGCAACAGCTTAATAACCTGGCGGGAGACCTGCTTGGAGGAGTTGACTTAAACTTCGACTTGCAAGCCACTGACGATTATACTACCGGAGAGCGCCTAAACCGCACCGACCTGAATGTTGGCTTGTCCAAACGGCTGCTCAACGACCGCTTAACTGTAAACGTGGGAAGCACCTTTGAGCTTGAAGGGCCACGCCAGGCCGGCGCACGCACCAGCAACTTTGCCGGAGACATTTCTGTACAGTATCAGCTTTCGCGAGATGGGCGCTACAGATTGAGGTTCTACAAGAAGAACGAATACCAGGTTGCAGTTCAGGGGCAGGTGGTAGAAACGGGGCTCAGCTTTATGCTGGTGATGGATTACAACAAGTTCAGGGAACTGTTCGCCAAAGCAAGCCCTGATGAAAAACAGCGTAAACGCCAGGCAAGGGCAGAGAAAAAAGCAGCACGCAAAGCAAAATGATAAAGCTATATAAATATTGTATTCTGATGGTGTTTACGGTACTGCTGGCGGCGTGCAGCAGCACCAAGTACGTGCCAGACAATGATCATCTGTATTTGGGAGCGAAGGTAAAGATCGACGATAAGGATATGAAGCGCAACGAGCGCAAAGACCTGGAGGAAGACTTAGGAAGCCTGACCCGCCCCAAGCCTAACACCCGAATACTCGGCATCCCGATTAAACTGCTTTTTTACAACATGAAAAGCAAGTCCGGGAAAGGCATCGGCAGCTACTTCAGCAGAAAGTTTGGCGAGCCTCCAGTGCTTTACAGCACCGTGAAAGTTGATTTCAACCTCAAGCTTCTGGCCAACCGCATGGAAAACAAAGGCTATTTCCGGGCAACAGATACGGTAGATTCAAACATCAGAAACAAAAAAGCCAGCTTAACTTACCACATTCAGGCGGGACCGCAATACATGATTAGCAGCGTAGGCTTCACTACAGATAGTTCCGACTTGGGGAGAGCGATTTCGGCTACTGCACCGCAAAGCCTGCTAAAGGTTGGCAATCCGTATGATCTTGATGTAATAAAGTTAGAACGAGAACGCATTGATGCGAAGCTAAAAGAACAGGGCTTTTACTATTTCGGCTCAGACTACCTGATTGTGCAGGTAGATAGCACGAACAATAAACAGCGTGTAGACCTGCTTGTTACCGTGAAAAACACCACTCCGGCGAAAGCCATGGACATTTACACCATCAGGAATATCTACATCTACCCGAATTACAAACTCCGCGACACCAGCCAAAGCAGGCTCCAGTATGCAAAGTATTACGATGATTTTTATGTGATCGATTCTGCGAACCTGTTTAAACCTTCGGTTTTTAGCAGTACGATGTTTTTCGATAAGGGCGATGTGTACAACCGGACAGACCACAACCTATCGCTCAACAGGCTGATGAGCCTCGGCACTTTCAGATTCGTTAAAAACCGGTTCGAAGAAGCAGACAGCGCAGGCCGACCGATGCTCGATGCTTTCTATCAGCTCACTCCCTATCCTAAGAAGTCGATCAAGGCAGAAGTAGGCGGGCACACGAACTCGGCTAACTTCACAGGTTCCGAATTTAGCTTGAGCTGGAGGAACAGGAACGCGTTCAGAGGCGCTGAACTATTGACTTTTTCAGCTTATATAGGCACTGATGTGCAGGTATCCGCTGCGAGTAAAGGGAATGATAACCTTTTCCGCTTCGGTGCAGAGACCAGCCTGAATATCCCACGCTTTATCACTCCATTCAAAGTTAAAAACAACAGTGCTTACATTCCCCGCACCAAAATGGTGCTTGGCTTTGATGATCTGACACGGCAAAACAGCTACATCCTGAACTCGTTCCGCACTTCCTTGGGATACGTGTGGCGGCAGGATGCTAAGCGTGAACATCAATTGAACGTGGTTAATATTAACTATGTACAACCGTTTAAGGTTTCATATGAGTATGATAGTGCGGCCGCAACTAATTTAAGCTTGCGCAAAGCGATAGAGAAGCAGTTTATTTTCGGTCCAGACTATAACTTCAACTTCACTAATACGGCTGAAACATTTAAAAAGAATACGTTTTACTTCAATTTTAACGCGGCAACCTCCGGCAACATCCTCGGGCTGGCAATGGGCGCAAATAAAAAAGCCGGAGATCCGAAAACTTTATTTGGAGCAGAATTCTCTCAATATGTGAGATTCGACAATGATTTCAGGCACTACATGAAAGTGGGCAGAAAAGCGACTTTAGCCAGCCGGATTGTTGCGGGCATCGGTTTGCCTTATGGCAACTCCCTCAATCTGCCATATATCAAGCAGTTCTTCATCGGCGGAAGTAACAGCATCCGGGCATTCCGGGCACGTTCGCTTGGTCCGGGCACCTATCACGACCCGAACATCGGCACTACCCGGTTAACAACGGATCAGGCGGGCGATATAAAACTTGAGCTCAATACCGAATACAGGCCCACAATCACCGGTATTGTAAAAGGAGCTTTATTTATAGATGCCGGAAATATCTGGCTGATGAACAATGACCCGAAATATCCAAAGGCGGGCGGTGTATTCAGCAAAAATTTCATGAAGGAGTTGGCTGTTGGCACCGGTGCCGGGCTCAGGTTCGATCTATCTTTCCTGGTGTTGCGTACCGATCTTGCATTCCCACTCAGAAAACCATGGCTTCCTGAAGGTGAGCGTTGGGTATTAGACGAAGTTAACTTCGGAAGTAAAAGCTGGAGAAAAGAAAACCTGATATTCAACCTGGCAATTGGCTATCCTTTCTAGGATCGCAGGAATAATTCGAGAATACTACGTTTCGGAAGAGATATTTTAATTATCCGAAAAAAACAGACAAGTAAATGCCGGCTTAAGATTAAGCTGGCATGCAGTGGTGTACAGATGTGTATACAGTTTCAAGTAGTTGTTAAGCAATCATCATGTTAGTATCCATATTTTTCAGCTCTTCTTCGCTGATGAATATGCTATTACCTGATTTATGAGCTTTTAATTCACGAACTACTGCTTGATTAGTGTTGCGGGTATATAGTTTGATAACTTTCATAACAGTATGTTTTGGTGAATTGTATAATGCTATTATTATGCCAAAACCTGAAGTACGTCCTTTTTGCATATTCCTTCATCTAAAGCGTTTCAAATGCTATACATTCCTGGAAACTCTGCATATTTTTAAGTTCACTTTTTCAAAACAATTTCAGAACACGTTGTAATAGTGAATTAGCAACTGAGTCGTGCTCTTGTAGTCACCTCAAATATTGCGTAGATTTAAACCTTTCATTATAAGCTAGCTCTAACGCACACGGATTAATAAAGGGGATGTTCTACAAAAGGGTGCTGCTTGCAGTTTTATGCTGCGTTTTTTCTTTTTATACTTCTCGTACATCAGCACAGGGTACTTCCAATAAGGGAACGGATTTTTGGGTGGCGTACACCGGGCACATTGATGGTACTGGATCTAGGCTGACCCTATTTGTTACCTCAACCTTTAATACCGTGGTGACAGTCGATGCAGGGGGAACAGTTTTACCTCCCATCAATGTAACTGCGAATCAGGCCGTTCCGGTTTATATCGATCCAACGGTCTATACTAACACATATATTTCTGGATCTGACGCACCTCCAGCAAAAAAAGGAATTCACATTGCGTCAACCCAACCAATTGTAGTGTATTCCCATATTTCGCGTAGTGCTAGATCGGCTGCCACGCTAGTTTTACCTACAAAAGCGCTTGGCAACGAATATTACGCTATCGCCTATACTCAAACACCAAACAACTATTCTGAATTTACATTGGTTGGCGTTGAAGATGCAACAGTAGTAGAAATCACTCCTAAAGTTAACAGCTTGAATTCAACCCGCCTTGCAAACGTACCGTATCAGATTACATTAAATAAAGGCGAGGTTTATCAATTTCAGTCCACGTCTGATGTCACTGGCTCGAAAATAAAAACCATTGGAACCTGCAAACCTGTGGCTGCTTTTTCAGGGAGCTCATTTGTTTATTTCTGTGAACCCGGGAATACGAAAACTCCTGGGAGTGGAGACAATTTATATCAGCAGCTTTTTCCACTTTCATCATGGGGGAAAAACTTTGTAACAGCACCCTTCTATAATGCCCAAATAGGATCATCGGATATTATTAGGATTCAAGTATCTGCCAATAACACCACACTAAAAGTAAACGGCAGTGCTACAGTTTATCAGGCCGGAGCGGTTATTACGTTCGCATCCAAAACACCTAACGTTATAGAAGCAGACCAGCCGATAGCTGTTTCGCAATATCAAGTTACAGTAGGCTGTAGCACGAGCACTTCAATCGGGGATCCCGAGATGACTATACTTAATCCAATTGAGCAGACACTTACAGACATCACACTGTATTCTGCTATTAGTACTACAGCAGCTCCAACCAACATCTCCAAACACTATCTAAACATTATCTTAAAAACGGCGGATATTTCAAGCCTAAGGGTGGACGGAGTTGTGCCAATGGGAACTTTTAGAGCAATTGATTCTCAATATAGTTATATTACCGTTGATGTTACCACCTCTTCAATTACAGTAAACCCGGCACATCGCATCGTGTGCAACAATGGGTTTACCGCAATTGCTTACGGCTATGGGCAAACCGAATCCTACGCCTACCTCGCAGGTGCTGACCTTAAGAACCTCAACGCCAACGTTCAGATCTACGAACCCGGAAAAACAAGTTCTACAAGCTCCCTGTGTTCGGGCGAGAGCTACCAGGTAAAACTCCAATTGCCTTATCAAACGTCTAAGATTGTTTGGGAATTAAAACTAGGATCTACTGTTATAAAAACTGAGACTCTTAATCCCACCGCTCCCGATAACACAACAACCGTTAATGGCCAGCCCGCCTACTTTTATGAATACAACAACATTCTAGCTTCTGATATTTCCACGCCTGGAATTTACGACCTCAAGGCAACCGTCACCAATCCCGCACCAACCAGTTGCAGTGTTGACGAGGATATTTCTACCAGCTTCCAGGTTTTTGCCATTCCATCGCCATCCTTCACGGCGAGCACTCAACAGCCCTGCATCGCCTCTCAGGTTACACTTACAAGTACCAGCAACGACGGCGGCAACACAATAGTGAAATGGTATTGGGATTACGGCGATGGCAACACTGAAGTAAGAACCGATGGCACTCCATTTACACACGCCTACGCACAGCCCGGCGATTACAACGTTACACTGATGGTTGAAGGCGCAAGCGGATGCCAATCAGCACTCACCTCTCCCCTCACAATTCACGTCAACAAATCGCCCGATGCTCAATTCAGCTATCAGGCCATCACCTGCAAGGATCAGCCTACAGCGTTTACCGATGCATCGGTGGCGAATGAAGGCACTATTGCTAAATGGACCTGGGATTTCGGCGATGCCAACGCCACAGCCAGTAATCCGAACACTTCAACCGATCAGAATCCAACCCACATCTACACGCTCCCGGGCACTTATACGGTAAAGTTATTTGTAGAAACTGATAAAGGCTGCACAAGTACAGTGGTTTCCCAAAGCATCATAATCCACGAGTTACCTGTTGCTGACTTTGACCTTCCGGCGATTTGCCTCAACAACGGCACAGCTTCATTCACTAACAAAAGCACAATTGCCGATGGCACAACATCGCAGCTTACTTATTTGTGGGATTTCGGCGATCAATTTGCCACTACTCAAAACCCAAACACTTCTACTCAGCTAAGCCCATCTCACACCTACAGCAAAGCCGGCACCTACACCATCGCCCTTATAGCCAAATCCGTGAACGGTTGCCAAACATTAGCATCAAAGCAATTCACCATCAGCGGAAGCACCCCACTTGTTGTCTTTAACACTTTAAATTCAGCTAAACTTTGCAGTGATCAGCCGGTAGTTTTTGAAGATAAAAGCACCCTTGCCTTCGGAGAAATCACGAGGATCGACTGGTATTATGATTACGCGAATAACCCCACGACTTTTGAAACCGACAACAGTCCGGCATTGAGGGCTGCTACAGCGAAACAGTATAGCCATACCTATCCCACTTTTACTGCTCCGCTTACGAAATCCTACACGGTGCGGATGCTTGCCTATTCGGGAGCTGATTGCGTGGACGACGAGATCAAGACTATCATTTTACAAGCTGTGCCAGTGGCAGATTTCAGCATGCCGGATTTTTGCCTGAGCGATGGCGCTGCTCCCTTCACCAACAAATCTTCCATCGCAAATGGCACGACAGGTATGACTTACCTGTGGGATTTTGGCGATCAGTTTGCCAACGCCCAACGCCCGAATACATCAACATCGGCAAATCCTTCGCACGCCTACACACGGGTTGGAGTTTACACCGTTACACTAACAGCCACTTCGGCCGCAGGCTGTTCAAACACAATAACCAGACAATTCACCGTTAACGGAAGTACGCCAAAAGCTGCTTTCAATGTATTGAATCCGGCGGCTTTGTGCAGCAATCAGCCTGTACAGTTTGAGGATAAAGGCACAGTGGACTTCGGGGAAATTACCCGTATTGACTGGTACTATGATTTCGGAAATAACCCAACCTTAAAGGAAACTGACAACTCGCCCGCACTCCGCGGAGGCGCAGCACGCATTTACCCGCACACCTATTCCGCTTTTAGCACGCCTTTAACAAAAACTTACACAGTGAAAATGGTGGCTTTTTCCGGAAGCGGCTCCAGCACCAGTTGTGTAAATGAAGTTACACAAACAATCACCGTCAAGGCTGTCCCTGCACCGGATTTCACCCTGCCAGATGCCTGCTTGCCAAACGGCGAAGCTCAGTTTACTGATAAAACCACGATTGCTCCCAGCGGCGAGCCTTTTACCTACGTATGGGATTTCGGAGATGCGAATGCCAACGCACAACATCCCAACACCTCAACAGATAAAAACCCTGTACATGCCTATTCTGCTCCCGGAACTTACCAGGTGCGGCTTACCGCGACCTCCGCCGACGGCTGCCAGGAAACAATTGTAAAACCTTTCACCATTTCCGCAAGCATTCCGAATCCGGAATTTAATGTGATAAACGCCGCCCAGCTTTGCAGCAATCAGCCGGTGGTAATTGAAGATAAAGCCACGATTGCTTTCGGCGAAATCACCCGGATCGACTGGTATTATGACTTCGCAAATAATCCAACAGCCGTTGAAACCGATAACAGTCCGGCACAGAGAGCTGCAACCGCGAAGGCATATTCTCATATTTATCCAACCTTCACGAATCCGCTCACCAAAACCTATACCGTTAAGATGGTTGCTTATTCCGGGAACACCTGTGTGGCAGAAATAAGCAAGGACATTACGTTGAAGTCTATTCCAAGTGTAGATTTCGACATTCCGGACGTTTGCCTTGTCGACGGCATCGCTCAGTTTAAAGATAAATCTTCGATTGCTGCGGGGGGCACGCCATTTACTTATTTATGGGATTTTGGAGACAGAAATGCCAATTCATCCCACCCAAATACCTCAACAGATCAGGATGCCTCTCACACCTTCGCAGCTTCGGGAGCATACCAGATTTCCCTCACTGTAACTGCTGCAAACGGATGTTCGGCAACTTTGGTAAAGCCGCTTACGATATTGGGAAGTATCCCGAAAGCAGATTTTAATGTATTAAGTGCCAACCAGCTTTGCAGCGATGAACCTGTAATCTTCGAGGACAAGGCCACGCTTGCTTTTGGGGAAATCACTAAAATTGAGTGGTACTTTGATAATTCTAACTATCCGTCAGATCCGAGTTACATTCAAACGGATAACACGCCAAACCTCAGGGCTGGCACGGTAAAGCAATACTCCTTTTCGTACCCGGCGTTTCACTCGCCGATGACCAAAACAGTTAACGTGAGGATGAAAGCCTATTCAGGACAGGTTTGCGCAGGCGAGGTTACCAAAATTATTACGCTCAAAGCTGTGCCGCTTGTGGTGTTCAACCCGATTCCCGGCATCTGCGAAGAACTTGATGCGATTCAATTAACCGAAGCTTCCGAGACGACCTCCTTCCCGGGCAGCGGAATTTACAGCGGAGATGGCGTTAGTAGTTCAGGTATTTTCGACCCTGAAATAGCGGGTGTTGGCACCCACACAATCACTTACACCTTTACGGGAAGCAATGGCTGTGTGAATAGCCAAAGCCAGGATGTGTCGGTTTACAAAACGCCAACTGTAAACGCGGGCACTGATCAGGTGATTTTATTAGGAGGCCAGTTCACGCTAAGCCCAACCACAACCGGCGACAATCTCACTTATAAATGGTCGCCGGCAACCGGACTTACCAGAGACGATGTTGCAAATCCAATAGCTAAACCCGATGACGATATCACCTACTCCGTAACCATAACCACGGGCGAAGGCTGCACCGCGACGGACGATATCTTCATAAAAGTCCTCAAATCGCCGGAGGTGCCAAACACATTTACCCCTAATAATGATGGCGTAAATGATACCTGGAACATCAAATACCTGGAAAGCTACCCGGGAGCCACGGTTGATATCTTCAACCGTTATGGCACTAAGGTTTATACCAATATCACTGGCTATTCACAGCCCTGGGATGGTACTGTAAATGGGGAAGCTTTGCCCGCCGGCACCTATTACTATATCATCAACCCCAAGAATGGGAAGAAGATAATGTCCGGACAACTTACAATAATCCGTTAGTTCAAGGCATAATATGCAACCTTTTGAGTATTTTTATCGGCTGCTTAAGCACTCTCAATGCCGATAGCAGTAGAAAAGGGAAATGTTATTTACTAGTGTGTTTTGTGTGGCGCTAAGCTACATACTGAATCTTCTTTGCCTGCTCAGAAAGGCTAAAAAGCAATTAGCTGTTGCGGTTTTGCTCGTGTGGAGCAGCCTGTCGGCTAATGGACAAACACCTCTTTATTCGCAAGTTCTTATCAGCGATGTTGGGAGCAGCAACAGCATCGGTTCGGCCAATACCAGCAGAAATCTTGCTGTAGACGCACAGGGAAACATCGGTGTAGTGTACGTGGGTTCAGCAGGGCTGAGGTTTGCAAAAAGCGTTAACAGGGGACAATCGTTTTTGCCGAGTGTTCAACTAAGCACTGCTACAACCGGCGATTGCGAGGTAGAGGTAGCCGATAACGGCAACGTATATGTGATCTATTCAAATGGTTCTCAAATATCCTTATTTGTTAGTTTAGACGGAGGAGCTACTTTCTCGGGCCCAAATGTTTTAGGCCCTGGCGCAATTCCGCACATTGCAAGTTATGGATCGAATGTATACGTGGTGCCAAAGGTGGGCTCGCCAGTTTATCGAAACAGTAATAACGGGGTCGGTACTTTCTCCACTGTAACTTTCCCAACCAAAGTATACGCCGACATTCGCATTGATAAGGCTAACGGATATGTTTACCTAATCCAGGACGATCCGAGGCTTTATATGTTCCGTAGCACCGATAATGGAGCTACTTTCAGCTCTGTACCTATCAATGGGTCAGTAAATTACTCATCCTACTCAATAACTACCGGTCCGCTGGGCAAATACATATACGTTGCCGGGGCGCCAACCGCTGGATACAGAGTAGATTTTACCACGGGCGCAAGCACCTCAATACCTGTGGGAACCAACTCAGTGAGCGAGGGCCGTACTCTTGCTTCGGATGAATTCGGAAACTTCATTGATGGTTATGCTCAGAGCGGATCAACAATGGCATTCAAGGTAAGCAACGACCTGGGTGCAAGTTTTGGAACTCCAATAACAATTGATAACGCAACGTCTCACAACATCGCCCGTAACAGTTCCACCCAAGACATTGATGTGGTGTACAGAGGCACCGACGGGAAAATTTATTTAAATGTGTACGGCGATCTACTAGCCGGCCTTACCATTTCGCAAGTCGGGCATACATACTGCCCCGGAACAACAGGAACTGTGAACTACTCCATGACCGGACTAAACGTGAATAGCTCGAACCAATTTGTTGTTCAGCTAAGTGATGCCAACCGCAGTTTTGCGAGCCCACAAATTATTGGCACAATTGCTTCAGCAGCAAGGACCGGCTCGATAAATGTTGAGATTCCAGCAACTATTGCGTTCGGAAGCAATTATAGGATGAGGGTTGTTTCAACAGATGTCGCTACGAACGGATCTGACAACGCTTTTGATGTCGACATCCAGCCTAACCCTACCGCCACAATCATGGCGTCCGGCCCTATTACATTTTGCGAAGGGCAATCCGTTGTACTGTCGGCAAACTTATTGAACTCTTCAACTTCTTATTTATGGAGCAATGGTGCAACAGGGCGATCAATAACGGTAAGCACAAGCGGCAGCTACTCCTGCACCATCACTACGCCTTGTGGCTCGATCACCTCAACACCAGTTGCCGTATCCGTCTATCATAAACCCACTTCCGAGATTACCGCTGACGGCTCAACATCCTTTTGCGAAGATGGGAGGGTGACTCTTACAGCAACATCCGACAGTCCGATCGATTCATACCTATGGAGCACAGGTGCCACAAGCCCTTCCATTATCGCGACTACAGCGGGAAACTATACAGTGACCGTTACCAACATCTGCGGCACCACTACTTCTGCTCCATTGCTCATCACAAAAGCTCCCGCTGCAAGCATAACTGCGTTGGGACCAACTACGTTCTGTTCGGGAAATTCGGTTGAATTAGTAGCAATCTCTGACGGCAAGCTCGATACCTACCTGTGGAATACAGGGGCAACCACTAAATCTATCATTGTCACTACTGGAGGAAACTACTCCGTAAAGGTTAGCAACATCTGTGGGCTCTCAACAAACTCTGCTGCCGAAACCGTGACAGTTAAGCCTCTGCCGATAGTAGATTTTAATTTACCGGATGCTTGCCTCACGGATGGAGTTGCACAATTCACCAATACCTCCAGCTTAAGTGATGCCGGAGCCTTAACTTACGCCTGGAGCTTTGGCGATAACAACGCCAACCCTCAACGCCCGAATACCAGCACAGACAAAGATCCTATTCATATCTACTCAGCCTCTGGCATTTACCAGGTAACGCTAACAGCTACTGCAGCAAACGGATGCTCGGCTAGCACCACTAAGACTTATACTGTATCGGCCAGCGTTCCTAAAGCAGATTTCACTATCCTAAGCACCAATACGCTTTGTAGCGATCAGCCCGTTCTATTTGAAGACAAGGCAACTCTATCGTTCGGCGAAATAACCAGAATTGAATGGCATTTTGACATTAACAACCATCCTGCCGATCCACTGTTCCAATTGGTTGACAACAATCCAAATCCGCGGGCCAGCGGCGGTAAACAATACAGTTTTGCCTATCCCATATTCCACATGCCTTCAACTAAAACTGTGAATGTGAAGATGCGTGCCTTTTCGGGCGCAACTTGTGTGGGAGAAATTATTAAGCCGCTTACGTTGAAAGCTGTTCCGGACATCGTTTTCGATCCCATTCCGGATATCTGTTCGGAAAAAGCTCCCATCCAGCTCACTCAAGCCTATGTGGCGGGCGGGCTCCCCGGGACAGGCGAGTACTCGGGCAATGGCGTAAGCGCTTCAGGGCTTTTTCAGCCTCAGGTCGCGGGAGTTGGGATACATACCATCACCTATACATTTGCCTGCACGAACGGGTGCATCGGCCAGAAAAGCGAGACAATATCAGTGTTTGCTACACCACTTGTGGGTGCAGGACCTGACGAAAGGATTTTGTTAGACGATTATATACAATTGAATCCCACCGCGTCGGGCAATAACCTTTCGTACAAGTGGACGCCTTCAACAGGGCTCGACAAGGATGATGTAAGAAATCCAGTCGCTTCGCCGAAGGATGATATCACTTACACACTCACTATTACGTCAAGCGATGGCTGTACTGCTTCCGATGATCTGTTTATAAAAGTCCTGAAACTCCCGGAAGTACCAAACACATTTACGCCAAATGGCGACGGCGTAAACGACACCTGGATAGTTAAGAATCTCGATTCCTATCCGAACGCATCGGTGGAAATTTTCAATAGGTTTGGAACGCAGGTTTATACCGCCAGAGGGTTTTTGAAGCCTTGGGACGGAAAGATGAATGGTGCCGACTTGCCCGCTGGAACTTACTATTACAAGATCAGCCCCGGTATGGGCAGGAAGGTAATTGCCGGGCAAATTACTATCTTGAAATAATCACGTCATTCCCGGCAGCTTAATCCCTGCGCCTTTTAAATCCCGCATGATGGCTTCCTGCAGCTTCAACTTGCTGTCTTTAAAGCCATGCGCTGCCACCCACACATTTACCTGAACCTTGTATCCATCACTTTCGAGACTGGAGATACCAATGCTCCTTTCGGGGCTTTTAAGGCAATCTTTGGAGTCATCAATAGCCTTGTTCAAAATCGTTTTAATCTGTTCAAAATCCATCCCATAGCCAAACTTCAGCTCAATATCCAACCTTCGGCTTCCCACATGGCTGATGTTGATAATGATCTCGTTTGATAATTTGCTATTCGGTACTATCACGGTTCGGTTATCATATGTGGTTACGATTGTAAAAAACAGCTGGATGGCGGTAACGGTTCCCTCCTGCCCTTGAGCAACAATATTATCGCCTACGCGGAAGGGCTTGAGCAACAGAATGAGTACGCCGCTCGCGAAGTTTTGCAAGGTACCCGAGAGCGCCAGCCCAAGCGCAACGGTCATACCCCCGATGATGGTTGCAAACATCGTCATCTCAATTCCGACAATTTGCATCACCCCCAGCACCAGCAAAATCCGTAAAGATGTAATAGTGAGGCTGAGCAAGAATGGCTTTAAGGATGCGTCTATATTCCGCTTCTGCATTCCCCTGTGGAGCCATTTGGAAAGTAGGCTGATCGCCCATAATCCCACAATTAGGATGACAATTCCCAGGATTATCCCGGGCCCGTGCTGCGTCAGCCAGTTATAAGATTGGTCGTAGAGGGATCGTGGAGTTTGTTTCTGGATTATTTTGACCGTATCTGGTTCAACAGTGGCTATCATCATCTGAATTTTAACAAAGCCGCAATTCCTTTTGTTTAATGGCGGCATATTATCTCAATTTCTTTACCGCTCATTTAACTGATGTTGCTATTTTTACCGCTCAATCAGAAATAGTTAACCACAACTGTAAAATATGGAAAAAATAAAGGTAGCCAACCCTGTAGTAGAGCTGGATGGCGACGAAATGACACGCATCATCTGGAAGTTCATCAAAGACAAGCTTATTACTCCGTATTTGGATGTGGATATCAAGTACTACGACCTTGGGATGGAGCACCGGGACGAAACCGACGACCAGGTTACTATAGATGCTGCTAACGCGATAAAAGAATACGGCGTAGGGATCAAGTGCGCCACCATCACTCCCGATGAAGCACGCGTAAAGGAATTCAATCTGAAGCAAATGTGGAAATCGCCGAATGGCACAATCCGGAACATCCTGGATGGAACTGTTTTCCGCGAGCCCATCGTGATGAGCAATGTACCACGCTTAGTTCCAAACTGGACTGCTCCTATCTGCATCGGCCGTCACGCTTTTGGCGATCAGTATCGTGCTACTGACTTTGTAACCAAAGGAAAAGGTAAACTGAAAATCACTTTCACTCCTGAAGATGGCGGCGAAGAGCAATCTTTCGAAGTATTCAACTTCAAAGGTGATGGCGTGGCATTAGCTATGTACAATACAGATGAAAGTATTTTCGGCTTTGCACGTGCTTGCTTTAACCAGGCATTAAGCAAAAAATGGCCTTTATACTTATCGACCAAAAACACGATCCTTAAAAAATACGATGGCCGCTTTAAAGATATCTTTGAAGAGGTTTACCAAAAAGAATTTAAGGCCGAGTTTGACGCTGCCGGAATTGTTTACGAGCACCGCTTGATCGACGACATGGTTGCTTCTGCCTTAAAATGGAACGGCAACTTTGTTTGGGCTTGTAAAAATTACGATGGCGATGTTCAGTCGGATACCGTGGCGCAAGGCTTTGGCTCTTTAGGTTTGATGACTTCAACCCTCATCACTCCCGATGGAACGGTGATGGAAGCGGAAGCAGCTCACGGAACGGTAACCCGCCACTACCGCGAACACCAGAAAGGAAATCCAACTTCAACAAACCCTATCGCTTCTATCTTCGCCTGGACAAGAGGTTTGGAGTTCCGCGGAAAGCTTGACAACAACCAGGCTTTGATCAAGTTCTGCCATACCTTAGAGCAGGTTTGTATCGAGACTGTGGAAAGCGGAAAGATGACCAAAGATTTGGCGATCACCATTAAACCCAAAGTGGAACATGGAACAGATTACCTGTACACTGAGGAATTCCTTGATGCTATAGATCAAAATCTGAAAGCTAAACTAGGTTAACAGCTAAAAGCCCTGAGTTCTCGCTCAGGGCTTTTTGGTTACTTTTTCCAGAAATCCGCACTCGCTTTTTTTAGCTCAGCTTCAAATCGTGGCACACCAAATGTACCGTTAGGCGTCCCTCCCCACACGATCACAAAGCGGCAGCCCACTTCTTGTTTAGCAAACCTGAGTGCATCATAAACCTGATTGTCAGGTCCATCAATAATTTGCTTTCGCGGGCCAAGCTCGTAAACAACCGGGCATCTTAGTTTTTTCGTCACAATTGTTTTATACTTTGGATGTATGTCGGGCTGAGGCTCTATCACGGTTCGATAACCCAGATTAGCAGTTCCAACTGTCACTCGATTTCCAAGACTATCGCACCTTCTTACAATTTCATACATAGGTTCTTCCACATTTTTGTATTGCTTAATGCTGAACTCATCAACCATGTTAATGATTGTAGTGTGCTTAAAATACTTCAGCATAGAATCTAAAACAGTGTTCCATGCTTTGGTGTAAACACGAGCGTGGGGAAGATCAAGCGCTTCATTGAACGGCTCTCTTCTTGACTTATATCCCTCGTTGAGGTACAGTTCAGGGTGGAGGAAAACTTCTGTGTTTGGTATCAGCATCTCAGGATACCTCGCCTGAACACCTGCCAGGTATATTGCTGAGAAACTCTTTTGCTTATCGTAACGTTCAGCAATTTTACGTGCGGTATTGATCCATTTCTCATTAATTATTTTGTCCCAAGGCACCACCGACGTAGCCGGACCGATTCCGGTAACAAAACTCATAGTTGGGCGATTGTAGCCATTCTCGGAGGTGAGCCACGCGGGTGTGCTTATCTTATTGAACCCACCTGTAAGTATCAGAAATACAATTGATCTCTGATGCTTTTGCCCGTAGGCAAGCATCTCATCGAGGTAGCTCCAGTCAAATTTTCCTTCTTCCGGCTCAAGGTCCGCCCATAGTTCTCTGATCACCAAACCCTGAACCCAAGGGTCCTGCTTGAAGTAATCATCAGGTAGCACGGGCCGCTTTGTGAAGTTTATTGCCCGTACAATTCCTTCCGGCAACGGCTTCATCTGAGCTACAGCGTAATTTGCAGACAACAGCAAGAACAGTATTAGAGAGCGAAGCATCATAAAACAGCTATTAAATGACCGAAAGAACTAACATAAAGAAACCCCTCCAAAAAAATGAACTGCAACAAAAATGATGTGCTCCCTGTTAATCCAAACATGGAAGCAAGTTCTAAAATTTGGTTTATTACCGGCGTTTCCGGCGGCTTAGGAAAAGCACTGGCTATTGAAGCGGCAAGCAACGGCGACATTGTTATCGGTACACTACGAAAAGCTGAACAAATAGAGCGTTTCAATCAGCTTGTACCTGGAAAAACTCATGGCGTTCAGCTTGATGTTACCCAATACGAGAATTTACAACCTGTACTTGATAAGGTTATTTCTGAGTTTAGGCGAATTGATGTATTGGTGAATAATGCCGGATATGGATTGTTCGGCGCCATTGAAGAGGTGAGCCTGGATGAAGCCCGAAAGCAGATGGAAACCAATTTCTTCGGTGCACTTGCACTTACACAGGCTGTGCTTCCGATCATGCGCAGGCAAGGCTCCGGGCATGTTGTGCAAATCTCTTCGGTGGCTGGGTTGCGCTCAAGTCCAGGAATGGGCTTGTACAACGCCAGCAAGTATGCGTTAGAAGGCTTCAGTGAAGCGCTGGCTTTAGAAACGGCAGACCTAAACATCCAAGTAACCATCGTAGAGCCGGGACCGTTCCGCACCGAGTGGGCGGGGCCATCGTCTTCGAGATCGGCGAAGATCATTGAAGATTACAGCTCAACTGCAGGCAAACTGATCAACACCATCAACGGCTATAGCGGCCAACAGCCCGGCGATCCGGCAAAAGGTGCAAAGGCTATCATAAAGGCAATAAACGACCCCCATCCACCATTGCGACTGCCGTTGGGCAAAATTGCTTTTGATGGGATTAAAGACAAAATGCAAAGACTAGAGAAGAACCTATCGGAGTGGGAGGACGTGATTTTGGATACTTCGTTTGATGATAATCGATAGCGCTAATTGCTATATTTGTGTATGCAGTCCCTGGAATTTCTTACAATTAAAAACGAAACGGAAGACGAATTCCAGAACATAGCCCAAATTCTATTTGATAAGTATGCAATCCGGACACATAAAGCTTTATACAGGTTAACAGAGATTGAATTTTACTGGAACTCACCTCATCATGTTGACAACAGTACATATAAACGTAAACACGTTGATCCCAAATCAGGAGAGTGGTTTTTTCATTACTCAGGTGTTGACATTGCTTTAAAAAATGACCAAACAGGAGGTTACGGAGGCATATTAATCCGAGGTATTTATGATGTTGACAAGAAAGTAATTACCAAAGGCCCTATGGTCTGTGCAATGAAACTTTTCAGCGAAAATAATGCGTTCACTCGAGCCATAAACACACAAATCATTCCTAATGTATTTCCTGAATCGAAAATTGAAAAAGGGGTTCGCATTGGGTTAGGTCAAAACGCGAAAGAAAACGGAGCTGATCAATTAAATTACGCTTTCTTGATTAATCCGCATGTATGATTATTGATAAGCAAACCAACTTTCTGTACTTAGCCGACACATTAGCTCAGAATTATCCCGAGTTCTATAAACGTTTCGAAGCTTTATTGGCAAACTGCGACATTGAATTTTCTTTGTTGCCAAATACAAAAGATGTCTGGGCTGTCGACTACATGCCGATACAAACAGATTTAAATCGGTTCGTCCGCTTTGTTTACAACCCCTCATATTTACAAAGCAAAAAATATTTAAAAACCATATCCGATGTCGATTCGATCTGTTCAGAAATTGGCGTTGACACGATCAGAACAGACATTGTTATTGACGGTGGAAATGTAACACGTTGGTCGAACAAGGTTATCATGACAGATCGTGTGTTTGTAGATAATCCTGCCTACGAGCGCAAAGCGTTAATAGCAAAGCTTCACGAACTTTTACAAATTGACCAGCTTTATTTTGTCCCTGAACAACCCGACGACTTTACCGGACATTCGGATGGCATGATACGTTTTATAGATGAAAACACCATCTTAATCAACGACTATAAACAGGAAGAAGAATGGTTTGGCAGAGCTTTCGAAATTGCAATACACAATATCGGACTGGATTACATTAAGATTCCGTATGCAGTGTATGATAACAAAAGTATCAATCAAGCCAATGGAGACTACATAAACTACCTCCAATTGGAAAACATAGTTATTGTTCCCACTTTTAACAAAAAAGAAGACGACATAGCAGTAACGCAACTCGAAAAGATATTTACAGACCAGCACATTGTTACTATTGACAGCAATGAGGTTGCTAACGACGGTGGAATACTGAACTGTATAAGCTGGAATATCAAAAAAGAGAAATAGCTCTTTGGATATTCCCGGAGAAGTTACCAATCAAAATACCAGATATTCTTAAATATATGCTCTATCCATTAAAATTCCGCACAATTTTCAAAGACAAAATCTGGGGCGGCGAAAAGATCAAAACATACCTCGGCAAAAATTTCTCCCCGCTTCCAAACTGTGGTGAAACCTGGGAGATTTCTGGTGTAAAAAGCGATGTTTCGATTATTGCCGACGGCGAATTAGCCGGGCAATCTCTTGCATCAGTCTTAGAAAACCGCAAAGGCGAGCTTGTGGGCAACACAGTTTATTCGCGTTTCGGAAACGAGTTTCCGCTGCTGGTTAAGTTTATTGATGCAAACGACGACCTTTCTATCCAGGTTCATCCCGATGATAGACTGGCAAAAGAACGGCATAACAGCTTCGGTAAAACGGAAATGTGGTATGTCATTCAAGCTGATCCCGGCTCCACCCTGATCACAGGCTTCAACCAAAAAGTTGATGAACAGGTTTATCTTGACAAATTAAATGGCGGCAAGCTCACTGATATCTTAAACCAGGAACAGGTACAAGCGGGCGACATTTACTTCCTTCCCGCTGGCCGCGTACACACAATCGGGAAAGGGCTCCTTATCGCCGAAATTCAGCAAACATCAGATATCACCTACCGTATTTACGATTTCGACAGGGTTGACGATAAAGGCAAAGCCCGTGAGCTGCACACCGAAGAAGCTTTAGCAGCACTGGATTACGAGGTTTATCCGGATTACAAAACCCAATATTCTAAAACGAAAAATGAGGTTGCTGAAGCCGTACGATGCGATTACTTTACCACAAACGTGCTTGATTTTACTGGCTCAACTAGCAGAGACTACTCAGCTTTCGATTCTTTCATAATCCATGTTTGCGTTTCCGGATCTTACACACTAATCGCTAATGGAACAACAACAGAGGTAAAAATAGGCGATTGCGTGCTGCTACCAGCCACTATAAAAAACGTGGAATTGGATACAACGTCCGGTTTTAAAATCCTAGAAAGCTACATCGAATAACAGGTCACTTCTCCACCTTCCCAACCTCCACTTCCGGCAAATTGCTGAGTGCAGGCCCATTCATCACCTTGCCTTCGCGGCTAAAACGTGAGCCGTGGCAAGGGCAATCGAAAGATTTCTCTTCGCCATTCCAATGCACCACACAGCCCAAGTGGGTGCAAAAAGCGGAGTACGCGTGGATGCCTCCGGCTTCGTCTTTATAAACTGCATATTTTTTCAGCCCGGAGCTTATTACAGAACCCTCGCCTGCCGGGATTTCCTCCAGCTTTGAAACATCTCCCGCCGCAATAAGGTCGCCGTATTGTTTGAACGTGTTGCTGTTTTCTATCAGGTAGTCTGGCGTTGCCCGGAAAGTAATCCTCGCCGGATCATACAGTTTTTCCCATGGATTTGACCGACCTGCAATTAAGTCCGGCAACAAAATGCCCGCGATGGTTCCGTGCGTCATCCCGTTTCCTGAATCTCCGGTGACGATATAAACATTCTTGTCACCAGGGTTTCGCCCAATGTAGCCCATGGTATCAATCGGCTCCATCACTTGTCCCGACCAGCGATAAACCACCTCTTTCACATCCGGGAAACGCTTCCGAGCCCAGTCTTCCAAAATTGGATATCTGTCCTCCTCTGGCGTACTTTCCTTATCTGCTTGCCCCGTCTTATGATCCGCACCTCCGCAAATCAGCAGATAATCTTCATCATTATATTCCTGCAGCCGCACGTAATTATACGGCATGGTGATCCACTCAGACTCATGATCGCCAGTATCCCACCACAAAGATGGCTCCCTGTTCGCCTTCGGGATGGTGAATGCAACCACATACGTGCGATAAGGAAACTGCTTGGTATGCATGGTCACAAGATCGTTCACAGGGGTGTTTGTTGCTACCACGATGTGCTTGGCGATAACTTCATGTCCATTTACTTTCGCGGATCCTTCCTTGATATCGGATGCTTTGCTTTGGGTATAGACCTCACTGCCCATGCGGATAATGGCATCGGTGAGGCATTTTAAGTATTTTAAGGGATGGAACTGAGCCTGGTTCGGGTACTTCATGCAAGGGCCGCTTTCGCCTGCAAGGCCAGGAACATCGTTTAAAAGTTCCGTTGGTATTCCGTATTTCCTGGTTGCTGCATACTCATCTTCAATGGTTTTTGGCTTGTCGGTTTGGTGCAGAAAAAGGTAGCCGTTCAGCCGGACAAAATCACAGTCAATGTTCTCCTCATTTACAACCCGCTCAACAAAGTCGATCGCCGCAGTATGGCTCTCAGCGGCGTACCTTGCACCTTCTTCGCCGTGATATTTTTCAATTTCGTGATAAAAATCGTCAAGTGCATTTACAACGTGTGCGGTTGTCCGACCGGTTTCGCCACTGCCCACAAATCCATCATCAACTACTACTACATGACGGCCTTCTTTGGCAAGCGAGTAAGCCGTAGTTATCCCGGATATTCCGGCGCCGATAACAAGAACATCGGCGGTTAAGTCTTTTCGGAGTGGCTCAAATTGAATCGGGCCTACAGAATCCAGCCAGTAGCTCAGATTGCTTCCGGAGGTTACACTTGCATCTTTGTTATCGCCATTGCTTTTGGCGGAGAATTGATTTTGTTCCATAGAAGATAGGTGGCTTTTAGTCAGCTATCTTTTAAACTAAAAATCAGTAGATTATGTTTTAACTGCTCAGAGGAAGAGCCAAGGCACTACTTGTCGGCAAAAACTTCAAATTTTTCCCAAAAACCGTCTTTAGGCAAAGCGGCAAAGATGTTTACAGGTTCTTTCTTGACAGGATGAATGAAGCTGAGTTTACGTGCGTGAAGGCAGATGCTTTTTTTCAGGCTTCCGCGAGGATAGCCGTACTTGTTATCGCCAACGATGGGACAGCCGAGGGTGGATAATTGTACGCGGATCTGGTGCGGTCGGCCGGTGATGGGATCAACTTCGATGAGATAATACCCGTTTAATTCACCAATTAGTTTATAATTCAATTCGGCACGCTGGCTGCCGGGAACTTCCTTTTCGTACGCTTTGGTTACGTTCTTCTGAGGATTTTTAATCAGCCAGTGAACCATATTGCCTTGCTCAACTGCAGGGCGCTTTCGCACTACCGCCCAGTAAGTTTTCTTCATTTCCCGGTTCTTGAACATCAAATTAACACGTTCAAGAGCTTTGCTGGTCTTTGCAAATAGAACAATTCCGCTGACTGGTCGGTCTATGCGGTGGACAACCCCTAGAAAAGCGCCGTTCGGTTTGTTGTACTTGGCAGCGATGTAGCGCTTTACCTTCTCATCCAAAGGTTCGTCGCCGGTATCATCAACCTGCACGATATCTCCGGCTCGCTTGTTAACAGCAATAAGATGATTGTCTTCATAAAGAATGTCTTTGTCGGTGATGTCGGAAACCGGCATATTAATACTGCTCCTTATCGCTGGGGAAATCCACGCTCTTTACGTCCTTGATGTAATTGCTCACTGCTCCCTTTATATCATCATAAAGACTGAGGTACTGCCTCAGGAAGCGTGGCTTAAAGCCTTTGGTCAAGCCGAGAAGATCGTTTATCACGAGAACCTGCCCATCGCAACCCGATCCTGCGCCAATCCCAATTGTAGGTATTTTAAGGCTCGCGGTAGCATTGAAAGCAAGTTTTGCAGGAATTTTTTCCAACACGATTGAAAAACATCCCGCCTCCTGAAGCACCAACACATCCTCCATCAGCTTAGCTGCCTCTGCTTCTTCCTTCGCCCGAACGGTGTAAGTTCCAAATTTATAAATGGACTGCGGCGTTAAGCCCAAGTGCCCCATCACTGGAATTCCTGCCGTAATGATCCGCTCAACTGATTCCCTGATTTCAGCTCCGCCTTCCAGCTTCACTGCATGTGCGCCGGATTCTTTCATAATCCGGATCGCAGAATTAAGCGCTTCCTTTGAATTTCCCTGGTAAGAACCGAAGGGCAAATCCACAATCACCAGCGCTTTTTTAGCTGCCCGCACAACAGACGATGCATGATAGATCATCTGGTCGAGCGTGATTGGCAGCGTGGTTTCGTGCCCGGCCATTACATTCGAGGCAGAATCGCCTACCAGGATCACATCAATACCCGCATCCTCAACAATGGTTGCCATAGAAAAATCATACGACGTGAGCATGGCGATTTTCTCGCCTCTCAGCTTCATTTCCTGAAGTGTATGAGTGGTAACGCGTTTGATCTCCTTGTTTACAGACATGTTGTTGCAGGTGCTACGGTTTAACCCTATAAAGGTAGAAAGTAAATGTAATAGAACTTTAACATTTTGGTTGCATGCCTATTTATCATTTAGAGGATTCAGCTAAAAAACATACCTTTGCGGCAGTGAAAATTGAAGTTTCCCACTTCATTCAAACATCCCATCTAACCGAGATCCTTTTCGGAAACCACCCACTTTTTTTGAATCTTTTTAATTCCAGAAATAGAAATGACTAATTACATCAAGCTACCCGCTATTTTGCTCTTAGCAGACGGAACAGTTTACCACGGTAAAGCTGCCGGAAAGATTGGAACTACAACCGGCGAGATCTGTTTTAATACCGGGATGACTGGATATCAGGAGATTTTCACAGATCCTTCTTACTTCGGGCAAATCATGGTGACCACTAATGCGCACATTGGCAACTATGGTATTAGCAGCGAAGAAATTGAGTCGGGCGATATAAAGATCGCGGGGTTGGTTTGTAAGAATTTCAACATCGCGTACAGCCGCAAAATGGCTGATGAATCTATTCAGGACTATTTCCAGGAAGAAAATATTGTTGGAATCTCTGATGTGGATACCAGGTCACTCGTCCGCCACATTCGCGACAAAGGTGCCATGAATGCGATCATTTCTTCTGAGATCCTGGATGTAGAAGAATTAAAGAAAAAATTAGCTGAAGTACCTTCGATGGATGGGCTTGAACTTTCATCGCAGGTTTCAACAAAAGAGCCTTATTACTACGGCAAGGAAGACGGTGAGCACCGCATTGCGGTTTTAGACCTTGGTGTGAAGAAAAATATCCTCCGCAACTTTGACCATCGCGATGTGTATGCGAAGGTTTTCCCGGCAAAAACTACTTTCAAGGAAATGGAAGAATGGAAGCCCGATGGTTATTTCATTTCCAACGGTCCCGGCGACCCTGCAGCCATGCCTTACGCTGTAGAAACTGTGAAGGAAATATTGGAAGCGGATAAGCCGTTGTTCGGGATTTGCCTTGGGCACCAGCTGCTGGCTTTGGCTAACGACGTGCGCACCCGCAAGATGTTCAACGGCCATCGCGGGCTGAACCATCCTGTAAAGAACATCATTCTTGACCATTGCGAAGTTACTTCTCAGAATCACGGTTTTGGAGTGGTGGAAGAGGATATCCGCAAATCGGACAAGGTGGAAATTACGCACGTAAACCTGAATGACAATTCGATTGAAGGCATCCGTGTGAAGGGCAAAAATGCATTTTCGGTACAATATCACCCTGAATCTTCTCCTGGCCCGCATGATTCACGCTACCTGTTTGACCAGTTTGTGGACGTGATGAAGAAAGATTAATGCTTTTCTCGGTAAACCTCATTGAATTACCATTCCATTCAGCGATTTTTACCGGATGTCAAAAGCAATTATTACCGTTGAGAACCTGATAAAGAAGTACGACAGCTTTACTGCTGTAAACAACATCAGCTTCGAGGTTTTTGAGGGCGAGATCTTCGGGTTGCTTGGACCAAACGGTGCCGGCAAAACCACCACTCTTGAGATTATGGAAACCTTGCGGGACAAAACTTCCGGCAAGGTTATCATTCACGATTTTGATCTTGACAAAAGTCCTGACGCAATCAAGCACATCATCGGAGTTCAGTTGCAGGCGGCAGGATATTACCCCAATCTTAATCTTAGCGAACTTATTGAGCTTTTCTCCGGTCTTTATGGGATATCTGTACAGCCGATGGAACTGTTGGCGAAAGTGGCCCTCACCGATAAAGCCAAAGCCAGGTACAAAGAGCTTTCCGGCGGACAAAAACAGCGTTTTTCGATCGCTACCACGCTCATCAACCAGCCAAAAATCATTTTTCTTGACGAGCCAACCACGGGCCTTGATCCGCAGGCACGGCGCAACCTCTGGGACCTCATACTTGAGATTAGGAATGCAGGAACTACAATCGTGTTAACTACCCATTACATGGATGAAGCGGAAGTTCTCTGCGATCGCGTAGCCTTCATTGATGCTGGCAAGATTATCGGCATTGACACTCCCGACAAGTTTATAGACAATCTTGTGGCTTCAGGCTTCGAGCGCAAAAAGCAAGTGAAGCAGGCAAATTTGGAAGATGTGTTCATCAACCTGACCGGAAAAGAATGGCGGGAGGATTAGCCCAGCATTACCACTAGACCACCTCTCATGACAAAAAAATATAGCAATACAAAAGCTACCTTGGCAATGGCCAAAGCCAGCTTCCGCTCCATTCTGCGCAGCCCATCAGCAGTGGTTTTCAGCTTGGCGTTTCCCCTCATCTTCATTCTTGTGTTTGGGTTTATTGGCGGCGGCGGAGTATCGGTTGACGTTGGGGTTGATAAGGGAAGCGACAGCCAAAACCCAATTTACCAGGCGCTAAAGAGCAGTAAAATCGTCCACCTTGTTGAAGATGAAACCGAGTCGGAAATGAAATCGAATCTTGACAAAGGGCGTATAGATGCAATCATCAACATCCAAAAACAAGCGACCCGCCCGCCATTCATCGTCAATGTCCGATATACAAAGGCATCTCTTGAAAAGGGGAATATTGTAAAATCAGTCCTCAACAACATCCTCTACGAAGCCAACAGAACCCCCGATGCGCCTCCGCCTGTAGCCGAGTTACGCGAATCAACGGTGGAAGCCCGTGTGTATAAAACTATCGACTTCATCCTTCCGGGACAGCTTGGATTCTCACTGCTGAGCAGCGGCGTTTTCGGTACTGCCTTTGTTTTTTTAAGCCTGCGGATGACACTTGTAATCAAGCGCTTCTTCGCCACACCGGTGAAACGCTACAGCATTGTGCTTGGCGAAGCGATCGCTCGTATTGTTTTCTCTCTGTTGGGCGCTTTGTTCATTATCCTGATTGGCTACTACTTTTTTGGCTTTACGCTGATTCATGGTTTCGTCACGGTGCTTGAAATGCTTTTCCTATCAGCACTTGGATTAATTGTGTTTATGGGATTTGGATTCGTGGTGTCGGGAATTGCTAAAAACGAGAGTTCCGTTCCGCCAATCGCGAACATCATCACACTCCCGCAGTTTCTGCTGTCGGGTACTTTTTTTTCAATCACGGCTTTTCCAACATGGCTGCAGCCTATAAGCAGAGCTTTGCCATTAACGTATTTGAATGATGCACTGCGGCAGGTAGCTTTTGAAGGTGCCACTTTGATGGACGTTAGCCACCAGGTGTTGATTTTGCTTATCTGGGGAATTATCATTTATGCGGTGGCGGTAAAAACGTTTAAATGGGAGTAGGCGCAAATAATTTTCTGCTTCCAACCAAAAACATTAATTTTGAAGCCAATCTTAGTGTTTACAATACACTAACAAGAAACTGAGCTGGCGCAGGTGCGCCACCAGCTTATCCTAAATTAAAATTAAAATATCATGAGCTTAATATTAGACGTTCACGCCCGCCAGATACTTGACTCCCGCGGCAATCCTACCATAGAAGTAGATGTAGTTACAGAAAACGGCATTCTTGGCCGTGCAGCGGTTCCTTCCGGCGCTTCAACCGGCATGCACGAGGCTGTTGAGCTTCGCGATAACGACAAGTCGAAATACATGGGCAAAGGCGTTTTGAATGCTGTGAAAAACGTAAACGAAATAATCGCTAAAGAACTTCAGGGAATTGATGTATTTGAGCAAAATGCGATTGATGCTTTAATGATTGAGTTAGACGGAACTGAAAACAAAGGCAAACTTGGCGCTAACGCGATTTTAGGCGTGTCGCTGGCTGTTGCCAAAGCCGCAGCGCAGGAAAGCCGTCAGCCTTTGTACCGTTACATTGGTGGCGTAAATGCCAACACACTGCCCATCCCAATGATGAACATCGTGAACGGCGGCTCGCACTCTGATGCTCCGATTGCATTCCAGGAATTTATGATCATGCCAATTGGCGCTTCCTCTTTCTCTGAGGCTTTGCGATGGGGCGCTGAAGTTTTCCATACGCTCAAGAAAATCCTGCACGACCGAGGGCTTTCAACTGCAGTTGGCGATGAAGGCGGTTTTGCTCCTACATTCGACGGAACTGAAGATGGCGTAGAAACGATCCTGAAAGCGATTGAAAAAGCTGGCTACAAGCCGGGCGAAGATATTTACATCGCGTTCGACTGTGCTGCATCAGAGTTTTACAAAGACGGCAAATACGATTACACCAAGTTTGAAGGCTCAAAAGGTGCCATCCGCAGCAGCGCAGAGCAGGTTGATTACTTGGCAGAACTTGTTGCAAAATACCCGATTGTTTCTATTGAAGATGGCATGGCCGAGGACGATTGGGATGGCTGGAAATTGCTGACCGAGCGCTTAGGCGACAAAGTTCAGTTGGTTGGCGATGACCTTTTCGTTACGAACGTAAAACGTTTACAGCAGGGAATTGACACGCATACAGGAAATTCAATTCTTGTAAAAGTTAACCAAATTGGTTCGTTGACTGAAACTATCAACGCTGTTTCCCTGGCACAAAACAACGGCTACACCTCTGTAATGAGCCACCGCTCAGGCGAAACTGAAGACTATACTATTGCCGACTTAGCCGTAGCGCTAAACTGCGGACAAATCAAAACCGGTTCAGCTTCCCGCTCAGACAGGATTGCAAAATACAACCAGTTGTTGCGCATTGAAGAAGAACTTGGCGAAAACGCAAAGTTCATCGGCAAGAACTTTAAGTTTTTGAAGAAATAGTGTGCTTGTCATGCTGAGCGGAGTCGAAGCATCAACCAACGACCCCCATCATGTTAACAAGTTAATAACCCAATTTGATAAACATCCGGAGAATTAAAATCTTCGGATGTTTTTTGTTTATTTTTAACCCTATGAACCGCTTCGTTAATATCCTCAAAAACAAATACTTTATTGTTACTGCAGCCTTCCTGGTGTGGATGATGTTCTTCGACCGCAACGACATCATGTCGCAGTATGAATATCGCACCCAGCTGAACAAACTGAACGAAGAAAAGGAGTTCTACACGAAGGAAATTGAGCAGGTAAAAACCGATCTGGAAGAGCTTACCACCAATCGAAGCCGCTTGGAGAAATTTGCCCGGGAAAAATATCACATGAAAAAAGAGAATGAAGATGTTTATGTGATCATCACGGAGAAGAAAGAAGAGAAATCAATTTTTTAGACCTGTCATGCTGAGCGGAGTCGAAGCATTTTGTATCTACTTATAAACTTACACCTCCCCGCTCCTCTTCCTGCCAAACCATTCCAGGGTAAGCAGCCCAAGTATCACAAAGAAGATCAGCTTTAAATTGATCAGGTCTTCATATCTGCGTTCTTCGTACGAAATAGTTTTTACCTGCTCGTTGGCTTTCACCAATTTTACAAGCTCATCAAGCTGACTAGGATAGATCATTTTTCCCCCGCTCTGCTGCGACATGCCGTACAACAACTGGTGATTAGCCGTAGTGTGCTGAAACTCGGCCTGCTGTTGTACAATCACAAATTGCCCAGACGATGAGTGCTTATTTTTGCCAAGCTGTGTATTTGCCGTGAAGGTGTACTCGCCCGGCGGGAGGATGCCTGCGTCAAGCACGTACGATTTCCCGGTTCGGGAGAAAAGGAAGGTGTAACTCCGCCCCGCCGCATTACGCACTGCCAGGTTCACATCGGGTGTGTTCACAAGTTCATACGAATCATTATAGAGCTCGGCATTAAGAACGATGTTTTCATTTTCATCAAAAGCATTCCGTGCCGGATACGCCCTGAATTTTCGTTTATCATCCTTGGCGGACAGATACTGAACAGATTTAGTCAGCAGTTCATCAACCGCTTCGTGGTTGCCGTTTTCTTCAAAATCCTCCAGCCTCCAGCGCCAGATGCCCTCTCCTGCTAAAATCCCGATCTTTCGCTGCTGATCGTCAGCAAACATTAACAATGGATTCTCCGTAGCCACTTTCCCAATCTGCTGCTTTAGCAAGACGGCTCCCGGCCCTTTCAGCCCATAGCTCCCGAAAGGTGACAACAATGGCGCAAAATTCTGGATCCTTGCTTTACTGGTTTCGCTCAGGGTAAACGAATAAAAATCCGGATTCACCTTCGCGGTAGCTTCCTGTACCGAGCCGCCCGCCGAAATGCTCAAAGCGCCCTGCGCCGCGGAAAAGCCGGGAACACTGCTCTGCGCTCCCAAAATATACCAAACCGGCTTTGCTGCCACAGCTTTCAATAATTCCTGCGCCGGACTTGTAGCTGAGGGCAACTGATGCAGGATCACCAATCCAGCTTGCTCCACATCAGCCATTTTCAGGTCGTTGATGTAGGCAGTTTTCACCTCATAATTCTTATTGTTTTCTACAGCCTGCTCGATGGCTGAAATGTCCGGATGCGGGGAGTTTGCAACAATCAGTATCTTCTGCTTTCCATCCAGAACTTCCACAAAGAACGTAAAGGAGTTATTCCGCTCCGACAGTTCATTTTCAATCGGTGCAAGAGTGACAGTGTACCGCTGAATACCTTTTTTGTTTGCCGGTAACGTTACCGGCGCTGTAAGCTTGAACTCATTTGAGATTATTGAAACAGGTTTCGAAAACAGGCTTCCGCTCTTGCCAGAAACTGTCAACCTGCTTGAGGCACCTGCACTTTGATAGCCCTCCACTTCTACCTCAATCTGGAACTGATTATCGAGATAAACAATGTTGTTGTAGTTCACATTGGCAATCAGGATATCGCGTTTAGCCACAGTATCGCCCAAGGCAACCGTATAAACAGGAGCTTTGATGTTTTCGGCTTCATACTGCGGATTGCCGCCGCGGTTGTAAATACCGTCTGTTGCCAGGATGATTGCCCCAATGTTCCGGTTGGTAAACTGATCTCCAACTTCTTTAAACACCGAAGAAATGTCGCTTAGCTTTCTGTCATACTTGAAAGCTAATCCGGGTTTAACTGCATCACCGAACTGGAAGGTGCGCACGTCGTACGATGATGAAAGCTCCCGAACAACATCCTGCATTTTCTGCTGATAGATTGCCTTATCAAATCCCTTTGGTGCTGATACGCCGATAGAAGCCGAGTTGTCCTGAGCAATGATAATAAGCGGCTTCTCCAGAATGGTATTGGTGAGCTTGAGCAGGGGCGCAAACAATAGAAAGGCAAGAAGCGCAACGGCCAACGTGCGCAAGGCGAACAAAAGCATGCGTAGGTTTTTAGCCAGGTATGCCGACGAACGGTAGAGCAGAAATGCATAGGCTGCACCCAAAATCAGGCAGGCCAACATCCACAAAAAGCTCGAAGCGGTAAATTGCAGGCTAAAAAGTAATGGCATATCTACTAAGCGTAAATATGCCATAAATATTCTTTTATTTCCATCGATTTGGTGGAATTGGCGAATAGCTAAGCTCCATGTCATCCTGAGGCGGTACGAAGAAGGAACTTAGTGTTACAATAATCAGGTTCCCTCCTGCGTCGGGATGACACCACCCTTTACAACATTCCTCCGCAAACCGGGATAACCTGCCCTGTAATGTACGAGCTCATATCCGACGCAAGGAACAAACAAGCATTGGCAACATCTTCCGGCTCGCCGCCACGTTTTAGCGGAATGCCGGCTTCCCAGCCTTCCACCACTTTCGGATCAAGCACATCGGTCATTTCAGTTTTGATAAAGCCTGGAGCAACTACATTCGAGCGGATATTCCGGGAACCTAGTTCTTTAGCCACCGACTTAGTAAAACCTATTATTCCTGCCTTTGATGCGGCATAATTCGCCTGGCCGGCATTTCCCTGCACGCCCACAACCGAGCTCATGTTAATGATGGAGCCTTTCCGGTTCTTCATCATAATCTTGGAAGCTGCTTTAGTTAGGTTGAAAATCGATTTCAGGTTCACGTTCAGCACATCGTCCCAGTTCTCTTCGGTCATGCGCATCAGCAAACCGTCTTTGGTAATGCCCGCATTGTTAACCACGATATCTAAAGTTCCGAAATCCGCAACAATATCATTCACCAGCTTTTCAGCTTCCGCAAACTGCGAAGCATCAGAGCGGTAGCCTTTCACTTTTGTACCAAAGCTTTGCAATTCCTGCTCAAGCGCCTGGCCTTTTTCCACAGACGACAAGTACGTAAATGCCACGTTGGCGCCATGCTCAGCAAATTTTTCGGCTATTTTCCTGCCTATTCCTTTAGATGCACCGGTAACCAGCGCAGTTTTTCCTTCAAGTAACTTCATTCTAATTTTAACTGTTGATTGTCAATTGTCAGTTCTAAACTCCGATATCTTCGTTCCAAAGCTCGGGTTTTTCTTTGATGAATTTCTGCATCAGTTCATAACATCCGGCATGATCCAGCACATCAACTTCCACTCCCCGTGAGCGCAAATGCTCTTCATCGCCCATAAAGGTTTTGTTTTCGGCAACAACAACCCGGGGGATGCCGTACAGCAAAATAGTTCCCGAGCACATCGGACAAGGCGAAAGAGTTGTATAAATCACACACTCTTTGTAAACAGAAGCCGGCTGTCGGCCCGCATTTTGCAGCGCATCCATCTCGCCGTGTAAAATAACACTGCCTTCCTGAACCCGCTTGTTGTGCCCACTGCCAATGATCTTTCCCTTATGCACCAGCACCGACCCTATCGGGATGCCACCTTCGTCATAGCCTTTTTGCGCTTCCGCGAAAGCGGCCTGCAAGAATTGAATGTCGTTTTCCATGCGGTAAAGGTAAATAGGATATTTTAGGGGAAATTGATAAGTTTAAAAAATCTAAACCGTAACAACATATGAAGAAAATTGCATTATTGTCTGTATTGACATGGTTTTTTACATTAAAAGCTGCTGCTCAAATTCAACCTACTACTCTCAAAGAATTCAAAGCCGGACATGTCTTTTATATTAGCTTACCTGAGTATATGAACAAAACTGTAGGTCTAAATAGTGCATCAACCATACAGTTTAAGAATGCTGTTAAAGACGTTTATGGCTTCGTTATAGAAGACACTAAGGAAGATTTGGTTATGGCTGACATGCAATTCACCTCAATAAATGAATTTTATGACAACTTCATAAAAGACTTTTTAAAGGATCAGGAAAAAAGAACTGTTTCCGCAGCTAAATACAGCGAAAGTGAGGGGATAAAGTTTGCAGAAAGCGATGCAAGTTATTACGACAAGGAAATTAAAGCGAGCATTTACTATTTAGTTGGCGTCGTTGAGACCAAGTCAGCTTTTTACAAGGTAGTTTCCTGGGCGGCGTTAGAAAACAAAGATAGATTTAAGTCCGACTTCCAGAAAATCCTTTACAGCCTGCGAGATTAAGGCTGCAGTTTGCTACATGCCTTACAATCTCACTTTAGCCAACTGCATTCGAGAGCACCTTCTCCAATTACCTGATCTTCAAATTGAAGAAAAGGAAATGTTCCGTGGACTCACGTTTATGATCAATGGCAAGATGTGCATTTCGGTAAGCGGCGAAAACCTGATGTGCCGCTTTGATCCTGCGCTGCAGGAAGAAGTTGCCGAACTTCGCGGCTTCGAGCCAATGATCATGAAGGGCAGGCAGTTGAATGGCTATTGCTACATCGCTCCGGAAGGTTTTCGATCTGGGAAAGACTTTCAACACATCTTACAGCTTTGCCTGGATTATAACAAATATGCTAAATCTTCTAAAAAGAAATCCGAATCCTGAACACTGTGTAAGCCAACGCTCCTTTTACAGCACCAGCTTTAATTTCTAAGCTCCCGCAGAAACAAATCTCCTCGATCGTAGTCAAATGGTGGTTTAGCTTAAAAGCTGTTAACTATCATAAATACATGAGACGACTATTTATCTTAACTGGAATTATTGCAATATTCGGATGCATTGCTCCCATGCCCAGCACAGCAAAGGTGATGCGAAACGCCCCGCTTTACACAACTTCAGATACACTCACAACAGATACACTTATCAAATTCGCCGCCCGCAGCGATCTGGGCTTCAACTTTGAATATCTTGTGTATTTACCGAAAGGCTTGTCATTGAAGCAGACAACCCGCTTGTTGGTGGAAACGAATAATTCCGGAGCAAATGATTCTATGGAGTACCAGGAAAAAGGCGCCCGCTACTCGGCTGCTAAGAGTTCGGTAGGCAACTATGTATCGCGTAAGCTTAAACTCCCTTTGTTAGTACCGATATTCCCAAGATCAGAAACCAACTGGATGTATTACACACACGCACTCGATAGGGATGCGCTGCTGTGCAAAGACTTCGGCATTGAACGTCTCGACCAGCAACTGCTCGCGATGATCTCGGACGCGAAGAAGCAGTTGGTCAAAGCGGAAGTGCGTTTAAAGGACCGCTTCTTCATCACTGGCTTCTCTGCATCGGGCACGTTTGCTAATCGCTTTTCCCTCTTGCACCCGGAGAATGTGCAGGCAACTGCATCCGGCGGAATTAACGCCATTGCCATTCTTCCCGTGACTGAGCTGCAGGGCAAACCGCTAAAGTATCCACTGGGAATAGCCGATTTATATGAAATCACCGGCAAGACAGCTAATCTTCAAGCATTTCAAAAGCTTCCAAAGCTGCTTTATATGGGAGAAAAGGACGAAAACGACGCCGCAGCATTTGACGATGCCTACAGCGAAGAAGAAAGAGCATTGATCTACGGGCTGATGGGAAAACAAATGATTCCGCATCGATGGGAATTTATGCGTCAGGTTTATCAGAGCAGCCAGGTGGAGGCAGATTTCAGAACTTACCCGAACATGGGACACCGCACAGATTTAAAGATCAACAACGATCTTGTGGATTTCTTCAAGAAGCACCTGAACTAAATCGTCTCGAAAGAATGCTATTTTTTTCATAGCATTGGATTGATGAAAAGGACACTGCTTTCAATAGGGTTTTTGTTATCATTTGTCAGCGCCTTTGCTCAAACCCGCCAATACACAAACCCAATACTAAAGCCCGGGCGACTGCCGGCGACCGGATTCAAGAGCCGTGGCTGATCCCTTTGTTTTTAAAGATGATGACGGCACTTATTACCTCTACGTTACCGGAGCCGGATTTCCTGCTTTCTCGTCAAAAGACCTGGTGAACTGGAAATTTGAAAACAAGGTGCTTGAACGGGAGGATTGTAAATGGAGCAAATCGGCGTTTTGGGCGCCGGAGGTGATCAAGCACAACGGCAAATACTATCTTCATTATACAGGCGCAGAAGGCAAAGACGAGCCGAAGCGGATCGGGATGGCAGTGGCTGATAATCCGCTTGGCCCGTTCAAGGACTTAAGCAACAAACCCTATTTTGAACATGCTTCTTACCAGGGCTGCATAGACTCGCACATTTTTGTAGATGACGATAAGCGTGCATTCATGTATTATTCCAATGCCATGTCCACTAACAAAATCCCGAAAACAAATAAATACAGAAGCGAGATTTGGGTGGTTGAGCTGGCAGCGGATTTGTCAAAGCCTATCGGGAAACCACAAATGCTCATTTATCCAACTCAAGCGTGGGAGAACAATCCAAATGCAAAATCGTACTGGAACGAAGGTGCCACTGTTCTGAAACACAACGGCATTTACTACCTGATGTACTCGGCAAATTGCTTTTGCGCAGACAATTATAGCATTGGCTACGCTACAGCGAGTTCGCCTACAAGCCCATTCACCAAGTATGAGGGTAATCCTATTTTCTCCAGCAAAACAAACCCGGAAGTTTCTGGTCCGGGGCACCATTCGGTGGTCAGCTCGCCAGACGGCACTGAATTATATTGTGTTTACCATTCGCGTATTAAAGGCAGCGAAGATGGCGGAAGGATGATCAACATTGATAAAATGGGTTTCCGTCCGAACGGTGAGCTTTACATTGAAGGTCCAACCAGCACTCCGCAGCCATATCCCTCTACCGGGAAAAAGTAAAGCCTACTTCTCCTTCTTGTTTTCGGCGGTCTGTCCCACTCCTTCTTTATCTATATTGATCCTTTTACATACGTGTCTTTGCGTGCTTGACAAAGCACCATGATACAATCATCATCCACTCAACCTCCAATCAACATACAATGGAGGGGTAATTGATGGAGGTTGGAGACTGTGCCGTAAAGCATAACGTGGCGGGACATCAGTGCCCGAGATGGGTGATAGAATGTTGAAAAAAAGCCTTTAAATAGGTTGTGCAGACACGAACCGGGCGAGGAAGATACGCCAGCCGAAGAATTATTTGCGAGCAAATATTTAAGTAATTTACGCTGTTAACCTCCTCATAAATGGATTGGAAAGCGGAAGCCATTGTTCACAAAAAACAAAAACGAATAGCGGTATGGTTTAAAAAAGACCCGGCGCTTATTGCCAGAATTAAAAAGTTAGATGGCGCTTTATGGAGTGCTACACTAAATGCCTGGCACCTGCCGGATAATGAATTGAATAGAAAAAGGTTCAAGCTGCAGCAGCCGGTTATTTTAGCTGCTGATAAAGTTGCCCAGATAACGCTATTTGAACAATATCTGATTACCAAAAGATATAGCCCTAATACTGTGAAAACATACTGTGAGGCACTTCGCTCGTTTCTGCTTTTCTATAATTCAAAAGCTCTAGAGAGCCTTAACAATACCGATGTGGTAGCCTACTATGAGAATTACATTATAGCAAACGGGCTATCAGCTTCGTATCAGAACCAGATTGTTAATGCAGTTAAACTATACTTCAGCATAATTAAGGATACGGCAATAGAGGTGGCTAAGATCTATAGGCCCAAACGGGAGCACCTTCTGCCAAACGTGTTGAGCAAAGAGGAAATTAAAAGGATATTGAATGCTCACAGCAATTTGAAACATCAGGCGATGCTATGTTTAATGTATAGTTGCGGCTTACGGCGCAGCGAACTATTAAATTTAAAATTTGCCGACATAGATAGCGAACGCGTTGTTGTGATTATCAGGCAAGCAAAGGGGCGAAAAGACAGGATAGTACCCTTGTCCGGGAAAATAACAGAACTTTTAAGGGCGTATTACAAAACCTATAAGCCCAAAGTTTGGCTTTTTGAGGGGCAAACGGCAAATGTGCAATATGACGAACGGAGTTTAGCAAGCGTGCTGAAACAGGCTTTAGCAAAAGCCAAAATAAATAAACCTGTCACCCTTCACTGGTTGAGGCATAGCTACGCGACACACCTTTTAGAAGCAGGCACTGACCTGCGCTATATCCAGGAGCTCTTAGGCCATAGCAGCAGTAAAACAACGGAGATTTACACACACGTAAGCACTCAGAGCATAAAACTCATAAAAAGCCCGTTTGATGACCTTGATATATGATTGTATATTTGAGTGAAAAGGATGATAGAAATCATCCATATCTACCCTTATATGGGGAGATATGGATGAGAAAGTCATCCATATATACAAGTTATGCCCCATTTTAAAAAACGACCTAACAAAATCATAAATGCGTAAAATAAAATCAGTAAGGATTGAAGGCTTTTGGGGTGACAAAACGGTCATTCTTGACTTTAACGATAATATAAATTTTTTAATAGGGGTTAACGGTTCAGGAAAGACTACCATAATTAATTTAATAGCAGCCAGTTTAAATGCTGACTTTACAACATTGGACAAGGCTGAATTTAACAGAATTAAAGTGGACTTCCATTCAGATAATGAAAGCAAAAACGACTCTGCTTTCATAGAAGTGGTAAAAAAAGAAAAAAATGATTCTCCATACCCAAATATCATTTTTACTATAAAACTTCCCAAGGAAAGTAAACCAAAAACATTCAAGTTAAACGAGCTTGAAGAGGAAATTTACTATAGATACCCGAAAGATTACTTACGTCAAAGGATTCATAGGATGGGAGCTCAAATTGGAAGAGATATCAATTTATCTTTACAAAGCATAGTAAATTTGACTTGGCTATCAATTCATAGGGCTAGTCGAAATATGCATCAAGAAGAGAAAAGCCTCGAATCAAGTATTGACCAAAAGGTTAAAGAATTATCAACCGAACTTATTAAATACTTTGGGGTACTTGATAAGCAATATTCTATTGAGACTGAAAAATTTCAAAAGAATGTTTTCCTTTCATTGATTGAGGGTGAAAAACCGATTAATCTTTTAGAAACTGACGATTTAGACTCTCAAAAGGAACAGGAATCTCTCAAGCAAATTTTTCTTTTATTTAAACTTGAAGAAGTTGAATTTAGCAGCAAGCTTGAAAAACATTTTAAAGGATTCGATGAAGCAAAAACGTTACTTAAAGATAAAAAGACTATACAACTGGATAAGCTTTCATACATCCTCGGGACGAGAAGAATTCATTCAATTGTTCAAGAGTGGATTGATTTAAATGAAAAGAAGACGTTAATAAATAAACCGAAGTTGACGTTTATTGCAGAGTTAAATAAGCTTTATCAGCGTAAGCAATTGTTTATTAATGAAAAAAATGAATTACGTGTAAGAACAGAAAGTGGTAAAGAGTTTAATTTAATCAACCTTTCGTCAGGAGAAAAGCAGCTCCTTATTATTTTAGGAGAAAGTCTACTCCAAGAAAACAAAAGCCACGTTTACATTGCAGATGAACCAGAGCTATCTCTTCATGTCGAATGGCAAGAAAAGTTAGTGGGAAGCTTAAAGGGTGTAAATCCAAATTCACAGATTATCTTTGCTACTCATTCCCCTGATATAGTAGGCTCCTATTCAAATTGCGTCATTAAAGTGGAGACTTGTATTGCATGAGTAGCTTTAGGAGAACAAATAGTGGTTTAAATAACCAACACCTATTTTATGATGTTGACCTGATTGTTTTTTTAGAAGGAGGGAAGACCTCATATAATAAAACCCAGGTTTATGCTGGAAACTATTCAAAAGAGACTGAAGATATAATCTTTTGGAAAAATATATTTTCTAAGTTTAAATCTGGGAAGAAAATCAAATTCAAATCCGTTGGTTCAAAAACTACAATAAAAGAAATTGCGGTAGATATAATTGACGGGAAAATAACAACCGTTATGGTTGCGATGGATAATGAATTTGATGAGATTCTTAATCAAAGGATAAACCACCCAAATGTGTATTACACCTATGGTTATAGTTGGGAAAACGATGTATGGAATCAAAATGTGATTAAATCAGTAATTGAAGAGTTAACAGCTATAAAAATTGACAATAGTGATATAGAAGCTAATATGACAGAGTTTGTATCAAAAATAAAACTAGCTGTTTATTCAGATGCTTACCTCTCTAAATATAACTCCTCATTCTTTCCAAGACAAACAGGTTACATGTTTTGTGTAGAATGTAACCCTATTGACTTACCAAGTATAAAAGATGCGGAAATTGAAAAAAAAATAGTTGAGAAAGGAATAACAAAAAGAAAAGCAACTTTATTTGGAAATAGATATTCAATCGATACTTTAAAATTTTGTTTCGGTCACTTTTTGTCCGATTATAGCTGTCAATTAATTACCCACTACATTAAAAAAAGGCACTCATTATCGAACATCCCAAGGGACATTATATACCGAATGGGAATTAAAAAATATTTTGAAAAGCATTTTGACAACGGGGCTATCTATGACTTCTATGAGCAACAATTTAAAAAAAACGGGGCATAACAACATGTTTAAATTATGCCCGGGTGACGTGCTTCTCGAAAGTTTTCTGCTTTTTAGCAGCATTCGTGCAGCTCGACACGGAAGTGCTCTTAATCGAGCACAATATAAACACTAACCGTTATTTCTTCTTCCTATATTCAATCTTCACATTCCCAACCCCTTCTTTATCCATATCAATCCTTCGGGCGGCTTTTTTAGAGAGGTCTATAATTCGCCCCGCAACAAATGGCCCGCGGTCGGCAATGCGAACTTTCACCGACTTTCCAGTCCGAAGGTTTGTAACTTTTACTTTGGTGCCAAACGGAAGTGTTTTGTGCGCTGCTATCTTCTTTGAGTTCCGGAAGGTTTCACCGCTCGCAGTTTTACGCCCATTGAATTTGTCTGCGTAGAAGGAAGCCTTTCCCGTTTGGGAGATTTTGGGAGCACAGCATTGCAGGACAAAAAACAAAATAAAGGCTGTGATGGGTGCTAACTTGAACATCCACGAAAATACCGATTTAAAGGAGAAAGATGAAGCTGAAAGAGCAAAGAAGAAAGAGCAAAGAATAACCGTCCAAAAAAAAAGAGCGAGCACAGGGGCTCACTCTTAATTCTCAATTCTTTACGCTAAATTCTAGCCCTACTTCTTATCCGGCACAAATGCCATGGAAACAGAATTCACACAGTGCCTGGTATTTTTGTCTGTGAAGCGCTCTCCGATAAACACGTGCCCCAAATGAGCCCCGCACTTAGCGCACTCAATTTCGGTGCGTTGTCCATCCGGATCTGGAAGGCGTTTCACTGCTCCTTTTATTTCGTCATCAAAGCTCGGCCAGCCACAGTGCGAATCAAATTTAGTTTCAGAACGGTAAAGCGGGGCGTTACAGCGGCGACAAACGTACGTTCCCTTTTCTTTGTTGTTGAGCAGTTTGCCGGTGCCGGGATACTCGGTGCCTTTGTTAACAATTACGCGTTCCTCTTCGGGAGTTAATTTATTCCATTCCATGTTTGCCTTGGTTTTTTTGCGAGCCGATGTATTGCTCTCTTTCTGTTGCCCGCATGCTGTAAATGCAATGCAGGTCCAGAATATCAACTGTATGTAGCTCTTCATTGTTTTTGTTTACACTAAATTACGGCAAATGCGGGATTTTAGTTTCCGATGCTAAAATAAAAAGCCCCGGAAAGTCCGGGGCTTGCACAACAGCCTACAAAACAACCATCATTGCACTCAACAGTAGAACTGCAGTTTCGTTAATAATGGCTGGCTTTGCTTCGGGATGGCTTAGAGTCCGAAGCCAACAGAAATATCAAGCCGTGTTGATTTGTCATTGCTAATTCCGCGGTCTATCATCCTGTTAAGACGAATGCCGCCGAATAATTTCGTGCTGGTGTACAGGTCTGCGCCAAGTGTCAGGAAGTGCGGCTTTTGGTATCCGGCTGTTCCACGATTATTGACCTTCGCGAAAGCAATATCATAATTAACATACCCGTCTATCCAAAACTTATTAGTTGGCAGGTAGCTAGCCATAATTGCCGGACCGCCAGCAAAGAAATAGCCGTACGGGTCCATATCAGCTTTGTTTTGCCCGTTGGCTTCATACCTGGAGCCGTATATGTAGTCTCCGGCGCTGAAGCCCGGCGAAAGCAGGAACTTATCTTTTGCTACAGCATTAAAGTAGTATTGAACCCAACCTAAGAGGCCGCCGCCGTGTCCATGATCCTCCCACTTTTTAGGCGTTGCATCTATCTTTGTGTCGTTTACTATAGCTTTAGTTGTTTTAACCATATCCGGTATACGGCTTAGAAAATCGCCCAGGGTAGGATTCTCATATCGGATACGTGTGCCACCTTTCTTGTATTCGTCGCTGCGGAAGCCAACGTTAACCGTTACTCCACTATAATTTGGAGTGTATTTAGATACTACTGAGGTATGCCGCACATACACTTTGAACCCATTTTGTAGCATCGGGTTGTTGTCTTTGCTATTTTTCAATGCTGAGAAACTTTGTGCAAATGAAGAGGCACAGATTCCCATTATCCATAAAGTGATTGTAAATCTTTTCATAATTTCTAATTGATTACTTCTGAAAAACTGCCCAACCGGCTCCCATTTTGATGTAAAATCCATCTATCGGGCGGGAGCCTATTTCAGAACTGATGTTGAGGCGGTGCAGAAAAGCCTTGTAGTTGGGGTGCTCCTTTTTGGTATAGGGAGCAACTACCCAGGTGAGGCCCGCACGCCAGCCCACATTGCCACTCTCAAGTTTGGCATCAAGCGCAGGCTCCGCAATTTCACTAACTCCATACAGCAATGCGTCTGCGTACAGCTTAAACAATGCTCCTGTGGGAGTTGGCTCAGTTTCACCTCGCATCAGTGTTTTGATTAAATGCTTGTTGGTGGTCTGGATGCCAGCATAAATTCCAGCCAGGTTGAGTGTGGAAGATGCTGCTGCCACCTTAATTCCATCGGTTTTTACCGGAATATTGCTGTATTGCAGGCCTCCGCGAAAGCCGGTAGCAATTTTAACCTTTGCCGGAACCTCCATGTACGTAGTGGTGGTAGTGGTGGTACGCACATCCAACTTCCTGCTGTAGCCCAGCAGTACGCGGGTGTTTTTAGTCTTTTCTTTTATCCTGAGATTCAGGAATGCACCGCCTTCAGCGTAAGTAAAAGTACCGCCTGTAGTGTTTATGTACGAGGTTCCTAAAGCACCTTCAAACCCGATGCGGCTCGTATAGCCATACACGCCACTGGCACCAATGCCAACAGAAAGCCCACCGTACTTACCTGAAGGGATATAAGCCTCAACCGGGGCCACACTTATCATTGTGTTAATCGCCTTATCAGGATCATCCATGGTTTTGGTGAAGCTTAACGATTGCGAGAAGCTTAAAGTAGCCTGGCAGGCTACAAAGAACACTGCCAGGCTTAAGGTAAGAGAGCGTTTCATCTTACTTGATCCCTTCACGCCATGCATCAATGCTCGCATTTGCTGCGGCAAGGACGAACTGCTTCACGTGAGCTAAATATTTCTGTTCGTTAATATCTATGGTGTATTTGGATGAGGATGAGCTTGCACCCATTCCAAACAATTGCGGCAGGCTGGATTTAGACGTCTGGTAAATTCCTTCCGGACCAATCCAGTCGTCTTCAGCTCTCACTGGTTTCACCGTAGCCACACCTCCGCCTTTAGCCACCGCTGCATTCATGCTGCCGGAAACCACCAGGTTAGGAGCAGCCTGAATTTTCGCTTTAGAGGCAAAGGCTCCGCCATTGCTGTCGTAGTTAATATAATCAACTGCGAAATTGAAAGCTAGTACTACTGCGTCGAGGTCTTTTGCAACTTTTGGATAAAACAGCCCCGCTGTAATGATATTTGCAGGATAAGTTATCACACGATCTTTGGGATGGATGGTGGTAATTAGACCGAGATACATATCTTTTGAGGGCTCGCCAACGGTATTGACTACCTGGGCACCTTTGGAGACCTTTGCTTTTGCCTCATCGCCGCCCACAACCTCATAGCCTAATGAAGTAAGTTTTTTGCAAAGTTCGTCGTAAACCTCGGTAAGCATCGTTTGGTAAGCAGAGGGATCTACTCCGCCGAAATTTACAGTCATGTGTGCGTAGGCCATATTGCCGCCAATGCCGCCGCCTGCCTTTGCTGTGCCTTTTTTCTGTAGAAGCTGTTTAACCGCGAGATCTGAGATGTAAATGCGTTTCGCTTCTCGCTGATCGCCTTTCCCGCCCATAGCCTGGAATTTCACGTCAACGTTTTGCGCCTGTAGGTTTGCCCAGCAAACCAGGAGGCAGATTGTTGTTAGTAATTTTATAGTTTTCATGTTGTTGGTTGTTTGAACCAAAACTATGGCAGCTATAAAAAAAGCTTTTCCGTTAAAACGCTGAAATTGTTGTACGTAGAAATACGGATAGAAGCTCAGGCGAGCTTATGGGCGTACGCGTACTTCACAAGGCCGACCATGTTAATCGCCTTGGTTTTACGCATCAGATTTTTTCGATGGGTTTCTACCGTGCGCTCGCTGATAAAGAGCTTTTCGGCTATTTCGCGGCTGTTTAATTCCTGAACCAATAATTTTAGGACCTCAATTTCACGGTCGGTGAGTGTTTCCTGAGTTTCCTCGGATCGGCTATTGTTCAGTAGAGCAGTGGTTACTTCTCGGCTCCAGTATTGGCCACCGTTATTCACAACTTCTATGGCCTGAAGCAATTCCTGTTGAGCGTACTTTTTCAATACATATCCATCTAGGCCCGCCGATACCGCTTCCCGGATCACGTGACCATCATCGTGCATGCTAAGCATGATGATCTTTGTTGTGGGAGAAACTTGCTTCGCCTTTTTCACCAATGTTAAGCCATCCATGTCGGGCATGGAATAGTCGGTGATCATCATTTCGAAAGAGTCTGAACGCAGGTACGAAAGCGCAAATTCACCAACAGAGGCTTTGGTGACCTTGTACTCCGACTCAGTTTTTAAAAGCGCCTCCAGCCCATCCAGCACGATGGCGTGATCGTCTACTAAAAGGATGTTTTTCTGCATAAGCGGGTTAATTTCCCTACTATGATCCTGAAAATTAATGCGATGTAATATAACAGATTTTAATAAATTTAGTCACCTAAACTATCACGCTCTCACTCTGATGGAAAGTAAACATCTTTCAATTTCTTATTGCTTCAGCTTTCAACCCGCTAAAAACCTGCTCTTTCTTGCTGTACTCTTTTTCTCTCCCTACTGGAGTTTTGCGCAGCAAAATAACGTTGAAAAAGCTGATCAACTCCTCGTTCTTGCAAATAAGAATATGCTAAAACCAGATTCCATGATAAGGTTTGCTGAGGAAGCCTACGGCGTGTCCCTGAAAAGCAACTACAAAAAAGGGGAAGCGATGGCTTTAAAATTTAAAGGAATATACGCTCATCGCAAGAGCAACTTTGACGAGGCAATTGAATTTTATAAACAGGGCTTAGCAATTGTAGAAAGATTAAAAGATAGTACTGAAATGGGAAAGGCCTACGGGAATATTGCAACTTCAGCCAGTGCCAAGCATGACTATGTAACCAGCATTGCTTACGGCACCAAGGCGCTGCGCCTTTTCGAGGAAACTAAAAACGAGATCGGCCGCGGCAGGATACTTAACCTTCTTGGAATAGTTTCTTCAGTGCAAAAAGACTATAAGACGGCTCTTAATTATTTTCTGGAATACAATCGGCTTGCTGTGAAAGCCAATGACACCGTAGAAATGGCCAGCAGCTATAACAACATCGGCAGTACCTATAATGAACTTAAGAATCCCAGGTTCGCGATTCAATATTACCAGAAAGCCATACCCCTGCACGAAAAAAAAGGGAACATAAATGGGCTCGGAAAGACGTATGAGAATGTAGGTACTTTGTTTTATGAGAGGAAAGATTATAAAAATGCGCTAATAAACCACCAAAAAAGCAAAGCCGCTTACGAGCAGGTTGGAGATCGAAAATTCTTGAGCCATAGTCTTTATCACATCGGTATTGTCTATAAAAACACAGGCGACACTACAAAAGCTCTTGATTGGCTGAATAGAGCCCGGTCCCTTGCAAGTGAGGTACAGGAGCAAGAGATAGTGCAACAGGCAAATGCCAGCATCGCCGACCTTGAAGCAAGAACTGATCATTATAAAAGTGCATACGAAACGCTTAAGCTGTCTGTAAGTGCAAAAGACTCCATGATGACCAGCGACAAGGTTAAGATTATTGAAGACCTCAAAACCAAATACGAGACGGAGAAAAAAGAGCAGCAGATTAAAAATCTTAGCCAGCAGAGCCTTATTCAAAAACTTCAGATAAAGCAGCGCAACACCTACCTGGCAGTTGCTATTGCCCTGCTTATCTTGGCTGGAATATTAGGTTACCTAATCTACAACCGGCGCAAATTGGCTGAACAAGCAAGGCTGCAATCTGAAATCAACAAGCAGCAGGAAATCGCCGCCCGGGCGGTACTTACCGCAGAAGAACGCGAGCGCCGCCGAATTGCCACGGATCTGCACGATGGCGTTGGCCAGCTCCTCTCGGCAGCCTTAATGAACCTAAATGGGCTATTCAAAAAACTGACTTTCGACGGAACTGAATCCCAACTGGCCGACCGCAGCCTTGCACTCGTAACCGAAAGCTACGATGAGATGCGGTCCATTTCGCACCAGATGATGCCAAACGCTCTTCTAAAAGCCGGGCTCGCGTCTGCTGTAAAGGAATTCCTAGACAAAATTGATAGCAGTCAGCTGAGGATAAATCTGGAAACGGGAGGATTAAACGACAGGCTGGATGAGCAGACTGAAACAGTTCTGTACCGCGTCATCCAGGAAACGGTGAACAATGTAATTAAGCATGCCAAAGCAACCAAACTGGACATTCAACTGGTAAAAGATGAAGATGGAATTTCTGCTACCATCGAAGATAATGGGCGGGGCTTTGATAGTTCTAAGATCAAAGGCAAAGAAGGGATTGGGTTGAAAAACATCCTTTCGCGGGTTGAATTTTTGAAAGGGACCGTTGATTTTGATTCCTCGCCAGGAAAGGGCACGCTTGTCGCCATCCACATTCCTGCCTGATCAGGAGAATACTCTTGTCCTGTCAGGGAAGCGGCTGGCGTGCTGGAATACCATGTTTTTGATGTACTCATTGGGCGGATAAGGCGTGAGTGCGCTTTTGAGGGATGGCAAATCGTCGGAAGCAAAATCGTGTGCCAGGTAGCCCATGCCGTAGAATTGCCCACCCTCAATCAGGATGCAGCTTTTTTCTGCCAACGTTCTACCCGCATCGAAAAACGCATAAGTAGGTAAAGCCGATTTCAAATGGCTGATGGCTGCGAGAACCTTATCATTGTAATCAGTTGAACTCTCGTGCCCTGTGCAAGCTCCCTTGCACGCAGGGCTGGTACATGGATCATTGTTTTTCTGGATGAAGCACAGCTTCGGGCACAGCCCAAACTCATCCATCAATCCACGCACAAGGCTGTAGCCGTCAAGAACTGAACTTATGGTGTGAACCGGATTCGAATATTTTCTTCGCTTATCAATCGCCAGGCGGACATATCCGTTCTGATCTTCAAAAGCGTACAAGCCCCAGGCATGTTCAAAGCGCTTTAACGCCCGGTTATTCTCCGGCCAGAGTCGCTTGATCTCGATAGCTTCCAAGACAAAAGCCATCAGCTCAGTGCCCGACTCCTGATAATAAATAGAGTAGATGCTGCGCAAAAAATCCTGCTTCTGCTTGTTCGGCTTGTTGTTTTGAAAATGGCTGCACACACGCTTCTTCAGGTTCTTAGCCTTTCCCACATACACCACCTTGCCTTTTGCATCTTTGAAATAATAGACGCCCGGAGTAAATGGAAGCGCTTCCACCTGTTCTTTCGGCAGGTTGGGTGGCAGCGACTGCTCTTTGGAGCGCTGATTTAAAGCCTGCACGATGTGTCCCTCTCTGTCGTTCGCCAACATCATGGAAAACAAAACCGCGGTAGCTTCGGCATCGCCCGCAGCCCGGTGCCTGTTTTCTATCTCCACGCCCATGTGCCTGCTAAACTTTCCCAAACTATATGAGGGCAAGCCGGGGAAAATCTTCCGCCCAAGTCGCACCGTGCAAAGCTTTTTGCAGTTGAGGTTGTGCCCGGCTAAACCGAGATGATACTTCAGAAAAGAATAGTCGAAATTGACGTTGTGAGCGATAAAAATTTTATCGTGAATGAGCTCGTGAATGTGGTGGGCAACATCCCTGAACCGCGGAGCTGCACTCACCATCTCATTGCTGATGCCGGTGAGCCCCTGAATGTAAAATGGGATTGGAACTTCGGGATTTAGCAGCGACTCAAACCTATCAACGATGTTCATGCCGTCGTGGATAACCACAGCAATTTCGGTTATGCCATTTGCGCTGGCATGCCCACCTGTGGTTTCAATATCGACAATAGCGTACATGATTTGAATTATCCCGGGAGGACAAAATTAACGAAAGGCTAAGGAATTTAGCACATCCTTAACGGATTTTTTCCGACTTCTTTTCGTCGTAGTAATCCCTCAGCACATAGAAAGCTTTTTTCTTTTTTCCACCATCATGGCTGATAAGGCCTTTGTTGTTCCAGCCTTCCTGATATTGCGGATTGTTACGGCGAGGCGAGCGAAAATCGGTAAGGATCCACGGCGACAGCCCCGCGAAACCTTCCGGCATCTTCTTCCACATTTCTATCTGTTCTTTGTAGTACCATTCCTGATATTCTTCGCTCCAGCGGGTAAGGCTGTCGGCGTGAAAGCCCCCGAGAGCTTCCGCACCAGTCTCGCTGAAGAATAAAGGTTTGTTGTATGTATTCTCCCAATTAACTGTCCGGGCGAGTGAGGGCAAGCCACCATACCATCCAATGTACTGGTTTACTGAAATCAGATCGATAGACTGCCCGAGCGGGTCGTCTATGATATTTACGCCAGCTTTTTTGTTTTCAACTTGCAGTGCCGCAGAAGTAAGACGGGTTGGGTCGAGGGATTTTGCCTCATGCGCCAAGCCGCTCAAAAATTCAGTACGGGCATCGCTGATGGGAGTTTCATTGCCAACTGACCAAACGATCACACTTGCCCGATTTTTATCGCGTGAGATCATTTCGCTGAGCTGGTTCTTCGCGTTAGCAAAAACATCTTTTCTGGTAAAATCAACTGCCCAGTAAACCGGTATTTCCGACCAAACCAATATCCCAAGCGAATCTGCCACCCGCACCATCGCTTCATCATGCGGATAATGTGCCAGCCGCACCATGTTACAACTGAGTTCTTTCGCCCAGCCCAACAGCTTTTCGGCGTCCTGCCTGCCGTAAGCCCGCCTGGCCTCTTCCGGCATTTCGCCGTGGATACAGATTCCTCTGAGAAATGCAGGTTTCCCATTTAGGAGTAGGTTCTTGCCTATTGCATCGATATTCCGGAAACCGATTTTCTCCTCAACTCTGTCGTTTTCTGTTGAGAGTGATACCTGATAGCGCTTTGGGTTTTCAGGCGACCAGCGCTGGAATTTGCCCAGTGGAAAATTGATGATGGCAAGGTTGTTTACCACCGAAAAGCTCTTCCTGATCTTCAACTCGGGGATTTCTACAGTTACAGATTTAGCTGTAGAACCACTATCAAGTTTAACCCAACCTGCAACTTCTGCTTTCTTCGGATCATATCCTTTTGCAAGCTGAACAAAGTAATCCCCGATAAATCCCGGAGGGACTTGAACCAACTTTACATCGCGAGTGATGCCGCCATAGTTCCACCAGTCGGTATTGAGCGTCGGCACCTCATCTTTTGATCGCTTGTTATCAACTTTTACTACCAGAAAGTTTCCGGCTGACTTTAAAATTCCTTCGGGAATCAGAAAGTTGAAAGGCGTAAATCCGCCTTTGTGCGAGCCAAGTTTTTTTCCATTCAGATACACATCTGCACGGTAATTTACAGCACCGAAATACAGGTAGGTCTTGTTAGAAGAATTGATCTGTTGATAATCGAAGCTCTTTTTGTACCAGATTGTGCCTTCGTAATACAAAAATTTTTCCGCTTGAGAATTCCAGTCGCCCGGCACCACAAGCGTGTTCTTGTCAGTATATCCAAACTCTTTCCGATCCGTTTTATTCTCCGGGATATCGGTATTCCAGTAAGCCTCGCGATCAGTTTCTTTCCTTTCGCGTGAACGCGAGTCGTAAGAGCCAGTTTCGAACGGATCAACAATATATTGCCATTTACCGTTTAGGCTGGTTGTTTTTCGCCCATCTACGTTGGTGATCAGCGGCGATTGTGCAGTTGAAGCAAAGCACCAAAAGAATGAAAGTGCAAAAAGGAGAAGACTACGACGCATCAGCGACGCTAAATTTATATTCCGTTACGCTGTGATAAGGCTTTTTTGGCAGGAGTGTAGTTGTTGGGAATTCGGGCTGGTTGGGCGAATCAGGGAAATGCTGGGTTTCCAGGCACAAAGCCGTGCGGAATGGATAATAGTTGCTCTCTTTGCCCGCCACTTTTCCCTGCATAAAATTGCCGCTGTAAAGTTGGACGCCGGGCTCGGTAGTGAAAACCTCCATGCGAATGCCGGTTTCCGGTGCCTCCACAGTAGCGGCTAAGCCCAGTTCGCCTTCTGGCTTATCCAACACATAATTGTGATCGTAGCCGTTACCATTTTTAAGCTGCTCATCTGGCTGGCTGATGCGTGAGCCCACAGTCGCAGCCTCTCTAAAATCGAATGGCGTGCCTTCAACAGAGGATATCCCGGTGGGGATAAGAGTTTTGTCGACAGGCGTGTATGAACTGGCATTGATGTACAACCGATGATCCAGTATATCGCCATTGCCTTCGCCGTTGAGGTTAAAATAAGAGTGGTTGGTGAGATTAACCACTGTAGGCATATCGGTAGAAGCCTTATATTCTATCCGGATGCTGTTTTCTTCGGTAAGCGTATAAACAACTGTCACCTGTAAATTGCCCGGATAACCTTCCTCTCCATCTGCCGACAAATAGCTCAGCTCCAGCGAATTTTCACTCGTCTGATTTGCTTCCCAGAACTTGCTATGGAAACCGCTTGGCCCGCCGTGTAAGGCATTGACGCCGTTGTTAGTTGCCAGTGTAAACTGCTCGTCGTTTAGCTCGAACCGCCCTCTGGCTATCCGGTTCCCGAACCTGCCAATCAGCGCTCCAAAGTACAAAGCCTCATCCTCCTGGTAAGCTCTTACATCATCGCAACCGAGCATCACGTCTGTCAATTCCCCCTGCTTATCAGGAACCAGCAGGCTTACAATCCTGCCACCATAGTTGGTGATGGCAGCCTGCATATTTTGGCTATTTTTCAGGATATATAGTTTTGCTGATTGGTTTTCTATAGTTTGCTCGAACTGCGTTGCGTCAGGGATCATGTGTAGATAGATAGATTAAAAAGGAACGTTTTAAAAGATTTAAAGTTTACTGCACCAGCACAGAGGCATTGGCCAACGGGATCAGCAAATAAAAAGAAGTGCCTTTTCCGCGCGCACTTTCAAACCAGATCTTACCTCCCTGCAAATCCATAAATTCTTTGCACAAAAGCAGCCCGAGCCCAACGCCCTTCTCGTTGTTAGTACCAAAAGTAGATTGTGCCTTCAGGGTGAAGATATCCTGCTGGCTTTCTACTGGTATCCCGATGCCGGTGTCGCTTACAACTATCTGGCAGAATTTATCCGACGCTGTAGCTTCAATGCTGATACGTCCGCCCAATTTGGTGAATTTAATTGCATTGTTCACCAGATTCCGAACCACTAACTGAAGCATGTCAGCATCAGCAACTATCGATATGTCCGGTTGTATGTCATATGAAAAATCAATATTCTTGCCCTGAGCAATATTGCTTTCCACCTGTAATGTATTTCGCAGAAGTGCCGACAGCTCATGTACATGAGGCCTTGAAACAACTCCTTCCATCTGCGCCCTCGACCACGACAGCAGGTTAGACATCATGTTGGTTGTGTTCTTGGTAGTGAGCAGCAGGTTTTGCTCAAGCCTCTTCCGCTCCTCAGCTTCAAGCCCATACTCAGACAGAAGCTCAAGATAATTTTGAATAGAAACCAAGGGAGCTCGTAAATCGTGAGCAACTATGGAGAAAAGCTTGTTTTTCTCGGCGTTTACATATTCCAGTTGCTGATTCTGCCTTACGATCTTGTGATTCTGCTCTTCAATTGAGTTTGCTTTCACCTCCGCCGACATTCTTTCAATACTGTAGTTCCGCTTGATGTATCGCATACTGAAGAAAATCAGCACAGCCGTAACTGCATAAGCCGAAGCGCTGTCTATAAAGCGGCTGAAACGGCTATTGTATGAATCCTTGATCCATTCAGGATGTAAATACTCGGCGATGTGTAAACCGGCAACCAGAAAGATGTTAAGCACCAGCCAGAAAACATGCTGTCCCCGCAGAGCAATAGCCAACATCAGGTTTAATGCGAGCGAGAAAAGTAAAAAAGTAGGACCGTTAATGCCTGAGTTGAAATAGTAGTTTATAGCAAAGAGCGTGTATACAGTTACTCCGCAAATGATAATGCTACTGTTTGTTTTGCCCCGAACCCTCGAATTGTAATAAGTAAAAGCAAATATTACCAGCGTAACAAAACTGTATGCCGCAATTGTCGGCAGGCCGATGGCATAATTAAAAGGAATATTATAGGCCAGCGCAATTAAGGCTATTACGGATATCGAATGGAATATCCGGGCTTCTAAAGAAAACTGCGAATGGCTGCCGATCAGGCGTTGCCACGCATTCTTCCTGGCTTCGTGAAGTTCAAACAATACTGAGAGCGATAAAATTATTGTTAAAAATAAAAATATCTTCCAAAACCACACCACAAAGAATAGCATTATAGTTTTAGCCATCAGATGGGAATTACTACCTTACCGCGTTCTGTACATGGGTAATTATTAACCGGTCCTTGAAAATGAGTGCATTTAACGACTTCAATAATCCGCAGGTTGCCAGTCTTCCAAAGCACCTTAAACAATATATAGTTGAGCAGCATTATGAACACTACACGCCTGTTGATCATGCGGTGTGGCGCTACGTGATGCGCCAGAACTACAACTGCTTAAAAGACATCGCGTACTATCCATACATTCCCGGGCTGAAAAAAGCCGGCTTAACGATAGAAAAAATACCCAGCCTTGAGGAAATGAATGCCGCTCTTGCGGAGATTGGCTGGGGTGCGGTTACGGTTGACGGCTTTATTCCTCCTGTAGCATTCATGGAGTTCCAGGCCTATCGGGTGCTGGTGATAGCGGCAGACATCAGGCAGCTCAATCATATCGAATATACCCCCGCTCCCGACGTTATCCACGAATCTGCCGGGCACGCTCCTATCATTGCTGAACCTGATTACAATCAATATCTCAGCTATTTCGGCTCGATTGGTGCTAAGGCAATGTTTTCCTCGAAAGATTTTGAGTTGTACGAAGCTATCCGGGAACTATCCATCCTTAAGGAGATGCCCAACGCCTCGGCTGCCGAGATCAGGAAAGCAACTGAAAAGGTGGAATTCTGCCAGGACAACCTGGGCGAGCCTTCGGAAATGGCGCTGCTCAGCCGCCTGCACTGGTGGACGGTGGAATATGGCCTTATCGGCGATCTGGAGAATCACAAAATCTATGGCGCCGGGCTGCTTTCATCCATCGGCGAAAGCGCATCATGTATGCGCACGGAAGTCAAAAAGCTGTGGTATAATCTTGATGCCGTCAACTACTCTTACGATATTACCCAGCCACAACCGCAACTCTTTGTAACGCCGAATTTCCAGAACCTGATCGATACCCTTGAGCAGTTTGCCGATACCATGGCTTTCCGTCGCGGCGGATCTGAGGGGATATTGAAAGCGATTGAATGTAAAAACACAGCTACGGCAGTTTACAGCTCAGGGCTTCAGGTAAGCGGCACCTTTACCGACCTGAGCATGGATCGTGAGAACAATTTGCGCTTCATCAAAGCTACCGGACCTGTGTCGCTGGCTGTAGAAAACAAAGAAATTCCCGCACACGACAAAACCTATCACAAGGGTGGTTTTTCATCGCCGGTAGGAAAGTTGAAAGGGATGAATACAACTCTGGAAAATCTTTCTGCATCGGAACTGAATGAAGCAGGTATCAGCGAAAATCGAGAGACTGAACTAGAGTTTGAAAGTGGCATCACCGTTTCCGGAACGGTCGAAAATATCATGTGGCATAAGGAGAAGCCAATTCTGATAACCTTTAACAATTGTACAGTGAAAGATGGAGGGCAAGTGTTGTTTGATCCCTCCTGGGGAAAATACGACATGGCTGTGGGCGAAAAGATCGTTTCAGTTTTTTGCGGTGCCGCCGATAAGGATGCATACGAGCAAATCGCACCGGTTGCAAAAACTGCCACTTATCATCCTGAATACGATGAAGCAACAAAGGCATATCACGAAATTTTCCGGCAGATACGTAAAATCCGCGAAAGCGCAACAGGCTTGGATAAGCTCGCTGGTATAAGGCAACAACTTAAGAACTCGTATTATGACGACTGGCTGGGTTCGATGGAGATCCTCGAAATTTTAGAGAAGAACAAAATTCAACCCGAACTCGCGAAAGAAATCCGGATCGGCCTGGAGCTGAAGGCTTCGAACCAGCCTGAAAACGCGAAGTTAATCTACAATGGATTATCTTTGCTCCACATCTAAGCTTGTATCAAGCTACGGTACAAAATTTGTGGCAGGTTAATCATCTTTTCATCTTAGCTCCGGGCATATGAACATTGTAATTACAGGCGCCAGCAGCGGCGTCGGCTTTGAAGCTGCCATAGAATTAGCGGCAAACAGCAACAATCATGTTGTGGCGCTTGCCCGCTCTGAAAGCAACCTGAGCCGTTTGTACCAGATTGCCAAAGGGCTCAACCCTGAGTGCAACCTCTACCCTGCCAAGTTTGACATTGTACATGATGATTATGTGAAAGGGCTGGTGCCGTTTCTGGAAAAACACATCGAAACGGTTGACGTGCTAATCAACAATGCCGGTGCGCTCATCAATAAGCCTTTCATCGAAACATCGCAACTTGATTTTGCCGAAATGCTGCAGAGCAATTTACTCGGGCACATCAAAATGATCCAGAATTTGCTGCCGCTGATGAACCGCAACGCACACATCGTGAATATTGGAAGCATGGGCGGTTTTCAGGGAAGCGTCAAGTTTGCGGGGTTGGCAGCGTATTCGGCAAGCAAGGCTGCATTACATACGCTCACCGAATGTCTGGCACTGGAACTCGCCGACAGGAACATAAAAGTAAACTGCCTGGCGCTTGGCTCCGCTCAGACTGAGATGCTTGAAAAAGCTTTCCCGGATTATAAGTCGCCGGTTATGGCTTTTGAGATGGGAAAATACATTGCCGATTTTGCACTTACCGGACATAAGTTCTTCAACGGGAAAGTGCTGCCGGTTGCGGTGAGTACACCTTAGAATTGAGTGGTTCTGAGTTGTGCGATTTGAGTTACGGGTCTGGGAGTTTACGAAATCAACAGTATCACATCCGTCTACCTTAGCCCTTTGTCGTTTGTCTTTCCTCCTTCGTCCCTTAATCTTTTCCCTTTCTCCTCTTCCCCGGCACAAAACAAAACAAGGCTGCCCGTACTGAGCAACCTTGCTTCTGGCTATTAAGGATAACCTTATTTTTTCCCCATCAGGAGGATTTCATTCACTACGATCTCTGTAACGTAGCGTTTGATGCCATCTTTATCGGTGTAGTTGCGGCTGGTGAGTTTGCCCTCTACAGTTACCTCGCTCCCTTTATGAAGAAACTTCTCTGCGATTTGTGCGGTGTTGCCCCACATTACGAGGTTGTGCCATTGGGTTTCTTCTACTTTCTCGCCTTTTTCGTTTTTGTACGAATCGTTAGTAGCGATTGAGAACCGCACCATTTTCTTGTTTTGTCCAACTGTTTTCGCTTCTGGCTCTGTGCCCAGGAATCCTGCTAAACGTACACTGTTTCTTAAATTGCTCATGATCTTAAAATTTAAATAGTTATGTGATTAACGACCAGTGATATTCCTTCATCACCGACGATACAAAGGTGCAAATAGCCGAAAAACTTAACCGGAGCTTAAACATTTACATCCGTATATAAACGTTTATACACGGATAATGCCTATCTTTATTTAAACCTTATTCATGAATACAAAGCTATTAATGTCTGCCAGTGCGATTCTGCTGGGCGCAATTGGCATTTCCCTGACATTCTTCCCGCAGGAAATTTCTTCGCAACTACACGCAGATCCGGCTAACATGCAAATCATCTTTCAAATACTTGGCTCGCTGTACTTCGGCTTTGCCATGCTGAACTGGATGGCTCAGTGGAGTATTATCGGTGGAATTTTTAACCGTCCAATTGCCATTGCAAACTTCAGCCATTTTCTTGTTGGTGCGCTTGCGCTGGTGAAATGGGCTTCCAGGAATGGAAATGCAGGCTATGAGGTTTGGGCGCTTGCCGGGTGCTATATCATTTTTGGTATTCTCTTCGGCAGGCTTCTTTCCACCCAGCCGGTAAGCAGCCAAATAGAACCTAAACCTTTAACATAAGCATATGGAACGTGTATGCCTCGACTGCGGCACCCCGATAAAGGGCCGCTCTGATAAAAAGTTTTGCGATGACCAGTGCCGCAGCAATTACAACAATCGCTTAAAAGTTGAAGATCTCAGTTTTGTGCGGCAGGTTAACCATACGCTCAAAAAGAACCGCGACATTTTACAGAAGCTGAACCCAACGGGCAAAACCAAGGTAAACCGCGACAAACTTTTGAAACAAGGCTTTGACCTGAACTATCACACGCATGTTTACCAGACACAGAAGGGCACTACTTATTACTTCTGTTACGAATACGGCTATTTGTTGCTGAATGAGCAGGAGGTTCTGCTTGTGAAGAGGGAGGAAGGAGCAGAAGGACTAAAGCATTAGGATTTTCTAAGCAGAAAATGAAATCAGACATTTTTGATGAACAACTTACAAACGGATGAAAAGAAAGCACCTTTTTTATTTATTGGTTCTCGCTTTAGTCGTTTTCATTTCGATTCCAATTGTTCATTTAATTAGAACGCATTTACAGGAAAATGATGTTCGAATAAAGGCGCCCGAAGGCTACATAAACGACGCGAGCAGGCTCAGCCTGACTCAGGTTGACTCAATTGTAGATGTTCCGGAAAAAAAAGCCGAAATCATCCGCCAGCTAAAAGACATACTTACCTACTCCAGAGCTAAGAAGATTCCGATATCTGTCGCGGGAGCAAGGCATAGTATGGGCGGACATACCATGTACCCGGGCGGGATAGTCTTAAATATGCGCCCTTACAAGGATATGCAGATTGACAGTGTCAACAACGTTCTCACGATTGGTTCGGGGGCATTGTGGGAGGATGCAATAAACTACTTAGACAAATACGGCAAGTCGATTGCTGTCATGCAGGCATTCAGTTCATTCACAATCGGAGGTTCTGTAAGTGTAAACGGTCATGGATGGCAGAAAGACTCTCCTCCAATTTCTTCGAGTGTAATTTCATTTACGCTGATGGATTTTAGCGGTAAAATTTTGAATTGCAGCCGATCCGAAAATCCAAAATTATTCAGATTGGTTATTGGAGGGTATGGGCTTTTTGGAATAATACTCGACGTAAAACTTAAAATAGTTGATAACGAAGAATTGAAGTTTAAATACGTCCGGGTAAATCCAAATGCCTACATAAGCAATTACAAAAAGCTTGTTTTAAATAACAACAAAGTGAAATTAGCATTCGGTAGATTAAGGATATCTGAAAAGAATTTTTTAGACGAAGCAACACTTAATTATTTCGAGAGAGTTGAGGGAAAGCCCCGCTTGCTTTCTCAAGGCAGCGAGACGATCGAAGACACCAAGCGCTTGGTTTTCAGAGGTACAGTTAACAGCGAGTATGGAAAACGCCTTAGATGGGACTTGGAAACAGGCGTCAGTAAACTGCTGGTAAATAGAACTATATCCCGAAATGATTTACTAAATGAAAGTGTAACATTAATTGAAAATAAAGACACCAGTTCTACCGATATTCTGCAGGAATACTTTATACCAGAGCAACATTTTGAACAGTTCATAAACGAGCTCAAAACGGTTTTGCCGAACAGGCACATTGATTTACTGAATATTACTATAAGAGCAGTAGCAAAGGACAACGACAGCTATTTGAACTATGCGAGGGGAAACGTATTTGGCTTTGTTTTTTTGTTTAATCAGAAAAAGAAAAATGAGAGTGAACAAGAAATGAAGGCACTGACCCGCCAACTAGCAACTCTCGCCGTAAGAATGGACGGAACTTATTACTTGCCTTACAGGTTGCATATCAGTAAGGAAACATTTCAGACGGCGTATCCCCAGTCCAAAGCTTTTTTTGAGCTCAAATTGAAATACGATCCGGAAGAGGTGTTTAAAAACAAGTTCTATGACTACTATAAATAATTAAGGGCCAACAGCTCTGCGGGAAACATCGACTTAGAAATATCATAATTGAATATCAGACAAGCCACCATCCACGACTTACCCGAGCTCCAGCAACTGTTCATCGGAACTATAAAAACCGTTTGCACAGCTGACTATAACAGCGAACAAACTGAGGTCTGGGCTTCCGGAATTGAGAACATGGACCGGTGGCAACAAGTCCTTCTGGAACAGGTTGTGTGGGTAGCAACTAACGAAGAAAAGATAACCGGCTTCTGCACGCTGGCAAACGGAAGTTATATCGATCTCTTCTACGTACACAAAGACCATCAGCGGCAGGGCATCGCATTGCAACTTTACACCAGGATTGAGCAGGAGGCTAAACGCCGAAACCAAACTGAACTGACATCCAACGTAAGTAAAACAGCAAAAAAGTTCTTTGAGAAAATGGGTTTTGAAGTCGTGACAGAACAAACCGTCACCATCAAGGGCGTAGATCTGACCAACTAAAAAATGAAGAAAACGCTACAATCGCCACTCCTTCACTTATGAAAACAGAAAAACAAAAGATGCTTGCGGGCGAACTGTACGATCCGCTCGACCAGGAGCTTTTCAACGAAAGGATTAAAGCCCGGCTCCTCATCAAAGAGCTTAATGAATCGAGGGAGGACAAGCCGGACGAACGAGCCCGCATCTTACAGGAGCTTATACCCAATGCCGGCGAAGGGCTGTGGCTTCAGCCGCCTTTTTACTGTGACTACGGCGGGAATATTAAGATCGGCGAGAAAGTATTCTTCAACTTTAATTGTGTGGTGTTGGATGTAGCATCGGTGACAATCGGCAGCCGGGCGATGTTTGGGCCAAACGTGCAGATTTATACAGCTACACATCCGCTGAATCATAAGGAAAGAGCATCCGGGCTTGAGCTTGGCAAACCTATTACTATCGGAGAAGATGTTTGGGTGGGCGGAAGCGTTGTCATTTGTCCGGGTGTAACCATTGGCGACCGCAGCGTAATCGGGGCGGGCAGCGTGGTGACCAAAGATATCCCTGCCGATGTTTTTGCAGCCGGAAATCCTTGTAAGGTAATCAGAAGCTTAACAGAGAAATAAGTATTTTTGCTCATGAAAAAACTGCACGTCCTTTCCCTCGCCTTCTCAGCAACAATGTTGCTTTTGTGCATAAATATACAAGCCCAAACTCCGGTAAACTGGACTGCCAAACAACTGATCGAACCTGCCGAGCTCGCGAAAGCGATCTCTAAAAAGAATGATGCACCACTCGTAATCAGCGTTGGTCCCGGCGCCACTATTCCGAACTCCGTGGACGCAGGCATGGGAAACAGTCCCGAAGGTTTGGCGAAGCTTAAGGCTCAATTAAAATCGGTGGACAAGAACAGGAAGGTTGTGATCTATTGTGGCTGCTGCCCCTTTGAACACTGCCCAAACGTGCGTCCAGCCATTGACGTTTTGAAGGAGATGAAGTTCACCAATTACTACCTGCTCAACCTGCCGCACAACATCAAAAAAGACTGGATTGATAAAGGATATCTGGTGGCGAAATAGTAATCAAGCTCCTACCCTGCAGCAATCCCCTCCTGAAATTGTCGTTCTGCACCCGCTTAACCTAAATTGCTCCTGAGTAGATTTGTATATCATTAACTCAACCCATTATGAAAACACTTAATTTTTCCATCAGCATCAATGCTCCTGCCGAAAAGGTTTGGAAAGCCCTTTGGGAAGATTCTACTTACAGGCAGTGGACCGCAGTTTTTGCGGAAGGTTCTTATGCAGAAAGCGATTGGCAGGAAGGTAGCAAAATTTATTTCCTGGCTCCAAAGGGAGGAATGTACAGCGTGATTGAAAAGAAGATCCCTAATGAGCAGATGATCTTTAAGCACTTGGGAGAAATCAAAAATGGTGTAGAAGAACCCAAAGATTGGGGAGGAGGAAGAGAACGGTATTTTCTGGAAGCTAAAGATCAACAAACTGAGCTTCGGGTGGAGCTTGACTCGGTTCCGGAGTTTGAATCATATTTTCAGGAAAAGTTCCCGGAGTGCCTGAAGCTTGTAAAAGCAATTTCTGAGCAATAATATCCCCTTCAGCCTGTAAGCTTCTTCAGCAGATAATTAGACTGACTGTCTATTCATCGCTTTTGCAAAAAAAGTTCAAATCTCTTGCGCAATCCAAAACCTTGTATTAACTTTGTAACTCAAAGTACTTTACAATGAAGCAAGAAAAAGACTATGTTAAGGATATAGCTGAGATTCGTTCCATGATGGAGCGGTCTTCCAAATTCCTGTCGCTTTCCGGTTGGGCGGGCATCCTGGTAGGGATCTATGCCCTTTTGGGAAGCTATATCGCACGGTATATTTTCAGTTTCAATCCCGATGAGATCGTATACAGCACGTCTCCCGGCTTTTGGAAGGTGGCTTTTGTAGCTATCGCTGTATTCGTTGTTGCACTGGTAACAGCAGTTGCGCTATCATACGGAAACGCCACAAAGCGGGGCGAAAAACTCTGGACCGCTACTTCGAGGCAGTTAGCCATCAGCATGGCAGTTCCGCTCATCGCCGGTGCTTTACTAAGCTTCGTCCTGATCTCCAAAGATCTGATCGGGCTCATTGCTCCCATCACATTGCTCTTTTACGGACTGGCTTTATTTGATGCCAGCAAGTTCACATATACCGTTGTTAAAGTTTTAGGGTTGGTGGAGATCGCTTTGGGATTGCTTGCCGCATGCTTTATTGAGCATGGATTGCTGCTGTGGGCTGTTGGCTTTGGCGTGGCCCATATCATTTACGGCATTTATGTGTATTACAGGTACGAGAGGTGAAAACATTAATAGAGGGAATAAATAAAGCTTTTGAGAGCAGGATCAGGCTGGGCATCATGTCGGCACTGGCGGTGAACGAGGCGCTTGACTTTAATGCATTGAAGGAATACCTCGACGTAACGGATGGCAATTTAGCCAGCCACATGAAAGCACTGGAGAAGGAAGAATTTGTAAGCGTTACCAAATCATTTGTGGGAAAGAAGCCGAATACGAAATACTTCATGACCAAAGCCGGTCAAAAAGCCTTTAACGATCATTTGAAAGCCCTGGAAAACTTAATTAAATCTCAAAAATAGCAGCATTTTTTTTGAACATATACTTTGAAAATCAAAGTTCTTTTAAGAAGCAAACAGTTAATAAATTATCCTAAAGTAAAAACAAACAATCATGGAACACACAAGCAATTTAACAGCAAGAGAAAACCAACCGACTCCACTTGCAAAACCAATGTTGATTGGTGCAGCTATTGGGCTGGCACTTATCTCAGTCTTCGTATTCGGCGTTGATCATCCTAACCCAGAATGGGGCAAGCTGTGGCAGATCAGGCCACTAATCGTTACTCCGGCTGCCGGTGCAATGGGCGGTGCTTTTTATTATTTAATGGATTACCTGAGTTCCTATAAAGGACTGAATAGAACTGTGGCCGTGATTCTCAGCCTGCTCGTCTTCCTTGTTGGCTTGTGGCTTGGCACTGTTTTCGGCTTGGTAGGCACTATGTGGGATTAACAGCAACAAATCAAAGTATCACATAAAAAACGACGCAGATGAAAGAGCAGATTTTGCTGAACAGCAGCAATTCCGCCGAGCTTGAAAAGCTTTACAGGAATGATAAACCGGCATTCAAACGGGCATTTAACGCTTTGTATCCGGAACTGAAAGGAAACGGCTTAGCCGATTTCTGGTACGAACGCCTGAACTTTGAACAGGAAAGTACTTCCTGGGGCAGCCGCAGCGACCTGACCTTTGTGGTCATCGCCTCCCTGCTGGCCGGCCTGATTGCCAAGCTGCCAGCGTTTTTCTCCATACAGGAAGATTTCTTTTACCCGCGAAACATTGGGTTCATTGTTTTTCCAGCGCTCACTGCCTTTTTCGCCTGGAAGAACAAACTCCCGAACGGTAAAATAGCACTGCTTACTGCACTCACACTTGCCGGCGTACTTTTCATCAACTCACTTCCAAATGATCCGAAAAGCGATACGCTGGTTTTATCCTGTATTCACCTGTTATTGTTTTTGTGGTCGATACTGGGCATTGCCTTTGTGGGCGGGCTGAGCGATGATGACGAGAAGCGCCTTGGATTTTTGAAATACAACGGCGACCTGGTGGTGATGACAACGCTTATCATGATAGCGGGCGGAATTATGACCGCTGTAACGCTTGGGCTTTTTGAGCTTATTGGGCTCAGGATTGAGAAGTTCTATTTTGAGTACGTGGTGGCTTTCGGAGCTCCTGCCGCACCTATCTTGGGCACTTACCTCACCCGCAGCAACCCGCAACTGGTAGGCAAGGTATCCCCGGTGATCGCGAAAATATTCAGTCCGCTGGTGGCGGCGATGCTGGTTATTTATTTAATTGCGATAGTTTATTCCGGAAAGGATCCGTACAACGACCGTGAGTTTCTGCTGATCTTCAATGCGCTGCTTATCGGAGTAATGGCGATCATCTTCTTCTCAGTTGCCGAGACATCGCGTACAGAGAAAAGCATGGCCGAGACCTGGATTTTGTTCCTGTTATCGTCCATCACGATAGTGGTAAATGGCATTGCGCTATCAGCGATTTTATTCAGGATTTCAGAACTGGGAATTACTCCGAACCGGACAGCGGTATTGGGCAGTAACCTGCTTATCCTGATAAACCTCCTATTGGTTACGGCGCAATTGTATAAGGCAATCTCCCGCAAAGGCGATGTAAACGGAGCCGCAGCGGCAATTACACGCTACCTCCCGGTTTACGTGATCTGGACGATCATTGTGACGTTTATCTTTCCGTTGATATTTGGATTTAAGTAGCATAAAAAAGAGGGCCGGCACTACATGCCGGCCCTCATCTATTTCCAGTAATGTATCTGTTTACAATGCTTTTATCCCCTCAATCAACGGTGTTGCATCTGCTCCCAGGCCTTCGACTTGGGTAACTATTCCGCCGTTTTGGTCTAAAAGAGCAATGCTGCTTGAATGGGTAAAGTCGCCGTTTGCCTGTTTCTTGTATTTCACATCCAAAAGCATGGAAAGGTTCCGCACACTTTCTTCATCCCCATGGAGCACTAGCCATTGCTTGCCAAGCTTATTTTGCTGAACAAATTTCTGAAGTTCTGCTGTATGGTCGCGGTCTGAATCAAAGGAAATCAGCACAAAAACTACTTTGTCTTTTTTGTCTCGCGGGATTTTCTGCTCAATTGCTTTTAGATCGCCAACTATACGCGGGCAAGCGAAAGTGCATCGGGTGAAAACCATCGAAAGCACCGGAATTTTCCCCTTTAAGCTGCTAAGCTGAATACTATCGCCATTCTGGTTATCCCATTTGCCCATTTCACCATAGATAGTCTCACCGGCAGGTGAAACCGCTAATGTGGGCTTAGTTGCCTGTTCGCTTTTGGTTTCAGCAGGCTTGCATCCTGTAAACAGCCCGACTGCCAGGAAAACCGCAGCTAACATCGCCAGGTCAATTCGCATATTCTTCATGATCTTTATTTTATCCCGCATCCCGCGAATAAATCCTAATTTTTAACATCCGCAGCACACCTGAATCCCAAGTTACTGGTTGTGTACTTTGCCTTAAGGCTACCGCGAAACGCGAAACGCATAAAGGCAGCATAGTTCTCTTTATCTATTGTTGATGCAGCTCCCGTTGCACAAAACAGGCTCTGATTTACAGAGTTGCTGCGTGAATCATCGTTCATGATTACGCTATTAAAATCGTACACCCACTCCCAGATCAGCCCGTGCATATCAAAAACACTGAACTTGTTTTTTGACGCTGAGCCTGTGGGTGGCAGGATGATGGGCGTAGGCTTGCTGTACCACTTCAATATGGTTTGCTCCACGGTACGCTGGCTATTTACCAGCGGAGCGTTTGCAGCGTACTCCCATTCGTTCAAGCTTGGCAGGCGTTTGCCTTTCCACTTGGCGTAAGCCGTTGCGGCATACCAGGAGATATTTGTTACCGGGCTGTTTTTAACCTTCTCGTAATTGCTGCCGATTGAAAAGTCGCTTGCCCAATGCTTCAGGTATCCAGATTCTGCATAAAGAGCGGTGACTTTAGACCTGGCCCATCTTGGATTTGACTTTACGAACTCCAGGAACTCAGCATTCGTTACCGCCTTTACATCCAGGTAAAAAGATTTAACTGCAACCTGTTTCGCCGTTTTATCTGCAAGGAACGATGTGTACTTGCCGGCAGGTATTTTCACCATTCCATTCGCTGGCGGATTTGAATTTGCCTTGGCATTAAGAATAACAAACGACAGCAGAACAGAACAAACAACAGACAACCTCATCATCATTACTTTTTATCTCTTTCCGACTTCACATCAGACGCTTTCACTAAGCCGCCTTTGTTGCCCCAGCTATTGCGCACATAAGTCATAATGCTGGCAATTTCATCATCAGTCAACTGCATTTGAGGCATCACACCATCGTATTCTTTACCGTTAACCTTGATTTTACCACTTAAGCCATGCAGCGGAATTCCAACGCCTTTGTCGGCACGTGCCATCAGGTAGTCTGAATTAGCAAGCGGCGGGAATGCTCCGGGAAGGCCTTCGCCATTAACCTGGTGACAGGCGGCGCAGTTGCCTTCAAATAATATTTTTCCGTTCAGCATCCGCTCTGCCTGAGACTTCTCTGGAACGACTGCGGCAGGAGTTGCTTTGGTGATAGACTGTATGGCTGAACCTTCAGGCTGATAAACCATATCCTTTTGCTTGCCTGAGTAAACTTCCTGATTGCCTTCGCCCACTACCTTAATTTGTGCCAGCGCACCTTTGTTAAATGCCCGGAAAATAGAGTGGTCAACCAGTGTGAGTGCGCCGGGAGTTTCGCATTTGAACTCCACAATGGCAGTTCCACCGGCAGGTATCAATGTAGTACCAATATTTTCATTTATCAACTTCCCGCCTTCTACATGAACCTTGTCAAATATTTCACCGATTACGTGGAAAGAAGAAACCAGCCCGGGACCGGCATTTCCAACATACAAGCGAACAGTTTCACCAACTTTCACCTGCATTGCGTTGTCGCCCATTGCCGCTCCTACAGAGCCATTGAAAACTACATAGTCGGGCTGTTCGTCAAATGCCTTGCCCATGTCGAACGAGGTTAATCCCGGCGTACCAAACTTGGCTTTTGTATAGAACTCGCTCTGCATGATGTAAAACTCCTTATCAACTTTCGGCAAACCTTCTTTTGGTTCAACGAAAATCAAACCGTACATACCGTTTGCGATGTGCATGCCAACCGGCGCAGTGGCGCAGTGGTAAATAAACAAGCCCGGATTGAGCGCTTTGAAAGAGAACTGCGAAGTATGGCCGGGAGCTGTCATGGAGCCTTCGGCACCGCCACCCGGACCGGTTACAGCGTGTAAATCGATATTGTGAGGGAGTTTATTATTGGGGTGATTGCTAAGGTAAAATTCAACATCATCACCTTCGCGTACCCGGATAAATTTTCCCGGCACCTTGCCACCGAATGTCCAGAAATTGTATTCCACTCCATCGGCGAGGCGCATTACATGTTCCAGAACTTCCAGCCTGACAACCACTTTTTTGGGATAGTCATAGCCTGGAGATGCTGGAACCAATGGGGCATCTGTAAGCTCAGCCTCATACTGGCCGGTCATTTTGCCATCATCTTTAGCTTTCTTTGATTTTCTTACACAGCCGCCGAAAACGATAGTGCTTAGCAGGAGTGCGATAACAAGTTTGGTTTGAAGAATACGCATAAGTTTTATTTGTGTTGGGCGTTTAAAAATACTGTTTTAATCAGCTTTAAGCGTTTGTACAAATTTCATCAGATATGCGCCTCTAAAATGTGACGTACGTCATGTAAATAAATGATTTTCCAGGATGGATTGTTTGGCGGATTGGCAGCTGGTAGAAGAGCTGGATCTGGGATAATATTGCGCAGAGCTATTCCCGGCTTAGGGCAGTCAAGTAATCATGCACCTTTTTTCCGGAGAAATCTGATGCGCCTTCATGCTTAAATACCAGCTCGCCTTTTGTGTTCAAAATAAGCGTCGTAGGTATCGGGCCACCTAAAAGGCTCTCGGGAATTTCGCCCACTGGTGTTAAGACCGGCAGATTGAGATGTTCTTTATTTATATAATTTCTGGCTTTCGTGTAATCATTATCTACATCTACCATTAAAAATTCGATTTTGTCGTTATGCTTCATCACATTGTATAACTCATTGATCGCGGGCATTTCGGCCCGGCACGGCGGGCACCAGGTTGCCCAGAAATTGATGAACACAACTTTACCTCTTAGGCTCGACAAACTCACGGCCTTGCCGGTGCTGTCCCTGAAGCTAAAATCGGGCAAGATTTGAGCGTTTGTCTTTCCAACGCCCACGTCAGGTTGAAACAAGCCGATTTGCATCAGACCTCTTAACACCAAAGCTTTTGCATCCGGACTGAATACCATCAGCAATGAAAAAGCGATCAGAATAGCGGTACTGATGTTAGAGAATGAAAAATAAGGTTTCTTTATCATGTCAAAAACGCATTTTAAGCTGCTAGTAATTCAGCGATAAACCTACACCAAATCCCATATCACTATCGTAATGGGTGCGGATCCCCAGATTTCTCGTAAAAATATATCGCATGTCGAGCATGTATTCCTTATCGGTGTTGACCATAAATCCTGCTCTTAATCTGCTTGAAACAGGTATATCTTCCCTCATGAGAGAAAATCGTACAATTCCGTCGTGGTACACTTCGCCCTGCAAATTAACTAACATGGGCAAAGTTGCCATCATGCCAACACTTACTGCGGCCCGGTTGTCTTTTTTGTCTACCTGCCCGAAGATGTTCTTTTCCTGTTCATCTATGCCCATTTTCCGGTAGCGCCAGTCAAAGCCCATAAAAGGCATATACCACTGGTTCTTCCCTAACAGCCTTCCTAAGTGCGTTTCCACTTCATAGCCATGCATGTCGTTGTAGCCCAGGCGCCATTCCGTCCCGAGATTCCACCTCGCATTCATCAGCATTGCCTGGCCGTCGTTCCCGTTTGTGGCGAAATCGTTTTCGGTCGAGAAATGCACCATATTGCTCTCGCGTTGCAGCATTTTATAAGCAATTTCCTTGTCGGGCAGTTCAGGATTTTTATAATCGCCAACCGCAAGCACCCGGTTCATGCCTGCCATCATGTGGTAGAGGATGTGGCAATGGAAAAACCAATCGCCTTCTGTATTTGCCAGGAACTCGATTGTGTCAGTTTCCATTGGCATAATATCAAGCACGTTTTTCAATGGGGCATTTTCGCCCTGGCCATTCAGCACCCGGAAGTCGAATCCATGCAGGTGCATCGGATGCCGCATCATGGAATTATTGTGAAGTGTTATTCGCAAAATTTCACCTTTTTTAACAGGAATCTTATCGCTTTCTGCAAGCACCCGATTGTCCATGCTCCACACGTAGCGGTTCATGTTTCCTGTGAGGGTGAACTTCAGCTCTTTTACAGGGGCCGCCTTGGGCAGTGTGGTGTTGAGCGGAGATTTTAGCATGGTATAGTTCAGGGTAGTGATGTCGCCCTGAGGTTCGGCTTGGTGATGGCTGGTGCCCTCGCCCATTTTCATTCCTTTATCAGCCTCACCGCTTATTTCCGGATACATCACAGCGTTCATGTCCATCTGGTTCAGGCTCATGCTCATTCCCATATCGTCCAGATCGCCGTTCATCTTCATCATATCGTTCATCATCTTCATGCCCTCAAAATATTTCAGGCGAGGCATTTCCCCGACGGGCTGCTTAGCACCATTACCAATGAAATAGCTTGTTGACTGAGTGCGGTCTTCGGTGGTGGCCATCAGCTCGTAGGCTTTGCCGGCTTCAGGGATGGTTAGCACGATATCATAGGTCTCGGATACCGCGATTATCAGCCTGCCCACTTCCACCGGCTCCACATCATTGCCATCACTCGCAACAACCGTGATTTTACCGCCCGAATATCGCAGCCAGAAATAAGAAGATGCTCCGCCGTTCGCGATGCGTAAACGAACTTTGTCGCCGGCTTTCAGTGCCTTTCCATTGATGCTTTTCAGATCCGTAAAATGATTTCCATTCATCTGCACCTGGTCGTAGTAAATATCGCTCACGTCCATCGCCATCATCCGCTTCCATTCGTTAGTAAGTTTAGCAGTGAACTGCCCGCGGCGAATAGCCTCTGCATAGCTTTGAGTAGCACCTTTTTTGATGGCGAACCAATCGCTGGCATTGCTGAGCATTCTCTGAACATTTTCAGGATCCAGGTTGGTCCACTCGCTTAGGATTATGGGAACTGTGGGCAAATCGTCAATACCTTTTCTGAAAGTTCTATCACCAGCCTTTTTCTTCATAATGAAACTGCCGAACATTCCATTTTGCTCCTGCAAACCTGAATGCGAATGATACCAGTGCGTACCATTTTGAATGATGGGAAAACGATAGGTGTAGCTTGTGCCGGGCTTGATGGGCATTTGGGTGAGGAAAGGCACGCCATCTTCTTTATTGGGAACAAAAACTCCGTGCCAATGCAAAGAAGTGTTTTCCTTGAGCTGGTTATGGACGACTATCTCCGCCGTGTCGCCTTCGGTGAATTCGAGGGTTGGCATTGGGATTTGCCCGTTTACAGCGATAGCCGGCTTCTCTTTACCGGTATAGTTTACAAGGGTATCTTTTACGTAAAGATCATAGCGCACCACCTTTTGCGCTGCAGCCAGTTGCGCTACGAGCAGGAGTATCAGCGGCAGCATTCTCTGAAAAAATTTCATGATATACATCTGAATTAATGCGGAACAAAAAAGGCATTGCCTTAGAACAATGCCTTCGATAATGGCCGTTATTACGGACGAATTATTTAGTTTCTACGACGCTGCCGCAGGCAAGCATCGCTGAGCCGTAGTAAGGATTTTTGATCTGCTTTTCACTGCTCAGCCAATACGCTTTTTTCATCGGGCAGTATTGATAGTAAATCGGCTCTACTACAGCATCGGAGCTTTTAATAACTTTCCAGATGTTGGTGGAAACATCGTTAAAGACCGCTCTTTGACCGGCAATATTGCCAGCCTTAGCCATTTCGCTCAGGGATTTGAGCAAGGTCTCTTTTTCAGCGAAGCTGGCATCCTCTTTAATGCTTTGTTGCAAGGTGATAACTGCCTGCGATGCTGCTTTGCTATCGCCGCTTACCAGCGCATTTTTCACTGCCAGGTAACTGCTCAAGTGTTTCTTTGTATTCTGGGCAAATGCCGAATAGCTGAATAACATCACAGCCAATGCAAAAACTAACTTTTTCATAATTTTGATTTTTATGCTTCTACTGAAGCGATTTTGAAACCTGCTTTTTCTACAATTTTTACTACATCCTCTTTGGTGATGCCATCAGCCTTCACTGTAAGGATCTTTTCCTGATTGGCGGTGTCAACATTCCATTCGCAGATTCCCTCTGCGCCATCCAGATGCGGCTTTACTGAAGCTACACATCCACCGCAATTGATATTTGTTTTAAACTGAAGATTTTCCATTTTCTTATAATTTACTGCTGATTAATACTGCAAAGTTCCGGCTTTGAGCGCTGCCAGCTTTACACTTTTTCGTGTTTGATTTGTGACTTTTACTGATTTGGTAGTCGGCGCCCGAAGGCTGATTACGTCTTCCACTTCAGGCGGAGGCTGTTGCTAACCACGCTCACGCTGCTGAGTGCCATGGCTGCACCTGCAATCATGGGGTTCAACAAGAAGCCGTTGATCGGGTAAAGAAGCCCGGCAGCAAGGGGAATACCGATCAGGTTGTAAATGAATGCCCAGAACAGATTCTGCTTGATTGTTGCTACAGTCTGCTTCGACAAGCGGATGGCTTGCGGGATCTTGGTGAGATCGGAAGAGATGATGGTCATTTTAGCCACGTCCATGGCTATGTCGCTGCCCTTGCCCATTGCGATGCTCACATCTGCTGTGGCGAGTGCCGTGCTGTCGTTGATGCCGTCGCCAACCATGGCAACTACCTTGCCCTGGCTTTGCAATTCCTTTATAAAATCGGCTTTGTGCTGTGGCAAAACCTCTGCTTTGTAGTGTTTCAAGCCGGTTTGTTCTGCGATGGACTTTGCAGTTGCCTCATTATCTCCCGTAAGCATGTAGAGATCAATTCCCATTTCCTGCAATTGCCTGATGGCGTCAACCGAGCTGTCTTTTATCTTATCGGCAATAGCTATAACGGCCAGGGCTCTTTTGCTATCAGCGAACCAGATCACAGTTTTGGAAAGATTGCTCCACTCGCCTGCGTGTTGCTGTAGCTGATTATCTACCACTATATTATTCTCCAACAGCAGCTTTTTATTTCCTACCAAATAGCTTTCGCCATCTTTTACGGCTTTAACACCTGCACCTGTAATGCTTTCGAATGCAGAAAACGAGACAGAGTTCGCCCCCTGAAAATACTTTACAACGGCTTCTGCCAAAGGGTGTTCAGACTGTTTTTCGATGCTGAATAATATATCTTTCGCGGCATCATCGTTTCCCAGCCACTTAATGTCTGTAACCTCGGGTTTACCTTCGGTAATGGTCCCGGTCTTATCGAGCACAATGGCGTTTACCTTTTTAGCAAGCTCCAGGCTTTCGGCATCTTTGATCAGGATACCGTTTTCTGCCCCCTTGCCTACACCCACCATAATTGCTGTCGGAGTAGCAAGTCCCAGCGCACACGGACAAGCAATTACCAGCACTGTCACCGCAGCTAAAAGCCCCTGCACAATACCATTATCGCCGCCAAGGATCAGCCATAAAATAAAGGTGAAGACAGCGATCCCGATCACAACCGGAACAAAAATACCCGCGATTTTATCCACCAGCTTTTGCACCGGAGCCTTACTTCCCTGCGCATCCTGAACCATCTTTATGATGTGCGCCAACATGGTTTCTTTGCCAACTTTCACGGCTTTAAACCGGAAGCTGCCTTTTTGGTTGATCGTTCCCGCAAAAACCTTTTCGTTTTCTCCCTTTAGCACCGGCACAGGCTCGCCGCTCAGCATACTTTCGTCCACATAAGAGCTGCCCGAAGTCACCATCCCATCCACGGCAATCCGTTCTCCGGGCTTCACCAGGATAATATCGCCGGCAGCTACATCTTCAATGGCGGCTTGCTTTTCATTGCCGTCGTCCGAGATAACCGTTACCGTTTTCGGCTGTAAGCCCATCAGTTTCTTGATGGCTGTAGATGTATTTCCCTTCGCTTTTTCCTCCAGCAATTTACCCAGTAGGATAAATGCAATTACCACTGATGCTGCTTCAAAATATACGTGCGCATGCAGCCCACGCTGATGCCAGAACTCAGGGAACAGCATATTGAACACGCTGAAAATATAAGCGATACCCGTGCTCAGGGCAACCAGCGTATCCATGTTTGCTGAACGGTGTTTAGCCTGCTTCCATGCGTTTACTAAGAAATCCTTGCCCAACCAGAGCACAACCGGCGTAGCAAAAAACCACATGATCTCGTTGGCGTAAGGGATGTTCATGAAAAACATACCAATTGCTACCACCGGAAGCGACAGCAACACAGCAAGTATGGTTTTCCTCTTTAATTTTCCGAACTTCTCCTGGTGAATAGCCTCCAGAGTTTCCTGTTGAGTGCTTTCATCTTCAATGAGCAGATCGTACCCGATAGACTGAACTGCTTTCTGCAACCTGGATGCATCGGTTATATTGGGGAGATACTCAACGGTGAGGTTGCCGGTGCCATAGTTTACAGACGCACTAACAACGCCTTCGGTAGCTTTCGCGATGCTTTCGGCACTGCCTGCGCAGGAGGCACATGACATGCCCAGCACGGGAATTGTTTTTTTGACGGTAGTTACGCCATAGCCAAGGTCCCGGATGGCGAAAATTGCCTCGGGCACCGCAGCGGGATCGGCTACCGTTATAGCCGCTCTGTGATTATTCAGCTCAACCTTGTGGCTTTCTATACCCTTTACCTGCGAAAGGCCTTTGTCCACGATCAGTGCACAATGCTCGCTTTCAACATCTTCGAGGGGAAGATATATGATTTCTTTATTTTGATTCTCGGTTGCCATATCGATACTATTAAGTACACAAAGGTGGCACTAAGGTTAGGACTGGCTGTTACGATATTCCGACTTTGAGTTGTAAGATTTACACCTGATCTAAAGGCTTTCTCTTTTCCTCGCGGATCTGCTTGAAGTGGCTGGGCGACAAACCGGTAACTTTCTTAAACTGGTTGCTCAGATAAGCCACGCTCGAATAGTTTAGCTGAAACGCGATTTCGCTTAAGGAAAGTTCATCATACACGAGTAGTTCCTTAACCTTTTCTATTTTCTGAGCGATGAAATATTTCTCAATGGTGGTGCCTTCCACATCGGAGAAAAGATTTGACAAATAATTATAATCGTGATTGAGTTCGCTGCTTAACACGTCAGACAAGTTATGCTTTGCATCGTGCTGATGATGATGTACCGTCTCAATAATTACGGTCTTTATCTTTTCAATGATCCGGCTTTTGCGATCATCAATGAGTTCGAATCCTAATTTGGTAAGAGATGTGCTTAGCCTCTCCTTTTCATCCTGACTGAGTTCCTTATCAAGCTCCACCTCGCCTAATCCAACTCTGTCCGCCTGCAATCCTAACTTCTCTAATTCGTTTTCCACCACCATCACACAGCGGTTGCAAACCATATTTTTTATGAAGATTTTGGACATGGCTCTTTATAGTTACAGAAATGCAAAGCTAACGTTAATCCGGATATGGTTTTGAACGCTGAACGCTTGCGAACTACCCTACCATATGCAGAGCTTCCATAAAGCGCCGCACTACCTCAGGTTTCCCGGAATGCTTTCCTTCATCTTCACTTATCTTGCAGGTGTCATTGTAAAACGTCCACAGTTCTGTGATTTTAACGGCAATAAGCTTGATAACGATATTCATGGCTTCACGCCTTCAAAGTCGTTTGTGAAATGAGTTCCGATGCCGAACGAGGGCTGGCAATATTTAGAGGCATATTCCTGTATCTCGATGGCAGTTTCCGTGTCTCGGTCTATCATTACTTTTTGTTCTCTGATAAGGTAGATTTTATTGATAATCATTTCATCAGGAACCATGATACCTTTAGTCATGACTTTACTTTGATTTACAAATATGTTTAAAAAAACAATTGGAGGACGCAATTTGCGACCTCCAATTCTTGCTCTATTCAAACGGTGATGCCTGGCTAATTGACCGATCAATTTCCTCTAGCCGCAAGCGTACGCTGAGAATAGTTTTGCTAAAAAAGCTCGTTTCCAGACAGTTTGTTCAGCTCTTGTTCAGGTAGTGTTCAGTTCTTGTTCAGTAAAACCGCCCCTGAGAGTATTCTGAGCTGAACAAGAGCTGATGCTGGTATTAACCTGAACTGAACCTGGTAGCATGGTGAAGCTACGACAAATACAGAGCGGTCCTTACCTCCTCTCCGTCTCTAATCTTCTCCGTTCTAAATACCTCCTGACAGGAATATCATAAAAACCCATCGCCAGGTACCCAAAGAAAAGCAGGAAGATTGTTCCAGCGATAATAATGATAGGCAGTTGAGTTGCAGCGGGTTTGAAATTGGTGAGGTAATTCCCGAATATCCAGATCCCGGCGTAGTGCGTCATGTACAGCGGGTAAGAAATCTTTCCGGAGAAAACACAAGCTTTCTCCAGCGTCGGCGACAGTACAGAGCCGGCACCCAAAGCAACAATCAGCGGAAAATAGAACAGCACGATCAGAAGCTCGGCCAACCAGTTCCATTCGAAATGTGGCGTTAAAAAAGCAAGTGCCAGCAGCACTCCCAAGCCAATGAAGCCGAGTTTATTTTTAATGATCCAGTTTGAGCGGTAGATCAGCAGTCCGGCAGTAAACGACCAGGCGATGCGGGCGCCGCCATCCCAGAAGTTTGAGCCAGCCCATCCTCCCAGCAGGTTTCCCGTACGACATCCCACAAAGCAAAGCGTAGCTCCGGCAATCACTGCAAGGACCATGAGGGCGGGGCGGCTAAGTTTGCAGAGTACAAAAGCATATACAATGTTGGCAACATACTCCCAAAACAAAGACCAGGAGGGCGCATTAAGTCCAAACAAGTTAAATGCCCGGTCTTCCATCACCGGAAAAGGAATCAGGAAAGCAGAGCAGAGGAAAATCAACAGCAACCTGCCTGCGGAATAAGCACTACCAGCTGCAAACGGATCGAGCAGAAAGCCCAGCAGCCCAAGAACGGAGCCAAGGATCACGAGCGGGTGCAGCCGGATGAGCCGCCTCTTGAAGAATTCAGTCACGCCCATTTCCCCGATCCTGTTATCGTAAGCATAGCCAATCACAAATCCCGAAAGGCAAAAGAAAAAATCCACGGCTAAGAATCCATGCCCGATGAAGTTTCGGCTTGGATCGGTATAAACCCATTCCATAAAGTGAAAAATAACAACGCCGAGAGCGGCTATCCCGCGAAGCCCGTCGAGTATTTTGAAATGCTCCTTGGGTTCTTTAAGTTCAGTATTCATAGATGTACTATCGCATTTATACCGGGACGAAAATATGTTTATCTTAGGGGTTAAACTAACCGCGTGAAAAACCTCGCACTGCTTTTTCTCTTCTTTGTGCCTGCTTCGGCTTTTTCGCAGGAAGTAATCATTAAAAAGAATGCACTGTCCAGGAACATAGCTGAAGAGTATGAAGTGCTGAAAACTGATCGGAAAGTCCGTAACGGTGCCTGTAAAATATATCACGGTACTACCTTGGTTGGCACGGGCAAATATGCGGCAGGAAAACGTGTGGGAAGATGGTTGTTCTATGACCAGGATTCAATTCAGCAGGTTTATAATTACGATACCAGGAAACTGCAGTATAATCGCCCTCCTGCAGGGGTAAGCTTTGAATTCGATAAAAAGCCAGGTGACACAGTCAGCAACCCTGCTATTTTAGAGGGAAGCCTGGGACAAAGCAAACTTCTGCTAAGCTATTTTCCTGTTGAGATGCTCTCCCACGAAGGCACTTTTCAGGTAGTACATTATCTTTCTATCTCCGAAACGGGCGAGTTGCTAAAATGGGATTATAAGATCATATCTCCTGAATGGAACTCTGCCGGAACGCGAAACCTGACCGGCATAGAAAAAGAGATTCAAAGTGCTTTTATTCCGGCTGCTGTTAATAAGCATCCGGTAAAATCGACTATTATCATGGTTACGAGAATGACAAATACTAAATCGATCCGAACGATAATGGAGGTGCGAACACCTGTCTCAAGCCTTCAGACCATATCTCCACGAAGCCACTAAATGTTTGTGATGAATCCTGACGATCCAATAATTCATCTTGGCAATCTCATTTGAACAATTCTCTGCCAGTCAAGATGTCTGCTTACGCTGAGGATTGAAGCTGCTTTTTGTTGACTTCAGTCTTATAACAATTAAGTTACGCTTTGTGATGTAAGCCACGCTGTCGGCATTTTTTCTACATTAGTGCTGAACAATAACTTTTCCGTCAGCATGCTCAACACCCCGAAACTTTCTGCAACTACCTTCTTTAGCACCCTTGCTTTTTGCCTCCTTTCTTTTACAGGAGCTTTTAGCCAACAAACTGTACCCTCCAAGCCCAATGTTGTCGTCATCTTTTTGGATGACATGGGTTATGGCGACCTGTCGCTCACTGGCGCTTTAGGCTATAACACGCCGAACATTGACCGCATGGCTACAGAAGGAACTTTTTTCACCAATTTCATGGCTGCCCAGGCGGTATGCAGCGCTTCACGTGCGGCACTGCTCACAGGATGTTATCCGAACAGGGTTGGCTTGAGCGGCGCACTAAGCCCAAATTCTGAGATCGGCTTGAACCCAAAGGAAGAAACTATCGCCGATCTGTTAAAAGCACGGGGTTATGCTACGGGGATTTTTGGCAAATGGCATTTGGGAAGCAAGCCCGAGTTCATGCCGCTAAAACAGGGATTTGATGAGTATTACGGAGTCCCTTACTCGCATGATATGTGGCCATTACATCCGAACCAGCGGAATGCAAAGTACCCGATGCTGCCGATTTATGATGGAGAAAAGGTTGTAAAGACAGCTAAGAGCCTTGATGATATTGCTGAATTAACTGGGTCGGTTACTGAAAGAGCGGTCAACTTCATTCGCAAACACAAAAACGAACCATTCTTCATGTATGTGCCGCATCCTTTGCCGCATGTGCCGCTTGCAGCGTCGGCGGCTTTCAGGGGAAAAAGTGAGCGTGGGCTTTTCGGCGATGTATTGATGGAGATCGACTGGTCGGTTGGGCAGATATTGGGTGAACTGAAAAAGCAGGGGCTTGATAAAAACACAATGGTGGTTTTCACCAGCGACAATGGTCCGTGGCTGAATTATGGCGACCACGCGGGCTCGGCAGGCGGGTTCAGGGAAGGAAAAGGAACATCATTTGAGGGCGGGCAACGTGAGCCCTGCATTATCCGCTGGCCGGGAGTTGTTCCTGCGGCAAGAGTTTGCAACAAGCTGCTCAGCACAATTGATATTCTGCCTACTGTGGCAAACCTTTGCGGTGCCAAACTCCCTAAAAACAAAATTGACGGGTTGGATTTCACCAAATTGCTAAAGGGCGATAACAGCCAGACGCCACGTACTGAATTCCTGTACTATTATCGTAAGAACTCACTTGAGGCAGTGAGGAAAAACAACTGGAAACTCGTCTTCCCACATCCGGGACGCACCTATGAGCTCAACGCCCCCGGAAAAGGCGGCTTGCCCGGAATTGCACCTGAAGACAGGGAGTTCCCACTTGCACTTTATAACCTCGAACGCGATCCCGGAGAACGATACGATGTGAGCAAGGAAAATCCCGACATCGTTGCCGCTCTGGAGAAAATCGCAGAAGCTGCCCGCACTGATCTGGGCGACGACCTGCAGAAGCGAAAAGGGGAGAATGTAAGAGAGCCGGGGAGAGTGAACTAGCCCGCAGGTCAATGCAATAACGTACCTGTAAGATTATTATCTTAGCTCTATAATCGCATTATGATCCGCACCTTTTTAGCATCGCTTCTTATCTGCATGGCCGTACAAACGCAAGCCCAGCTCATCCCTCTTTATCCTGGAAATATCCCGAACTCCATCGCTGGAGCAGACGAGGAAACCAAGACTAACGATCCCAACGGCAACATACGATACGGGAAGGTTTCAATACCAACTCTTGAGATATTTCTGGCTCCAAAAGATAAAGCCAATGGCGCAGCGGTTGTGATTTGCCCGGGCGGCGGCTACAGCATTGTATCTTATGTCAACGAAGGAATTAACATCGCCAAAGAGTTCAACAAGATGGGAATTTCGGCCTTTATCCTTAAATATCGGATTCCAAGCGATAAGATCATGGCGGATAAAAGCATCGGGCCTTTGCAGGATGCACAGACTGCTATTAAAACGGTACGCCAGAGAGCGAAGGAATGGAACATTGATACGGCGAGAGTTGGGATAATCGGGTTTTCTGCGGGTGGCCATCTGGCATCAACCGCAGGCACACACTTCAATAAACCGGTGATAGAAAACAAGGAAGGCATCAGTCTTCGCCCAAGCTTCATGATCCTGGGCTACCCGGTAATCAGCTTCAGCGACAGCCTGATGCACAAAGGCTCAAAAACTAATCTACTCGGCGCTGAGCCGTCAGCCAGCCAAATAGAATTATACTCAAACGAATTACAGGTAACCAAACAAACTCCTCCGACTTTACTTTTCCACGCCGGGGATGATAAAACCGTTAAAGTCGGCAACAGCCTGAAGTTCTATGAAGCTCTTCAACAGCATGGCGTACCCGCGGAGCTGCACATCTACGCAAAAGGCGGGCACGGCTTCGGCATCAACAACAAAACCACAGAAGATAAGTGGATGGACCGGGTGGAGAATTGGCTGAAGACTATTGATGTTATAAAATAGCAAACTCTTTGAATCAGATTTGCTTTTCATCAGAAAGCAGTCTGTGATGAAATTCAACGACGAGCTCCTAAAGCTTCTTAACAAAAAGCATGAACCAGATACGATGGTTGACATGCGTTACAAAACTTACGACCTCTCTTTCAAAACCGATAAAGATGGCAATGCCATTCTACTCTTTATGGGAAAGCGCACGGAGCAGGGAACCGTTAAAGGCGAGCGCTACGCCCGTACGCTCAAGTACAAGCCAGACGGCACAATCCTGAAAGATCATTGGGAGCTGAAGGGAAATGCGACATAAGCTAAAATTCGTAACAGCTGAAAAAGCATCAGGGCGATTATAGGTAAAGTGAGGCCCAGCGACTGAACTTTCAATTTTTTAGCTGAAGAATCTGTCCACAAAGAGGCTGTTCTGAGAATGATGAACAGGGACGACAGCAGTAAAAGGAAGTTAAATGGAATGAAGAAAAACGCATTAAAACCAAAGTTATGCGGAGCATAGCCTGGAACTATACCGAACAGTTCTCTTCTAAAAAAATTGATAGTTAAGCCTAGTGTAAAAAGCAGAGCTACAACAACAGCCATATTTCTGATCCTTAACATTTCCTGTTAGCCTCCAAACTTCACCGCACTTACCCCAAACCTGTTTAAAAAATCCACTCCCTCGTCGCTGGGAAGTCCCTTGTATTCGGCATAAGAATTTTTATAAATCACTCTCTTAATACCGGACGAAAAGATAGTCCTTGCGCATGGCAGGCACGGCGAAAGCGTGAGGAACAGCGTTGCCCCTTCCAGGCTTGAGCCATTTTTCACTGCGTATAATATTGCATTTTCCTCGGCATGGAGTGCAAGTGAGCAGCTTCCGCGGGCATCGCGTGGGCAGCCGGTTTCGGGCCATTCTTCGTCACAGTTGTGGGTTCCGGCGGGCGGGCCATTATAGCCGATGGAAATGATACGGGTATCTTTCGTTAAAACAGCTCCGACCTGAGCCTTCACGCAATGAGAGCGCTTGGCCAGGTCGGAGGCTAAATTCATAAAAATGGAATTGAAGCTGGGTTTGTCCATTAAGGCTATTTTGAACGTTGCCCGATTTTATAACCCGCAGTTCCGTAATAAAGGATGTATAGGTAGCAAGGTAACATCAACGCTGCAAACACCGCTTGAAAATCATAAATCTCTTTGAAATGGCCGAATAGCAATGGAATTGTGGCTCCCCCGGCTATACCCATGATCAACAATGCAGATCCTGTTTCTGTAAATCTTCCAAGTCCCCTTATCGCTAAAGGCCAAATAGCAGGCCACATTAAGGCGTTAGCTAATCCTAACGCAGCTACAAATCCAACAGAAACATATCCTTTGGTTAGGAAAGCGCCTATTGTAAAGAGCACGCCGAGAATAGCTGAGTATTTAAGCCCATTTGCTTGCGAGAGATATTTCGGTATCGCTATGATCCCTATTACATAACCAACGAGCATAAAGGCAAGGGTCATCGAGGTCAGGAACTTGGTTTCATCCAGCGGTAAACCGAAGCTTCTGCCGTATGTTCCTATTGCGTCACCAGCCATTACTTCAACACCTACATAAAGGAAAATGCAAAGAACGCCCAGCATGAGGTATGGAAACTGAAATACACTGTTTCTGCCTTTAGATTCCGGAGTGGTGACTTCAGCATTTGATTCCGATGCCTTAATTGCGGGCAATCCTGATCTGAAGGTCCAAAGTGCAAGCAGTACAAGCAAAACTGCCATGCCCATGTACGGAGTATAGATTTTCGAAGCAAAGTCGTTAAGTATAGATTCACGGGTAGCTACATCGGGAGCTTTCGTTACCTTATCGGCGAACCCATCAATATCTTTTAGTATGAATGTGCTTAATATTACCGGACTGATCAGCCCGCCAAACTTGTTGCAAATTCCCATAATGCTGATACGCTTTGCAGCACTTTCTATAGGACCAAGAATGCTTATGTAAGGGTTACAAGCGGTTTGAATCAATGACATCCCGGAAGCGATTACAAAGAGGCCAGTAAGAGCCAGCGGATAGTTGCGGTCTGTTGCGAATGTGCCAAACAGAAAGGTTCCAATGGCCATAACAAGCAATCCGAAAGCCATACCATTCTTCATTCCGGTAGCCTTGAGTATCCAAGCGGAGGGTATTGCCAGGAAAAAGTACGCCATATAGAACGCGGTAGTAACTAAAAAGGCTTTTGAATCAGTATCTAATGCAAAGGCCAACTTTACGAACGTAATAAGCGGCCCGTTCAACCAGGTAACAAACCCGAAAATGAAAAACAGAATCCCAATAATTACAATAGGATTTAATCCCTTAGCGGGCTGCGCCTTAACTGCTGTAGTAGCCATGATGTAGAATGTGTGTTTAGTTTATCAATGATAGTAAAAGGATGGCATTCTGCAAAACATGTAATCTTTACATCATCAAACAATAGTAGGCGGATATGAGTAGTTAGTATTAGCAGTGCATGATATTAAATATGAATTTGCATATTCGCAATCTTTCAAACTGTAAACTGCAAGAATGATAGAATCAATAATTACAGGTATTGGACTCGGAATTGTACTTTCTTTTATAACCGGACCTGTATTTTTTGCATTAATCAAAACCAGTATTGAAAAAGGCTTTTACGCAGGCGTTTGCCTGGCGCTGGGAGTCGTCGTCAGCGATGCGATATACGTTGCAATTACTCTTTACGGCAGCTCTTTTCTGGCGATAGAAAGTAAGTACCGCATGCAGATCGGCTTCGTGGGGAGCCTTATCTTACTTATAATTGGGGTTTACTATTTGTTCAAAAAGGTAAAAATCAATTACGAAAAGGCGCCTTCCACCAAGCACATGTACGGATACTTTTTCAAAGGATTTCTGATGTGCATATTCAATCCGGCAATCCTTCTTTATTGGGTCAGCGTATCCAGCAGCGTCATTTCTGTAAATGGGGAATTTGAGACCGGCGAAGTGGTTCCTTTCTTTGGCTCCATACTGCTTACGCTTTTTTCAATGGATGTTCTAAAGGCTTACTACGCCAATAAGCTCCGTTACCGGATCAAGGAAAACACTCTCCGCTGGCTCAACCGGACAGCAGGCACACTGATCATAATATTTGCGATCAAGCTGATCTACAATCTGGTTTCTAAACATGCCATGATGTAAGCACAAAAAAAAAGCCGCTTAATGCGGCTTTTCTATTTTTTGATGCTGATTACTTAAACATCTATTCTCGCGTACTTCGCGTTTTTCTCAATAAAGTCCCGCCGCGGCGCAACTTCATCGCCCATCAGCATGGAGAAAATATGATCGCATTCTGCAGCATTCTCAATTGTTACCTGGCGCAAAGTCCGTGTTCCAGGATTCATTGTAGTATCCCATAACTGTTCGGCGTTCATTTCACCCAAACCTTTGTAACGTTGGATGTGCACACTGTCTTCCTTGCCTGCACCTTTCAAACGCTGAACGGCGGCATCGCGGCTGGCATCATCCCATGCATACTCCTGATCTTTACCTTTCTTAACGAGATAGAGCGGTGGAGCAGCAATGTACACGTAACCAAATTCAACGAGTTCCTTCATATAGCGGAAGAAGAAAGTCAGGATAAGTGTAGTAATGTGCGATCCGTCCACGTCAGCATCCGTCATGATCACGATTTTGTGATAGCGAAGTTTTTCCAGGTTCAGCGCCTTAGCATCTTCGGGTGTGCCGATGCTCACGCCCAAAGCCGTGAACATATTTTTAATCTCCTCGTTCTCGTAGATCTTGTGCTCCATGGCTTTCTCCACGTTGAGGATTTTACCGCGTAAAGGGAGAATCGCCTGCGTGTGCCGGTCACGGCCCTGCTTGGCTGTACCACCCGCCGAGTCTCCCTCCACAAGGTATAATTCACATTGAGCGGGATCATTATTGGCACAATCCGCAAGCTTGCCAGGAAGCCCTGAGCCGCCCATAACGCTCTTGCGCTGCACCATTTCCCGAGCTTTGCGGGCTGCTGCACGGGCAGTGGCAGCAAGGATAACCTTGTTTACAATCATCTTCGCTTCCCGCGGATTCTCCTCCAGGTAATTGCCCAGAATCTCACCAACGGCTACATCCACCGCACCCATAACCTCGTTATTTCCGAGCTTGGTTTTGGTCTGCCCTTCAAACTGAGGTTCCTGTACTTTCACCGAAATAACAGCAGTTAAGCCTTCGCGGAAGTCATCTCCCGTAATCTCAACCTTCATATTTTTCAGCAAACCAGATTTTTCAGCATAAGCTTTCAGCGTACGGGTCAAGCCACGACGAAAACCGGCTACGTGCGTTCCGCCTTCATGTGTATTGATGTTGTTCACGTACGAATGCACGTTCTCTGTGTAGGTCTCGTTGTACTGCAAAGCAAGTTCAACGGGAATTCCCTGCTTAATACCTTCCACATAAATCGGGTCGGGAATGAGCGGCGTACGCATCCCGTCAAGGTATTTTACGAATTCGCTTAAGCCACCTTCTGAAAAAAACTGCTCGCTTAAAAAGCTTCCGTCTTCCTGCTCTTCACGCTCATCGGTAAGCGACAAACGGATTCCCTTGTTCAAATAGGCAAGCTCGCGTAAACGTGCAGCAAGCGTGTCAAATTTGTACTCCGTAGTTAAACTAAAGATTGTTTCATCTGGAAGGAAGGTCACGGTTGTTCCGTGCCTGTCTGTTTCACCGATCACCTTTACGTCATACAAAGGCTTTCCGCATTCATATTCCTGACGGAAGATCTGACCGTCGCGGTAAACCGTTGCTGTTAAGTGGATGGAAAGCGCATTTACGCAGGAAACCCCCACGCCGTGCAAACCACCGGAAACTTTGTATGTGTCTTTATCGAATTTTCCACCGGCGTGAAGCACAGTCATAACAACCTCCAAAGCTGATTTTTTCTCTTTGGTATGCATGGCGGTAGGAATACCGCGGCCATTATCCTCAACCGAAATTGAATTATCTTTGTGTATAGTAACTAAGATGTCTGTACAATAGCCAGCGAGGGCCTCATCAATTGAGTTATCAACAACCTCATAAACAAGGTGGTGCAAACCCTTAACACCAGTATCGCCTATATACATCGAAGGGCGCTTTCGCACCGCTTCCAAACCTTCTAATACCTGTATATTATCTGCCGAATAATTTGACTTGTCTTCTATTTTTTCGCTCATAGTTTGGGTAAAACAATAAGTACCAAAAATACGTTTTTCGGAGCATTTTACCGCATTTTTCAGCCTGCTAACGCAAGAAGTTATCCACAAAAACGGCTTTTTAACACTGATCCGGAGGCTTGATTCGCTTAGAAACCAGGCTAAATATTTTTAGAGTATTTTTGGGGCTCTAACCTATGAAAGTAGCCGGCTTTACATTCATCAGAAACGCTGTTAAAAACGACTATCCCGTAAAGGAAGCAATCCTTTCTATTTTGCCTTTATGCGATGAGTTTATTGTGGCTCACGGCAACTCTGATGATGAGACATTAGAGCTGCTTCAATCGATAGATTCACCTAAGCTGAAAATCATCAATACCGTTTGGGATGAGAGCAAACGGGAGGGCGGACAGGTGTTTGCCGAGGAAACGGATAAAGCTTACAGAGCTATTTCGGCAGATGCGGACTGGGCTTTTTACATCCAGGGCGATGAATGTGTGCATGAAAAATATCACCCCACCATCCGGGATGAGATGCATAAGAACCTGAATGATCCTGAGATTGAAGGGCTTCTTTTCAAGTACCAGCATTTCTACGGCTCGTATGATCATTATGCAGTTTCGAGGCGCTGGTACCGGCGTGAGATCAGGATACTGCGCCATCTGCCGGGCGTTCACTCCTACCGGGATGCGCAGGGATTCAGGATTGATGGCAGAAAAATTCGCGTAAAACTGATCGATGCATGGATTTATCATTATGGATGGGCAAAACCCCCGCAAAATATCCTCAACAAACTCAGGAATTTCAACCGCTTCTATCACGACGACCAGTGGATAGAAACCAACGTGCCGGTTACCACAGAGTTCGATTATGGCAATGCCGATAAGCTCCTGCCTTTCACCGGAACTCACCCGCAGGTTATGCAGAGCCGCATCGCTGCAACCAACTGGAAACTGGATGTCGATATCAGTAAGCTGAACAAGAAAATGTCGTTTAGAAGGCGGCTCCTCCAGGCCTTCGAAAAGCTCACAGGAGTCCGGCTTTTTGAATATCGAAACTATAGAATCGTGCGGTAAAATCCCGATAAACGAAAATCATAAAGCATTAGGATACTTTGTGCTAAAGCTTATCTTTGAGCCAAATTTTTAGAAAAGGAACATGAAATTTACTGTTTTAAACGTTGCTGCCGGACTGGTATTAACTGCAGCAATAGTCTCTTGTAATAAAGATCAACCTAAAACCACAACAGCAAGCACCAGCACTGCTGCCGATAAACCTGAAACTTCACAACAGATTGTTTTCGTGAACGAAGATTCACTGCTCAGCAACTACGAGTACTTCAAAGACATTAAAGGGAAAATCGAAAGCAAGTCTAAAAAGGCGCAAAGCGATTTACAGTCAAAAGGAAGCGCTTTCCAGAGAGAGGTTGCTGAATACCAGAAACAAAGCCAGACTATGAGCGCAGATGAGCGTGCTGCAACAGAGCAACGCCTTGCCCGTAAACAACAGGAACTTGCGGCTTACAACCAAAATGCAGGCGCTGCTCTTCAAAACGATCAGGCAGCAGAAAACGTAAAATTGTACGATAAAGTTGCTGATTACCTGAAGGATTACGCAAAGAAAAAAGGTTATAAAATGGTGCTTAGCTACTCTAAAGCCAATCCAACGATTTTGTTTGCTGATGCCAGCCTTGATGTTACCAAAGATGTAGTTTCCGGATTAAACGAGGCATATAAATCAGAAAAGAAATAAACACTTAAACACCTCACACGAGAGCCCTGACTAACGTTGGGGCTTTTTGTTTATCGATATGACAGAAAATCACGAGAAGTTTATGCGGATGGCTATCAGGCTTTCCGAGCAGAATGTAAAAGAGGGCCTGGGCGGGCCTTTCGGTGCAGTGATTGTGAAAGACGGGAAAGTTGTGGCTAAAAGTGCCAATAAAGTTACCACATCAAATGACCCGACTGCACATGCTGAGGTTTCTGCCATTCGCATAGCTAGCAAAAAACTAAAGACATACGATTTGAACGGCTGTGTAATTTACACCAGCTGCGAACCCTGCCCAATGTGCCTCGGCGCCATCTATTGGGCACATATAGACACCATCTTTTACGCAAACACCAAACGCGATGCTGCTGAGATTGGCTTTGACGATAACTTCATTTATGAGGAAATCGCCCTGTCCATGGAAAAACGGAAGTTGCCCGTAGTTCAGGTGCTGAGGGATGAAGCAATCCAGGCTTTCAGGTTATGGCAGGAATCTGATCTGAAGATTGAATATTAGCTTTCATCCTCATCAAACCACCCCTCGTGGTCAGCGGGGCCTTGTTGCAGATCGTCGATTTCGCGACGGTCCTTTTTTGTTGGCCGGCCCGTTCCTCTATCCCGCGATAACAGCGGAGAATGAAACATAGATTTATATCTCACCGTTTCTTCCGCAGGAGTTAAATCTTCATAAAAAAGAACGGCCGTTTTAGCATCTACCCGGCGCTCCAGCAAATCCACCACCTTAATTACCTTTCGCTGTGCCCCTTTTTGCACCGAGTAAATTTCCCCCACTTTCACCACGTGAGAAGCCTTGATGTTTTGTTTATCAATCTTCACCCGTCCGGCTTTGCACGCTTCTGTTGCCATGCTACGAGTTTTGAAAGCACGTATGGCCCACAGGTATTTGTCAATTCTAAGCTTCTCTTTCTCTGGCATGATACTAATTAATCATACATCTCTTGGGATAAGCAAAACTCCTTAAATTTTCTTAACTTTTTCACCGGAAAATTCTGATGAACAACGTTTTTTAACTAAGCACGAAAAAGACAAGCAAACATCATAGATGACAAACCATTATAAAACCCTAGGAGTTCCAAACTATGCCCCGGTAGAAGAAATAAAAACCGCCTACCGAAAGCTTTCAAAAAAGTTTCACCCGGACGTTAACGATGGCGACAAATTCTTTGAGGAACGTTTTAAAGAAATTCAATCTGCTTATGAGATATTAAATAATCCTGCAAAAAAAGCAAGGCTTGACAGCTTTTTAAGAGGAGAACAAGCAGACAATCAATACCAATCAAGCCATAAGTCCCAGACCGACCACACACACACCGCGAAGCCCAATAGTGAACATAAGGCTCGTACGCCAAAAGATATCCTTAGTCTGTGTTCAGATATTCGCAAGAGGGTTGTAAAAGCTGGAAGAAGTCAGATAAATGAAACGGGATTATATCACTCGCTTAGTGAATTGCTTAATGATGATACGATCAATTTCCTATTATCATATGGTGATGTAAAGACCAACAAATTACTCATGAATGAGGTGCTGATATGTTGTAGCTATATTGACTACAACAAAGCGGAAAAGTTAATTATACGACTTGCTAAAATTGCAGGTTCTGATAATCAGGCAATAATACTTCTGAGGAATTACAGTAAAAAGCTTAAACGGATGAACGTAATGTTCCGCTACAGGCATCTCGTTTTTGGAGCGGCAATAATCATATTCGTTATTGTTGTTTTAGGAATAAGCAGTTTATTTTCCGGTTCAGCCCCGTCTAGTTCTGCGGCGACTGCAACATCTACTCCCCAAAATGGAGACCTTAATAATTCTTTCAGCGGGGTAAACAATAATGTGGATCCAACTCCGGAGGAACAGCTTAATACCGCAAAAAACAAACTAGTTGCTGCCGGTTGGGAGGAGCAAAACGTAGATAATGGGCAGTTGCCAACTTGTTACAATTTTAAGCCCAAGAGGGGTGAGATAAAAAACTACCTTGAAGTACATGTCGGTGGCGGTACAGACGTAGCCGTAAAGGTTATGAATTCCGAAACAGGAAAATGCGTGAGGTTTGTTTTTGTAAATAGCGGAACTACTTATAAGATTACTAATATACCTGAGGGTATTTACTATTTAAAGCTTGCCTATGGAAAAGAATGGTATTCCAAAGTTGAAAATGGACTTTGTGTTGGAAAATTTTTGAGAAATCCGATATACGAGAAAGGACAGGATCTTATGGACTTTAATGTTCAGCCAATCGAAGGAGGCGTTAATGTCCCGAGTTTCGAACTGAAATTAGACGTGATTGCCAGTGATGTTTCGAATTCATTTAATTCTCAAAATATTTCCGAAGAAGGTTTTAATGAGTAGCTCATTATTAGATATGAAGAGCTACACGACAGATATAAGCTCATATATCACAAGTCTCGACTACGCTAGAGCATAAAGAACACCTTTACGCTTGTTAGCAGTTCATGATTCAGTCAATCGTATTGAGCTTCTAGCGTACACATCACTTTTATTATCTTTGCCCGCGAACCGATTTGACTTTCATCAAGTGAAATTCACATTTGGTGCTACGACGGAGAATGTTTTTAATTTCTCCAGCCTATAGCTTTTTACTTAAAAAAACTCAATAATGATCAACGAATTAAAAAAACTCATAGAAGACGCCTGGGAAGACAGAACCCTCATAGACTTTAAAGAATATAGAACTGCCATCGAGCAAGTTGTAGATTTATTAAATAAAGGAAGGATTCGAGTGGCTGAGCCTATTGGTAACCGCTGGCATGTGAATGACTGGATCAAAAAGGCTGTTATCTTGTATTTCCCAATTCGCGAGATGAAAGTTATTGAAGTTGGGCCCTTTGTTTTTCACGATAAAATGAAGCTGAAAAACAACTACCAGGAGCTCGGCGTCCGCGTTGTGCCCCATGCAATTGCCCGTTACGGTGCATTTTTGGGAAAAGGTGTTATCCTGATGCCATCGTACGTGAACATTGGCGCTTATGTTGACGAGGGTACAATGGTGGACACCTGGGCAACGGTTGGGTCGTGCGCTCAGATTGGCAAAAATGTGCATTTGAGCGGCGGAGTTGGAATTGGCGGTGTGTTGGAGCCTGTGCAGGCGGCTCCGGTTATTATTGAGGACAATTGTTTTATTGGCTCCAGAGCTATTGTGGTGGAAGGCGTCCGGGTTGAGCGGGAGGCTGTGCTTGGCGCCAATGTGGTACTTACCGCTTCTACAAAAATTATTGATGTAACTCAGGGTGAGCCTGTCGAATACAAAGGCCTCGTACCTGCCCGCTCAGTTGTGATTCCAGGCTCCTACACTAAGAAATTTCCTGCCGGCGACTATCAGGTGCCGTGTGCTCTCATCATTGGCAAACGCAAAGAATCAACAGATCTTAAAACCTCGCTTAATAATGCCTTGCGTGAGCACAATGTAGCTGTTTAACATGCGCATCGGCTACGACGGGAAAAGGATATTCAGGAATTTTACCGGCTTAGGTAACTACAGCCGGTATATTCTTTCTCTCGTAAACCGAAAATTTCCTGATCAGGAATTCGTCATCTACACCCCGTCGAAACCTTCTGAAACAGCCGCTCAAAATCTTTTATCCTTTTCAGCAAACACGATTAAGTCTTCAACGCCTTTCTTCAAATCCTTTTGGAGAAGCTTCGGCATAATCAAAGATTTGAAAAAAGATAAAATCGATCTCTACCACGGGCTCAGTAATGAATTGCCTTTTGGCATTTCCGATTCTGGCATTCCCTCTGTAGTCACTATTCATGATCTTATTTTTCGGCGGTATCCCGGTTATTATTCGAAAATTGATCGGGCGATCTACACATTTAAAAGCAAGTATGCTTGCCGGAACGCCACTCGCATTATAGCAGTGAGCGAGCAAACCAAACAAGATATTGTAGAGCAATTTCAAATACTCCCGGAAAAGATCGACGTGGTTTATCAGGATTGCGCTGATGGTTTTAAAAACCTACTGAGCACAGGCGAAAAAGAGAACATCCGCAGAAAATACAACTTGCCCGACAAGTTTATTTTGAACGTTGGCACGATCGAGCCGAGAAAGAATCTGCTTCTGATTGTGAAAGCATTAAAGCTCCTAGATCAGGAGATTTGCCTTGTGGCGATAGGCAAAGAGAAGCCGTACGCCGACGAGGTGAGAAAGTACGTTACAGAAAATGGGCTGGCAGATCGGTTGATCTTTTTAAAAGATTTCGCTTATGGGGATTTGCCTGGCATTTATCAGCAAGCCGAAGTTTTCGTATATCCTTCCAGATATGAGGGCTTTGGGATACCAATTGTCGAGGCACTGCATTCGCAGGTCCCGGTGATTGCTGCCACAGGTTCGTGCCTGGAGGAAGCGGGCGGCGAGGACAGCCTGTACACAGATCCTGATGATGATGAACACCTTGCAGCGCTTATTAATACCGTGCTGAACAATCCGGAAAAACGTAAGCAGATGATTGAAGCCGGAAACAGGCACCTGCAAAATTTCAGTGATGAAGCCATATCCACCAAACTCATGAACACCTATCAAAAAGCCATCGCCGATGCTAAGAGATGAAGTAAATAAAGCCCTTGAAGTTTTAAAGAGCGGTGGCATAATCCTCTACCCTACTGATACGATTTGGGGCATTGGCTGCGATGCAACGAACGCAGAAGCTGTCGATAAAATCTACAAACTAAAAGGCAGGGACGCTGGCAAAAGCATGATCATCCTGCTCGACAGCGACAACAAGCTTCAGAGTTATGTAAGCCAAATCCCGGATGTAGCGTACGATTTAATTGAATATGCTGAACGCCCGCTTACCATCATCTACTCAGGAGCTAAAAACCTCGCAGAAAACGCCATTCACCAGGACGGCAGCATCGGGATCAGGATTGTAAAACACGAATTCTGCCAGCAACTGATCCAACGCTTTCGCAAACCTATCATCTCCACCTCTGCAAATGTCAGCATGCTGCCTTCACCTGCTAACTTCATGCAGATCAGCCAGGAAATTATTGATGGGGTTGATTATGTGGTGGACTTGGAGCAGGATGATCTAACCCAAAAACGATCATCGATTATCATGAAGCTGGAGGCGGACGGCAGGTTTGCATTCATCAGAAAATAAGTTTCTTACTTTTGCAGCCTAATCGTGGCAGCGCCGGGCAATTCATGGAACAACATCTGCAGCATCCCATATTTTCTAAGCTTTCAAAACTTGCCGATAAATCGGGCGTGCAGGCCTATGCCATTGGAGGTTTTGTTCGCGATATTTTCCTGAAACGGCTTTCCAAAGACATCGACATCCTTGTTATTGGAAATGGAATTGAGTTCGCCGAGGCTGCAGGCAACAAATTGAACGTTAAAGTTTCAGTCTTTAAAAATTTTGGTACTGCCATGCTACGGTATGATGGCTTGGAGGTTGAATTTGTGGGTGCCCGAAAAGAGTCGTACCGATCAGAATCGCGAAAGCCGATTGTAGAAGACGGCACTTTGGAGGATGATCAGAGGCGTCGGGACTTCACGATAAACGCCATGGCTATTGGTTTGAACAAGGAAAACTTTGGGCAATTACTCGACCCTTTTAACGGCATAGCTGATCTTGAATCTAAACTGATCCGTACGCCCTTAAATCCGGAAGAAACCTTTTCTGACGATCCTTTGAGGATGATGCGGGCAATCCGCTTTGCGGCTCAACTGGGCTTTGATATAGATTCGGCTGCCCTTAATGCGATCTCATCCACAAAAGAGCGCATCAAAATTGTATCGCAAGAGCGCATTACAGACGAATTGAATAAACTCATTCTTTCTCCAAAGCCTTCTGTCGGTTTCAACTATTTGTTTGATACAGGATTGCTGAAGCTCATCTTCCCACAAATGTGCGACTTGTATGGTGTGGAGATCATCAAGGGGAAAGGCCACAAGGACAATTTCTACCACACGCTTCAGGTTCTTGACAATATTTGCGAAACCACTGAAGATTTATGGCTCCGCTGGGCTGCCATCCTGCACGACATCGCGAAGCCTGCAACTAAGCGCTTTGAGCCCGGGCACGGCTGGACCTTCCACGGGCATGAGGACAAGGGTGCAAGGATGGTCCCGAAGATATTTGCCCAACTAAAGCTCCCACTGAACGAGCACATGAAGTTTGTTCTAAAGATGGTGCAGCTACATCTCCGCCCAATTGTGCTGGCTCAGGACATTGTCACAGATTCGGCGGTACGGAGGCTGTTGTTTGATGCAGGCGAAGACATAGAAAGCCTGATGAAGCTTTGCCATGCCGACGTAACGACCAAAAACGAGTACAAGGTTAAGAAGTACCGCAATAATTTTGAGCTCGTAAAGCAGAAGCTCAAAGATGTGGAAGAACGGGATCAGTTGAGGAACTGGCAACCTCCCATAAGCGGGCAGGATATTATGGAAGCTTTTGGTATTCCTGCCGGGAAAGAAGTTGGAATTATCAAGACCCACATCAGGGAAGCGATACTCGAAGGCGATATTGCCAACGATCGGGAGCAGGCATACCGGTTTATGCTTGTAAAAGGAAAGGAAATTGGACTTAATCCCGTTTCAGAAACCCCCAAAAACGTCAGATAGGAGCATTTTTGATCTCAATTTGCTATTTGATATTTAATCAAACTTTAATATTGAAAGAACGTTATTTTAGCGCCAATTTTATCAGGCACTAACATCCAATTATGGCAGTTTACAGATTTAAGGTTTCTTTTGAGGATTTTGATGATATAATTCGGGAAATCGATATCCGCACAAATCAAACTTTTGAAGACCTGCACTTTGCCATCCATCAAAGTACAGGATATGTGGCTGAAAAGCCTTCATCCTTTTATGTGGCGAATGATCAGTGGCTAAAAGCTGAGGAAATTGCTTTTATGCCTTCGCAACGTAAGATTGACAATGGCGTAGCGCTCATGTCAAAGTCTAAACTGAGCAACTTTGTGGATGATCCACATCAAAAATTCTACTATACCTACAATTTTGAACGCCCCTACGACTTTCATGTCGAACTGATAAAAATTGTGCTTGAAGATGAGAAAAACAAGGAATATCCCTTTATTTTCCGAAGCGTCGGCGAAGCTCCACGACCAGCCGGAACCGGTGCAGCGGCGGTAATCCCGGATGCACCTGATGATTTCGACTTCCTGCATGAAATGGAGTATGCACCTGAAGATGCCGACGATATGGAGACTGTGGATGAACTGGGAGCACCCGTCGCCCATGAAGAGGAAGAAGAAAAAGATGAGTTTATGGATGAATTCTCAGATAACGAGAACATGGACTCAGACGATTTGCAGAAAGAGGATTATTAATTGTGCAGATTTGCATCTCGCAAATCATGCTTCTATTCCATGCCTTCTAAAACGTTGATTGTAATTGCCGGGCCTACAGCTATCGGCAAAACGGCGCTTGCAATCAAACTTGCGGTCAAACTAGGCACCGAAATTCTTTCGGCAGATTCAAGGCAGTTTTATAGGGAGATGAATATCGGCACGGCTAAACCAAGCGAGGAAGAACTCTCTGTAGTAAAACACTACTTCATTGATTCATTAAGCATCAGTGAAAAATATACCGTTGGCGATTTTGAAGCAGAGGCGATTTCTACATTAGAGAAGATTTTCCAAAACCATAATGCTGCTGTACTTGTCGGCGGATCCGGCTTGTTTATCAACGCGGTTTGCAATGGCTTCGACGAGCTGCCGAAAGCGCCGCTGCTCGTCCGTGAATCGTTGAACAAGTTATTTGCCGAAAAAGGAATAGAAGCTTTACAGGAAAAATTGAAAGCTGTAGATCCCGAATACTTCAACCAGGTGGATCAGCAAAACCCGCAAAGGTTGATACGTGCTTTGGAAATATATGAGGCGAGTGGGAAGCCATTCTCCTCTTTTCGAACGAAGCAGATTTCTTACCGTTCTTTTAAGATTATTAAGATTGGACTAAACGCTGAGAGGAGTATTTTATACCAACGGATAAACCGGCGGGTTGATGAAATGGTGGCAAGTGGCCTGATAGAGGAAGTGAAATCATTGATGCCATTCAGGCATCTTAATGCCTTGAACACCGTTGGTTATTCGGAACTTTTCGACTACTTTGACGGGAAAATATCCTTGGAGCAGGCGATAGAGCAGATTAAGCAAAACACCCGGCGGTTTGCGAAAAGGCAGCTCACGTGGTTCAGAAAAGATACAGAGATGCGGTGGTTTGAGCCTACAGATTTTGATGGAATTGTCCGCTATGTAAATGAGCAGATCAGCGCTCAGGCCTGAGCGGTCGGACCACCAAAGTTCATCGGAAAGCCAGGTGCGGAGCCATCCTGCAGTTTGATTCGGCCGTTTACAGCCTCGAATTTCTCAATATTGTCTTCCATTGCCTGCATCAACCGCTTGGCATGTTCTGGGGTCAGGATAATCCTCGACTTAACCCTTGCTTTCGGCACGCCCGGCATCACCCGTATAAAATCAAGCACAAACTCTGTGTTGGAGTGTGTGATGATCGCGAGGTTAGAATAAATGCCTTCCGCTATTTCTTCCGACAGCTCTATGTTAAGTTGATTCTCTACTGGCTCTTCCATATCCCAAAAATAAAAAAGTCCTCTCGTAAACGAGAGGACTTTGAAAATATAGTTTGCGTTGTGACTACTTCAACATAAAATTAAAAATCACCAAAACAGAACCCACTATTGCAAGAAACTGAACCAGTCCAACTATATAAATAGACCTCATTAAATCACCTCTTACATTTGCCAGGTCTTCTTTGGTTGCGAGTATTTCTCTTCTATTATCAAACTCGGTTTTAACTTCTGTTTTAACAAAAGAAACCAGCTCCTCGGCCTCTTTTTCACCGAGCTTGTTCTTTAATATTTGAAATAGCTGAATTTCTGAAACGCTCATAATTACAATAATCGAATTTACAAATTTAAAGCCAAAACAAAAAGTCCTCCCGTAAACGAGAGGACTTTGAAAATATAGTTTAAGCTATGCTTAAGCTTCCACTTCTTCTTCCTGTTTTGAAGCAAGCAATCTGTCGTATTCTTCCTGAGAACCAACAATGATACGCTCGTAGCTGCGTAAGCCGGTTCCCGAAGGAATCAGGTGGCCAACAATTACGTTTTCTTTCAAACCAAGCAGGTTATCGCGTTTACCGCTGATAGCAGCCTCGTTCAATACCTTAGTAGTTTCCTGGAAGGAAGCTGCAGAGATAAACGATTTTGTACCTAACGATGCACGGGTGATACCCTGGAGCATTGGGCTGGAAGTTGCAGCAACTGCATCACGCACTTCAGCAAGCTTCAAATCTTTACGTTTCAGAGCAGAATTCTCGTCTCTCAACTTACGTAAAGAGATAATTTGTCCAGCCTTTAACGTGTTAGAATCACCTGGATCAACAACAACTTTCTTATCGTAGATGTCATCATTCTCTAACATAAAGTCCCAACGGTCAACAGCGTCGTTCTCTAAGAAGCGGGTATCTCCCGGATCTTCGATGCGGACTTTCTGCATCATTTGGTGAACGATAGTTTCGAAGTGCTTATCGTTGATCTTCACACCTTGCAAACGGTAAACTTCTTGAATACCATTTACCAGGTATTCCTGAACCGCAGCAGGTCCTTTAATCGAAAGAATATCTGCAGGAGAGATAGAACCATCAGAAAGTGGCATACCAGCTTTCACAAAGTCATTATCCTGAACCAGGATGTGCTTGCTAAGTGGAACCAAATATTTCTTGATTTGTCCGTCTTTAGACTCAATTGCAATTTCGCGATTACCACGCTTAACACCGCCTAAAGTCACCACACCATCAATCTCAGTTACTACAGCTGGGTTAGATGGGTTACGTGCTTCGAACAACTCAGTTACACGAGGCAGACCACCTGTAATATCGCGGGTTTTACCTGTTGAACGAGGGATTTTAGCAATGATAGCACCAGTTTGTACAGCCTCGCCTTCGTCAACTGAAATGTGCGCTCCTACCGGGATGTTGTATCCCTTGATAAATTCGCCTTTCTTGTCAACGATGCGGATAACAGGGTTCTTTGTCTTATCACGTGTATCAATGATAACCTTCTCTTTGTGTCCGGTTTGATCATCAGATTCTTCACGGAATGTAACGCCTTCAATAACCGCTTCGAACTCGATTTTACCACCGAATTCAGAAATGATTACCGCGTTATATGGATCCCAGCTACAGATACGGTCGCCTTTAGTAAGCTTCTGGCCTTCTTTAACATATAGGAATGAACCGTAAGGGATATTATTCGTCATAATAACCTTGTTTGTGTTCGGCTCCAGTATGCGGAATTCTCCGGAACGGCCTAAAACTACATCAACAACCTCGTCATCTGTCTTATACTGAACAGTTCTGATGTTTTCAAATTCGATGATACCATCAAAACGGGCATTGATAACAGATTCTGCAGCAATGTTAGATGCAGTACCACCCACGTGGAATGTACGGAGCGTCAACTGTGTTCCCGGCTCACCAATGGATTGTGCAGCAATTACACCGACAGCCTCACCAGCCTGAACACGCTTGCCTGTCGCTAGGTTACGTCCGTAGCAAAGGGCACACACACCACGCTTGCTTTCGCATGTCAATACTGAACGTATTTCGATGCCATCAAGCGGAGAGTTTGCAATGTTATGAGCGATATCTTCTTCAATATCCTGACCAGCAGAAACCAACAATTCGTTAGTCAACGGATCATAAACATCATGAAGAGAAGTACGGCCTAAAATACGCTCGTACAATGGCTCTACAATGTCCTCATTATCTTTTAGCGCAGTTGTATAGATACCTCTTAGTGTTCCGCAATCAGTTTCACCAACGATCATATCCTGGGCAACGTCATGTAAACGACGGGTCAGGTAACCAGCATCGGCTGTTTTCAAAGCCGTATCTGCAAGACCTTTACGAGCACCGTGGGTAGAGATAAAGTACTCAAGAACCGACAAGCCTTCTTTAAAGTTAGATAAGATCGGATTCTCGATAATCTCACCACCTGAACCGGATTTCTGAGGCTTAGCCATCAAACCACGCATCCCGCAAAGCTGACGAATCTGCTCTTTAGAACCACGTGCACCTGAATCAAGCATCATGTAAACCGAGTTGAAGCCTTGGTTATCCGTAGAAAGGATTTCCATTACGTTGGCTGTCAAACGGTTGTTGATACGAGTCCAGATATCGATGATCTGATTGTAACGCTCGTTGTTGGTAATGAAACCCATGTTATAGTTGCCCATAACTTCTTCTACCTCTTTAGTAGCGGAAGCAATCAGAGTAACTTTTGCATCAGGTATGTTAAGATCCTGAAGGTTAAATGATAAACCACCACGGAATGCCATCTGGAAACCTAATTCTTTGATATCATCAAGGAACTGGGCTGCACGAGCCATACCTGTGTGTTTAACAACCTCGCCGATAATATCACGAAGCGATTTTTTAGTTAAAAGCTCATTGATGAATCCAACTTCTACAGGAACATGCTGATTGAATAATACACGTCCTACAGTGGTGTCAATGATTTTGCTTACAATGCTGCCATCCTTCTCTTTCACATTAGCTTTAACTTTTATGAAAGCATGAAGATCAAGCATCTTCTCGTTGTAAGCTATAATAACTTCTTCAGCAGAATAGAATGTCTGGCCTTCGCCTTTAACAACTCTGCTTTCATCTGTTTTGCGGCCTTTAGTAATGTAATACAAACCAAGAACCATGTCCTGAGAAGGAACGGTGATTGGTGTACCGTTAGCCGGATTTAAGATGTTGTGAGAAGCAAGCATCAACATTTGGGCTTCCAGGATTGCGGCGTTGCCTAAAGGCAAATGCACAGCCATCTGGTCACCGTCAAAGTCGGCATTGAATGCAGTACAAACTAATGGGTGAAGCTGGATCGCTTTTCCTTCAACCAGTTTTGGCTGGAAGGACTGAATACCTAATCTGTGTAGCGTAGGTGCACGGTTTAATAGAACCGGGTGACCTTTCAACACGTTTTCAAGAATATCCCAAACAAGCGGATCTTTTCTGTCTACTATTTTCTTCGCAGATTTTACCGTTTTCACTACTCCCCGCTCAATCATCTTGCGGATGATAAACGGTTTGAAGAGCTCAGCAGCCATATCTTTAGGCAAACCGCACTCGTGTAGTTTTAAGTTAGGCCCTACAACAATTACAGAACGTGCTGAATAATCCACACGTTTACCCAATAAGTTCTGGCGGAAACGTCCTTGCTTTCCTTTCAGGATGTCTGAAAGCGATTTCAAAGCACGGTTACCTTCGGTTTTAACCGCGTTGACTTTACGTGAGTTATCGAACAACGAATCCACAGCTTCCTGAAGCATCCGTTTTTCGTTACGTAAGATTACTTCCGGAGCTTTGATCTCGATCAAACGCTTCAAACGATTGTTACGGATGATCACACGACGGTATAAGTCGTTCAAATCGGAAGTAGCGAAACGACCACCTTCCAATGGAACCAATGGGCGCAATTCTGGCGGTATAACCGGAACAATCTTAACGATCATCCACTCAGGGTTATTCACGATACGCTCTCTTGAACCGCGGAATGCTTCAACAACCTGCAAACGTTTCAAAGCTTCGTTTTTACGTTGCTGAGAAGTTTCGTTAGCAGCCTGGTGGCGCAAATCGTATGATAAAGTATCTAAATCTAAACGCTTCAATAATTCCTCCAAAGCATCAGCGCCCATTTTGGCGATGAATTTCTGAGGATCTTTATCGTCTAAATATTGATTTTCTTTTGGCAGTGTGTCCAGGATATCAAGGTATTCTTCTTCAGTAAGGAAATCCATTTTATTGATTCCATCTGCTTCTTTGATACCAGCTTGAACAACTACGTAACGCTCATAGTAAATAATAAGGTCAAGCTTTTTTGTAGGCAAGCCTAACAAATAACCGATCTTATTTGGCAACGAACGGAAATACCAGATGTGCGCCACAGGAACAACCAGGTTGATGTGGCCCATGCGCTCACGGCGAACTTTCTTTTCGGTCACCTCAACCCCGCAACGGTCGCAAACAATACCCTTGTAACGGATACGCTTGTACTTACCGCAATGGCACTCATAATCCTTTACAGGCCCGAAAATACGCTCGCAGAATAAGCCATCACGCTCGGGCTTGTAAGTCCGGTAGTTGATGGTTTCCGGTTTTAAAACCTCACCGCTTGAACGTTCCAGGATTGACTCCGGAGACGCCAAACTGATCGTAATCGACGTGAAGTTACTTTTGATTTTATTATCCTTTTTGTAAGACATAGCTCTTTTAAGGGTTAAGGCCAAAGGTAAGAGGTGAAAGGTTTTGGGGACAGTGCCTTAGACCTTTTACTCATACCTTCTACCTTTATTAATCTAATGTTATATCCAAGCCTAAACCTCTTAATTCATGAACCAATACGTTGAATGATTCAGGAACAGAAGGTGTTGGAAGGTTTTCACCTTTAACGATAGCCTCGTATGTTTTGGCACGGCCAACAACATCATCAGACTTAACGGTAAGGATCTCTTGCAGGATATTGGCTGCACCGAATGCTTCCAGCGCCCAAACCTCCATCTCACCAAAACGCTGGCCACCGAACTGGGCTTTACCACCCAATGGCTGTTGCGTAATCAGAGAGTATGGTCCGATTGAACGTGCGTGCATCTTATCATCAACCATGTGGCCGAGTTTCAGCATGTAGATTATACCTACTGTAGTTGGCTGGTCGAAGCGCTCGCCTGTTAACCCGTTGTACAAATATGTTCTTCCGGAAGCAGGTACGCCCGCTTTAGCAACCCACTCTTCTACCTCATCATGGCTTGCACCATCGAAAATAGGAGTAGCGAACTTCATTCCAAGCTCTTTACCAGCCCAACCTAAAACAGTCTCGTAAATCTGTCCAAGGTTCATACGGGAAGGTACGCCCAGTGGGTTTAGCACGATATCAACCGGTGTTCCATCTTCCAGGAACGGCATATCCTCATCGCGAACGATACGGGCAACAATACCTTTGTTACCGTGGCGTCCAGCCATTTTATCACCCACTTTAAGCTTACGCTTTTTAGCGATGTAAACCTTAGCCATCTGAACGATACCTGATGGAAGCTCATCGCCCACGCTGATTGCAAACTTATCACGTTTGTAAGCACCCAGCTCTTCGTTAAGCTTGATGTTATAGTTGTGAAGAGTCAATTTAATCAGCTCGTTCTTATCTTCATCAGTTGTCCATTTAGTGGGATTGATGTTCGCATATTCAAGGTCAGCTAGTATCTTCTGAGTGAATTTAACACCCTTTGGAACTAACAGCTCTTTGTACACGTTGAACACACCTTGAGAAGTTTTGCCATTCACAATGGTGAAAAGCTTCTCAAGCAATGAATCTTTCAGTTGCTTTACAGCTTTATCATGACGTGCATCTAACTTCTCAAGCAGAGATTTTTCTTCTGCTTTAGTAGTCTTCTTAGCACGTGAGAACAATTTTGTGTCGATAACCACACCGTGGATAGATGGCGGAGTTTTTAAAGACGCATCTTTTACGTCACCGGCTTTATCGCCGAAGATTGCACGTAAAAGTTTTTCTTCCGGTGAAGGATCAGATTCGCCTTTCGGAGTGATCTTACCTATCAGAATGTCGCCTTCTTTAACCTCTGCACCAACACGGATAATACCGTTTTCATCAAGGTCTTTTGTAGCCTCTTCAGAAACGTTCGGAATATCTGGTGTTAATTCTTCCTCACCACGTTTTGTATCACGTACTTCAAGTTCAAATTCTTCAATGTGAAGCGATGTGAAAATATCCTGACTTGTAACACGCTCAGATATTACAATCGCATCCTCAAAGTTATAACCCTGCCAAGGCATGAACGCCACTTTCAGGTTCCGGCCTAAAGCCAGCTCGCCATCTTGTGTTGCATATCCCTCGCACAGCACTTGTCCTTTAGTAACTTTCTGGCCTTTTTTAACAATCGGCTTCAAGTTGATACAAGTGCTCTGGTTTGTCTTTTTGAATTTAGTAAGAATGTAAGATTTTACTTCGCCTTCAAATGAAACTAAAACATCATCATCATTGCGCTCGTAGCGGATTTTTATCTCGTTTGCATCAACATACTCAACTACGCCATCGCCTTCTGCGTTGATCAGCGTACGAGAGTCGCGGGCAACACGGCCCTCTAATCCTGTACCTACAATCGGCGCTTCAGGGCGCAACAAAGGCACTGCCTGGCGTTGCATGTTAGATCCCATCAGGGCACGGTTAGCATCATCATGTTCTAAGAACGGAATCAACGACGCTGCAATTGAAGTGATCTGGTTTGGAGCGATGTCCATCAAGTCAAGCTTTTCAGGCTCAATGATCGGGAAGTCACCTTCGTAACGTGCTTTTACACGTGGCGTTTCGAAGTTTCCTTTTTCATCATAAACCGCGTTTGCCTGAGCTATTGTTTTTCCATCTTCATCTTCAGCTGATAAATAAATTACCGGCTCTTCAACTACTACACGTCCATTGTCAACCTTACGATAAGGAGTTTCGATGAAGCCTAAGTTGTTGATCTTCGCGTGAACGCAAAGAGAAGAAATTAAACCAATGTTCGGCCCTTCCGGAGTTTCGATTGTACACAACCTTCCGTAGTGGGTGTAGTGAACGTCACGAACCTCGAAACCTGCACGCTCACGAGAAAGACCGCCTGGCCCAAGGGCTGACAGACGACGCTTGTGCGTGATCTCTGCCAGCGGGTTGGTTTGGTCCATGAACTGTGATAACTGGTTTGTCCCGAAGAACGAGTTGATCACAGAAGAAAGCGTCCGTGCATTGATCAGGTCGGTTGGTGTGAACACCTCGTTGTCACGGATGTTCATCCGCTCGCGGATTGTCCGTGCCATCCGGGCTAAACCAACACCAAACTGAGCATATAGTTGCTCGCCTACTGTACGAACACGACGGTTTGACAAGTGATCGATATCATCCACCTCAGCTTTAGAGTTGATCAACTTGATCAGGTACTTCACAATAGCAATAATATCCTGCTTGGTCAAAACTTTAGTCTCGTCAGGAGTGCTTAATTTCAATTTACGGTTGATGCGATACCTGCCCACATCTCCCAAATCATATCTTTTATCCGAGAAGAACAAACGATCGATGATACCACGAGCAGTTTCCTCATCAGGTGGTTCAGCGTTACGCAGTTGGCGATAAATATGCTCTACCGCTTCTTTCTCAGAGTTTGATGTATCTTTTTGTAATGTATTATAGATGATAGAATAATCAGCGTTGTTTGAAGCATCTTCTTTAGTTAAGATGATACTTTTAACACCCGCATCAATTATCATATCGATATGGTCGTCATCCAGAACGGTTTCACGTTCAAGGATTATCTCGTTACGGTCAATAGAAACTACCTCGCCTGTATCCTCATCTACGAAATCTTCCACCCACTTCTTCAGAACTCTAGCGGCAAGTTTACGACCGGTGAATTTCTTCAGGCCAGACTTGCTAACTTTAACTTCATCAGCTAATTCGAAAAGCTCAAGAATGTCCTTGTCATCAGAGTAGCCAATTGCACGCAATAAAGTAGTTACCGGGAATTTCTTCTTACGGTCGATGTAAGCGTACATCACGTTGTTAACGTCTGTAGCAAACTCAATCCATGATCCTTTGAAAGGAATTACACGCGCAGAGTAAAGTTTGGTTCCGTTTGTGTGGCGGCTTTGGCCGAAGAACACACCTGGAGACCTGTGCAACTGCGATACAATTACACGCTCTGCACCATTAATTACGAAAGTACCCTTCGGAGTCATGTACGGGATAGTTCCCAAATACACGTCCTGAACGATAGTTTCAAAATCTTCATGTTCTGCATCATTACAGCTTAACCGAAGCTTAGCTTTTAGCGGAACACTGTATGTCAATCCACGCTCAATACACTCACGGATATCATAGCGGGGAGGATCAACAAAGTAATCCAGGAATTCTAAAACAAAGATGTTTCTAGAGTCTGAGATTGGAAAGTTTTCAGAAAATACCTTGAAAAGGCCTTCCTGGTGGCGGTTATCAGAAGTTGTTTCTAATTGAAAAAACTCTCTGAAAGATTCTAACTGTACATCCAGAAAGTCAGGATAGTCTAATACATGCCTGCTGGTTGCAAAGTTTACTCTTTCGCTTTGATTTTTTTTGTTTGCCAAGGGATTTATTGATTTAGTTTAAAAAAATAAACTGCGGACTTTGTTGCCCCGAAAGCCGGGATTTGTAAGTCAAACAAAAATGGGTATTATACAAATGGCAATAGACCCCGGTGAAAACCGGAGTCTAAGGCCACTAATCAGTATGTGTGGGATTACTTAATCTCAACAACAGCTCCTGCTTCTTCTAAAGCTTTTTTCAATGATTCAGCTTCATCTTTAGCAACACCAGCTTTCAATTCTTTTGGTGCGCCGTCAACTAGATCTTTAGCTTCTTTCAAGCCTAAGCCAGTTAGATCTTTTACTAATTTAACTACAGCTAATTTAGAACCACCAGCTTCTTTCAAGATAACATCAAAAGAAGTTTTTTCTTCTGCAGCAGCAGGGGCATCGCCACCAGCAGCAGGACCTGCAGCAACAGCAACAGCTGCAGCAGCTGGTTCAATACCATACTCGTCTTTAAGGATTTGAGCTAACTCGTTAACTTCTTTTACTGTCAAGTTTACTAACTGCTCAGCAAACGCTTTTAAATCTGCCATTTTATTTAAATTTTTGAATTTACGTTGTGTTTTAAATTCTGAACTTTAAGGTGTTCAGATTAACCTCTTTCTTGTAATGTTTTAACTAAACCTGCAATTGTGCTTCCGCCAGATTTAAGGGCAGAAATAACATTCTTAGCAGGCGATTGCAATAAGCCAATGATTTCGCCAACAAGTTCTTCCTTAGATTTAAGGTTAACTAACGCGTCTAACTGATTATCGCCAATAAATACAGCCGAATCAATGTATGCAGCTTTCAACACAGGTTTATCACCTGATTTTCTAAGTTCCTTGATCAGCTTAGCCGGAGCTTTTGCTGATTCTGAGAACATAATAGTTGAAGAACCCTTTAATGCACCAAATAATTCTGAATAGTCACCGCCAACAGCTTCTAAAGCTTTTTGGATGAGCGTATTCTTAGCCACCTGCATGGTGATGTTGTTGTCAAAGCATTTGCGGCGAATTGTATTGATTTTTGCAACAGTAAGCTCTGATGTGTCAGTAATATAAAAATTACCGTACGCACTGATCTGATCAGTCAAAGCTTGAACAATTTCTTGTTTTTCTTCTTTTCTCATGATTAGATCCCCGCTACTGATTTAGTTTCAATTTCAATTCCAGGGCTCATTGTAGAAGACATGTGAATGCTCTTGAAATAAGTTCCCTTTGCTGATGACGGCTTCAATTTTGAAAGCGTCTGGATGATCTCCAATGCATTTTCATAAATCTTATTCGCATCGAACGATACTTTTCCGATAGAAGCATGGATGATACCGGTTTTGTCAACCTTGAAATCGATCTTACCGCCTTTTACATCAGTTACTGCTTTGCCTACGTCTGTAGTTACAGTACCAGATTTAGGGTTAGGCATCAGGTTACGCGGACCTAAAATACGGCCCAGCTTACCTACTTTAGCCATAACACTTGGCATGGTAATAATGATATCAACGTCAGTCCAGCCACCTTCTATTTTGGCAATATACTCGTCCAGCCCTACGTAATCTGCACCCGCTGCTTTTGCTTCTTCTTCCTTGTCAGGAGTTAC
>JAQSWM010000004.1 GCA_029266635.1 Sphingobacteriaceae bacterium | reverse complement strand
TTCCTGAGCAGCCCGTGTTTAATATTTCTCCGAAAAATTTTGAGCAGTCAATGGCCATTCACGCCATGCTCAATCCGGAAATCAAACTTGTTACGATTCAGGGCAATGCGGGCACAGGCAAAACACTGCTGGCTTTGGCGAGCGCACTGGAACAGCGAAGAGACTTCAGGCAGATCTACGTAACCCGACCAATTGTTCCGCTTAGCAATAAGGATATTGGCTTCCTTCCAGGGGATGTAAAGTCGAAAGTTGATCCTTACATGGCGCCCATCTGGGATAACCTGAAGTTTATACGTGAGCAGTTTGCTGACGACCCGAAAATGCAGCAAAAGATCGATGAGCTTGTAACCGGCGAAAAGATTGCGATAGCGCCTCTTGCATTTATTCGCGGGAGAACATTATCTAAGATATTTTTCATTGTAGACGAGGCGCAAAACCTAACGCCGCACGAGGTGAAAACCATTATTTCCAGGGCAGGAGAAGATACGAAGATTGTGTTCACCGGCGATATTTACCAGATAGACACTCCATATCTGGATGCTGAGAGCAACGGATTATCGTACCTGATAGATAAAGCGAAAAATCATCCGCTTTATGCGCACGTTAGCTTGCAAAAAGGCGAAAGGAGCGAACTGGCTAATTTAGCCAACGACCTGCTGTAGAGTTTAATTGATTTTTGCCTGCCGGATATTCAGGATGTTTCCTGGCGTGAGCACCGGGTTTTCTGTTAGCCTGTTTACATCCCTGATCTCTTTTTCCGTCGCACCATGGAACTTGGCTGCAATTGATGTCAGGTTATCACCGGGTTGAATTGTATAAGTAATCAGATAATAAACTACCGGAGCAGCTGGTGCTGTAGCCGGGTCTGCCCCAATCAATCTTGGGGGAGCGCCAACCAAAGCGCAAATAGCGTTGTAGCTATAGGTTGGCAGAACCGGCAATACCAGGTTGCGTGGAGCCTTCTCACTTCCGTTCACAATACCTCTTTTATATGCGGGATTCAGGACAAAAAGTTCGCCGGCACTCATATTTGCTTTCTGTGCAATTTCTGCCAGGTAAACATTTTTCTTAACCGGAACTGATTCAGTTTGTACAGAAAAATCAGGATCAATCGGAGCAATGCCATATTTCCTGTAGTTGTTCATCACGTACACCGTGGCAATGAAATAGGGCACATAGTTCTGGGTTTCTACGGGGAGATACTTTCTCAGCGACCAATAGTCCTTTTTTCCTCCCGCTTCTTCCATAGCCCACTTAATATTATTGTGCCCGCAGTTGTATGAAGCAATCACAAGAAGCCAGTCATGGGAATACATTTCGTAAGCATCTAAAAGATAGCTGGCCGCTGCGTTGCTGGCCAAAACCGGATCGCGGCGCTCGTCTACGGTATCGTTGACAGCGAGGCCATATTTTTTGCCTACTTCATATAAAAACTGCCAGGGGCCAACTGCTTCAGCTCTCGACACCGCCTGCGGATTGAGAGAAGATTCTACAACCGACAAATACTTCAATTCTTCAGGGATATTTCTTTCCTTGAAAACCTTTTCATAGATCGGGAAATAGTATTTTGATAAGCCCAGCATTTGAGAAAAGCGCTTCCTTTGGCCAGACAGGTTGTTTATGCAATCCCGAACGTAGTTGTTGTACGTAAGCGGCACGATATTCTGAAGCTCCTGAAGCCCAACCTTGTAAGACGGATCGTCGGCCTTAACAGTTGCTGCCTGAGCAGGATTAACAAGCAGTGCAGCAAACATGCTGAGCAGAATAATGTTGGTTTTTAATTTTCTCACAGGGCGTTGGGTTTAATAGCCTTTATCAATCTCACAGAGCGTTTACGTAAAAACAGTTGATTTATTACATTGTTCTTGGCTTTGCCTCAAGCACTTTTGCCCGCAACTCATCCGAAATGTCCTTCGTTACAGTGATAATATCATCTGCTAAATGAGTGTTGTTGGTTATTATTTTGTGGCAATCCGATTTATAAGGTACCAGGAATTCATGGTATGCCGGTGCAACATGGTTTATCCATTTGTACGTTACATCCTCGTGCGAATAGCCCCTTTCGTACAAATCACGCTTCAGGCGCCGCTCCAGGGCAATGTGCTCCTCAGTATCAATGAAAAGCTTTAAGTCGAGTAATTCTGCGATTTCTTTGAAATGGAGGATGAACAGACCTTCCACAATAATGATTGGGGCGGGCTTTATTTCGAGGGTTTTCGGAACCGCATCCGGATTGTTGAATGTATATTCCTTTTTGTAAACGGTTTCGCCCTTCAGCAGCTTGTGGATGTCTTTCACAAACTGCTCGCTGTTTATGGTAGCAGGAAGATCAAAATTGTACTGCTTATTTTCCTCCTGCGTCATTTCCCCAACCGGATGATAGTAGTCATCCTGGGAAACCAGGCACACTTCATCGGCACTGAAATGATTTAAAAAACACTTTAAAAAGAAGGTTTTTCCGGAGCCGCTGCCTCCGGTTATTCCAACCACAAATCCTTTATTCATTCGGGACTCCGTAAACAATATTAACCTGAAATCTTTTGTCCAAAGCGCCAATTAGGTTTGCAGCAGCTTTGCTGATTACAATGATAACATCTTTTGTGGATTGGTTTTCTGCAAACTTCCCAACAACCTTGGCAAAAGTACTTTTACCGGTCATGGGATTGGTGATTTTCACAACCGTTCCTACGGGAGCTGTGCGATGTAAAACGAGCATTTTTGAGCCATCCGATCCCTCTTCATCCATACTTGTAGCCACGCCTCGTTCGATAACCTCACGCAAGCCATATCTCGCGGCTGCATTGTTGATGCGGGTTTCGGTGTCTACGTTCTCTATGCTATCGGCTTCTGCCAGCGTGGGGTAAGCTGATTTATTGACGGTGGGAACAGTTTGTGTGTTTACCGGCACAGTTTGATTTGCCTGCTGGCTTCCAGCCGGGGCGGGAACTGTGGCAGTTTGCTTTACTTTTAAGATTTGCCCGGTCTTTAGGGTATAATCCTTTAAATTATTCAATTGCTTTATCTCATCCATAGACATATGGAATTGTCCCGCAATTGAGTACAGGGTTTCTTTCCGATGTACTTTATATTCGATGATGTTTGATACTTCTACAGTTTGCTGATAGGCTCTGTCTGTTGGGATTTTAATAACGCTTCCTATTTTGAGGGGAATCGACGCATTATAGTCCATCACCTTCTGCGGCGATACGTGATATTTTTTAGAAATTGAATAGTAAGTTTCTTTGGCGTCTACCTTATATATGACTACCTGTTTGCCATTCCAGTTTTCAACTCCTGTAGAATCAACTCTTGCCGATCCTAAGACATTAGCAGCCGAAAACATGCACAGAATAGCTAAAAGAACACGATTTCGCATGGTGTATAAAGATTAGCGTGCAAGTATAATGAATAGATATTTAACCCATCCGCTTGCCGCATGAATAACTAAGAAAACCCTTTTCGGAAATTTTAACGCTCAAAATGCTGCTTTTGTATTCTGGATGTAAGAAAATTTAAACTCACATACCATTGCACTCTTCGCCATGAACAAAGCCGACTGGAGGTGGTTATATAAATCAAAACACAAATTCATGGACGCTAAACAAATAGGCTTGGAAGAAAAGCAGATACGCCCGGTTGTAGATCAATTAAACGAACTACTGGCCAACTATCACATTCACTATCAGAAATTAAGAGGCTGTCACTGGAATGTGAAAGGCCGAAGCTTTTTTACACTCCACGCAAAATTTGAAGAGCTTTATAATGACGCAATCAACAGTATTGACGAGCTTGCGGAACGGATTCTTACCTTAGGAAAGGCTCCCCTTAGCACCTATAAAGAATATATTGAAACATCACGTCTCAAAGAAATCCCCACCGTTGGCGTTGAAGATATGCAGTTGGTGCAAGCCATTTTGGATGATTTCGCCACACTGATTGAGCTGGAACGTGAGATCATGGAAAGCACATCAGAGAGCGGAGACGACGGTACGAACGATCTCATAAACAGGTTCATTCAGTTCCAGGAGAAAAATACCTGGATGCTGCGCTCGTTTGCCGGAAAGAAATAAGAACATGAACGGGACGGCGTTTCGCGAATAAACGCTGTCCGCGTTTTGAACGCTTACAGCGTTATGTTTACCTTTATCCGCTGATGGGATACAAAAGTTTATCGGATTGTGTCAACGACCTGGAGCGCCACGGCCACCTCATACGCATTAAAGAAGAAGTTGATCCATATCTTGAAATGGCAGCTATTCATTTGCGGGTTTATGAAAATGGCGGTCCTGCTCTTCTGTTCGAAAACATAAAGGGCAGCAAATTCCCCGCTGTTTCCAATCTCTTCGGAACTCTTGAACGTTCCAAATTCATGTTTAGGGATACACTTGATAAGCTGAAGGTGCTCGTAGACCTGAAGTCTGATCCTGTAAAAGCTGCAAAGAATCCTTTCAAATACGCCAATGTTGCACTGAATGCTTTGTCGGCTTTGCCGATGAAAGTCACCAGTAATGCGCCTGTCGGTTTTGGAAAATGTGCTATAGCAGATCTTCCTCAAATTGTAAATTGGCCAATGGATGGCGGACCGTTCGTGACTATGCCGCAGGTTTACACCGAAGACACTGACAAGCCCGGGATCATGAATTCCAACCTCGGCATGTACCGCATCCAGCTTGCCGGGAACGAGTACGTACAGAATAAAGAGATCGGCTTGCATTACCAACTACACCGTGGGATAGGCGTACACCAGGCGAAAGCCAATGCAAAAGGGCAGCCGCTCAAGGTGAGCATTTTTGTGGGAGGGCCTCCTTCACATCCATTAGCCGCTGTAATGCCATTGCCCGAAGGCTTGTCCGAAATGACCTTTGCCGGTGCGCTGGGCAACCGACGCTTCCGCTACTTTTATGATCAGGAAGGTTTTTGCATTTCTGCGGATGCAGATTTCGTTATAACCGGCACTGTTTACCCGGGAGAGAACAAGCCGGAAGGGCCTTTCGGCGATCATCTTGGTTATTACAGCCTGGAGCATCCGTTCCCGCTGATGAAGGTTCACAACGTCTATCACAAAAAAGATCCTATCTGGCCATTCACTGTGGTGGGAAGGCCACCGCAGGAAGATACGAGCTTCGGGGCGCTAATACACGAGATAGCAGGATCAGCCATCCCGAAGGAAATCCCAGGCTTGCACGAGGTGAATGCGGTGGACGCCGCCGGAGTCCACCCGCTTTTGTTTGCTATCGGGAGCGAGCGTTACACGCCATACCTCGACGGTCGCAGGCCTCAGGAAATCCTCACCATTGCTAATCACATCCTCGGAAAAAACCAGCTGAGCCTGGCAAAATACTTGTTTATCGCAGCTAAAGAAGACGATCCGCAGCTGCACACGCAGGATATTGCGAAGTTTCTTTCGCACATGCTGGAGCGCTTTGACCCAGTCCGCGATCTCCACTTTTATACCAACACCACCATTGATACTTTAGATTACAGCGGCGGCGGTCTCAACCAAGGCTCAAAAGTTGCCATCGCGGCAGCAGGCCAGAAGAAACGCGAACTCTGGACAGAAGTGCCGGATTATTTTGATCTTCCTTTGCCCTGCGTTGGCTTCGAGGTTGCCATGCCCGGCGTACTCTGCATCAGTGCGCCGAGTTATAAAACGGAAGACGAAACCGAAAAGCTAACCAGCATTTTGAATGAAGCTTTTAAATCGATGGATTTGCGTGGGCTGCCACTATTTGTGCTGTGCGATGATGCCGGCTTCGCGGGAGCAACCATCAATAACCTCGTTTGGGTGACGTTCACCCGCAGCAATCCTTCGCACGACATACATGGCATCAACAGTTTTACCGAACACAAACACTGGGGCTGCCGCGGACCGCTTATTATTGATGCCCGCAAAAAGCCACATCACGCACCCGAACTGGTCAAAGATCCCGAAGTTGAAAAGCGGGTCGACAGGCTGGGAGAGAAGGGCGGAGCGTTGTACGGGATTATCTCATAGTGTTCAGATGCTTTGCCGATTAAAACCATCAATCGCTCTGCCGCCGCCACCAATGGTCATTTATTAAGTTGAATGTTTATTTTAGTCAACCAATTGCAAGAAAATGAACTCTGAGCTTTCCCGCGAACAAATTGCCTTCTATGCCGAAAACGGCTATGTAGTTATTGAAGATTTTCTTTCGACAGACGAGCTGGAAACCTGGCGGGAAGCAGTAACTGAAGCCGTTGAACAACGTAACGGCTTGAAAATGCCGGGTAAAGACATTAAAATTTCAGAGGATGACGGCATCAACAAAGACGCAGATTATTTCAATAACGTCTTCGATCAGCTGCTGAACCTTTGGCAGACTAACGATAAAATAAAAAACATCATGCTGGATGAGCGCATCGGAAAAATGGCGGCAGAGCTCTCGGGTGCAGATGGCATCAGGATCTGGCATGATCAGGCTTTAATCAAAAAGCCCTGGGCAAATCCCACCTCGTGGCACCTAGATACACCTTTCTGGTCATTCACCGACAGGAGAGCCTTGTCTATTTGGGTTGCGTTGGATGATGCTACTTATGAAAACGGATGTCTTTTCTTCCTTCCCGGGACACACAAGGAAACGACGTTTGAGAATCCCGGTATTGGGAAAAACATGGGCGCTATCTTTGATTTTTATCCGCAGTTCAGAAAGAATAAATCTGTTGCCGCTCCTATGAAAGCGGGAAGCTGCTCTTTTCATAACGGCTTAACTGTTCACGGCGCACATGCAAACATGACTCCAGGCTTTCGCAGAGCCATGACCTGTGCTTATATGCCTGATGGAAATGTATATAACGGAGAGCCCAATATATTGCCCGATGAATATCTGAGAAGGATTCAGGTAGGCGATCTTTTAAATGATGAGGCACAAAATCCACTAATCTATAAGCACTAGATGAGGCTGAAATTTTTTGCTCCTCGCTGGGGATCAGAGCAAATGCCGTGGAACGACTTTGCAAAGAAGGCCATTCGGGATGGGTATGACGGAGTAGATGCGTTTCCGCTGCTCACTTTACCTGAGAAAGCCGATATGCTTAACGTGCTTGAAGCGGAAGGCCTCGAGCTTGTTCTCGTGAATTCAGAACTGACACATAATGGTTCTGACTTCAGCCGATACAAAGAAACCCTGAAAAGCAACCTGTACACGCTGGCAGGGTTTCAGACGAACTCACTAAAACCACGTTTCATCAGTTCACAAACCGGAAGAGAGTACTACACCAAAGATCAGATGGGAGAGTGTTTCGACATTTGCGATGAGATCAGCCGGGAGATCGGCATCGAGATTTATCATGAGACGCATCGTAACAAATGGTCGTATGCGGCACATGTGGTAAAAGATTATTTAAGAGGCTTTCCATCAGTAAAGCTTACGCTGGATATTTCACATTGGGTGTGTGTATCAGAAAGTTACCTTGAAGATCAGGAAGAAGCTGTTGAGCTGGCAATTGAGCGCACGGCCCATGTGCATTCCCGCGTTGGCCACATTGAAGGCCCGCAGGTAACAGATCCCCGGGCACCGGAAAATGAAATAGCATTAAATCATCATCTGCAATGGTGGGATAAATGGATAGCGTCACAAAAAAGCAAGGGCAAAACCGAGTGCACCATCACACCGGAGTTTGGGCCATACCCATACATGAGCTACAAACCTTTCAGCACAGAGCCGGTGGCTGACCAGTGGGAGATAAACCTGTACATGAAAAAGCTGCTTGGAGAACGTTACCAAAACGTTTGATATCTATAGTAACAGAGCTTTTGCTTTCTTTCGGATTGTTTTTGTTATAGTTTCGTAATACATTGCACTTGAAAAAAGAAGTGCAGAGAAACGGAGCAACAAAACAATGTCAGATAGAAAATTGAGCGTAACAGAGCCGGCGAGAGAGATCCCGGTGAGAATGGAAGTGGATGTACTGGTAGTGGGTGGCGGGCCGACGGGATTGATTGCTGCTCAAGCCGCTGCCGAAGATGGCTTAAATGTAACTCTGATTGACAGCCGCAGTTTTGTAGGCGGAAACATGACCATCGGTTTGCCAGTACTTGGCTTTTTGGGTCAGAAGGGCAATCAGATCATAAAAGGTATTCCTCAAAAGTTCATCGACAAATTAAAAAAAGTTGATGGCGCAAGCGAGCACCGCCCGTGCCCATTGCACATGAGCCTTACGCTCGTCGAGCCCGAGGCGGTAAAGAACGTTGGGCTGGAGATGCTCACTGAAGCAGGCGTAAACGTAATGCTTTACACCTTTTTTGCCGGAGTCATTATGGACAATGATACCATAAAAGGAGTTATCGTTGAAAGCAAATCTGGCAGAGAAGCAATCCTTGCCAAAACTGTGATTGATTGCACCGGCGATGCTGATGTGGCTTTCCGTGCAGGAGTGGAGTGCGAGTATGGTAATGAGAAAGGCGGCGTTCAGCCCCCGACACTTATGTTCTGCCTTGGCGGAGTAGATACGGAGAAGCTTCGCCTGAGCATCGCCGAAGAGCCGAGAACTTATTTAACAGACTTTATTCCGGCAGAATACTTCGGACAAAACAACCAGTTCATCGTAGTGGGCTTGCGCAGCCTGATGGAAAAAGCCCGTGAGGACGGTTTTAACCTCCCTGTTGAGCGCACCATCATTATTACCGGCTTACGCGAAGGCGAGGTTTGGATAAATATGACTCGTGTGAATGGTGTGAACGGAACTAACCCGGAAAGCTTAACCTTTGGCGAGACTGAGGGTAGAAAGCAAATTATAGATATCCAGAAATACCTGATTGAATATGTTCCAGGTTTTGAGAATGCCTATTTCACCAAAATGGCTCCCTTCATCGGCATCCGGGAAACCAGGAGGATTGTTGGAAAATATGTTCTAACTGCTGAGGATATCCTGGGCTGCGGCAGGTTTGATGATGCTATCGCGGTAGCAAGTTATCCTTTAGATATTCATCACCCGGAAGGTGGCGGCTGTACGCTTACCTGGTGTGGCGACTGTTACGATATTCCTTACAGATCTCTCATTCCTGCGAAAATAGAAAACCTGATTGTAGCCGGCCGCTGCATTTCCACTACGCATGAGGCTATGTCTGCCATCCGCGTAATGGCTCCGTGTATGGCGATGGGCGAGGCTGCTGGACGTGCAGCCAAGATTGCGGTTCGTGAGAATATTGCACCTTCAAAAATAGATGTGCAGAAGCTTCAGGCGGAGTTAAGGGAAAAAGGTGCTTATCTCAATTCTTTAGAAGCTGTAAACGCATAATGGCACTTAACAGAAGGACTTTTTTGAAAAGTATCGGTGTAGCTGCGTCGGCACCGGTATTGGCAAAGTCAGCTTTAGCTTCGGATGTTTTCATAACGGAGAAAGCTTCAAATACCTATAAAATTGTAACCGCTAACATCCGCGTAGCTTTACCGGAAGATGATGCGGCAGGATTTGGCTGGAATAGCCGAAAGGAGATATGTGCGGACATCCTGCGCAAGCAAAAGGCAGATGTAATTTGTTTGCAGGAAGTTCTGCGTGAGCAGAATGAAGATCTAAAAAAAGCCTTACCGGGATACTTTTCCTTCGGATTTGAAGGGCCGGAGATGGACGAGTTTAATGAAGGTTATCACTTGATCGCTAAGAACCCGATTTTCTTTTCTACCAAACGATTTGAGCTTTTAGCTGCCGGAGGTTACTGGCTGTCGGAAACTCCGCTTGTAGCAGGGAGCAAATCCTGGGATACTGCACGTGCGAGAAACGCTAACTGGATCAGGATTAGAGACAAAAAAAGTGGCAGGCAAATCCGCGTTTCCAATCTTCACCTTGACCACGTAAATCAGACAGCCCGGGAGAAGCAAATAAAGCTCGTGTTAGATGACGCTGCGCAGTATCAGCCGGACCTTCCCCAAATCCTTACCGGAGATTTCAATGCAAGTGCTACCAATACCGTTTACAAAATGGTGAAAGCAGCAGGGTGGAAGGACACTTACACTGATGCGCACGGCGAAGCTGAACCAGGGTTTACTGTCCATGAATTCCAGGGTGAGAATTACACGAAGAAGGACAAAGGAAAGAAGATTGACTTTATATTTTACAAAGGAAATTTTAAAACAACGAGCGCAAGCATAATCAAGGATAGCGTGAATGGCCGCTATCCAAGTGATCACTATTTTGTCTCAGCCGAAGTAAGTTTTTAATTTATTAGTACTTACCTAACCAAATACAAACCAGCCTAGTATGTCTTCATTCTTAGTCCCAAGTCGCAGGCGCTGGTTTATTGTTTCCATCATCTTTTTTGCTATCATCTTCAATTATTTTGATCGGCAGATTGTATCCATTCTGAAGCCGGTTTTAAAAGATCACTTCAAACTGGATGATGCGGGCTACGCCATAGTGATTAACATTTTCACTGTTTTTTACGCCTTGATGTACCCGTTATCCGGCTGGCTCGTGGATAAATTCGGAGCGAGGATAGTAATGTTTGGCGGGATATTGGGCTGGTCGCTGGCTTCTCTCGGCGGTGGTATTTCCCGAACGTTTGGGCAATTCGTATTCTTTCGCGGGATGTTAGGCGTGGCAGAGCCCAGCAACTTTACCGCACAATTGAGGGTTGTTACAGAATGGTTTCCTGCAAAGATGCGGGCTACCGCCAATAGCCTTTGCGTAGCCGGAAGCTCTATTGGTGCCATCATTGCGCCGCCGCTCATCGCCTGGATTGCCCTAACATACAGTTGGCATACAGTTTTCATTTTCGCCGGTGTGGTGGGCATTATCATTGCAGTTCTTTGGATCACAGTATATCGTGTCCCTCCGGCTGAAGTTGCCCTTGAAGCCGCCGGAAGCACAAGCATCGCGGAAACACCATCTTTTAAATGGAATCAGCTCTGGGCAACCAAAAGCCTGTGGGGCATTTTGCTCATCCGCTTTGTGTCGGACCCTGTTTGGTATTTCTGCTTGTTCTGGCTTCCGGGATATTTGCAGGAACAATCCGGATTGTCGCTCTCTCAATTGGGAATGGTTGGATGGATACCCTTTCTCGTCGCCGATCTTGGAGCCATTGGTGCCTCCGCCTGGTCGGATAAAATGGTAAAGCGGGGAACAGAACCTCTAAAAGCCAGGAAAATTATGCTCACAACCTTAGCAGCCATCGCCCCAATCTGCGCCCTTACTCCATATCTGCCCAGCGCTTTCTCAACGCTCGCCATTTTCAGTATCGTTGCCCTTGCCTGCTTAACCTGGGTTTTTAATATGTCGGTTGTAATGGCGGAAGTTTTTCCTGTCAAAAATGTGGCAAGCGTGCAGGGCATTGCGGGTGGCTTTGGTGCTGCGGGGGCAGTTCTGTTTAATTACTTTGTCGGGCAGTTTATCGGGACGCTGGGCGCTGCTAAGATATTTACGTGCATGGCTTTCTTTCATCCAATTGCGGTGGTACTGCTCTGGACAATGATCAAGAAAGAGATTCCGTCCAGGCAAAAAGAAGCGTAGCTTAGTGCATGACTGTACATGACAGATGGTTCAGTACAGCAGCCTATTTTAGCGAAACCAATTTAAACCTTTATACATGCAAGCAATTTTTGGAGTTATTTTCCATTTTATCGGAGGCTTTGCCTCGGGCAGCTTTTACATCCCATACAAGAAAGTTAAAGGCTGGGCCTGGGAGAGTTACTGGATAGTTGGAGGGATATTCTCCTGGCTTATCGTTCCTCCGCTCGCTGCTTACCTTACTATTCCCGGTTTTGCCGATATAATCGCAAATACCAGTTCTGCTATATTGATCCCTACTTACATCTTCGGTGTTTTGTGGGGAATTGGCGGTCTAACTTATGGATTAGGGGTAAGATATCTCGGTGTTTCATTGGGAAGCTCCATCATTTTGGGCCTGTGTTCGGTGTTCGGGGCGCTTGTCCCGGCATTTTACTACAACTTTAATCCCAGGGAAGGCAAAGATTCCTTAAGCGACATGGCTTCGAACACATGGGGACAGCTGGTACTTTTAGGTCTGGTTATTTGTGTAATTGGAATTATCGTTTGTGGCAGGGCGGGACAGATGAAAGAACGTGAACTCGCCAAAGAAGATGTTACTGAAGCAAACAAAGAGTTCAAACTGGGGCTGGGTTTAACAGTGTCCATCATTTCCGGCTTGCTGAGCGCTTGTTTTGCATTCGGGATAGACTCTGGAAAAGAGATGGCTAACCAGGCAAACGAAGCGTGGAAGGCTATTAATCCGGGTAACGGAGAATTTCTTTACCAGAACAATGTTACCTACGTAGTTGTGCTTTGGGGAGGATTAACCACCAATTTTATCTGGTGCATGATCTTAAACGCCCGGAACAAAACCTTTGGCGATTACGGCAATTCAAAAACACCTTTGCTTAGAAACTATATTTTTTCGGCATTGGCGGGCACAACCTGGTTCCTGCAGTTCTTCTTTTATGGCATGGGCGAAAGCCGTTTAGGTAATGGCGCCAGCTCATGGATTTTGCACATGGCTTTTATCATTCTGGTAGCAAATATGTGGGGACTTGTTTTGAAAGAGTGGAAAGGCGTGAGCAGAAGGACCTACACTACAGTTGTCGTGGGCATTGCATTAATTATATTATCTGTCGTAGTCGTCGGCTATGGCAACTCAATAAAATAAATCGAATAAAGTTTATAGAAATGTCTGTTGATACTGTCCGTTTTAAACATGTAAGTTATTTGTGGGATGATGAAGCTGCTGCGAAGCTCGCGGGAGATGAAGTTGCCTTGCTGATATACCGGTCGAACCTTTTGGGTGCCGATCTTCGCCTTACCAATTATGGGGGTGGCAATACTTCCTGCAAAGCGATGGCTAAAGACCCGCTTACCGGCGAGGAAACTGAGGTGATGTGGGTGAAAGGTTCGGGGGGCGATTTGGGTACGCTGAAAAAGAGCGGGCTTGCTGCTTTGTATGTTGATCGCCTCCGCAGCCTGAAGAACCGCTACCGCGGGATTGAGCACGAGGATGAAATGGTAGAACTGTTTAACCACTGCATCTATGACCTGAACTCCAAAGCTCCGTCCATTGATACTCCCCTCCACGGATTTCTTCCTTTCAAACACGTAGACCACCTTCACCCCGACGCTGCAATCGCCATCGCGGCAGCAAAAGATGGCGAGAAAATAACGCAGGAGCTTTTTAACGGTCAAATAGGGTGGGTACAATGGCAAAAGCCAGGCTTCGACCTGGGGCTGCAATTGCGCCAGTGCTTAGATGAAAATCCCGGCATCCGGGGAATTATGTTAGGCTCGCACGGTTTGTTTACCTGGGGCGATACTGCTTACGAAAGCTATATCAACACGCTGGAAGTAATTGAAAAGTGTGCAGAATACCTGGAACAGAACTATGGAAAAAAAGGTCCGGTGTTTGGCGGACAGAAACTGGAAAGTGCGTCTGAGCAGGACCGTAAAAAGCAGGCGGCAGCAATTGCGCCGGTTCTGCGTGGCCTTTGCTCAAGCAATCAGCACATGATCGGGCATTTTACTGATGACCCGAGAGTTCTCGAGTTTATCAACTCAAATGATCTTGATCGTTTGGCTCCGATGGGCACCAGCTGCCCTGACCACTTCCTGAGAACCAAAATCAGCCCGTTGGTTTTAGAGCTCGGCATCAGCGAAGACTTGAGCGACGGAAATGCTTTGAAAGAACGTTTACAACCTGCTTTCGAGTCTTACAGAAAAATGTACAGCGATTATTACGAAACCTGTAAGCACCCCAACAGCCCTGCTATTCGCGATGCAAATCCCGTAGTGATCATATATCCGGGAATCGGCATGTTTACGTTTGCCAAGGACAAGCAGACCGCCCGTGTTGCATCAGAGTTCTACACAAATGCTATCAACGTGATGAAAGGTGCAGAGGCTATATCAGAATATACGTCTTTGCCCCACCAGGAGGCATTCAACATCGAATACTGGCTGCTTGAAGAAGCTAAGCTTCAGCGGATGCCGAAGCCAAAACCTCTGACCGGGAAAATTGCCCTGATCACAGGCAGCGCAGGCGGCATCGGCAAAGCTATTGCCCGCAAATTCGTAGAGGAGGGAGCGGTTGTTATCCTGAATGATATGAACGCAGAGCGTTTGCAGGGCGCAGTCGAGGAATTTAAATCGAAGTTTGGAAAAGATTCATCTGCAACCGCTGTTTTAGATGTTACCAAAGCCGAGCAGATTGAAGAAGCCTTAAATGTTGCAGCCTTAGCCTTTGGTGGAGTTGATATTGTCGTAAACAACGCTGGCTTGTCCATTTCAAAATCTATTGAAGACCACACAGAGAAAGATTGGGATTTGCTGTACGACGTATTGGTGAAAGGGCAATTCCTGGTTACCCAGGCTGCTGTAAAGATCATGAAAAAGCAGGGAACAGGCGGCGATGTGATCAACATTGTGAGCAAGAACTCGCTTGTAAGCGGTCCGAATAATGCCGGTTACGGCAGTGCGAAAGCTGCACAATTACATTTAAGCAGATTGAATGCGGCTGAGCTTGGCGGCGACAGGATCCGTGTGAACGTGGTAAACCCCGATGCAGTTATCAGCGACAGCAATATTTGGGCTGGCGGCTGGGCAGAGGGCAGAGCTAAAGCATACGGCATCACTGTTGAAGAGCTTCCGGCTTTCTACGCGAAGCGTACTTTATTGAATGAGACAATTTTGCCTGATGATATTGCGAACGCATGTTTTGCCTTCGTGGGCGGGCTACTGCATAAATCTACCGGAAACGTGCTGAATGTGGATGGCGGCGTAGCGATGGCTTTTGTTCGATAACCTGATAAATACAACAGAATGGTACTTGAGAAATATTCAATAGACGATTTTAATAACGATGCGTTGTCTGGTCATAAGCGGAAGCTTGCTTATATCACCAGTGAGATTTCTGATGCAGACGGCATAATTAAAAAGCTCATAGATTTCCAGATCGCAATCCCAAGTTGGGCTTTGGGCACTGGCGGAACACGCTTCGGGCGCTTTGCCATCACTGGCGGAGAGCCACGTAACCTGGAAGAAAAGATCGAGGATGTAGGCTTATTGCATGCGCTCAACCAATCCAGTGGTGCCATTTCTTTGCACATTCCCTGGGATATTCCTGAAAACCCTTCCGCAACAAAAGCCCTTGCCGCACAATACGGCCTGCGCTTTGATGCCATGAATTCCAATACCTTTCAGGATCAGCCAGATTCGTCGCTGAGCTATAAATTCGGTTCCTTGCAGCATGTTGACAGCAGTGTGCGCCGGCAAGCTATTGATCATAATATTGAAGTAATTAAACAAGGAATTGAGCTTGGTTCGAATTCCTTAACCGTTTGGCTTGCAGATGGTTCATGCTTTCCAGGCCAACTAAATTTTCGTAAAGCTTTTCAGAATACATTAGAGAGTTTAAAGGAAATTTACAAAGCACTTCCTGACAACTGGAAGATGTTTGTAGAGTACAAAGCTTACGAGCCAAACTTCTATTCGACTACGGTTGGCGACTGGGGACAGTCGCTGCTTTACGCTACTAAACTTGGTGAAAAGGCATTCACGCTTGTTGATCTTGGACATCATTTGCCAAACGCAAACATCGAGCAGATCGTTTCGCTTCTGCTAATGGAAGGCAAGCTTGGCGGTTTCCACTTCAACGATTCTAAATACGGTGATGACGACCTTACCACCGGTAGCATTAAGCCGTACCAACTCTTCCTGATCTTCAACGAACTGGTTGAAGGGATGGACGCGAGAGGAATGGACCACGCAACAGGGCTGGGCTGGATGATTGACGCTTCGCACAACGTAAAAGACCCTCTCGAGGATCTGCTGCAATCTGTGGAAGCAATCATGATTGCGTATGCTCAGGCACTGTCTGTAGATCGCAAGGCTTTGACCGAAGCTCAGCACGCAAATGATGTGGCTCGTTGCCAGGAGATCCTGCAAAACGCTTTCCGCACAGACATTCGCCCGCTGGTGGCTGAGGCTCGCCTTCGTTCCGGTGGTGCTTTGGCTCCTCTTGAACTTTACAGGAAACTGGGTTTAAGACAGCAGTTGGTTAAGCAACGCGGACAGAAGACTGTAGCAACAGGCTTGTAAAAGGCTAAACTTTTATTCTTTGCTTTTCATTTCTAAATGGGAAAAATACCTGTTATCGCAGTATTTGATGTAGGGAAGACCAATAAAAAGCTGTTCCTCTTCGACGAGAACTACCAGATGGTTTACGAACGGTCAGCCAGGTTCACGGAAACGATGGATGAGGACGGCGATGTCTGCGAGAACCTTGAGAGCTTACGCCTTTCTGTCTTTGATTCTTTAAAGCACGTTTTGCGTGAAAAGCAGTATGATATCAAAGCCATCAATTTCTCTACTTACGGAGCAAGCTTCGTTTACATTGATGAAAGTGGCGAGCCGTTAACACCGCTCTACAATTATCTGAAGGAATATCCTGAAGAGCTTAAGGCGGAGTTCTACAAGAATTATGGTGGTGAGGTTTCATTTTCCCATAGAACAGCCTCGCCAGTGCTTGGCAGCCTCAATTCGGGCATGCAGCTTTATCGCTTGTTGAAAGAGCGCCCTCAGCTATTTGAAAAGATAAAATATGCTCTGCATCTGCCTCAGTACATGAGTTATCTCATTACAAAACAGGCGTATTCTGATATAACAAGTATTGGTTGCCACACCAACCTGTGGGACTTTACGAAAAACGATTATCACGAATGGGTGCGTATTGAAGGAGCGGAAAAAAAGCTTGCGCCGATATTGCCATCCAATACAGTCATAGATTCAGTTTACCAGGGAAAGAATTACAAAGTAGGAATTGGCCTGCATGATAGCTCGGCAGCCCTTATTCCATACCTCGCCAACTTTTCTGAGCCGTTTATCCTGCTCTCTACGGGAACCTGGTGCATCAGCCTGAACCCGTTCAATCACTCAAATCTCACTGCTAACGAGCTTAAGAATGATTGCCTCAGCTATATGCAATACGAGGGCAAGCCAGTGAAAGCCTCCCGTTTATTTGCAGGATATGAGCACGAGCGACAGGTAAATCGCATTGCATCACATTTTAACGAAAACACGGCACGCTATAAAACTTTCAGGTACAATCCGAAGATCATCAGTAAACTGAGATCGGTCATTCCGCCGGCTTCATTGTCAGTTCAGGATAAGTTAAAAGAGTCCGGATTTTCTCAGAGAGATTTAAATTTGTTTGTAAGCGATGAAGAAGCTTATCATCAACTCATGCTCGATATGATCGCTCAGCAAGTTTATTCTACAAAGCTTGTTCTGCAGGCGGGTGTTAAGCGCATCTTCGTGGATGGCGGATTCAGCAAGAACTCAATTTATATGCACCTGCTCGCGGCGGCTTTTCCCGAAGTGGAGGTTTTTGCGGCATCAATGGCGCAGGCCACCGCGATGGGCACTGCCCTGGCGATCCACAAATCCTGGAACAATAACGCCGTGCCTTCAGACATCATCGAACTAAAATATTACTCGGTTAATCAGCCTGTATTATGAAAGTAGGGCTTTTTGTCCCCTGTTACGTAGACCAGTTTTATCCAAACGCAGCGAAAGCCAGCTTAGAACTTCTTGAAAAGCTTGGCGTAGATGTGCATTATCCGCTCAAGCAGACCTGTTGCGGGCAGCCGATGGCGAATTCCGGCTACGAACATTTAACCAAAGAGTGCAACGAGCTGTTTATCGATAATTTCTCCGGTTTCGACTATATCGTTTCCCCTTCCGGGAGTTGCACGCTGCATATCAAAGAACATTTGCATTCTGATAAAAACGAAAATTCAGCAACCGGCATACGAAACATAGTTTACGAATTAACCGAGTTCCTGACAGATGTGTTGAAAGTAGATAAACTCAATTCCCATTTTCCGCATAAAGTTGGGCTTCATCAGAGTTGTCACGGGCAACGCGGTTTGATGCTTTCGCAGATGACCGAGCTGAATGCGCCATATTTCTCCAAACCTGAGTTTTTGTTGAAGATGGTGGATGGGCTCGAGCTTGTGGATTTAGACCGACAGGATGAATGCTGTGGCTTCGGCGGTACTTTTTGCGTCGCTGAAGAAGCAGTTTCGGTAAAGATGGGTCAGGATAGGGTACAAGATCATATCCGCAACGGTGCTGAGTACATCACGGCGGGAGATATGTCGTGCCTGATGCACATGGAAGGAGTTTTAAACCGGCAGAAGAGCGGAGTTAAAGTGCTGCACATCGCGGAAATTTTAAACGCAGGATAATGGCGGTATTTGAAGGAAAGAAGCATCCTGACTTAGCCCAGACCTTCAACGCAGATGTTGAGCGGGTGGACTGGCATGATGAGACGCTTTGGTGGGTGCGGAAAAAACGTGACCGGGCAGCGTACAACATCCTAGATTGGGAGCTACTTAGAAATACAGCTTCGGCGATAAAGGACGATGTTCTTTCCAACCTTCATTCTTATCTGCAGCATTTCGAAGCAAAGGCCATAAAGAATGGTATCACAGTTCACTGGGCTTCTGATGCCGCTGAGCACAACCAGATTGTCCATTCTATTTTAACGGAGAGCAAGATCAGTCTGATCAATAAGAGCAAATCCATGCTCACGGAAGAATGCCATTTAAATGAATTCCTCAAGAAGAACGGCGTTAATGTTATTGACACCGATCTCGGAGAACGGATTGTGCAGCTTGCCGAAGAACCGCCCAGCCACATCGTGCTGCCCTGTATCCATAAAAAGAAGGAGGAGATCGGCGAGCTGTTCCACGAGCACCTCGGCACACCGAAAGGCGAGTCGAATCCGCAGGCCCTGGCAGCGGTCGCACGCACACATTTGCGTGAAGTTTTCCTGACCCGCAATGCAGTTATCACTGGTGTAAACTTCGCGATAGCAGAAACCGGAGAGTTTGTGGTTTGCACAAACGAAGGCAACGCTGATATGGGCGCCCACTTAGCCGACGTGCACATCGCCTGCATGGGAATTGAAAAAATATTGCCTAAGCGCAAGCACCTGGCTGTTGTCCTGCGCCTGCTTGCCCGAAGCGCAACCGGGCAGCCGATCACAACATATTCCAGCCATTTCGCTAAGCCCCGCGGAGGGCAGCATATGCACATTGTACTGGTGGATAATGGGAGAACGAGACAGCTAAGCCGTCCGGATTTCAGGAACTCGCTGAAATGCATCCGTTGCGGAGCGTGCATGAACACCTGTCCGGTTTACCGCAGGAGCGGAGGCCACAGCTACCATAATGCCATTGCCGGCCCGATTGGCTCCATCCTGGCGCCCAACCTTGACATGAAGGAATATTCAGATTTGCCGTTTGCTTCAACGCTCTGCGGCTCGTGCTCGAACGTGTGCCCGGTTAAAATTGACATCCACACCCAACTTTACAAGTGGCGGCAGGTGATTGTAAAAGAAGGTTATTCAACAAAAGGCAAGAGCGCCGGAATGAACGTGATGAATTTCACGCTTTCATCTCCAAATGTGTACAACATGGCAGGTAAAGCAGGTCGCTGGTTTTTGAAGAATGTGCCCTTTGCTGTAAATAACCCACTAAATCCCTGGTCCAAGCAACGGGATATGCCTGCGCCGCCGGAGCAATCATTTAAGGAATGGTATAAACGAAACCGTGGGAAATGAGCTCAAGGGAGAAGATATTAGCAGCGATACTGGCGAACCAGCCGGCAAGCCAGCCTTATTTGGACGAGATCAAAACTCCGGAAACGGCAGCAGATGTTGTGGAAGAATTCAAAATCGTCCTCGGCACAATCGGTGGCACCTGCTGCGAAGTTGCAGATCTGAATGAGCTTTCTGTGGAGCTAAACAAAAAGTCATCAGCCGGCGAGCGTATAATTTCTACAATCCCTGAAGTGGCTATAGGTGGAAATGACAACTGGCGGGAGCAAGACCCGCACTTGCTGGAGAATGTAGAAGTTGCTGTGATCAGAGGGCACTTTGGGATCTCGGAAAACTCTGCTGTGTGGGTTACCGAGGAACTGCTTCATCAACGGGTGCTGCCATTTATCTGCCAGCACCTTGCTATCGTTCTTGATAAAAAGGAGATTGTTCCCACCATGCACCATGCCTACGAGCGGATCGCCCAAGCGGAGTATGGTTTCGGCACATTCATCGCAGGCCCTTCCAAAACAGCCGATATTGAGCAATCGCTGGTGCTTGGCGCTCACGGCCCTAAAAGTTTAACAGTATATTTGGTAGGCTAAGCCGATGAAACCTGTGAAACTAATGAAGCTCATACACGTTGACGAATATTCGTCCACGCCGAAATACATGCAGTTGACCAACTCAATTCTCAGGGCTGTTGAAGCCGGGAACCTGAAGAAGGACGATATGCTGCCTTCCATCAATGAGCTTAGTTACGAGCTGGACATTTCGCGGGATACGATAGAAAAGGGTTATCGCAGGCTAAAAAAACTGGGTGTACTGGTGTCTGTGCCTGGCAAGGGATATTACATCGCCAACAGCGACTTCCAGCGCACGCTTAAAATTGTACTGCTATTCAATAAACTCAGCCATCATAAAAAGATCATTTACGATGCTTTCATCAAAGCTATCGGTGAGAACGTCGCTGTCGATTTTTACATCTACAACAACGACTACGCTTTATTCAAAAAGCTACTGAACGCCAAGAAGGAAGATTACTCCCATTTTGTGATCATCCCGCACTTCCTGGAAGGTGGGGAGAATGCTTATGAGATCATCAACACCATCCCAAAAGACAAATTGGTGATCCTCGACAAAAAAGTCCCCGGCATTGAAGGTGAATACGCTGCAGCTTACGAAAACTTCGAGAAGGACATTTACGAAGCGCTCGATCAGGCGAGGGCACAGCTCAGCAAATACCACACAATTAAGATCATCTTCCCTGAGCGGAGTTATTTTCCAAAGGAAATCCTTAGAGGCTTCTATAAATTTTGCCAGCAATATGCTTTTTCGCACAAGGTGGTGAGCAACATCGCCGAAGAGCCAATTAACAAGGGAGAGGTTTATATCAACCTGATGGAGGACGACCTTGCTACGCTGATTGAGCGAATGATCTCTCTTGATCTGAAGATCGGGAAGGATGTTGGGGTGATCAGCTATAACGAAACGCCGCTGAAAAAGATCATCCTTAACGGGATTACGACTATTTCAACCGATTTTAACAAACTGGGCAACCTTGCTGCGGAGATGATCCTAACAAAAAGCAAGCGACATGTTGAGGTGCCGTTTTCTTTAACGCTCAGGGCGTCTTTGTAATTTTCAGGATTGATTCAATTCCCGGTCCGTATTATTTGATAGTTTTAGATGCCGATACTTCTAAAAGCCGGCTCTGTTTTATCATGAACATCAGGAAACACATCTCCTTATTAACTTCTTCAACAAAGCTTTTACCGGTTATTTGCCTGTTGGTAACGAGCCTTACTTTGAGCGCTCAGGAAACCACAAGCTCTACCGATGTTAAAATCATTCCCGCACCCGTAAAAGTTACACGTTTAAAAGGTTCGCTTCCCATATCTCAGGCAATGGCTGTCTCTGCTCAGGGCTTCAAAGCACAGCCACAATCCCTGCTGGCATTTGCACGAAACCTGATCAAAGTACAAGCAAACGGCTCTAAAGCTCCGGCAGGAAAAGGCTTAACCTTCGAGCTAAGTCCGTCGCTCCCAATCCCCGACGAAGGCTATCGCCTGAACATCAATGCTTCGGGAGTTAAGATATCATCCAAAACAGAAAAAGGCATCTTCTACGGGCTGCAGAGCGTGGGGCAATTATTTGAAAAAGGGGCGGGGAGCCAGGCTTCTTTGCCATATGTAAGCATCGAAGACTATCCACGCTACGCTTATCGCGGAGTGATGCTGGATGTTGGCCGGCACTTCTTCCCGGTTTCCTTTATCAAGCAGTACATTGATCTGATGTCAACTTACAAGTTCAACAACTTCCATTGGCATCTTACCGACGATCAGGGCTGGCGCATCGAGATAAAAAAGTATCCGAAGCTTACTTCCGTGGGCGCTTACCGCGATCAGACCGTCATCGGCAGCAATAAAGAGAAGGTCACTATTTATGACAGCATCCCATACGGAGGCTTTTACACCCAGGCGCAAATACGCGATGTAGTTGCATACGCAGCCTCAAAATACATCAATGTAATACCGGAAATTGAAATGCCCGGGCATTCAGTGGCGGCGCTTACGGCATATCCTGAGCTTGCCTGCGGCGATAATCCCGGACCGTTCAAAGTGCGGGAGCGCTGGGGAGTTTCGGAAGATGTTTATTGCGCCGGAAAGGAGCAAACCTTCACCTTTCTTCAGAATGTGATGGATGAAGTGCTCACGCTCTTCCCTAGTAAAAACATCCATATTGGTGGTGATGAATGCCCTAAGACAAGATGGAAAACTTGTCCGTATTGCCAGAAGAGGATCAAAGATCAGGGTTTGAAAGATGAGCATGAATTGCAATCTTATTTTGTGCAGCGCATGGAAAAGTACCTGAACTCCAAAGGGCGCACCATCATTGGTTGGGACGAGATCATGGAAGGCGGGCTTGCGCCGAATGCCATTGTGATGAGCTGGCGGGGAACAAAGGGAGGTATTGCTTCCGCGATGCAGAACCACCAAGTTATCATGTCGCCTAATAACTCGCTATATTTTGATCATAAAGAAAGTGCCTCGCCCGAAGAGCCGCTTACCAACGTGAGGCTGATGACTATGAAGAACGCATATATGTTCAACCCAACCCCGGCAGAGCTGGACGATGCGCATAAGAAGTATGTTGTAGGAGTGCAGGGCAACGTGTGGACAGAGCTGATGGAAACGCCTGCAAAGGTGCAGTATATGCTATTGCCGAGAATGCTGGCATTATCTGAAATCTCGTGGACGCCAAATGAAGATAAGAACTGGAATGATTTCTCTGAAAACCGGCTGCCCAGGCATTTGGCAGTTTTAGGTAAGCAGGGCGTGAGGTTCCGCGTTCCTGAACCGATCGGGCTCGGCGACAGCACCGTCACAGGAGGGAGCAGATATACTTTAAACCTGAAGTCTCCGGTAGAAGGAGCCAGCGTCTATTACACCACCAACGGCAGGATACCGTATGATGTGGATAACCTCTATACCAAACCTGTCACTGTTTTCGTGCCCGCCGGCGGAGAACGCACTATTAAGGCTGTGACGATCACACCACAGGGCGAACGGAGCGTGGTTGTAACTACAGTATTAAAAAATCCGGAATCAAAGTAAGATGAAACTATTTCAGAAAATATCAGCCGCTGCCTTGTTAATTGGCGCCGTTCTCGCGGTCGGCGCACAGGCACAATCTGCTCCCAAAAAGCTGCGTGTGGGCGTGTCGATGCAGTTGTCGGCGGTTACAGAAGCGAAAATGGCGGAGGCAAAAGCCAACGGGATAACCTGCATCGAAACCGGCTTTGGCGGGATGGTTAAAAAAAGCCGGGAATTTATCGGAACAGAGGAGGAGCTCATGCAAAAAGCCAGGCAGGCTAAGGCTACGGCAGATAAAGCGGGGATTGAATTCTGGTCGGTACACATGCCGTACGGCGAAACAATAGACCTTTCGCTGGCAAATGAGCAGGATAGGAAGGAAGTGGTGGCCATGCACATGAAATTCCTGAAGCTCTGTGAAATATTGAAACCAAAGATTATCCTCTTTCATCCAAGCTGGTTCCTGGGGTTGGATGAGCGGGACGTGCGGAAGGCTCAGTTTGTAAAATCGGTAAAAGAGTTAAACAAGGCTGTTAAAAAGGTTCACGCCACGATGGTGATCGAGAATATGCTGGGCCCTTATCTCAGGTTGGGAAACAATACCGGCAAACGCGAGCGACCCTTGTTCAGGACTGTTGAAGAAGCGGTGGAAATGATGGGGCGTGTGCCGAAGGATGTGTATTCGGCGATTGACCTGAACCATATTGCAAACCCCGAGAAGCTGATTCTAGCGATGGGAAGCCGCCTGAAAACTTTGCACGTTGCCGATGGCGACGGGATAGAGGAGCGGCATTTCTTCCCCTGCTCCGGGCAGGGCAAAAACGACTGGATGGCTATCCTGGCAGCCCTTGACAAAGTTGGCTACAAAGGACCGTTCATGTTTGAAAGTGCTTACCCCAGCTTCAAGGATGTAAGGGAGTGTTATGACTCGCTGTACGCGAAATATGCTGCTCAGAAAGCTTCACAATAAAATACCGGCGAAACTCACAAACACAAAACTTGTTTTTTTGAGTTATTAAAGCTATCTTGGAACAAATGCATTTACAGAACTCAAATAGCAGCTTAACACTCCGCATCGCGTCTATCGTGCATGTTGCTGCTATTCTGTATAGTGATAGCAAGTTCTCATACCAGTCTTTAAGCTATTCATTTCTTAAAAGCAGCAAGGACTTTATTAAATTAAGCCCCTGCCATTCTGGCTAAGGGGCCACTGACCGAACATCTCGTTCAGCTGTCAAATAACGTATCAAATTCTTAAAGCCTCCGGCTGTTAGCCGGAGCTAATTGCGTTGCTCATCCTTAAAAGATATGCAACAGAGAGCCTTTTATTGATGGTTATGGAACGGGATATTAATAACGTGGATGATTCTTATCATCCTTAATGAAAAATCGTCAATTAAGATTAAACTATGGAAACTCCAAAAATTATACTGGCTGAAAAAGAGCTGGAACTTTTAAAGAAACATATCAAACATTTAAACCTGTCGGATCACAATCAGCGGCAGCTATTATCAGAGTTAGAATCGGCCAAAGTTGTGAAGGAGCAGGATCTGCCTGCCGACATCGTTTGCCTCGACTCGGAAATAGAAATTCAGGAAACAGGCAGCAGCCAGACCTTCAATTTTCAAATCGTGCTTCCTGCCGCTGCGAACATGCAGAAGAAAAGAATATCTGTTTTTGCGCCCATCGGCACTGCCCTGCTTGGATACAAAGTGGGCTCAACCGTGCAGTGGGAAATGCCGAACGGGCTTAAGACATTCAAAATCCTGAATGTAAAGCACAGGACTGAAAAAGCTCAGGTTGAAGAAATGGCAGCTCAGGCAGGGTAGCTAATTCTATTTTGCGAACTATGTGGCATGTGCCATCGAAACAAAAGCCTCTTTTTAAAGAGGCTTTTTTATTTACCATCCTGAGGAAATCAGGCGCAATGACCAGCCGATCTGTTAAACATATTTAATCCTGTCATGTTACTCTGAAAAGGCTGGGTATGAAAAAGCTGTCGTTTTATGTTGTTAGCGCTTGTTTAATCTTCGGATGTAAGAATCAGGCTACGCCAGAAGTTGTTCCGGAACCGGCAGGAATAAAGAAAGTTGCAACCTGGGGAGATAGCCTGACGGAAGGAGGAGGCGTTACCATGCCCGAGTTTAAATATCCTGCACAATTGCAAAAGCTGTCGGGGTACCATGTGTACAACGGGGGCGTGGGCGGACAAACGAGCACCCAAATCAAAACGAGAATGCTTGCAGCAGCCGACAAAAAAGAAGATAATGCCATCATTTGGGCAGGGACTAACAATTTCTGGGAGCCTGAGGTGGTGAAGGCAGATATTGCGGCGATGGTGGCTTTCCTTAGCCACAAGCGTTTTCTGGTATTGCCGGTGATCAACGGTTCAAGTTACCCTAAAGGCAGTTCAAGCTATAACACCATCATGAAAATAAACAGCGATCTGAAGGCTGCGTACCCCGATAATTTTCTGGATGTAAGAAGCTATCTCATCTCCCAGTCTGATGGCTCTGCTCTGGACGAACTTTCTAAAGCAAACGATGTAATTCCGCCATCGCTCAAGAGCGACAAGATCCACCTGAATGATAAAGGCTATACTGTGCTTGCGGCGTATATCTACAAAAACTTTGCTGCTATACGGAAGTAAACGGTGGCGAGGTGGATTGATGGTGGCTTCATCCTTCGATGGAGGCGGGGAGAAGGAGTACCGGAGACTCAGCCTGGCAGAAAGTAATCTGTTTATCTCAAAAGCTAAAAAAACGACTTTGGAAATTAAGTACTTACATCAGAATTAGAAATATTCACAAATCATTCTTGCAGGGTATGCGTTATAACTCTATATTTGCACCACTTTAAAAAACAGCAGCAATGCTTCTTTAAAGGATGATTCCGTAGCTCAGCCGGTAGAGCATAACACTTTTAATGTTGGGGTCCTGGGTTCGAATCCCAGCGGGATCACGGAAAATGATTAAAAAGCGCCTTCTAAACAGAGGGCGTTTTTTGTTTTAACTCTCGTTCAATAAAATTTTCTGTATTTGTTAGCATCTAGCTAAAAGGTTACTCCATCTCAAACACAGCCCTGATGCTGGCAACCAACTTCACGGACTTAAAGTCCACCGTTGATGCTGCAGATTGTTCAACTGCTTCATATGAGGCGGCATTTCCTACGTCCATCCGCCTGTTTGCCATTTGAGGATCGCTTAGCTCAGATACTTCAATAGCTTCGCCGGCTTCTTTGTCGACAGCACGAGCTAAGTAAGCCGCTTTGTTTCTTGCTGCCTTCAGTGCTTTGATCTTAAGGCCTTTCTTAATATCATCAAGATTGGAATAATCGTAACCCTCAACCTGGCTGTATTGTATTCCCTGGAGATCAACGCCCGACAGTATCCGGCCTATGGTTTTTACATCCGGCAACTTTAAGCGGTACTGTTTTCCGGCAAGAAACCTGGGATTGCGGCGGCGGTTATAATACTCCTGGTAGCTGGCTATATTATTAACCAGGAGGTTTTTCGGATCTATGCCGGCAGCTTTGATGGAAGCCTGCAGCTTTCTTTCAAGCGTTTCAATGGTTACGCGTTCAGTTGTGCCGGAAGGGATATATTCGCGAAGTGAAATCCCCACATAAACGATATCGGGCGTAACCTCCTGTTCGGCAGATCCTATCACTTCAATTCGTTCACGTGCAGCCTTCCTGGAGCACGACGAGATCAGGAAAACCGTTAGTGCCATCAATAAAATCTTTCTCATGTATGTCTTTTTCATGTAGATGTTAAAAAGATAAATTTCCATAAAGCTGAAGAATATAAATCCACATTTCTACTCAGGTTTGCAGGCTGCTATAATGACGCCGAAATTTCCGTTAAGTTGCTCCCAGCCCTGTTCTGGTAAATATATCCGCGACACCAGTCCATCCAGGTACAAGGCGTTCATGCAGCCATGTTCTTTGAAAAATAAGGCGAAGTCGTAGAAGTTTATTGGCTGCTTAGACATGGCAAATAATACCTTCCCATCGGGCATTATCGCCACACCATTCCTCACGTTCAGATTTTGAGAACCTTGTTTAAATGCCGGGTGTATCTGGCCATCTGCTATAAGCATTGGTCCTGACTGTGTTGCATATTTCACATCCCGGTTCTTAAACTTATTGGAGCTTACCACATGAGCCTTATTGGAATAAGTGATGTAGAAAACACCGTTAGGTTTGAGATAAAAGTTGCCTTTGCCGCTCAGGGTGTCTAAAGGGCGGACTATTTCTCCGTTCTGGATGAACAAACCTTGCGGTGAATAATCAGGCTTGAACATACCACCGTTCATAGCAAAAATAAGTTGCTTGTTTTGCTTCAGCAGCCAATTCTTCAGGTTGCCGATACTCCCGAAAGGTTTGCCCTGGCCATCTTTCCAGTAAAGCACAATCTCCTGCTTCCCGGGATCTGCCCGATAGAATACAAATCCAGCTTGATCGCCTGTCTTTCCTGAACATGAATCAAGGAGAATAGCGGCTGCGAGACCGGATAACAAAATGATAAAGAGCCGGAAGTTCATATCTCGTATTGATAAACTAAATAAGCACCGAGGAGTTTCGTACCTGTCGCTCCAGGATTCCGCATCGGTGCGGACTGAAGGTGTGCATTGTGTAGGTATTTGCTTCGACTCCGCTCAGCATTGACAGACGCTACACCGGCTAAAAAAGCCTCAACTCTTCCCTTGCCTCCGCCAACCTAAACTCCTCCAGCACATTCCACTTCTTAAAATCGTGTTTCAGCAAAGTAAACCGGTCCACTGTAAAGCTTCGCTTGAACTTGCGGTTCTGATATTCTTCCCACATGAGCGGGAATGTTTCGGGCGGGATATCCCGGTAGGCAATGGTGATGTGCGGCGTGAAGAGTGTGTTCCCCGTTTTAGTCTCTCGCGGATCAATTTTACTCTTATTCATAATGGCGGAGATCTCCCGCTGCATGGCACTTAGCGCTTCTGTCTTCAGCACCCGGATGTACAGCACATGCGAGTTAAAACAGTCGAAGTTCTCCACCTGCTGTTCAAAGGGATGATGAGAATGCGTGACGGGCATCAGCAGCTTATGTAAATGCTTCTCCAGTGAGTTGTCCATTGTGAAGGTTCGGAACAAGGTGATATGCACCGGCGGCTTCAGCCCTTTGTACACCTTGAACTTCTCAGAGCATTCCTGCCGGATTTCGTTGATCTGGGCACTTAGTTCTTCGGGTGGAAGTATGGCAAGAAGATAGATGCTTTCCATGCGCAAGTTTACTAATTAATTTAGTTTTAAGTATTAGATTTGTATGGCATGGATGACAACAAACGCCGCATAGTTCACATAGACCTCGACTCGTTCTTCGTGTCGGTGGAGCGGCTGAATGACAAATCGCTTCATGGAATACCGGTGCTGATCGGCGGCTCATCAGACAGGGGAGTGGTGGCTTCCTGCAGCTACGAATCACGTAAGTTTGGTATCCACTCAGCTATGCCCATGAAGACAGCCCGCAGGCTTTGTCCGCATGCAACCATTATCGGCGGCAACTATACTGCTTACAGCAAGGCATCCCGCGAGGTAACGGAGATTATCCGGGCAACCGTTCCTATCTTTGAAAAAACATCCATAGACGAATTCTACATAGACCTGAGCGGAATGGACGAGTTTTACGACAGCTATAAAACTGCCACCGAGCTCCGGCAAACCATTATCAAGAACACCGGACTTCCCATTTCTTTCGGCTTGTCCACCAACAAAACTGTATCAAAAATTGCAACTGGCCAGGCAAAGCCCAACGGACAACTTTTTGTGGAACCAGGTACGGAGAAAGCCTTCCTGGCACCGCTTCCCGTGGGCAAAATTCCTATGATCGGGAAGAAAGCTGTCGACAGACTGGTGAGCATGGGCATTTACAAGATCGCTGACCTGCAGAGGCAAACACCGGAGCATCTGCAGCAGGTGTTCGGGAAGATGGGGCTGATGATGTGGGAAAAAGCGAATGGGATAGACCGTTCACAGGTAATGCCTCAGCATGAGCGGAAATCGATCTCGAGCGAGAACACCTTTTTTGAGGATACCACCGATGTAGAGATGATGCAGCAATTGCTTATCGCGATGGGTGAACAGCTAACGTACAAGCTGAGGAATGAGGGCAGGATGTCGGCGTGCCTCACCGTGAAAATAAGGTATTCTAATTTTGAGACTTTCAGCCAGCAAATGAGCATGGCACCTACACATTCAGACCCGGTGCTGTTCCCTTTGATCAAAAACCTGTTTGCAAAAGCTTACCAGAAGGGCAGGGCTGTAAGGCTCATCGGCTTGCGCCTGAGCAACCTGACAGACGGGCCGTACCAGGCAAACCTGTTCGACAACAATGAAAGGGATAAAAAACTCTATGCCGCTCTCGACAGCCTGAACAGCCGTTTTGGCAAAAAGACAATAAGCCGTGCAGCGACTATGGAAATCAAAAGCCGCGACTTTAATCCGTTTAACGGAGAAACTTCAGACTGAGCTTAACCGAAAAAGTAAGCAAGCCCTAGCCCTAGCAACACCGTTCCGCCCGCAATGCCCAGCATGAGCATCACTATCTGCTTTGTGCTGTACTTGTCCTGGTTTTCCTCACGGGCGAACTTGTACGAGCGAAGGTACTCCTCCCCTTCTTCGGTGATGGTAGCTTTCAGTTCAAGAGATTCAGGATCGGGGTTTTTGGAGAGATTGCCTTTCACCTTGATGTCGCCATTCTCGGTGAGAAAATCAATTTCCTCTTTAAAAGATGAATAAAAATCCTGATGGCTTAACTTCTGCCGATAGTGGCCGGCAAGATCTGTCCATTCTCCATTTTCCTGATTGTTGTTGAGATACGTTAACAATTCGATGTACAAAGGGCTCCTTGACATAATTGAATGGTTTTCATAAAGTTAAGTGAAATAATCATTATCGTCCAAGTTTTGTGATAAATATCACTAAGCGGAAGAGCTAAGTTTTTAGATTTGCCTATGCGAAAAAACAGGGCAGTTTTTCTCGACCGGGATGGTGTTTTAAATAAAGAGCTCGGCGATTACGTGTGCCGCGAAGAAGATTTCCATGTGCTTGAACATAATTTTGCGCCATTGCGGGAGTTGCAGGATAGGGGTTACTTGTTAATCGTGATCACCAACCAAGGTGGTCTTGCCAAGGGCTGGTACAGCGAAAAAACGCTTGCCGCAATGCATGAAAAGTTGCGGAAAACTTATCGGGAAAACGGCATTGAATTAACCGAAATATATTACTGCAGGCATCATCCGGAGTATAACAGCAAGTGCCTGTGCCGAAAGCCGGGATCGCTGATGCTGGAGAAGGCGGCAGCAAGGTTTGAAGTGGAGCCATCAAAATCTTACTTTATTGGCGACCGTGAGCGGGATGTGCTGGCGGGAGAAGCGGCAGGAATGAAGGGAATTTTAATTGATTCTGATCAGCCGATTTCGGCGGTGCTGGAGCTGATAGCAGTTTAGCCTTTCACCGATTCTTCTGCAAAAACAACGGTTATCGTGGTCCCTTGCCCAACCGCCGACGCAACATCCAGTTTGATGTGGTGATAACCGGCAATGCTTTTCACAATAGCCAACCCAAGTCCGTATCCGCCCGCTTCTGAAAGATTTGACTTCTTAAACCGGTTGAAAATGGAGGGGAGATCCTCTTCAGGAATCCCGATACCCGTATCCTTGATCACTACCGAATAGTTATCAACCTTGTACTCATCCCGCACGGTGATGCTGCCACCAGGTTTGTTGTACTTGATTGCATTGTTAATCAGGTTGTAAAACATCTGAAACAGAAGATCAGCGTTTACATTTTGTAGCTCGATCTTGTGCTTAAAATCGGCGCTAAAGCTGATTTGTTTTTCTTCCAGCCGGTGGCTGATTTCCTCCATGATGTCTGTAATCAGTGGCTTAACGCTCACCTCATCATTCCTGCTGAATTGTTCATTGTCTATCCGCGAGATAAGCAACAGCGAATTCACGATTTTCTTCAGCCTGTTCAGGGTCCGCATCAGTTCATTGAGCTTTTGATGCACATGGTCTGTCACCTCCGTGTTCTCCATCAGGTTTTCGATCTTGCTCTGAAGGATGCTGATGGGAGTCATTAGCTCGTGCGACGCATTCGCTGTAAATTCACGTTCCTTTTCGAAAGCCTCATTTATCTGATCCATTAGCAAGATGAGCGAATGATCGAGGTATTGAAAATCTTCAGTGGAGGTTTCTATAGGCTCTTGCCTGGCGGCGAAAGGGAATTTCTGATTGACGAGCTTCTGGCTGATGATGGCTTTGAGCGGCTGGATGAGCTTGTGCGTCACCATCAGATCGACAACCACGGTGAGGGCAAGAAGCGCCAGTAATGCATAAAATGCGAAGTATTGTAGTGGCCGGCTGTATTGGCCCATCACAGAAGTTGCCCGTGCGACTTCCAATACGTATCGCTTGCCGCCCGCATTGAATGTGTGGCTCAATATCCGGTACCTGAGCGTATCCTGTTCAATAATCCGCTTGGCGGTGGCGATGGTATCTAAATTGACAGGGCTTTCGGCAGGCTCAAGGGCGATGAACTCTTCGCGTAAAAGCGTGTAACTCCCGTAGCTTTCCTGCCCATCCAGGTAGTAGTCGACGCCCTTCTCCTTGATCTCACGCAACACCTTTTTCTTCTGCTGCCTCAGGACGTTGTCTGTGTACCGGGAAGAAATATAGTCCACCGCAAAGGGCAAAGCCAACACAAACACCAGGATGATTGCCAGTTTAGAGAGCGAAACAAAGAGTGTAAGCTTGGTAGAAAGTTTCAAAGCTTCAGTTTATGCAATGATTTAGCCCCTGCGCCATTTTGCGCCTCACTTCCGTATGCGGTAGCCCACGCCGCGGACGGTCTCCAGCCATTCTACGCCCGCGTGAGCGACAAGTTTCTTTCTCAGATTTTTAATGTGAACGTCTATGTAGTTGGAGTCGAAATCGTCATCGGCAAAGCTGCCCCAGATATGTTCGCTCAACTGAAGGCGTGTAAGCACGCGATTTTTATGGAGCAACAAATAGCTTAGTACATCAAATTCTTTGCGAGTGAGGTCTATGTCAACATCTCCGTAAGAAACCATGCGTTTCTGAATGTCGACTTTGAACTCTCCAAGATCGATCAGTTGCGTGTTGATGCCTGATTTTCGGCGGGAAATGGCTTGCATTCGGGCTTCGAGTTCGAGGAGAGAGAAGGGTTTAGTGAGATAATCGTCGGCGCCCATGTTCAGGCCCCGCACACGGTCATCCACATTTCCCCGGGCTGTGATGATGATGAATGCTGTTTCGGGATGAGCTTTCTTGCCTTTTTCCAGCAGCACAAAGCCATCTCTATCTGGCAGCCCCAAATCCAGCAGCACGAAATCATACTGGGTATCCTCCAGCTTTTCAAAACCCTGTCGGGCATTATGCGCCAGGTCGCAGATGTAGAAAGCTTTCTTCAGGAAAGCTTCTATCTCATAAGCCAGCGTTTTTTCATCCTCAATTAGTAGGGCTTTCACGTTTTAGAACGAGTAATAAAGTCCCAAATAAAAGAAAGAATTTAGCTTATTGGTATAGCCTTCTACTTTTTTTCCCAGAACAGAGCCCTGATAGGTAGCTTCTATGGCATAGTTCGCCCGGTTGTAAGAGATGGGCAGCTTGATATTGTAAGACAACAGGTCGAAGCTGGAAGACGTTACCTGCCTGTACTGAGGCGCTGATGTTTTTGAAGAAGAAGGCAGGGGAAGAAACAGAAACTTTTTACCATTGCCGTTGCCATTAGTTGTTGTAGATGGCATTTCTTCTGTGGTGGTAATCCGCTGGGTTCCGCCCACTACTTCAACAGCCGGATCAAAACTGATATAATCCTTAGGACTGAACAGGCTGCCAAGATCAATAGATTTCGATACGTTGAACGTTGCAAACAGCGCATTTTCATCGCCGATGGCGTAATCAGCTGTGAGACCGGTTTTCACTACATTCCAGTCATATTCCAGAGATGCCGAAGCCATGTCCGGGTTGGTTGACTGCAGCAGGAGTGAGCTATCCGGAAAGAACGAGTGGCTAAAGCTCACGTTGCCGGACAGTTGTTTTGCTAATTTGAAATCATAGCCGGCAGACAAGTCGATGCCCGAAATTCCCGAGCCGAGATTTATCAATTTGTAAGCTCCGCCGGCAAGATAAAAGCCTCCCGGAAAGTTTAATGATGCATATCCAAGAACATATGGAAGCCTGTCGGCAGAAGTTTGGCCATAGTAGTTAGCGTTGTTGGCGTATATGGTAGCCAGGTTCAAAGAAGTTTTTGCCTTCTCCACAGTATCAACTGCGGTTTCAGCCCTCTTTTCCTGGCCCATAGCCGATGCTGCCACACCGAGCAACAAAGACAAGATCAGGTACGGTTTCATGGTTGATGAGTGTTTAAAGTCCGATTGAACGGATAAGCTTAGGTTTCACTTTAACGGGAACCTTTTTAACTTTAATCTTATCAGCAACTGCAGCAGGGCGAAGCTTGGGGCGTGCCTTTGGCACCTCCTTTATATCCGGTTTTGCAGTAGCGGCAGTTTTGGTGCCTGCATCTTTTTTGGCATCCTCGGCCGCAGCTTTGGCGTCCTTATCTTTCGTCTTCTTCTTATCCTTATCGTCCTGAATACCGGATTCCTGTACATGATCGGTACTTACAAGCACTGCTACATCCGAACGTTCCTTGCCCGGACCGGAATCTGCACTGGCAAACATCGGCATCGCAACGGCAAATAACACTGCTCCAACCCACTTCGAAATACCCTGTTTCATTCTGACAAAATTAAGGAAAGTTTGCCCCGAATCACAGAGGCAAACCTTCCCGGCTTTATAGTGAGGGGCGTTACAGGCCTAATTTTAAGCCTCCACCCACGTTAGTTTTAACTTTTGTACGTCCAACGCCTACATCAGCACCAACTTTGGCATCGCCTTTTATCCTGGTGTGATCTTTTGCTTTCGCGTCGGCTTTGCGAGCTTCCTTGCGTGCTTTAGCTGCAACTTTCGCATCAACATTTACATTGTCATCGCCTACAGAAACATCTGCATCAGCTTTAGCAGCATCTTTCAGAGCCTTGCGCTCATCTTTCAATGCATCTTTATCGGCACGAGCTTCATCGGAATTTTTGCGGTGCAAATCTGCCTGCGATTTTGAAGAAGCAATAGCACTGATCTCAGAACCTTTCACATCTGCATCGGTTGTTGTTTTTGCTGCAGTGCTTACTACTGTTCCGTGTGTAGCTTCAGCGGCGCCATTGGCTGCTTCAGCAACATCCTCTTTCGCTTTGCGTGCCTTGCGTGCAGCTTTGTCTTTTACCTCAGCATCTTTTCTATCCAAGTCGGCCTGTGCTTTTGAGGAAGCAACACCGCTAACCTCAGCGCCTTTTACATCGGCATCTGTTGTCGATTTCGCAGCTGTGCTTACTGTTGTACCATGATTAGTTTTGGTTTTATCTGATGTTTGTGCAAATGCAGCAGCTGTAAATAATAGAGCGGCTGCGGTCATTAGTGTAGTTTTCATGTTCGTTGTCTTTAGTATTTGTTTAATTCACTGTACAAAGAACATACGGCAAGATGATGTGAACATGAAGATTTCAAAAAATTTTAAAAAAGTGGATTTTCAGCAGAATTGCTGTAGAAGATAGATTTGCGAACCTTGCGCTAGCTTTATATAATAGATTCAGCAATTCCGTCGAAAGCTCCACGAGCAGTCCTGGCGCCAACCGCAACGATAACTACGATCACAGCTAATATCCCGATGCAGCCTATTATGACGGACGTTGAAGTTCGGTTTTTGGTGTTGTTTGCGAAAGCAACGCTTCGGAACACGTCGTTGTAAAGGGAATCCTGAAGCAAGAGCGGATCGGATGTAGTTAAATTGGTCGGCTTGAGAAGGTCGGAGCGATAGTGTCTGTGTTCTTTTTTGAATTGCAGGGAATCTGCCTTGCTGAGCGTAAATTGCTTAGCATCCGCGATAGCTGTCTTCCTGATGTAGCCTCGGTTAGGTTTCTGCGCTATTCCATGAAACGATGTAAATAAAGTTAATGCAATAAGGAACAGAGCCTTTTTCATAACATGTGCAATTCGCTTAGGTAAATATACTTTCAAGCTTTGAAACAATGAACTTTATTGCTCTTTTTGTACGAGCCCCACTAACTAACCAATCAATGTGCAATCCCCAACTCAGAAGTGCTTCAAAATATTTTTGCGTCGTAGCCGCCTTTTTGCTAAGCGTTACAGCCTCAGCTCAGCAAACTGAAAAAGATAAGTTCGACAAGAAAGCCAAAGTAGGCAAGCAAGCTGATGACAGCTATGTGGTGCCTACCACACAAATCATTGATCCGGCGGGTACAAACATTACCTTTCCCGGCAGACCGGTTGATCTGGCGCTGAATCCCTCTGAAACAATATTGGCTGTCAAGAATATCAATGAGCTTGTGTTTTTCAAAACATCGAATAATACAATCACTCAACATTTGAAATTACCTGAAGGCGGAAATACCTTCACCGGGATTGCCTGGAGCGATGGCGGACAGAAAGTCTGGACAACTGATACGAAGGGGTATCTCCGTTCAGCAAAATTGAAATCAAACGGGCAGTTTGCCTGGGTAGATGCTATTCCGCTTCCGTACGCTAGCCTCACAAAAGGAGAGCTTGCATGGGAGAACGAGGTGCTAGATAAATCTTCGAAAGCATCAGGCAACCGCCAGTATCCCGGCGGAATAGCAGTTGACGAAAGCCATTCGTTGATTTACGTAACGCTTAACAAGAGCAATTCGCTGGGGATTGTGAATATTAAAACCGGCAAGTTTGAAGGGTACATCCCGGTGGGAGTTGCGCCCTATGCAGTGAAACTTGTTGGTTCTAAAGCGTACGTCACCAATTGGGGCGGAAGGCTGTCGCAAAAGAAAGACAAGACTGCGCTCTCGGCGGAAACGCCGGTGGTAATTGATAAGAAAACGGGCGTAGCATCTTCAGGAACTGTTTCGGTGATCGATCTCGCATCCCGTAAGGTGACAAAAGAAATACGTGTGCAGCTCCATCCTTCCGGGATGGCGCTCAGTCCGGACGGCGCTTTGCTGTATGTTGCCAACGCAAACAGCGATGCGATTTCGGTCATCAGCACTGCTTCTGATAAGGTGGTGAAGAACATAAATCCCAAGCCGCTTCCCGACCTTCCTTTTGGCAGCGCTCCCAATGCACTCACTGTTTCCGGCGACGGAAATACCCTGTACGTTGCAAACGGCGGCAATAATGTTGTGGCAGTAATTGACCTGAAGAAAAATCAAGTGAAAGGCTTGATCCCAACCGGCTGGTACCCCGGAGCGGTCGCTCTGAATAAAGCCGGAGACAGACTTTTTGTAGCAAACATCAAAGGCGTTGGAACCCGGCAACTGAGCAGCCCGAGCGCCAAAGGCTTTAAATCGAACGATCATTTAGGTTCGGTATCTTTTATTCCTGTGCCATCGGCAGATGTTCTGGAGAGCTATACTGTGAAAGCTGCCACCAACATGCGGCTGCCCGAAATCACGCAGGCCATGAACCTGGAACACGTGGCTAAAAAGCTGGTGCCGGTGCCCATGAAGCCGGGGGAAAAGTCGGTGTTTAAGCATGTAATCTACATAATTAAAGAGAATAAAACCTATGACCAGGTTTTCGGGGATTTAAAGCAAGGCAACGGCGACCCAAACCTCGTGCAATTCGGCCGGGAGGTTACGCCTAACATCCACAAGCTTGCAGAGAGCTTTGTGCTGCTTGATAACACCTATTGCAATGGCGTCACCAGCGCCGACGGACATCAGTGGACGGATGAGGGCTACGTGACCGATTACCTGGAAAAGAGCTTTGGCGGCTTTATAAGAAGTTATCCGTACCGCGGCGATGATCCGCTGGCGTTTTCTTCGGCAGGATTTATCTGGGATAAGGTGCTGAAAAAGGGGCTGACTTTTCGCAATTACGGCGAGTTTGTGAAGGCGGATGTGATCACACCTAAAAACGCCACCTGGAGCCAGATCTATGCAGACTATAAAAACAACACGAATCTGGTAAAGATCAAGGCTGAGACTGAGGTGCATACGCTGATGCCTTATACTTGTCCCACGTACCCCGGCTTTACCGGGAAGGTGCCGGATGTGTACCGTGCCAAGGAGTTTCTAAAGGAGTTCAGGGCGTATGAGGAGAAGGGAGAGCTGCCGAACTTCATCACCATGCTGCTGCCGGATGACCATACCATGGGCGTGAATGAGAATTATCCCTTCCCGAGTGCGGCTGTTGCGGATAATGATCTTGCGCTCGGGCAGATTGTGGAGGCGGTAAGTAAAAGCAAGTTCTGGAAAGAGACGGCAATTTTTGTGATACAGGATGATTCGCAAACCGGGCTCGACCACGTGGATGGCAAGCGCACGGTGGCATTGTGCATCAGCCCCTACACCAAACGCGGCGAGGTGATCAGCGTGAACTATAACCAGAACAGCATTCTGAGAACTATTGAGCTGATCTTCGGGCTTTCGCCGATGACGCAGATGGACCTGACCGCCACGCCTATGAACGATTGCTTCATTGAGAAGCCCGATTTTACTCCTTACACAGCTCTGCCCAACCAGATCCCGCTCGACAAGCTGAATCCCAAGATTTCTTCCCTGAAAGGGAAGCAGCTTTTCTGGGCGAAGAAGTCAATGAAAATGGACTTGGAAGAAGTGGATGAGATTGAGGATGATACTTTTAATAAAATTATCTGGTACGCGGTGAAGGGGTATGATACGCCATATCCGAAGTTGATGAGTAAGGATTAAGATGAATAGTTCATTTGGACGTTTAGAGCGTTTTGCGACAGAGTCGCGATTCACTAGCATCCTTGTTGCAAACGAGGACGATTAAAGGCTGTAAGCAGATGCTTTTTCTATTGTATATAATTTGTAACACGTTGTTTTAAAAAGACTAAATCTAATAATTCGCCATTTTTCGCAAGCCTAAATGAGAAAGATTCAAGTGTCATTTGTGCTAAATTGAATAAATGTTCAATTCGATATTTTACAAAGTTTAATAAATATTTACCTGGTATATGTTTAAGTGCGTCTTGTACTGTCCTGAAATATTTTTTGTATTTATTTACCTGAGTCGATAGTTTAAGTCTTGCATTTTTTGCTCGAAGAGCCGCTTCTATTTGTAAATGGTAATTATTGATTTGCTGATTATTTATGGTAGCTGGAGTTACATTAAAGTTGCAAAACCGTGCAGTATCACATTTTACATTTTCGATGCCTAATTCGTGTTCTTGAATCGTAAGGTAGTAGCATATTAAATCTGAAAAAAGCGATTGGCATTCGTTATAAAACAAGTTTATATCAAATAAATTATCAATTTCTTGGTGTTTAATTTTTGGCCGTTCCTCGATTATTATTTTCCTTATTGCATTGAGGTCTAATAGGTAATTTTCAATGCTATACTTTTCTAAGTAAAAAACATTATCCGTGCAATTTTTATTATTTAATATTTCATCAAAGTCAAGGTCAACCAAATAGACTTTCTTTTTGTTTCCAATGTTTAAAGCGGCTTCGGTAAAAACATTAGGCTTTCCTCCCAATGGGAAAATTCGCTCAAATTTTATATCAGGAAATAGTTTTTTCAGTATTTCAAAATAAAAATTTTCTTGTTCAATGTCTTCAACATAAAAGTTGATGTCATTGAATTGAGTCCAAACTATGTCTTGACCCTTTAAATACCGCTTTCCTCTTTTCGGTAGACTATCCTCTATACTTATCATGCTTATGAATTATAAGGGAGTAGAACCTGACAAAATTCTTTCTTGTCGCCAATAATTTCGGGAGAATGGGTGGCTATTATCAATTGTGAATCTTTTGGCATCAGCTTCTCTACCGCTTCAAGAAACTCTGCCTGCCATTTGGGATGTAATGAAAGTTCTGGTTCATCAATTATGAATACATTTAAATTGCTATTGTATTTGATATACGTCAACAAGATCAGAATTTGTTTTTCCCCAGAAGATAGATTTTTAATGTCTCTATTATCGTCTATTTTATGGTCGTTTTTGTCAAGGATATTGAATTTTACTTCTGAACTCTCTTTGTCAAAATATATTTGCTTCGATGAATCAATCAGAAATTTATTTATCGTATCTAAAAAATCTTTTAGTGGGAAATACAATTTCTGAGTGTCTGTTTCAAAGTTTTTAAACTCTACGACTAAATCATTAATCTTTTTAAATTGACTAATATTTGTAATGTATAATAAATCTTGTTCCTCCTTACCACTTTTAGTTTGCTTTAGAATAGATTTTAATGTATCGAAGTAGTTATTAACCTTTTTAATTGAAACGTTTATACTTGTTGCCTTTTTATTTGGTTTTATAGTTTGATTCTCTCGTAAAAAATTTACAACCTGCTCTTTTAAAATATCTATTGCACTTACTGTTGGTTTAGGTTCTTTAAGAAGTGTAGCAATATTTGTTTTCGTAAATATTTTATCAAAAGCAGAAAGCATTATTTTTTCATTGAGCGAACTGTATAATTGCAGGATTTTATTCCTGTAAATGTTGTGTTCCTGACTTAATAGTTGTTTTACTTTGCTGAGAGGTGAATAATTATTGGGTCTTTCTCTTCGAAATGCTCTTTTTTTATCATTCGATAATATTTCAGTTTGAAACCGTATTTCTTGTCCCTCTTCCGTATACAAGTTTCTGTCTAGTCCGATTACAATAGGTTTTGGTAATTCTCCAAATAAAAATGCCCAAGTTTCCCTTTCATGTTCTTCTGGACCTAACCCGTCATAAGCATCGCCAATTGCTTCCTTAAGCTGTTCGTTTTTTGTGAGTTTCTTAGGATGTGTTTTGAAAGTCGCTTGTATTTGATTAAATTTCTTCTTTTTCGATAGGTTTTCCAGATTGAAAGTAATTTCAACTTTATTCTGAGCACAAACAAGCATGTAATCATCATTTTTATAGTTGAAATCCAGCGTTATACTCTCAAATTCTATTTGACATAATTCACCGATGTTAGGTTTTAAGAGCCAGTTAATTAAATTTAAGACACTTGTCTTTCCCGAACCATTTATACCAACCAGAATTGATATGTTGTTTTTGAATTCAATATCTTTATCCATGAAGCCATATAGCTTTCTTATTTTTATTTTTTTGATTTTCATCTTGTCAATATATTTTTGGGTTAATGTGTAGTCGTTATTGTCGTGTTAAAGTTGTCGCTAACTTGGGGATATGTGCACCTCAATAGTTGCCAATACACCTAATTGGTGGGGATATAAGCACCACATTTCGACAGTGCCGTATATTTTTTCTAAGATACAAATACTGTCGGTGATAACTGAATCGTTGCGTTGGTTTTGCGCTCGTTTGTAACGAGTCCTTAATGGTTCGCGAATGCTTCGCCTGTATCAGCTCAAGCCCAACTTGATTAAACCCGATAGCAGCGGATACCGGCCTCCGCCTAAGGCCTCCCGAAAGCCTTGCGGGACAGGTGCAGCAGTATGAGCTAATAGCGGGACTGCAGAATGAAAGGATTACTGCCGTACGTTTTCTAAAAAACTAAACCAGTTCGTCATGCTCTTTGAACTGAGCCTGCAACCGTTCTAAGTTTTGAATCATTTCGTTGATTCGTGCTTCTTCTTTGCGGATGTAGAGGCGCATGAACACGTAGTAGCACAGCAAAAACCAGCCAATTGTGAAGATGATGGCCAAGGCGGTTTGCCAAACAGACATGGTGAAGAACACTTCGATAAAGCCGAGTGCGAGCCCCAGCGCAATGAAAACCATGTAGATGCGGTAAACGCGGGTGTTTAGAATGTAGCGCCGGTGCTTGTATGATTTGAGGTATGAAATGTACTCATCGGGCTTGTCGAGCATGTTTTCGCTGTTGCTGATGTTCCGGTAGTCGCGGATTTGTACGAAGAGATAGTACAACAAGCAGATCACAAATATCGTGATGCCCAACTGCGATGTGCCAAGCTTGAAATCGTTTTTGAAGAGCACGTACAACATTACTGCGATGGAAAATATCAGGGCAATAACCTGGAAAAGCAGTTTATTGGCAAACTTGCTTTTGGTGCCGCGGATATTTTTCAGGATATCTTCATAACTAAGCTTTGGAAGCTCAGTTTGGCCGTGCCAAATGTTTTTCAGTGCTTCAAAGTCTTTCATTCCGGTTGTAAATTTCTGTCAGCTTTTGCTTGATCCGGTGGATCTTTACCCTCAGATTCCCCTCCGAAATACCCGACACCTCGGCAATTTCTGCATACGGGATTTCGTCAAGCACCAGCGTGATTATAATACGTTCGTTCTCTTCCAATTGAGAAATACATTTGTACAGAAGCGCCACCTGCTCATTTTTTTCGGAGAATTCTTCTGCCTGGTTTTCAATTATGTTCTCGGTCAGCTCTTCTTTTGGCTGCCGTTTTTCTACACGGAGATAGGATAAGCAGGTGTTTACAGCTATCCGATAAATCCAGGTAGAAATCATGGCCTGGTTCCTGAACTTGTCGAGATTTTGCCAAACCTTCAGAAAAGTTTCCTGCATGAGGTCGTTGGCGGAGTCGTGATCGCCGGTGTAACCGTAGCATAAGTGGAATATCTTACGGGAGTTCGCCTGGAAAATGGTTTTAAAACGCTCTTCTTTGGTGCCCATCATTTTCTGATACCGGTTAGACCGGGAGGAGAGGGCAATGTTACAAAAAATACTTCGAGGCTTTGACTCCGCTCAGCCTGACAAGCCCTTCAGGCTCCGCTCAGCCTGACAATCCGAATTCAAAGTCGTTTTCTATTACTTTGTAACTCTGAGCGGAGTCGAATAGTGCTGTGGACATCTCAATTTGTTGATGCGTGCGATCCGCTCAGCCTGGCAAGTGTGAGCTGAAATCATTTGGTTGATAGGCTTCGACTCCGCTCAGCCTGACAAGCGTGAACTGAAAAACTATTCGGTTGAATAGGCTCCGACTCCGCTCAGCCCGCAATCTATGGTAAGGCTCGGCCGCTCAACCTGGCAAGCCGTTGGGTAAAGTTTCGTTACTTCGCCAGGCTAAAACCCCTCATGCTCAACCTTGCTTCCTGAATAAGCTTGTCCACTTCCTGCTGGTAGTCAAACTGAAGGTCTTCGTGCAGCTTGGGAATAATCTTCAGGATTTTCTCTATTTGCCGGTTGAACAGATTCTGTAGCGGCTTATGCGAAGTGCGGACATCCGCGTAAGCGAGAAAGTTCTTGCAGAACCAGATCAGTAGCTCTAATTCAGCTTCTTTATTGGCGGTGTACTTGGCGTGGCGGTTCAGGGTGCGGAGGATTTTACGCAGCGTTTTGGTGCTGGCGTAATAGCCTCGCGGCAGATCTTTAAAGTCGGGTTCGAGGCTGGACTTTATTTCATCGACGTAAGCCAGCGGATCGTCTGCATTGTAAAGCAAATAGCTCAGCAGTTCCTTGTTCTCCTTTTTATACTTCGCCAGCCGCAGGCAGATTTCTGCCAACTGGGTTTGGTTCAGATGGCCGAGTTCTTTTTTAATTTCCCTAAGAGCTGGCTGCATGTGCTTTATTTTCGGGCAAAGTAATAAATTGTTTATAGCTTTATCCGTTTCAAAAGCTTGTATGACTAAAAATAGACTCACGCTATACATCTTTATCGCACTTGTTGCCGGCATTGCCGTTGGGTACTTTTATAATATCAATAACCTCAGCCAGTACAATGAAAAAATTGTAAGTGCGGAAGCTCAGATCAAGCAAGCCGATAACCGAATGGTCGCGATAAAAGACACCTTATCTACCGAATACCTTGCACAGAAAACCCTAAAAGCAGACCAGTCAAAGATCAGGAAGACAGCCACGACAGAACGCGATGGCAAGCTGGAGTACTTTGCTTTGTTAAGCGATATTTTCCTCCGACTGATCAAGATGATTGTGGCGCCGCTGGTGTTTACAACGCTGGTTGTAGGCGTGGCAAAGGTTGGCGACATTAAGGCCGTGGGAAGGATCGGAGGGAAGACGATGCTGTGGTTTGTGTCGGCTACCCTGGTTTCTTTGGTATTGGGGATGGTACTTGTGAACTTTTTTGAGCCGGGAAAATCTATGAATCTGGTGCTTCCGGATACACATTTGGGAAGCGAAATCCAAAAGACAGCTTTATCGTTAAAAGACTTCATCGCCCACCTGGTGCCGAAAAGCTTCTTCGAGGCAATGGTGACGAACGAGATTCTGCAGATCGTTGTGTTTGCGTTATTCTTCGGGATTGCCACTGCGGCAATAGGCGAGAAGGGGCATATTGTTATTAAAGCTATGGATGCATGTGCTCACGTAATCCTCAAAATAACGGGCTATGTAATGAATTTTGCGCCGCTGGCGGTATTTGGAGCGATGACGGTGATCGTGGCCAAGCAGGGACTGAGCATTTTATCTACTTACGCGATTTTTATTGCAGAGTTCTACAGCGGTTTGGGCGTGCTTTGGGTGCTGCTCGCAATGGTCGGCTTCTCAATCTTAGGCAAGCGTGTGTTTACCTTATTAAACGGATTGAAAGATGCTATTTTGCTGGCATTCAGCACCGCCAGCAGCGAGGCCGCTTACCCGCGTACCATGCTTGAACTGGAACGGTTTGGCTGTAAGGACAAGATCGTGAGCTTTGTGTTGCCGCTGGGATATTCCTTTAACCTGGACGGTTCGATGATGTATATGACATTCGCATCATTATTTATTGCCCAGGCTTACGGAATCCATCTTACCTTTGACCAGCAAATTTCTATGCTGCTCATCCTGATGCTCACCAGTAAAGGCATTGCGGGCGTGCCGAGAGCATCGTTGGTGGTGATTGCAGGGACTATAGCTTCCTTCAACATTCCGGAAGCAGGGCTGGCACTGATCATCGGGATAGACCCGCTGCTGGATATGGGCAGGTCGGCAACGAACGTGATCGGCAACGCAATGGCAACCGCCGTGGTGAGCAAATGGGAAGGCGAGCTTAAACATTAACACAAATCGTTCATGAGCGACAAAGGGAAAAGGATTTTTCTTGCACTTAGCATCATTGTGCCATTTTTAGCGTATTGCGTGTATTACTACGGCCACATGCTTAAAAATGCACCGTACAAATTCACGGAGTTTGAATCAGTCACTTTCAAATATGGAACTGTTGACAGCCTGGTAAATATTTACGATTCCAAAACCGGTACTTACACTTATCTGAATAGTCAGGATTCTCTGATAACCAAACATGTAAAACTTACGAAGGACGATCAATTATATTTGCACAGAAAGGCAGCGAATCTGGGTTTTTGGGACTTCCCGCAAAAGGTTGCTGGCCCGCCGTCTGCAGACAAAAGCATCCCTGCTTATTACATCGAGTACCGGTACAAACGTAAGAGCAAAGCCGTTTACTTCGATATGGGCTATGACGGTGATATCCGGCTAAGACAAGCAGCCAAAACCCTTGTAGACGAGATTCAAAAAACCATCAACGACGCCGAGAGTCGGAGCGAGAAGTAAGCCATCCAAACTTAACCGTATTTTTGCCGCATGTTAGAAGAGGTTGAGCTTCCTGACGCAGACGAACAGGATTTATATGAACATCTCCGGATAGTTGTAGATAAAGGCCAGTCGCTGTTGCGGATTGATAAGTTCCTGATGCACCGCCTGGAGAACGCATCGCGGAACCGCATTCAAAATGCCATTGACGCAGGCAGCGTGCTGGTTAATGACAAGCCTGTAAAGCCAAGCTACAAGATCAAGCCTGCCGATATAATTTCGGTGGTTCTTCCGCACCCTCCACGCGATACAGAGGTTTACCCGGAAGACATCCCGATCGAGCTACTTTATGAAGACAATGATGTAATTATAGTAAACAAAGCTCCGGGCATGGTGGTGCATCCCGGGTACAACAATTATACAGGAACTCTGGTAAATGCATTGGCTTTTCATTTTCAACAGCTCCCGCAGCTTCCCGGTAACGATGGCCGCCCGGGGCTGGTGCATCGCATAGACAAGGATACTTCTGGGCTGTTGCTCATCAGCAAGAACGAGCATTCTATGGCTTACCTGGCAAAGCAGTTTTTTGATCACAGCATCACACGTAAATACATTGCTTTGGTGTGGGGGGATTTAGCTGAGGATGGCGCCGTAACCGGATACATCGGCCGCAGCCTGAAAGACCGAAAAGTGATGTCGGTGTATGATGAGGAGGCGAAAGGAAAATGGTCTGTTACGCACTTCAAGGTTTTGGAGCGGATGGGATATGTTACTTTAATAGAATGCCAGTTGGAGACCGGCCGCACACACCAAATCCGTGCGCACATGAGACACATCGGGCATCCATTGTTTAATGATGCGAGTTATGGGGGAGATAAGATTTTAAAAGGAACGGTTTTTAACAAATACCGGCAGTTCGTTGAGAATTGCTTTGAAGTCCTGCCACGGCAGGCGCTCCATGCCCAAACACTCGGCTTTATTCATCCTTCAACAAAGAAATATGTGTTCTTTGAATCTGCTTTGCCGGATGATTTTAGGGAAGGGGTGGAGAAGTGGAGGAATTACGTAAGCAATGATAATTAACAGTTAAGAATTACGAGTTTAGAGTGTCAGCTTAACACAAGGCTCCCAACCCAATACTCACTACTCAATACACACTACTAAGATGTTCATCAATCATAACGGAGAAATCTATCCAGCAGATCAGCCAGTACTAACCGTCGGAAATCGTGGCTTTAAATACGGCGACGGGCTTTTTGAGTCTATGCGGGTTGTGAAGGGGCAGTTGAAGTTTGCCGAGCTTCACGCGGAGCGCTTGCAGCGTGGCATGAAGACATTGAAGATGGACGGGCATTCTTCTTTTGATGCTTATTTTCTGAAAGAGAGGGCAGAGGAACTGATGCGCAGGAACAAAACCGGTGCAAACGCACGCATCAGGGTTACGGTTTTCAGGGAAGGCGAGGGGCTTTATAGTCCCACGGCTAACAAATCCGGGTACGTTATTGAAACCGTGAAACTGGATGAATCTGTTTACAAAGACAATCCGAAGGGCTTGATCGTGGATGTGTTTGAGGATGTGGTGAAGCCGACTAACTCGCTGTCGAATTATAAAACCTGCAACTCGCTGGTGTATGTAATGGCGGGGATATTCAAAATCCAGAACAAACTTGACGAGGTGATGATCCTCAACCATAACAACCTGCTTTGCGAAGCCATGAGCTCAAATGTGTTTGTGGTGCATGACAAACAGCTTTACACGCCGGCATTAAGCGAAGGCTGTATCGGCGGGGTGATGCGCACGGTGGTGATGCGGCTGGCCAAAGAGAATAACATACCGGTAACGGAAGCGCAGATCAATCCTGCAATTCTGGAGGTAGCAGAGGAGATCTTTCTCACCAATGCCGCCCGCGGAATCCAGTGGGTGATGGGCTACGGCAGAAAGCGCTACTTCAATGAGATGAGCAAATTTTTGTTAGGGAAACTGAATAAAACCTGATCTTCCCTGTTTGTGCAGGCTCAATAATTTTATACTTTTGCACTGCTGATAAAAGCTGCACCCATAGCTCAGCTGGATAGAGCAACGGTTTTCTAAACCGTCGGTCACAGGTTCGAATCCTGTTGGGTGTACAACCCCTCTTACTAATGTAAAGAGGGGTTTGTTTTTTTGTGATATTTAGGAGGCGTTATCGTAGAAAACGCCCTCTACACAAATTCGTTATGAACTGATTTCAAGCTTGTAACCTTTACCGCGGATGACCACTATCTTAATGCTCTGTTCTAATTCCAGTTTTTTTCTAAGTTTAGATATGAACATGTCCAAACTGCGGCCTACAATAATGCCTTCATCTTCCCATATCTCTTTTTGCAACCGGCTTCTTTCTATAATCTGATTGGGCGTTAATGCGAAAATCAGCAGCAGGCGTGATTCGGTGCCGGTTAGGTCTATGGTCTCATTATTTATTGTCAGCTGCCGTTCTTGCGCATTAAACAAGACCGAGCCAAGCGTAAATATTTTGTCAGAGTGATTAGTGGAAAGAGCTCTCTGCGCCTTTCCAGATCTGAAAAAGATAAAACCCACAAACGCCAAAAGTGGCAGGCTGCCCAATAGATATCCGCCCATTGCGGGATTAATGCCTCGGGATTGGAATTTAATATTTATCATATAGCATGCTTTTGGTTGCTTTCTTCCGTTGCACGCTACAATATCATCTTTTTCATTTCGGGAGATAGCAAATCCATAGGCTACACTTGCATCACCGCAGTTCAGGACATTAACGATATAATCATTTGCTAAGACGTCTCTGGCCAATAAGCGCTGGGTAGTATTTACCATGGAATCAGGTTGAAAAGTAAGTTCATTCTCGAACCTGATTTGGTATTCATTTTCTTCAATTCTTTTTATCGGGAGTACTCTTGATGTACGATCGCCCGACTGTAACAAGAGCTCATGTCCGATCTTACGGAGTAAAACTTCCCTCCTGGAAATATCAAAGCTGTTACTATCCGACATACTGAAAGCCACGCAGATTACTGAAATAAATAACAGTAGCATCAAGACAAATAGGTACTTGCGTTGACTTGAGCGGGAGTTTTTGTTACCAGCCATAATGTCAATGTTTTATTTACAAAGTTTACAACTTTATTTACAATTATAGTTGTTGAGCCTTAAAAACATCAAAGTAATTTTGTTGCATCAGTTTATTAATACGATATGTAACCATGAGCTGCCGATGTCAGTCATGTCGATTTATTTTAATTAAACCCTAAAAATGAAAAGATTACTTGTGCTCGCTCCAGCCATTCTGCTGGTATTATTCTTACTAAATTCTTTCGTGCTAAAAGAAAATAAAGTGTGGAAGAAAACATCGGAAGTAACTACAATATCCACCGGCGTGATACTTCGTTATAATTGGTGGATAGGACCCTTCGCAAATGTCAATAGAAGTAATGCAGGCACTAAGAACATTGTTTTCAAATCTGCAGATTTCGGAAAAACGTGGCAGGACATTAGTGAAGGACTTCCTGAAATTGACCAGCCCGTAGACTTTTTTGCAGGAGAAACAGATATCTATTTACGTATGAAGAATGGGATGTATCGCAGTGAAAGTAATCTTAAAACGCCTGTTTGGCAAAAAGAGCTAGATAACGTGTCTACAAAGCCATCCACTTCAAATATCGTGAAGTCAGAAGGCGTTCTCATCGCAACAGGGGAGAAAGGTATTAAGCGTTCGACAGATAATGGTGAACACTGGCAATGGGTAATCAGCGAGGGTGGCGTAGGCATAGCTGTTGAACGTATCGACGGTGGTTTTGCCGCCATATCCTACAGCACACAAAGTAAATCAAGGAGGATACGCATATCATTGGATAGTGGTAAAACCTGGCAAGCCATTGATCAAGGACTTAATCCTTCTTTGTTTATTTCGTCAATTAAACAAGTTGGCAAGTATTTGGTATGTAGTCATCCGGATGGCATATTCCGGTCATCAGATATTGGGAAAACATGGGAAAAGGTTCATTCTGGTGCAGACAAAAACGAGTTTAGCTATGTACCAGCATGGTATAGTAGTATGAACGAACCTAAAAGAGTATTTAGAATTTATGCTTCTGGCGATGTGTTGTATGCTGTGGCTGGGAATTCTGGATGCTAAATAGTCAGCGCCAGAGTGTGTCAATGCAAGTAAGACAACTTGTTTACCGTTAAAGGTGGCAAACAAAAAAGCCAGTTAGATCATCTTTAACTGGCTTTTAGTTTTTACAGAAACTCTTATTTCAGTTTCACCAAGCCCGGATTGTACAACCTGCTGTTTACAGCTCTGAATTCCGCTTCCGGAACTTTGATGACTTTCCTGTCGTAAGTCATTAAGCCGTTTATCTCAATCTCTACGTCGGTTGTTTGCGTGTACACGGCGGCAGATAATCCCAGTTTGATGTAATCCTCCAGGCGTTTCGCAAAATCCTTGTATTTGGCAAAAAGCGATGCCTGATCTTTGAAGGTCTGATATCCCCAATTATTTTTCTCCTGCCACAAGTGTCCTGAGATTGGCAAACCCAACCCACCGAATTCGCCTAACACAAGGGCACGGTCCGAGCCAAAGTATGCGGGATCTGGCATTGCTGGCTGAGGGTAGTTGTGTATGTCTATCATATCGCCCACAGGGAAAAAGTTGCCGCCGCTCGCACTGTTAACCAATCTTGAAGGATCTTTTTGTTTAGTCCAGTTGGTGATATCCACAGTTTTGAACTGCCCCCAGGCTTCATTGAAAGGCGTCCAAACTACAATGGAAGGAACATTGTGCAATGCATCCATAATTGCGTTCCATTCTTTACGGTAAACCGCTTCTGATTCTGCACTGCGCACTTTCTCCGACTGCTTATCAATAATGCCGAGGCGTGGCTCCCAAGTAAAGTTTTCCATATCGCCGCTTGGCATATCCTGCCAAACAAGCATCCCAACTTTATCGCAGTAGTTATACCAGATGGCGGGCTCAACCTTGATGTGTTTGCGGATCATATTGAAGCCCATTTCTTTTGTTTTGTCCACATCGAACAACAGTGCTGCAGTGGTGGGCGCTGTGTACAAGCCATCAGGCCACCAGCCCTGATCAAGCGGGCCGTATTGAAACACAAATTTGTTGTTCAATAACATCCGCTCTATGCCATTCGCATCTTTTCCAAGGGAGATCTTCCGCATAGCGAAATAGCTTTTTACCTGATCAACCACTCTTCCTTTGCTGATAAGCTCAAGTTTGAGGTCGTATAGGAACGGGCTGCCGGGCTCCCAATGCTTCGGATTGTTGATCAAGAGTTTTGCCGTTCCTGAAGTTGGAATTTCCTGTTCAGCTACCTTGGTGCTGCCATCCCACGCTGAAATGCGAACTACCTGATTTGTTGCTCCGGCGACGGTGGGGATTATCTCAACAATTTTGGAGTCGAGATCGGGTGTTATTTTTACGTTTTGTATGTACGATGGATTTACAGCTTCGAGCCAAACTGTTTGCCAGATGCCGGTTACCGGCGTGTACCAGATACCACGTGGTTTGCTAACCTGTTTGCCGCGAGGCTGAGTGCCAAGATCGGATGGATCCCAGACTTTTACTGTAAGGTTCTGCCGGCCGCTCTTTTTCAGGAAAGGTGTGATGTCGATGCTGAAAGGGTCATATCCGCCTTCATGCGAGCCCGCTTCTTTGCCATTCACATATACTGTTGTTTGCCAGTCCACGGCACCGAAGTGCAGCAAAACTTTCTTGCGCTTCATGGAAGAAGGGATGCTGAAATCTCTTTTATACCAGAGCAGGCTATCTTTTCCAACATATTTGCCTACGCCAGAGAGCGAGGACTCCACCGCAAAAGGCACCAATATTTTGCCATCTGCTTTGGAATACTGCTGGCTTTTTGGTGTGATGGAAAAGTCCCACAGCCCGTTCAGATTCACCCAGTAGTTTTCTCTTACAAACTGTGGCCGAGGGTACTCAGGCAGTGGATTGGCTGGATTTACATCTTTGGCCCACTGAGTGGAAATCTTGCCTTCTACGAGTGCCCAGGACGTTGTTTGCGAAAAAAGAGGGGCGGAAATCGCTAAAAGTAAAGCGATGAATGAAGTTCTTTTCATCAGATTAGGTTTGAACCCAAATATCTGATTTTAATTGAGATTGGAGTGATATTACCAGAAATTAGCCGAGGAATCTAAGTCGGAAAAGAAGGGTAAGCAGGGATTTCATCCCTGCTTATTGAATTAAAACAAGTTTCCCAATCCTCCGCCGAGCGATTTTGTAATGCTGTCAGGCGTGATGCTGTGGTCATTCGGATCGTTTGCTTTGTGTGCGAGTTTCTGAAGCAAGCCAGGCAGCGCAGCGGCGATTGCTCCGGTAGCGGCAGGAGGGAGGCCGATTTTATTTCCAAGTGCGCCTATAACTCCGCCCTCTATTGCATTGGTGAGGGCTCCACCAGATTGTATTCCTCCAGCAAGCTTCGACAGTAGTCCGCCGACGCCTTCGTTTGATGCCTGTTCTTTTAAGCCCTTGGTAATCTGCGTAGCCACCTCATGGTGAACCTGCTCCTTTTTATCGCCCGGTACGTTTTGCGATACATCGGGGTTATTTCCTAACTGATCTTTTACCAGATCTAAAATTTGATCGAACATAATCTTGAGTTTAGTGTATGGCTCGTGAGCCGACTAGGATACACCAAAACCGTTCCAATAAAGTAAACCCAACAAGAAATCAATTTAAACAAGCATGGCGAAAAAGCGTTTAACAGACACATCAAACTTATTGAACATGAAAAAGCTAAATGCAGGAATCTTAATGCTTTTCTTGATGGTGTTTGTTTTCTCCTCATGCGGAAACAATCACCAAAAACAGATTGCCAAAACCTGGCAGGTAACCGATATTGAAACATCAACTGAGCTTGCCGACTCCACTAAAACCCAGATGATGGAAGGGTCTCAGTTGAGCTTCACCAGTGACGGACATTATACCTCACAAGGCGGTATTGGCGCAGATCAGGGAACTTACACGCTTGATAAGGACGGTAAAAATCTATCTACGGTTTCTGAAGCGGGTAGAAGTAATTCTGTTTACGAGATCAAGAAATTAACAGATGATGAACTGGTGCTGAACAGTAACGGAAACACCGTTACCTGCACCGCTAAAAAATAGAATCATGGGATTATTTGATCAGGTAAATAAAGCGGTTATTGATCAGCAGCAGGTTAACAACTATTCGGCGGTTTTGCAAAAGTCGGGTATATCGGTTAGCAATTTGAAAGTGGCTAATCAGGGTGGAAAGTTAACCGTGTCGGGAACAGTTCCGGACATGCAGACTGCTGAAAAGGCAATAGCGGCATTGAGAACGCAGCCAGGAATCACTTCTGTAGTGAACTTACTTGAAATGGAGGATCTTACTTCCAAAAATATCAAGATGAAGGTGGCTACCAAAGAATCAAATCTGAATATACGTCAGGGCCCGGGAACAGAATTTGAGATTGTAGGCAAAGCAGCACACAACTCAACAGTGCAATTGATAAAGCGGATGTATAACGATTGGTACTATATCAAAACGGAGACCGGTATTCAAGGGTTTTGTGCTAAGGATTACTTGACGCAGGTGTAATTGATTATACAACAAAGATTCTGCAATGTTGCTTGCAGAATCTTTGTTTTTAAAATGAACACTTTATTTCCACTTGAGAATCGCCTACCGGAAGGCTTTAAATACTCCCCGGAATTCATCTCACCAGAAGAGGAAAAGTATTTGCTTGATGTAATCGCCCACTCCGAACTCCACACGTTCACCTTCCAGGGTTTTGAGGCAAAACGAAGTGTTGCAAGTTTTGGCTACGACTGGAATTTTGATAGCCGCAAGCTTTCTAAGGGGAAGGACATTCCGGAAGGGTTATCGTTCCTTATCGGGAAAGTCGCTGAATATCTATGTTTTCAGTCCGATGATTTTGCCGAAGTACTACTTACAGAATATCCAGTCGGTTCGGTAATCAACTGGCACCGCGACGCTCCACCGTTCGATGTAGTTGTTGGAATTTCGCTTCTGTCGGATTGCACTTTTCGGTTCCGTCCTTACGACAAAGCCCGTCAGGGCAGGGGCTCCATCATCTCTTTGCCTGTGAAAAGAAGATCCCTGTATGTTATAAGCGGAGCTTCCAGATCAGGCTGGGAGCATAGCATACAACCGGTTAAGGCGGAAAGGTTTTCAATAACGCTGCGCACTTTGAGAGATGGTTATGGTTGACGTGGCTTCAATAGCGCAGCCCTAAAGCTCACCCGCTAAAATTCTGCTTACGATAGCTGCGTTCAGCGGCTTGGAAAGAAATCCCGAAACTAAAGGATTATTGTTGGCCCTTATCCTATCGCGGTCATCTATGGAAGACGATAAGATATATATGGTAAAACGTTGCATTGTTTCAGCATCGAAATCCTTGAATATTTCAAGGAATTCCCAGCCGGTCATGGAGGGCATATTTATGTCTAAGAACAATAGAGTAGGGCCACTTACCTCCTTGTTTTCCTTGATTTCTCTTAAGGCTACTTCCGGTTCAGTGAACAATTGTATGGCAGCCCCTGGTGAAGCTTTTTGAATTGCGAACTTGCAGATTAAGTTATTGGTAGAGTCATCGTCTACCACGATAAATATTTGGTGGGCTTTCATTGCGGCTGCTTAAACGGAAAATGTTAATGTAAACTCTGTTCCCTTATCAATTTCGCTGGAAACAGTAACTGTGCCTCCCAGTACCTCTACCTGAGTTTTTACCATAAACAGCCCCATGCCTTTCCCTTCAATATTTAAATGAAATCGCTTATAGAGCCCAAAAATCTGATCCTTGTGTTTCTCAAGATTTAGCCCACGGCCGTTGTCCTTAAACGAAATGATTAATTTATCTTTCTCACGTCGGCTTTTTATCTCTATAACCGGATTGAGTCCTGGCTGACGATATTTAATGCTGTTTGAAATAAGGTTGTAGAAAATGCTGTGGAGAAAGCTTTTCAAGGTAAAGAATTCATCGGTTTCAATTCCCGATATAATGATTTCGACATGTTCCTTACTTATCAGATTAGATATGCTTGATTGAATATCCTGTATCAAATGCGTTAAGCAAACCGTTTCTTTCAGTTCACTCAGCTCGCTTTTGATCTGTAATATACTGTTTAAATCCAGGATCACATTATCCAGGCGCCTGGCATTGTTGATCAGTTCACTTGACAGGAACTGCTTGGTTTCTTCATTGTGGCTGGTATCTTTCAGTTCTTCGGCGAGGCCTAAAAGATTAGCGACAGGAGCACGTAAGTTATGGGATATCACGTAGGAGAACTGTTCCATCCCCTTGTTTGATATAAGAAGCTCACTCGTAAATTTCTGAAGGTTCTTGTTTAAATCATACAACCGGGCTTCTGATGTTTTGCGCTCTGTTATATCCTTAAAAAAAACTGATAATCCGTTCGATGCGGGATAAGCACTTACATCCAGCCATATATGAAGTTTTTTACTGGCATGAAACTCCAGTCGCTGAACGGTGTTTTCTGTGACGGCTTTATTAAATACTTCATAAAATATCTCTACTCCTCTGGGGAAAACCTGCCAAATCTCCCGGTGCAAAACATCCTCTCTCAACAAGCCCAAAACTGTTTCGGCCTTATTATTCCAATACGTTATTATCCAATTCTTATCAACAGCAAAAAAAGCATCGTCAATACTTTCCAATATGCTGTTCCGCTCAGCGTAAATTTTAAGGATTTCGGTTTCAACCACTTTCAGCTTATCTATATCCTGAAAACTTCCATATAAACGGGTGCATTCGCCATTTCTGAATTCAGCTTCGCCAATGGCCCGAACCCAACGTTCATTTCCTTTTGCGGTGATGATCTGCATTTCCATATCGAAAGGGATATTCGAGTCTATAGCTTGGTTAACTGCTTTGGAAATAAGCTCCCTATTAGCTCCCGGTTTATAAAAGTTAATAGCGGTTTCCATATCGGGAATAAAGCCCTCATCAACTTCATGGATTTCCTTGGTCATAGGCGACCAATAAAGGGTATTGTTCGTCAGGTCAACTTCGTAGGTGCCTATTCTGGCAAGGGTGGTTGCTCTGTCCAAAAGCTGTTCAAGTGCCTTCTTTTCTGAGATATCGGAAATCATAGCGAGCGAGCCGTTATAAGTGCCATCAGAGTCAAAAAACGGATTCGACGATACGCTGGTCCAGACGTCCTTGCCCGATTTTGATATGTATTTAAAATCGACCTGGCTTGAGATTCCTTTACGCTTTTCTTCCAGCGATTTCGCAACAATAACTTGGCCCTCCTCGTCCATAAACTCAAAAGGCTTTTTGCCAATGATCTCTCCCTTATTATATCCAAGAATATCACACAGCTTCTCGTTAACAAAAATGGTGGTGTCATCTGCGCCAATAAGCCAGATACCTTCCTGAGCGGTTTCAACTATTTGCTTGTATCTAAATTCGGTTTTCTTTAATTTTTCTTCGGCAATCCGGCGCTCCGTAACGTCCTGTACTGTGCCAACGGCTCGCATTGGTATTCCATCTGCATCTTGTATAATCTGCCAGTTTTCGATGACGTATTTCTCAGTCCCGAACTTTGTCACAATACGGTGTTCCATAGAATGAGGTATGTGGCTATTCAAAGAGTTCTTGAATGCGGCGTCAACGTTTTCACGGTCATCAACATGTATTGAGCTTAAGAAGTCGGTATGATGAAGGCTACCCTCTTCGCATAGTTCGAAAATCCGATGTGCTTCCTGAGACCATTGCAGCTCGAGTGTTTTTAAATCCGTTTCCCAGCTCCCTATTTTAGCTAAGTGCTGCGCTTCCATCAACTTTTTCTGGCTCTCAAACAGTGATTTTTCAGCGAGCGTTCTTAGCTTGTCTTTTTCCATCACATCCAGAGCGAATGATATATCTTCCGTTGCTTCACTTAACAAATCAACTTCCTGATCATCGAAAAAGTCGGGTTGGGCGGCGTAAATTTTGAAGGTTGCGTATAATTCATCACCTTTTTTTATAGGAAGTACGATAACAGAGTTGAAGCCCGACTGTTTCGCGAATCCACGTAAGCCAGTTTCGACGGCTTCACTGCTGTTTGCTACTATGGCATGGCTTAGCCCCTTCACAACCTTGGCTATAGGCCCTTCAAGCTCATATGTATAATCTTTAAAAAATGTGATTTGATCTATCGATGCGCCATGGCTTGCCGCCAGTTGGATATTCGCTGTCCCCGAATTAACGATACCTATCCAGGCAAATTTAAATTTGCCAACCTCAATAGCTATGCGGCAGGCTTCATCAAAGAGGATTTGCTCATCTTTAACATGGACAATTGTCTGATTGATCTCGCTTATAAACGAGTACAGGCGATTAGCATGAAGGATTTTCTCCTCCGCGAGTTTCCGCTCCGACATGTCCCTCACAATCAGCGACGTATTCTCGGCTCCCGAATTGTCTTTAAAATCTACTGTAGTTACCTCCCCGGGGAATGTTGTACCATCTTTGCGGACAAGCAGCAGATCGATTGTTGCCCTGCCGTCTAGCCTTTTTTTGGCTATTGTGCTGAATACTTTAGGGTGGTCGGCGCTGTGAACGAGGCCCAGGCGCCCGGTTTTACAGATTTCTTCTTCAGTCATCCCGAACATCCGGCAGGCCGAAGGGTTGGCGGCAAATATATCGCCATCTGTGATGGCAAGCGCTATGCCATCCGTGCTATTCTCAAAAAACGCCCGATATCTTTCCTCACTGGCCTTAATTTTTTTGTCCGAAAGTACACGATCTGTTATGTTGCGGAAGTTGACAACGATACCGCCTATATTTTCGTCCTGAAACATGTTGGTTAGAGAACCTTCAACATAGATATAAAACCCATCTTTATGCAGTAATCGAATTCCTGATACGGTTATGGGAATCCCAAGGCTTTCAGATACCTGATGCAGGACATCCTTCAAAGATCCAACGTCTTCCGGATGTACTATTTGAAATAAATCTAATTTCGATACTTCTTCTTCATTATAGCCTAAAACGGGCTTCTTAGAAGGAGCAGCATACAACACTTTACCCTCCGCAGATAGGATGGTCATGCCATCGGCACTATGTTCGATGAGCCCTTTGTACTTTCGTTCAGTACGTTGTACTTTCTCTTCAGCTTCTTTACGGCCACTTATATCCCTGAAATTCTCTACAATGCCATTGATGGAGGGATCATGCAACATGTTTGTCATTGTTGCCTCAAGCCACACCCATTCGCCTTTTTTGTTTTTTGTCCTGCCCTCATGGCCAGACAAGGGGATGCCCGGGCTTTGCAGGCAATGAGCAAATCTTGCAAGCGTTTTTTCCTTATCGTCTGGGTGCAAAACATCAAACAAATTGAGGTTTAATGCCTCATGTTCAGTAAACCCCAACACTTGCGTGATAGATGGAGATACGTATTTTGGCTTGCCGTTTGCGGTAAGTACCACCAGCACATCAGCGCCATTCTCTATTAGCGCTCGGTAATGCCTTTCGTTTTTAATCAGCTCATACAAATAGCTTTGCTTTTCTAACTCCAACTGGTATTTTTCCAGCGCATTCTGAATTGCGGAAGGAAGCCTCCCCAGCCGGTCTTTTAAAATATAATCATCAGCGCCCTTCTTGATGACGTCTACAGCAAACTCTTCAGATACATTCGAGGTAATAAGGATGAAAGGGATTTTTAGCTTTCGTTCACGGAAAATGGCCAGCGCCTCATGCGAATTGAAAGAGGGGAGGGAATGGTCAGAAAGTATTACGTCTGGGCGAAACTCATCTAACGCCGATACAAATTTTACTTCCGAGTCTACTAAGAGCCTTTCAAAGTGGAAATCGGCCTTTTTCAAAACCCTGTGTACTAATTCTGCATCACTGGATGAATCTTCCAGGTGCAGGATCTTTAATTTTTTTCCCATGTCCTATTCCTTCACTATTTCTTTTCCCGGCCGTATATCTTAATGAGGCGTATTGTTCACCACCAGCCAATAAAATCCAAGATCTGCAATGGTCTTAGAAAAGTTTTCAAACCCTACGGGCTTCACCACATAACTGTTTACGCCGAGCTGGTGACTCTCAATGATGTCTTTTTCTTCTTTGGAAGAAGTCATCATCACTACCGGGATGAGCTTTGTGCGTTCATCGCTTTTAAGGACTTTCAGTACCTCGAGCCCGCTAACCTTTGGCATTTTAATATCCAGGAATATTACCCGGGGCTTATCATCTATGTTCCTTCCCTCAAACTCGCTTCTGCCAAAAATATAATCCAGCGCCTGCTATCCATCCACAAGATGGATCAGGCTGTTAGCCAGATTATGCTTTTTTAAGGCTCTTATAGTCAATATGGCGTCCGACTTGTTATCCTCCACCAGTAAAATTTCATTGATTGTATTATACATGATCTTCTATTTAGCTTTAATTACTCGCAGGAAGAGATACATAAAAACACGCTCCCTCGTTCACTTTCCCTTCAGCCCACACCCTGCCGGAATGCTTTGCGACTATCCGTTGGATTATTGCCAGGCCAACGCCGGTCCCTTCAAATTCAGCATTGCTGTGTAAGCGCTGGAAAACTCCAAATAGCTTATCGTAGTACCGCATATCAAACCCGGCGCCGTTATCTTTTACATAGAATGTTGAATGGGCACCATCGGGATATGAGCCGATTTCTATTACCGGCTTTACAACTTTGCCGCTATACTTAAAAGCATTTGATACCAGGTTTATAAAAACCTGCTTTAGCATATTCCTGTCGCCCTTTACGTTCAGCAACTTTTTCATTGTTACGGTTACTGCCCGGTCTGGCTCCTGATGTTTTAGCTCTGCGACTACTGATGTGATAATATCTCTCATATCAACGTTGCACATCGATATGCTCTGCTTGCCTATATGCGAAAACTCCAATAGATTGTCTATTAGTAAACCCATCTTTTTGGAGTTCGAGATAATTTCGTCCATCACCTCTCGCCCCTCATCATCTAACTTATCCGCATAATCCTCAAGCAAGACCTGAGTAAATCCGTTAATGGCCCGCAGCGGCGAGCGTAGGTCATGTGATACGGAATATGAGAATGATTCTAATTCGTGATTTGCGGCCTCAAGTTGGGCAGTACGTTCAATAACCTTTTCCTCCAGGCCGATATTGAGTTCGATAATTTCTTTTTTTGCTTTTTGAAGCTCATTAACAGCTTTCGCCAGTTCAATGGCCCGCTTTTCTTTTTCGGCATTCTGGAAGGCAAGTTCTTTATTGGCGATTAATAGTTCGGCAGCCCGCTTTTCTTTTTCCGCATTTTGAAAAGCGAGTTCTTTGTTGGCGATTACGAGTTCGGCAGCACGTTTTTCCTTTTCCTGGTTCTGGTAAACCAACTCAATGTTCGCGATTAAAAATTCAGCTGCACGGCTCTCTTTCTCATGATTTTGATAAACTCTTTCTTTATCAGCAATCAGGAGCTCTTCGGCACGTTTTTTCTTTTCGCCTATTTGGTACGCAAGGTCTTTGGCAGCAATGATCAGTTCTGCCGCACGCTTGGCCTTTTCTTTAGTTTGGAAAAGAAGTTCCTTATCGGCTATGACGAGTTCAGCCGCCCGCTTTCCTTTCTCTTCAGTTTGAAAGGCAAGTTCCTTATCGGCGATTGCCAATTCTGCAGCCCGGTTTTGTTTTTCCTGGCTTTGAAACGCCAGTTCTTTATCTGCGAGCTCTAGTTCAGCTGCCCTTTTCTCTCTTTCTTTGGTTTGAAAGGCAAGTTCCTGGTTCGCGGCCAGCAGCTCGGCGGCATGGCATTTTCTTTTTCATGAAAATCACGGTTAGTGTTGCCAGCGGCCTGATTATTTGTTGGTGTACGCTTTCCCATTAATTCACTTATCAATTTCACTCATTTCCTGAAATTTAGGGAAAACAGTGTACATGCTGAGCTGACAAATCAGCTCAGTTGGAATGTTTCTACGGTGCCGGAAAATGGACCGTCTTAGTAAAAGCTATGGGATTATTCGTTTCGCGAAGAGTGTAATCAAAGATACAACAAGTTCCTCACATTCTATCGTTTAAAGAACTGTTAATCAATATTTTTCGATGTTAACTTAGGGAACAACATAATAATAGCAGGATGTGCCACTAATTGGAATTCAAATCGGTTCAAGTGCAAGTAGCTTGATGTTAATTAGCCCCCGATGGCATGTCCTGCGGCGTAGTAGTTGGTCCCTGAACCGTGATTTTCCCGTTTTTAACAGTCATGCGGTCAATGAAAACCACACGCTCATCTCCGGTTTTGGTGGTGCGGCCATGATACACACAGAACATTTCTTTTCCATCCGGCGACCAGGTAATGCTATTGTGTCCGGTTCCGGTAACATCACCGCCTTTTGCAGTATTCTTTTCCAGTATTGGGTTGTTGGAGGCTTTTGTGTATGGGCCTAATGGCGATTTGGAAGTTGCGTATCCCACCGCATAATTTTGTCCGCCGAAATGATTAGCAGAGTACATCATGTAGTATAATCCATCTTTTTTAAAGGTTGTTGAACCTTCAGTCCATCTACGATTTACTTCTTTCGATGTTACAGACCGGCTTTCCCACTCAGCCTGCTTATCGCTCATGCTAACAGAAGGGCGTAAAAGCAATACAGGCTCGCCAATCACGCCAGAGAAGTCGGGCTTGAGCTCTACGCCATACACCCAGCTTTCTTCAATTTCGTTGAACCAGCCTTTTTCCTTTGCCCAGGTGGCTACATCGCTTTCAACCGCATGTTTATAGCAACAGCGGGAGTAGTAGAGGTACAACTTTCCGTTATCGTCAAAAAAGACGTTCGCGTCAATTATCGGGTATCCGGGGTCAAAGATTGGCTTATCGTTTAAGTCAATAAACGGTCCTTCGGGCTTATCGGCCACCGCCACCCCAATCTTAAAATTTTCAAGCTCGTTTGTGGGATTTACTTTCCATTGAGCGCTGTAGAAAAGGTAGTATTTGTCCTTTACCTGATAAACTTCGGGAGCCCAAAAAGAATTGATGCCCCACGATTTCGCTGTTTTTCCGAAGTAAACCTGCCCCACAGGGCTCCAGTTGACAAGATCGGTTGAGGTGTAAGCCTTAAAACCATTTTTAGCGCCGTCACCGGTTCCATACATGTAATATTTGTTGTTGGTTTTCAGCACATACGGGTCACCAAACTTAACAGGCAGAGGGTTGGTGTATGTTTGTTGCGACTGGGTGGTGAGGCGAGGCTGCGCACAGCCAAGGAAAAGAAGTATCGGTAGAACTAAGGTAAGTTTCATATAAAAAAGCATTGGAGTAAAGCCCGTCGAATATAGGGCTAAATTAATGTTTGATGAACTTTGAAGTTAATACCTGCCGTGGAGCAACAGTAAATTTACAATCATGCTTGACAAGGATCGGTTCTCTGCGCTGGAAGCTTAAATCCTAAATTCAATTACAAATTCCGTCCCCTTGTTAACCTCGCTTTTGATATGAATTTTACCTCCAAGCGCCTCAACCTGCGTTTTTACCATAAATAACCCCATGCCTTTGCCTTCTATCTCGGGATGAAATCGCTTGTAAAGGCCAAAAACATGATTTTTTTGTTTCGTGAGGTCAATGCCAGTACCGTTATCTTTAATGCTAATGAAAAGCTTTCCCGACATTTCTCTTGATTTTATCTCGATTACGGGCGCTACATCACGTCTTCTGTATTTGATTGCGTTGGATATCAGGTTGAAAAAGATGCTATACAAGTAGCTTTTGAGCGTATAGAAATCGTCGATCAGAATGCCCGTTGTTTTAACGGTGACGTTCTCGCTATCAATGATGTGTTGAATGCTGTTTGTGATGTCTATTATGAGCTTGCTAAGTTGCACGGGTTCCTTAAGCTCGTCGATCTGGCTTTTTACTTTTAAAATGTTATTCAAGTCAACGATGACATTATCCAGCTTCTGGACACTTGAAAGAAGCTCTGATAAAAGGAGTTCCTTGGTTTCGCTATCATACACCGGGCTTTTCAGTTCGTTGGCAATCCCCATTATGTTTGCAGCAGGCGAGCGCAGGTTATGAGAAATGATGTACGAGAACTGCTCCAGTCCTTTGTTTGATATCACGAGCTCTTCAGTATAGTTTTGGAGGCTTCTATTCAGTTCAAGCAGTTGCACTTCCTGCTTCTTGCGCTCAGTTATATCTCTGAAGTAAACAGCCAGACCATCTTTTGATGGGTAGCAGCTAACTTCCATCCATAACTCTAAAGTTTGGTAAAATGCTTCAAAATGTTGCGCCCTCTTTTCGGTGACCGCTTTCAGATAGTAGTTATAGAAGTCGCGTCCAACTTCTTGCGGAAAACATTCCCAAAGGTTTCTGTTTAAAACGTTGCTCTTTTCAGTTGCTAAAACTTCCTGGGCTTTCCTGTTCCAATAGGTGACTACCCAATTTTTGTCCAGAGTAAAGAAACAATCATCAATGCTTTCTAAAATGCGGTCCTTTTGCTTGTAAAGCTTTACAGCTTGTAACTCGGCAGTTTTTAGGTTATGAATGTCCTGGAAACTTCCATACAACTTCGTGCAAACTCCATTGCTGAATTCCGTCTCTCCTATGGCACGAACCCACTTTTCTTTTCCGGTTGATGTAACTATACGCACGGTGAGATCGTAAGGTGTTCCGTCCGTCATCGCTTCTTCTACAGCCCTGGCCACCGCGTCTCTATCTGCTCCCTCTTTATAAAAGCTTAACCCGGTTAAGAGATCTGGAACAAAATCTGCAGGAACTTCATGGATTTGCTTTGTAACATCCGACCAGTATAATCTGGAGGTTGTAAGATCAAGCTCGTAGCTGCCAATGGTAGCAAGAGTGTTTGCACGCTCAAGAAGCTTTTCCAAGGCCTTCTTTTCGCTAATATCCGATGAAATAGCAATGCTTCCCGTTAACTGGTTGCATTCGTCATAAATGGGCGAATCTGTTACTGAAACCGGAATAATGGATCCATCTTTTCGTTTTACGTTCAATTCGCCTGACCATACGTGGCCATGTTGCAGCCCACTTTTAATCTCGGTTGCCATCTGTTCAGGAACAGCGTACGGGATAATGTTAATGATCTTCTGGCCAACCGCTTCGGTCTCTGTCCAGCCGTAGATATTTTCTGCAGCCTTGTTCCAATAAGTAATTACGCCATCCAAGTCAATGGCTACCGCAGCTTGGCCAATGGTATTTAACAGATGAGCTTTGAACCGGTTGTCTTCTTCAGCGTTCTTTTGGTTGGTGATGTCCTGGCAGGTGCCGAGGATGTGGAGCGGAATGCCTTCAGCATCGCGGTAAAACCGCCAACTTTCAAGAATAATCTTTAGTGTTCCGTTGCCTGTAATAACCCGGTGTTCAACTTGGCTGTCATAATTTTTATCGATCGATTCTTTAAAAGCTGCATCCACGCGTTGCCGGTCCTCGGGATGAACAAATGCCAGGAAAGCAGCATAATCACCCGCAAATTCTTCGGTTTCAAAAATGCGGTAAGTCTCAGCCGACCATGTAACAGAAAGGTCTGCCAGGTTGCTTTCCCAACTTCCTGTTTTGGCTACTGCCTGGGCATCGTTAAGCCGGGCTTCACTGCGCTTTAAAGCAGATTCGGCTTGTGTGCGAAGCCTGTCTTTCTCAAAAACGTTCAAGGCAAACGAAATTTCAGAAGTTGATTCCTGAAGCAATTGTACATCCTGCGCATCAAAAACCGTGGCGTCGGTAGAACCGATATTCAAAATGCCGGTTACAGCTCCGAATCTCCTTATCGCCAATAGTATGGTTGATTGATAATTATGTTCGGAAATTACGCGGTTCAACTCGGGCAAATCTGTGCCTTTTATTTCTCTAACAACAAAGTCCACGCCGTTAATAATTTCGTTAAACGGACCATCAGCCTTGAATTTATAATCCGCGAATAGTTTAACAGCATCAGGCGGTACACCATGGCTGGCAACAAGATGTATTGTATCCTTTTGGGAGTTAAACAATCCGACCCATGCTGCATTGAATTTCCCCACTTCAACTGCAATCCGGCACACTTCGTTAAATAAAGTTATATCCTCGTTAGTTCTTAGGATAGCCTGATTGATCTGGCTTACGAAAGCATAAAGGCGGTTGGCCTGTACTATCTTATTTTCTGCGATTTTTTGTTCTGTAACATCCCAGAAATTGTCAACAATTCCGTTAATTGCCGGATCATGGAGCATGTTGGTTACCACTCCATCCAGCCATCTCCAGGTTCCGTCTTTGTGCTTAATTCGTACCGGTTTGCTCTTCAACGGAATGCCCGGCTCTGCAAGAGAACGCAACAAAAGGCCGGATACAAATTCCACATCTTCTGGGTGGGTGATATCAATGACATTCAGTTCCATTGCTTCCTCCGGGCTGTATCCCAAAATAGACTTTACTGCCGGTGAAACGTAATTTGGCTTTCCATCAGCAGAAAGTATAACAATGCCATCTAACCCGTTCTCGATCAGCCCTCTGAACCTTCGCTCATTATCTGATACCTTAATCTGTGCTAACTTCCGCTCTGTAATGTTTTGATGGGAAACAACTAGTTCGTTTGCGGACCCACCAAGACGAGTGGCGGTGAAAGTAAACCAGCGCTGTTCGGTGGCCGAATGGCAGGGATATTCCATCGAAAAACTTTCGACCTCTCGGTTCAGAACCTTGTTTATGCCTGAGAGCGCCTCCTTTGCAATGCCGTCGCCGGCCGTTGCTGCTTTCTCACAAACAGCGAAATAATTGCTGCCAACTGAAGTGTGCGCCGCCGACGGCGATCCGTTAGCGATGGCGAAATTGTCCCATGCCTTATTGACAGCTATTATTGTGCCTGAGCTGTTAATAACAGCAATATGTGCTGTTAAAGAACTCAAAACACCCTTGTTAAAGAGCTGGCTTTTCAGGAGCTTGAACTGTGCCTTTTTACGATCGTTTATATCCCGGAAGTTAAATATAACTCCGTTAATTTCAGCCTCATCCAAAAGATTGGTAAGAGAAGCCTCAACCCACATCCACTGGTTATTTTTATTTCTTACCCGTAGCGCCCTTGCTATAACTGTAGAGTTTGGTTCTCTCAGGCATTCCGCAAGGCCCGATCTCATTCGCCCAAGATCGTCCGGATGAAAGAAGCGATGGTGTGTTAGCAGCGAGGCCTCCTCCTGGGTATATCCTAAAATTTTATAAACGGATGGAGAGACGTAGTGGGGAGTTCCTGCAAAATCACAAATTACATGTACATCAGAGCCATTCTCAATTAGAGCTTTGTATACACGCTCATTCACCAGTTTATCTAATTTCCCCTGCATAGCTGTTCCCTTTGTTGAAGCGATACGCATGTCCCGGACGCGTGCTGAAAACTTCACCTAAGTGTACAATATACGCTATAACGTCGCATCGGTTACAATTATTTTTATAGGTGGTTAGTAGGTTGTTAATTATCAGTACGTTAAATTGACATTTCGAGTTTCATTATTGGTATGGGCATATGCGCCATTTAGCTATTTTTGCCGCATGGATTTTATTACTCAGGCAACGGCTAAAGCTGTAGAAGAACTTTTCGGGACGCAGATTACAGAACAGGATATTACGCTACAACAAACACGCCGCGAATTTGAAGGGCAACTCACCATTATAACATTTCCATTCACACGTTTCTCAAAAAAATCTCCGGAGCAAACCGGAACTGAGATAGGAAATTACCTTCAGGAGCATGTTGCTGAAGTTTCAGGATTTAACGTGATCAAAGGCTTTTTGAATTTGGTAATCGCCGATAGCTATTGGCTCAAACTTTTCAACGAGAGCCTGAGTAACCCTGCTTACGGAAAGTTTACGCCAAACGGCAAAAAGGTGATGGTGGAATATTCATCCCCCAACACAAACAAGCCACTCCATCTCGGCCACGTGCGCAATAACCTGCTGGGCTATTCGGTGGCTGAAATACTTTCAGCCTCTGGTTACGAGGTGATAAAAGCCAATCTGGTGAACGATCGTGGCATACACATCTGTAAGTCTATGCTGGCGTGGCAGAAATTTGGGAACAGGGAAACGCCCGAAATCAGCGGATTGAAAGGGGATAAGTTGGTAGGAAACTACTATGTGATATTTGATAAAGAGTATAAAAAGCAAATTGACGAGCTAAAGGCATCCGGGCAAACCGAAGACGATGCGAAGAAAAATGCTCCGCTGATCCGTGAAGCGCAGGAAATGTTGCTGAAGTGGGAGAATGGCGATGAAGAGGTGATCAACTTGTGGAGAACGATGAACGGCTGGGTTTATGCCGGTTTCGACGAGACTTACAAGAAGATGGGCGTAGACTTCGATAAGTATTATTACGAATCTAACACGTATTTGCTGGGAAAAGACATCGTGCAGGAGGGACTGGAAAAAGGCGTGTTCTTTAAAAAACCAGATGGTTCAGTCTGGATAGATCTTACCAGCGATGGGCTTGATGAAAAACTTGTGCTCAGGGCGGATGGGACTTCGGTTTACATCACGCAGGATCTCGGCACCGCTCAACTTAAGTACGATGAATTCGGAATGGACCAATCGGTTTACGTTGTGGGCAACGAGCAGGATTACCATTTTAAGGTACTGTTCCTGATCCTGGAGAAGCTCGGCAAGCGTTGGGCAAAAGGTTTGTTCCACCTTTCGTATGGGATGGTGGATCTGCCAAGTGGCAAGATGAAATCCCGCGAAGGAACTGTTGTTGATGCGGATGACCTGATCAATGAAATGGTAGAAACCGCTCGTCAACGTACTGAAGAACTTGGGAAAGTAGAAGGGTTTACTGACCAGGAAAAGAGTGAGTTATATAGAATGATAGGAATGGGTGCTTTGAAGTATTTCCTCCTTAAAGTAGAACCCAAAAAGCGCCTTCTTTTCGATCCAAACGAGTCGATAGATTTCCAGGGGCACACCGGTCCGTTCATCCAGTACACGTATGCCCGCATTCGTTCTGTGCTAACGAAAGGAAATTACAACGGTGAAAAAGCTTCGGCAATTACTGCCCTAGTCAATTTGGAACGCGACCTGATCCTTGCACTTAACAACTACGCTTCTGTCGTAGAAGATGCCGCCAGAAACTACAGCCCTGCGCTCATTGCCAATTACGTGTACGAATTGGCTAAGCTTTACAACAAGTTCTACCACGAAGAGCCCATCTTAAAAGCTGATGATGGAAATGTCAAATTGTTCAGGCTTCAACTCTCGCTGGCAACAGCCGGGATCATCAAAAAAGCAATGAAACTGTTGGGTATTGAAGTGCCGGAAAGAATGTAGGATTTAACCCTGCTGCAGATTCCTGATGCAAGTCTCAAGGCTGTCTCTCCAGTAAGGAATTTCTATCCCCAGAGTACCTTTAATGTTTGATTTGTCCATGACAGAAAAAGCCGGCCGCCGGGCTTTTGTGGGGTATTCAGAAGTGTTTATCGGATGAGCCTTCACGGAAGTATTGCTAAGCTGGAAAATACCTACAGCGAAATCATACCAGGAAGTTACGCCTTCATTGCTGTAATGGTAGATTCCATACTTTTCTGTTCCTGATTCTACTATTTGCAAAATGCAATCCGCTAAGTCAATACCGTACGTTGGCGTTCCTACCTGATCGGCAATAATTTTCAGCTCATCACGCTCGCTACCGAGTTTCAGCATGGTTTTCACAAAGTTGTTCCCGTATTCGGAATAGAGCCAGCTTGTGCGCAGGATGAAATATTTGTCCATCAGGTCGGTGATGCCTTGTTCCGCCTCAAGCTTGGTTAGCCCGTACACACTGATCGGCTCTGCCACATCCTCTTCCGTCAGCAGCTTGGGGACATTCCCCTCAAACACAAAATCTGTGGAGATGTGAATAAGTGTTACATTATGTTCTTTGCAAAGCCGGGCGAGGTTTAGTGCGCCATCGCGGTTGACTTTACGGGCAAGATCTACTTCGTCTTCGGCTTTGTCAACAGCAGTATAAGCCGCACAGTTGATGCAATATTCTGGCTTTTCTTCGACGAAGATCTTTTCTAAGCTATCGGGATCAAGAATGTTTGCGCTGGCTTCCGGAAGGAACGCCACTGAACTGATCTGCTTTTTCCCCGCTACTGCCTTGAGGCAATGCCCCAACTGGCCCGATGCTCCGAAAACTATTGTCTTGCTCATACTTTGGCGAAAGTATAAAATTAAAGTATCAGCACAAACGTGCCGCCAATAATGAGGAGCGCCGCGATGCCGGTTTTGATAGTGAGCGGCTCGCCGAGAAAGATCACCGAAAGAAGAATAGCGATGGCTACACTCAATTTATCCACGGGCGCAACCTGTGAAACTTTCCCGAGTTGTAGTGCTTTGAAGTAAAAGATCCAGGATAAGCCGGTTGCTAGTCCCGAAAGGATCAGGAAAATCCAATTCTGTTTGGAGAATGTCGTGATGCCGGGCAAGCTGCCTTTGAATGCCGCAAAACCCCAGGCGAGGATCAATATTACGCAGGTGCGGATAGCGGTTGCGAGATCGGTATCAACGCCTTTGATGCCGACTTTGGCAAGTATAGCCGTCAGTGCCGCAAAGAAGGCTGATAATAAGGCGTAGATCCACCACATAAATCTTCAACTATAGACTTGCGAAGTTTAGAATTTGCAAGCCTCATAAAACTAAGCAAATAAAAAAGCCGGTGGGTACCGGCTCTATATTATTTCTTCTTAGGACTTGGTTTTAATGCGTCTTTCCCCTGCACCTGTTGCTGTCTCATGTAGTCTTCCATACGCTTCTGAAAGCCCGAAGTTTTCTTCTTTTCAGCAGGCTTCTTTTTGTTCTCCTGGATTTGTGCATGAATTTTCTCATCGTTAACCATTTGCCTGATGATGAACTGCTGCGCAAAAGTGAGCATGTTGGCAAGGAAGTAATAGTAGTTCAAACCGGCGGGGTAGCTGTTCAACACGCCGAGGAAAATGATAGGGGAGATGTACCCGATGTACTTCATCTGCCCGGTTGCACCCGAAATCTGATTGTTGAAATAGGTGTAAATCAGCGTCGATATAGTCATCAGGATACACATCAAGCTGATGTGATTACCTAAAAATGGTATAGTAAATCCGAACTTGATGAATGCATCGTAAGTGGAAAGGTCATCCATCCAGAGGAAACTCTGCTGCCTTAATTCAAAAAGGTTAGGGAAGAAGAAGAAAAAGGCCATCACAATCGGCAACTGCAAGAGCATCGGTATACAGCCACCAAGCGGATTTACACCTGCTTTCTTGTACAACTTTAAATATTCCTGTTGCAAAAGGGTAGGATTGTCATCGCCAACTTTCGCCTTGATCTCATCCATTTCCGGCTTCAGCACACGCATCTTCGCCATAGATAGATAAGACTTATAAGTAAGCGGTGAAAGCACCAGTTTAAGTGCGATGGTCAGCATCAGGATGATCAAGCCGTAATTCCAGTTGAAGCTGTCTAACAACTCAAACACCGGCAAAACCACAAACCTGTTGATGTATTTCAACGGCCAGTAACCCATATCAACCTGGCGCTCAAGATCGTGCCCTTGGGCTTTCAGTGTCTGATATTTATTCGGACCGAAGTAGAATTCCAAAGGATAGACAGCTTGTTCCTGTTGCTTATACGGCAACTGCATATTTGCGGTAAATGACTTTACAACACCGGGAGTTAAAGATGTTGCGACGGTAAGCGTGCCTTTGTCAAAGCCGTTTTTAGAAAAAAGCACATTGGAAAAGAAGTGTTGTTTGAACGAGAACCACTGTATTTTTCCATTCTCACCCAAGTCTTTCTTTTCATCTTTAGCTGTTCCAAGATGATCAACATCTTTATCTACAGTTTTGAAGTATGCAGTAGAATAGCGCTCTTGTTCTGCAGATAAGTCTTTTTCTTTCTGCATCAGCGTAGTTTCCCAGTTTAAAACCAGGTGCTGCTGCCCGCCGGCAATCACATCCTGCAAGCCCTTGGCGATAATTGTTAATCCTACCTTGTAACTATCGCCTTTCAGGGAATATACATAATCAATGTATTTGCCATCTGCATAATTTAGGCGCATGGTAAGCGAAGACGAATCGCTTTTTGCAACTGATAATGATGTTGTAGAAGGCGTGAAGTATAGGTTGTTGGTGGAAATTGATTTGCCAGCAGCATTAAACCGCAAGCCAAACTTATTGCCATCGCCCTCAAACATAATGAGCGGCTTTTGGTCGTACGTTTTAAACTGCTTTAGCAACACAGATTTAACCCGTCCGCCTTTAGTGCTGATATTTACTTTTATGTGTTCGTTTTCAAGAGTTACAGCCTGATCTGTTCCTGCCATGGCGCCGCCAAACGGACCTTTCAATTGAGCGGAATCGAGCGATGGGGTTTGCGTCTGTGCCGGTTTATTTATTTTGGCAACAGGTGCAAGGTTTTTTCCTGACTTTGAATTAGCTATAGAATCTTGTACGAATTTTTCACGTTTAAGCTCCTGGTCGTTGGGTTTCATCAAAAACGTTGATCCAACCAGGATGATCAGGATCAGAAATAATCCTGTGAATGTATTTTTATCCATTAATATATTTCCGCTTTATTTTCTGCGTGAATGCGCCAGCGAAGCGGCGACAAAGTTAACAAAAAGTGGGTGCGGATTGGCAACTGTTGATTTTAATTCGGGGTGGAACTGGCCGCCTACAAAAAACGGGTGATTTTTCAGTTCGATGATCTCTACGAGGTTATTATCAGGGTTTATACCCGATGCAACAAGCCCCGCTTTTTCGAATTCTTCTAAGTACTTGTTGTTGAATTCGTAACGGTGACGGTGCCGTTCGGAAATCCGCGACTTTCCATAAATCCCGGCAGCTTTTGAGCCCTTTTTCAGATCGCAGGCATAGGAGCCCAGGCGCATAGTGCCGCCTTTGTTTTTGATCTTTTTCTGTTCTTCCATCATGGAAATAACCGGATGTTTGGTTTGCTCATCTATCTCGGTAGTGTGTGCATCTTTCCATCCCAGCACGTTACGGGCATATTCTACCACGGCGCATTGCATCCCTAAACATATCCCAAAGAATGGGATGTTATTTTCCCTGACATACCTGATCGCCTCTATCTTCCCCTCAATTCCGCGACTTCCAAATCCCGGAGCAACCAAAATGCCATCAAGTCCCTGCAATTTCTCTGCAGCGTTTTCAGGTAGTAGTCCTTCAGACTGGATTGATTTCACACGAACTTTGCACTCATTCTTTGCACCTGCATGAATGAATGCTTCGATTATAGATTTATATGCATCAGGTAACTCTACATATTTTCCGATTAGGCCGATGGAGATTTCTGCAGTTGGATTTTTGAGCCTTCCCAGGAAGTCCTTCCAGCTTTCCATATCAGGTTCGTTCTTGTGCGGAAGCTTGAGCTTTGTCAATACCGTGCGGTCAAGCTGTTCCTTCAACATCAAAAGCGGCACATCATAAATGGTCGAAGCATCAATCGATTCAATAACCGCATTGATGTTCACGTTGCAGAACAGTGCAATTTTTTTGCGGAGATCAGCATTTAGGTGGTGTTCGGTACGGCAAACAAGGATATCCGGCTGAATGCCGTATTCGAGCAAGGTTTTAACAGAGTGCTGAGTTGGTTTGGTTTTCAGCTCACCGGCAGCTGCCAGGTAAGGCACAAGCGTAAGGTGGATTACCAGCGAGTTTCCCGAACCCACTTCCCAGCGCAACTGACGCACAGCCTCAATAAAAGGCAATGATTCAATGTCGCCTACCGTTCCGCCAAGTTCAGTTATCACAATGTCAAACTCGCCGCCTTCGCCCAAAATGCGCATGTTCCGTTTGATCTCATCGGTTATATGGGGAACTACCTGAACGGTTTTGCCGAGGTAAGCCCCTTCGCGTTCCTTATTGATGACGTTTTGATAAATGCGGCCCGTGGTGATGTTATTGGCCTGTGAAGTTGGAACATTCAGAAAACGTTCGTAGTGGCCAAGGTCGAGGTCGGTCTCTGCTCCATCTTCGGTAACAAAGCACTCGCCGTGTTCGTACGGGTTTAATGTTCCGGGGTCAATATTGATGTAAGGATCGAATTTTTGGATGGTCACTCTGTAGCCGCGGGCCTGGAGGAGTTTGGCCAGAGAGGCAGAAATAATACCTTTTCCCAACGACGAGGTTACGCCGCCCGTAACAAAAATGTACTTAGTCATGATTTTTGAGGCTTAAGCAACAATTTGCGGAGTGCAAATCAATCGCTTTGTTCGGGATTCAAAAGTAAGAAAATATTCGGTTGCGAGCATTTCTGTTGAGAAAAGCCGGAAATGTGGAAAAACGGAGGGAATAAAAAAGGCGCTTCTTAGGCGCCTTAGCAATAACGGTTAGAAGCTTTGTTTAATGCTGTTGCTCAGCGTTTTCGGCGACCAATATCCGCTGGCAATTATTCGCCTGATGGTAAAGAGCGGATCTTTCTGATCTCTTGCATCAGCAAGTTGAAAAGCTGCTACAAAACCGCGTTTTTTTAGTTCAGGAATACCTTGAGCATTCCAAAGTCCGAATGGATAAGCGAAGTATTTGATCTTTTTGCCGGTAATTTCTTCGAGTTTTTTCGTTGGCTTATCAATTTGTTGAACCCAATCTTCGCCTGCATATTTTTTGAAGTTTTTGTGATCGTAGGTGTGGCTGCCTATCACATGCCCATCGTCAGAGAGTTTTTTGATTTCTTCGCTGGTCATGTATCTTACTTTACCATGTTTACCGATAGAGACAGTCATGATAAAAAACACTCCTTTAAAGCCATATTTCTTCATTTCGGGAGCACCGATGGTATACTGATCACCGTCAGTGTCATCAAACGTTAACATAATTGGTTTGGAAGGCAGAGCTGCGCCTGTGTTCAGGTAGGCGTAAAGCTGATCGGGAAGGATGGTGTGATATCCGCTGTCGGCGAGCATTTTCATGTGGGCCTTGAACGTGGCGATTGGGATGATATAATCTTTGGCACCCTTGGAGTCTTTTTCACGCCAGTCGCGAATTTGGTGATAGCATAATATTGGCACTTGCTTTCTTGCGATGACAGTTGCTGCGTTGGCCACTTTGACTTGATCCGGGTCCTGGGCTTTCGCGGCGGGAGCGGTATCATCGGATTTGTTTGTTGCCACTGTGGCAGATGTGTCACTGGCAGCAGATGACGAGCCGGACTTCGATTCGCTTTTTGACTGACAGGAAGCAATTGAGATGAGTGCCGGCAAAAGCAGCGGGAGAAAGATTCTTTTCATTTTATGTTAGTAAAGACCTGCGAAAATAGAACTTATGCAACATCGGCAACAACAAAAGGTTTACATAAATTTTTTAGTCCTTGTAGGTGTCCAGCCATTTTTTTAACCGTTTTGTTAAAGCGATACGGCTATTGGAGAACTCGATGTCCGTGTCCCAAACTTCATAGTCAAAGTCTTTTTTCTTTTTGTTGAATTGAGAAAGGTAATCATTGTTTTTTTGCTCATCAATCACCAGAATAGGTTTTGAGCTGCTGGCAATCATCTTCTCTATGTTATAATTATCAAGATTGTTAATGATGTCCATCAGATAGAGTTGAGGATCACAGTTCAGCATTTTCAAGGTGCTCAGATAAGCCTTGATGTCCGAGAAGTTCAGAACCGCTTCTCTACCTTTGAAGGTGGCGTAGGGGTTAAATAGAGACAAGGCTGCGACACCCTTTACTCGTTTATCGTGCAAACCCTCGATTAAACCTACACCCGAGCCAAGGTTATGGCCAACCAGAAAGATTTTCGAGGTATCTACGCGAAGGCTTGCGAGGTTTTTAGCATCACAGATATAATCAAGCACGTTCCTGACATCTTCAATGCTGTTTTTGTAGCTGAAAGTTCCCTGACTGCCCCAGGCACCGCGATAATTGAAATAGAAGATATTATATCCCGCCCGTCGTAAGCTTTGTGCAATATCGAGGTTGCGTTCATTGCCGGGTGTGGCATGCAATAAAACAACAGTAGGGTGAGGACCTTTTCCATTGGCAACGTATTCGAACCCGTAGATTGTGGATCCGCCGGAGTTGAATTGAAGTTCTACAATGTTGGCGGGGAATAATTTATCTGAGGGCACATCCGAATAGAGGTAACTGTCTTTTTCCGTCGTCCGCCCATCTGGTTTGTGTTTGCAGCCGAGAATTATGGCTATGATCGCAAGGGCGGTAATCGTCTTTAGAGTTTGGTTCATTAAGGTTGGTTGAGGTTCGATAAAAATAATATTTTTTATCAAGCCGCAAATTCGAGCCTAAAACCCTCCAGCCAATTGCCAGCAAGGAAATAATTAATATCTTAGCGTAAAGAATCTGAATGCACCAAAGTTATCGCTTCGATGATGTTACTTTGCTGGTAACACATTACAACAGAAGCAATTCCCTTCAACGACTATTGGATAGTTTTGAGAACGAAGGGGTAACATTTGGTGAAATTATCGTTTCGGACGACTGTAGTGCGCCGCAACACTTTCGGGCACTTGAGGAGTTGCAGGGAAAATACAAATTCCGGCTTATAACTGCCCGCTCGAATAAGGGTTTGGGCAATAATATCAATAAAGGTCAGGAGGCAGTGAAGCTCCCGTACACTTTGTATGTTCAGGAGGATTTTGTAGCTAAGCCGGGTGCGGGGAAGCATTTGAAAGATGCTTTAACTTATTTGCAGGAAGATGGCGAATTGGATATGGTGCGCTTTTATGCCTACTTCAAATATCCTTTTCTGCAGCCATTTAAAAGTGGGTTCTCAAGAATGATTTTTAGTCCGTATCCGTGGTACTTTGGTTACAGGAAGTTTTATTATTACAGCGATCATCCGCACCTCAGGAGAAGCACATTTTTTTCTAAGTTCGGAAAGTATGCTGAAGGCTTGAAGAGCGATGTTACCGAATACAAGATGATGCTCTCTGTTATTCAAAAAAAAGGGAAAGCCTTATTTTATGATAATTTCCAGGATATCTTCGAGCAGGTAAATTCTTCTTCGGAGCCCAGCACAGTAAAACGAAGTAGCTTACGGCAATCAAACAGTATGCTGATAATGCCCGTGAAACATGTATTCAGATATGTCAAGTTCCATTTCAATTACAATTTCAGATCTTATTAATAAGAATAAATACATGTCTGTACTATCACTTCCAGATTGGGTTAAACCGCACTTTTATGAAGGTGTAAAGTTTAATGGCCTTTCAGAAGATCAAGTCTCCGACTTAAAACGGCGCCTATCAAAATTCAGCCACGAGGAGCCGGATGTTTCCATCATGATCCCGTCGTGGAATGAGGAAAATAACATATTCCGCACGCTTTCGTCACTCGCATCAAGCACAACTTCATTGAAGGTTGAAATTGTTGTAATCAACAATAACTCTACAGACAATACCCAAGTTATCTTAGACCAGCTGAACGTTAGAAGCTATTTTCAGCCTTTGCAGGGAATTCCGCACGCCCGGCAGATGGGCTTGGAAAAAGCTCGTGGTAAATACCATTTGTGTGCCGATTCTGACACATTTTATCCGCCGCGGTGGATTGATGAAATGGTGAGGCCGATGATCCAGCAAAAAGACATCGTCGGGGTTTATAGCAGATATGCATTCATCCCGCCGCCTGGCGTAAGACGGGTAAACCTGTACGCCTACGAGAAAGTGGCAGGCATGCTTGTCCGCATTCGGAAATACAGAAGAGAACACATCAATGTGCTGGGCTTCAGTATGGGATTTGTAACAGATATCGGCAGAAAAACAGGAGGTTTTAAAGTAATCAACGTCAGGATGTTTGATAACGCGATTGGAAGCGAATACTACGTAGAGGAAGCTGAAGATGGCCGGATGGCACTGAACCTAAAAACCGTTGGAAAGTTAAAGCTGATCACATCATCAAAGGCACGTGTTTTCACGTCGCCGAGAAGGCTGTCTGCAGAAGGAGGAGTACTGACTGCTTTCAAAAATCGGATAAAGCTTCACACCAGCAGGATCACAGAATATCTTAACGGAGGAAAAGTTGAAGCCTAGCGGGAACTTAAAGTGGGAGATTACGTATATGTCGGCTAAAGAAGCATGTATTTTTTAAGAAAGTTAGCAGGCCTGTATGTGAGATTGCGCTGGGGCAATTTGCCCGAAGATGTAAGATATTATTACCGCGATACCTATTACTGCGAGCTTGAACAATGGAAGTACGTGGTAAAAGATTATTTCTCCAAAAAAAAATACAAGGTGATCTCGTTTGACGGTGAATTTGCTCCCGAGCTTCAGTTTACCCTGCCATTTGCCTACTGGCACTATAAAAATGGAACCTTGAAAGAAACCAGAGCGGCGAAATACACAAACGAGCTCTATTTCTTTTCACCTAAGCACATTGAGGAGTTCGAAACAAGAACTACCGAAGGAAACTACAATTTTGAACTTCCCCGGGTTCTTTACAGCCATGATTATGACATGAGCAAATGGGCCCCGGTGCCGCTAAAGGAGACTTACAAAAATGATTTGTATGTCTATGATAAGCCCTTGCTGATAATTGCCAACCGCTATAATATGGAGTGGGATGGGCCACCGCTCAGCTTTTACAGCATCGAAGTGCTCGATTTTATGATCAGCCGGCTAAAGGATAAGTACACCATTATATACAATCGTCCCAAGCCCCAAAACATCACGATGGATAACAGTGATGTCTACGATTTGAATGAGTTTGACTGGCTGGAGAAAACCCATCCCGAGGTTTTGTTGATGGAAGATATCTTTAAAGAAAACAAGGCAGGCGCAAAGAACTTCAATCATTTACAGCTAATGGTGTATTCGAATGCTGAAAAGTTTATCTCCATACACGGAGGCACCGCTGCGTTGGCAAGTTATTTCGGGGGAACAAACCTGATACTTTCTAAAAAAGGGCCAGAACACCACTTTGGCTGTTATCATAAGCTATATCCGAAATTGTCGGGTGCTAAGATATTGCACGCCAAAACGGAAGATGAGGTAAAAAGCTATGTTGAACAACATTATTAGCAGCATAGCCGGCTGATGGAGAAGGCGAAAGACAATTACTGGCTCAAATCGGGCATTATCAATATCCTGCAGAATTTTTCCGGTACATTCTTTAACCTGGCAGGTTTCTACATTCTGGTAAGAGTTTTAAGTAAGCATGAATACGGTGCGTGGATTCTGTTTATGGGCATCACAGGCATCATGGAAACAATTCGGGGAGGATTGGTGCAAAATGCCCTGGTACGATTCTTACCTGCAGCGTCTGACGAGGATAAGCCACGGATTATTACATCATCTTTTATAATCTCGCTTTCGCTGTCGGGTATTTGTATGTTGCTGATTTACCTCTTCGGGCATCTATTAACTGAATCATGGCGCACCCCGGAGCTGTTGCCCATCATCTTCCTGTATCCGATCGTTTTTATTACAACCGGGTTCATCAACAATTTTGTTTCTATTGAGCAGGCAAACTTCCGGTTTCAGGGAGTTTTCGTGATATCAGTGGTGCGGCAGGGTGTATTTTTCCTTTATCTGTTTATCTGCTTTGTGATCGGGATTGAAGTATCCCTAATTCACCTGATGTATGTTTTCATACTCAGCGCTTTGCTCAGCTTATTAACTTCCTGGATTTACGTAAAGCGTGATTTTGTTTTTAGCCGGAAAATCTTTCCCGAATGGATCAAGAAATTGTTCAATTACGGCAAATATGGCTTTGGAACATCTGTAAGCTCCATCCTTTCAGGCACGATTGACCAATGGATGCTCGGCTCGATGCTCAGCCCTGCTTCTGCTGCAGAGTTCAACATCGCCGTAAGGATCACTAATCTGATTGACGTGCCGACCAGTGCGGTTGCAGCAATAGTTTTTCCTCAAAGCGCAAAGCGGATTGAAACCGAAGGAAGAGATGCGGTCAAGTACCTGTACGAAAAATCAGTAGGGACAATCCTTGCTCTGCTCATTCCCGGCGTGATCTTTTTATATTTCTTTGCAGGATTTGTGATTGGCATTCTAGCACCAAAATATGAGAGCAGCATTCCCTTGCTCCATATCACGCTTCTTTATTGCTTGCTCATTCCATATGGGCGGCAGTTCGGTACTATTCTTGATTCAATCGGCAAAACAAAAACAACGTTCTATATAGTTTTAGTCACCGCAAGCCTCAATCTAGGGCTGAATTATTTCTTCATTAAGGAATGGGGAGTGATGGGAGCAGCATACGCCACGCTGTGTTCAAACGTGGTAGGATTTGCAATTGCCCAAATTATTTTAAGGCGTGAACTGAACGTAAATATTGGGAATACGCTTGTGTATGCCTGGAAGTTTTACCCAGAATTTTACACGAAGTATTTGGTACCGTTAAGACAAAAAAGCAGCTAATCAGATGGTAGGAGTAACGTTCAAAGGAAGGTTAGGCAATCAGTTGTTTCAATTTGTATTCTTCCTGTACCTGAAATCGCGGAATAAGAACAAGCTAGTTTTTATCCCGAATCCGCACCACGCCTACCTCACCAAGTATTTCGACCTGGGGCAGTACGGTTGGTTCTTAGGTTCGAAAATTTATTCGGTTTTAACGCGTGCCATTCCGCACATCCTGAAGTTTAAGCAGATTTACGTTCAGAATTTTGTTGCGCCCAGGCACATTGAAGCCGAAGACGGCACCATCATAAATGGCTACTTTCAAACAGACTGGTATTACAGGCAACTGAGTGAAAAACCACAGATCAGCTTAAAAAAGCAATATACAGACAAGTTCGACAAGGGATTTGGCGAAATATTCAGGAACAATAAAACGATAACGGTTCACATCCGTCGCACCGATTACATGAATTACGGCAAACGTGATATTTCTTTGCCGATGGAGTACTTCAAAAGGCAGCTTGAATCGGTAAAAAACCTAAGCGATTATACTGTCTTCTTTGTGAGCGATGACATGCAGCACGTGCGCTCGGTATTTGAGGAAAAACCGAACTATATCTTTTCATCTAATGATGAAATTACTGATTTTCAGCTGATCAATAATGCCGATGTTGCAATCATCTCTAACAGCAGCTTTGCGTGGTGGGCATGTTATCTAAGCCAAAAAGATCAACAAGTTCTTGCTCCGAAAAATTGGATGGGCTTTACCGTGGGGCGGGAGCACCCACGTGGCGTGATGACGGACAAGTTCGAGTGGCGGGATGTGTTTCCCCAAACAGCTTAAGCGAGTTTCTGATAAACCTCCAGCGTTTCTGCCATCGATTTTGAAAGCGGAAAATCAAGCAACCGCTCTGAGCCTTTAGCCACAAGCCGTTTCCTTTCATCCGAACTGCTGATGAGTTTTTGCACCACCTCAAAGAGGCTGTCGGCACGCCGTGCTTCAAAATAAACTGCAGCGTCTGCTCCGATCTCGCGGAAGCAATCTGTGTCGCTCAAAATAATTGGGCATTGTGCCTTAAAAGCCTCCAGGATAGGCAAGCCAAAGCCTTCATGTAGCGAAGGGTAAACAAAAGCCATTGCATTTTGATACAGAAAGTTCAGCTCTTCATCGCTCACATTCACGTGCATGATTTTGTCCTGTAAGCGGAAGTGGTTGATGTACTCCAGTTCTGCAACGCACAATCCACCACCGCCGGTGAGCACTGTTTTGATGTCAGGATATTTGTCTGAAAGATGCTTAAATGCATCCAGAAACAGGTAGAAATTTTTGTAGCCACTCCTGTCACCTACAAACAAAAGATAGTTTTCGGGCAGGTTAGCAACAGGGAAGGTGCGGAAAGGCTCGTCGAGGTCTATGCCATGATAGATTACACTCACTTTGCTCTCATCCACATCAGAATATTTAAGCAGGTCTTTTTTGGTGGTTTCTGAAATCGCAATGATGTGGTCGCAATATTCTATGTTCAGTCGTTTATTGCGGCTCAGCGGATCCAATCCCCAGAAATACTCTGGCAGCCGCTCGTGCGTCATATCGTGTATAGTGGTAACAAGTGGCTTCTTTAATTTGCCAAAAAAATAGGGATCGTAATAAGTTGGGTGGAAAACGTCGAACTCGTTTTTCTTTAACAGGTAGTTGCAGTATGCCTGGTTGACCTTAAACGCTTTTGTTCCGTAAGTGGACTGCAGCAAAGTGTTGCCGACAGCATTATTCAATGGCTGGCGCTCGCCTTTGATGTAATGGTTGCGTGAATAAAGAACTCCCATGAGGTAAGAAAAATCTTTCTCAAGCTTTATCTGATTGATGATGTTAGCAAAGTACCGGCTAATGCCTCCGTATTTCTGAGTTGTAAATTTCTGATGGTCGAAAAAGACTTTTACCATGAAGGCAAGTAGTTATTTTTTGGATTTTGCCAGGTTTGATTCAAGAAGTGCCGAAAATTCCGCTGCTCTCTTGTCCCAGGTATTTTCTTTAGCTATTTCAACTCGTTTACCAATCATCATTTCAGCTTCTTTCAAGGCATTGCGGATTGCCTCGGAAAACGACTTAGCATCACTGCAATAAAGCACAATATCGTAAGTAAAATCCACTAAATCTAAATTAAAATCAGTGGCGACTACGGGCTTGCCAGCTCCTAAATATTCAAATAATTTAAGCGGGAAAATGGTACGGCTCACCTCATCTTTCTTAAATGGGATCATCGCTACATCAAAGCCCTTGATCATGGCAGGCATTTCTGAGTAGGGAAGGCGGCCGGTGAGGTGGATATTAGGCGTGTTAAAAAACCATTCGGGGATATACTCTGGAACGGTAGGACCGGCAAACACAAAGCTTTTATCTGTATTGTTGGTGATGACTTCTTTCAGCAAATCGAAATCAATTCTTCGTTCAATGTTGCCAAAATACCCTATGAGGGGTTTCGGGATGTTTGCGAGGCTTGCGTGAACAGGAAGAGCCGGATCAAGTGCCTTGCTGCTGTGTGTGATGTCAGCAGCGTTGGGGATAAAATATGTTGCCGGATTCAGCGGCTTTTTCTCCTCGTACAACTGCTTGCTGGTACATACCACCAGGTCGCTGTTCTTTACCAGTTTTGCTTCTGATATCTGTCCGTGCTTTTTATCGTAATCAACAATCAACGGGTCCACGCAGTGATAAACTGTGAGTACGGGATTTAGCTTATCAGCGATATCAGGATAATGAAAGTTAAAGGAATTGATGTAAATGTAGTCCGAGATCTGTCGAGACTTTAAAACCTTTTCAATACGCTTAACAATCAACCCCTCATTCCATTTAAGCAGCTTCCGGTATAGTTGTCCTTCAGGCAAGAAATTGATGGGCAGCAAGGGTGGCGTTATCACGATGGATAATCCCGGTGTTTTGGTGGGCATTATCCCATCAGAAGAAGAGGGGAAATATGGCTGCCGTATTTTAAACTCAGCTGTGCCTTTGTACTTAAAATAATCCTTCCAGGTAAAAGGATAATCCACATAATAAACGGTGTTATCCTTTGCCAGATGCTGAGCTATGGTAAAGCTGGTGGATTGATACGGAGCATCAAACTTGGCGGTTCCTAAGATGAAAATTGTTTTGCCTCTGAGCATTGTTTAAGGCCTACATACCCAGAATATACTTCTCTTCAGGCTGCTCGGGTTCAGCTCTGTCGAGGCGCAGCAATATATTGATCATTGCAATCATGAGGTAAAAGTAGATGTTAGTTGGGAATTGTACCAGCGCTTCCTGAGGAAGGTTTCCCACAATGACGGCGAAAAGCATCAGCAACATAGCCAGACAATAACTTTTCAGTTCGGGATTTCGAATCTTAAAGAAATTCTCGATTCCGGTCTTTAGAACCACAAAGATAAGAGCGCATAAAATCAGCAAGCCAATCCAGCCCAGCTCAACGGCAACCCGCATAAATCCACTATCAGGGGGGAATTTGGCCAGGTATGAATTCGGAGCAAATTTAACTCCCCACACACCCGTAGATCCCAGTCCACCGCCGATGGGGTGCGAACGGATGTACGGCTGAATACGTTGCCGGTTTGTTTTCCTCACATTGTATGATGCATCCTGCGATGGCTTGAACGCTGTTTGAAAGCGGGCAAGGTTCACGTTAGAAGTCGGCACATTTATCAGGAACAAAAAGAAAATGCCGGCCACCGCAGCTATGCCGATCGTTTTTGTATTCAGTGTAAGTATCGCGAATAGAATCAAAGCAGCGGGCAGAAGCACGTAAGCGCCACGTGTACCTGAGTAAAGCATCACGAGCATAAAGAAAGCAGCCATTGTACCGAGAATGATCTTTTTGCCCATCGAAGTCGGTCCCCACATCAGGCAGAGGCACAGGATTGTGCTCATCACCATGTTGTAAGAAAAAGTCACCGGCTCAGCGAAAATGGACGATTTGCGCCAATGGCCATTGATGTACAGGAGGTTCTGGAGCAATGGATTGGCATCTAACCTTTTTTGCTCATATTCAAAAAAGCCGAAATGCTCCTGCTTGAAAGCATAAAGAGCTCCGAACAGTGAGAGTGCTAACCAGATTTTTATAATTAGCTTGATGAACTCAAGCGTCCGGATGTGATAGCTGAACACAAAATACATCAGCATCACCACGGCAACAGAACGGATGGTGTAAACCCAGGCTAAACGTGATTCTGCCATCGGATTAAAGAACTCAAGCAGGTTATATCCGATCCAGATGAGGATCAGCACCGTAACCGGATTCTTAAAAATAGCCCAATTTGGCTTCGTACGCTGTTGCAGGAAAAAACCAATGATCAGGATGGCTTCCATTGCGTCCATCAAGGTTCCGAGAGGGAAGTCAATGGTGATCATGTTGTAAAACCACATGATCAGATATGCGGAGATAAGCAATACGATAATGCCGAAACGCGGGTAAACCACAACACCAAAAGCCACAGGCAAGCCAACCGTGAGCCCAAGTATAAGTATCCCTATAGTGGTTCCTAAAGTTTTAACCGCTAAAGCCGATAAAACAGAAACAATAAGCAAGCCCACAAAAACTACGGCTGCTAATTTTCGCTTATCCAGGCCCCTTAAAGATAATTCTATCGCCATTAAAGAAACAGTGCGTATATGAAAAAATAGCAAAGCACCACTACCGTGAAGGCAATGGCAAGATTCTGCTTAATATTGTCAAAACGGCTTAAGCCAGGTTCGTCTGTAAGCTCTTCAGATGTTTTAATTTCCGGATCTACCCGCATTGCTATTTAACCTCCGATTTGGTAATCTCAACATGATAATGTTTGGTAGCAACCGATCTTGAATTTGCCCTGTGAGCATTAAACAAAGAGATAATCTGCAGGAACATAAACTTGGGAATGTTTACCAGCGATTTGTAAATCTGCTCGTTTGTATCCGAGTTTCGAAGTGCGAGCCCAAAGCCACCCACAAATGCCATAAGCCCGATCAGCCATACCAAGGCAACCATCGGCGCAAACCAAGCAGTTAGAACCAGGCAAATAACCGATAGTACCAGGAAAATAAATAAAGGTGGCCTCAACAGAACGGCACCAAATAAAAACTGATTTCGGTCAAAGTTCCTGATGCCTTTGAAGATCATTGAAAAACCAAAAGAGAAATATTTAAACCAGGTATTTATCCAGCGGGAGCGCTGATTAACTAACTGATCGGCGTGAGAGGTTTTTTCATCAAAAACAATTGCTTTTTCTGCAAATGCAATCCGCAAGCCTCTGCCCACTATCTCTGCCTGCAATACCTTATCGAATCCTGCGCCACTCACATCTCGGGAGCCGAGGCACTCTTTGTAGAGCTCAGTTGTAAATGCCATGCCTGAGCCCGCAAGTGTAGCCGACGAGCCTGCGTTAAACAATACTTTACCATCGTAAAAATGATAGTAAATGTCCCGGGCGGCATCGAGGCAGGCGTATGTTGTATCCAGATTTTTTGCTTCGCGAACACCCTGCACAGCCTTAAAACCTGCGTTGAAATAGACATCAATCTCCTTGAGGTAGGAGGGATGAGCGAGGTTGTCGCTGTCAATAATTGTCAGGTAGGTGTGCGCCCGTTTGAAATGGGAAATGGCATAAAAATGTGAGCGGGTATTCCCTGATAGTGCTTCTTCAGGCCGCAATAAAACCACCTTCTCGCTATTAAAATGCAGGTTTGAAATATCGCATTTATCAGCAACTACATAAATGAGGTAATTTCGATAGTCAAGAGCCAATAAAGAATTTACAACTGCAGGCAGCGAATGCGTTTCTTCGTACGCTGTTACTATAATCGCGTAATCATTTTCCTTTGCTACCGCGAATGTGAGCGCAGGTTTACGGCTTAACCTGTAGAACACAAACAAGATTATTGGAAATACCAGGTGATACCCGATAATGAACTGAAGGAAACCGGCAATGTAGCTCATGCTATACCTCTATCGCTCTTTCCAGGTTGAGTTCTCTTTCGGCAGCAGGGGCATCAATCTGAACTTTGTTTAGTACCCAGCCAATGAACTTTCCGTTTAAGCTTTTCAGATAGTTAATGTGCTGTTTCTTAGGTGCGTCAATCGACTGATCCGCCTCAAATACGCTTAGTGTTTTATCAGAGAATGTGATCCATTCTTTTGCTTTGTTCAGTGCTTCAAGCGGCGGGGCTTCTACGATAACTACATCAAACTGCGATCTCAGCGATTCAAAACGGCTGCGAATAGTGTCTTCATCTGTTATCTCAAGCAAAGACTTGTCACCGCCTGCATTTCCTAACACCATGATGCCGGAGGTGAAGTTAGCCTCGCCCATATTTCCTGTTTTTAGGTACTGCTCCACATACGATTTCGCATCCGAGTTAGAGGTGAGGGTAGGATTGTCGAAGTTGCCGTCAATCAGCAGCACTTTTTTGCCAACCATCACATAAGCATAGGCAACACAGGCGGAAATCAACGTTTTTCCTTCTCCGGAATTGATACTGGTAACTGCTAGGATCTGACCTCTTTTTGAGCCTTGAACAAGCTCACGGGCTACTTCATAACGAGTAGAACGAAGTTGCTTTTTAAACTCTTTCATGCCGGGAGTGCTGTTCATGTCTTTCCAGATTTCCTTCAGATCGAGCGAACTTGTATTTACCTTATTAAGATAACCAAGTACCGGGATTTGCGTGCTGATGGCTAAATCTCTCGACACACGTACACGATTGTCGAGGAAGAAAATCACAAAGAAAACGGCAAGACAAAATACAAAGCTGATAATACCGCTCAGTATTACTTTTAGCATTTTGTTTGATGGTTGCTGAAGCCCGGGCATTGCCATCTGCACCAGGCGGAGCTTTATAGAAAAGCCCGATTCCATGCTTGTGCGGTTGTATTGATTCAGCAAATCAAGATATTCGTTGCTGGCGATATCAATTTTACGCTCGTAGGACTGGATTACCGCTTCAAAAGGAACCATACGGTCAAACCGCCCATTTAAAACTGCTAATTGTTTGCGGAGGGAGCCAAGGCTATAAGTCGCAATATCCTGCTCCACCTGCAAACTTAGTTTCTGTTGCAACAGGTTTAGTTTCGTGTTTAATGGATTGGTGATGTATTTATCATCGGCATCGGCAATTTTGTTTTTGATGATACTCTGCAAAGAATCCATCGAAGCACGTGTTGCTTCATCAAAGTCGTTTGCGATATACCTGTCGGTAAGCCTTTTTAATTCTTCCTTAGATTGGGCAATTTCCTGGTTAATGGGCTGGAGTACAGTTTCGTAATACCTGCGATCTTTTGGATCAAACTTAGCATCTATTTCGGCAATGGCACCGCGGTTGGCTATAATCTGTTTTTCAGTTTCCTGAAGTTTATTTTCATAATCGCCAATGTTTGCATACATCTGCTTCGACTGCTCGGCAAGGTTCAGTACCCGATTATTTATCTTGTAAGAACGAAGTTCTGCCACACGCTCGTTCAGAATATCGTTCTTCTGCTTTAAAAGGCTGTCGAGATAATTAACTGACTTGCGTTGGTTTTCCTTTACCAGAATTGTATAATAATCAACAAACTCGCTGCTAAGAGTATTCGGAACAAAGGCTGAAAGCTCAGAACTCTCAGATGAGTACTGTACGTTGATAAAATCGCTGACATCGGCCCGGAAAATATTGAGGTTTGTGCGGATAGATTCCTCATCGTACTTCATTGACCGCAACAAAGAATAAAGCTCTTTCTGCTCCTTATCCCACAGATTTAACCCTTCTTTCCGGTTGTATTTGTAACTAAATACTTCAATAGCATTTTTCTTTTCTGCCGGAGTTAACTCTTTGATTTCGGTGCTGTAACTTCTGAAAGGCCGTGGAGAAACCAGGTCGTGAAGGATTAGCTTGTAGGATACCTGATCGATGATCTTTTTCATCTTCATCATCTCGATCAGGTTGCTGAACTCGCGGTTAATGTCCGACTCACCCTGGGAACTCTCGCCGGAAATGTTGCTTTTAGTTTCATCAACAATACCGGTTGCAATCTGTGCCTGCGACTGGTATTCATCGGGAAGGTTTCTGACTAGAAAGTAGGTAATCACCAATGTGATTATGGGCACCAGCACCAATATATATCGGTTGCGGAATAGCAGCTGAAAATATTGCTTTATTTCTTCCATCTCTTATTTAACCTCTTCTAGTTTTTTAAAAAGTAGCTCTTCGAGCGATGCTTTTGCGGTTAGCAGCCCCGCTTCTGCAGAAATCTTAGCCTGTGTGGTAGTATTTACAGACATAAGCATTTGGCTGTAAACATCCACGGTTGTTTCTCCACGTTCAAATTTATTCTTTGTGCTGGCAAGCAGCCCTTGGGCATCCTGAAGGCTCTTTGTATAAAGCTTAACCATACTTAATTGCTGTATGTAGGCAAAATAGCGGCTTTTAACTTCCTGCTCAATAAGCCCGTTATATTCAGCCTCGTCGTTTTCTGCTATTTTAACTTCCTGTTTTGATTCTTTGATGTCCAGAGGTTTGCGAAGTAAAGTCCCAACGTTAAGGTTTAGTCCAATCTGATACCCGCTAAATATGTTAGGTGTCACAATGTTCAGGGCGGTGTTTGGCTGATAAAAGTATGAAAAAGAAAGAGGGTCAAGCCAGGATAGCTGCTGCTTGGTAACATTTCCTTTTGCAATCTTGGTACGCTCTGCGTAGGATTTTACTCTTGGATAATTCTCTTTTGCAGTAGCTATCAGCTTTTCAATAAACAGGTATGAAACATCAGGAATCATACTATCTTGAGCATGCGAAGCTTTAGCAAACGAAAGAACGCTTAACAGAACAATAAAGAAAGTTTTACTCATCAACTTATAAACAAGGTATGCAGGCGTGTATTGCAAGTATTGCAGGTTCCCCAATCCTGCAGCCTAATATAGATTATTATGCCAAATTACAAAAGCCGCACAGAGCTTAACTGATGGCATATTTTGCCCGCTTGCAAAACGCGGCATTGTGGAATATATTTCCCCATGTGAGTAGTAAAATATCGGCAGCTTAAAAACGCCCAAAAGCGGAGCATGCCACATTCGGATGCACACAGCATGAATTATCGTGAAATGGACATGAATGGGCTACTTTTGAAAAGTTTAAAAAACGACACGTTCCTGCTGGTTTAATATTTGGTATAAACACGCCGATGAGTTGCCGGCGTACAGCACTTTATTTCACCATGTCAAATCGCCGGACATAGTATTATGATAAAAAGCACGCGTTACTTACTTCTGTTGTTGTTAATAGGCTTTCAACAGGCCAAGGCTCAGTTCACCTATTTCGAAAGTTTTACACATACAACAGCTCCGGGAGTCATTTTTGGAGGATCTCCAACCGCATTTCTTACAGCCGGCAGCGCCCAGGTGGGAGATACAGATGGGAACGGATACCTTCGCCTTACAAATAACAACCGCAACCAAACAGGTTTCGTTTATAGCAATGTGCTCATCCCTTCTACAAGCGGGTTAAAGATCGAATTTGAATATTTTACTTATGGTGGTAGCCGGGCGGATGGCATTGCCTTCTTCCTGTTTGACGCATCTACAGCAAATTTTAACATTGGAGGGTTCGGCGGCTCGCTTGGCTATGCACAGATCAACCTCACCAATCCGGTCACTCCCGGAGTGAGCAACGGCTATCTCGGAGTAGGTATTGATGAGTACGGAAACTTTTCCAACCCCATTGAGGGGAGGCAGGGTGGCACAGGCTTTTTCCCACAGTCTGTAACCCTTCGCGGCAAGGGCAACGGGGCAGCTCTAACACCGGATAATTACAAATTTCTAACCAGCAAGGAAGTTCTTCCCTTAGGTTTTAACATGACAGGAGGTACTGTAAGGCATCCGCTGCAAAGCGACCCGGAGTATAGGAAGGCATTTATAGACATGAAGCCTAACCCGCTAGGTGGCTACAATATTTCAGTTCGGATCATGACAGGTGGCGCAACTCCGGTTACGTACACTGTAATTGACAATTACTATTATCCGGAAGCAGCACCGTCGGTTCTTAAGTACGGCATTTCATCATCCACAGGCGACCAAAACAACTTCCACGAGATCAGAAACCTGCGCATTAACCCTTTCGTAAATACGCCTCCTGTAGCGGTGAATGATGCTGCATCGACATTAAAAAATACATCCAAGCTAATTGATGTAATTGCAAATGATACCGACATCGACGGCAATTCCACTATCCAGCGCACAAGCCTGGTAATTAAATCGAATCCGCTGCACGGTACGCTCACTATCAACCCCGCAACTGGGAATGTGCTTTATACGCCAACAACCGGATACGTTGGTCCGGATAGCTTTACTTATTCTATAAAAGATGCAGAAGGGGCAGAGTCGAACACTGCGACGGTTTCCATCCAGGTAGTCAACACCATTGAGCCACAGGCTGCAAACGACAATGCTACAACAGTGGCTGGAACAGCTGTTAACATCGATATAACGGCGAACGATACCGGTGGCGATGGCACTCTGGTCTTATCTACCGTTGTTATTTCTCCTCCTTTGCACGGCACCACAACATACGATCCTACGACAGGAAAGGTGGTTTATACACCGGCAACTGGTTTTCACGGAAGAGACGTATTCACATATACTATCAAAAACAGCAACGGGCTTATTTCGAACACTGCAACTGTTTCGGTTGATGTACGACCTGTTGGAACAAACGACAACTCACTTACTAAAGTTAATACCGCAGCAATAATCCCTGTAAAGGACAATGATGCAAGTAAAACCGGATCAAGCGTTGTAAAGAAAACCAACCCGCTGCACGGTGTTGTGGTTGTAAATCCTGACGGCACAGTAACTTACACACCTACGACCGGGTATTTTGGCCCGGATAGTTTTACTTACACTTTGCTTAACGCCGACGGTCTGGAATCTGACCCGATTACGGTTAACATTGTGGTAAATACTCCGCCGGTTGCAGTAAACGATAATGCTTCCACCGCAGTCGGCGCATCTGTTACTGTAGATGTTACGGCAAATGATACAGATGCAGATGGCACAGTGAATAAGGCAAGTGTCACCATAGTATCGCAGCCGCTGAATGGTATTTTGTCTGTTGATCCGATTACCGGAAGGGTTACTTACACACCAGTTGCAGGCTTTTCGGCAGGGACCGATAATTTCACTTATACAGTTAAGGATGATAGAGGGCAGGTATCAAACATTGCTACCGTAACTATCACGGTAAACAAGCCATCTAAGATCGGTTTGGCAAAAGCAGTGGAAAGCAGCACCATTGGGATAAATGGAACCTATGATATCAAGTACGTATTCACAGTTGCCAACCTTGCGCAGGATTTATTGCAGAATGTCAGCATTACCGATGATCTGAATAAGGCATTTGCAGGCTCAAACATCCTAGTTAAGAGCATCAGGGCATTAGGAATCTTAAAAGTGAACTCTGCCTACAACGGCATGAGCGTTACTGAGTTGTTGCTTCCTGGAAATAGTATTGCGGCAGGTACAACAGAGCAGATTGAAATAGTCATTAATGTTACGCTCACCACCAGCGATGGCTTGTTTTTAAACACAGCTTTTGCTGAAGGAACAAATTCTATTGGCGTTAAGGTTACTGATCAGTCAACCAACGGACTGAAGGCTGATCCACTCACGCCCGGAGACAACACGCCACTTGAGCCAACACCGGTAACGCTGAAATTCCAGCCATTGTTTATCCCGGGAGGCTTTTCTCCGAATAACGACAATACCAACGACACCTTCCTGATCTGGAACACCTATGGTAAGAACGTTTCAATAGAGATTTTCAACAGGTGGGGGAGCCGTGTGTATAAATCGGCAGATTACCAGAATGACTGGGCTGGTAAATGTACCGAAGGCATCAGGCTCGGCGACGATGTGCCTGAAGGGACATACTACTACATCATCATCATTGACCATAAAGATAAATACGTAGGGCACATCACCCTAAACAGATAATATGAAACGCATTATTACCGCTATTTTACTGCTGGCAGCTTTAGAAACCAGCGCTCAGCAGGATGCCATGTACTCTCAGTACATGTTCAACACGCTTGCTATTAACCCGGCTTACGCAGGGAGCAGAAATGTGGTTTCTGCAACAGGTTTGCTTCGCAAGCAGTGGGTGGGAATTGAAGGTGCGCCACAAACAGCAACATTTACAATCGATGCACCTATTAGCAATAAAAGAGTAGGTCTGGGGCTTCAGCTTTTCAGCGATAAGCTCGGCATTACCAGCACCACCGGTGTAGTGGGAAGCTATGCCTATCGCATCCGGATGGAGAAGGGGAGTTTGTCTTTCGGGCTGCAGGGAAGCTTAAGCGATTTCAAGGCTAACTATTCTGGTGTTGCTTTAGATCCTTACGGCACTTCCATGGATGTCGCCTTCACGGATAACATTCAAAAGACAATGTTTAATGCAGGTGCAGGCGTTTATTATAATTCTGATAAATTTTATGTGGGATTGTCTTCGCCGGAGCTTTTTAGCAACAAAATAAATCCATCAGCTACAGAAAATGGAATCACTAAGCAGTATATACATGTATTCCTAGCCGCAGGATATGTTTTCCCTCTCACAGAAGATTTTCAGCTAAAACCTTCGGTGCTTTTCAAGGGTGTGCAGGGCGCTCCACTGCAAGCTGATCTGAACGGAACTTTATGGATCAAGAACCGCGTGGCACTTGGCGCACAATATCGTACAAGTGCTGACATCTCAGGGCTGGTGGAGCTCCAGGTTAATTCCCAGATTCGCGTTGGCTATCAATATGATCGGAGCATTACAAGCCTTCAGAATTATAATACAGGAAGTCACGAGATTATGTTGCGTTATGAATTCGGCTCGTCGCAAGCCAAAATTTTAACTCCACGGTACTTTTAAGATGAGCCAGACCAACAGGATCAATGTATTGCTGCTATCAGCAGCCTTGCTGCTCATTTTCTCCACTTCCGCTTCTTCGCAGGATAAACAGAAAAACAAGGCGCTTTTAAAAACAGCAGAAAAGGAATATCAGTCGCTGAGGTTTATTTCAGCCATAAAGGCGCTTAAGCCTTTGTTGAAGGCGGATTCAGCTAATGTAAAAGCACAAGAGCTGATTGCAGGGAGTTATCGCAATCTGCGGGATTATGAGCAAACACTTTACTGGTACGAGAAGTTAAGCAAAGCTGTTCCGCTAAGACCTGAAAACGCATTGTACTATGCGGAAGCGCTTGCCAACAATGAGCACTATGAGGAATCGGAGCAGTGGTACAGAAAATATCTTAGCATGGTTCCAGCCGATAAGCGAGCTTCTTCTTTCGTGAAAACCGATCCCTCTGTGTTCTCAAAGGATAAAGGCGAATGGAAGATCGCCAAAACCAATATCAATTCGCCCGCCTCAGATTACTCGCCCGCCTACTACAAGGAAGGTTTGCTGCTTGTTAGCAATCGTTTTACAAATAAGTTAACGAAAAATGTCTTCCAATGGGATCAAACTCCGTTTTCAGACCTGTATGTCATCGACAAACTAAGCGAGATTGAGGAAACGTCGGTTGATACATCCTCCAAAAAGAAGAGCAAGGAATATGTTTTCAATGACGACGACACGGAGCAAACCAGCAACGATAGCCCAACTCCCGGTCAGTACAACTTTTCTATTTTAAAGGATATACAGAACTCGTCCGCTTCGGATAAGCTGCATCCTGCAAAAGGGAAGGTTAATTCAAAGCTGAATGAAGGGCCAGGCGTGGTAATGCCCGATGGCACGCTCATCTTTACACGCAATAATTTTTACAACGGAAAAGCGGCGTTAAGCGAGCAGGGTTTTAACAAGTTGAACATCTACATAACAGATGGCGATAACTGGGACAAAATAGAAGAATACCCGTTTAACAACAACGAATATTCCACTGGCCATCCCTCCATCAGCAAAGACGGTACGTTTATGGTCTTTGTGTCTGATATGCCCGGCGGCTTTGGCGGGACCGATCTTTACTACTCCGTGCGCACCGCCACAGACCAGAAGTGGGGGAGGCCCGTGAATCTCGGTGGCAGGATCAATACAGAAGGCAACGAGTTGTTCCCGTATATGGATAAAGATGATAAACTTTTCTTTTCATCTACCGGATATGCTGGTTTGGGCGGGTTGGATATTTTTGAGGTGACACTTAGAGATTTAAAACCTGAATATTCGCCCCGCAACCTGGGCGCACCTTTCAACTCATCAGCAGATGATTTCGGTTTCATCCGTAGCAATGACGGACGAAGTGGCTATTTTAGCTCGAACCGCGAAGGCAATGATGACATATACAGCTACAAGCGCCAAAGCTACATTGTTGCACTTAAGGGAACTCTGATCGATGCTACCACAAAATTGCCGGTGATGTCTGGGAATGTTTATTTGCGCCACGATGGGTATATCGACACCATCAGCACAAATCCCCGGGGTCAGTTTTCTGTCAACCTTAACAAAGAAACCGACTACGAAATTATAGGATACAAGGAGGGTTACCTGAGCTCCAATAAACTGCTGAGCAGTGTCGGCATTAAATCAGACACTACTTTTAACGTTACATTGTACCTCAACAAAGCCGATCGTAATCAGCAATGGGTGCTTAACAACTGCGATTCGCTGAAACGTAAGTACTTCGTGGAAAACATTTACTATGCCCTCGACAAATCCGAAATACGCCCCGAGGCACGGCAGACGCTTGACAAGGTAGCCGATATGATGAAACGCTATCCGGAGATTAATATCATCACAGCCAGCCACACAGACAGCCGGGCTTCAGCCGAGTACAACAAGAGCTTATCACTTAGAAGAGGTAATTCTGCCAGAAGTTACCTGATGGCAAAGGGCATCTCGCCGAGCCGCATAACGGTTGAATATTACGGCAAAACAAGGCTGGTGAATAATTGCTACGATGGTGTTCCTTGTTCGGAAGAAGATCAGCAGCTAAACAGGCGTACCGAATTCGAGATCATACTGAATAACGTAAACCTCAGTCAGCTGGATTGTAAGCAGAAATAACGGGATTATACTTTTTCCTTCTGAAGAAGTGCCGGAATGGTGCCGAGGATGATTTTCATATCGAGCCAGAAAGAATATCTGGTGGCGTAGTAATTATCCAATCTTTTCCGTTCGCGTTCGCTCATTTCCTTCTTGCCACGTTTGCTGATTTGCCACAACCCAGTTAAGCCGGCGGGGCCTAGAAAGCGCATAGACCACTCGTTAGACGTCAGCATTTCTGCCTCATACAGAGGCAGTGGGCGATTGCCTACAATGGACATATTGCCAATAAAAACATTGTAAAGCTGCGGCAATTCATCAATACTGGTTTTACGGATGAAGGCACCCACCTTTGTGATGCGTGGATCGTTTTGAATCTTCACAAAAGCCGATTTGCCGCGTTCGTTTTCTTCCGCGTTTGCATATTGGTTCAAAGCAGAAAGATCCTGAAGCATTTTGTCGGCATCGGTGCGCATAGAGCGGAATTTGTAAAAGTCGAAGATCTTATATCCGGCTCCAACCCGCTTGCTGATGTATAAAACTTGCCCCTTTGATTCCAGACGAATGAGCAGGGCAACCAGGAGAAAGAAAGGGGTGAGGCAGAGCAGGGCAATGCCGGAAAACACTATGTCAAACATCCTCTTGCTCCACGGAATATCATAACCCACATCAGTTTGAGCGGAAAGGTCTGTCAAGCCCGGTTTGATTAGCTTGAACTTAACGAGAAAGCCCAGTCGCTCACACAAATCTTCCAAGGGGAAAGGATAGGTGTAATAGTCGTGTACCTTCAGCTTGAGCGCCCTGAGTTTAAATGCTTTGTTCTTATGCGGAGACAGTAAAACGATGATTAAGCCATGGAGAAGCGGGTTGTGGTTGAATTTTTCAATGTACTGAAAGCATTCGCCGTCTTCATCTGCTTCAAGCAGGATTACATCGGGCATACTTAACAGCGACTGCTCATTAAGATAATTCTCCAGCTCACTTAAAGTATCGGTATATTCTATACTAAAATTATTGCTGAGCTCAGTTGCCAGCACATCTTTCAGGGCGGTGCCCGAATAGGCAACTTTCACGTGGACGGTAGTCCCCCTTTTAATAAGGTTAATTGCCTGCTTCGTCATATTCTTCGAGTACCCTATTAATAGATGTTTTTAGCTCCTCTGGATTAAATGGCTTTTGAACAAAACAATCTACTTTGAACGGCAGATTGCTAACTTTTTCATCCAGGTCATCTGCCCCTGAGAGGAGGATAACCGGAGTGTCTCTGTAATAGCCGCTTATTTTTAGATTTCGCAGGAAAGAACTTCCGTCGAAGTAAGGCATGTGCCAGTCGGAGATGACAATGTCTGGATCATTTCCTTCTTCCAGCCAGGCAATTGCCTCAACACCGCTGTTTTTGATCACCAGGTTATATTCCTTTGAGAGCACAAAGGTCAGCAGTTTTAAAATGCTAACCTCATCATCAACAATTAGTATTTGTTTTTTCACTTAACGGCCTGTATATACGCTCTTCTCTAACCTAAGTTGCATGAACCGACGAAGTTACGAAAATTTTAGACTTGCGAATTGACAAACGGCGTTTTTGAAATCGACCGACATTTCCGATACCGGCAACGTACATTTTTTAGGCTCATAGCACTGTCAGGCGGCAAACATAAAACCAGGAAACAAGCAACTACTACGTACTGATCAATATCCGCATACCGAGATGAATGGCTATCATGCCTTGATAAGCATGTAAAACAAGCCTACAATTCAGCGGTTATATTTCTTTGAATAAATCATAAACTCATTGCCATGTTCAGGATTACAGTAATTGCAGCTTGCCTGTGCGCCACACTTTCGTCTTTTGCACAAACTGCCGACACGCTAAAGTATAATCACCGCGAACTCTTCGGTCCGGTAAACTGGGACTTTCCTCCCAACGAAATGCGTTCGTCGAGCGGAAAGCCCGGACCGCAATACTGGCAAAACCGTGCCGACTATGAAATTCGTGCTACATTAAGCGAGCGTGACACCTCGGTTACCGGTCAGGTGCTAATATCTTACACCAATAACAGCCCGGATAAACTCGATTATTTATGGCTGCAATTAGATCAGAACTTGTTTGACCCTAACAGCCGCGGTGCTGCCACCACTCCAATCTCCGGCGACCGGTTTGATGTGAAAGGATTTAATCGCGGTGGCTACCATATTTCGTCTGTATCAGTGATCTACAAAGGAGTCGCTTACACGGCAAAGCCGGTACTTTCAGACGCTCGTATGCAGGTGCGCCTGAAAACCCCGCTCGGTGCCAAAGGCGATAAGGTACAGGTGAAGGTAAATTACAACTTCGCTATCCCGGTTTACGGTGCCGACAGGATGGGCAGGCTGAATACCAAGAACGGCTATGTTTACGAAATTGCGCAATGGTATCCTCGCATGTGCGTGTACGATGACATCGAAGGCTGGAACACCTTGCCTTATATGGGGCTTGGTGAATTCTATCTTGAGTATGGCAACTTTGATTACTACATCACAGCGCCATCAGACATGGTGGTGGTAGGTTCCGGCGATCTGCAAAATCCCACAGAAGTGCTCACAAGCAAACAGATCAGCAGATTGGCACAAGCTCGTAACAGCGATAAAACGGTAATGATCATCAACCCGGAAGAGATCCGGCAGCCCGGCACCAGACCCACCAAAATTCCCAACCTAACCTGGCACTTCAAGATGCTGAACAGTCGCGATATTGCGTGGGCGGCATCCAAAGCTTTCATCTGGGATGCGGCAAGGGTAAACCTTCCTTCCGGAAGAAAAGGCATCGCCATGTCGGCTTACCCGGTTGAAAGTGCTGGCATTGATGCGTGGGGACGGTCTACAGAATACCTGAAACGCAGCATAGAAATCTATTCGCAGAAATACTTTGAATATCCATGGAACTCGGCAGTCAACGTGTCGGGGGTGGCATTGGGGATGGAATATCCCGGCATTATTTTTTGCCTTGCTAATTTTAAAAAGGCTCAGCTTTGGGGCGATGTTACACATGAAATTGGGCATAACTGGTTCCCGATGATTGTGGGATCGAACGAGCGGAAGTTTATGTGGCAGGATGAGGGTTTTAATACCTTCATTAATGAGTACGCCACCCAGATGTTCAACAATGGGGAGTATTGGAATGCCGCTACCCGGCCTGCCCGGGCGATTGTGCCGGCATTGATTAAAAACAACGATCCGCTGATGACACCGCCCGAAGCCATTTCCTTAAGCGAATATGGTTTGTACTACAACAAAACGGCAGTCGGCCTGGATATTCTTCGGACAGAAGTGATCGGACCTGAGCTGTTCGACTATGCTTTTAACCAATACATTAAGAATTGGGCTTTCAAACATCCGCAGCCATCAGATTTCTTCCGGTCTATGAACAATGCGGCAGGAGAGGACCTCAACTGGTTCTGGAAAGGCTGGTTCTTTACTGCCGGGAAAGTCGACCAGGCAGTAACCTCCGTGAAGTATGTAAAAGATGATGCCGCTCAAGGCGCCTTGATCACGATCGAGAATAAGGGTGAGATTCCAATGCCCGTTACGGTTCAAATCGTTCGAACCGATGGCAAAACAGATACGGTGAAATTGCCTGTACAGGTTTGGCAACGCGATGCCAGCTGGACATTCAGGTATCCATCAACATCAGCTATCAAGTCTGTATCAATAGATCCGGATAAGCGTTTACCGGATGTAAATTCCGGAAATAATGTGCTGGTTGTTACGCCGTGAAAGGATTGAGATAAGAATGTTAAATTTGAGAGCTTAGCTTCTGCTAAATATTGCAGTTTAATGTATTGCTTGAACAAGCCTAAATAAAAAAAGCTGGCTCAACACGCTGCTATCCCTTAGGATTACAGTATTGAGCCAGCTATTCACCATCGGTTTTAGTCCCGATATGCCTGAACGTATGCTGTGAATGCATCGCGGTTTGCCTGACTCTCGAACAGGTCATTTAATTGGCTATAGTTCTCCCGATCCGTTACGGTTTTGTATGCGAGTTTTGCAAGGTCAAGCCTGCTGCTTTCGGAGTTGATCAGCGATATCAGCTCGCGTACTTGTGCAGTGGTAAAATAATAGCTCTGATTGTTGAAGATGTTGGTTTCGCTACTAACCTTTAGAAACTGCAACAGGTTGGCACGCACGCCGAGCACCAGCATATCAAAGTCGGCACTTGCCATTGGGCTTTTTACAGTTGTGTTTGTGGTGTTGGTTCCTCCCTGCGCATATACATAATCGTTAAACTCAATACGATACGTTGTACTGGTAAACATATCTGCCAGGGAACTGAAATTTGCCTGGTCAGTTGTTTGTTTGTAAGCTAGCTTAACAAGCTGTAACCTATCCGGTTCTGAGGTGATAAGCTCAAGCAACTGCCTGATCTGCGCTGTGGTGAAATAGTTGTTGCTGTTGGCAAAGGCATCGTGTATCGTTTGCCCCTTCAATGATTGCGACCATTGGTTCTTAACTGTTTGAATTAAATTATTGAACTGATAAGCGGAGAGTTGGGTGTTTGTGCCGGTTTGAGCCGGAGGTGCTGTGATGCCAGCATAGGTATAGAATTGGTTTCTGTAGTATGTGCTGGTAAACAGATCTGCTAAGGTCCCGAAATTAGGCTTGTCAACCACTCCGCGGTAAACAAGTTTTACAAGCGACAATCGATCGCTCTCTGAAGTAACCATAGTAACCAGTTCCCTGACCTGAGCCGTTGTGAAATAGTTATTGTTGTTTGCAAACGCTTCATGTACGGTCTCAGCCTTAGCAGATTGCGCCCATTGGCCACGAACATTCTGTAAAAGGCTGTTGAACTGATAATCAGACATTTGTTGTCCGGTACTGCCGACAGTTTGCCCACCGTTTAAAGCCATGTAGTTGTTAAACTCATTACGGTAGGCAGTGCTCTTGAATAAATCAATTAGTGTATTGAAGCTAGCCGGATCAGTTACCCTGTTGTGCGCAAGTTTAACTAATGCAAGCCGACTGTTCTCAGATGTCACCATCACAATCAATTGCCTCACCTGATTTGTAGTGAAGTAATTGTCGCTATTGGCTAAGGCATTTTGAATAGTATTTGCACGTGTTGATTGGGATCTGCTGTTTGCAACCGTTTGTACCAACGTGTTAAAAGCGCTTAGACTCATTCCATTAGCTGAAGTATTTCCGCTGCCTGATAATTCACCTTGATCTTCGCTAAAAAGTACTTTGCCATTATTCTGCACGATGATGCTCATATCGTAGCCCTGACGGAGTTCAAAAACCTTTGTATAAACAAGCGTATTCTTGGTGCGCCCATTATATTTTGTGCTGTTGTATCGCAGCTTGTATACTTTTAATGTGTGGCGGCCCAGGGGTAAGTTGTCAATGGTTACTTGTCCGCTCTGGGTATTCGTGTTTGAATAATAGTTCTTGCCATCAAGTGAAACCTGATAGTTGTTGGTATTTTTAGTGATCCCCTTAAAAATTAAGGTTACTGTATTGGCGCTCGCAATTCCAGACAACGCCACAAAGCCGCTGATGAGCAGCGTAGTTATTGCTTTCATTTTCATTTTCCTCCTTGGTTTTAACCAATCATGCAAAATCTAAGCCATAACGAAAATAATGCTCGGATTATGAAATTGTAGTGCCTTCTCAGAGGTGTGATGGAGCACAGTAGTGGTGTACCCATTAGGACCGGGAAGTAAAGTCTTAGATGAAAATCATAGGCAGAAGGACTGGCTCTATCTATTAGAACTAGTTTACTGGCTCTAACGCACAGGCTTCGATTCCGCTCAGCCTGACAACGCGGGCAAGGGGGTATCCTCTGAAGCCACCCCTCGAACTCCTCCCAGACATAAACCAATCCTCTTACCTGAACAGCGGCTCTGTAAACTGGCTGTCGCCGTCTTCTTCCCTGATTATTTCTCCACTGGCACGAGGTGCGAAGGTGATAATGCTCACCGTTTGTTTAGTCAGGTTGAAGCGCATCAGCCGCATCAGGCCATTCCCGCCATTGCGGTCCTTCTCTCCGCCGAAAGGCGCACTCTGCCGACTTTGATAATCAGCCAGGTAAGTCTTGATCACATTTCCCTGGTACTCATCCCGCCTGAATCCCTCGCCGGCAATGTGCCCACCGAGCATCAGGAAAACATTCGGGTGCTTTTTTGCCATGTTATAAATCTGAGTGCCCTGCTTGGTAAATGTTGGCATCACGTCTTCGCGGTCGGTGCCATACATCACCTCGCTCTTGGTGGTTTTGGTGCGGTTAAGCATGCTGTGCGTGATCATAATGGCTTTCCGATCAGCGTATTTGTTCAGGATGCTATCCGTCCAGGCCATCACGCGTTTCTCGTATGCAAGATCACGTTGTTTGATAAGGCGGTTCTCTTCGTTATAAGCAAAGTAAACTGCTATGAACTTTTGTCCGCCGGCGCTGAACAAGTCGAAGTGGTTGTCGCTGTTGCCGTTTACCTCGAGTTGCCCGCCATACCAGGGCTTGCTTTTAAAATGCTCCGTTCCGAAGTATTTGGTGTAAAGCGTATTCGGATTGCCCTGTTTAAAAGTAATGTTTGGAGCCTCGTCGTGATTGCCCACTGCCATCCCGTAAGGAATATTATCTTCTTCCAGCTTGTACATGGCATCTTTTGCACGCAGCCATTCCTCATCCACATTCCGGTCGGTGATATCGCCCAGATGCACTACATAAGCAATGTTCTCATTTTTACGGTTCTTGCGGATCCAGTCAATCTGATCGTGAAACATCTGCATGTTGCCGCCATGAACCTCATGAGTGTAGTATTGCGTATCGGGCAGAACAGCGATTGAGATTACCTGATCGCCTTTGCTCACTCCAAAATCTGAGTGCGAGGAAATAGATGTGGTTGTACAGCTTAATGCATTGCCGACTAATGCAGCTATGCAGATCAGCTTAAATTTGGAGTAGAGGTTCATGTGATGGATTTAAGATGTCTGAAAATTAACACATTTGTTTTGGAGAACAAGCAGGATTTATTTCTCTTGCTAACATTAACTTTTTCCTTACTGTGAGGGAAAGCAATGTTTGCCTGAAAAGTGTGTAAATTAGATAAGAAAGTAAACAAATGATTGCCCAAATTAGCAAATCTTTGAATGCATCTAACGATGCATCGCTAACCGCTTACAATGCTTTTATTAGGAATAGATGTAGGGACATCGTCTGTTAAGGTTTCTGTTGTTGATTCACAGACAAGGAAGTGCATTTCGTCAGTTCAGTTTCCTGAGGCTGAATCTGAAATCATTGTCCCTGCACCGGGATGGGCGGAGCAGCGCCCCGAGATGTGGTGGGAGCAGGTTCAGCAAGCTATTCTGAAATGCCACGCTTCTGGGAAATATAACTCAACCGATATTTCTGCAATAGGCATCGCTTACCAGATGCACGGGCTCATGCTGGTTGACAAGGATCAGAACTGTTTGCGCAATTCCATTATCTGGTGCGATAGCCGGGCGGTGGAGATCGGCAATGATGCTTTCAATGCCATTGGAAAAGAAAAAAGCCTCTCGCACATGCTGAATTCTCCCGGCAACTTTACCGCTTCCAAGCTCAGTTGGGTAAAGGATAATGAGCCTGAAGTCTTCGCTAAAGCTGATAAAGCAATGCTTCCCGGCGATTTTATTGCGATGAAACTTACAGGCGAAATCACAACTTCAGTCTCGGCAATGTCGGAAGGTGTGTTTTGGGATTTCGTGAATGATGCTGTTTCTAAGGATGTGATGGAGCATTTTGGTTTCAGCCAAACGCTCCTTCCAAAAGTTCAAGATGTGTTTTCAGAACACGGCAGGCTTTCGCCGGAAGTTGCTGAACTATTGGGCTTATCCGCAGGAATTTCGGTAACGTATAAATCCGGCGACCAGCCGAACAACGCTTTATCCCTCAATGTGCTCAAGCCCGGTGAAGTGGCTGCCACAGCCGGAACCTCGGGCGTGATTTACGGCGTAAGCGATAAATTGATCTACGATCAGGATTCGCGGATCAATTCCTTTGCTCATGTAAATTACAGCAGCAATGAGAAACGCATTGGCGTTTTGCTTTGCATCAATGGAGTAGGTATCTTGAATAAGTGGGTGAAGGCATTATCCGGGGCACCTGATTACAAGCGGATGAATGAGGAAGCTGTTGCAATCAAGCCGGGAAGCGATGGCTTACGCGTGCTGCCTTTTGGTAATGGCGCAGAGCGGATGCTGAATAACAAAATTGTCGGTGCTCACTTCAAGAACATCGATCTGAACATACATTCGCAGGCACATGTGTTCCGGGCATCTCAGGAGGGGATTGCGTTTGCATTCCGCTACGGGCTCGACATTATGCGGAAAAACGGGATGAGCCCGCAGATTATCCGGGCAGGAAAGGCAAACATGTTTTTAAGTAAGGTATTTTGCCAGTCATTTGTGAATGCCTGCAATACTCCTGTTGAATTATTTGAGAACGATGGAAGCGTGGGCGCAGCGATCGGTGCCGGAATAGGAGCAGGAGCTTTCGGTATTGATGAAGTTTTTGCGCACATGTCTGCTGCAAAGAGGATCGAGCCAAAGCAGCATGAACTATATGAAGAGCTGTACCAGGATTGGAAAACAGAGTTAAATAAAGAACTAACATCAAGACATTAATAAAAATGGGCAACGTAATTACAGGCGAAAAGGAATTTTTTAAAGGCATAGGCCAGATACAATTCGAAGGGATTGAATCGGATAATCCGATGGCATTCAGGTGGTATGACGAAAATAGGCTCGTTGCCGGCAAATCCATGAAAGAGCATTTCAAGTTTGCCTGTGCTTACTGGCATTCATTTGTGGGCAATGGCAGCGATCCGTTTGGCGGGCCAACGCACATCTTTGAATGGGATAAAAATCCTGATCCGGTGGAGCGTGCGAAAGATAAAATGGATGCGGCTTTTGAATTTATCACCAAGTTGAATTTGCCTTATTACTGTTTCCACGATGTGGATGTGGTTGATTATGGAAACGACATTCAGGAAAATGAGAGCCGCCTGCAAGCTTTGGTTGAATACGCTAAAACCAAGCAGCAGCAAAGCGGGGTAAACCTGCTTTGGGGAACAGCCAACTTGTTTTCTCATTTGCGCTATATGAATGGCGCATCCACAAACCCTGACTTTCATGTGCTGACGCACGGTGCCGCCCAGGTGAAAGCCGCCTTGGATGCAACCATCGCCCTTGGCGGAGAAAACTATGTTTTTTGGGGCGGTCGTGAAGGATACCAAACTTTGTTGAACACCAATATGAAACGTGAGCAGGAGCACTTTGCTCAATTCCTGCACACTGCCCGCGACTATGCCCGCAAGAACGGCTTTAAAGGCACCTTTTTCATAGAGCCCAAACCCTGCGAGCCCACCAAACATCAGTATGATTACGACTGCGCAACCGTGATTGGGTTTTTGCAGAAGTACAAACTCCTCGATGATTTTAAACTGAACATTGAAGTGAACCATGCTACGCTCGCCGGGCACACATTCCAGCACGAGTTGCAGGTAGCTGCAGATGCAGGTTTGCTAGGCTCTATTGACGCTAACCGCGGAGATAATCAAAATGGCTGGGACACGGATCAGTTCCCAAATGATATTAACGAGATCACCGAAGCAATGCTGATCATCCTGGAAGCTGGCGGCTTGCAGGGTGGAGGCGTGAACTTTGATGCGAAGATCCGCAGAAACTCAACGGACGCTAAAGATTTGTTCTACGCCCACATCGGCGGAATGGACATTTTTGCCCGTGCGCTTATAACAGCCGACAACATCATGCAAAAATCAGATTACAGGAAGGTGAGGGAAGAACGTTATTCGTCATTTGATAACGGCAAAGGGAAAGAGTTTGAGAACGGTTCATTGAGCCTGGAAGATCTTCGCCAATATGCAATGCAAAATGGTGAGCCGGAAGTGAGAAGCGGCAGGCAGGAGTATCTGGAGAATTTGATAAACCGATATATCTAAAGGCTCTCCGGCACCAGAACGTAATCAAATTGATAGATTGCACATTTGGTTTGTAGGGCAATTGCCGCGTAATTTAGAGATCTCAATTTTTCAACGACTGATCTATCGTGCTAACCTAAATGCTCCGGCAAAAAATGAATCTAAAAGCACTTGGCTTGTTCCTGTTAACCGCAGGTTTAAGCTTGCAACAGGCAGATGCCGAAACTGCCAAACAACCCAACATTGTCTTCTTTTTGATAGATGATCTGGGCTGGACGGACGTACAGCCATTCGGAACAACTTTTTACGAAACTCCGAACATCAAAAAGCTGGCTGCGGAGTCCATGATCTTTAAGAATGCCTATGCAGCCTGTCCGGTTTGTTCGCCTACGCGGGCAAGCATAATGACTGGAAAATATCCCGTGCGCACCAATACAACCGATTTCTTCGGTGCGCCTCAACCGGATGAAATTACAGCTACATCTAAAAACAGCGCTCAGCGAAAGCTCTTACCTGCACCTTACACCGAGCGCCTGGCTCTTGAGGAGACGACCATCGCGGAAGCACTGAAAAAAGGGGGATATGCTACGTTTTTCGCCGGTAAATGGCACTTAGGCGAAACAGAGGAATTCTGGCCGCAGAACCAGGGCTTCGACATTAACAAAGGTGGGTTCAGAGCCGGGCATCCAAAAAGCTACTTCTCACCATATTCAAATCCAATGCTTCCGGATGGGCCTAAAGGCGAGTTCCTGACAGATCGTTTAGCAAACGAAGCTTGCAAGTTCATTTCAGAACATAAAGACAAGCCTTTCTTTGCCTATCTGCCTAACTATTCCGTCCATATTCCACAGGAGGCAAAAGCTGAAGTGATTAAAAAATATGAGGAGAAAAGGAAAAGACTTGGGCTAACAGATGAATTTAAAGATGAAGGACAGAGCAAAGTTCGTGTAGTGCAAAGCAGTGCGGTTTATGCCGCGATGGTTGAAGCTATGGACGATGGAGTAGGAAGGGTAATCGATCAGCTAAAGAAAGAAGGCATTTACGACAATACAATCATCATTTTCTTTTCAGATAACGGAGGTTTGTCCACTGCTGAAGGCCAGCCTACCTCAAATCTGCCTTTGCGGGCCGGAAAGGGTTGGCTATATGAGGGCGGCATCCGCGAACCCTTGCTCATCCGCTGGCCGGGACACACGGGCAAGGGCACAGTATCTACACAGAGTGTAGTGAGCACTGATTTCTTTCCCACTTTGCTCCAAATGACCGGACAGCCGCTCATGCCAGAGCAGCATCTCGACGGGCAAAGTATAGTTCCGATTTTGAATGGAAAGAAAATGCAGCATCGCCCGATTTTCTGGCATTATCCGCACTACGGTAACCAGGGCGGCGCCCCAGGTTCGGCGGTGCTTAACGGCGACTGGAAACTTATACGGTGGTATGATGCTAACATAGAGGAACTGTTCAACGTGAAGAACGATATCGGCGAGAAGAAAAATGTTATTGCTGCCAATTCGGCAATCGCTGAAAAGCTTCGCGGAGAGCTGGACAAATGGCTGAAAGAAACAAAAGCTTTGATGCCGGCGCCAAGCCCCTTTTATAAAAAATAGGCAGTGCAAATTTAGTATCAAACAGAGCAATTCACTTGAAGCAGTATGCTTTCAGAACTGCGAGACTATCGAATGCATAACTAACCCGTTTCTATGTGTGCGAAAATTAATTCCTTGTTGTTTAGGGGGATGTTGCTGTTTCTTGCTGTTTCTACAGCCAATGCCCAACAGCAGCCAGCTCAGGTTATAATTGGTAAATTGCCTGGGGGCGCAATAGTATCGCTGAATAAGTTAAACACAAATAAATGGGGCATAGTTGTAGAAAAAGCCGGCTTATCTTCCGTTTACCAGGAAAACCCCGCTCAGGTTGAGGTTTACAGAGGCGCAAATGAAATCAGCCACTTGTCGGATGGTTATAAGGCCATCAGCAGGAACCATGGAAGCGTGTCTGCCACTGCCGTGATTATTTCCGGCGATGTGTCATTTACAGTTACAGATCTGTGGAAAACAGATAAAAATGTGCTTAGCTTATCGAGAACCGTGAATGTGGCGGGCACAAGAGCGGGCAATGGATTTCTATCTGCAATTACGCTCAATAATCAGCAAAAGCAAACCAGGGCAGATGTAAATTATTTTGTCCCCGGAATGATTTACGGTACTACAGATAACCTGACCGAAGTAGCCATCGGCGGAAAGAAAAGCGGCCTTGTTACCTGGATCCGCGAAGACCGGCTGCCAGCGCCGCTGTTTGGAATACAGTATAAAGACGGCACATCTGTATCCGTACTCAATCCATCGCCCGACGGTGCTACAACCCGTGAAGATTCCCGCGACCTTGAAGTTAAAGATCTTATAGACGGAAAGTTTAAGTTCGGCTCGCTCGGGGTGCAGGAGGTAAACAACAATATCGAATACGGATATATGTGGCCGGGGACCGAAGGCGCTTATACTTATAAAGGCAAAACTTACCCGGGCGGGCAGTTAAACAAATGGCGCCGGAGGTATAATCCGGTTGAGGATGGCTATGTGCAACGGTATGAAGTTGCTTTCCGTTTTGGAAGCAAAGAAGAACAATTTCCTGAATACTACAGGAACGCCTGGCGCTGGGCCTGGGCAACGCTTAAACCGCAGGTAAACTATCAGGACATCGAGGCGGCCCGCCGTAGCCTGATTGATATGCTCGGCGAACGGGTAGAAACCCACAATGGCTTGTCAGGCATACCCAAAGCTACGCCCGCGGTAAATTCACCCGCACCGCCCAACAGAGCTTCAACTATGGGCTTTACCGGAAAGGCACTGGAAAGTGCAAATTTCCTTATACAGGATGCTGCTCGTCATACCTCGCCACTTGATTCATTGCATCGGCAGCAAGGATACAATCTGATCAATTCCTTTGTTAAAACTTTAAAACTTTCTCCGCCAACAGGAGAAGGTTTTAATATGGATACGGGACAGCCTGTGATAAACCGCCCGCAAGACGGTAGAATTTACCTGCGCATTTTTGGGGATGATTTAAAGTCGTTGCTTCGTGCCGTTAAACGGGAGAGAGCGGACGGGGTAAAACACGATGACTGGACTGCATGGGCAAAAAGTTTTGGCGACTGGCTGCTTCCTCAGCAAAGTGCTTTCGGTGGTTTCCCGAGAGCTTGGGAAGCTGGGACAGGAAGAACTATCGATGCGTCGCCCGAGTCAAGCTACACAGTGATACCATATCTGTTGTTACTTTCCGACTTAACCGCCGATGCCAAATACAAAAATGCGGCAATCAGCGCAGGGGAGTTTTGCTGGAAAAACGGCCAGTACAAAGCTCTGTTTGTGGGTGGGACGGTAGATAATCCGAATGTGATTGATAAGGAGGCCGGAACTTTGTCGTTAGAGGCTTACCTTGAATTGTTTAATTATACCGGCAATAGAGAATGGCTTGACCGGGCAAAAGTGGCTGCAGACTATGCTGAAACGTGGATGTACATCTGGAATATACCCATGCCCGAAGATGAATCTGACAACGATCTGCAGTGGAAAAAAGGCGTATCAACAGTGGGCTTGCAATTGATATCCACCGGACATTCCCTTGTAGATGCTTATATGTGTTTCGATGTAGATGAGTACGCAAAGCTATCTGTACTCTGCAAAGACAAGCATTATGAAGATGTAGCCCGGATATTGTTGCACAATACAAAAGGGATGCTTGCAATTCCCGGAAGGACGTATGACCTTTTAGGTCCGGGCTGGCAGCAGGAACATTGGAGCCTCGCCCCGATCCGTGGTGTCGGGATGCACAGGGCCTGGCTTCCCTGGGTGAGCACGAGCCATCTGAACGGAATCTTTGGACTGGAAGAATTTGACAAAAAACTATATGAGAGGTTATCGAAAAGCGAATAGCCTTCGGTACCGAAGAAAACGCAAAAAAAAAGCTTCTTTAACAGTATTGTCACAAAAAGTGTTAGTGCAGCTGCTCTTAAAAAAATACTTTTGAGTCAATTATAAACACCCTACAAGATTTTACTATTCATGAGAAAGTTTATCTGCTTTTTGCTGCTGCTGCCCATGTTCAGCTTCGGACAAACAAAGAAGCCTAACATTATTATTATTCTTGCCGACGATCTGGGATGGGGCGATGTGGGCTATCACGGAAGTTCCATAAAAACACCAAACATTGATCAGTTAGCCGGCGAGGGCGTTAACCTCACCCGCTACTACACTGCACCGATCTGTTCCCCAACAAGGGCGGGTTTGATGACCGGTCGTTATCCAAACAGAGTGGGGATCAGAGATGCTACCATTCCACCGTGGAGCGATTTTGGTGTGCCCACATCTGAAGAATTTTTACCGCAGATGCTTGCGCAAGCCGGGTATAAAAACCGTGCGTTGATCGGGAAGTGGCACCTCGGTCACGAAACCTTGCAATATCACCCGATGCGCCGTGGCTTCACACACTTCTACGGACATTTAAATGGAGCAATAGATTACTTCACCCATAAACGCGAAGGCGAAGTGGATTGGCAAAACGATTATTTGCCGTCGAAAGATAAAGGTTACTCAACTAACCTGCTGACCGCCGAAGCCGTAAAGTGTATTAGCAAATACTCGAAGGATAAAGCTCCCTTTATGATGTATGTAGCCTACAATGCGCCTCACGGGCCGCTTCAGGCAACTGAAGAGGATTTGAAAGCAGTCGGCTTTGATCCGTCTAAACCACGCTTCCACGGTACAGAAGGAGGCGACGAAAGCGCAGAAAGCGGTGACAGAGGACATGGAAATACTCCAAAGCAAACTTATGCTGCAATGGTGAGAGCCCTCGACAGGGGAGTAGGCGAAATTATGAAAGCGCTAAAGGATCAGGGCGTTGATAAGAATACGCTTGTTCTTTTCCATAGCGATAACGGTGCCGCCGGAAATGGTGCCGTAGCATCCCACGGAATACTTAGAGGATATAAGTTTGACGAATGGGAGGGTGGTGTAAGGTCGCCGGCGGTAATTAAGTGGCCAGCCGCGGGGCTTGTAGGTGGTGGCAATATCAATCAAGTAATGGGGTTCGTAGACGTTTTCCCAACCTTAAAAGAAATTGCCGGTGTAAAAACTCCGGCAAAAAATCCGCTTGATGGCATAAGCATGTGGCCGGTGTTGAGTGGAAAGGTGAAAAATATAGATCGTGAGTTTTATCTCGGACACGGCGCTATCATCCATGGCGACTGGAAGCTGATTGAAGACAAAGGCATAAAGAAAATGGGGATGAACGGCGATGTGTTGTTCAATATTCCTCCGGATTTTTCCGAAAAGAACAATTTGAAGTCGGCTAATTTGGAGATGTACAACAAGCTGAAAAAGGAAGTTGCGCCTTACGATACCATCAAAGCAGCCAAGGAACTTTTATCGAAAGGTCCGAAGGGTAAATTCAAAGCACCGAAAGACTGGCACATCACCAAAGAAAAATAGCATGAAAGCAATTCTCCGGGCTTGCCTTGTTTTAGGTTTAACCGCTTCCTGGCATTTGGCTTCGGCTCAGAAAGGTCAGCAGAAGCCTAACATTATCATCATTCTTGCTGATGATATGGGCTATTCAGACCTGGGTTGTTATGGCAGCGAAATTCCAACACCCAATATTGATGCGCTTGGAGCGCAGGGAATCAAACTTTCGCAGTTTTACAACACCGCCCGCTGCTGCCCGTCAAGAGCAAGCTTGCTTACTGGCCTGCACCCGCACCAGACGGGAGTGGGACATATGGCTGAGGAGCTTGAAAATCCGACCGCAAGCGACTGGGGCATTGATGGCTACAAAGGCTATCTCAATAAAAACTGCGTAACAATTGCCGAGGTGCTTAAACAATCGGGCTACCACACCTACATGACCGGCAAATGGCACGTGGGCATGGCAACTCCCGACAGGTGGCCTTTACAACGTGGTTTCGAGCAGTTTACAGGTATATTGCCAGGCGGTTCCAGCCATTTAAAGCCTTTTCCTCTCCGTGGGATTGTTTACGGAAATAATCCTCCGGTTTATGATGCTCCAAAAGGCTACTACGACACTGATTTCTATACTGACAATGCGATAAAGTTCATCAACGAACAAAAAGATACAAAACCCTTTTTCCTGTACCTGGCGCACACCGCTCCGCACTGGCCGCTTCAGGCTAAACAAGCGGATATCGACAAGTTTATGCACAAATACGATATCGGCTGGGATTCTGTGCGCCAGGAGCGCTGGAGAAAACAGCTTGCGATGGGTTTGGTTAAAAAAGAATGGGGGCTTTCCAAACAGGATATGCGCCCATGGAATGAGCTGACCGCACAAGAGAAGAAGGATGTTTCTTACCGGATGGCGATTTATGCAGCACAGGTATATTGCCTTGATTATAATGTGGGCAAGCTCGTGAAGAGCCTCAAAGACAGCGGAAAGCTGAAAAATACGTTCATTATGTTCCTATCGGATAACGGCGCTGCTGCCGAGCCGGGACTGGAGCTTGGAGGAAAGCCGATGAGCGAGGTTAACAACCCTGATAAATTTTGGGCGGTATCGTACGGAAAGGGTTGGGCTAACGTTTCTAACACGCCATTCAGAAGATACAAGATTGAAACGTATGAGGGTGGAATGTCTGCACCTTTTATTGCCTATTGGCCGGGAGTTATTAAGTCACAGGCGGGCAAATTTAATTCCACGCCGCATTACCTGATTGATATTATGCCGACGGTTTTGGATATCGCGGGAGCAAAATATCCGAAGGTGTATAACGGAAATACAATTTACCCGAACCAAGGCATCAGCATGAAACCGCTTTTCCTGAATGGCAAGGGCGAACAGCACGACTATATGTATTGGGAACATGAAGATAATTGTGCCATTCGCCACGGAAAGTGGAAAGGAGTTAAACGGTTAGATGCTAAACAGTGGGAACTTTACGATCTGGATTCTGACAGGACGGAACAGTTCAATGTGGCAGCGCAGCACGCGGACATCGTGAAGGATCTGGATGCGCACTGGATAGCCTGGGCGAACAGCCACAACGTTCTTCCGAAAGGAAATAGAAAGCAGGTGTATAAAAATTAATTCAGACACAACCTGATGAAAAAAGCAATCCTTTCATTGCTTGTGTTTTGCCCTTTACTGGTTTTAGCGCAAAACGCTTCAAAGCCGAACATCATTTTTATTCTGGCAGACGACCTTGGCTATTCGGAATTAGGATGCTATGGGAATAAGTTTAACGAAACGCCGAACCTCGACAGGCTGGCGTCGAAAGGGATACGTTTTACCAACTTCTACGCAGCCGCTCCCGTATGCTCGCCGTACAGGACAGCTTTGATGACGGGCCAGTATCCGGCCAGGGTTGGCATAATTGACTATTTGAGGCCAAAAGCTGCTGATCACCTGGATACAGCTCATTACACTCTTGCAGAAATGATGCGTGATAATGGCTATCATACGGGCATTGTGGGGAAATGGCACCTGTCGGGATACAAAAAGAATGGTGCCCCCAACGAAACCCTGCCCGATAAGCACGGCTTTCAGGAAGTATTGATAAGCGAGAACCAGGGTATCAGCGTTGGCCCATACTGGTATCCGTACCAGTTCAATCTCGACGTTCCAAAGAAAATGAATGTCGAACACGAGTTTTTAACCGACCGGCAGAACCTGGAAGCGCTGGAATTTATTGACCGGAATAAAACCAGGCCCTTCTTTCTTTATCTGAGCCATTACGCCGTTCACACCTGGTCTACCGGAAAGCCGGAGCTTGTGGATCACTTCAGAAAAAAAACCGGCGCCGGAAAAAGCCCGGTGTCGGGCGACAATAAAGGAAATGATCCCTACAAAAACTGGCCGGAAGATGTGCGGGCAACCACCAACAACCCACACTTGGCGGCACAGTTGTTTTCAATAGACGAAGGTGTGGGACTGATCCAAAAGAAATTGAAGGAACTCGGACTGGATAAAAACACGATCATCATTTTTACCAGCGACAACGGCGGCGAGACACGCATAACTACCAATGCGCCTTTGCGTGGCGGGAAGAGCATGTTGTACGAAGGTGGTGTTCGTGAGCCTATGATAGTCTACAATCCACAGTTTTCGGCAAAAAGCAGGACAGAAACAGCAAGATTAGTCAACCTCGACTTCTACCCAACCTTTATGGAGCTAACCATGGCTAAGCCCAACAGCCAAAAGTTAGATGGTTTTTCTTTTGCTAAACTGCTGCAGAGCCCCAAATACAAAATGCCGGAACGGACGTTTTACTGGCACTATCCTTTGGCGGAGCCCCACTTTCTGGGCGGAAGATCAGCGGGAAGCATTTTAAAAGGCGACTGGAAGCTGATTGAGTATTTTGATGATAATTCTACGGAGCTTTTTAATTTGAAAATCGATCCTTCTGAGACGGTGAATTTGTATACGAAATATCCTGAGAAAGTGACGGAGCTTTCCAAAGATTTGAAGGAGTGGCGCATCAGGGTGGGAGCATCAAATACTGCCCGGGATTAAGGTTGTATCTTTAAGATAGCTTCCCTTAGCCTGCGACCCAGGCCTTAAGGTAGCGGAGTAGGTTTGATAATGAGTGGTAAACGTTAAAGCCAATGCATTTTCTAATTCGTAGCACCTTTTCACATTCCAAACGATAGTACCACGAAGCAGCAGGATCAATTCACGCTAAATGACATCTCTCCATAAAGTGGCCTTAAAGAAAGAGCTTCCAAACCCTGAACAATTATCCTAAAAGAGCCTTTCAAATCGGAGGTATAAAATTCGAATGATGCTTCGCCAGCTTTATCAGTATTGATGTTCGGATTCCAATATGCTGTAGATAGAAGTTCAGGAATACCTGTCGGTGGATTTAAATACTCTAGTGTTGGGAAGTCTTTAGCAACGGCAATTGCCCTGATCATAAAACTGTTACTTGGTACAGGATCAGATACAATACAGTGGGTATAAACATAGCCTCCACTACCGTGATATGAGTATTTCTCCCCAAGCACCGGCCGTGTTTGACTGAGAGGATGGGCAGTACAATTCAGTACATTGTATTGACATACATAATCCTTGCAGTATTTGGGGTCGATCTTTTCAAATTGGTGGAACGTAAAGCTATCGTCTGACGTCCTTGCCGTTATTTTTACCTCCTTTAAGATCCTTGTACCGGTAAAAGGAGGAGGTGAAGGCGGCTTTGTTGCAGTAAGGTATTCAATCGGTTTACTTAGTAGGCCAGAATTTGTAATGCGTGCATCTGCATCGCCTGTATAATCAGCTATTTCAATATCATACAAGTCGCGAAACTCATCGTTAATAAAGATATAATTGGATTTATTCTGAGGGCTTAAGAGGTCCGATGGCAATATTGAGAATTTTCCGTCAGGCTGGACCGGTATTACTATGGGTGAGGTGGATGTAAATAGAAACAGATTTTGTATTTTGATGGGTTTTCCAGCTTTTTTAGGCTTAACATATCCAAACACGCCGGCAGTATTGCTCAAAATCTTAATATTTCCTTTTGGCGTATACTCTAAAATATCCGTCCAGCTATAGTGCCACCAATTCTTCGAAATTAGGAGATCATTGAATTCTTTTTCCTGGTCATTGTAGCTTGTATATCGCTCATTAGGTTTGTTTAGAATGTCATAACTCGCATTTAAAATAGTTTTATACACTTTTTGGTTTAAAGCTTTCTGGCAAACAGCCGCTACAGAGATATTGCTCATGACAGGATTGCCATGAGCATCAGTAACTTTCAGGTTAACCTTTACTTTTTCGCGTTGCCCATATCCTTTTTTGCTTAATTCAAACGCTACGTGAAAATTCTCTTGTTTGTGCGAAAGAAACAGGCGTTCGGCAAGCAGCTCTTTGTTAAGGCTAAATAATGCGGCGCTGAGAACTTGCTTTATCGTATCGGTATGTGGAAGAGCTACAATAAGCGAATCTCCGCTTTTAACGTTAATTTCTCTATTCCAGACAATTTCCTGTAGAGACCGCAAAACCAGAAGGCTATGATCAGGCATTCCTTGATTATGGATGACCGCGGTAGGCTTGTTATCAAGATTCTTCATGGTTAACGTCCAACCGATATGGAGAACAGAAACAGGAAGCGGTGTGGTTGCTTCTGTTGCACCTTGCAGAGCGACAAGGCTGTAGCCGTCAATCTGATTGGGAAGAAAAGATAAAGTGGCTTTTCCTTCGCGATTGGTTGTAATCTTAGCCAGGCTAAGCCCGTCTTTTTTCAGTACAACAGGCACAGAAAGTGGTTGGCCTTGTTTGTCTTTTGCTTCAATTAACAGTTTACCTGTTATACCCTGTACTAAACTGCCTCCTTCAGCGAAGGCTTCAATATTTATTTGTTTCTGTTGGGGAGGTAAATTCAATAAGATTTCAGCTACAGAATTATCGTTACTAAATCGTGCCGATAAGTTCAGGCTTTCAAATTGGCTGACAACAGGATAAACAAACGTGATGTGTGCATTGCCTAACACGTCTGTCACCAATTTTCCTTTTGATAACGTTTGCCCATCCTCTTTAGAAATTGTATATATCCCCTTTGCATTTTCAACTGCTCTCCCGTTGCGAGTGAGTGTGCATAATACCTGGGTGGTTTTCTGGGGCTGGAGCGAAGCCGTATCACTAACTTTAGCTGACAAACTAAGTTGGGTGCCTGTATTTGCCACGACGTTCAACTGCTGCGAAAATGCATCATGAAGATCAAAATTCATCATTTTGTCAGTATAGGCATACAGCTGATACGTACCTTGTTCTAATGAATCAGGGAGGGTGATATCACCGTTCGAGCGTATATCATAAACAGGGAATTCTTTTTCTAAGACGATCTCTTTTGCCGCATTTACCAAACGAACGAAAAGCGCATCACTTTGAAGGTGTGAAGATGATGGAAGATATGCCTTGAACCAGATGGTTTCGCCAGGCATATATACATTTTTGTCTACATGCAGGTAAAGAAGTGTTGTAGGCTGTTCCTGGCTATAGGCAAATAAGGCATTTTGTAGTTTTTTAACTAGTTCATTGTTATTTTCAAAGCCTAATAGCGCAGTTGCAACCATACATGAAAAAAATGTTATCTGCTTCTTCATTGGCCATCAATAGTAAGTTGCTGGTATCGTTTAAGATGCAATTTATAAAAACGTATGGTTTACAGTAAAGCTCTTTGACGGTTTTAGCGAGGATGTGCTATTTTCACTTGCTGTTAACTTCTACATTACGCCTAAGTTTTGCTATTAGAAAAGTTTATAACTTCATCCAAGCGTCCTTATTTCGATTTTTTGGTTGTTTAGCTCCGTATAATGAAAAAAACATTAACCATCATTTTATTTTTAAGCACATCAATCGGCTTTGTAACTGCGCAGGAAAGTTCCGGAGCGATAGAGGTGCGGCTAAATTTGCTGCATCAAGAGAACACCGGAAATATAGGTGAGCTGGCGCTTACTACTTCAGTCATTAACCATACAGGCAAAGATATCTATCTTCCTAAATTCCAGCTTTTTGCAGCGATAACCGGCATACATGTATATGAAAAGCAGGATACCATTTGGCGAGAAGTTGACGTCATGAGAGAACGATACTACCAGCCGGTGAAGGGAGGCGTCACTACACGGCAAGGAAATACAATTATTCATTTTGATACAGATGCACCTGCTTACAATGCTCCTAATACTTTGGCTAAGAGCTTCAACCAGGGTGTAGGTAAAGTGCGTCACCAGCAGGACAGTATAATGAAGGCATACTACAATTCAGCACCTGATCATCATCAATTATCGCCATATGTCCTGATTGATGAAAAGCCCGTATTTTTAAAGGTGGGGGAGGAGTTGCACAACTTTTCGGCTCTGGATCTTAATTATCTCTTAACAAAGAAGAAGGAATATATGATTACCTTCAATTCTGAAGCGAGAGACAGCCTTAATTATTATGGTTCTTCGAGGGTATATGATCGCTTGGACAACAATTGGGTGAGACAAAAGTTGCCGGAGAATATCTTTAACTATCAACTTTTTTATCCAATAGCGATTGTGTCAAATATTCTTTTGTTTGATAACAGAGAAAGCTTTTCTCACAAATAAGGTGCTACACTAAAACTACAAGAGAAATGCCTTGTACGCAGATTGAGCGTAACTGCCCCAGCTTTTTAAAGCTGCTTTAATGGTTTCCTTTAATCCGGCTACTGTTGTGGGCTTGCCTTTTGTGGGAGGCGCTAGCTCGTTGCTCAGCACAGGTTTGTCTATTACGCGTTTGGCAAACCAGGTCATGTTTTCGTGAGGCAGAGCTACGCCCAAGATCATGCCAGGCAATCCAGTAAACGTTTCCGGACCCCCAGAAACCGGGATTTCATCTGTGTAAAACGCTACAACATAAATAGAATCCATGATTATGGCGTTTGCCCGGCGGCAGTTATAACCCGCAATGTCGCGGGTCTCATCTGTTATCTTCCATGTGATCTTTCTAACACTATCCCTCACTAGAAAAATCTCGTCGTAAATTGTTTTCTGGCAGATGCTGGTGCCAGAAGTTAGATCGGTTAAAATAATGTTCGGTTGTGCAATCGCCGGCTCATTGCGAAAAAAGGCTGACTGCTGCACATTTTCTACTGCTTGAGGTTTGTACAGCGTCTTATTGTTAGAAAACGTCAGCGTGCTTTGCAAAAGCTGAAATTGAGGCTGAGTCTTCTTATACTGATCGAACGCCTGTTGCATGAAACTTTCATTATCTTTTGTAATTCCCTTTTTGATAACGGCGTGCATATTTACGCTCTTTTCAAATTCAATTACTCCGCTGGTCGGGAAACGGGCATGCTGCGCAGATACATTGCCAGTGAGTATAAATATTCCTGAAAGTGAGAGGATTAGTTGTGCGAATTTCATGTTATGGTGTTTTGGGTGGTGTTCCGCCCATTTTATTAAAATCCCAGGTGAGGGAGAGTAAATAATAGCGTTTAATTGTTGTGAAACTGCTGCTGCTAAAAGCACTTCGGTTAATGCCAATGTTCTGGTTCAACAGATCGTTGCCGGATACCGACAGCTTTAGATTTTCCTTCTTGAGGAATTTTTTGCTAAGAGAGCTGTTGATTATCAGGCGTTCAAGGTCAGTGTCAAATGCCTGTGTTTTTTTGCGAAGCTGGTAATTTGCGGTTGTACCGATTTCCAGTTTGCCCGGAAGGTAAACAGTTAACGATCCATTGCCATCCCATCCAACGCCGTTATTATTGAGCTGTTTGCTTATTGAAGAACTGCTGTTATTAAAGTTGGGGCCAAAATAAGCATTGAAAGAATACTTCTTCTCTTTGTACTTCCCCATATTCAAATTGAGGTAATAATTGGAATTTTGCTGTGTATTTAGGAGGTTGTTCACATAGCTGTAGAAGGTGCTTCCATATACACCTCCCTCCAGGCCGACAAGGAAATCAAGCTTCTTGATCTTCTTCCCATAATACATATATCCATTGTATCCAAAGGGCTTCTTGTCAGAAAGATTGATGGATTGATAGGTGCTTTTGCCGCCCGCATCTATTGTTCTGCTGCTTACAATCTGATTAAAGGTTACAGTATACGATCCGCCAAAGTTGAGGTTTTCGCTGCTAAGCACTTTGTAAGAACTGTAACTTGCATTAATGCGGTTGCCAAAAGCGGGGCTGAGGTCAGGATTGCCTAATGTAATGTTTAACGGATCTGTATTTACCCTCACCGGCTGTATTTGATTGATGTTTGGCTGAGTGGTATAGCCGTTGTATCCCAGGCGAAGTGACCTCTGTTGCGAAAATTTATACTGATAAGAAGCTTGTGGCGACCAGTTGATGAAGTTTCTTTTGAAGTCGCTATTTGAATTGACATCGTGTTGATTGAAATGCACATCAGTTACTTTAGATCCTACATTTATGATCGTTTTATTTTTCTTGTAGTTAAAAATTGCCCCAACCTGGTTGGAAAGCTGGTTCAGCTCAAAATTGTTGCTATAAGCGGCGTCAAGCTGATCATATTCTCCGGATGCCGACTGGTTGAATGATTGCCAGTCGGAGGCACCGTTATTTACGTTTATACCATAGTTGAAGACTACAGAAAGAGCCTTTGTGATAGGCTCTGTATAGGTAATGTTCGAATTGAGGAGGTTGCTTTTTACGTTTGATGTTTTATATTGGTTTACTGAACGGGTGCTGTCGAGGCTTCCAAGCGTGTTGTAAAAACTTGTATTTGAATTCAGGTAGCCCTTGCTGTCGTTTTCGTTCATAGCCTCGGTTAAGCTCCACGATAGTGTGCGGCCGGGTTTCTTTAGTTTCTTTGTCCACAACACACTTGCATTGAATAACCGTTGATTCCCATCATTGTCTATAGTCCGGCCGCCCTCGTTTTGCCTTGTATTATCGCCACGAAAAGTGCCCGTCAGGTATTTTTCATTTGTGCGGGTATTCTTCAAAGTGCCATCGACTGTAAACTTCAAGGTAGATGTTGTATCGAGTTTTATCTCATACATGGCATCAAGCTTTTGTCTGAATACGAAGTTGTCGGAAACACGGTCAGAATTGCTATTTAATATCCCGGTAGGTAGATTGCTTTGATATTGGTTATTACTTGTTCCCGTTACCCCCAGGGAACCAATTTTGTAGTTACTATTGATGGTTTGCTTGTCGTTGTTCCATCTGGCATCGTAGTGCATACCGCCAGTGTTTGCAAGAGGAATGCCTTGGCCATTGTAATTGCCGCCCCAGGATTCAAGATCATCGCCCGAGTTCGTGATATAAATTCCACCGACATCAACCTGAACACCTTCTGACGATCCGTATTTATTGTTGTCCTGCCAGCTCAGCCCCGTCTTGCCCGTGTTTGCCGAAGTGCCATATGCCGAAAACTTCTTCTTCGCCTTAAACGCATTGAACATCCCTTGCCCCTGAAAGTAATCGTCAGTTGAGCCCCCGGCATCTACCTTCCCGAAATAGCCATTCTTCTTATCTTCCTTGAGTTTGATGTTCAAAGTTTTGGTTTTCTCGCCATCATCAATGCCCGTGAAGGTTGCCTGGTCACTTTTTTTATCAAAGAGCTGCACCTTGTCCACCATGTCGCCACGGAGGTTTTTGGTTACGAGGGTAGGGTCATCGCCAAAAAACTCCTCTCCATCTACCAGCACTTTTGTAACAGTTTGCCCTTGCGCCGTTATCTTGCCGTCCTTATCGATCTGAATTCCCGGAAGCTGTTTCAGCAGATCTTCCACGTTGGAATTCGGCTGTATCTTGTAAGCCGCGGCATTAAACTCTGTGGTATCGCCTTTAATCTTTATGGCAGCAATGGTTCCTTTTACAATGACATCTGCCAGAAGGCGGGATTTTAGAAAGAGATTCAGCTTACCAAAGTCACGCGTCTTTGCAGTAGAGTCAAGTTTGAAATGCTCCACATAATCCACGTAATCGGGATAGGTAACCAGTAAGATGAAGTTGCCAGGCTTGAAATTTTCAATGCCGAAAGTCCCTGCTGAATTTACTCGTGTGAATTTAAACAGAGTTGAATCCTTTGCGTTTAGCACGCTCACTGTAGCATTCTGCAGCTTAATGTTTGATGCTGTATCAGCAACCAGGCCTTTTATGGAGTAAGGTGTTTGTGCAAAGGAGAGCACGCAAAAAAAGCAGAGTGCCGACGTGAAAAAAAACGTCCTCATAAGTTTGGTTTAGGTAAAGCTAAACTATAAGTAATTTCCTGGCTACAGCATTTGTTAACAAACATTAACATTCGGTATGCAATAAAGTATCATTTGCCATTTTCAATGTTTAGTATTGCTGTTTGGATTTTTTCACTTATGGACTTAATTGTAAGCGCATCAAACGAAGAACAACGGATCTCAGCTCTTGCAGACCTGGATCTGGATTATTCAGACCTGCAAAACAATTTCACGGACCTCACCCGCCTCGCTGCACGTGTGGCCGGAACCGAGATATCCCTGGTGAACCTGATAGATTCTTACACACAGTGGTCAATTTCTTCCTTCGGGCTTGACCTTGAACAAATGCCTCGTGAAGATTCCGTGTGCCAGTACACCATGTTAGACGACCAGCCCTTTGAAGTGAAAGATCTGAGGCTGGATGAGCGGTTTAAAGATAAGTTCTACGTATCCGGAAACCTGTCGCTCAGGTACTATTTTGGAATTCCGCTCCGCACCCGAAGTGGCCTTAGCCTCGGCGCATTGTGCGTGCTTGATGGCGGAGAAAAGGAACTTGATCCCGAGAAAATAGAACTTCTAAAAATCATCGCGAATGAAATTGTAAACCGCCTGCGTTCATTGAGGGTTATCGAAGAACTCAAGCGTAAATTAATTGAGTTGAGAGATGCTCAGAAGAAGGTTGCACACGACATAAGAAGCCCGCTCGGGGGTATCATTGGCTTGTCGCAGATGATCAGCGAAGGAAATGATACAAACATGGATGAAGTTATGGAAGTGTTTAACCTCATCTATAAAAGCGGTAATTCTATCCTGGAGCTCGCTGATGAAATATTAAGGGCTGACGATAAGGTAGAGAAAAAGGATTCCGGGCTTATGAGCCATCAGCTCAGCCTCGCCACATTTAAAGAAAAGCTTGAGAAATTGTACCGTCCACAGGCTATTAACAAGAATATTAAATTTTCAATCAGCACAAGCGCAAAAACTGAAAACATCCCACTTTCCAAAAATAAGCTGTTGCAGATTACGGGCAACCTCATATCCAATTCAATTAAATTCACGCCTGTTGGTGGATTTGTAGAGGTGAACCTAAATCTGGATGTAGACAAACAGCCACAAGTGCTTCATATTTCCGTCAAAGATTCCGGCGTAGGCTTAACAGACGAGAAGATTAGCTACATCCTTTCCGGAGATGCTTCGAGTACGTCAGGCACTAGTGGTGAAAAGGGCTATGGCTTTGGACTGGCACTGGTCAAGCATCTTGTGGACTCACTGAACGGGACCATGTCTATCCATTCCAGTCCCAACCAAGGTGCTGAGTTTGAGATCGTGATTCCTCAGTAGCCTCATCTTAGAAAGAAGCTCTATCTTTGCCGGATGATACAAGCCGGTACTTACAATTCGCTTAAAGCGGTCCGCACTGCCGCAGAAGGCATAATCCTGAGCGATGGCACGGAAGAGGTGCTTCTTCCCGAACACCAGATAACCAAGCCGGTTGAAATTGGCGATGATCTTTTTGTCTTTGTGTATCAGAACAAAGAAGGCGAAACAATTGCCACCACCAAACGTCCGCATGCCTGCGCCGGCGATTTTGCTTTCCTGAAAGTTGTGGCAAAAACCGACAATGGCGCATTCCTGGATCTTGGAATTGACAAAGATATTTTCATTCCCCTGAACCAACGCCAACCATTGATGGCGGGCAAAAGCTACGTAGTTTACGTTTATCTCGATAAAATTGACGGCAAGCTCACCGCTACAACCTGGCTTGATGATCACATTGATAGAGACCCGGTCGGGCTTGAAGTGGGCGAGGAGGTGAGCCTCTTGATCAGTGAGATAAGCGATTTGGGCTACAGCGCTATTATTAACAACAAGCATATCGGGCTGCTCTATCGCGATGAAGTTTATGAAGACCTGGAAGTTGGCCAAACCTGTTCGGGATATGTTAAAAAGATCAGAGAAGACAGCAACCTCATTGACCTGACTCTGCGCCAGCAGGGGTTTGGTTTTATCCTTGGTTCAAAAGATGAACTGCTCGAGTTGTTGAAAAGGAGCGGAGGCGTATTGCCTTTCGGCGATAAAAGCTCGCCAGAAGAGATCCACGAACAACTGAAGATGAGCAAAAAGGCATTCAAGAAGATTTCAGGCATGTTATACAAGGAAAGATTAATTGAGATCTCTGATTTTGAGATCCGACTGGTTAATAATTAAATAAACGGATAAATTTGTCCGTTTATTTGTCAAAGCCAACCACTATTATTTACATTTGTTTTGACATTAAAGCCCAGGCCATGTACCGCACCCTCATAGTTTTAGCATTTTCTCTTTTTCCAGTGAAGTTATATTGCCAGGCCCGCAAAACCGGGACTATAGCCGTTGCTACTATTGTGCTGCCAACCAATATGGAACATCGTTTCGGTGGGTTTTTTGAAGCACAGCTTCGCACTAATGAAGTGTTTTTCAGCAAACCTTTTTACACCGAATTTAAGGCAGGGGCGGGTTATGCCCTTAGCGCAAATGCCTCGGTGCTGTTGGGTGCTGGGCGGTACACAACCTATAATATCAACGACTTTGGCCAAGATCCGCTCAGTACAGAGAACCGTGTGTGGGAACAACTGGTGTTTACTCAGCAATTAAGCCGCATTAAGTTTGAACACCGCTACCGGGTGGAACAACGATGGGTAAATAGGGTGTATCGAAACAGGCTGAGATATCGCCTGAATGCAACTGTTCCGCTGAACAATGCCACCGTAGTGCCAAGAACTGTGTTCTTTTCAATTTACGATGAGATCTTCCTGAACAATCGCCAGCCTAACTTTGAGCGCAACAGGGCTTCTGCATCTTTGGGATATGTGTTTTCTCCTGCGGTAACGCTACAAGCAGGTTGGGTGAATAACTACAATTACAGCCTGGCGGGAAGCAACGACAAAAACAACATGATGATAAGTGTGAGCTATCAGATTGTGCGGAAGAAGCAAAAAGTGCACGTTCCCAAGTAAAATTATTTGAGCTAAGTAGTTGGTTGGTATTACAGAAAGTTTCTAAGCTTTGACTACGTTTTAACCAGCTGCCGTTGCAGTCCCATTACCCATCTGTACCTGGAGTTTGCTATTCCGTTCGCGATAGCAAATGTTACAATCGTAATGAAAAGAAAAAAGATGATTTGAAAGACATCCGGGTAAGAAGGCTGTTGCAAATGCCTTACCCTCAAAAACAACGATATTGTGCAGAAGAAATACTCCGAATACAAGCTTTCGCGGCTGTAAGTCATTCATCCATTTTACACTGCCCATCTTCAACAAGGCGCCAAAGAGCACTATTGAAAAAAGGCTATTTGTAATCCTGTTAGATGCATACGGGTCTACACAACCCAAAGCGGATAGTGTGCGGCCTTCCAGGCAACTCAGAAAAAATAGGATCAAAAGGATGGTTAGCATCACCAGCCATGGCGCACTTTCCAAAAAGGCATTTAAACGTTCAAACCTTTTTCTGATCTGAAAACCTATCCAGATGTAAAAAACGTAACCAAAGAGCGCCTTGCCATGGTTGGCTGGAACCCACTGATAATACAAGTTTATCGCATAAAAAAGGGTTATTGCACCCAGAAGACATCCCATCCAAAGCTTTTCTGAATGCTTTTGAAAGATGACTAATAACGCCATCGACACAGCATACGTTGTAATAAACCAATACGACGTATAAAAGAGAATTCCGACTATTAGATTATAAATATCTACGAAGATCTCACGGAACTTATTTTCTTGCAGCAACCTCAACGTCGGCATTTGCTGGATAATCCCAAGGACTAGAAAGAGAGCCATGAACAGCATCCACGGCAAATAGACTTTTGGAAACCGTTCTACAAAATAGCTTCCAAGCGTATAATCGCTCAGCCTGTTCCTGATAAGAAAACCGGAAACCACGAAAAATACAACGGTGCTAATCTTGCCCGATTGATACACAACAGTGGTCAGATAGCTGTTGAACAATCCTGTATTCACCTGCCTTTCCCAGCCAAGAAGGCTGTGTCCCCAAATGATGAAACAAATCGTGATAATACGAATGGTATCGATTTGCTCATAATTGGTTGGGTTTATGACCGCGTGTTTAGCCGTTTTTTCCTGCATGCTGAATTTAAAGGCTATTGCACGTGCAAAATTTGTGATGCCGGTAAAGGTATAAAATAAGCGGAAAGAAGATATGTTAAGCCACTTCCCTCATATCCACCGCCACAACCCTCGAAATTCCCTGCTCAACCATCGTTACCCCATAAATAATATCGGTGCTGGCGATCGTCCTTTTGTTATGCGATACGATGATGAACTGAGATTTGTCTGAGAACTTCCGGATGATGTTATTGAACTTATCAATGTTGGTATCATCCAGTGGTGCATCCACCTCATCGAAAATGCAAAAAGGGGCAGGTTTAAGCAGATAGAGCGAGAAGAGCAGGGCAGTGGCGGTAAGGGTTTTTTCACCTCCGGAAAGCTGATTAATGGAAAGCGGGCGCTTGCCTTTGGGACGGGCCATGATCTCAATGTCAGACTCCAGCGGGTTTTGCGGGTCGCTGAGCACAAGGTCGCAGCTATCTTCTTCGTTAAACAGCGACCTGAACACGTGGATGAAGTTCTCCCGCACATCCGTAAAGGCCTGCATGAACTTTTCGCGGGCAGTATCATCAATTTCTTTGATGGTTTCCAGCAGCGAAGCCTTTGCCTCAGCCAAATCTTTCTTTTGGTTCTGGATAAAGGTATAGCGCCCATCCATTTCCTTGTAGGCTTCCATTGCCATGGGATTGATGGCTCCAAATTCATCCAGTTGACGCTTGATCTGATCTGTTTTTTGTTTCAGGTCATTTTCAGTTTCTCCCTCCGGAGTTTCGGTGTCGAGCAGGTCGGCGATGTCAATTGAGAATTCAACAGAAAGGCGTTCCTTCAATGCGTTGAGCTCAATCTTAAGATTGTTTTTTTGCTCCCGGATCTCGTTGGCGATGGTTTCAGCCTGTTCCTTGCGGCGCCTTTGTTCACTGATGGTGTTTTCCAGTTCCGTTACTTTACCGCGGGTTGCATAATGATCCTCTTCCATTGCCTGCAAGCCTTTTTCCATCTCTTCTTTCTGGCTGTACATCTCAAGCAAACCTTCATCCGAGTTATCGGAGTGCGCCAGCGTATCAATGATTTGTGCTTGCGTTATCTCAAGCTGACTTTGATTGCTGCTGATGCGTTCGCTCAGGCTGCGCTCCTGGCTTTCGCGATATTCCTGGTCCTTTTCAATGCCTGAAACCTTATTCTGTTGCTGATGAAAGCGGATGTTCTCTTGGTTATAAGCGGTGGATTTTACTGTTACAAGTTCAGCCAGTTCTGTATAATCCTGTTGCTGTTGAACTACATCCGTAGCTTTTATCTGCTTTTGAGTTTTTAGTTCAGCCAAAAGCGGTTCAGATTTCAATAATTCATCAGCAATAGAACTTATCTTTTGCTCAATATCCTGCTTACGGTTCTGGCTATTCTGTATAAATGCAGTGTATTGTTCCTGTTTGGTTTTCACCGTTACCAGTTCATTCTGCAGCCGGTTTAACTCTTGCTGTTGCTGCCCGATTTCCTGCTTTTTTGACGAATTGCGCAACACGGTCAGCTTTTCTGTTTCCTGCAGAACAGCATTTCCGAGCGTCGTAATCCTGCTTTCCAATGCTTTGATCTCCTTCGCAAGATTCTCCAGGTTCTTAGCCCGTCCAATGCGCTTACCTTCAAATAAACCCACAGAGCCACCCGACATTCCCGTCCGTGATTTTGAGAACCTTCCTGTCTTGCTCAGTATTACCACCTGCTCATCCGGCAAAGCCGAATCAAGTTCCTCTTCCTCGCCGCTCACGAGCAGATAAACATTATACAACAGCATCTCGCACACCGGACGGTATTTTGCGTCGACCTCAATCACATCCAGCGCTGCCAACAGCTTCTCGCTGCCTACTTTTATCTCCGGGCGTTGAGGCAGTTTGCTGACCGCGTCTAAAATAAAAAAGTTTGCCCGGCCCTTTGCAGAGTCGCCTAGCAAACGGATAGCCTGCACCGCATCAGCCCGGCTTTGCACCACGTAATGGTTCATAATGGGCTCCAGGTAGTTCTCTATCGCAATGCGATATTCCTCCCTGCAAAAAAGTACATCCGAAAGGAGCGGAGCCTGTTTTGCCCAATCAGTATTCTTCTTCAGGAAACGGATAGACTCCGGAAAGCCTTCCAGATTATCAACCATCGACTTTGTGAGATTGTATTCATTCTGCTTGGCATCTAACCTGCGGTTCTCGCTGTTAAGCTCTTCTTTGTGCGATGCCAGCAACTCTTCAGTCTCACTCAATTGTTCCTGGAGATCTTCTTCCAGTTTTTGCAGCACAGCAAATTCCTGCTGCCGTGTTTCCAGGCGGCTGCTCAGCTCGGCCAGTGCTTTATTGAACTCATTCAATTCCGTTTCTTTCGATTCGGTGTCGGCTACGTTACGGGTGCTTTCCTGGTGGAGGGCATCGCGTTGGATGTTCAGAATGGCGATCTCTTTCTCCAGCTTGTAAACCTGGTTCTGCAAGTCACTGTCCTCACGTGCCAGCTGGTCCAGTTTCGCTTTCGCTGATTGTTGCTGAACACGCAGTTCATCCAGTTCCTCTTTCTTCTCTTCAAGTGAGGATTTTACGAGCGACAGGTTTTCGCTCTCCTGCATGTGCTCCTCACTAAGTCGCTTGATATTGTAAAGCACGTGGTTGTACTGCCCCTTGTCTTTTTCCAGTTCATCTGTCAGGCGCTTTTCCTTCTCCTGCAAATGCCTTAACTGTTCGTTTTTTAGCTTCTTCTCGCTTTCGTATGCCCGGATCTTTGCAGTGAACTCATTAGTAGCTTTCTGCTGCACAGAAAGGTTCTTTTCTTTGTTGAGGCTCTCCAACTTTAGTTGTTGCAGTTCAGCCTCAAGTTTCTCAATTTCGGCAGAGATCGCTGTGCGATCGGCAGATTGAGATTGTTCCTGTGCTTTCAGTTTTTCCAGCGAATCGCGAAAGCCTGTAATCCGGAAAGAAGCTAGCATGATGCTTAATTCCTTATAACGATCTTTCAAACGGTAATATCGCTCTGCCTTCTTCGCCTGGTTCTCTAAGGTCTTCAGGTTCTTCTCGATCTCGAAAAGCAGGTCCTCCACACGGGCAAGATCGGCTTCTGTATCTTTCAGCCTGTTGAAGGTTTGCTTTTTGCGAAGCTTGTATTTTGATATGCCGGATGCTTCCTCAAATAAAGCTCTCCTGGAGTTTTCTTTGTTAGCAATGATCTCGTCAATCATCTTTAGCTCGATGATGGAGTAGGAGTCGGCTCCGATGCCTGTATCAAGAAATAGGTCTGTAATATCTTTCAGCCGGCACTGCACATCATTCATTCGGTATTCGCTTTCGCCGGTGCGATAAAGCTTGCGGGTGATGGTGACGTGCGAAAACTCCGTCGGCAGGATGTTTTTAGTGTTGTCGAAGGTGAGGGATACTTCAGCAAGATTGGCGGGCTTCCGGGATTTGGTTCCGTTAAAAATGATGTTTTCCATTTTCTCCGACCGGAGCATACGGGTGCTCTGCTCGCCCAAAACCCAGCGGATTGAGTCCACCACGTTTGATTTCCCGCAACCATTTGGCCCAACAATGGCTGTCACACCTTCGTTGAAGTTAATGGTGATTTTATCGCCAAAGCTCTTAAAGCCCTTGATTTCCAGCCGGGTTAACTGCATCTAATTGAACCGAAGAATACGGGGAGTTTCTAAACTAATCAGCTCCCAATTTAGGTAATTTAATAGTTATGTCAAGTTTTGTTAAAGCCTCGTACCACGGAAACTTAAAGGAGATATTTGGGTTGGTTTTGAGGAGTCGGTCATGCTGAGGCACTCGAAGTCAAAATAAAAAACTTACAATTATGGAATACAGAAGATTAGGAAAATCAGGACTTCAGCTTAGCGCATTTTCATTGGGAAGCTGGCTCACTTTCGGAAATCAAATTGAGGACAGTGTTGCCGATGAGTTGATGACCATTGCTTACGATAACGGAATCAACTTTTTTGATAATGCTGAAGGCTATGCGGGCGGAAAGTCGGAGATAGTGATGGGCAACATTCTGAAAAGCAAAGGCTGGGACCGGGACTCCTTCGTTGTTTCTAGCAAAGTCTTTTTCGGGGCAGAAAAGAAGGGGCCTAACCGCGTCGGCTTATCGCGGAAGCATGTGATAGAAGCTTGCAATGCTGCAATAAAGCGTTTACAGGTGGATTACCTCGACCTTTACTTCTGCCACCGTCCTGACCCAAACACGCCTATCGAAGAAACTGTCTGGGCAATGAACACCTTGATCCAACAGGGAAAAATCTTGTACTGGGGAACATCGGAATGGAGTGCTGCCGAAATTATGCAAGCCATCGCGGTAGCAAAGGAGAACCACCTCATTGGCCCAACAATGGAGCAGCCGCAATACAATATGCTGGAGAGAAATAAGCTTGAAAAAGAGTACAGGCTGCTTTTCAGCGAGTACGGCTTAGGAACTACAATTTGGTCGCCGCTGGCATCCGGCTTATTAACCGGTAAATACAACGATGCAGATCCGAAAGATACCCGTTTCACAGCCATCAAAACCTTAGGCTGGTTAAAAGATAAGATGCTGATTGAGGATAATATCCAGAAAGCAAAGGAGATCAAAACTATTTCGGATGAGGCCGGCATCAGCATGCCAAAGTTTGCTCTTGCCTGGTGCCTCAAAAATCCTAATGTGAGCACCGTGATCCTGGGCGCATCTAAACCAGAGCAACTTAGAGAAAACTTAAACGCACTTGAAGTGCTGCCGCGACTTACAGATGCAGTGATGAAGAGAGTGGAGGATGTGTTGCAAAACAAACCCGTCATCGAGTCGTAGGTTGAAAAGGAACATCGTCATCCTTACCGGTGCTGGTATCTCTGCGGAGAGCGGCCTGAAAACCTTCCGGGATTCGGACGGGCTGTGGGAAGGCTATAGTGTTTAGGATGTAGCCACGCCCGAAGCCTGGCAGCGCAATCCTGAAATGGTGCAGGACTTCTACAATATGCGCAGAAAGGCAGTGCTTGAAGCAAAGCCGAATGAAGCTCATTTATCTTTAGTGAAACTTGAGGCGGAGTATGATGTAACTGTTATCACCCAGAATGTTGATGATCTGCACGAGCGTGCCGGATCGTCCAATATCCTGCACCTGCATAGGATTATAACAAAATCGCAGTCGAGCCTGAATCCAAAGCTGACGTATGACATTTCAGGCTGGGAGTTGAAGATAGGAGAGCGGTGCGAAAGAGGCTCTCAGCTACGGCCGCATGTGGTTTGGTTTGGGGAGCCGGTGCCGATGATTGAGAAGGCGGCAGAGGTGTGTGCCACTGCAGATATCTTCATCATTATAGGAACTTCTTTGCAGGTGTATCCGGCAGCGGGATTGGTTGAGTTTGCGCCCGAAGGCTCAGAAAAGATTGTTATCGACCCAAAGGCTCATGAACTGGATACAGCAGGCGTGCGGGTAATTGCGGAAAGAGCAACGGCAGGTGTGCCAATGCTTGTTGAAGAACTGCTTTCTAGATAGCGGAAAGAAACATAAAAAAAGCCGGCTAGTGCCGGCTTTTTTTATGTTTCTATAAAGTTCTTATTTACTGTAAGCAATGGATGGATAACGTTTCTGCAAATAATAGAAGCTTCCGAAAAGGATTGCTCCGTACACCACATCACCGATAAGCATATTTCTTAAGAAAGGAAGTGCCATCACATAGGATGTAATCACGCCGCCCAAAGTATGAGGGTATTGAGCCTCAGAGTATAGCAGTGCGAAGTTTGTGATCAGGAAGAATGCCAATGCACCCGCTATGGAAGCAAAGCCGACGTTTGTTACGCTTACTTTATTTCTGATAAACATGCCACAAAGCACCATCACAATAAAACCCGCGTAAACAGTCTTGATAAAACCATGTCCCAAAAACAAATCAGATAAAGCCATTGCCGCTAAAGGCATGATCATCGCAGCGTATCTGTTCTTGAACTGTGAGCCTGCAAAAACTGCAAGAGCGCCAATTGCTGTAAAATTCCAAACATGTGGTATAAGCAGGGGAAGAGCCCTTGTGCATGCCGCTGCTAAGACCAGCAGAGTGAGGGTTAAAAACCGTGGAGATTTAACTTGTTCGATCATGTTTCAAATGTAGATGTTTTTCTTTTAGCTGTCAATCTTTTAAATAAATGCGGAATATTTATTTGAAAAGTAGAATGGAAGCATCATGTCTGATAATCTTAACAAACCATTTAGGTAAATACCATAATATTCTGTCAGTCAGTTTCTATATTGTACAAACAGAATTTTATTTGGGGAGGCTTTTTGCCTTCGTTTGTCTCTAATTTTCAAGTTTGCGGCCATCCTCAACAGCCGCGACGAAAATGATAGTATTGGCAACAATTATTACAAAGCAAACTCCGAACTTGGATGTTATACATTTACCGATAGGCCGCTCTCAGGTGCATCAACAAACCAAATAACCTAAAAAAACAACCAATGAAAAAAAACACTTTCTGGCTCGCCGCGGCGTGCCTTTCGCTGTTGGCAACGTCATCTTGTAAACAGAACGGAACCGAGCTTGCAGAGAAATCAGGAACAGGTGCAAACTCCAAACAGTTTGGCAATGTAAAAGCAACGTTCCAAAACGCAGTGATCCCAGTTTCACAAAACCCAAAAGACCCCCAGGTGTTCAGAGCGGCAGACGGGAAATTCTGGCTTGTGTACCCAGATGGCAATGATTATTTCGCCTATCATTCAACAGACCTGATCAACTGGACAAAACAAACTGCATCATTGTTGACTGCAAGCACCGGATCCTATTGGTCTGCTGGTTCGTACAAATATGGCAGCACCTATAATCTTTACTTCACAGCCAACAAAGGCACTTTGAACAAAACTATTGGTGTGGCAACTTCCACTTCACCGGGCGGGCCATACACAGTTGTTAATTCCAGCCTGATGGTTAAACAACAGTCTGACGGAACTTATATTCCGTGTATTGACCCATCGGTTTTCAAAGATCCTGTAAGCAACAAGGTTTATATGTATTACTCTCGGAACGTGGGCACAGGCACTAATCCTGACCTACGTTGTGTAGAACTTACTGCTGATGGGCTGAATAAAGTTTCAGGCACTGATAAGCAAGTTTTGACCATAACTCAAGCCTGGGAAAACGTAAACATCGAACACCCATTAGTGTACTATGCTCCGAACGCTCCAACAGCCAGAAGATATTACATGCTGTATAATGGGTCAGGTGGCCATTTAGCCCGGTATGCAATTGGCTACGCCTGGTCAAGCTCGCCGACAGGCCCTTTCACAAAACCTTCGGAAGGTACCGGAACAGGACAAAATCCATTATTCTCTCAAAATCCTTCAATGGGCTTGTATGGACCTGGAGCACCTAACCGCGTAGTAGATGACCATGGCGACATGTGGATGGTATATCGAATTAAAACAACTTCAGCTGAAAGCTGGTCTGACCGTGCTATTTGCGTTGATGGATTCCTTCGTAACGGGAATAACGATCTGGAAGGTACTCCAACTCGTGGTGTGAGCCAAGCTGCACCATATTTTAACTAGTAAAATTGAAGCATCGGCCTACGGAAAAAGCCTCTTCTTTTGGAAGAGGCTTTTTTATTTGATTTGTGATAAGCTTATCTGCCAAACAGCAGAGGGGTGTGGGAGTAGCTGGGCTTTTGTTCTGTAGAATCGGGGAACAATCGGCCGTAACACCAGTATTTATTACTTGGCAAAGCGATCATGTCAGGCTTCAAAACTCGCGATACGTTTCTTAGATCGCTGATGATATCCTTTCCGTATAAATTGATCAGGATCGCTTTTTTGTAGTTGAGCCGGGGCAATATTTCGTTCGTAAATAACTTCTCGGCGTATTCATTTTCGATATCGGGTAAGCCCGATGCGGAAACGTGGATAATGATCCATTCTGCATTCAGCGGCCTGAACAGTTGTATCAAGGGTTTAAGTACTGCCATATCGCAATACCTGATGTCTGTGATGTACCCGATTTTGTGGATTGTGTCGAGGCTGTGCTTGGCATCAAAGGTGAGGATAGGGCAGCCGGTATTTAGCAATGGACGGAAGAATTCCTCTTCTTCCACATTCGACCCGGAATTATGTTCATTTACATAGGAAACGATCAGCCCAATCTCTCTTGTTGAGATTTTATCGTCTCCAATGCGATCTGAAAGACCATCTTTATTAATGCACATCACAGGAATATCGTCTCCGTACTCAGCCGAGGAAATTAGCTCTACAAACTCAGCCGGAGAAAACTGATGATCTTCAGGCACATCTTCCAGCAGGATATCCCTTCCGCTTGTTAAGCTAGCAAGGGATTTCTTTGCCCGCAGCCGGTTATCTTCCTTATTAATCAATAAAAGAGTTGCGCCAACTTGCCTTGCAATGTAGTAAGCAGCCGCTGCTGCTTTCTCGCCCGCTTCCGAAAAGGGGGTATAAGCTACGATGTAATTCACAAAGATGTTTTTTAAAGGTCTGGTGGTCCTTAGTGTATTCTTACAACAACAAATACAGCGGAAGGTTTGTGCCTGATGACCTATTTTTTTACTAATTAATACGGGATAAGGCTCTTACACTTGCATTTTTTTTGTGATACTAATAAGATGGCCGTAAATTGATGTGTGTATTTCAAAGATTAATTTGTGGTGCCTCTGCACTGAGGTAAGCGGGGGTAATTTTTTCATCAAAGTTCTGTGCCAATATTCAGGCACAGGCTTGTATTGATGGCTCTGCACATGCCGGTTATGGACGGATACGAAGCTTCTAAAATGATGAGGGAAAAAGGTATCTCAATTCCCATTGTGGCGCTTACAGCAAACCTTCCTAAAGAAATAGAGGACCAGATCAAAGAGGCGGGGATAAATGATGTAGTGGTTAAACCTTTCTTGCCTGATGAGCTGTTCAGAAAGGTGCTAACTCACATTTCTCCTGCAGCAGCTAGGCTCCAAAACCTGCGTTAAAGTTTGCTGGTTTTATTACTGTTCAGATTGAAGTTAAAGTTGAGAAAAGGACTGTATAAATTAGTTGCGGCAATCATTTAGCTTAAGGGCAAGCTCAGCAATTTGCACGATTCTTCCCACAGCCGTGCCGCGTTTTCGCTTGTGGCTTGTGAGTTTTTCCGCCCCGGCTTTCTTTTGTAGTAGTATTCACGCGGAGCCCAGTCTGATCCGGATTTGCCGTTAATCAACCATAACAATGTGTCGGCGCCCTGTTCAGGCGGAATTAAGAACAAGTTTTTCAGTGGCGTTTCATACAGCCATCTGATCAACCCTTTTCCTTCCCGTGCAAAGCCCGTGCTTACCACTCCCGGATGGAAAGATGCCGCCTGTACACCATTAAAGCGTTTGCTTATCTCCATAGCATGCAGGATATTCATGAGCTTGGCGGTTCCATAAACCTGCATTGCCTTGTAGCTGTGTTCACTTTCCAGATCGTCAAAACGCAGCTTTCCAAAATTGTTGGCAACGCTCGAGGTATTTATCACGATGCCTTTTGATTGCTCCAGCCGTTCCTTGAGCAACCAGGTAAGGAGGAAACCCGATAAATGGTTTATCTGTAAGGTCATCTCCTGCCCATCGGCTGTGACACGCCGCTCTCCAATAATACCCCCTACATTGTTTGCTAAAACATCGATCTGGGGATAATCCGCAATCAAGGATTTCGCGAATTTTTCAACATCAGATAAGCTGGAATAATCAACAAGATAGTAGCTGCAGCCGATCTCCTCAGCCAGCCGTTCTGTTTCCTCAGAACGCCCGGTGATGATAACCTTGGCGCCTCTCTGGCAAAGCGCACGTGCAGCCGCAGCACCAATGCCAGAGCTGCCGCCCGTAATTACGATAACTTTATTCCTGACATCAGCTCCCATTCAAAACAGTTTACAAAGAAAGCCGGTGTACGAATAATTGTTTAAGCTTTTGTTGATTAGTTGAGGAGTGTGCTCGAATGCACTTCGGCACATCTTAGCACTTTAGACTGAAGCTCGTCTATATCGAAAGGTTTTGCAAGCACATCATCTGCCCTGCACTTTGAAGCAACTTGCTTCAGGTTGCTCTGTGTAGAGGTAAGTTTAAACCGTAATGTTTTGGGTTGCAGGATTTTTTTTGGATGCCCGGCATAGAGTGCTGCCGGCACGCCACTGGTCTAACATCACCACATCCGGCGCATATTCCTGAACGTCGTTGAAATACGTTTCCAATGTGCTTTTTACCACATCAAGACCGCTGTCTGCCAAAATCATCTGGATAACAGACGCAAGATCACTGTCGCTTTCTATAAGCAATACCCTTTTCCCCATAATCTTTCCCTTTGAATCAAAGTTACACTTCTGCTAATGGAAAGCAACAGAGGTAAATACGCATTAGATGTGGAACAATACTTGATTATTCTAACTGACCGATAACGTCCCAAACCACGTCCCGTTCATAGCCTTTTCCCAGGGCATAGCTCATCAGTTTATAGTTGCGCTTCTGCGGATGTTTTTCTGTGATAAGAGCTGCCTTTTTGGTGAGAATGGATTGCAGCGATTTCAAGTAATCATCGCCATCAATGCTGTTCAGGGCTTTTGTGATGAGTTTGTCCGACACACGCTTCAATTTTAATCCTTGTTTGATCTTAATGCGCCCCCAATGCTTCATCCGGAATTTTCCCTGTGCGTAAGCCATCGCAAAACGTTCTTCGTTTAAGAAATTGTTCTGGATCAGTTCAGATATTGTCTCTTCAACTTCGTTTGGGTAAAGCCCATATTCATAGAGTTTGTCGCGGGCTTCCTGCTGCGAGCGCTCCTGGTAAGCACAATAACTTTCCAGTTTGGCCAGCGCCTGCGTTTTGCCGATAACCTTTTTGGGCTTTTCCATGTTATGTAAGAGCCATCAAAGTCGGAAAAAAATCCCGTCCGAAGTAAAAAATATAGACATTAGCAGCAGATGAACCAGAAGTTATACCCGATTACCGAGGTTGCTCAAATTGTAAAATCCACAGGAGCGATTGCTTTTCCTGATTTATGTATTCGTACGCTTTGTACCGATAGCCGAAAGCTGGCGGATATGCAGTATGGGCTATTTTTTGCCTTGCAGGGAAGGAGGGATGGCCATGAGTTTATTGCCGACGTATATAAAACCGGTATTCGCAACTTTATTATCAGCAAAGCGACTTTCGACGTATCCACCTTCCCGGGTGCAAATTTCCTGTTAGTAGAAGATGTCCTGAAAGCTCTTCAGATGCTGGCAGCCCACCATCGCCGACAATTCGATATTCCTGTAATTGCCATCACCGGAAGCAACGGCAAAACAATCGTAAAGGAATGGCTTTACCAGTTGCTTGCTCCCGAGAAGAACATTGTGCGAAGCCCCAAGAGCTATAATTCCCAAATAGGCGTTCCGCTTTCGGTTTGGCAGATGAACGAGGAGCACGAGCTTGCAATTTTCGAAACGGGCATATCCCGCGAAGGCGAAATGGAAGCTTTGGAGGAGATCATTCAGCCCACAATCGGCATCCTCACCAACATCGGCGAAGCTCATAGCGACGGCTTTGAATCGAAAGAAAAGAAGATCGAAGAAAAGCTGAAGCTGTTCAAAAATGTGGAGTTGTTTATTTACTCTCCTCATTATCTGGAAGGTTACCCAAACGATATTCCCGGGGAAAGTAAGTTTACCTGGAATCAGCATGGAACTGCCGACCTGGAAATAATTGATGACGAGGTGCTGGAAGAGAAGTATCAGTTTGTGCGGGGGCGTTTCAATGCCGAAGATGTGCAATGTGCGCTACCGTTCACGGATGATGCATCTGTAGAGAATGCTATTTGCTGCTGGGCAACAATGCTTGCAATGGGTTACGATCCGGATGCAGCAGATGACAGGCTGGAAAAGCTTGCGGCCGTTAAAATGCGGCTTGAGCTGAAAAATGGTATCAATAACTGCTCGATAATAGACGATTCTTACAGCCTTGATATATCCTCTCTTGCAATTGCCCTCGATTTCTTAAAGCAACAAAACCAGCACGTGAAGCATACTCTGATCTTGTCGGATATTCCCGGCTCAGTCCAACAGCCTGAGCAGGTGTATCAGCAAGTGGCAGAGTTGCTGGAAAATAAATCTGTGGAACGATTGATCGGCGTAGGAAAGGAAATTAGCTTACATGCCGACAAGTTTGATGTAGAAAAACAGTTTTTTGAAAGTACAGACGAGCTGCTGGCCGGTTTAGATGAGCTAAAACTTTCAAATGAAACCATCCTGCTCAAAGGCGCACGTGTTTTTGAGTTTGAGCGCATCAGCCATGCTCTTGCCCAAAAGGTGCACGAAACTGTGTTGAGCATTGACCTGAACGCCTTGGAGTTCAACCTGAACTTTTACAAAGCTCAGCTTAAACCGGGCGTAAAGCTGATGGCAATGGTAAAAGCTTTCTCATATGGGAGTGGAAGTTTTGAGATTGCTAACCTTCTGCAATTCAACAAGATCGATTATTTGGCGGTGGCTTTCGCCGATGAAGGCGTGGCTTTGCGCAAAACCGGCATTACTCTGCCAATTATGGTGATGAATGCAGATTCAACAGCATTCGATGTAATTACAGAAAACAAACTTGAGCCTGAAATCTACAGCCAGAAGATCCTTGATGAATTTACCGGAGTTTTAAAGTTTAAGGCAATTGAGAAATATCCTATCCACATTAAGCTGGATACCGGGATGCATCGCCTGGGATTTATGGCCGAGGAAATTGATCTGCTTATCGAATCGCTGACGGCGAACCCGGTTTTGGAGATTAAATCCGTCTTCTCGCACATGGTGGCGAGCGAAGACCCCGCAGATGATGATTTTAGCCGGAAGCAGATCAGTGCGTTTGAAAGCATGTCGGGGAAGCTGGCCGAAGCGTTGGGCTACCCGTTCATCAGGCATCTGTCAAACACTTCAGGTATAAGCCGCTGGCCTGAGGCTCAGTTTGATATGGTACGGCTTGGCATTGGCATGTATGGGATCGATGGTGCCTACCAGGAAAAATCCCCGTTACAGACAGTGACATCCCTTAAAACAAGTATTTCGCAGATCAAGAACCTGCAGCCAGGCGAAACAATTGGTTACAACAGGAAAGGCGTTTTGCCCAACGGCGGCAAAATAGCAACTGTAAAGATTGGTTACGCAGATGGCTACAGTCGCCGGTTGGGAAATGGCGTTGGCAAGATGATCGTGAACGGTAAGCTGGTGCCAACCATCGGGAACATTTGCATGGACATGTGCATGCTTGACATCACCGGCGTAAGGGCTTCGGAAGGGGATGAAGTAATTGTATTTGATGAGCAGGTAAGGGTAGAGGATATTGCTAGGGAGATTGGCACTATTCCGTACGAGGTTTTAACCGGAATTTCCCAACGTGTGAAGCGGGTTTATTTTTATGAGTAAAGCGTTCACGTTAAGCTGATGCGCTTCCTTTCCTAAACCCGGCAGCAGCGGATACCAGCCTGCGCTTAAGGCCTGCAGACGTATGAGCGAATGACGGGACTACCGGCTGTAGAAAGTAGTAGCCGTGCTTTTCCGCATAAAATTTGTGAAAATACCCGCTTGTTTGAAAAACCATAGGTGATTTATATTTGTATTATTTTAAGTAGTACAGTTAAAAATGACACAAGTTCAGTGGGAAGGCTTTTTAAAAGAATTAGCCGTAATTGAGGTTAAATATTGGCGCAACCTTAAAAAAACTCAGCTGCGGGATCATTACGAGCTTTTTGAAGATGAACAACAAATGCTTCGTTTTAAGTTCAAAGATGATTGCGATCTGCCGCAGGAGATTAGGGATGAGTGCTTTGCTTTGTTTAAAAAATACCAGTTAGAGCAGTCGTACCATTCTAAAAAACAGGCTTAAACTGTTTACCGGCACGGGTGAGTAAAACAAGAAAAGCGGCCTTTTACAGCCGCTTTAACTTACCAATCAAACCTAAAAACTAATCTATTCTTTTCGGAATTACTTACCAGATTGCTGGCGCATGTGCTGCCCGCGTTCTGCTTTCATTTGGTTGTATGTTGCTTTCTGAGCATCAGTAAGCACAGCCATTATTTTTTCTTCTGTTGCACGGAAGGCTTCGGTTCTTTTCGCGAAATCTTCTTTGCTTGGTTTAGCCTGATCGCCTTGTGGGCGTGCGTTTAACATTGATTGTGCAGCTTGCAGATTGATCTGATAAACCTGTTTTTTCTGGGTGTCTGAGAGCTTAAGCCTCTCGCTAAGCCCGTCAGTCATGCGCTGTGCTCTTTGCTCCGGAGTTGTATGAGCCCATTGCTCTCTTCCCTGATCGGGGCGCTGAGCCTGATCTTTTCCCCTGCGATCATCTTTTCCGTGCTCGCCTTCACCTCTACGTCCGTCAAATGATGGACGATCTGCTTTCATTTTGTTGTACTCAGCTTTTTGGCTGTCGTTCAAAACTGATAATATCTTTGCTTCGTTTGCACGGTAAGCCTCAGCTCTCTTGCTGAAATCTTCCTTGCTGGCTTTTGACTTGTCGGAAGATGCATGAGCTTTTTCCATGGCCTGAGCATTCTCGAGATTTATAGCATACACCTGTTTTTTCTGAGCATCTGAAAGAGATAATCTTTTTGCAAGCGCATCAGTCATGTGCTGCGCCCGATCTTCAGGACTTGCCTGCGCACGCTCTTTACTATGTTCCCTTTTCTCGCCTTGCTTATTCTCCTGTGCTGAAACTGCAGTTGCTAATCCTAAAAAAAGAATAGCGCCTAAAAATGATTTTTTCATATTCCTGTATCGTTTTGTAGGATAGAGGGAATTTGCGCCAGATGGTTTAAGCCGGGAAGTGTTAAAGAATGTTAAAATGAGTTAAGGATGACGAGTGTGGGTTTCTAAGCGGAGATGAGCTACAACTCCAAAAACGTTTTCTTCCCCTTCGCAAAATACGCCCACACAATACTGCTATTATAAACGCCGGCATTGTTGAAGTTGGGATTACCCTCACCAGCCTTACGGCGATTGCGCCGCAGATCTCTGAAGAAATGAGTATGGGCTTTGCTTATGGCTGCCGCTGAGCTGCTCTTTCCCTGCAAGCCAAAGCGAAGCAGGGAGATGAAGTCGAGCCAGAAGCGAATGAAGATCACGCGGAATGCCTTCCCAGCAGGAAGATTCTTGGCCAGCATAGCCAGGTTATTGCGGAAGTTCAGATAGGTTTTATGCGGACTTTCAGCGTTGAGCGTTCCGGCACCAAGGTGATAAACAACAGAGCCAGGGCAATATTTAATTTTATAGCCCAGGTTTTTGAGCCGCCAGCACAAGTCTATTTCTTCCATGTGGGCGAAGAAATCGGCATCTAAGCCTTTAGCTTCTTCCCAGCAGCTTCTGCGTATAAACAGTGCTGCACCCGAAGCCCAGAAGATCTCCGTCTCATCATCATATTGTCCTTCATCAGCTTCAACAGTATCAAATATCCGCCCGCGACAGAAAGGATAACCATACTTATCAATAAAGCCTCCTGCCGCACCTGCATATTCAAATAAGTGCTTCTGCTTGTACCAGCGGATTTTGGGCTGGGCAGCAGCAATGGCTTTGTCCGCATCCATCATTTGGATTACAGGCTCAATCCACCCGGTCTCAACCTCAACATCCGAGTTGAGTAATACGAAGTAATCGGCATTTACCTGCTTTAATACTTCGTTGTAGCCTCCGGCGAAGCCTAAATTTTCATGATTTTGGATGGTTTTTGCCGAGGGATAATTTTCCCGCACAAAGGACAGTGACTCATCAGTGGATGCATTGTCGCCTACAACGATCTCCAAATTTGGATAAGTGGATTCGAAAACGGAAGGAAGAAATTCCTCCAGTAAGTGCCTGCCGTTCCAGTTCAGGATGACTACAGAAACTTTTGGCCAGGCGCCATTCTTCGCGGGAGTATTTATCATTACTTTCGGCAAACTTAAAGCATACCATGGAAAAAGGCGCAATTTTCCCTTTATTTTACCTGCCTTCGGTTGAATACTTTACTCAGCTCATCAGGCATAAAGACGATATCCTTCTTGAGAAATTTGAGCATTTTCCTAAACAGACCTATCGCAACCGGGCAACCATACAGTCGCCAAATGGAAAACTTGATCTGATCGTTCCGGTGATCAAGGGCTCGAAGAATCACACGAAAGTGAAAGATGTGCGCATCAGCTACGATTTCCGCTGGCAGCGCCTTCATTGGATGAGCCTTCAAACATCATACAGAAGTTCTGCTTATTTCGAATTTTACGAGGATGACCTTGCACCTTTTTATGAGAAGAAGTGGGAGTTCCTTTTTGATTATAACGAAGAGTTGTTTACGCTCCTGCTGAAGTTTCTGAAATTGAATATCACCTACGGCTACACCGACGAATATCAACCAGCGGCGAATTATTCGCTGGATTTTCGCGACAGCATTCATCCTAAACAGCCACCGCACGGCTCAGTAAAGCCCTATTTTCAGGTGTTTGAACACCAAACCGGTTTTTTGCCGAACTTAAGCGTAATTGATTTGTTGTTCAGCCAAGGCCCGCAGAGTATCAGCTATTTATAAAACCGAATGTCTAAAATCAAGCGCATTACCATTAAGTCAAAACGCAGGAATGCCATTCCGGGCTCAAGTCCCGGGATTGTAGAGCTTACAGAGAATGCGCTGGAACCCAGAATTACCGTCTATTCGTTTAATCAGAAAGATTATTTTGCGGAGGAAGCGAAAAATGCTTCGGAGCTGGCCAGCCTCTTGAAACAGCATCAGGGTTTAACGCGATGGATTGACATCAGAGGTTTAGGCAGCCTGGAACTTCTCGAATTCATTGAGAAAGAGTTCAAAATCCACAAGCTGGTGCTTGAAGATATTGTAAGCACTGATCAACGGCCAAAGCTTGACGAGTACAGAGATTATATGTTTGCCGTTAGCCGGATGATCTACATCAACGATAATCTGGAAATAGAAAGCGAGCAGATGTCGTTCCTGCTCATGAAAAATATTCTAATCAGCTTTCAGGAGAACTACAATGAGTGCGTAAGCCCCGTGATCACCCGTTTGGAAGCGGGAAAAGGTGCCATCCGCACCGCCGGAACATCGTACATCATGTATGCGCTTATGGACGTAGTGATCGATAACTATTTCCACTTGATCTATCGTATGGGCGATGAGTTGGATATTATTGAAGAGTTGCTCTATCGGAAACCCGATAAAAGCATCATGTTTAAAACACAGGAAATTAAACGTGCAATGATCCTGGTGCGCCGGGCTGCCTGGCCTGAGCGGGATAAGATCAACGACATGATCAGGAATGAATCGCCTTTGGTGAGCGACGAAACCAAGACTTTTTTAAAGGATGCCTACGATCATTGTATGCAGGTTGTGGATCTGGTGGAGAGTTACAAAGATGTTACTACTACACTGATAGACATGAACTTATCTATCATCAGCAACCGGATGAATGAGATCATGAAAGTGCTCACAATCATCTCGTCTATATTCATTCCATTGACGTTTATTGCGGGAGTTTACGGAATGAATTTCTCGTACACCGACCCGCAAACAGGAAAGATACTTCACCATAACATGCCTGAACTGTATTCGCCGAATGGATACGTTTACACATGGGCTGTAATGATCTTTATCGCGGTAGCGCAGATCATCTATTTCTGGCGAAAAGGCTGGTTTAAATAGGAGAGAGCTTGTCGATCAGCTCAAGCACCAGCGGCACCTGTGCGGGATTGAGTTTCTGGCGAGCTTCCTCAACGGTAAACCATTCAGCTTTGTCGACTTCCGGAAACGATTGCTTCTTGCCCGAGCGGGGAGGCCATTCCATCTCAAACTCATTCGAGCGGATAAAACACTGATCAAAATCGGCAGCAACAGCCCAGGCTTTGATTTCTTTCCCACTTTTTAGCCGCACCGGCAAAAGCGGAAGGAAGGTTTCGCTGCAGATCTGGTTTCCTGTCTCTTCCTCAAACTCACGTTTCGCCACTTCTAAGGGATCTTCTCCCTCCGCGTATTCTCCTTTCGGGATAGACCACGCTCCCAAATCTTTCTTCATGTAAAAAGGTCCGCCCGGATGCACAAGCAAAACTTGCAGCACATCATCGCGATAGCGGTAAGCCAGCAATCCCGCACTCTGCTTGGGCATGATTAAGGCTTTGCGGCTTCAGCCTCGGCTTTCTCTTTTTTCTTGAAAAAACCTTTCAAGAGAAAGTTATGCTGCAGCGCTTCCAGATCTTCATCCAGCTTCTTGCTGCTTGATTCTAAATTGCCCAGCGTATTTCGGATGCGTGTAGCTGCCTGTTCGTCGTTGAGCAGAACGCCAACCGCATTGTTAGAAGCATTTAGCTTATCTGTGGTTTGCTTTAGGTTGCTGGTGATCTCGGAAGCGGTTGCCGTAGCCTGATTAAGCTGGTTCACCGCTGTTTTGATGTCGTTGAAAACAGTGGTGTCGGTAAACAAATTATCGGCCAGTCCGCCCTTAGTGTTCATTTTGGCAATAAGCTGGTTAACTGCGGCAGTTATCCGGATGGCGTTTTGTGAGGCTTTATCGAGGTTTACAACCGTTGCTTTTACGTTAGCAGCCATCACTGAATCTGTCAGGAAAGCACCTAAAGTGCCTTTTCCGCGAACCATGGTTTTGCTCAGAAACTTAAAGTCGCGGGTAATATCCAGCACGTTCTTGTTATTTTCCTGCAGGGTTGCCATCATCTCATCAGTATTCAGGGCTTCTTCAGATTTCAGATAATCGCCTTCCTCAACCGGAGCCGAATTGGCTGTTCCGCCGTAAATCACGATGATCTTATTCCCGATCATTCCCTCAGAACTCACCTTTGCTTTAGCATTTTTCCGAATGTACTTTTGCTCAGCAGCTTCAATAGCCATTTCTATCTCAACTTCAGAATTGCCAACGAATTTCATCGACTTAACTGTGCCGATTTTTACCCCTGAAAACCAAACGTTGTTGCCTGCCTTTAAACCACTAACGTCTTTAAAGATCGATTTTACCCGTATATTTTTGACGAAGCGTTTTTGCTGCCCGCCAAGCGTAAAGATAGTAGCTACCAGCACCAGGATGCCTAAAGCCACGAATATGCCTACTGTTATCGAGCGCTTTTTTTCTGCGTTGTCCATTATTCGGTAAAGTTATAATTATAAAAAGTTTTCACCCGTTCGTCGTCTGTTTTGAAGACTTCTTCAAAAGTTCCCTGACGGGCGAATTTGCCGTCCAGCAACATCATAACGCGGTCGCCGACAGATTTCGCACAAGTAAGGTCGTGCGTGATGATGATCGAAGATGTATTGTAGCGTTCCTGCACCTCATTGATCAGGTTATTGATGTCTATACAGGTTATCGGGTCGAGCCCGGCTGTTGGTTCATCATACAGCATTATTTCAGGCCGGAGAATAAGCGTTCTTGCGATGCCGATCCGTTTGCGCTGTCCACCGGAAAGCTCCGAAGGCATTTGATTAATGGTTTGCAACAGCCCAACGCCATCCAGCACATCTTCCACCGCTGCATCAACTTCCTTCCTGGTAAGATGTGATGAATTTCGCACGAGCGGAAATTCGAGATTTTCGCGAACCGTCATACTATCATACAGCGCACTGTTCTGGAACGAAAAACCGATCTTCAGCCGAAGCTTCTGTAATTCGCGGTTATCGATTTTATCTACGTATTGCCCCAGCACGTTCACAGTTCCGGTATCCGGCTTCAAAAGCCCCGAAATAATTTTGATCAATACAGATTTCCCCGTTCCTGAGCGCCCAAGCACTACCAGGTTCTCGCCCTGCTTCAGCTCAAGGTCTATCCCACGTAGCACATGCAGCAAACCAAATGATTTCTCCAGGTTCTTGATGGAGATAACTGATTCTGTCCCGATATTTCCCTTCTTCTTTTCCATCAGCGTAAAGCAGCAACTACCTGAACAACCAAAACTTCTTCCAAAAAGATCAGGAACATGGATGTAACCACAGCCGCATTGGCTGCCTTGCCTACGCCCTCAGTCCCTTTTGATGAATAATATCCCTTATAACATCCAACCGCACCAATTGTAAATCCAAAAAGTATGGCTTTGATAAGCGATGAAAAAATATCCAGGAAGGTGATGCTTTGAAATGCACCCTGAAAAAATGTTGCGAAACTGGTTTGTTCAGTCTGATTAATGTTCATAAAAGAACCCATCATCCCCACAAAACCCGTATAAAGCGCCAGTACCGGAATCATAAAAGTTGTGGCCAGGATGCGTGTAACCACCAGGAACTTAAACGGGTTGGTGGCTGAAACCTCCATAGCGTCGATTTGCTCAGTAACATTCATAGAACCCAGTTCCGCACCAATGTTGGATCCGACCTTGCCCGCCGCGATAAGGGCAGTTACCAATGGAGCCAATGCTCTCACGATTGCTATCGCGATCAGGTTTGGTAGCCATGATGTTGCGCCAAACTCCGCCAGCGAAGGCCGCGACTGCTTAGTAAACACAACACCTGTGATGAAACCGGTCATGGTTATCAGGGGAAGCGATTTATAACCTACTTCATAACACTGCCGTATTACTTCCTTGAACTCGAACGGCGGCGAAAACAGCTCTTTGAAAAATCGTGCTAAAAAGCTGTAAACGTTGAACAAATCCAAGAACAGGACATCCAGTTTTTTGCTGATGAAATATTTTCTGATCGGAGGTTTGGATGCCATCGTTTTAAATAAACGCCAAAATTATAAAATAAACTTTTATCAGCTAAAATGCTATTCTGCTAACTGAAAGTGCTTAAAAAGGTTTTAAACTCCTTTGCTGCTTTTTGTAAATGCCGAAAACATTAAAGCAGCTACACTATTATTAAAAGAAATATCTTACCCATGGAACAAAATCAAAATTCGGGCACAGGAAATCAGGAAGGCGCAAACTTCAACAAGGAAGAGCAGGAGAAAGCAATAGAGGGAATGACTGGCGAAAACAAAAAGCAAAATGAGAACGCTCCGCTAAGCACTCAAGGCAGTAGCGAGGAACTGGAGGAAAATCTCGGAGGCACTACCAATTTACGGCTTGAGGATTTGAAAAAAGAAGGCGACGCCGGTCTGGACGATGCAAATCCGGTAAGCGGGCAATAGGAAAGCGCCCGCCTTTTGTGAGAACTGATTTCTTTATCTAATCTTTGCCGCAATGGATACGTTCGACGCGGTGATTATTGGGGGCGGTGCCTGCGGGCTGATGTGTGCCGTGCAGGCCGGCTTTTTAGGCAAGCGTACGCTCGTACTGGAAAAGAACGATAAGCCAGGAGCCAAGATCCTCATTTCAGGAGGCGGGCGCTGTAACTACACCAACCTGTATTCTACAGAAGCCAACTTCATTTCCGAAAACCCGCACTTCTGCAAATCAGCGTTTTCGCAATGGACAGTTCAGGACACCATCAGTTTTTTTGAAACGTACGGCATCAGCGGCAAAGAGAAAACTCTCGGACAGTTGTTTCCCGAAAGCAACAATGCAAAAGATGTTGTAAATGTATTCGTATCGCTTTGCGCCGATCTGGGACAAGTAATTAAATGCGGTGCAGAAGTAAAGTCGGTTCAGGCTGATGCTAATGGCGGATACAAAATCAGCTACCAAAAAGGAGGGAAGGAGCACGAGATAATCTGTGCTAAGGTGGTGTTTGCCTCTGGCGGACTGCCCATCCAGAAGCTCGGGGCAAGCGACTTTGCCTTGCGCACAGCCCGGCAGTTCAGACTAACGATTACACAAACAGCTCCTGCTCTTGTCCCTCTAACCATCACCGGAAAAGATGCCGACTGGTATGCCGAGCTTTCCGGAAATACCGTGTTCAGCCGGGTGTGGAATGATCGGGCAAGTTTCGAAGAAAACATACTATTTACGCATTGGGGTCTCAGCGGGCCGGCTGTCCTCCAAATTTCATCCTACTGGCAACCGGGCGAAGAAATATTCATCGATCTGCTTCCAAACCAAAACATCAGCGAGTTGATTGAAAAGGAGCGGCAGGCAAACGGGAAGAGGGCATTAAGCAGTTTTCTTGCAGGATTATTCACAAAGAAATTTGCGGATGCATTGGGCAAATACATCCCTTCAGAAAAGAATCTGGCATCTTTAAGCAAAGCCGATATATCTTCCATCCACAACCTGATACACACATTTACGGTAAAGCCCGCCGGGAACAAAGGATACGACAAAGCTGAAGTGATGCGGGGCGGAGTGGCAACAAGCGAACTCTCATCTAAAACCCTGGAAGCAAAGAAAGCCCCGGGCTTGTTCTTTGGCGGCGAATGTGTGGATGTAACCGGATGGCTGGGCGGATATAATTTTCAATGGGCATGGGCGAGCGGCTTTGTAATTGCCCAAAATCTGTAATGAAACAATTTACACATCTACACTATTATTCAGAAAAGCGTATATTTAGCTAAAAGCCCCCCTGATGAAAAATCTCATTATCATCGTCATTGCATTGGTTCTTACCTCTTCATGCAAGACCATAAGCCAAAATGCCGATCAGCCTAAGTTCGAGGAAACTCATTGGAAGCTCATTGCTATTAACAAGCAGGCAGTTGATCTGGGCGATAAAGCCTACATTGAGTTTGACGACGACAAAGCAACAGGCAAAGCCGGATGCAACTCGTTCTCAGCGAAGATTGTGAAAGTAAATAACCACCTGAGTTTTGAGGATGCTGTTTCCACTAAAATGTATTGTGAAGGCGTAATGGACTATGAGAATCAGATCATAACCAACCTCGGTAAAGTAAAGCGTTTTGAAATACGCTACGGCTTGCTTTACATGTACAGCACTGACGAACTGCTGCTTACGTTTAAAAAGTAGTTGACAGTTCCGGTATTCAAATCTGTTTTCAAACAGGTTTCGTATACGTCTAGAGTAACAATAATGGATAATAATAATTTGGAGAATTTTGAAGCCCAACGGGTAGCGGCTGTACAGCGTTACTTGAATTTTAACGTGTCGCGTGAATCCGATTTGCAGCAGATAGTCAACATGGCTTCTTACATCTGCGAATCTCCAATTGCGATGATCACTCTGCTTGATAAGGAGATCCAACTTATCAAGGCTAAACGTGGCACAAAACAGACAGAGATGCCCCGGAAGACTTCTTTCTGCTCTCATGCGATAGAGCTTGACAAGGTGATGGAAGTGAGAGATGCGAGCCAGGATCCGAGGTTCGAGAATGCGCCCGCAGTGGCAAATGCGCCGTTTATAAAGTTTTATGCCAGTGCCAATCTTAAAACTTATGATGGCTTTAATGTTGGAACATTGTGCGTTTACGATATTGAGCCTAAAAAACTCTCAGATGAGCAAATAAGCTGTTTAGAAACTTTAGCCAAACAGGTAAGCCATTTGATGGAGCTGGATAGAAGCCTTGCGCAATTGCAGGAACAAAATAAAGCCCTCAGGGAAATTGCCCGTATTGAATCACATGAGATTCGTCAGCCGGTTTCATCAATACTGGGCCTGGTAAGTTTAATGAAAGAGCCCGGCGAAGCAGGCAATGAAGAATACCTGAATTTATTGGACCGTGCCGCAATCCAGCTTGATGAGCGGGTGCAAATGGTAGTTGGCCACACCGCAGGTTTTCACAACTGATTTTCGCTACTTTGCCGCTATTTCCCTTAGTTTTGGCATCGCCACATGACCATTCACGAAACCCTTTCGCATTATTGGGGGCATAACCAGTTCAGGCCTTTACAGGAAGATATCATCAATTCTGTTCTTGAGGGGAACGATGCGCTGGCACTCATGCCCACCGGAGGGGGCAAATCTGTTTGCTTCCAGGTTCCGGCAATGGTGAAGCCCGGTATTTGCATCGTGGTATCGCCGCTCATTGCTTTGATGAAAGATCAGGTGGAGAACCTTCGCTCAAAAGGCATCGAAGCAGTCTCTGTTATTTCGGGCATGGGCAAACGTGAAATCGATATCCTGCTGGATAACTGCATTTACGGTCACACGAAATTCCTTTATCTCTCGCCTGAGAGGCTTCTTTCAGAGCTTGTGAGAGAGCGCATCAGGCACATGAACGTAAACCTCATCGCGATAGATGAGGCACATTGTATTTCCCAGTGGGGATATGATTTCCGCCCGCCATATCTGCAGCTAATAGAACTCAGAGCTTTGCACCCGAATGTCCCTGTGCTTGCCCTTACAGCGACTGCTACAGAGCGGGTTGTAAATGATATTCAGGAAAAGCTCGCCTTCCGCAAACCCAACGTGTTCAGGAAAAGCTTTGAGCGCAAGAACCTGAGCTATGTGGTGGCGAATGAAGAGAATAAATTCAGGAAACTGTTTGCCATTGCACGTAAAGTTGGCGGTACAGGTATTGTGTACGTCCGCAACCGCAGGGAAACTCAGGAAGTTGCCCGCAGGTTAAGTCAGCAGGGCATCAGCAGCGACTTTTATCACGCGGGTTTAGACTCTTCATCTCGAAGCAGCAAACAGGAAGCATGGAAAAATAACCAGACACGCATCATTGCAGCCACAAATGCCTTTGGGATGGGAATAGATAAGCCTGATGTGCGCTTTGTGGTCCACCTGGACCTGCCCGAAAGCCTGGAAGCATACTATCAGGAAGCCGGAAGAGCAGGGCGGGACGAGAAGAAAGCCTTTGCCGTGCTGCTCTATAACACTTCCGACCGCCTGCAACTTGAAAAGCGTTTCGAATTGAGTTTTCCGCCGGTGGAAGAGATCAGGCAAACCTACCATTGCCTCTGCAACTATTTCCAGATTGCTTATGGAGCAGGCGAGGGGCTTTCGCTGGAGTTCGACATCGCTGATTTTTGCTCCCGCTTCAAGCTGGATGCCATCAAAACGGTAAATGCCCTCAAGTTCCTGGAGCACGATGGCTACATCGCCCTGAGCGAAAGTGTTTACCTGCCGTCGCGGGTGCAGGTCGTCATCAATTCTGAAGAGCTTTACAGTTTCCAGATAAGCAATGCCGCTTACGATGGCTTTATCAAAACATTGCTACGTTCTTATGGAGGTTTGTTCGACCAGTTCACACCCATCCGGGAAACCGACCTGGCCAAACGCACCGCACAATCCCGGCAGGAAGTAGGGGAAACGCTGAAAAAACTGGAGGAACTTGGCTTGCTCAGCTATCTCCCACAAACCGACAAACCCCAATTGCTGTTTCTTAAAGCACGTGCCGAGCCACAGAACCTTATAATTGATGTGAAATACATCGCCGACAGGAAACAAGTAATGCAGAAGCAAATTGAAGCTGTTATTGGCTATGCCGAGTCTGATGCTTGTCGCAGCCGCACGCTGTTAAGCTATTTTGACGAGACAGAATCACATGATTGTGGCGTGTGCGACGTGTGCATAGAGCGTAAAAGACAAAGCAATGCAGCGGATTTAACTGATCAGATCAGCAATGAAATACTTCAGCTTCTGCCCGCTAAACACATGTTGCTTGATGAACTGGTGTCGTCTGTGAAAGTGGGTACCGAGATGCAGCGTATTGAGGTGATACGCAACCTGCTCGATGCCGGCAAAATAAAATCGCAGGGGGAGAAATATTATTTGTAGAGCATATCATTGCTTTTTATACCTTAGTTGTACAGGTCAAATCTTATTAAGACGATATGAAACCTTCGATCAAATCTTTGCAACTATTTCTGATGGTTATCGGTGTGGCCGCTTTCGCGGGATGCAACAATGACTGCATACAAGGATCAGGAAAGCAGATCACGCAAATGCGCACTGTAGATGCCTTTACGGAGGTGGAAACGAGCGGAAGTATCAAACTCGTGCTGAAGCAGGATTCGTCGCAGTCTGTTAAGGTAGTTGCTGATGACAATATTCAGGAGCATCTGAAAACCAATGTCAGCGGCGACAGGCTGAAGATTGACCTGGACGGAAACTTCTGTGATGCAGGCCCGATTACTATATATGTGAGTGCAAGAAATCTGAGCGCCCTGGAAGCTTCCGGCGCCGTGGAAGTGGTAGGAGATGGGCGCATCAATACAACCGACTTTAACCTTGAACTAACAGGTTCAAGCAAGATAACACTCGATCTGAGCGCATCACGGGTAAAGACGCACTCAAGCGGCTCATCAGAGATTGACCTGAAGGGGCAGGCTGGAGAGCATGATATGGATCTGAGCGGGTCAAGCGAAGTAAATGCCTTTGACTTTGTGGTGGGAGTTTATGATATTGAGAGTTCCGGAGCGAGCAAATGCCGTATCAATGTCCTCAACACCTTGAACGTTAAATCAAGCGGCGCAAGCGAGGTGGAATACCGCGGTAATCCGAAAGAGGTGAAGAATAATGACCATGGAGCGTCGAGTGTGAAGAAGGTGACGCCTTAATTACGTCCCCTCCTTTTTCAAGGAGGGGTGTCCGCAGGACGGGGTGGTTCACACATCATCTACAACTTGTTTAAGCGACCACCCCTTAATCCCCTCCTAAAACAGGAGGGGAACTCGCAACCTAAGGCTACCCCACTTAACCTGATCAGAGGCCATGCAATTCAACAATCGTCGAGATCTTAAAGCGAACCGCAAACTGCTAAGAAACAACCTTACGCCCGCAGAGGCTGTGCTGTGGATATTGTTGAAAGGCAGCAAACTGGATGGCAGAAAATTTCGCCGGCAGCATAGTCTTGGCAATTACATCATGGACTTTTACTGCCCTTCGGAAAGGCTGTGTATTGAACTTGATGGCGCCGATCATTTCACATATGCCGGAATGGAATACGATAGAGAGCGTACAGAATACTTAAACCAGCATGGGATCCGGGTGTACGTTATGAAAACACAGAAGTTTTAAACTTCCAGGAAAATGTGCTGGCCGATATAAGGAGTCATTTTGGGATAATGCTCAATGATGGTGCTTAACAAAGCAACAAAGCGTTACGCTCCAAACTGCCTCAAATGGTGGTCGCTGTGCTTGTAAACAAAGATGCCCACTTGCTCTTTAGTCATCGGCCCGAAGAACCAGTGCATAAAATCCTCCTTGTTGTAATTGGAGTACTCTGCAATGAGTGAAGCCCAGGTGGCTTTCTCCGCCTCCACATCTCCGCTTCTTTCCTGAACTTTAAATGCCTGTCCGGTAGGAGCATTCCTGCCGATAGGCTTTTCGTCCTTCATTAAATTCTTCAATCCAATTCTTCCAAAGATGTATCCCATGAAAGCACGTTTGTGCTGGGTCTTGCCCAGGTACATTTCCTCGCACAGGGTGCAATGCTTTAGCATCTGATATACGTTCATCTTGCCCCATTGCGCCTGGCTGTTAGCGCTAAGAGAGTTGATCCTGCTGATTATTTCAGTTCTGGTTTGCGGGTCGAAGATTGAGTTCATGTTTGAAAATGCCTAAATCCTCAAATTCTAATTTACAAAATTAAGATCGTCCGTTATGGCAGTTATGTCTTGCACTGGTAACGCTAATTCATTGGTTTCAAATCTTTTTAGCGATCGTCCATCGGACAAAGTCCATTCCGTGAGCCCGTTAGCACTTCTGCCAAGCACGATACTGGCAGCCGCGGAGGGGCTAGTAAAAATATAATCTTCCGTCAATTCTAGTTTTTCATCAACTAAGATTGCGATATTTTCGTCTATGAGTTTCTGTCGTAGTCTTTGCATGGGCAACGGGAAAGAAGCAGTTGTAACTGGTGCGATTTTAGATGCCTTAAATACAACAAAGCCTTCAGAAGTTGGAATACCCTGAGCTTTCGTTCCTCGGGAGGATGTGATGTGAAAAACTTCTTGCTTCTTTTTCAAGGAAGACTTCAAATCTCTTTTCTCTTCAAAAACTTTATGCCCTAATGTGTTTACCAGTAGCTTGATGTTCTCTATAAATTCTTCCATCTCAGCTCTGTCAGATTCGGAGATTGATGATTGGGTGGGAATAACATTATTTGCCAGATTGTACCGGCTTGTGGACCTCGCAATTTCGTATAATCGGTTTTCAAGATACTTAACGTGAGCCTTATTTAGATTTTCATCTTTGCTGATAAACACTATAGCCTCATTCCAAAAATCTTTCTGAAGCAAATGTTGGTTTAACCTCTTGAGGATTGCTTCGGCCTCACCGATATAAACAAGGTCTTGACCCTCGTCATTCTTCCCTAGCAATAAATATAACCCTGTATTGTTGATGTCAAATCTGTCGACACAGTCTTTGATTTTAACTCGCGGAATTTTATATGCCTTACCTGTCCAATTAGAAAGCTCGCAGCTCATTCTTCCATTTGGATCACCATCGATCAGGAATATCTTTATTGTCTTTCCAAACTTCATTACAGCGGTTTAAAATTATTTTTAAACTTATATTATTTAGATAAGAAAAACAATCGATTACTAAACCTCAGAAGGTTCGTGGGCCATCAGCTACCTCAGCCCGTGCTTCGCAATAGGTTTTTTTAGCTTCTGCTTCCTACTTCAATTCCGCTGCAAGCTTATGCATGTACGCCGTCCAGGCATTTGAGCAATTGTTAAAGCATTCAATCTGTGGCAGTAAGCCCTTGTGAGTAAAAGTAACGTTGGTTCCTTCATCTTGCCCGGAGAGTTCAAATCCGAACTTCGTACTCGTCCATTCATCCTCCTTTTCGAGGAAGGAAAGGTTGCTGTCAATCACCTCCCACACCAGCTTTTTGCCTGGCACTAATTCCACCAGCTTTTGCTTTGAGTAGTGCATTCCCTCACCGGCGTGAAATGTAAATTCGTCGTTCACTTGCCTGCTTTCTCCCGCTATTTCTTCGCCGTACAAACCCGACCACCAATGTCGTACATCAAGCAAAGCTTCAAAAACCTTTTCCGGAGATCGTGAAGACTCAAAAGAGATTGTATAATCTGTGTTTTCCATCATTACTTCTTTGGCAATCCCCATTTTTCAACCAGCTCGGCATTAAGCCCACCTTCTTTCGGATTGGGTTTCCCTTTCCCGGTCTCAATCAGGCTCTTTAAGCTTCCCTGTATGTAGCTCGTCCACGCATCGGTACAAACATTATAACATTCGTATTCCGGAACCAAACCTTCATGCGTGAACTGCATTTTAGTCTTCTCGCCATCTTTGGAGATATCAAAAATCAGCTTTGTGCCTATCCACTCGGTCTTATCTTTGGTGAAATTAAACTGGTTATCAACCACCTGATACACGAGTTTCTGGTCAGGAATAGCTTCTATCAGCTTCAATTTACACAGGTGCACATCTTTGTAGTGATAAAAGAATGTTTCGTTAAGCTTTCCTGTCTCGCCTTCAATATCATCCGACCACCAGCCGCGGAAGTTTTTAATTGCATTGAAAACTGTGGAAGGGCTTTGGCTGACTTCGATACTCGTAGTAAAATCTTGTTTGTTCATGGTTGATGTTGGTTTATGATCAGGATGTTCTTCGGCTTTCTGCATCGCCTTCGGATTGCCGCAGCCCGCCAGCGCACTTAAAAATAAAAGCACGACCAAGCTTGCCCTGCTCTTTTTGATGTTTATCAATGACATAACGCAAAAGTAAAGCCCAGGCAAGGTCATGATGCTGTGTAAATGAGACTATCTGACGGGTTGATTTGGACAAGGTTAACATCTACCTTTGATTGAAATCCAAACTGTATGAAACATATCTCCATCCTCGTGCCCAACGGTGAGAATAATCTGAGCAGCATTGTTGGCTCCTACAAAATCCTGTCGAGAGCCGATCAGATATGGAAAGAGAAACATGGAAAAGAAATGTTCACCATACAGCTACTTGGCATCTCCAGGGCAGTTGACTTTTACGATGGCTTGTTTTCTGTGAAACCCCACGCTTCTATTGAGGCGGTTAAACGTACAGATCTCATCATCATTCCCTCGCTCAATCATAACTTTCAGAGGGCGGTGGAGGAGAACACGCCGATGATTGAGTGGCTTGGCGATCAATATAAAAATGGTGCTGAAATAGCCAGCATCTGCACCGGTGCTTTCATGCTTGCAAAAGCTGGAATCCTGGATGGCAAGACCTGTTCAACGCACTGGTCGGCAGAGAATGTTTTCAGGAGCATGTTCCCGACTGTAAAACTCCAGACAGAAAAACTGATCACAGACGAACACGGCCTTTACACCAACGGCGGCGCATATTCCTTCCTGAACCTGATCATTTACCTGGTTGAGAAGTATTTCGACAGGCAAACGGCGATCCTCTGCTCAAAGATCTTCCAGATTGAACTCGACCGCCAAAGCCAGTCGCCATTTATCATCTTTTCCGGGCAGAAGACTCATGCGGACGAGGTGGTGAAGAAAGCGCAGGCATACATCGAGAGCAATCTGGCCGAAAAGATATCGGTGGAGCATTTATCTTCCACGCTGAATGTCGGCAGGAGGAATTTCGACAGGCGATTTATCAAAGCCACGGGCAACACGCCACTTGAGTATGCGCAAAGGGTGAAGATGGAGGCTGTGAAGAAAGAGCTGGAAACATCGCGGAAGAATGTGAACGAGGTGATGTTTGAAGTGGGCTACTCTGACCCAAAGGCATTCAGGGAAGTCTTCAGGAAAGTGACGGGTATGTCGCCGCTGGAATACCGCAGCAGATATAACAAGGAAGCGGCAGGGCAGGTTTAGGCCTTGTAAATTAAAGCAGTTTGCCGTTAGCTTTTGATTGTTTATCAGGTACTTATACAAAACCAGGCAAACTGTTTCCGGTATTTGTTGTTGCTACATCAAATCTTAACAACAAACACATGAAATCAAAACTAATTGTAGCAGGGCTGGCTATTTTGGTAGCCGCCTGTAACAGCAAGACCAAAGTTGAGTCGGGCACTTACGTGGACCTCAACACCGGAGACTCTATAATTGTAGAAGCTGATTCCGTTACCGGATACGCCATCAATGCTGAAACCAGAAAACCGGTTTATCTCTATGTTAATCATGATAAAGACACCATTTTTACTACGGGACAAAAGGTAAACGGCATGGTTATCCCTACATCAGATGGGAAATATGAAGTGGATGGTGCCAAAGTAAAGGTGGACGATGAAGATGTTAAAATTAAGTATGCCGACTATAAAAAAACATATGACAGCGATAGCTACACCATAGAAGACGGCGACTATAAAGAGAAAGGCGATGACGGGGATGTTAAGGTAAAAGACGGTGACTACAAGAAGAAAGTTGAAGCCGATGGCGACAGCAAAACCAAAGACGACGATTACAAAAAGAAGGTCTCTGAAGATGGTGATGTGAAAATCAAAACCGAAGACACCAAAACCAAAGTCGAAGATGGTGAGGTAGTAACCAAGAAACGCAACAAGATTTTGTAAAGAAGAGCCCCGCAAGGGGCTTTTTTATTCTAGTCTTTAAACGAAATGGTAAAGGTTGCGCCTTTATTGATCTCGCTTTCCAGGTGGATTTGCCCGCCCAGGCTCACAATGTGGTTGTAGATCAGGTACAATCCCACACCTTTGCTATCAACATGGTGGTGAAACTTCTGATGCAATCCGTATAACCTGTCTTTCACCTTCTCAATGTCAAAGCCAAGCCCGTTATCAGAAACAACTAACTGCTTAACGCCGTCAGAAACTTGAGAGTTAATCGTAATAACTGCATCAGCTCCCGGGCGTGCATACTTAATTGAGTTGGTGATGAGGTTGAGAAATATACTGTCGAGGTAAGCTTTATTGAAATTTACAGAAGGCAGTGGAGAGAAGTCGGAGTTAACAATAGCTCCTGATTGTCTTATCAACGAATCAATAGAACGCATCACCCGCTGAAGAGAATCGTCGAAACTGATCTCCTCCAGCTCAACATAAAGGGTATCGCTTGTAATCAGATCGCTTACTGAGTTATTCAGCACAAGGCTTAAGTTTTCCGACACCTTCTTAAGCATCAACACATATTCCCGCGTTTCATCGTCGGCTATTTTGTCGGTTTCCAATAACTGCAAAACAGAAATCAGGTTGTTTACAGGCGAACGCAGATCGTGCGAGGTGGTGTATGATAATTGCTTCAGGTTCTGGTTAGTAGCCGCCAGCCTTGTCAACTGCTCATTCCGTTCCTCTTCCAGGTGCTTTTTGTAGGTAATGTCTTTAGCGATCGCATACACCAGTTGTTCGTTATCAACAGGCATGGATGTCCAGGAAAGCCAGACTATATTGCCGGCTTTGGTTACATAACGGTTCTCAAAGTTCAGCAGCGGTTTGTTCCTGGTAAGTTGTTCCCGGTTCTTAGCCGTAATATGCCGGTCTTCCGGATGAATAAACTCTGCAATTGGCCTTTCAAACAGTTCTGCTTCAGTATATCCCAGCAGTTTAGATACAGCCGGATTTATCTTCTTAAAATAACCGTCGTAACCAGCTATACAAAAAAGGTCGTGCGTTAGCTCGAAGAAATGGTCTAATTGGAAAGAAGGAGTGTGCTGGAAAGGATCAGTACTTAAAGACATATATGCGGCACTTGGCCTAAGTTAAACTTCTCCCACCAAAAGGGGGAATTTTATCGCACTTAGTTCTTCTGTTCTTTTATGCGGTGCGCAGTATCTTCTCCATCTTACGTCCTTTGGCCAGCTCATCCACTAGCTTGTCGAGGTAGCGCACCTGTTGTGTCAGGGTATTTTCAATCTCCTCCACACGATAGCCACAGATCACGCCTGTGATGAGGTGAGCGTTTGGATTTAATGATGCCCTGGCAAAGAAATCCGCGAAAGTTGCCTTTTCTTCAACGAGTTTGTTCAGGTCCGTTTCGCTATAGCCCGTCAGCCATTCAATTACGTGGTGCAATTCTTCCTTCGTTCTGCCCTTTTTCTCCACCTTGGTAACATAGAGGGGATAGACCGTGGCAAAGGTCATCTTTGCGATGCGTTCGTCGTGGTGGCTTGTGGTTGACATAGCTGTTTTCATCAAGGGTTAGCTAAAATACTAATTTGGATGAAATGCTGAAGAGCGGTGGAGTGGTGGGCTCAATTCTGTAAGCAGGATTACTAACAAGTTCGTCGCGTTTTTCTTAGCAACAATTGTTATCTTGTTTTGATGAACGCAGAGACGAGATCGAATCTAATACAAGGTTGGTTAAATAGTATTTGTAATGGCAACAAACCCGAAAAGCCAATCGCAGAATTTAAGATCAGCCTTTCTTTCTCAACATTCCCGAAGCCACTCAGGCACTCGCTAACGTTGTATGGTGTGAACCGTTATCAAATTGAGGCTAATCATGTTGTTACGCGTATCGACTTCCAACCTACAAACATGACTCTTTGGCTTCCACCGGAGGAGTACGAAGACCTTAGTTACGAACATACAAAGGAAAAAGTAGGAGCTGACTTACAGACTTTTATGGAGACAGAAAGATTTAAATCTTCTTTCTTGTCGGACAGCAAAATCAGTACAGGGTTCAGTGGAGTTATCTGGTCAAAATAGTTCGAACGACCTTTCCTTCTCCGCAGAGTCTCCTTCTTCAGGGACTCTGCGGCACTCGCTGCCTTGTTAAGTCAATATCCTGCAACTCAAGCCAGGTTGTAATTGCGATTTTATCTTTCTCTCCCCTAAGGTAAAACTTACATCAAAATAACTCCCTGACATTACAGGAGATAATTCGTAAACCGCAGAGTCCCTCGGCTTCGCTCACGACTAGAGAGGAGACGCTGCGGGAAAGAAATGTCCTTATGACCGACATTGATATAAAGTAGGAGATAATTCGTAAACCGCAGAGTCCCCTGGCTTCGCTCACGACTAGAGAGGAAACGCTGCGGGAAAGAAATGTCACACTGAACCTGTTATAGTGTACAGAGATTCAAGTACTTTTAACCCGCTCTTCCTTCACACGCTCAGGATGACGCTGAAGATAACGGTAGCAGTAAGAATGAATTACAAAAAGGTGCCTACTATAATTCCTTCAATAAACTATCAAGGTTGAGCGGGAGGGTAAGCATATCAACAGAGCCATCCTCTTTATACCTCCATAATTCTTTTGGCCGGTCCCAGTATAATTCAACCCCGTTTTCGTCTGGATCATTCAGGTAAAGTGCTTCCGAAACAAGGTGGTCACTGGCTCCGGTCAGCGGATACTGCGCCTCCTGCAAGCGCTTGTAAATTACAGCAAGGTCTTTCCTTGTGGGATAAACTATCGCGGTGTGATACAGCCCGACGCTGTTGGGCTGTGCAGGTGGCAGCCCTCTGCTGTGCCATGTGTTTAAACCAATGTGGTGATGATATCCGCCTGCAGAAATAAACGCCGCCTGTGTGCCATACATGGTAGTGACCTCGAATCCCAGCAGCCCGCAATAAAAGTCAAGTGACCGTTGAAGATCTGACACTTTCAGATGAACATGGCCGATGTGTGCCTGTGCCGGGATGATATAGTCTTGCGCCATAATGAAGCAATTTACCAATTAGGCGGGATAGTACATCATCGGCTACGCTAAACCTGTCGCATGGCTTGTCTGCTTAACACCATCCAGTATAGCCGTAATAAGTACGTCGATGTTTATGTCTGCCAGCTTTTTGAACTTGATACAGTAACCCGTTACCGATGCCTTGCCGAGCTCTTGCCCATACGTTGCCGACAGGTAAGCCTTATCGGCGATGCCAAGTATATAGACCGATATTCCGCTTGTGTTTGCACTAATGCCAGCTTGATAGAACTCTTTGGTCTTGCCATCCGAATATTTCACCGTGCGCTCGCCATACCCGATATTGGGGTTGGTAACTACTTTTCCTTTCTCGTCTTTGCCGTCGAGAAACCAAAGCTTAGTTCCAGGCAATGCCTGGAGAATGCGTTTGTGCAGAGTTTCAAGATCTGTACGTTTCGCTTCGGTTTGTGTAGCAAGATAGCCGGCTATTTGTTCTTGTATGTTCATGGTTCTGTATTTCGCAATCGAAGTTCTCCCAAGCCTTACTGCACCACCCGCGTCAGTATAGCCGTATAGGCTTCCTGGCCCTTGCGCCCAATTGCTGCTGTGCGCCCGTAGATGCGAACACCGCTGCGCAAACCGGTAAACACATGCGTGCGTGAAGCAGAAGCCTTGCTTATCCAGCGGGTGTTTTCGGTAATCGGCTCATCCGTGTACTCGTGCACATACGATACTGCATTTGGCACCCGCTTAACCGAAAACTTCAGCTCGCCCACGTTCATGCCGTCGGCTATGGTGAATTGTACAGGGGCAGACAGGGGCGGAGAGCTCTCGCCATCCGATGCCAGGTCGAAGCCCGAACTTACCAGCTTCACGCGATCGCCGGGAGCCAGTGACTCCACGTTCAATGCCAGTTGCTTCATGGCCGACAGCAATTCGATACGTGCCTCGTTCTTGACGGCAATGGAATTCCGGTTAGCAGTATAGACACTTGCCAATGCGTCGGAGTACGCAGTTTTCAATAAGCCGAATTCGGCTACAGTAGGAGTGGTGACAGGGAAGTTCGCATTGCCTGTCATGGAGGTAAGCACCGCACCCGCTCTCAAGTCCAGGTTCGCATCGCTCAACTTTGTGTAGTCTTTTAATAAGCTTGTTGCTCTCATAATAAGGAGGTTAGGTTTGCAAACGGGCATAGCCCCAAATGCTTACATGAATTTACAAACTCAAATTCCGAATCTCCAAATGCGCAGAAGTACAAAACGGTACGAAACGGTACAAAGTAGTACAAAACGGTACAAATAGTGAAAAATAGGTAAACTTTGGAAAGAAGTATTCGCATGCTGCACAAAGGGAAATGATCATAAAGGCTTTCAAACAGCCCGGGCTGCTAATGCTGTAACGAAGACAAGCAATCAAATAACCCGACGTGCAATTCCTGTAAAGCAATAGCCATCCCGTTCTGAAAAATGCCCTTGAGAGTTACAGAAGAGCCTTTCTCTGTGTTAGAGATGCTGTTTGTTATGAACGAAAGGAGGTATTCTTTGAAAGAAAACAGGATTTCTGTCAAAGAGATCGCTAAATCTGTGAAAGACAAGTAGGATTCTTTAAACGAATGTGCATGTTCTGTGAAAGAAGAGACAGATTCTTTAAACGAAATGAGGGATTCTGTGAAGGAAGGCTCGGATTCTGTGAAAGAAATTGAGGGTTCTGTGAAAGAAAAGAAAGGTTCTTTCACGGAGAATTGATGTTCTTGGAAAGATAAAACTGATTCGTGAAAAGAATGCGGTGGTGGTTCGGGGGAATGTTTGGTTTTTTTGTGTGAAAGGCAGATCGGCGACCACCCCTTAATCCCCTCCTAAAATAGGAGGGGAGCATGGCGCCTAAAGTCGCGGGTTTCAAGAATGCAGCAGAAGTTTGGCTACTGCCTCAATCCCTTCCTTTTTCAAGGAGGGGTGTCCGTAGGACGGGGTGGTTAGGTAAATATTTGCTTTTGCACTAAGCCCGACCACCTCTTAACGATCACTCCCATTCTATTTGTAAAGCATTATTTAATAACTTAGTAATAAACAGCTAATTAAATGAAGCCATTCCTCCTCGCCGGTTTATTCCTCTACTGCAGCATTGCCCGGGCGCAAGTGTTCAAAACGCAGAATTTCGAGGTCCATCAATTGAGCAAAAACGTATATGCCGCAATTGCACTCCCTGGAGGAAATGCTGCTTGCAATGCGGGCATCGTTGATATGGGCGACGGTGTTTTAGTAATAGACCCTTTCCTGACGCCGGCCGCAGCCGAGGACCTGAAGATCTTCATTTCAACCAAACTTAGGAAGCCGGTAAAATGGGTAGTGAACAGCCACGCCCACAACGACCATATCCGTGGAAACCAGGTTTTTGCTTCGGCTACTATCATTAGCACAGCTATAAACAAGCAATTGATCGAAACTACAGAGCCCAAAGAAATTGCTGCTGAAAAGCAATTTGTTCCCGGACGGGTGAAGTATTATGCGGCTCTTCCCGCGTCTAAAGATAAATGGCAGGCGGAAGAAGATGTCATCTGGAAGGCCTATTTCGGTGGCATTGCCGATTCGCACGCAACCCTTGTTACCACTCCACCCAATCTTACGTTTAGCGATTCGTTGACGCTGTACGGAAAAGGAATAGAGGTAAAGCTCATCTCATATGGCGACGGGCACTCGGCTAGCGACCTGTTTGTGTACCTGCCACAAGAAAGGATCGTGTTTACAGGCGACCTGCTCTTCGTGAACTTTCATCCGTATGTCGGCGAAAGCAAACTGGAGAATTGGGAGGCTTACTTAAGGAAAATGAAATTGATAGCGGCTGATGTTTTTATCCCGGGCCACGGCCCGGCGGGGGATAAAAGCAGTATTGACAAAGAGTTGGATTACTTCACCGCCTTGCGTAGCTCTGCAGATATACTTAGGGGTATAAGTGGCTTGAAGGAACAGCAGATAAATGAGCAAATGCCTGAACAGTACAGAGGGCTGCACCTGAGGAACTTCTACGCCATGAATATTCAGCATCTGCTCAAATAGGTTTTGCAGATGCCGGTTGATTATCATTCTTGCAGTTTCCGGCGTAAGTTTCAGTCGGGCAATGGCAAGGCTAACTAAGCTTCTCCAATAAGGGAACTTTGTAACTTTCTTGATCTTTCAGTTGAAAGGATAGCTGTACATCGACTCTTACTGTGAAGCTGCAAGCTTCAGTTTATTGCAGGCATTAAGCTGGGCCGATCGCTGTCCTCTGAGCAAGCTTAAGCCAGAGTGGGTTAATGCTACGTAAATTATTTCGTTCCCGTTATGGTAAGTCAAATAAGTAACATTCGAAATTCTCTCCAACATTGTAGTGTACCTTTTTAAATAATCTGATCCAAACTTTCTTTTTCAGATAGCTATTAAGTTTGTCGTTATCACCCTTAAATTCCTCTTGAATCCATAACGGTGGTCTATCAATCATTCCTTGTAAACTTGCATCATCGGTTCCGAAATCAATAAAGCTCATTTTAAAGTCTTCGTGAGCTGTAAAGGGTAAATTTACCTCGCCCAAATATTCGTTGTAAAACAAGTCCTTTTTGTTAAGTATCAGGAAGCTTTCCGAAAATAGCTGATCATATAGTCCAAATATTGGGATATCTTTATACAATCCTTGATAAAAGCCGGGGACGATATTCTCTTGATCCGGATGATCGTAAAAGGGTTTGTAATTTTCAACACCCCGTAATACCATGTCTAAGTGTAAATTTCGAAAAATAACAACATACCCCTTATCCACATAATTATCTAAGGCATTTGCGATATCCCCTTGGTCAAGTTTTACCTCTTTTGATTTAGCTGCAAGTAAGAATTGCGCATTCCTATTATCCGCATCAGCCAGTTCCCTTGCCCGGTTCTCAACAAAGCCATAATACGGAATATGCCAGTTTTCCATAAATGCAGTTCTGTCCATCATTTCATTAATGCCTATTGATTCAGCCCCTTCAGGAATCTCAGTTGTTGGTTGACCATATGCTTTAAAAAACTTATTCAGATAATTGTACTTGTGATAATCTTCTATAATAGATATTAAAAAGCCGGTTTTAGATTCTTCTGTAAGTGGGGCCGTCTCCTCAATTTTCGCCAATACTTGCTCGCAGGCTGCTATGATTTCATCTACGATAGCATTAGTCTTCGCTATTTTTTTTTCGGAACTGAAGAATTCTTCTTTTAATTTACCAGTGCCCGCATGAAAATTGAAAGTTTTTTTAAGTCTGACCATATTTTGCTTTAACCCTTCGACAGATCCAGGATCATCATTTAATTTAAATTTGCAAAATGCGGTTGTAGAGGCGATAGCATTTTCCACACCGTAATATCGGCTCGGATTGTAGCGGTATAGCACAATACATAATATTTGATCAAGATAATATTCGACACCATGATGTCCGCCCCAGAAACTAAATAATTCATGTTCCATGGAATATTTGTAATTTACAAAGTTTAGGATTTCATGAAGATGCACAGGCAAAATATCCTTATTCCCCTGAATTGCGTTGGAGTCGGCTGGTTGATTATATTGCAATGCAAATTTAATTGTCTTCGTATCACCTTTAAAAAGACAAAGGCTTAGTAGCTTTAATACAACAATCTGCAATTTGTTAAACTTATAAACCTCTTTAGCATATGTTTTAATAGCCTTTACTTGTTTTGTAATCTCTTCATCGAGAGGGACTATCGGCTCGATTTTATCTTCAATAAAATTATAAAATTCAGTTTCCCAGCTCTTTAGTTCTGTCACAGACCATATATACCCAACGCGATAAAACCCTAATTCCGGAATTGGTTTTAATAGTTCATCTATCCCCTCGGTGCCCGCTTCATTCATTTTTCTATAAATCAAGGAGTGAAGATTGCTATACGCTCCTCGATTATCTGGATAATAACTGCTGTCGATGCACCGTGAGATAAAACTCTCTGCATAGGAGAACTTTTTGCTTTCAATTATTTGATATAAAAACCTGAAAAGATAATCGAAATAGATGTCCACGTTTCCATCATAGATATCATCAGAGAAGATTCTATTCAAGTAATTATTGTAAGAAAACAGAGAATACGCAGCAGGTTGCTGGTCGGCATCAGTGTTTAAAACCATGAAATTATGGTCCCAGAGATTTTGCAAAAAAATTACCAGTATCGTCGGGTAGTCGAAATCGGGATCATCGAGTTTGTCAACGATCGTCATCCAATTTACAAACGTGTAAAGACAATATTTCTGAACTTGCCTATTTTCTTTCGCTGTAGCGGCAATCCATATCGTAAATATTGTCTGAATATATCGAAGTTGTAAATCGTCTAACTTTTCAGGGTCAAATGAATCATATACTTTACGATACTTCTTCTTTAAAGGATCGATTTCCAGTTCCGGCGGCAATTGATCAATTAACGAAAAAGTAAAATTGCTAAAATCAATTTCGTCAAGATTTGCACCCTGTGATTTTGTTTTTTTGTACCGCCCGTTCGGGTCAATTAATTCATAGAATAGCTTTTGATTTTTTTCCTTTAAAGCCAATACATTAATAAAACTGTCCTGAATCCATTCGAGATCTCCTATCACCGAATCTGTATAGTCTTTACTAATTCGCAGTGCCGAAATTTTGCCAATCTTCTCCAGATTATTTGAAAGGCGTTTAATTGGTGAGTTACTTTTTCCCATGAACAATTTCATCGGCATCCTTTTTTAATTTGTTCGAGTAATAGGTATCAAAATTGGTCGCATACTGACCAACAACAGTTAAGAAATAGACAAACACCATAAATGAAATAACATCAAGGGCAATTATTGAGTAAACTGGCCATCCATGATCCACTTTCAAGCCAAAAAGCAATAACGCAGAGATAACTAAGAAAGGAATAGCAAAAATTTGATATTTGTAACACCATTCTTTCAAAAAGCTCTCCGAGATCTCTTTGTCTTTATAATCCTCGGTATGACGAGAAACGATACTCAATGCAACTGGTACCGTTATGCTTATAAAACCCGCTAAAACGGTTGAAAATTGAACTAGTATTGTTTGATCAAATTTAGCGTCGCTGAGTGCAGTGATTCCTTGGTTAAACAATTCTTTTAAATACTCAAGTGGTATACATGAGCAAGCAAGAATTTGAATTAAAATGGTTTTTGTGGTCATGAGACAACATAGATATCACTGTAAATTTATAAAAATTGCAGTGATTCTCAGACTCTTAACCTGACAGCTAAATGTGTCAGGAATATTGTTCATCCTGAGGATTCCACGTTCGATAAAATGATGTGTTGAGTTATTTCATACTAGTGGTACCGTTTCGCTACGACAATCCCAGGCTTAAAGACATAATTTGTCGCCATTATCTTCACACTGCGGCACTGTATCTTCTACCTGATTTAGCGCAAGGTACTGTCTTAAAAAGCAAGTTCTTTCTACATTTTTTTCAGTTATTTTTTGCATTAGCGAAAGAAGGCAGTCGTTGATCCGTTGACGAATGTCTATCTACTGCAGCCCTGGTTATTCCGGGGCTGTTTATTTTGGTCCCTACCGGGCCAAAGCGAAAGAAGGCTCCGTCTCTTCATTTCTGAATATCTTTTCTTGCACTGGCTGGCCAGGATTGTATTTTTCGTTCTTTTTCCAAAGCGTGTAGAGTAGCATGAGCAGTTTCCTTTGTATAGCTACGTAGGCTTTCATCTTCTGATTATGCTTAGCCAGGGTACGTTCAAAAAAAGGCTTAAATGCGCCCACTTCGTATCTGACCACATTAAAAGCAGGTAAGTGCAGTGCTCTTCTGATCCTGCTGTTGCCTTTCTTTGATATACGGGTTTTTCCTGCCCGCCTTCCGGATTGGTTTTCAACTACGTCATACCCAGCGTAACTCACTAGTTGGGGAGCATTCTTGAACAAGTTAAAGCCATTGGTTTCCCCCAAGATAGTTGCAACCGTAATAGTGCCAACCCCTTTGATCGCAGTAAGAGATTTAACTTTCTCTGCAACTTCAGTTTGGCTATAAAGGTGCTGTTCAATTGCTATCTCTGTTTCTTTTATCTGCTTTTCAACGGCAACTATCAGCTTCTTAAGCTGCTTCATTACCAGCTTGTTGCTATAGATGCTATGCATGTCAGCATGCAACTGGTTGTTCAAGCTCGTTTTTAGCTCTTGCAGGCTCTGGTGATTTCTGGTAAAGGCCCTTAGTGTAAAAAAGAAGTCATCCAGTGGCTCCCATTTCTCTAAACATTGCTCGGCTCCCATGCGTGCCAGCCCATTGGCATCTATTTTATCGTTTTTCGTTTTAAGGCCGACAGCCTTTAAGTATTGCTTTGCTTTATTGGGCAGGACAACTGAAACTTCATATCCGGATTTGAAAAGGAACAAAGCACAAGCTTCGTAATACACTCCCGTAGCTTCGATAACGATCGAGAAAGGGATATTGCTTTCTTTTCTGTGCTTGTTGATCCAATGAAGCAAATCTTTAAAACCTTTGACATCATTAGCAAACTTTCTTGAAGCTCTTACTTTTACAAGCTGATTAAATTCAATAACAGACAAGCAGGCATAAAATTCCTTCTTAGAAATGTCAATGCCAAGAGAATATTTTAGCATAGCGATAAATAAAAGGGCATACATACATCACAGGCTTTTCTTTAACTGTATAGTAAAGCCAGGTGCCAGATGGTACGGTGAATAACACCGGCCATAAGTGACACCTTCCATCAATTTTACCCCCTTGTTGGTGCCCTTCCTTTTCTGGCTTAAGTTTCAGCCGGCGTCTGGAAAGATTAACTTAAACTCCTTTCAATAAAAGATAATTTCAACTTTGGAGCTTAAGCTTCAATTTATTGTAGGCATTAAGCTGGACCAGGCACTGCCTCAGGCGGAAGCTTAAGCCGAAGGAGAAATAAGAATCTGAAACAAATCATTATTAATGTGTGGACACTAAATTAGAGTTTACTGCCGTCTTTAGCGCAAGCGACCTCTTGTGCTGTGCTTACAATTTCGTCATATTTAGTTAGCGTATGAGCAGCAACCGGAGAGAAAGGATTATTTTAGATTGAGTTGATACGGTGGCACAAGCGGACTGCGTCAGATTGGGTTTTACAACTAAATGTTTAGTATCTTGCTATGTGTTACGCTATTATCTTGACAGCAATATCTTTAGAAAGCTAAAACCGACGCATGGCACTTACAGTGAGTCATTGTACAATTACGTTCAATCTATAAAAGAACTTGTCTTATTTAATTTCTCAGATGCTCATCTTGACGATTTAAAGGCATCAAATCAGAGTTTCCGTGACGAAGATCTCCGTCAAATGGAGGAATATGTACAGGATAATTACTACAGTCGCGATGCAATACAAAACCGCGATGAGATTCTGTTAGCCACACCATTGGAGGCATTCTATTCCAAGGACTATGCTTTAGCAGAGAATTTCATCAAAGACTTCAATATAGATGTGCTGCTAGAAGATCTGCCCGACGATCCACTGTCGAATGCTCTGCGGAACTACTTAGAAACATTATTTAATTTACCAATCGGGTTGTTCGGTGAAACCATCCCAATGGATACTCTTACATCTGAGAATAAAGCGTATATGGATAAGCTATTGCCAGATTATAGTCCGGACATGAGCTTAAAAAATTTTATCGCTAGCTTAAATCCGTACGGATCTGCATTTCTTACCGATCCTAAAGAATTTCAGGGACTAAGAGACATGATAGCGACTTACATGAACCACGATGACTACAGCTATGAAAAGTGGGGAATGGAATTCAACGAAAGGTTCCGAGAAAAGCTAAGCGGAATGTCTTTTATGGACAACATTGACAACATGCTGTTGGAAAAGCAGAAGAACGATCTTTACTTGAAATTTCAATATGCTTATGGTCTGCTTGAGATGTACAACATTACGCAGGAGAAAGTTGGAGGTAAAAGAAAGAAATTAAACTACCAAAGTCTACAGAACGATAGTAACCACGCTTACTTCGCAGCTTATTCCGATTACCTCGTGACTGATGACAAGGGGTTGCAGGTGAAAGCGACTATTTTGTATACTCTCTTGAACATACCGACAATAGTGCTGTCGAGCCAGGAATTTCAGGAAAGAAGAATCATAATTACGGGTAATGAAGAAACCTGGGAGTCTTTCACTCAAAGTCTTGTTCATGATCTTAAGCACGCAATGCTGCTTTTTTCTACGACTTATATTGGCGAGGGTATTAGGGCGGATACTTATAAACTATCGCATGATTATTTCAATTATTTTAATCGCCTGAAAATCGAACAATGGGATCTCCCTCGATGTGTTTTGTATTGCGAAAGAAAAACTACTGCAAACTCATTTATGTATCGGGAAATAGAATTACTCGTCAGGAAACTTGTTAAGGTATTTGGCATGGACGATGACAATAAAGGCGAATACCTCATGAACGAAAAAGATGAATCCCATGACTATATTCGTAAATGGTCATTGAAGGAAGTCACTTATTGGCTTTTAACGCAGGGGGGATTTCTCTGTTTAACGTTCATTGTTCAATCCAGTGAAGTCCCGAAGCTGAAGAGTAATGATTGACCCCCTCTAGCGCAAGCGTCCGCTTGTGCTGTACTTAATTTTGAGCCTGAACATTTGGCTTGACTTAATAAGCAAGTATAAATCCGCCGTCAGCCAAGCGCAAGCGTCCGCTTATGCTGTACTTAATTTCGAGCCTAAATATTTAGCTTAGCTTAATGAGCAGCAAGTATAAAATCCGCGATCAGCATAAGCTCTATTTTGTAAGCTTTGCTGTAGTTTACTGGTAGGCGTTTTTATCAGAAACGAATACAGAACAATTCTGCTTGATAGTTTAAAATATTGCCAGAAAACGAAAGGCCTGGAAATTTATGCCTGGTGCAGGCTTATGGAGCGAGCTGGTAAGAAGAACAGCAACAATACTGATTTTCAGTTCTGGCGGCAGGATAATCACCCGATAGAACTTTGGGGCAATCATATGATGGATCAGAAACTGGAATACGTTCATATGAATCCAGTAGTTTCGGGCTTTGTAGATAGTCCGGAGGCATATTTGTATAGTAGCGCAAGAGATTATGCAGGGGAGAAGGGATTGCTTGAGATTAAGTTTATGCAGTAGCACAAGCGGACGCTTGCGCCAGATGGAGGCATATTTGTATAGTAGCGCAAGAGATTATGCAGGGGAGAAGGGATTGCTTAAGATTGAGTTTATACAGTAGCACAAGCGGACGCTTGCGCCAGATGGGTAGTCCGGAGGCATATTTGTATAGTAGCGCAAGAGATTATGCAGGGGAGAAGGGATTGCTTGGGATTAAGTTTATACAGTAGCACAAGCGGACGCTTGCGCCAGATGGAGATGCGCAAGAGCTAACATCCCGAACAGCGATGGGCAGTAAGTTCACACTGCGTTCCTGTAGCCTCTACCTTTGGGGTGGAACCTATTTGAGGAGAAGATGCATGCAGATGGTACGGTGATAACACCGACCACAGGTAAAAACCAACCATTCTACTTGCCAAGCACTCTCTGATAAATAAATCCCCCGGTAAGATGATCTAACTTCATCTCATATGTATCGGTAGGTGTTCCCATAGTAAGTACACCCATTAATCCAAAAAGTGCGCCGGTGGCGAGGACATCAAGTGCTTTAGGTGCAGCTTCGACATGCCCTTTGAATAAGAGATCTGTTCCTGAACGTGTGAGGGGTGAGAAGCCAAAGCCCGTGTTTATAAACGGTTTTCCTTTGCGTACAACAGCATAGATCTGCTTTGGAGCTACCCAAACCACTTTCCCCTTTTCATTTACAGTCTTCACGATGCCATTGCCATCCTCCGGCCCTTCGATAACTTTTTTGTCCGGAACCTGCATCTTAAATGAATTGTAGTTGCTGTAGATCCCTTCGGTAAAACCATGGGAACTATATAGTGGCAAACGCTGCTTCTCAATGTTGGCAATGTTTACCACCTCATCGTAGCTAAATGGTTGAGAGCTTGCTTCCGGAACTTTTTTCAAAGTTGACGCTATAAAATCAGTGGTAAGCGTGCTGCCATAATTGAACAAAGCTTTTATTCCTTCAAAGCCTTTCAATAAGGCTATGGTGTCGATAAATGCTACCTGCCTGTACTCTCTTCCTGTTTTTGAATAAATGCCTGCACGTAATTGGAAGAATCCTTTTTCTCCGTGGCTGCTTGCAACAAAGTTGAACTGTCGCAATTGAAAGAGCAATTCCCCCGCACCGGCTGAATTGTCAAGCAGCTGATTGAATAGGTTCAGAACCTGAACCTTCATTGGAATTTTGTTGATTACGTAAACCCGGCCGTACAGGATGTTTTTTGTGACAATACCCAGGTTGGAAGTATCGCCGCGGGAGTCCAGGTAAGACATGGTATTGTACAGGCTGGCTGCAGTTTTAGCCGCAGGGGCGGAAAGCTGAAAGTCCTCAGTTTCCCGTTGTGCGAAGGAGCTGAAGGAGAGGAGCAGAAATAGTGTAAGCAGTAAAGGTTTAATCATAAAGGTGTGTTATCGTGCCTGAACGAAGATAGCAATTACAGCTTCCGGCTGTTGCCAATAAACCGCTTTATTCCTTATACAGCTTATGTCGTTTTCATGAGCGGTTTTGCTGCCAGCAATGCAAATAAGGAAACAATGGCTGCTCCCGCCAGGTAATAACCCACATAAGCCAGGCTGTATTTGGTTGCAAGCGTGGTTGCCAGATAGGGGGTAAGTGATGCGCCCAGAATACCTGCCAATGTGAATGCCAGAGAGGCACCGGTATATCGCACAGAAGCGGGAAAGATCTCGGCGAGTGCTGTACCTATCGGACCGTAAGTTAAGCCCATCAAAAACATGCCCAGTGATAAAAATGCGGTGGTTAAAACAAGGCTTCCCGGAGCGAACAGGGATTCAAAAACCAATCCGAAAGCGGCAATAGCAATACTTGCAATAGCCAGCATTTTATTCCGGCCGTACCGGTCCGCCACAACTGCTGATAAAGGAATACCGGCCGCAAAGAACAGCATGGATATCATCTGCATTACCAGGAATGTAGGCTTGGGGTAATGTAAGGCGGTTGTTCCCCAGCTTAATGTAAACACGGTCATCAGATAGAACAACAGAAAGGTGGTGATGGTAGCCAGCGTGCCAAGGGTAATAGCCTTTGTGTTCTTTAGGAATACGTCGGCCACGGGCACTTTAACGCGGCTGTCGGAATCGATAACCTTCATAAACTCGGGCGTTTCCGTAATGCGCAATCGCACGTAAAGCCCCAGCCATACCAGCACAGCGCTTGCAAGGAAGGGAATCCTCCATCCATAGTTTAAAAAGGCTGCATCCGTCATAAACTTGCTTAGCAGAAAGAAAATCCCTGAGGACAGAAGAAAACCTAGGGGAGCGCCAAGTTGGGGGAACATTCCGTACCAGGCTTTCTTATTCTCGGGAGCGTTTTCTGTTGCCAATAATACGGCGCCGCCCCATTCGCCTCCCAGTCCAAGTCCTTGTCCGAATCTGAATAGTGCCAGAAGTATAGGTGCAGCGATCCCGATAGTGTTATATCCGGGCAGAAGCCCGATGGCAACAGTTGAGGGGCCCATGGTCATCAATGCAGCCACTAAGGTAGCTTTCCGGCCCTTCCGATCACCGAAATGTCCGAATAGGGCGGCTCCGAGCGGACGTGCAAAAAAGGCAAGAGCAAATGTAGCCAGTGATTCCAGTGTGGAGGAAGTGGGATCAGCGGAAGGAAAAAACAGCTTCGGGAATACCAGCACTGCTGCAGTTGCATAGATGTAAAAATCAAAAAACTCGATGGTGGTGCCGATCAGGCTTGCCATCAGTATTCGGCCCGCAGGATTTTTGGTGGGTGCTTGCTGATTCATGGTTTCAAACTTATCGTAAATATATGTTTCAGTTTCTAATCCGTTGTGATGCCGCAGAGTCCCTGAAGGAGGAGACTCTGCGGAGATAGAAGTAGGATCATCAGAAGGGAAAAACAGCTTGGGGAATACCAGCACTGCTGCCGTTGCATAGATGTAAAAATCAAAAAACTCGATGGTGGTGCCGATCAGGCTTGCCATAAGTATTCGGCCCGCAGGATTTTTGGGGGATGCTTGCTGATTCATGGTTTCAAACTTATCGTAAATATATGTTTCAGTTTCTAATCCGTTGTGATGCCGCAGAGTCCCTGAGGGAGGAGACTCTGCGGAGAAATAAGGAGAAGCTCCATGTCATCCCGAACCGCTTTTGAGGCGGGAGGGAACTTAGTGGTTGTAAAGACTAAGTTCCTTCATCGTGCCTCTTCAGGATGACAGGGTGCTTAGGGGCTAGTGCTGGAAACTCGGAGATTGCCACGTCGTGCCTCCTCGCAATGACGTTGGGAAGACGGCTTGTGCAGGAAGGGATTACATTGTGAAAAGGAATTTGATCTCAGTAATACAGTTGAGCGGTGGGTTGAACAAAACGGCGGGCCTGGGAGTTTTGCCTGTGCGGGGAAGCATTGTTTTGTTCTTGATCTTTTGGGTACTTTTCCATCAAGGGAAAAGTACCTAGCCTCCGCGGCTATGAGCGGTTCAGAGCATCAATCTTAGTTATGTTCCTACCATGAATATTCCAGTCTAAGAGTATCAATTCACGAAGCTGTAGCCGCAGAGTCCCTGAAGGAGGAGACTCTGCGGAGAAAAAAAGACTATCCTAAACATTCGCATTAATGAGGCAACCTATCCCTAACAACCCCATACAAATACGTTCCCGCAAGTGCTCCAATCACCACAATGATCATCGCCCAGTAGCCGTACCCGATGTTAACGAAGATAGGACCGGGGCAGGCTCCTGTTAATGCCCAGCCAAGTCCGAAGATAATGCCACCTATAATATATCGCCTCCAGCTTTTATCCTTGTCCTGGAATTCAATTGGGTTGCCCTGAGCATCTTTCAACCGGAACTTCTTGATCAGTGCTACTGCAATCACCCCAAGTACTACTGCCGTTCCAATGATCCCGTACATGTGGACTGACTGAAACCGGAACATCTCCTGTATGCGGTACCATGAAATGGCTTCAGACTTGGCCATGATCACGCCAAACACCAATCCTGTTAAGATATATTTCAATGCTTTCATGTTTTTTTAAAATATCAAGGGTAAAAGGAGGTGGGTCATTATTAGTCCACCAACAAAAAATCCGATTACAGCTACAAGGGAAGGGAGCTGCATATTGGAAAGGCCGCTGATCGCATGACCGGAAGTGCATCCGCCTGCATAGGAAGCTCCAAAGCCAACAAGCACTCCTCCAATGAGCAATGTTATTATGCCTTTCGGGGATGTGAAGACATCCGTTCCAAAAATCTGTGAGGGATTCAGCCCGCCGTCGAAATCTATTCCTAAAGCTTTCAGGTCTGTGATCGTTGCTGCCGACAGCCTGAGCGGTTCATCGTTATGGAGTAAAGTTGAGGCCACCACGCCTCCCAATACAGATCCGAAAAGCATGAGCAGGTTCCATCGCTGGCTTTTCCAGTCGAAGTCGAAGAAATTCACTCTTTTCCCCGCTCCGGCAATGGTACACATGGTGCGCAGGTTAACGGATATCCCAAACGACTTGCCGAAATACAAAAGCAAGATCATGATGAAAGCGATAGCTGTTCCGGAAACATACCAGGGCCAGGGCTCTTTAAGTAGTTCAAACATGTTTTTTTAAATAGGAGGTTACAGATGTCGGGTGCAAAGATTGTTAAATACCGGCGGAAGTTTCCGGTGAAACTTACACGGAGGGACTAAGTACTTTCAGCCGGGTCCTTATTCTTCTGTAATGATCACATCTGCTATAATTGGCAGGTGATCCAGATCGTTCAGCGTGGTGTATGGCGCTGAAACGTTCATGATCTTGATGTTCTTGCTGGTAATGATGTTATCAATATGTTTATCGGGAGCGTCTTTCATCTGATTCAGCTTGACGCCGCCTGCAGCTGTGGCAAACCATCCCTGATTGCCTCCATTGGCGATGTTAAAACCTGCATCGCGGAACTTCAGTATTTCAGCGTCCGAAGAGTTCGTATCGCCGAAGCAAATGAAATATTTATACTGCTTTAGGTCTGCCATTACAAGATCCAATGCCGCGGCGTGCCATTCTTTTTGCCACGGTATGTGCATGGAAATGATCTGTACCGTTTTATTCCCGACTTTCATGTCACCGATCAGTTCGTAGTAATCGGTTCCAATATTCTTCTGGCGAAGGTTGGTTAAGTGATAGTTTGTGGCAATCCCATTGTATACCCAGGTATGTTCAACACCGAAGTAAGTATTGTTATAGTAGGGCTTTAAAAGCTCGGTGCCGGCTATATAAGTGCTGTCCTGGTCAAAGTACCTGTTCCATTCCTGAAAGCAAAAGATGTCGAGGCTTTGCTGGCCAATCCAGTTCCGCCAGTTAAACATTTCCTGTTTGATATATGGCTCTGTCACTGCCTTGTTCTTTGCGTAAAAGCTTTTCCCTCTTACTTCCAAACCGCCTTTCATGCCCTGGTTAAAGTGCCCGACGTTGTAGGAGGCTACTCTTAGTTTAACAGGAGCATTGACCGGCTGCTGAGCTGCTAAATCAGATATGAACAGGAATGCGGTAAATAAAAAGATGATGTGTTTTTTCATAAAGTTGCTGCGACTGATTGAGCGATTAATGCTATGCCGATAAACCTATAAAAAATATGCTGTTTTTTGCCGTTCCTTTCTGTGGAAGTTTAGCAGGTTAAAAGTTCATATCTCAACCTGGCTATAATCCATTAGGCTATTTCCCCAACAGAATTATCTCAACCCTTCGATTTTCGTCCTGATCTTTTGTAGTCACTTCGGGGTATCGTTTCGGTACTTTGAAGCCGAACCCGCGATATCTCATTCTTCCAGATTTGACTCCTTTCATGACTAGATAGTCGTAAATATACTTTGCCCTGTTTCGGGAAAGCTGATACTCTTTTGTGTCGACATCAAGGCCGTCGTTGTGAGCGGTGTTTGTATAACAGCATATATGCCCCTGTATTTCAATTTTAAGGTTTGGATTACCTGTAAGGAGTGTGAGTAGCGAATCTAAAAAGGGCATGGACTCTTCGGTTAAAAAATGCCTGCCGCCCTGGAAATTCAGCTCTCTGAATGTTATAGATTCGCCAACCTGTAGGTTGGCAAGATCCTTTATTGTGGGTTCGTTAGACACTACCGGAGATGGTACGACCTGCGTATAAGAATTAACGTTTTCTTTTTCCAAAGAAGCTTTTTTCTGACTAATACCGCTTGAGAAAATCACATCAACTCTGCGGTTGTAAGGTTCTCCAAATACTTTATCGTGAATACGAGCTTGAACCTCGCCCATACCAGCAGCAAAAACTCTGAAGTCCTTATTTTTCTTACCTGCAAAAAAGAGCTTTACCGCTTCGGCTCTGTCTTTCGATAACAATACATTGTTTTCTGCATTGCCCAGAAGGTCAGCGTACCCTAAAACTCTTATTTCTGCTCCAGAAGTTAAGATAGACGACAAAGAGTCAAGCTTTAACTGGTTCGTGGGGGTAAGTTGCTCCTTTCCGATTTTGTAATAAATCCTGATAGTGTCAATTGGCGATGAAAAAGCGGAAAGCTTAATAAGGAATACCAGAAGTACTGACAGAACTTTTTGCTTCACGGCTAACGGCTTTTGCTGGTTTTTCCTTTAACTTCCGGAGAGAACCAGACTATAGTTCCTTTACAATCGCCAAAGACTTTTTCACATGCTCATCTGGAGATAAATGATCGGTTTCTGATGAGAACACAGCTACAACTTTTTGATTTTTATCAATGACGAATGTTACCCGTGGGATAAAGCCGTGGTTGATCTGAATGCCACGCACATCTTTCAGGTCGGGTTTTGCAGTCTTGAGCTTCAGGCCGAAACTTGCAGCAATTTCACCTCCGGGATCTGATGCTACCGGGAATTTTCCTGCACAGAATTCTGGGTCGGAAGAGAATGCGTTTAATCTCTCAATATCATCTGCTGATACACCAATAATGGAGGCTCCCGCTGCCGTGAATGAATCCTTAAGTTCTGCGAATGTATGTGCTTCCAGATCGCAGCCACCGGTGTAGGCAGAAGGATAGAAATAGACTACCACCGGTCCCTTGGCAAGTGCTTTCTTTAATGAGAAATTGAATTCTTTCCCGGCAAGGCTGCCTTTTGCATTGAACACCGGCGCTGTAGAACCCTTCGACAATGCTACTGATTGGGCAAAACTTGTCTGGATGGTGAATAGCAAAGCCCCGAGAAATAACAGAAAGGGGAGGTGGTTTCTTTTTGACATGGCGGTGTGTTTAGAGGATTACTATCAAATATACGTAAATGAGAGTTTGGGATTATTAAAGAAGCTATAAAATTCAAGCATACTGCTGAATCCGAAAGACGTTGCGCTGAAATACGAAAGCAGATGTAACATCCTATATCCTCGGATTGCGGGACGGCTCCCGGTCCACGGGACGGTTCCCGGAAAAATAATCCCTTCTTTTTTTTAAGAGCCGACTGCTCAGGGCTATACTTTAGCCATCACCAATTTAAACCCTGAACGTATGCTGCAAAAAATCACTCTGAATGGCAAGGGACTACTTCCCGGAGTATCTGTACGAGTTAAAGGCACAACTGCCGGACCGATAATCGATGCAAACGGACATTTTTCCGTCACTGTAGCTCATTCCATTATCCAATAGCGGCGATAACAAATTTCATCAGACTGATAGTTGGTTTCAGTATATGTGTTTAGGTACACAAATATCCCCGAGAGGTTGCGTCTCTGAAAAGAGATTCAACCTTTCATTTATTCGATCGAATTATCTTCTTTGCAATGCGCAATAACCTGCCCTGATTTCTAAATGAACTCCCCGATAGATACTATTGTAATTTTTGTTTTCTCCGCGTTTGTACTTTGCATTGGGCTTGTTTTCGCCCGCACAGGCAAAAACCTAAAATCATTTTTTGCCGGAGGCGAGGCTGTTCCGTGGGTGATTGGAGGTTTATCGCTTTTTATGAGTTTCTTCTCTGCAGGCACCTTTGTTGCCTGGGGGTCAATCGCTTATAACTACGGATGGGTTGCTATCACAATCCAGTGGACTATGTGCATTGGCGCATTGATCAGCGGGCTTTACATTGCGCCTCTTTGGAAAGCTACCGGTAACCTTACAGCGGCGGAATTTATCAAAGAACGCCTGGGCGCAACAGTACAGAAGACATACATCTATATTTTCATGCTTGTCTCCCTGTTCATCAAGGGAACTGTATTATATCCTGTAGCTAAACTAGTGAGCGCATCACTTGGGTATCCGCTAATTCCTTCTACAATAGTGCTGGGCTTATTTATGATCGCCTACACGGCCGTGGGAGGTTTATGGGCAGTAATGGTTACAGACATTCTGCAATTTGTGATATTAACAGCTGCCGTTCTGATTATTCTTCCGCTATCATTAGATGCAGCGGGAGGACTGGCGAAGTTTGAGGCAAATGCCCAGGAAGGTTTTTTTAATCTGATAAACGGAGAGTTTACCTTAGGATTTGTATTTGCATTCACCCTCTACCACATCTTCTATATTGGCGGTAACTGGACTTTTGTTCAGCGCTATACGAGTGTAAGCAGTCCGAAAGCAGCAAAGAAAGTTGCTTTCCTGTTTGCGGGTTTATATTTAATCAGCCCTGTGTTGTGGATGTTGCCTCCGATGATTTACAAAACTATTAATCCCTCTTTAACCGGGCTTGATACTGAAAATGCCTATCTGGAGATTTGTAAACTCGTGTTGCCGCCGGGTTTGATGGGCTTAATGCTTACCGGGATGTATTTCTCTACATCCGCATCTGCTAATACTACGCTTAATGTTGTCTCGGCCGTATTCACTAACGACATCTACAAAGGGATTATTAACCCTGCTGCAAATGACCGTAAGCTAATGGGCGTGGCAAGGATCTCATCGTGGCTGTTTGGGTTAGGTATGATAATCATTGCTTTGCTTGTTCCTTACATCGGCGGGTTGGTTAACGTGATTATTAGCGTTGGTGCCATAACCGGTGGCCCGATCCTGGCGCCTCCTATTTGGGCCTTGTTTTCTAAATCGCTTACCGGACGGGCCACGCTTGTCATCACTTATGTCAGCCTGATAATTAACCTTATTTTTAAAATAGTATTACCGTTCCTTATTGACTTTAAACTGAGCCGGGCAGAAGAAATGCTGGTGGGTGTGTGTGTGCCTTTATTTTTACTGGTCGTTTTTGAAGCCCGTGCGTGGTTTAAAAAATCTGTTAGCCCTGAGTTCTTGCAGTATCAGCAAACAAAGGCAACGAGAGCTAATGTGAATCATAACCTAAGTGATGAAGAAATCACAGAGACAGCCCGTCAAAATAAATTTGGCCTGCAGGTAATTGCTTTCGCACTAGCATTCACTTCTCTTTTACTCATTGCATTGGGTTTTATCACAGAGGACAACTTACCTCTGCTGCTCTCCATAGCTGCTGTAATCCTGCTATTGGGCTATATCCCGTGGCGGGCATCTACAAAAATCATTATCTCCAACCCTTCATCAACAAACAAGCGAATACATAACATAAATGATTAAGAATGAATTTTCGCCTGCAGGGCGTTCGTCTAAAGAAGTTATCCTGCAAGCACAACTGGTGATTGTAGGCGGCGGAATGGCGGGCACCTGTGCGGCAATTGCAGCGGCAAGGGAGGGGTTGGAAGTTGTACTGGTACAAGATCGGCCGGTTTTAGGGGGCAATGCATCCAGCGAAGTGCGCTTGTGGATATTGGGTGCGACCTCAAGTATGGGAAATAACAACCGGTGGTCGAGAGAGGGAGGAGTATTGAATGAGATACTTATTGAAAACATGTACAGAAATCCGGATGGAAATGCAATCTTATTAGATACCATCATTCTGGAGAAAGTTAAAGAAGAGCGAAATATAACGCTGTTGTTAAACACAGCAGCTTACGAAGTAATTAAGTCGTCGCCCGACCATATAGAATCGGTAATTGCCTTCTGCAGCCAGAATTCTACAAAATATATTCTACAAGCTCCCTATTTCTGCGATGCTTCAGGGGATGGCATTGTAGCTTTTCAGGCAGGTGCAGCTTTCAGGATGGGTGCAGAATCAAAAGAGGAATTTGACGAAGGATTTGCCCCCGATTTGGAATACGGCGAGCTCCTGGGCCATTCCATTTACTTCTATAGCAAAGATATGGGAAGGCCGGTAACGTTTACGGCACCTTCTTATGCGTTGAAGGAGGTATCGGATATTGTTAAATATCGGTCTTATGATATTGACGACCATGGATGTAAGCTTTGGTGGCTTGAGTACGGCGGAAGATTGGATACCGTCCATCAGACGGAAGAAATAAAGTGGGAGTTGTGGAAGGTTATTTATGGTATCTGGGATTACGTAAAAAACTCCGGCAAATATCCCGAAGCTGAAAACCTGACGCTCGAATGGGTGGGCGCCATTCCAGGGAAGCGGGAGAGCCGGAGGTTTGAAGGCGATTATATGCTTTCTCAAAAAGACGTTATTGAACAACGCGAGCACTTTGATGCCGTATCTTATGGAGGCTGGGCATTAGATCTTCATCCCGCAGACGGTGTTTTTAGTGACCGTCCCGGATGTAACCAATGGCATTCAAAAGGCATTTATCAAATTCCACTGCGGTGCCTTTACAGTAAGAATATAAAAAACCTTTGGTTGGCAGGGAGGATCATCAGCACTTCGCACGTTGCCTTCGGATCGTCGCGGGTGATGGCAACAAGCGCTTATTCTGCCCAGGTAATTGGTTTAGGAACGCAATACTGTTTTAAGAATAACCTGACACCGTCGCAGCTTGTTGACTCACCTTTCATGAAAGACTTTCAACAGGAATTGTTGCAACAGGGACATTACATCCCTAACATAAGCCCCGAAGCAACTAACCTGGCACACAAGGCGGAATTGAAAGCAAGCAGCGAGTTTATGCTTGGATGTCTTCCTTTCCAGGGCGACTGGCAAAAACTGGAATATTCAACAGCTCAGCTCATTCCTTTGGCGCCGAACACTGGCTTTAAAATTTCACTGCAGCTCAATGCAGACGAAAACACAAGGGTAGTGGTCCAGTTACGGCTTAGCAACAGGGTAGGGAATTTTACTCCTGAAAAAATATTAGCTACAAGAGAAATTGATCTCAAAGCGGGCTTAAATGAAGTGGAAGTAGATTTCCCAGAAGCCGTCGCCTCACAGCAATATGCATTTATCTGCTTGCTGAAAAACGAGTTGGTTGCTGTTCAAACCAGTAAAATGTTTCTTACCGGAACAATGATGATAATGAACAGATACAACAAAGCAGTTGCCACAAGCGGAATACAATCCCCGCCCGATGGGATAGGAGTGGACACCTTTGAATTTTGGGTGCCTTCACGCCGTCCCGCCCTGCAAAACCTTGCGTTTCAAATCACTCCCGCACTTGAGCCGTATAAGGTTGAAAATGTAACCAACGGTGTTTTTCGCCCAACTACAGGATCAAATGCTTGGGTAGCAGCGCAGGATGATCCCTCACCTTGCCTTACCTTAAACTGGCCTGAGAAAACGCGGATTGAAAAGATAACTATGTTTTTTGATTCTGATTTTGATCATCCGTTGGAATCTACATTGAGAGTGCATCCGGAACGGGTTGTGCCACATTCGGTGAGAGAGTATAAAATATGCGATGCCTCGGGAGAGACCCTTTTCCAAACGACAAACAATTATCAGACGGTTAACCAGATATTTCTCAAGGAGCCGGTAATCACAGATACACTGAGCATTTATTTAACACACCCGTCGGCAAATGCGCCTGCTGCACTATTTGAGGTGCAAATTTTTTAAGACATAAACCCAAGTACATGATTTCCAAACACAAATTATCGTTGTTGTTCATACTTGTTTTCACCGGGCTTGCCGGAGTTTGCGTTGGCCAGAGTACAACTGAAATTGAAAACGATCTGTATAAAGTGAAGCTGCAAAGCGATGGTTCTGCTGTAATTGTTTTGAAGAAAACATCCGCAGCGCAAATCTTTTCACCCTTGTTTACAGTGCTTTATCGCGATGATACGCCTGTGGTGAAAACGCCTGTGGATAATTCGTTGGGGTACAGGGCTAACGTGTGGAACCTTCCGCCATCTAAAACCTGGTCAGCTAACTATTTTGAAGCCGGCAATTCTGTTTTAATGAAAGCTTCTGGCGGAACCATTAAACAAAATAAACTAATCTGGAAGTTCTCGCCTCATCCGCGGTTTGACTTATCTGCCGAACTTTTATTGCCTGCCGGAAAAGAAGATCCGAAGATCAGGTTTGAATTGAAGGCAAAAGAGGAGGGCTTCTATTCTGTTGGTTATAGCGGAGCGCCTGAAATAAAGCAGAGTGGCTTTGATGAAATCTGGCAGCCATTTATCTGGCAGGAAAAGCGCTTTCCTTATAAATCGTTTCTGTCCACAGAGAACATGTGCTCCCTGCCATCGGTACTGGTTAATACAAATAAACATACAATCGGTGTCATTGCCGATCCGTCGGAAGTGCCTTTTCGCTTCGCTACGCTTAAGAATTCTCGATTCGGCGTAATGTTGAGGAACCAGGCAGGTAATGCACAGCCCATGATATTCTCGCCGGTTTTAGGCCTGGCTAATTCAAAGTTCAAGAAATCGGATGTGTACAGCTTCAACTTTCGGCTTATTTTCCGAAATGAACCTGTGTTTAACACTTACCAATATATGGCGCAGCACATTTTTGGATTTCATGATGTCAGAAAAAATGCGACTTGCTCTTTAAATGAAACCCTCGAAAACATGGTCCGTTTTGCTATGGACGATCGCTTTGGCGGATGGGTTGCCGAATATAAAGGTTCTGATTACACAAGCGACGTGCCCAATACTGTAAAAAATGTCTCGGCTTTACATCCTCTTTCCCTGGCGATCCTTACTGATGATGAACAGATCTACAGGCACAGGGCATTGCCGATGATCGAGTACTTAATGTCGCGTGAAAAGTACCTTTTTGCACTGGATACCATAGCAAAAGTTCAAAGCCCGTCGAGAAGCATGAAGGGACCAGCAGCAAATGTGTCAGAACTGGCTGCTTTGTATGATATTTCAAAGAAACGTTCCACTGTGTTTAAGGATTATGCAGTGAGTCTTTTTGGCAAGTCGAGAGTGCTTAATCTCGAAAAAGTAACAAGCGGCTCTACCTGGCAAAATTCCCTGGCATTATATCGCATGGGAAGTGGTAAAGAGTACCTGGATAGGGCGAAAGCAGGTGCAGACGAATATATCGAAACACGCATCAACAAGCTGCAGACGGATTTCAGTGATGTACAGATTGAATCCGGCGAACGTTTCCCCACCAGCTGGACTCCAAAATGGGTTGATTTAATAGAGCTATACGAGGAAACAAACGATGAAAAATACCTTGACGCGGCAGTTAAGGGAGCCCGCTTATTTGTGAATTTTGTGTGGTTGCAGCCTCAGATTCCCCAGCGGAATATTACGATTAACAAGGGAGACACAGTAGGAGCTTATGCCTATCAAAATCGGTTTAATAAAGAAATAAAGCCAATGCAGGTGGCTGAACAAAGCGTTCCCGCGTGGAGGCTCTCTCAGGTCGGGCTTGTTCCTGAATCTACTACTACGTACGAAATTAACCGGGCACTCTTTCTGGCTCATTTTGCACCATACATGTTACGTTTGGCTTATTACACAAATGATGGGTTTCTTAAAGACATAGCCCGTTCAGCTATTGTAGGCCGGTATGCGAATTATCCCGGATATGCTATTAACGGAGAATACACCACGATAAACCAGCGGCCTGATTATGTGTATCGCGAATTATGGGATATAACTTACAACACCATTTACTATAATCACGTGTGGCCACAAATCGCTTTGGTTACAGATTACTTGATTTCGGATGCTATTACCGCTTCCCGTAAGCATATTAACTTCCCCGACCAATATGCACAAGGCTATGCTTACCTTCAAAGCAAGGTCTATGGCGACAGGACAGGAGAGTTTTACGGTGACAAGAATGTACAGCCCTGGCTGCCTGCAAACCTGCTGAAAACAGGCACTATACAAGCAAATTACATTGCCGGTTACGGAAACAATAAGCTATATCTGGCATTTATGAACCAGTCTGACCAGAAGCAGGATCTCCATATTCGCTTGAATCCCGATGTTGTGCCATTTTCGGGAGATGTGACTTATAAAGTGAAGGTGTGGTACAATAATGTTCCGGCAAAGGAAACAACTATGGTTAATGGCATAATTAACCTTCCGCTAAGCAGCCGCGGGATTACCGCTTTGTCTGTAGACGGAATAAAAGTAAAACCCAGATTTCAGGACGAGGTTTTTGCGCCGTCAAAGCCCTTATCTGAAAAAAGTTACCTCACCAAAGAAACTCCCTTGGGGAAAGTTACGGGGATGGTAATAAGCATGGGTAAAGACTTTACTAGCAGCTATATCTGGATGGAAGCGAGTGAAAGAGATTTAAAATCGGCGAAACTATCTTACAAAGAAAACGATAAGTGGCAGGAGGTTAATGACACCAATTATCCATTTGAATTTAGCATTGCTTTGCCCGCAAGTGGAAAGGCATTCGAATACAAGATTGAAGGTGTTAACTTAAAAGGAGAGAAATCGACCACAGAAGTAATGACCCTGGTGCTCTAGCGGGTTGGTTTCATGATAGAGAACTGGATTTCCGTATTATCAATTTGGCATCAAGCGTTACTGTAACAGCTTTCCATTCTGATACTTCTTTGTCGATGAGATTGTAAAGCAATTCCATAGCCACGCTCCCCATAAGCTTTTTAGGTTGCGCCACTGTTGTAAGGCCCGGCTCAATAAGATCTGAACCATAGTCGTTGCTGAATCCAACAATGGCGATATCCTGCGGCATTCGAAGGTTCATTTTTTTTATGGTTTGAATCGCTTCAATGCCCGCCGGGTCATTCACAACAAATAAACCGTCGGGTCGCTGCTTCATCTTCATCAACCGCTTTACGTGAACCTTAACTTTACCTACAGTCAGATCATACGGGATTATAAGGTTCTCATCTATGTCGATGTTGTGTTTTCTCAATGCATCTAAATAACCTCTTAGCCGTTTTTTACTTGTAGCCAAGGTCTCAGGTCCGGCTAAATGAGCAATACGGCGCTTGCCGGTGGTTATCAGGTGTTCAACAGCAGTAAGTGCCGCATCGTAATCATTAATAACTACCTTGGGCACCATCATTTCTTCGCACACGCGGTTGAAGAAGACGATAGGAATTCCTTTGCGCTGAAATATTTTAAAGTGCTCAAAAGTGTGTGTGTCCTTAGTCAAAGAAGCAATTACTCCATCAACCTGGCTCGAAAGCATGATCTTTGTGTTTTCAACCTCTGTTGCAAAGCATTCATCAGATTGGCTAATGATGATATTGTATCCATAGCTTCTTGCTTTTTCTTGCAGTCCAATCACAACTTCAGGAAAAAAAGAGGTAGTAAATTCCGGAACGATTACGCCGATCAAATTTGTCTTCCTGGATATCAGGTTAATGGACAACATATTTCGTTCATAATCCATCTTCTCAGCCAGCTCAAGAACAGCCTTTCTCGTTTTTTCGCTTACCTGGGCATGCCCAGTTAGCGCCCTGGAAACCGTGGACTTGGATATATTGAGAGCTTTAGCTATGTCGTAAATGTTGGTTTGGTGCGGCTTCATGGTATTTCTTTCCTCGTGACTGGTATGAGTGAACAAGGCTGCGAATTGACCGGGTTATCCGGGAGCCATTCTTAGCCTGTGTCTGACCGTTCATCAGAAATGAATTGTTCTAAATATAGCTATTTTTTTATACCGAACCCCATCTTGGAGGTTAAACGGTGCTTTGTTATCTCGCAATGAGAATTTTCCGTAATTTTCAATTTTAATTCCTGCATGTCTGCCCGCATCAGCAAATCTATCCTTCAGTTTTTTCTTCTGCTTTTTGCGATTGCGTGTTCGAGCTTCCCATGCTTCGCTGAAGGCAGTAAGGAAGTCAATTCGAACGGAGGCTACAGACCGTTCCTGGTTTCCACCACTGTTCCAAACTTATCGAACCCATTTCCTACGCTGGGGACAATGAAAGTGTATGCCCGGGTGGGCGAGGTTATTTACACAGGTTCAAGCGCACAGGGCTTTGGCGCCGGCACTATCAACCTTCGGGCTCCAAATGGCGACACTTACTCGAGCGGAAATTCACAAACGATAGGATTCATTGCCAACCGGGCACAAGAGCTTGCCGGGCCACTTCCCAACGCCAGCGGCTATACACCTTTTGTTCGTCCGGTTCTGGCGGGGCAGGAGGGTGTCTGGGAAATTGATTTTATCTCACAAAGTGGTGGAGCGGCTGCCGGCGGAAATCCTGTGCCTGTTCCCTCTAATGCCAACTGGAGCCAGCCCGGTGGCCAGTACATCACCGCTTTTGATGTGTCCGTGAGAAACGTGACTAATACTGCTTTCCTCACCGGCAGGGTTTTCACTAACGTCTTTACAGGGATTCTTGGAACTTTCGATGTGGGATTTAATGGCGTCTTCAAGGTTCTCACTAAAGATGGCTATCAGTACACGCTCGACAATAACGGACAAGCGGGAAATGGATTTTCATTCTTTGTAAACAACAAAGGCTTTCGGGATGCCAGCGGTGCTCCTTCTTACAAAAGTGTGAACACCATTGTAAATCCCAATATCCACGATCCCCGGCTGCCCGACACCAATTCGGATGTTAGCCACAAAATTTTCTTTAACAATCCTGCCTCCGACCTTCCTTCTGCAGCAAACATCCCGGGAGGAGGCACAACATGGCTGCTTGACCCGCCTTTGGTGCCAACGCTTACAAATGTGGCATTTAACGGTACTGAAGGTACGGCAAACCGTATGGGTACAAACCCACTTGGCGCTGTTTTTAGTTTTAATGCTAACAAGAATGGGAGCTATATAATTTCAGTTGATGTTAACAGAAATGGAGTATTTAATGATGCCATCGACAGAAAATTGACAGGTACTGTAAATGCAGGAGTGAACCAGGTATTGTGGGATGGCCTGGACGGTCTCGGAACTAAAGTGCCTTCCAGCGGCGCAACTCCTTATTCAGCCAATCTCAACATCGTACTCTACGGAGGCGAAGTACATTTCCCATTTTTTGATGTGGAGCGGAACGTAAACGGCTTAAAGCTTACCCGTACAAACGGCTTTGCTTCTCCCGATAACAGTGTTTATTGGGATGATACGCCCGTGGATATTAACGGTACGCCGTCAAATCCGCTGAAGAACATATCTGGATTGAACAGCTTTGTTAATGGGCATAAGTGGGGCACATCGGGCGCTGGCCCAACCGAATTCGGCGATGAAACCGGGCTTGACACATGGTCGTACATTTCGGCGGCACCATTAATTGCTACCTTAACCTTTGACGTCCGAGAAGCAGATTTGCAGATCACAGGCATAGACGTGCTGAAGAATTGCAAAAGCACAGCGATCAGCTACACCGTGCTGGTGAAAAACAACGGTCCGGACAATGTAAGCGGGGCGAAATTTAGCTTTAAATTTCCTCCTGAACTCACTGTAGCGAAAGTATCAAGTTCGGCTACCACAGGGAATACAGTGCTTGGTTCATCGGTTCTCACAACGACAGGTTACGATGTGTTTCTGGACATGGCCAATGGCTCATCCCGAACCTTTCTCATTTCCGGTGCTGTTCCTGTGCCACCGGCAGGCGGCGATATTACAGTGACAACAAGCATCCTCCGGCCGGCTGACTTCACTGATCCTGACGCCACCAACCCTGATGCCGCTTCACCAACAGATCCGCTCATCGAATGCAATTCCTTACCTTCAGGTTTAGGTTGCAACAATATCAAGTCCTTGTCTTCCTTCGCAGGGATACTGGATGCGGGACCCGACCAGATCATACGTCAATTTACATCGGCTACTGTAAGTGCCAGCGGCTTAGGCACATGGGCGCAACTTGGCACCACGCCATCACAGGCTAATATTTCAGCACCAAATTCAACATCCACCACAATTACCGGGTTTAATTTATTGGGCAAATACGAATTCATGCGCACACACGAAAACGGCTGCACAGACACTGTGGCAATCTTCGTCATCGCATCGGATGGAAGCGTAGATATCCCGAATATCTTCACGCCGAACGGAGATGGAAAGAACGATTTGTTTGTGCTAAAAGGGCTGGAGGCATATCCCGGCTCTCAATTGATCGTGTTAAACAGATGGGGAAATGAGGTTTATCGCTCCAACAATTATCAAAATAATTGGGATGGGAGCAACCTTGCAGATGGCACATACTTTTATGTTCTCACACGTAAGGAAACCGGCGGTTCAACCGTATTAAAGGGATGGGTTTATTTAAAAAAGGAGTAGAGCGAACGGCAAATGAATAAACTTTATCTGTTCATAGCTTTTTGTTTTAACACGGTTTGTGCCTTCGGGCAGCAAACAGCCCAATATAGCCAGTATGTGTTCAACGGCCTGGCTGTAAATCCGGCATACGCGGGCTATAGAGATGTTTGGACAGGAAATTTGAGTTACCGCATGCAGTGGACGGGAGTTGATGGTGCGCCGCATAGCGGCACCTTTTCAGCAGACGGAATTTTGGGGAATAACAAAAATGTGGGTTTGGGTATTTTGGCAACAAGCGATATTATAGGCCCACAAAATACCTCTTCAGTGTACGCCAACTATGCATACCGGCTTAAGCTTAATGCAGACGATACCGAAAGGTTGGCAGTTGGCCTAGCTTTTGGCGCAGTGCAGTATAAGCTTGATGCTTCTAAGTTCAACCCTAACGATCCGCTTGACTACAATATTCCCACAGTTGACGAAAGCAGCCTCCGGCCCGACCTGCGCCTGGGCCTCTACTATTATTCTTCAACTTTTTATCTGGGCGCATCTGTACTTAACTTGCTGGATGGTGGCGTGAAATCGGCTGGCAGCAAATTAACAAAGCCCGTGAAACACATTTATTTTACAGCAGGAGCAATGTTGTCGCTCAATCAGTCGATTGATTTGAAGCCCTCGATTTTGCTAAAAGAAGATTTTAAAGGCCCAACAAATATGGATATCAGCACCTACCTGGCTTTCAATAGAAGGATCTGGTTTGGTGCGTCCTATCGCACAGCTATCCCCTTGTGGAATAAAAAAAGCCTTGAACGCGGGCTGCATAAAAGCGATGCTGTTGCAGCACTGCTGCAGTTTTACCCAAACGATCGGTTTAGGATCGGTTACTCATTCGACTTCAATACCAACAAGTTATCAACTTATCAGAATGGAACGCACGAAATTTCTATCAGTTTAAGCTTGAGAAGCAAAGGTGAACGTGTTTTAAGTCCGAGGTTTTTCTGATGAATAAGCTGACCTACATATTTTGCTTGCTGACGATCGCTCTTTCATCTTTTGCACAGGAGCGCCCAGGCAAACGGGAGCAGGCGGACTTGCTTTTTGAACGCTATGAATACGCCCGAAGCCTCGGCTTGTATTTGCCTCTTGCAAGGAAAGCAAATGCTGATGTTAAGCTGATAGAACGAGTAGCGGCGTGTTACCGGTTAATGAATAAGTACCCGGAAGCAGAGCAATGGTATGAAAGGGCGGTCGCTAACAGCATGGCGGAAAACTCAAGCATTTTGTACTACGCGGAGGTATTGCTGAACAACCAGAAGTTTGATGCAGCAAAAGCTCAGTTTAAAAAGTATTATTCAGAAACCAAAGATGCAACAGAGCTCAACAAACGGCTTAGTTCAATAGACTCGGCAACGGCATGGATGAGGCAAGAGCCTGGTTATAAAGTTGAGAATTTCTACGCTCTGAACACCCCACGATCTGACTGGGGGCTCAATTTTTATGGCACATCGGGACTTGTGTTGGTTTCTGATCGAAATTTAAGGGAAGGCACATATAACTGGACCGGTAACGGCTGGTTAAAACCTTACTTAGCCACAAGCACGGGCAAAATGCTCGGCGAACTGCCTCTGCCGTTGCCTTTGCAGTCCCACGTTGGCCCCGTCGCATTTACCTCAAGCGAGGACACGGCCTATGTTACGGTGAGCACCACGGTAGCGGCTGAAACTCTTCCTGTTGAGAAGACCTCGCACCAAGCTCTTTCGACAAGAAGGCTCGAGATTTTGGTAGCTGTTAAGCATGGAGGAAAATGGATTATCGCGGGTAAGTTCCCATACAACAATGTGAAGGAGTATTCGGTAGGGCATGCTGTATTGGCTCAAAATGGCAATGTTCTTTATTTTACATCTGATATGCCCGGCGGCGAAGGAAAGACCGATATCTGGTATTCCGAAAAACTACCGGATGGGAGTTGGACTAAGCCGGTGAACTGCGGAAAAGCTATTAATACATCGGAAGAGGAGGCATTTCCGACAACGTCAAAGGGCAAGCTGTATTTTTCTTCGAAGGCTTCAGGAATGGGTGGGCACGATATTTTTTCTGCTGTCGGAGCAAGATCAACTTGGACTGCACCTGTAAACCTAAAATATCCCATAAATTCTACTGCTGATGATTTTTTTCTTTCGACTCTTGATGGTGTGAGTGGCTACTTTTCCTCGGACAGGGCAGGAGGAGCGGGTAACGATGATATTTACAAATTCAATTTACTGCCACAGCAAACGCCGGCGAAAACTCCCGAGTTGAACAATCCCCACGGGCTTCCTCCTGACGGCAGGCTTCAGCCAGGAAAGACTTACGTACTCAAAAATATCTATTACGATCTGGACAAAGCGGAAATCCGCCCCGATGCTGCCCGCGAATTGGACCGGTTGTTTGAAATCCTGAAACAAAATCCGGGAATACGAATTGAGCTTTCCTCGCACACCGATTCAAGAGCATCCGACGCTTACAACCTAAAGTTATCCCAAAGAAGGGCAGAAGCAGCAGTGAAATATTTGTGGGACAAAGGCATCAGTGCCGAACGGTTAATCCCGAAAGGCTATGGCGAAACCCGCCTGGTAAATAAGTGCGCTGATGGAATTGAATGTACGGAAGAAGAGCATCAGGCAAACCGGCGCACAGAAATTCAAGTGCTGGAATAGCCTCACATGCTGTCCACGTATTCCGCCATTTTCCGTCTCAACTCCTCCGATGGCAAGCGATCAAAGGGCAGATCAAAGTTTGTTGCTGCATGCGCAGGATTGCTGGTGGCCGGGATAACTACGGTAACATCAGGATGTGAAATAATATACATCAGGAAGAACTGGCTCCATGACGTGGCACCTATTTCCGGCGCCCACTCCGGCAGCTGCTTTCCTGCAACACTCGCAAACGATTTTCCCTCCCCGAACGGGCGATTTATCAATGTGGCTACACCGTGATCGGCGGAAGCTTTCAGCAAACGTTTTTCAGCATTTCTGGAGAATACAGAATAGTTGAACTGAACAAAGTGGATTGATTCAGTAGATATTATTTCCTCAAGCTCTTCATGCATGGAATCTCTGTAATCAGTAATGCCGATGTAACGGATCTTTCCTTGCTCTTTCCAGTTTCGCAGAGTTTTAAGGTGTGTTTTCCAATCAGTCAGATTGTGTATCTGCATCAAATCCATGGACGTTCGCCGCATTTTTTTGAACGACGATTCCATCTGCTCAATTCCCTCTTCTTTGCCAGTAGTCCAGACTTTTGTAGCGTAAAAGAAGCAATCGTCAAACTGTGGCTTGTCTGTCAGCTCTCCGATAACAGCTTCAGAATTTCTGTACATCGGCGAGGAGTCGATCAGTGTGGCTCCGGCGTGTTTCATTTGCCTCAACACTTCTGTAAGAGGTTGCTTTTCTTCCTGAAGTTCTACGTCAAAGCACTTCCAGGTGCCCAGGCCGATCACCGGGATTTCCTCACCGGTAGAAGGAATGATTCTTTTTAGCATATTATTTAGTTAACAGGCGCAAATGTATAGTTTAGAAAATTGAGCGATGATGGCGCTTCTTGAAAACCTCTTTCTTTAACAGTTGTTGAAATAGCACATCTAAATTAACCTATCTATGTTTACGAGGCACAAACCAGAATACTACCAGGTTGCTCAGGGAGTTTGGGGATTAAAGATTTTGTTCGTGAATGTTTTTATGATCTCGCTCCGGAATGGCAGCCAAACGGAATGGGTTCTTGTTGACGCCGGACTGAAAGGTTCTGCCGGACGGATCATCAAAATGGCTGAATCACTCTTCGGCAAACGCACACAGCCAAAAGCCATTATCTTAACCCACGGCCACTTCGACCATGTTGGCGCTCTGGAAGACCTTCTTGAAGTTTGGGATGTGCCGGTGTACGCCCATCCACTGGAAGCACCGTACCTCACCGGCCGTTCATCGTATCCCCCGGGTGACCCAACTGTGGGCGGTGGCATGATGAGTCTGATGGCATGGACCTATCCCACAAAACCGATCAACATTGGCAGCAGGTTAAAAACGCTTCATGATGGCGAGCGCATTGAGTTTATGCCTGAATGGCGTGCTATTCACACACCAGGGCACAGTCCGGGGCACATCTCATTGTTCAGAGAACTGAATGCAACTCTGATTGCTGGCGATGCCTTTATTACCACCAAAAATGAGTCCGCTTTCTGTGCGCTTACTTTTCTGAAACAGATATCCGGACCACCAAAATACTTCACAACAGACTGGGATTTAGCCGAGAATTCCGTACGCAAGCTTGCCGCACTTCGCCCGCGAATCGCGGCAACCGGGCACGGAAAGCCGATGATGGGCAAAGAGCTTCGGAACGCCATTAGTTATCTGGTTGCAAACTTTAAGGAAGTAGGAGTGCCTTCTGGCGGCAGGTACGTGGGGCATCCCGCAATTGCCGACGAAAGAGGAGTGGAGTATGTGCCACCTTTCAGGATGCGCCCGAAGTTTGCTGCTACTATTTTTCTTGGCGCTGCTGTAGCCAGCTTTTTGCTGGTCAAAAGCCTTTCATCCGGCAACCAACAACAAGTAAGCTCATAAAAAAAGCGGGCTTTCGCCCGCTTCACAGCTTAAATATATATGTTGATGGGGACCGCTCCCTCGAATGATGTTTCAATGTGCTAGATGTGGGCAAGCATGCTGCCCAGCTCAAGTGGCGCTTCTTCATCCGCGTTGCCGATAACCAGTGGCGCTACAGGTACCTGAACCGGGTGCGCTGGAATATCTCTCAATTCAACCGGTGCTTCATCGTTTGCATTTCCAATTACCAAGGGCGCTGGCGCAACAGTTGCTGGTTTAGCCAACAAGTGAGCCAGTTCTTCTGGCGCTTGTTCATCGGGGCTGCCCATTATTTTAGAAGCGATAGTTGTTCCTGCTGATGTATTGTTTTTATTCCTGTCATCAGCTTTGCTGCTAAATGTTAGTGTTAAAAATGCTGCTGCTGTAAGTAATAAAGTTTTCATAATTCTATATTTTTAAATTCTTGTTCCGTTTTGTTGAATCAAATGTAGGCTGAGAATCAAAGCTCCGAAACAGGATTCTGGTATAAAGACGCAGGTTTTCGGTAAAGGTGACAGTATCGTCGGCGAAAATTTCTTGTCTGAAGTTTTGCGTATCGTTTAACTAAAAGTTATATTGTGTTTTGGTTTAGCTACATTCGCAAGAGCTATGTTTAAAAGGGCGCCTCTCAAGTTCTCCATAAAAGAGTTTCTTTCATCAGAACCCGACTCGTTTGCACGGGCAAAAATCAAAATCCTTTTTACCATTCTTGGTTTCAGCTTGTTGAAGCTGTTTCTTGCAATAGGAGTTTCCTTGCAGTCAGAGCAGTATTTCCAACTTGGAAGGGCATGTGTATTGCTTCTCCTGCTCCTCGGCCTTTTCGGAATGTTGCTTTCAAACCGGAAGTATTCGCTATTCATCTCTTATGTTTTAAACTTTCTTGGCTTGGTCCTGATTTGGACAAATGCATTCATAACGGTTAAGGGCGTCAACATTGTTACGATACAGTTTGTCTATATGGTGATGTTAAGCAGCTTTTATCTGCTTCCCAGAAGGCATGGCTTTTACTACGCCTTGCTCAGTGTGATACCGATCATTTTTCTGGTAATTAGGGGCGGAGACTTCTTCAACGCTACTCCGGTAGGTGACGAACTCGCCTCTCCAGGTTATGAAGCATTAGTTGTTCTTAACTTCCTGACTATTGTTGTTTCGCACTACTTATATCACGAGTCGTTTGCAGAGAATGTTGAGGAAAAAGAAGCGCTGAACCTGCGCCTGCAGGAGGCAGTTGAGGAGGCTGTGAGGGCGGGGCAATCTAAAGCGGATTTCTTGTCTACGATGTCGCACGAACTGCGCACCCCACTGAATTCCATTATCGGAATGAGCGAGCTTTTGCTGGACGATCCTCACAACCAGGAACAGGCTGAAAACCTGAAAATATTGAGCTTCTCGGCGGTGAACCTGCACTCGCTGGTAAATGATATTTTGGATTTCAACAAACTGGATCTCGACAAGCTGGAGCTTGAAGCAATAAGTGTTGATCTTCATGAATTGTTGAACAATATTTCAATGGGCTTGCGTTTCCACGCGAAAGAAAAGGGATTGTTGCTGACGTTAGATATTGAGGATGGGATAAAGGGCCGGCCTGTAATTACAGATCCAACCCGCATTAGCCAGATTATCTATAACCTTGCCGGCAACGCGATCAAATTTACAGCCGAAGGAGGAGTGTCGATCAGGCTGAGAGTGATGAGCCAGGATGAGGATAACACAACAATCCGGTTTTCTGTTACCGACACCGGAATTGGCATAAGTGAAGATAAACACGCCGGAATTTTCGAGCCATTTGTACAAGCGTCCACCAGCACTACAAGAAATTACGGTGGCAGCGGGTTAGGGCTGGCGATTGTGAAGCGGCTGGTGAGATTGTTTGGCAGCGAGGTCAGCTTGTTAAGTTCTCCGGGACACGGGTCAAATTTCTCCTTCGATCTTACGCTCAAACTCGATAAACAACCAACAGAGATGCGGGCTGCAATGTCATCCCTGCGGCTAGATCTCAGCTCCCTGCGCATCCTTGTTGCAGAAGATAACGCCATGAACAGGCTGTTGTTAAAGAAGGTATTTTCCAAATGGAACACCGAGCCGGCTTTTGCAGAAAATGGTCAGGAAGCGGTAGAAAGGGCAGCATCAGAAAAATTCGATGTGATTTTAATGGATATACATATGCCCGTGATGGATGGATATGAGGCTGCAAAAGAAATTCGCCGCCTTTCCGATCATGCTAAATCGTCCGTACCTATTATTGCTTTAACGGCTTCTGTTTCAGGCAACTTGGACATAAAGATCCGGGAAGCGGGAATGGATGATTTTGTTCAAAAACCTTTCAATTCCATTGATCTGTACAGCAAGCTCAAAAATATTTCAACAACTGCCAATCGTGCGCCGAGGAAGGTTGAAGTGCTTGCTCCACCTCTTTAAAGCTGCTATACTTGCAGAAATTTGATTTATGCGTTTTATCTACCTCTTAATCTCAGGTCTATTTCTTACATCTGTTTCTTTTGGTCAAGTTAAAGAACAGACTGGCTGGCTGGTGTTTAGCAACAGTATTAAGTTAAATAAGCATTTTTCTACTACGCTTGATGTTCAGTTCCGGTCTGCAGATAATCTGGAGTATGTGCGCACTTTTCTGTTCAGGCCAGGAGTTTCTTATAGTTTCAACAAAAAAAATAATGTGGCTGTGGGATATCTGCTGGGCAATTCATACAGTCGGCTGCTCGGAGCGGCAAAAAATCAGTTAACCGAACACCGCATCTGGGAACAATTTGTACATACGCAAGCGATTACAAAAACTGTAGCAATAAGCCACCGGTTCAGATTGGAACAAAGATTTATTGAGAAATTAAACGAAGATGTTTTCGCCCAGCGCTTCCGGTACTCGTTACGTGCCGTATTACCACTGGTGAAACAAGACTCATCTTTTCACAAAGGACCTTATGCAGGTCTGCAAAATGAATTGCTCCTGAACGTGCAGAATAAAGAAAAGTTAAATGGAAGTTTATTCGACCAGAACCGGGCTTACGCCGGATTGGGCTACCGCTTTAGCAGTAAACTTGATGTTGAGCTTGGATACCTCAATCAATACATACATGGATCATCGGTAAACACCAGCAACAACGTTTTCCAACTAACCTTTAGCACCAGGTTTTAAAAAACAAAAGCGGGCTTTCGCCCGCTTTACAGCATAATTATATGTTGATGGGGAATCCCTCCCTCGAATGATGGGTCTGTGTTAGATATTGGCGAGCATGCTGCTCAGCTCAAGTGGGGCTTCTTCGTCCGCGTTTCCGATAACCGGTGGAGCTACAGGTACCTGAACCGGGTGCGCTGGAATATCTCTCAACTCAACCGGAGCTTCTTCGTTTATATTTGCGATTACCATTGGCGCTGGTGCAACAGTTGCTGGCTTAGCTAACAAATGAACCAATTCTTCTGGCGCTTGCTCATCGGGGCTGCCCATTATTTTAGAAGCAATTATTGTAGTTTCTGATGTATTCCTGTCATCAGCTTTGCTGCCAAATGTTAGTGTCAAAATTGCTGCTGCTGTAAGTAATAAAGTTTTCATAATTCTATATTTTTTAAATTCTTTGTTCCGTTTTGTTGAATCAAATGTAGGCTGAGAATCAAAGCCTCAAAACAGGATTCTGGTATAAAGACGCAACTACTCGGTGAACGTTACAGCACGGCCGGTGAAAATTCCTGCGATGGAGCAGGTTTTAACAAATTTTAACTTTTGGCGGGAAAAACCTCAGTGGCCTGGGTTTATGGCTGCGAAGTTTTTGTAGATGAATTCGGCAACTAATTGATAGCCTTTGTCGTTGGGATGTGCACTATCGTACCTAAGGGAAGTAGGTATCACATCATTGGCTTTATCACGTTCATCTTGCGCAGAACCGCTGGAGTGGCTAACGAGATAGCTTCTTACATCCAGATAGTTAGAGCCGTATAGCTCCTTCAGATCGTTGTTAAGCTTAATGATCCTGTTATAATCAGACGTGCCCGCCCATTGATACTGATCGTTAAGGAGGGATATCACTACAAATCGTTTATGCCCTAACGACGCAACCATCTGAGCTATATCTGACTTGATAATATCTGGTTGCCAGTAGTTATTGTTACCGACCCAGATAATAGTGTTGTAGTTTTTCTTGTCTGCTGCCGCAAGCATCCTGCTTTCGATCTGCGTACTTGTTTCACCATTTACTCCTCCGTTATATACTTGTTGTCCCGCCAGTTTTTGTAGCTGCACAGGATAGGCATACTGCGGCATCGAAATTCCACCTCCATACGTAAAACTGTCGCCCCAGGCCGCGGTTTGTTTTGGCGCAGGCTCGGTTGGATTGATTTCAGGCAATATGTCTGGCATCGCCTGCTCTCTGCATCCCAAACTGAGGGCAAGGATAATGAGTGAAAATGAAAACGTTTTCATAGCAGCTAAGTGGATTGTTCTTCGATTTCCTGCTGAAATAAAAAGGCTGTCTTAAAAGGCATCTATGCGTTACCTAGTCCCCTGCGTGGATTCTAGTCCTGGTGCGATGCACAGGTTCTGAAAGCTAGTTCAGAATAACAGATTTCTTCTAACACAGCCTTTTTTGGCTTATGCTCTCTGGTTAAGAGGTAAATTGGTGTTCGAGTGCTTCAACGTTCCGCAAAGATTCCTGGATACCAGTTCTCTGCGTTGTCAGAAGCTGTCGGGTTTCTGTGCTTATGCTTGTATCTTCCAACACATTGTCGTAAGCTTCAATTGCAGCCTTTTCGCCGGTTATACAAGCATCCAAAACAGCTTTATTGTCGTTGCTTGTGAGCGCAGTTTTTATGTCAATCCATGCACGGTGAATAGCGCCAAGCGGCCCGCCTTCATTGTTGTCAGGATCTCCGCCGCACTGATGTATGCAGGTCTTAAGGCTCGAAGCAAACTCCGCCCGCTGTATAGAGTAGGTGTGGAGCAACGCTTTCAGGTCAGCTGAATCTACGTTCTCAGCAGCATTTTTATATCCTTCTTTGCCATCATTGCAGATGGAAAGCAGGTGCTTTAAGCCACTTACCGCTTTTTCCGATTGATTTTCCATAGTTAAATCTCTTTTCAGAATGATTACTTCTGCTCAGCTTTAGCAGACTCGTTTACAAATCCTTCTGCAATTTTAGTAAGCAGCACGTCGGCATTTTTTTCTTCGATCAATGTTTCCTCAAGCAGGCTTGCAGCTTCTGAGAAGCCTAAAACGCCGGCAAGGGTTTTCAAGGTTCCATAAGAAGCAATTTCGTAATGCTCAATTTTCTGAGAAGCAGAAATAATACCTGCGTCGCGTGTAAGGCTTCCTTTTTCAGTATCCTCCATGATGGATTGGCCTTCTTCAACTAACCCGGCCATAGCCTCGCACTTCTTACCAGTAGCTTTTTGCCCGATAGATTCAAATACTCTCTCGAGGCGTGTTACCTGATTTTCGGTTTCAGTAAGATGTTGTTCAATACAGCCTCTTAATTCTTCGGAAGTTGCGCCTTTTGCCATCTTTGGAAGAGCTTTCATAAGGTGTTTTTCAGCCCAAAGGATATCTTTCAATTCGTCAATAAATAGTTCTTTAAGAGCAGACTCTTCTACACCTTGTGCAGCAGAGGTTGATTTAGATTTGGTAGTTTTCATATTAGTAGGTGCCTGTTAATGTTTTAAAAACAACACGCCTCAAATCAAAGGGTTTTAATTTTTCTCAAAGACAAACCTGCAACTCGCGATATTTTAATCCGTAATAGCTGAACCCATGATTCGAATTGAACATTTTGTTTTATTATTGGGTGCACAATTAGGAATATGGGCAAACTCACCTTTCACCAGAGGATTTTCCTCGGCTTCGCTTTAGCACTTTTCTTGGTTTTTTTAGTTGGGCTGGGAGCTTACATCGGCTTTAAAAGTTCGACTGCACAAGCAGAGAGGGTAATCCATACCCAGCAGCTAATTTCTCAGGCCGACCATATTGTTCAGCTTGCGATTGATGCTGATGCTGAAAACACGTGGTACATTATCAATGGGGCTAAAAGATCTCACGATACGATAAAATCTTCCAATCTGCTACTGCCGGCAATTTCAGTGCTGAGGAAGCTGGCTTCGGACAACCCAGATGAGGTAAGAAATGTGGACTCTCTCAATTATCACGCCCGGAAATTTCTTAGTAGCGAGAAGGTTCTTACTGACCTCTTAATTAGCAAAGGCAGTGAGCAGGCGAAGGCTGAAATGCTTAAGGATAGTGGGCGGGTTTACCAGGTAAAGCTAAAAGAGGCAGCAGAGAAAATAAAGAGCATAGAGCAAGGCCTTTTACAAGATCGGCTCATGGCAAGTTATTATTCATACCTGAAAACCAAATGGGTTATAATAATTGGCTCTGTTCTGATATTCATTGTTGTTCTGGTTTTGTTAAGCTTCATCATCAAAACTTTCAGGCAGCAAAAGGAAGTTGAAAACAATGTGGTGAAGGCCAATGCGCAACTCGATCAACTGACCAGGGAACAAGAGGAGCAGAACTGGATACTGGAAGGTGCGGTGATAATAGATTCCGCTATGCGCAAGTCGGAAACTATTGAAGAGCTTGCAGCAGCCGTGATATTAGAAACTTCGAAATATCTGGATGCGGATTTGGGTGCAATGTACATCGCCAATTACGAAACTGGCCAGTTATCATTGGAAGCTGCTTATGCATTCGATGCTACAACTGCTCCCAAAACGCTAAATCCACAAGAGGGGCTAATTGGGCATGCTGTAGCTCAAAAGAGATCAGTTTCCTTTAAAGATGTGCCCGCAGATTACATGCATATCCGCTCTGCGTTAGGAAGTATGTTGCCAGGCAGCATATTCATACATCCCATTTTCCTTCGCAATGAGCTTAAAGGAATAATTGAACTTGCTTTTTCAAAAGAAGTACCTACATCAATAGTAAAGTTCTTTGAGAAAACTACAAACAGCATGTCGCTTGGCATACAGGCCGGGCAGAACAGGCGGCGAACTCAACGGCTTATTGAAACTACCCAACAACAGGCAGAGGAACTGGAAGCCCAACAAGAAGAGTTGCGCACCACTAATGATGAACTGACTCAGAAAACAGAGGAGCTACAGGCGTCGGAAGAAGAGCTCAGGGTGCAGCAGGAGGAATTGAAGCAAATAAATTTCGAACTCGAAGAAAAGGCAAGACTGCTGGAGGAACGGAACCGGGCGGTGGATGAAGCAAGACAGGCAATTGTTTTAAAAGCTGAGGAACTGGAACAAACAAGCCGATACAAATCTGAATTCCTGGCTAATATGAGCCATGAGCTCAGGACGCCGTTAAACAGCATTTTGGTGCTGGCACGAATACTTCGTGATAACAAAAACAACAATCTCGATCAGGATCAGGTGAAATATGCCAATGTGATCCACAATGCCGGAAGCGACCTACTTACGCTTATCAACGACATCCTTGATCTATCCAAAATTGAGTCCGGGAAGCTGGACCTCACAATAGAGGATATAGCCATTGCCGAAATTCAGAATGATATCGGGCTGCTGTTTCAGGAGGTGGCAAATAACAAAAAAATAAAGTTTACCTGCGCTGTTGCGGATGATGTACCGGCAAGCTTTGTAAGTGACCGTATGCGGATTGAACAGGTTTTAAAAAACCTGCTCTCCAATGCATTCAAATTTACGCCCGAAAACGGCGCCGTTACTTTATCAGTAAGCCTGGCACCTGCAAACCAGCAGTTTTTTAGCGATAATCTCTCAACTAAGATCGGTGAGCCGATACTGGCGTTTTCTGTTCAGGATTCCGGCATCGGTATTCCTCCCGAAAAGCAGAAAGTTATATTCGAAGCCTTCCGCCAGGCCGACGGCTCAACAAGCCGAAGCTATGGCGGCACCGGTCTCGGGCTCTCTATTAGCCGCGAGCTCTCGTTCATCCTTGGTGTTGAAATTGATGTGAAGAGCAATCCCGGACACGGCAGCACTTTTACCCTTTTTGTTCCTGCAACATTCAAGGATGGACATGAAGGTCAAAAACCAGAGCCCTACAGCTTCAAACCCTCCGGTAACAAGCGGGCTGATGTTATTGCCGAAAAGCTGCAGTTACCCAATGGCGACAAGGAGCATACTCTCTTAATTATAGAAGACGATGTGAATTTCGCCGAGGTGCTGAAAGATCATGCTGTAGAACGAGGTTTTACTCCATTACTGGCCTACCAGGGGGATACTGGTCTTGAAATGGCCCGAAAACATCTCCCCGATGCTATAGTGCTAGATATTATGTTACCGGTGTTGGATGGCTGGCAAGTACTAAAAAGGTTAAAAGATGATCCTGCTACAAAGGATATTCCGGTGCACCTGATGTCTGCTGGCGATGAGCGAAGCCTAAAAGCTAAGCAGGAAGGCGCTCTCGGGATTATGAAAAAGCCTGTAGATGAACGCACCATTGACAACGCTTTCAACCTCTTAATCAATAACGAATTGGTTAAACTAAACAAGGTGTTGATCATTGAGGACAGCGAGGTTCAAAGCCACGTCTTGCAGCATCAGCTTGCCGGAAAAGAACTGCAATCGCGAAGAGCCTACACGGGGGCTGAGGCATTGTCATTACTTGAAAATGAATCCAGCTTTGACTGTATAATCCTCGACCTTAGCCTTCCGGATATTTATGGCTTAGACCTTCTGGACAAAATAAAAGAGAATAAGGAGTGGGCAAACATACCGGTAGTTATCAATACTGCTATGGAGCTTGATCAGCCGGATTTAGAGCGGGTAATGAAATACACCCATGCCATGGTTTTGAAAAGCAACAGGTCGAATGACCGGCTACTCGACGAGGTAAACTTGTTCATGAACAAAATCAGCTCGGAAGAGAGCAACTTTCCCCGGAGCCAAAAGCCGCAATCCGGTCCGAGCCCATCTTCAGCCACTGGAGATGCAGCATTTCGCGGGAAGTCGATACTCATAGTTGATGATGATATGCGCAATATTTTTGCCCTGACCAGTGCGTTGCAGCCGTACGAACTACAAGTTTCTATAGCCAATAACGGTGTTGAAGCGTTGAAAAAGCTTGATGAAAATCCCGAGATGAATATTGTTTTGATGGATATCATGATGCCCGAAATGGACGGCTATGAAGCAATGCAGGAAATCCGCAAGCAAAACCGGTTTGCGCAGCTGCCAATCATCGCCCTAACGGCAAAAGCAATGAAAAATGATAGAGAAAAGTGTATAGAAGCGGGTGCGAACGAGTACATCTCCAAACCGGTGGACGTAGAAAAGCTTGTATCGTTGATGCGGGTTTGGCTGAGTTAGGAAAGGGCAGGCATGAGTGATTTTGTTCATACAATTTCTTTTGACGATCTGGTCGAAATAACCAAGCTCATCCGGAATGTTTACGGCTTTGACTTTGTGGGTTATTCACAGGCATCTTTGAAACGAAGGGTTACGAGGATAATGCAACTGAATAATTTATCTCTTTTCGAGATACGCTCACGCCTTACGAACGACAGCGCTTTCTTCGACCAGTTTTTAACGGAAGTGACCGTTAATGTAACTGAAATGTTCCGCGATCCAGGCTTTTTCAAGGTGTTAAGAAATGAGGTTTTTCCCTACCTGGCGTCTTTCCAACGTATAAAGGTTTGGAATGCCGGATGCTCGAGCGGCGAAGAGCTTTACTCTTTTGCCATTCTTCTTGAAGAGCAGGGTTTATATAGCCGTTCTTTTCTTTACGGAACCGATATCAACACCAGAGTTTTAAGCAAAGCGAAAAAAGGTATTTATGAGCTTTCCAGGATGAAACAGTATTCTGAAAACTTCATCGCCACAGGCTCTGCCCACTCGCTTTCTGATTTCTATACCGCCAAATATGAGGCTGCTACGATCAGCAACAAGCTAAAAAAGAACATTCTCTTTTCAGTCCATAATCTTGTGTCGGACGGGGTTTTTAATGAGTTTCAAATGATATCATGCCGAAACGTTTTGATCTATTTTGACGTAGAATTGCAGGAACGCGTAATTCAGCTTTTTTATGATAGCCTCTGCATGTTGGGGTTCTTGTGCCTGGGCTCCAAAGAGACATTGAGGAGCAATGAAATGGCTAAACGGTTCAGAGTTGTAAGTAAAACAGAAAACATATACCAGAAAATTGCTTAGCCTCAACAGCTACACAGTAGAGAAAATAAAAAACGCCGAAGTGATGGTTATCGGGTGCTCTGCGGGCGGATTTAGTTTAATGTTTGATATATTGCTCTCATTGCCCGCTGAATTTCCACTCGCGGTGGTGGTAATTATCCACCGAAGCCGAAAGCACAAATCATCAATGGAGGCATTGCTTCAGAAAAGAACAAAGGTTACAGTGAAACTTGCAGACGGGCATGAGCAGATGAAAACTTCGGTAGTATATTTTGCACCTACAGATTACCACCTGCTTTTGGAACCCAACGGCACTTTCACACTCGACTGTTCAGAACCTTTGTTTTTCTGCAGGCCTGCAATCGATGTTACATTCGAAAGCGTATCTGATGTTTGCAAAGATAAAGTCATCGGGCTTCTTCTTTCGGGAGCAAATCAGGACGGAGCAAACGGGTTAGCATATATTGAAGCAAACGGCGGGCTGGCTGTTGTGCAGGATCCTTCGAGCGCTGAAGTTGACGTAATGCCATCTTCGGCGATAGGAACATGCAAGAATCCGCTTGTTCTTAATAATTCAGATATTTTTGAACTTGTCTCTCAGATCACAGCTCTCAAGCGAACGCTTAATTAACATGGAAAAACTGAATATTTTAATTGTAGACGATAAAGTAGAGAACATTATCGCGTTGGAAGCTTTGCTTCAGCGCAACGACATCCGGCTGATCACCACCACTTCTCCGAACGAAGCTTTGCGGATTTGCTGGGAACAGGAAATATCTATTGCCCTTGTTGATGTGCAAATGCCTGAGATGGATGGATTTGAGCTGGTAGAGATTATAAAAAGCAATCCGCGTACGCGGGATATACTGGTAATATTTGTCACAGCAATTTCCACTGATTCGAAATATGCCGTCAAGGGATTTAATGTAGGAGCTGTTGATTACTTATACAAACCCATTGATCCATTCATTACTACTGCCAAAGTGGAGTCCTTTATCCAGATGGTGCGGAATCAAAAGGACATAAAAAACAAAAATCTTGAGCTTGAGAAATTCCAAAAAGAATTGATCAACGCAAAGGAACTGGCGGAGCAGGGAAAGCGGATCAAAGAGAACTTTCTGGCAAACATGAGCCATGAGATCCGAACTCCGATAAACGGCATCATCGGGCTTGTGCACCTGCTGCGTGAAACCGGTCTTACCGAAGGGCAGGAGGGTTTGGTTAACTTGCTTGATATCTCTTCGCAGTCGCTTTTAGGTGTAATCAACGACATTCTAGACATTTCTAAAATCGAAGCCGGCAAGTTTAAAATCGTTAGGAGCGAAGTGGACATCGTTAGGCTCACGCAGTCAGTAATTGATATTTTGAGGTTCCGGGCAGACGAAAAAGGCATAGCGCTCGACTTGCAGATAGCACCGGACGTGCCACGCTTCATTATCGCAGACTCGCTCAGGCTAAACCAAATACTGATGAACCTCATCAGCAATGGGATTAAGTTCACTAACAAAGGCAGCGTTTCTCTGATACTCAAAGTAAATGAGGCGAAAGACGATACCGCTGAGCTACAGTTTACGGTGAAGGACACCGGCATCGGCATTCCCGAAAGTAAATTATCTCGGGTGTTTGAATCTTTTGAGCAGGCTGACGATAATACGGCGAAGCAGTACGGTGGTACGGGTTTAGGATTATCCATTGTGCAAAAGTTGGCGGAGCTTAAAGGCGGCAGGTTATCGGTTGACAGCAAAGAAGGAGAGGGCAGCGAGTTTTCGTTTATAAACTGGTACCAGGTTGTAGCAGGCAACGCGTCGCGGGAAATCGCTAAAGTGAAGCCTTCCGATCTGCCGAAGATGCAGGACGTGTCTATATTGCTCGCTGAAGATAATCTCGTGAATCAATTCATGATCAAAAAGCTGTTAAGCGGCTGGGACATCAAGGTTGACGCTGTGGACGATGGATCTAAGGTTTTCCCACAGATGGCAGCACATTCTTACGACCTCATCATTATGGACACACACATGCCCGTGATGGGAGGTTACGAAACAACCCGTAAAATCCGGGAAGCTGAAGCCGGCAGCAAAACTCACATTCCTATCATCTCTCTTTCGGCAGCAGTGTTAGAAGAAGAGCAAACCGCGGCTCTTGAAGCGGGAGTGGATGATGTTTTAAGCAAGCCGTTTGATCCGATCGTTTTATACGAAAAAATTGAGCGGCTGGTGAAAAAGGGAGTTATGGCCAGCGATGCAATTTAAAACTTTTACAGATCAACTCAGCCGCCCGGTCGAAGTCCAATATCCGCCTAAGCGCATCATTTCACTTGTTCCATCCCAAACAGAGTTGCTGTTTTCGCTCGGGCTTGATGAAGAAGTGGTTGGAATAACAAAGTTCTGTATCCACCCGAAAAACAGATTCAGATCAAAGCCAAAGATCGGCGGGACTAAAATGCTGAACCTTGAAGCTATCCGCACGCTCCGGCCCGACCTGATTATCGGCAACAAGGAAGAGAATGAGCGTGGGCAAATAGAACAGCTCATGCAGGAATTTCCTGTCTGGATGAGCGATATTAATAACCTCGAGGATGCCCTGCAGATGATTCGGCAGGTGGGAGAGATTTGCGGGAGGACCAGTGAGGCAGTTGGGCTCGGAGAAAAGATAGGCGCCGGCTTTGAAGCGCTGGCGACATCATCTGGTAAAATGTTAAGGGTTGCCTATCTGATCTGGAAAGATCCGTACATGCTCGCGGGAAAGGGAACATTCATCGACGATATGCTGAACCTTGGTGGCTGGAAAAATGCTATCGACATTGAACGATACCCCGTATTAACTAGTGAACAGCTAGCTGAAGCTCATCCCGATATTATATTTCTTTCGTCAGAACCGTATCCGTTTTCAGAAAAACACATTGATGAATTCCGGCCCATTTGCCCAGGCGCAGCAGTCTTTGTAGTAGATGGCGAGATGTTTAGCTGGTACGGCAGCAGGCTTCAATTTGCTCCCGAATATTTGTATTCGCTTAAGCAACAAACTGATAGCGTTAATTCGTAATTAGATTTTGCAAAATGCATGTAAAATTGTAGTTTTGCCGACCTGAAATAATCCTAACTGCGGAAGTGGCGTAATTGGTAGCCGCACCAGACTTAGGATCTGGCGCTTCACGGCGTGGGGGTTCGAGTCCCTTCTTCCGCACAAGAACACCCCCGGCACATGTCGGGGGTTTTTTGTAAATCGCAAACGAACAAAAATATCATCAGATGAACATTACCCAGGAGAAAATCGATAACCTGAATTCGGTATTAAAAGTCACAATCAAACCAGAAGATTACCAGGCACGTGTAGAAAAAGCCATTAAAGATCAGGCTAAAAAAGCCAAGCTCCCAGGCTTCCGCCCAGGCATGGTGCCGCCAGCACACATCAAAAAGATGTACGGCAAAAGCATCCTTGTTGATGAAGTTAACAACATGCTTTCAGATACGCTGAACAATTATCTTACTGAGAATAAGATTGATGTACTTGGTCAACCGCTTCCTAAAATCGATTCTGAAAAGCAATTCAACTGGGATTACAATGACGAATTTGAGTTTGACTATGAACTGGGCTTAGCGCCTGAGTTTAATGTTGAGTTTTCTTCTAAGGACGAACTTCCGCAGTTTGACATCAAAGTTGACGAGGAAACACTTGACTCCCGCATAAAAAACCTCCGCAAGAGCTACGGAAAAATGACAAACCCTGACGTATCGTCAGAAGATGACGTGCTGTATTCTGAATTGGTGCAACTTTCTCCTGATGGTTCTGTTTTTGAAGGGGGAATCAGCAATACATCATCAGTGCGATTAGATCTTGTTAAAGATGAGGAGATCAAAAAATCACTGGTGGGCTTAAAGAAAGGGGATGTTTTAGACATTGATCTTCGCCAGGCTTTTGGAGGCGATTCATTTCAGCTTTCAAAAGTTTTGAACATCAGCGAAGAAGACGCTGCCGAGCTAGCTTCAAAATTCAGGCTTACAGTAAAAAATATCAACAGGCTTGAAGAAGGCGATTTGAACGAAGAGTTTTACGATAAGCTGTTTGGCGCCGGAGTAGTAAAGAACGAGGATGAGTTCAGGGCGAAGGTTAAAGAAGAGCTTGAGGCAATGATGGTGCAAAACTCGGAGCAGAAGCTTCAGGGAGATTTGCAGAAGTTTGTTCTGGATAAAATTGATTTCCAGTTGCCTGATGAGTTTTTGAAAAGATGGTTGAGAGCAACCAACGAAAACCTGTCTGAAGACGAACTTACATCAGGTTATGAAGATTTTGCAAGAAACCTGAAGTGGACTTTGATCGAGAACAAGATCATCAAAGAAAACAACATCGAGATTAAATATGAAGATGTTTTCCAAACTGCAAAAGCTCGCCTCGACGCACAGTTGCGGATGTACAGCCCACAAGCTGCTACAGAAGAGCAACTAGGTCAGTACACAGTCCAGTTTTTGCAGAATAAGGAAAACGCAAATAAAATATTCGAAGAAGTAAAAGCATTAAAGGTTTTTGAATACCTGAAATCTGTTGTTACTTTGAGCAAACAGCAAATAGAATACAATAAGTTTTTGGAGTTGGCTTAACAGCTTTCTAGGCGCCAATTGTTGAGAGCTTATTGTAATCAGATTGTTAATTTGATTTAATATTAAACTTTCAACTTACTAAACTGTATAATTTAAGATCATGAACGCCGACAAAAACGAATTCCGTAAATACGCTGTAAAACACCATCGCATAGGTAGCCAGCATGTAGATAGCTTCATTGGCCGCGTTAACGCAGCGCCAACAGGCATGACTCCTTATATCATTGAAGAACGCCAGCTCAACGTAGCGCAAATGGATGTTTTCTCAAGGTTGATGATGGACCGCATTATCTTTTTGGGTGATGCAGTTTACGACTCAAACGCAAACATCATTCAGGCTCAGCTTTTGTTCCTTCAATCTACAGATTCAAAACGCGACATACAGATATACATAAACTCTCCGGGCGGTTCGGTCTACGCCGGATTGGGGATTTATGATACCATGCAATACATCCAGCCTGATGTTGCAACTATTTGCACCGGGATGGCAGCTTCAATGGGAGCGGTGTTGTTGTGTGCAGGAGCAAAAGGAAAACGTGCTGCATTGCCACATTCAAGGGTAATGATCCACCAGCCATCAGGCGGGGCGCAGGGCGTGGCTTCAGATATGGAGATCAACCTGCGTGAAATGTTGAAAATTAAAAAAGAATTATACGATATCATTTCCTCACATTCGGGACAGACATATGAGTGGGTGGAAAAAGCATCGGACAGGGATTACTGGATGGTAGCTCAGGAGGCGAAAGACTACGGCATGATTGATGAGGTTCTTGCCGGTAATAAAAGTGAGTAATGAGTAAAAGCACAAAAGATATTAAATGTTCTTTTTGCGGTTCAGGCAAACAAGATACATTGATGCTTATAGCGGGGCTCGATGCACATATCTGTGATAAGTGCGTAGCCCAGGCAAATCAGATTTTATCTGAAGAGCTTGTCACGCGTAAGGGGAAATCGGCTCAGGCAAATGTTACCTTGCTGAAGCCTACCGAAATTAAGTCGCATTTAGATCAGTATGTAATCGGTCAGGACGACGCCAAAAAGGTGTTGTCTGTTGCCGTTTACAACCACTACAAGCGCCTTAACCAAAAGGTTGATAAAGATGAAGTTGAGATTGAAAAATCAAACATCATCATGGTGGGCGAGACCGGTACAGGCAAAACTCTCCTTGCTAAAACAATCGCAAAAATACTGAATGTTCCATTTAGCATCTGCGATGCAACTGTCTTAACAGAGGCTGGTTATGTAGGTGAGGATGTGGAAAGTATACTTACCCGTTTGCTGCAGGCCGCAGATTATGATGTGGCTGCTGCCGAGCGTGGAATCGTGTACATTGACGAGGTTGATAAAATTGCCCGCAAGAGCGATAACCCATCCATCACCCGCGATGTAAGCGGCGAAGGCGTGCAACAGGCTCTCCTCAAGATACTGGAAGGAACAATGGTGAACGTTCCGCCTCAGGGTGGGCGTAAGCACCCGGATCAGAAAATGATTGCGGTAAACACCAACAACATCTTGTTTATTTGCGGTGGAGCATTTGACGGGATTCAGAAGAAAATCGCCAATCGCCTGCGTACGCAAACAGTAGGCTACAAAGTCAATAGCGGAGATGCTGAGATTGATCTTAAAAACTTGTACAAATACATCACTCCACAGGATTTACGGTCATTTGGCTTGATTCCAGAGTTGATCGGACGTTTGCCGGTTATTACTTACCTGAATCCGTTGGATCGTGAAACACTTTTGAACATCCTCACTGAGCCTAAAAACTCCTTGATGAAACAATATAAAAAGTTGTTTGAATACGAGCACATCAATCTTGAGCTCGATAAAGAAGTGTACGAGTTCATTGTCGATAAGGCACTGGAATTTCAACTTGGTGCCCGGGGACTCAGATCTATTTGCGAAGCTATTATGATAGACGCGATGTTTGAAATTCCCACGGCCAAGCCCGACAGCAAGGAACTTTATATCACACTCGATTACGCTGAGGAAAAATTCGCCAAATCAGACATAAAGAAGCTGAAAGTAGCATAAAGGATCCCCCGCTAAACCGGGGGATTTTTTTTTACCTTTAAAAATTATGAACGAAGAAAAAGAGGTTAAACAAGACCCAGAGATTGTCGCAAAAGCTAAGAAACATAAAGAAGTCAATTCGCCGGTTAAAAGCGGATTAAAGTCAAAAGAAGACATAGTAAACAATTGGCTTCCCCGCTACACGGGCCGTACACTCGGCGAGTTCACCAATTTTATCCTCCTTACCAACTTTTCGAAATACCTGCAGTTGTTTTCCGAATGGCATGATAATGCACCTATTATGGGTCTAGATAAGCCTATGCAAAGCGTCTCGGCCGAAGGCATAACCCTTATCAATTTCGGGATGGGCAGCCCGCTTGCCGCTACAACCATGGATTTGCTGAGTGCTATTAATCCAAAAGCTGTATTGTTTTTAGGCAAATGCGGGGGGCTGAAAAAGAAAAACAGCATCGGGGACCTAATCCTGCCGATTGCTGCTATAAGAGGAGAGGGAACCTCAAACGACTATTTTCCAAAGGAAGTTCCGGCACTGCCATCTTTCGCACTGCAGAAGGCCATTTCAACAACCATCCGCGAAAAATCTAAGGATTACTGGACAGGAACTGTTTACACCACTAACCGCAGGGTGTGGGAGCACGACAAAAAGTTCAAGAAATATCTGAAAACTCTACGTGCTATGGCTATTGACATGGAGACAGCAACAATATTCACGACAGGCTTTGCAAATAAGATACCCACAGGCGCCTTGTTATTGGTCTCAGATCAACCAATGATCCCGGAAGGTGTTAAAACAGCCGAAAGCGATTCGGCAGTAACCGAAAACTATGTGGAGACACACTTGAAAGTTGGAATTGATTCTCTTAAACAATTAATCAACAACGGGCTTACAGTAAAACACCTCAAGTTTTAAGAATGAATTTCGCAAGATACTTAATGCTCGTCCTGGGTGTGGCGGTGATTTACAGTGGTTGTTCATCTGCAAAGCAACTTGAGGGAAAATGGGAGTACAGCGGAGGGGTTTATAACGGAAAATCAACCAGGGCAACGCCTGATTTCAAGATGCAACGTACCTACACAGATAACAGCTACGAAGCTTTCCTGATAGAAAACGGAGGAGAACCAGTGAAGTATGGCGCCGGCACTTACGAGATAAAGGCGGACACTTTCAAGGTCACCAGCACTTACAGCAACCAGCCATCCCAAACCCTTGGCAAAACAGTGAATTACCTGTTCAAGGTCAAAGGAAAAAAACTCACAATAAGCGGAGTGTTGCCTAACGGAATGACCGTTGAAGAATACTGGGAAAAAATTGATTAATTTGCGTTAAACTAAGTTTTATGGTGGTTTCTTTAACCATCTCTGGACGGTTATGCACACCTTAAAACTTTTCCACACCACCCCCTCAAGCTACTTAATTTGCTAACTTCGCAAGTCGCTGAAAAGCGGCTGTCCTTATTGATTTTCTAAACCACCAAATCACAATCAAGAACACCTCTTAAAAAGATGGCTGAAGACACAGAAAACGAAGATCTAATACCTCAACACGATCGGATTGTACCCATTAACATAGAAGAAGAAATGAAAGCCGCCTACATTGATTATTCAATGTCGGTAATTGTTTCGCGTGCACTGCCCGATGTGAGAGATGGCTTAAAGCCTGTTCACCGCCGGGTACTTTACGGAATGCTCGATCTGGGCGTAACCAGTGGCAAGCCGTACAAAAAGTCGGCTCGTATTGTCGGAGACGTTCTAGGTAAATATCACCCGCATGGCGATACCTCTGTATACGATGCCATGGTGCGTATGGCCCAGGATTGGAGCCTCCGTTATCCATTGGTTGACGGTCAAGGAAACTTTGGCTCGGTAGATGGCGACAGCCCTGCGGCGATGCGTTACACTGAGGCAAGGTTGAAACGCATTGCTGAAGAGATGCTGGCCGATATCAATAAAGAAACGATTGATTATCAGCTAAACTTTGACGATTCCCTTGAGGAACCTACAGTTCTTCCTACCAAAATCCCGAACCTGCTTGTTAACGGAGCATCGGGTATTGCCGTTGGTATGGCAACCAACATGCCTCCTCACAACCTTACTGAGGTAGTTAATGGCATTGTTGCATACATCGACAATAACGAAATCGATATAGCAGGATTGATGCAGTATGTAAAAGCTCCCGATTTCCCAACAGGAGGTATTATTTACGGCTATGCTGGTGTGCAGGAAGCGTTTGAAACCGGTCGTGGCCGGATTGTGATGCGTGCCAAAGCTGAGATTGAAACCTACGGACATGACCGTGAGCGGATCATCGTAACCGAAATACCTTACCAGATCAACAAGGCGAACATGATCGAACGCACGGCTGAACTGGTTAACGAAAAGAAGATCGAAGGTATTTCTGAAATCCGCGACGAATCCGACCGGGAAGGAATGCGTATCGTTTACGAAATAAAACGCGATGCGAATGCTTCTATCGTTTTAAATAATCTTTACAAATACACAGCGCTTCAAACATCTTTCAGTGTAAATAACATCGCCCTGGTACATGGCCGGCCAATGTTGCTGAACCTGAAAGATATGATCAGACATTTTGTTGATCACAGGCACGAAGTAATTATCCGCCGTACCAAGTTTGAGTTAGCTGAAGCTGAGAAGCGTGCACACATCCTGGAAGGTTTATTGATCGCCTTAGATCATCTTGATGAGGTTATCAAATTAATACGCAGTTCGGATACTCCTGAAGATGCCCGTACAGGCTTAATGGAAAAATTCGGCTTGTCGGATATCCAGGCAAGAGCTATCCTCGATATGACGCTTCGCCGCTTAACCGGACTTGAGCGTGATAAGATCAAAGAAGAGTACGCAGAACTCATGAAAACTATCGATTATTTGAAATCCATCCTCGGTGACGAAGGCTTGAGAATGCAGATCATCAAAGATGAGCTTTCTGAGGTACGCGATAAATATGGCGATGAGCGCAAAACGTTTATCACCCACTCCGCAGAAGATATGCGGATGGAAGATTTCATCGACGATGAAGAAATCGTGATAACAATTTCTCATGAAGGTTATGTAAAACGTACTCCGTTAACAGAATACCGCAGACAGGGCAGAGGCGGAAAAGGCTCAATGGGCTCACAGTCCCGCGATTCCGACTTTATCGAACACATTATCACAGCCTCCGCACACAACTATATGTTGCTGTTCACTGAAGCTGGACGTTGTTTCTGGTTGCGTGCATTTGAAATTCCAGAAGGCACCCGCACAAGCAAGGGAAGAGCTATTCAGAACATCATCAACATCCCGAAAGAGGAGAAGATCAAGGCGTTTATCAAGATCGTGAACCTGAAAGATCAGGAATATCTTGATAATAACTTCATCATCATGTGTACCAAGAAAGGTACCATAAAGAAAACCTCGCTTGAGGCTTATTCACGTCCTCGTGCTAACGGTATCAATGCGATCAATATTAACGATGGAGATCAATTGCTGGAGGCTACTCTGACAGATGGAAACAGCGAGATCGTAATGGCACTGAAATCAGGACGTGCAATCCGCTTCAATGAATCAACAGTGCGTCCGATGGGTAGAAATGCTACCGGTGTGCGTGGTGTAACACTGGCTGGGCCGAAAGATGAAGTGGTGGGTATGATCAGCGTGAACAGCTCTGAATCTACGGTGCTTGTGGTATCTGAAAAAGGATACGGAAAGCGGACTGATATTGAAGATTATCGCGTTACAAACCGTGGTGGAAAAGGCGTTAAGACGATCAACGTAACCGACAAAACCGGCGAACTTGTTTCTATTCAGAACGTTACTGATAAGGATGATCTGATGATCATTAACAAGTCAGGAATTGTGATCAGGATAGGGGTAGGCGATCTGCGTGTGATGGGCCGGGCGACACAGGGTGTGAGGCTGATTACCTTCAAAGGCGATGACGAAATTGCTTCTATCGCGAAGGTTGATCACGAGGATGAGCCAGAAGAAACCAGCGGAACTGAAGGCGAGGAGAGCAGCAGTGGAGAGGGCGAGGCAACAAGTCCTGAAACTCCTGCTGAAGATTAAATCACAATGAACTAACTGCTTTTAGAATAATTATATTGGAGTTTATCCGTTAGGAATACTTTATTAAATTTGAACTCTGCCGGTAACAGGCGTAGGAATTAACCAGTTAAATTAATATTATAAAACATGAAAATTAAATCTTTCATTTTAGCATTTGCGTTTTTCGGGCTTACCGGAACGGCTGCTTTTGCGCAGAGCAAAGCACCAAAGGCGCCGGAATATAAGCCGTCTGCTGATCCGTTTGAGGATGCAAAAGGTGCGTACGAGAAGTATGATCAACTTAAAGATGTAGGTGGCGACATCGGTGTTTCTTATTTGAAGAATGCTAAGAAAGCTATTGATAAAGCTATGGCAGATGAAAGTAACACCAAAAAAGCTGACACCTGGGCTTACAAAGCATTAATATACTCCGGACTGGCGCTGAACGATAGCGTTGAAGCAAAAGCAACTCCTTTGTATACTGCAGCTAATGAGGCGATCCAAAAAAGTGCTGAGTTGGATGCAAAAGGCAAACAGAAAAAGAATATTGAAGCCGCAAAAGCTAACCTAGCCTTGTTTCCTGAAAGGATTTCTGCATACACGCTAAACAAAGGTGTAAGAGATTACCAGGCGAAGGACTACGCGTCAGCATACAAAGCCTTTAATAACGCTCTGAAGTATCGTCCGAATGATACAACGATCACGTATTATGCAGGTTTATCTGCGATAAATGCAAAGGACTACAAAGGTGCCATTTCAAGCTATGAGGCCTTGACCAAAACCAACTACTCAGCGAATAGATCAATCTATTTGGATCTTTCGAGATTGTATGCCATGCAGGGCGATACTGTTAAGGCGATAGCGGCGGCCTCTGAAGGAGCTAAGAAGTTTGCTTCCGATGAAGCGCTTGCAACCCAGGAGATTGAGCTAAGCCTTATGAGCGGCAAGGAAAAGGAAGTAATCGCCCGGATTGAAGAGATGGCCAAAGCAAATCCGAACAATAAGCTTTACCCATATTATCTGGGATTCTCTTACGGGACAATAAAAGATAAGGCTAAAGCTGAAGCTGCTTACAAAAAAGCGATTGAACTGGATGATAAATATGCTGAAGCCTATATCGGGCTTGGAGCAACTATTTTGAATAAAGGCATCGACATTAATAACGCAGCTAACAAAATTCCGCAAAACAAACCCGCAGAGTACGCGGCAATGAGGAAACAGGCAACGGCTGAGTTTGAAAGAGCTCTACCTTACCTTCAAAAAGCGGCAGAGTTGAGCCCCAAATCACGTATTGCTTTAGAGAACTTGAAAACCTATTACCTGTATAAAAACAACCAAGCGAAAGTTGACGAATTAAACAAGACGATCAACGCTCTTTAAGAACAAGATCAAAAAAAGCCCTGCTCACATCATGAGCGGGGCTTTTTTTATTTCAGCATTTCCAAAGCCTTCTTCAGGTCTGTTTTCGTTTTGGTGATATCTTTCCATATGTCACCCTTGGCTTTGATACGATCCAGTGTGTTGAAGATCGTGTAATCCTTGGTATTTAAGTCTTCTGTCACTTCATCCCACTTCAGCGGCGTTGATACAGATGCTTTTACTTTTGGGCGGGCAGAGTAGGCTGCCGCGATAGTTTGCCCTCGGCGATTCTGCAAAAAGTCGAGGTAGATCTTCTTTTTCCGTTTGGATGGGCTGCGCTCCAGGCTGGTGGTATCGGGATGTTGAGCCAGCACCATTTGCCCGACATAGTGAATGAAGTTTTTCACTACTTCATAATCATACTTCCCACCAACATGGATAAAAATGTGCAAACCCCGCGACCCGGAAGTTTTTATCCACGGCTCAATCCCCATCTGCTCTAAAATCCCTCTGACTGTATGTGCCACCCGCACAACCTCTCCAAAATCATCTACATCATTCGGATCTAAATCCATCACAGCGAAAATTGGGTTGTCAGGCTTTTTGTAGGTGCTGAGCCAGGGGTTTATCTCTATGCATCCCAGGTTCACCATCCACAATAGAGTTGGCAGATCATTGCACACGAGGTAATCTATGTCCTTGTTATTGCTTTCGGAATGCAATGGTGCATACTTGATCCACGATGGTATCTGATCAGTATCCAGGTCTTTCTGGAAAAAGTTCGGGCCGTTTATTCCGTTGGGATGCCTGTTCAGCGATAAAGGGCGATCCTTTAAGTGTGGGAGGATGTAGTTAGCAACATCACGGTAATAATCCAGTAGCTGTCCCTTGCTGATGCCTTCATCTTTCCAGTAAAGCTTATTTAGGTTTGTGAGCTTGACCGCTTTCTTACCGAACTTCTCTTCGACTTCGTTCTCTTTCGCTTCTGTGTTTTTCATGCTGCTAATTTTTGCAGGTTTTTCGGCAGGAGAGGGGCTTTCCTCTTTAACCTCCTTTGTTTCTTTGTCGATGCGTAAACCTTTAAACACGGGATGGCGCAAGTGCCGGTCTCCGGTCCATTCTGAAAAGGTGACTTCGCAAACCAGCTTCGGCTTCACCCAGGTTATGGTACGCTCTTGCGGAATCTTCTCTGAAACAGGCTTCTTCTCAGCCTTGAGCTTCTCCATCTTATTGTACACATCCTTCAAAGTCTCCTCATTGAAGCCCGTTCCGCAGTTCCCGATGTACACCAATTTCCCTTCATCATACATTCCCAAAACAAGCGAACCGAAGTACTTCCGGCTTCCTGCTGGTTTTGAATAGCCAATGATCACCGCTTCCTGCGCATTCTGCAGCTTAAACTTTTGCCAGTTGTCAGAACGGCGCCCACTGTCGTATGTACTAGATGCCTTTTTGGCGATTATGCCTTCCCAGCCATTCTTCTCCGCTTCCGCGAACAGTTTCGAGCCATTCCCAACCACATGTTCACTATAAATCAGAGTGGAATTGTTTGTCTTTTCAAGCAGCGCCTTCAAAAGAGTTTTCCGTTTGATAAGCTCCATTCCACGTAGATCATGACCGTTCAAGGCGAGCAAATCGAACACGTAATATTTAAGGCTGGTGTGCTTGTTGTATTCGCGGTAGTTTTGTAATTCCTGAAAGATGTTTCTCCCGTCAGCGGTTTCTGCCACAATCTCGCCGTCGAGCACAGCCTCTACATCAATGTCTTCTAACGACTTAGATACAGCTTTGTATTTGTCTTTAAAATCAATGCCGTTGCGGGAGAGGAGCCTCACGGTTTTTCCGGTGTAGGCAATTGCCCGATAGCCGTCTAATTTCTTTTCGTAAATCCAATCTTCATCATCAAATACATTCGATGAGAGCTTGGCGAGCATGGGTTTGATGTCTTCAGGAACAGGCGGCGCTGATGGCTCATCAGGTTCAGGAAGCGGGAGAGGAGAGCTTAACTTTTTTGCTTTTTTTTTTCGTTCACACCCTTTTTCTTGATGCTTTCAGAAACGAGATCTTCACTGTTGAACGGTTTATCAACCGCAAATTCATCCCGATGTTTAATGAGCAACCAGGAGTTATCTTCAGCGTCTTTGAGTTTAACAAGTGCAAACTCGCCTTTGAGGATTTTACCATGCATTCTGAATTTCAGGTTTCCGCTGTAAAGCCCCTTTTTTAATTCCTTTTCGCCGATATTTTCTACCAAAGCTTCATAAGTGCCCTCGTCAAATATGGTTACACTTCCGGCTCCATAGTTTCCTGCGGGGATTACACCTTCAAATGTCCGGTAATCATAGGGATGATCTTCCACCATCATAGCCAGCCGCTTATCCTTGGGATTGAGGGAAGGACCTTTAGGCACGGCCCAGCTTTTTAAAACACCCTCCATTTCCAGCCTGAAATCATAATGCAGGTGGGAGGCATGATGCCGTTGAACAACAAATTTTAACCCTTTCTTATCCTTGCTCTTTCCCGACTTTGGTTCGGTGGTTTCATCGAAGTTGCGTTTCTCTATATATTTTTCAAGGCTCATAATAGTAGGATTGTTAAGCGCCCTTTCTGTTCAGGCTCCCCAATAATTGATCGTACAATTCATCACCGCCAGCTTTTTGAGGTTTAAGCTTTTTGATGGTTGGGCGCTTGCCTTTTGCTTTTGCCTGGATAATTTTAAGCAGCTCACTATGATATTCGTCCTTGTATTTCTCGATGTTAAATTTGGATGTGTACTGGTCTATAAGGCTCAGCCCAAGATCTAATTCCTTTTTACTGACTTCCTTGTCGGGAGTAAGGATTTCCTCAGCCGAACGGATTTCTTCAGCAAATCTGATCTTGGTTACTACCAACACTTTATCTACAGGATGAATGATGCAGAGATTTTCAGTACTTCTCAATACAAACCTCGCTAAGCCGGCTTTTTTGACCTTTGTTAACGCCGCGAACAGAAGTGCGTAGGCTTTTCGGCCTTGTGGCTCGGGCTCCGCATAGTATGAAGTCTCATAATACATCGGATTTACTTCAGAAATATTGACGAAGTTCTCCAGTTCAATCATCTTGGTTTTCTCCGGACTTGCAGCTTCAAAATCAGCATCTTCAAGGATCACGTAATTGTCGTTTATCGGATATCCTTTTACAATCTGATCATACGGAACTTCCTTACGTGTTTTCTCATTTATCCGCTGAAACCGAATACGTTCATGATCACGTCCGTCAAGCATATCCAATCCCAGCGAACTGTTTTGAACTGCGGAGTACAGTTTGATTGGGATATTTACCAATCCAAAACCTATAGAGCCTTTCCAGATGGAGCGCATTTGATTCTTTTTTAAGTTTATAACATTGTGAGTAGGGGAAAGTTTTTGTAGCCATTCCTGATCTGAATGCTAATATCGTTATGGCCATTACTTAACATAATGTTAATTATAAGTCTTTACAATGTTTTTGTTTCTATTGATTATTCCAGCAATCTTTATAACAAACCTAATCTGTGACTGCTATCTTAGTGTAAACAAATCAACAATGGCTAGCAAAGAATTATCAAGGCAAGATCGCAGCTTACTTCTAAATACTCTGAAAACACGGTTCGAAAAGAATATGCATCGTCACGCAACTGTGCAATGGTCCGATGTAGAAGCAAAACTAGAAACCTCGACTGCTAAAGAAAAACTGTGGTCATTGAATGAAATGGAAAATACCGGCGGCGAGCCCGACGTGGTAGCCTTTGACGAAATCACGGACGAATACGTTTTCTTCGACTGTTCTGCAGAAAGCCCGGCCGGTCGCAGAAGCCTTTGCTATGACCGCGAAGCACTGGAATCCAGGAAAGAAAACAAACCAAAGAACAGCGCTATTGAAATGGCTTCAGAGATCGGGATCCAGATTCTGTCCGAAGAACAATACCGCCAACTGCAAAACCTCGGTAAATTCGATCTGAAAACTTCCAGTTGGGTTCAAACGCCTCCTGACATCCGAAAGCTTGGCGGTGCCATATTCTGCGACCGTCGGTATGATACAGTATTCACCTATCACAATGGCGCTGAATCATATTATGCAGCCCGCGGATTTCGTGGCTGCCTAAGAGTTTAGTTCCGTTCGGCACAGTAATTTCGAACTTCCTGTTTGTTGAAAATAATTCAGCTTACGCGGATAGAACTTCCATGTTTATGAGGTATTTTTATCCGAATGCCACTCTCCTTCGCCTCTATAAATTCCGGAAGCAACGGCAATTGCTATTATGTTGGAAATCAACATGAAGCAGTTCTGATCGATGCCGGCATTTCGTGCAGGGAAACAGAGAAGCGGATGCTTAGGCTCGGCTTATCCATGCTCAAGGTAAAAGCCATCTTTGTTTCGCATGAGCATTCCGATCACATCCGTGGAATTGAAGCCATCGCCAAAAAATATAAGCTTCCCGTTTTTATCACTTCTGCAACGCTGAAAAACTGTCGCGTTGAGATTGATCAAAGCCTCATTTGTTCGTTTTCAGCTTATCAACCGGTCCAAATCGGAGAACTATCAATCACTGCTTTTCCAAAATACCACGATGCCTGCGACCCGCACAGCTTCGTGATTTCATGCGATAATCAGAATGTCGGTGTCTTCACCGATATCGGCAACTCTTGCTCAAACCTGATCTCACATTTTAAGCAATGCCACGCAGCTTTCCTGGAAGCAAACTACGATGAGCAACTCCTGGATCATGGCAATTACCCTTACCATCTGAAAAGGCGCATCCGCGGAGGCTTTGGTCACTTGTCCAATGCTCAGGCTTTGGAAGTTTTCAAGAAACATCGCCCAAAGTTCATGAGCCATCTCATTTTGGCGCACCTATCTAAAGACAACAACTCTCCGGAGATTGTGAGTAGTTTGTTCAACAAACATGCACAAGGCGTCAAGATCGTGGTAGCATCCCGATATGAGGAAACTGAAGTGTACCAGATCGGCATTTCAGATGTATTGCCAATCCGACCGGCACAAACGCAGTTGATTTTTGACTTCGCTTAGCCTTACCTTTGTCCATTATGGAAATTGATTTTTACCAGGCTGATGCCTTTGCCAGTAAACCCTTTGAAGGAAACCAGGCAGGAATTTGCATCCTCGAAAAAGAACTCCCGGAAGAACTGATGCAGCAAATTGCGATGGAAAACAACATCGCGGAAACGGCTTTCGTATATAAATCAGAAGATGGTTTTAACCTACGATGGTTCACCCCTACCGTAGAAATCATGCTTTGCGGCCATGGCACTCTTGGCTCTGCGCACATCCTGTACGAACTCGGCATCTTAAAGGAAGATGAAACTGCAAGGTTCCATACCAAAAGCGGATTGCTTACTACTGTAAAGAATGGCGACTGGATTGAAATGGATTTTCCAGCGCTGTTCAGCAAGCCCGCAGAGCTCCCTGAAGAAGCCATAGACGCACTTGGTGTAAAACCCATAAACGTTTATTTTTCAGACAGGTATATTGTAGAACTGGAGCTTGAAGTTGAAGTCAGGAATGCAAAGCCCGACTTTTCCATCCTGAAGAATTATGAAACTATCGTGCTCACCAGCAAAGGTTACGTTGGTTCAGCCTACGACTTTATCTCCCGCACTTTCGTGCCCAAGCACGGCATCAACGAAGATCCTGTCACTGGTTCATCGCACTGCGCCCTCCTTCCCTACTGGTCTGAAAAGTTAGGAAAGTCTGAAATGTTCGCGTACCAGGCTTCATCCCGCGGAGGCGAAGTAAAGCTTAGGCTGAATGGCGACCGAGTAATGCTTTGCGGACAAGCCGTTACAGTTCTAAAAGGGAAGCTATTTGTGTAATGGACGGTATTGAAACCACTTTTCAGGATTATACCATATCGTCAGACAAATGCTTACTACAACTCGATAAAATCCACCATTTCCTTTCTGTAGAGGCTTATTGGAGTAAGAACATCCCAAAAGAAGTGGTAACGAAGGCTATTGAGAACTCGTTCTGTGTGGGGATTTATCTGGATGGCGGTCAGGTTGGCTTTTGCAGGATCATAACAGATTATTCCACCTTCGGCTATCTGGCTGATGTGTATGTTTTGGAAGCCCATCGTGGAAAAGGCTTGTCGAAAGCTATGATGGCAGCAATAATGGAGTTATCATGGGTGAACAAGCTGAGGCGCTTCACACTCGCAACGCTTGATGCCCACGGTTTGTACAAGCAGTTCGGATTTGATCAGCCAAAGTACCCCGAAAGGCTGATGGAAATTACCAAGCCGAACATTTATGGCGATGGGAATAATCCCTGCACCTAAGCTAGCTTACTTAGCTATCCAAAGCGATGGGTTCAGCGTGAGGACGCCTTTGTGGATTTCAAAGTGTACTTCCGGGTTATTGGTGAACGGATCCGTTAAGACTGTGCCGAGAGTGGCACGCGTGCTCACCTTCTGCCCCGCCGATACGCTCACCGACCGCAAGTTTGAGTAAACTGTAAAGTAATCGCCATGGCGGATGATCACAAAATAATTCCCGCCGAGATCCTTCACGGTGCTCACAACTCCATCAAACACCGCCCGCACCGATGCTCCCGAAGATGTTTTGATGTTGATGCCATTATTATCCACTATTACATTCACGCCGTATTTATTTCTTCCAAAACCTTCGGCAATTGTTCCGTTGGCAACAGGCCATGGCAGCTTTCCTTTGTTGCTTGCAAAATCAGCAGACAGTTTCGCTGATTCAGGCGTAGCGGTTAAAACGCCTGAGTTGCTGGTGGCAGGCTTCGGCGCAGCAGGCTTTGCTACAGGCGCTTTCGGATTTGCTTTCTTAGCTGCTGCTGCCTTTGCTGCATCGGCTTTAGCTTTTGCCGCCGCTGCTGCCGCTGCCCTCTTGCGTGCTGCGGCGATCTCAGCATTGATGGCGTTCTTTATTGCAAGATCTAAACGGGCTGCATCTCTTCTCTTGGTGGCAAGTTTCTGCTGAAGTTGCTGCTCTTGCTTGCTGAGCTTGCTTAATACCTGCGACTGCTTGTCCTTCTGCTTTCCTAAAGTTTGCTTTTCCTGCTCCTCATCCTGCAAAAGGCTGCTTTTTTCCTTTTTGTTATGATCCAGTTCGTTGATCCTGGCATGAAGGTTCTGTTGCGTTTCCTCAATCATCTTCGCCTGGCGCATCCTGTAATTGCCAACCTGGCTGAGGTATTTAAGGCGCATATAAGCCTGGTTGAAATCTGCAGATGCAAACACAAACATCAGCTTGTTATATGCGCTTCGGTTACGAAAAGCGAACAACACCATTTTAGCGTATTCCTTTTTGAGCTTGGAAAGCTGGCTTTGTAAGGCAGAAACTGTATGCGTATTGTTCTCAATCTGATCGTCAAGGAGCTTCACCTCATCGTTGATGGTGTTGATTTTTTCTTCCCTTAACCGGATTTGAGCATTCAGCGCATTGATCTGTTTTTGCGAAAGCTTTTTGCTTCCCGCAGTTACCTTCAGGCTTTTATTGAGCTGGTCGATTTCTTTAGTGAGCGATGCTTTTTTGCGTTTCAGGTCGGCACTGCTCTGGGCAGATGCGCTTACCGAAAAGAACAGGGCAACGAAGAAGAAAATCAGATATCTTAAAAACCTCATACGCACTAAAGAGCTGCTGCCTCCTCTGTAAGCTGAGTTGGACGGCCGTTCTTAAATGCTTCGCGTGGTTTTAAGCCGAGCAGCTCAAACATTTGCATGTCTTCGTTGAATGCGGGATTTGGAGTGGTGAGCAGTTTATCTCCTGCGAAAATGGAGTTAGCACCAGCCATAAAGCAGAAAGCCTGATCGGTTAGGCTCATCTCTGTGCGCCCGGCAGATAGGCGGACAACGGTTTTAGGCATGATGATGCGTGCGGTTGCAATCATCCGAATCATATCCCAGATAGGAACCCGCGGCTGATCTGCCAATGGTGTGCCTTTCACAGGGACCAGGGCATTGATCGGAACGGATTCCGGATGCTTCGGCATGTTCGATAAGGTGCGCAGCATGGAGATGCGATCTTCCACCGTCTCCCCCAGCCCGATAATGCCACCGCTGCAAACCGTAAGCTTGGCTTTGCGGGCATTTTCTATCGTCTTCAAACGATCATCATAGGTGCGGGTGGTGATGATGCGCTTATAATCGTCTTCGGATGTATCCAGGTTATGGTTGTATGCGTAAAGGCCCGCGTCGGCAAGGCGCTGTGCCTGCGACTCGGTTAACATTCCTAACGTACAGCAAACTTCCATATCAAGGGCGTTCACCGACTTCACCATATCAATCACACGGTCGAAATCCCGGTTATCACGAACTTCACGCCAGGCAGCGCCCATGCAAAGGCGGGAAGCGCCGGCATCCTTAGCTTTTTGAGCAGCTTCGGTAACCTGATCAACAGACATGAGGGCTTGCACTTCCAAGTCTGTATGGTAGCGGGCGGCCTGCGGGCAATACGCACAATCCTCCGGACAACCACCGGTCTTGATAGAAAGCAAACTGCTGATCTGAACTTCCGAATAATCCTTATTCTCCCGGTGAACAGTAGCTGCACGATAGATAAGGTCTAAAAGCGGGCTGTGATATATCTCGGAAATTTCTTCTTTGGTCCAGTTGTTTCTGATCTCGGTCATGCGAAAGGCTGATGCAATGATGTGATGCGGGCAAATTTAGAAAAAAATGAAGGTGCGTGGGTGAGATAGTTTCAACATATGAACATGGGTTGGTATTGTGCTGTTTGCGAATGAACGGAACTGCAGTTTTGCCGCTCAAGTGAAAAGGCGGTAACCAAATTACATGCCACATATTTTATATATCAAAATACTATATTTATTAAAAACTTGTCGAATGAAGTATATCCTACTGCTTAGCTCATTTTGTTTGTCGCTTAATACGGCAAATTGCCAGGTTCAATCAGATAAGGAGTACGGAACACTCCCGGAAGTATCTGAAAAGCGATGGATTTTCAAACAACTTCCAAACTTTACAATTGCCAGGGACACCGCCGTAAGCCACAGCGGTTCGCCATCTATCAAGATCACAGGGACTGTTAATGACAAGAACTTCCAATCTTTTTCACAGATCATCCCTATTGACGTTAAGCATTTCACCAGGATTAAGGCGTCCGCATTTATTAAATCTGAGGCACTTCAGGGAGAACCCCAAATGTGGTGTCAGGTTTGGGACAAGAACCGCAAGAAAATAGGTTTCGCAAGTACCGTCATGCCTAATACAGTTGTAACGAACGAGGGTAGCTGGAAGAAATACAACATGATTTTTAATGTTGATTCAGAAGCGCATTACTTATTGTTAGGTGCATATCTGCAAGGACAGGGAACTGCATGGTTTGGCGATTTCAAGCTTGATTCGCTTTCAATTATAAATGAGCCCGCCAGTAAGGATGTGCTTAAGTTTATTCACGATTTTAGCAAAATAGTTAAAACGAGGTCCATCTACACTGACTCGCTAAACTGGCCACTGATAGAAAATAATATTGATCATATGGCAGTTGGGATGAAAACTGTTGATGAAGCGAGTGTTATTACACAATATGTTATCAGCAAACTGCGAATGGCTGGCGATAATCATTCTTTCATTCAGCCTAAGGCTGTGGCTCGAGAATATGCTACAAAAAACACTAATCCCGAGCAACCATTGGGCAGGCTGCTGGAAAGCGGGGTTGGGTACATTTCTGTTCCGGGTTTTGGTTCAACCAGCGATACTGCAATACTGACATTTGCAACGAAGATTCAGCGACTGATTCGGGAAATCGATGGAAGTGCGGATATTCACAACTGGGTAGTTGATTTAAGGAATGATACAGGCGGGAATATGTGGCCTATGTTGAAGGGGCTCGAACCCTTAACATCTCCCGGTCCAATAGGGTACTTCATTGGTATCAGCAATGGGGAAGAAACCAGACATGAATGGAAGACAAACCACATCAAAGTAAGCCATCCCTACACGCTTAAGGATCCCTCTTCGAAAGTAGCGGTTTTGATTGGGCCACGCACTGGCAGTAGCGGAGAAATGACTACAGTTGCATTTGTTGGCCGTCCCAATACCCGCTTGTTTGGAGAGCAAAGCGCTGGCTATATAACTGCAAACACGAGTATTCCCTTGTCGGATGGCTCCATGTTGTTATTAGCAACATCATACGTTGCAGATCGAAACGGCAACAGGTATCTTACCAAAATCACACCAGACGTGTTGGTAAAACCCCTGGCGGGAGAAGATGCAGCTCTCAAAGCAGCAGAAACGTGGCTACTAAATAGATGAAGTGATGTATTGCTTCTCCCACCGTTGTTGGTGTCTCCACCAACAACTCTCAATCATAGTAACCGCGTTTAGGTTAGCGGAGACACCAACTGAGGGTAACAGCTCCCTGCTTATACCTGGAGATCGCCACGTCGTGCACCAGCCACCTGCACGGGCCAACTCCTCGCGAAGACGGAAAGAACTTGGGACCGTGTGTGCCTGATCTGATAGTCGGCTGTAGCAACTCTACGTTTTATTCAACTTCTTCCGGTTGCTGTTCAAGTTTTTCTATTATCCACTCGCAGATCTGATGAGTTAACAAGGCATCTCTGGAATTGGAAGCCTGGATGTTATTCTCGGCGACAGCTTCTAAAAAAAAGCTGACCATTTGTTCAAAACCTCGTTTATGAAGCGTCGGCTCCCAGTCGTCCGCCCTCACTGTTCCAGTAATATTAGGATTTTCAATATGCAACTGCGATAAATTAAGCGCAACTGCTTTCACAGACGTGCTCATTAGTTCAACTTTCTCCTCTGTTACATTTCCGCCTCTGTTCATAATCCCGATAGCCACCGCACCCGTTTTAGAAACAAACTGTATAACCACCTGATGCAGCTTCCCCTCCTTTTTTATCCCGTTTATAAGCAAATTATCAAGGGGCACAGTAAAGAGATACCGAAGCGTGTCAACTACATGGATAAAATCATCAAGTATAAAACGCCGTATTTCATCAGGCGAAAAAACACGGTTCTTTTGCATGATGATTAGCATAGGTTCCGGAGTTTCCTTAAGATATTGATAAGCCGGGGCAAAACGCCGGTTAAAGCCTACCATCAAAAGCAAATTGCGTGATTCAGCAAGCTCTACCAATTGCTGAGACTGCTCATATTCTGTGGCGATAGGCTTGTCTGTAAAAACATGAATGCCCGCTTCGAGCAGTTTTTTAATGATATCGAAATGCGATTCTGAAGCGGTGTGTACGAATGCCCCATTAATTTTTTCTTTAATTAATGAATCTAGGTCACTGTGGACTTTGCTAAAGCGATAAGAAGCGCTTATCTCTTTTAAGCGTTCTTCGTTTCTTGTACATAAGTGGAATTCGAAACCGGATATGCGGCTTATAACTGGCAGGTAAGCTTTTTCAGCTATATTTCCCAAGCCAATAATTCCTATTTTTTTCATCAGATTATTTGCTCTGCGTTTGTTAAAAACTCCAAGTTTCAAACATAGTTAAAATAGAATCATGCTGTTCGGGATGTTAGCTCTTAGGCATCCCGCAAACAGATCATGCGGATTCTAATCCGCTTTTATCTATAAGTCCGACATCACACTGCGGAAGATGTCGAACAGCATATTGGGGGGAGGATTTCAGTCCTGTTTTGTAGCTACTTACAAGCTAAGCTCCAATGCCGGAAGCTCCTCATACGAATGTGGCTCCGTAGGATCAAGCAAAGTCTGAAACTGCCTGGTAATGGTACAAGCTTCCATTTCCTGTGCCGGATATTGTCTGGCCCCAATTTCAAGGATGCGTTCGTCTGTTAAATCCTCCATCATCCATTCCCAGGCTAAGTCTTCATTCAGGATGGTCGGCATGCGTTCCTTCGAATTATGCACAATCTTCATCAGCTCATTAGCCTCTGTAGTAACAACCGAAACGGTGTTAACATGCTCTCCAGTTTCCTGGTCTGTCCAGGGCTGCCAGATGCCGGCGAAGAAGAAATATTCATGCTCCCTCACATGAATGTAATACGGATACTTGGCTGGAGTTTTCAGGGGCTGTCCTGTACGCTTATTCGTTCCATATACATGCCGCCATTCAAAGAAGCCGGTAGATAACACCAGGCAACGCCGCTCGCGGGCAGCATCAGCAAACATGGAGCGTTTGCCTCGTTCACTTATAAAAAGGTTTTCTGCCTTTGCGTTTTGAGTAGTATAGCCTATGTTCCACTTGCCATTTTCGTCCTTATAACCATTCCGAAAGCGGTTTACCGCTTCCCTGTTGCGCAAATAAGGAGGAATGAAACCCCACTCCATCTGTTCGATGTTAAAATCTGTCTTTGTATCATTGGGCTTCAATACCGCCACCGGAGTGTCAGAGAAGCCGCTAATTACGCCCTGGTCAAGGAAGCCATAAGCACTTAGCTCCTTCTCAAGAGCCTTCAATTTGATCAATTCGGATCTGGTTACCCTTTGGCCGTTGTAGTAGCACATAGCAATCAAATATTTGGTCTATAACTCAAATTTAATCCATCGCACAGACATGAGCAAGTATTATGTCGGCTGTTCAGCATCTTAGCTCCTGCGCATCCCGCAAACAGATGATGCGGATTTCAAAGCCGCTTTTATCTTCACCCTGCTAAAAGATGTCGAACAGGAAAGGGCAATAATATACCTGCCCGCCACCACAACTTACTTTTCCTCCGTAAAACCTTTCAATAATTCATCAATCAGGCTTTCATGCACCAGGTAAAAGCCATGAGCTTTGAATTTGGGAATGGCTTTATCCTTCTCCCATAGCATTTGGGAATTTTCTAAGGCATTCCGTTGCTGAACTATTGCCTGTTCTCTGGCGTGGGCTTCGCTCCTGAAACAATTAACAAACCGTGTATCTGAAAAGATGCTATTATCCCTGCAAACGAAGTAAACCTTCCTGAATCTATACCGCTTAGCCATGCGGCTAATTTGCTAAATATTTTAGCTTTATAAAAGAATGTAGATAAATTTACCTTGGCTTAGGCTTGGCTTTCTTTTGCAGTTCGGGATGTTAGCTCTTGCGCATCCCGCAAACAGATGCGGATTTAAAATCCGCTTTTATCCTCGCCCTTGTTGGTGTTGTCACCAACAAGACATCCTCGCCCTTGTTGGTGTTATCACCAACAAGACATCTTAACTCGTATCTTCACATGTGCCAATTAACTACTGCTATCATCCTCAGTTTTTCACCGCCACCATTTTTGATTGGAAGCATTTGTTAAAAGAAGATGAACACAAAGCCATTATCATCAAAAGCCTCCGGTTTTTAAAAAACGAAGGAAGCATTGTTATTTACAGCTATGTGATTATGCCGAATCACATCCACATCATCTGGCAAATCCAGGACGGGTTTAAAAAAGAAACCGTGCAAATGCGATTCCTTAAATTCACTTCTCAGCAAATCAAGTTCAAGCTAATGGATACAGGAAATACCTTACTCCACGGCTTTCTTGTAAATGCCGCCGACAGGAAATATCAGTTCTGGAAACGAAACTCTTTAAGTATCGACCTGTGGAGCGATGAAATATTCATGCAAAAACTGGAATATATCCATAATAACCCCTTGCAGGATAAATGGAATTTGGCGAAGCTGCCCGAAGAATACAGGTACTCCTCAGCCCGCTTTTATTGGGATGGTTTTGACGAATTTAATTTGCTCACGCATTATAACGGGTAGCGGTTTGTTGGTGACAACACCAACAAAGGCGCAGCAAAGCCAGTTAGAAGCCCAGGTACAACGAAGCCGCCAATACGCACAAGCTTTGTTGCAAAGTGTTTTAAGGGAGGCGTTTGAACAAAAAGTTAAATCTTATGAGATTAAGGATCCGGAGTTGAGGATGGTGGCGGAGGAATAGTATACTTTAATCGCTCTTTTTGGCTGCCCATTGTGTATGTTCCCGAGAAAACGCATTTTCACAATTAATAACATATTCCGAAAAATCACTTTCGGTTTTTATTTCTTCCACCTCTCCTTTCAACAGAATTATTTCGTGTGCAGTTAATGTATAAGAAGATGATAGCTCATTATACTGTTTTGATTGAATCCAAGACAATACAGAAGAGGCTGCAACTGCATAGACCTCTATAGGCAGATTTATTTGCGGTTCTTTAATATTGTATAAGAGTGACAGGATGGCTAATACTTGTAGACTTATCGAAACCCAAAACCATCGGGTTGCGTAATATTCGTTTAACTTGGCTTTCTTAGAATACCATTTAGCCTGGTCAATTATTCTGTTTTCCTTATAGAATGTAAATCTGCCATCTAAATCCATATTACGGACCTGTACCATTTTTGATGTAATTGGATCTACTAAACTTGCAGACTTTCCTAATTTTTGTACCAGGCTTTTATTTTGAGTTAATATTTGTTTTAAATCTCCAACAAATCTTTTTCTGATCATATCTGCGTTTTCCGATTCTGCATACGGGTCCGTCCCCATCATCCATCTCCAAGCCCGGGTTTTTACGGACTCAGCCACCGCCCTTCCATTATACCAAATATCGTTTGGCCGCGACATTTTCAACCAAATAGTGATTGATAAGGTTAAAAGGAAAAATACAGTACTGATTATTTTTATTATTTCTTCGATTCTACCTGTAGAAAAATATGCGAACAAGACCGCTAATATTAAAAGGACCAGGTAGCCTCCGATGCTCTGAAAATATTTTTTTTGGGCTGCCAAGGATGCCTTATCAGCAGCTTGATATAAGCCGGGGAAATCTTTTTCTTCAATATTCATAACTTGGTCTAGGGTCTAACTTTGGTCTTTTCCGCGATTGGCTCACATCTTTTTTGAAAGGCCATTTCAATATAGCTATTCGGGTCTTTAATAAAGTCATCCCATTTCACCAATACACAAAATCGATCACTTTCAGACCAGGCACATTTCGCGTTTGGAATGTAATAGTTATAACTAAACTCCTTAACTACAGTATAATCGTTAATTGCAATCAAGGTATGAACAGAGCCGCAATTCGTACACGTAATACTCCCTTGATATATCTTATCTGTCATTTGAGGTAAGACAACACCAAGTATTCCATTCTGGGTATTTCCGACTCCATGATATAATGAAGCCTGTAACTCACGTTTAATGTAACGTTGTTCCTCCTTGCCTAAGCTTTCAGCGCTGTACTTCCCAATCAAGTGAATAGTAACAGTACTATCGGACAAATAATCTTCACGAATTTTGCGCATTATGTATTCTTCATTGTCAGATTCTATCGGCTCATCCAAAGATTTGTCTACAATATCAAGTTCGTCATGGGACTGAATAGCTTTCTTAAAAGCTAAATCCTCAGTTTTAAAAGAGATGAAACATTTTCTCGCCATAATTTTTTTAGTTTGATAGTTCTTATTGATACCATGCTTTTGAACCTTTAGCGTACGCACGGATTGCATCTACTATGCTTTCCGTGTTCCACCGTACATTGATTAAAGAATACTTGTTTACCACTGAGGAGATTCTTTCTTGCCCTCGGGGAATCACCCCTATAACCGGAACACTTAAAATCTGTGCAGTGGCTAATTCCCAGGCTATCCAATCACTATAGCTGGCATAGATGCCTGCAATCCCCAGAACAATGTCAGAAGCGTCTATTTTCTCTTTTAACCTTCTTTTTATATAGGCACTGTTCTCGGAATCAATCGGATTATTGGGTGTTGATTCCTGAAATTCAACCTTAAAGTAACCGCGGTTTTCTAAAAGATTTTGCAGGTTCCGTAAATCCTGGTTGTAGGCCCAAGAATGGCTAACAAATATTTTATAATTTCTTGCCATAACTGTTTATAATTTCTTGTTTTGATGTTTCGAAGGTCTCTAGTTCCCATTTTGTAGGCTTCGAGTCTTTAAACTGGTTCTCAAACTCCTCTGCTTTTTCTGGGTCATTCAAAGCCAAAAAGCAGTTAGATAATGTCGCATACATCCATTTTTGATCTGCTCTTTGTTCAGAACTTTCTAATAGCTGCAAGACGTGACTTGTAATGTTCTCACGTGTTCGTCCTGCTTCAAATTTTAGATAAGTTTTCTCGTCCTTTCTAGATACAGCCTGAGCCTTTAATTCAAGACAATGTGCATAGTTCTCCCCGGTATAGTAATCGTTCCGTACTATATAGCATTTCTGGTAGTATTTTATAGCCCTGTTCAAGTACTCTAAGTCTCCATTAAGTCTATATAAATTTTTATAAATCGCCCCTGTAATCCCAAGGGTTTCTGGATCGGTGGTATCCCCATCTGGATCAAGTTTGTTTATAATAACTAGGGCGTCTTGCAAGGCCAGGCCCGCGGAAGGTTCGGCGCTTTTATATTTGCAGAGGGCCTGCTGTTGAACAAAATATGGCTCGTTCTCAACAATTTCCGATAACTTGCGCCAACTTCTTTCTGCCTCCACAAAGTTTTTCTGATCCATAAACTGTAAAGCGTTCTGTCTCATAGCAAAAATGGCCTTTTCTTCTCTTGCTAGTTTCTCAATCAATGCTATATACTCTTCTTCCGGCAATGAAGGCGGAATTAAGTCGCGAATGAACTCGTACAGGGGGCTATCGGTGTTTGAACTTTCGATTATATTGGCAATCAATAATCGCAGCTCACTTCTACATCTGTCAGCTTCAGTAGCACCGATATCATCGCCCATGTGATCATAGTGGAAAATACGACTATGGTCAATATCAAATGGTATTTTTCCTTGCTTTTCTTTAATGATTATTGTTGAATATGGTCTCACCGCATGCCTAATGCCAAGTTCGTATATCGCATTAGGATTATAAGTCGAGATGTCTGCAATCACTAGGTCAGCATACATTAGCAACGCATACATGCTTTTGTCAATTAAGCCAGAATCCTGAATTTCATCTCCTCTAACACACTCTAGCCCCGCATCTCGCACGGCAGGTGCTATTATATTATCGTAGGTCTTATCTAAATCAAGTGTTCTTCCGGTTGAAGGATCAGACTTCTTGCCAAAACCCATAATTACAAAACAGATTTTCTTTTTCATTTCGTGTCTAATAAGTTTGGTGCGGTATGTAACCTCGTTCCTTTAGCCTATCCCCGATGTTAGTGGCATCATTTACATAACCAATGGAAGCGCCAGGTGCATAATCATTAATTGCCATACTAAGTGCTTTTCTCATAGAATAGGATTAATGTGTGAATAAGGTGAGGAGTTTTCCCTCAACCAAGTGGAGAAGGGAACATACGTATAATTGTCTTCGGCTACGTAGATGCTTTGACCAGAGTCTCTTTTAACAAAAGGATATAACAAAAGGTATTCTGTCCTATTGAATGTGTAGCTATGGATATTATTTACTGAAACTGGGATAATTGCGCATTTACTGGTATTCCCATCCACATAACCAAGTTCCCAAGGCATCCATTTAGATAACGCCGCATTTTCAGATATTGCTAATAACAAAGTTTTTGAGCTTTTCATACGCGACCGGATGAGTTCGGCAGTTGCCTTAGTTACGTGATTTCTATCTAATTGAGGATCAGTAATCCAGTCCACATACACCTTATAGCCCTTGTTCGTTAATTCGAGATATAACCCTCCAACGGTCTGCCGGTCCAAATAGCTATGCGATAGAAAAATGTCAAAAGTTTCATTACGCGGTGACGCTGAGAAGGTTTTAGTACGTATAGATTCATTAATAGACCCAGAGCGCTGAGCATATAAATTATCTAGATATGACTTTGTATAAATTGCCATTATTTCCCCTCCTTTCTAACACCCTTGAATGGTGTCCCGTCTTGTTTCACATCCATAAACTTGCCTGAATCAGCATCTCTTTTTACCCATTGTTCTGTAAGCGGGTTGAACGTTTGGGAGCGGTCTTTTACTGCTCTGTGTCGGCGGTTATCGCCGGGCTCTCCGTTAGTAGCCATTGTTTTTAATGTTTAAATAATACCATGCCTCGCTCACTGTGAGCTAGGGTTAACTAATCCGAGTGAGAGCATGTTCGGAAGGGACACGACAACGTCAGGAAAGGAAGTTAGATATGCCGGAGAGGCTTCTGCTATTTAAAATTGTATTGTAAAAACAATTTATAGATTTGCGCAGTTTTTAACATGAACTCTAACGCTTCAGATCATTCTGTTGCTTTTGAAATTAATAGGCCTAATTGGACTCGTCCTCCTCTTAGGCTTTTTTAATTTAAAACCGACACTCCGAGCTCATTAATAATGCCAAGTTTTTTAGCAATATCCATACCGGTTTAAGATTTGGTACAAAAATGTTACGTTTGGGTATTTTTTCAACGGTTAAATAACTTTCTTAACTTTTCCACATATTTTAACCTCTGCTTAAATGTCAGTTTAGAATAAGCCGTTATGTCATTTAACTAACATAATTTCTGTCAGTATTGCCCAGAAAGAAATATTTCAAGTTTGGGTTATGTTTATAAACAGTCTCTCACCGTCCTCGTATGCAACGAGCATGCACGAGAACCGCGATTCGATCGCTCAACTCTTAGCCTTAAAATCGCTTGTGTCACCTACCCGCACCGCCCCACCTTCCCTAAACCCCATTGTCGTGGCATTCTTTTGCCTTCGCCGGCACCTGAGCGAAGGGACAGCAAAAGATACAGCAGAAGCGCCCTTCGTCTCGCTAAAAAAGCGGCTCAGGACAGGGGTCAGCTATTCGATGGCCGGACACACCGGAGCCTGCTTTTCAAAACAATTAAACACTCAGAAAGGGCGCCTTCCGAGGCCAGATCAATTGAAAACTATGTCCCTGTCAACTCATCCGGAGATCGTCACGCCGCCACCGGCACTCTGTCCTCCCGGGCTTCCCGCCAGTAGCGGTCCGCCAACCGGCGGATCACGAAGACGGCGTGAAGGAGGGCCTGTGTTCTTGAATTTTCAGCAAGTGCCGCTGTTCTTTACGCACCACAAACAAGAACCTCAGTGCAACATTCTTGACAAAAAAAATTTGCAAAAAAGAAAATACCTTTCTAACTTTCTGTTTCCTAACCAATTAGACCTAATGCCATGCACAGAGAAAACAATTATTTTGCAGATGTTGTGGATATGATGGTACTCTACAACAGATCAAGGAACTGGTGCTATAAGCGCCTGCGGGAAATCAAAAGCTTTTACGGGCTTGCGCCCTACCAGCATGTCACCGTACAGCAGTTAAACCAATATGAGAACCTCCCGCCTGATACACCGAGGCCATCTATTGGCTTTATAAAGGAGAAGGCCCGCGAGAAAGACGCTTCCGGCTCATAAGCCCCGCTCCTGTTAAGGCCCTCTATTTTCTTGTTTTTAAATGCTGCCTTTCTGTCGCACGAAACTTCTGCCGCATGAAGTAAGCAGCTGGTTTGCAGACATCACAGCTTCAGGACTATTCTACCTGAGGGCAAAGCCTTATCCCCTGCCTCAATTGTTCCAGCATAAACTCCAATTTCGAGTTTAGAAATCGCAATTTCGAATTACGAAATCCTCATTTCGAATTACGAAATGCCAATTGTGAATTACGAAATCGCAATTTCGAGTTTAGAAATTGCAATTTCGAGTTTAGAAATCCTCATTTCGAATTACGAAATCGCAATTGTGAATTACGAAACCGGCGTTTCGTACTTAGAAATCGCAATTGTGAATTACGAAACCGGCGTTTCGTACTTAGAAATTGGGCTTGTATTCAGAGTTTCAGCTCATTCTTTACCGCTTCCGGGCATTATCAAGTTAAAACCGTACCATTCTGTACCGCTTTGTACCGTTCTGTACCACATTGTACCGCTTTGTACCGTTCCGTACCGTTTTGTAACTATTTATAACTATTTGTACCTTTTTGTACCGCTTTGTACCGTTCTGTACCGTTTTGTACCCGAGGCCATTTGGAGGATGCTATTTGTTAGCTCTACCTTCCATCTATGCTTTCGGGAAGGACCCGCGGGCGACACTTAAATCTCTATAATTATGAGACAAACTATTTTAGTGAGGGACTATTCGAAACTCACAGATGCCAACCTGGACCTGCGTGCAGCCACGGTAGTAACAGGGCTTACAGGTAACCCGGCTTTTCCGGTAACTACCCCGGCGCTCGGGGAGTTCGGGCTTTTGCGAACCAACTACAGCACAGCGCTGGCAAATTCGTACAGTGGCGAGCGGAATGCCATTGCCATTAAGAACCAGGCACGTATTGAATTGCTGGCGGCAATGAAGCAACTGGCACAGAACCTGGAATCGCTGGCACCGGGCGACAAGGTGAAACTGGTGAGCAGCGGCTTTGAGCTGGGCAGCGACGGCGAGAATGTTCCGCCACTGGCTGCGCCTTCAGAATTCAGCATTACCGATGGGGTGAACCTGGGGGAACTGAGGTTTTCGGTTAGGCGGGTGCCGAATGCGGTATCGTACGTGCACGAGTACACTGAGGAGCAGCCATCGGAAACGAGCCGCTGGGTGAGCAAGGTTTCTTCATCTCGCGAGCATGTGTTTACCGGGCTGCGCAGCGGCATCCGCATTTATGGGCGCACAGCGGCCATAGGGCGCAAAGGCCAGGAGGCTTATACGCCGGTTATGAGCAGGGTGGTGCAGTAACCGTGTGCTGTATATGGAACGGCCGTTAACAATAAGGGAGTTGATGGCCGTTTTTTTGTTGTTTGCTATCGATACTTAATTTCCCTCTATCGGAAGCGTCCGCTTGTGCTGTATTTATTTACGAGCCCTCTCTTCTTCAGCGTCATTTCGAACGAGGCACGAGGAGAAATCTCCGCGTTAGAGCACTACCGCTAAGCACCCTGTCATCCTGAGGAGGCACGACGAAGGACCTTAGTCCGTACCATCACCAGGTTCCCTCCCGCCCAAAAGCAGTTCGGGATGACATGGAGCTTAAACAAAGCACGGCCGTGGCACTCTCTCTCCCTTCCAGCACTACCCTTTCTGTCCGTTGAGTTCCGCAGGGCTCTACAGATTTGCTAATGTGCGGAGTTTCTAAACTCCGTTTTATTTCTGAAATCCTTAGTCTGCCTCTCCTGGGCACGGCACAAGACTAAGGACAGTTGAGTATTACTGAGAATGAATATTCATTTAACAATGTAGCTTACCTACACAAGCCTCTCTTCTTCAGCGTCGTTTCGAACGAGGCACGAGGAGAAATCTCCGCGTTAGAGCACTGCCGCTAAGCACCCTGTCATCCTGAGGAGGCACGACGAAGGACCTTAGTCTTTACCATCACCAGGTTCCCTCCCGCCCAAAAGCGGTTCGGGATGACATGGAGCTTAAACAAAGCACGGCCGTGGCACTCTCTCTCCCTTCCAGCACTACCCCTAAGCACCCTGTCATGCTGAGCAGCCTGCCCAACTACTGGCGGGGAGTCGAAGCACCGTCTAGAAGCTGCATAAATAAGCCCGCGAGAAACATTAACCAGAAGCCTCAGAGAACAAGGCATTGGGTACTCAGTAGAGGCCTCTCCTTCTGTCGAGGTGACGGCAAGAAACGATGGCAGAGCGTATCAACCGCTGGGAATTGTGCTCTAAGAGAACCTCTCTTAACTAAACCCGATTGAAACGGAAACCGCTTCCACCGGCGGTTGGAGAGTAAAGCGGGGCTATCCTGGCCCAAGATGCACAGGCTTTGCTTTTCAAAACCTTTACAACATCAGCTTGCTCGCCAATCCCAGGAGGATGAAGAACCCGAACACGTCTGTAAAGGTGGTGATGATGATGGATGACGCGATGGCGGGGTCTATGCCTACCCGCTTCAAAACCAGGGGAATTGCTGAGCCTGCAATACCTGCAATGATAAGGTTGCCGATCATGGCTGTGAAGATCACTACCCCGAGCATGAGGTTTGCATCGTAAAGCAGGGCGAAAAGGAACACAATAAAACCGTTTGCGGCACCATTGGCCAAACCTACGGTAAACTCCTTGAGCACAGTGCGGTATGCCTGATTATCGGTAAGATCGTTCAGTGAGATACGGCGCACCGTTACGGCCAGCGACTGTGTGGCGGCGTTCCCTCCCATCCCCGCAATGATGGTCATGTAGGCCGTGAGCACGGGAATGGCATCGGTTGTTTTGCTGAAGTGCCTGATGACCGACGAAGCCAGGAATGCGGTGCCGAGGTTGAGCACCAGCCAGGGCAGACGGCTCTTTACCGCTTCCACCCAGTTACCGGAGAGCTCTTCGTCTTCGGATACCCCGGAAATCTTCAGAATGTCTTCGGTGTTTTCTTCTTCCAGTACGTCGATCACGTCGTCGAAGGTGATGCGGCCGAGCAGGTGCATTTCATCATCCACAACCGGGATGCTGGTGAGGTTGTATTGGGAAATGAGCTTGGCAACTTCTTCCTGGTCGGTTTCTGCTTTTACGAAAACATAGTCGGAATTGACCAGTTCGCTGATGCGGACCGTGTATTTGGCTTTGATGATGTCTTTCAGCGACACAATCCCCATCAGGTGATTTTCGTCGTCGGTCACCATGATGGTATAGAACTCCTCAATCTCTTCAGACTGCCGGATCACTTCATCAAGCGCTTCCTTTTTTGTGAAATTTTGGTTTACGCTGATGATCTGGGTGTTCATCAAACCGCCCGCAGTATCTTCCTCGTAGGTTAAGAGGTTGCGGATCTGGGTGGCGTCTTCTTCATCAAGCTCTTCGAGGATGGCGTTCTGGCGTTCTTCGGGAAGCTGGCTGATGATGTCGGTGGCATCGTCATAGTCGAGCTCCTCCATAATTTCGGAGCGCTTTTCAGGATGCAGGTTTTCGAGCAGTTTTCCCGGCTCAATCTCTGCATCCATCTCGGAAATTACTTCGGAAGCAACTTCTGTGGGCAGGATATCGATAATGCGTTCGCGGGCCTCAAGGGGAAGGCTTTCGAACAGGATTGCAATTTCTGAGGCGTGATATTCTGATAATAAGGATTTTAAATCTTCCTCATCTCCATCAAGCGCTTGTTTAATGCGCTGAATGTCGGTTTTATCAAGCTCGAAGGATTGCATTGTTGGCTAAAATAGGAAAATGAGGCGGGAATCACCTAGTAACTAATGAGACAATAACGACAGCCCTGGAGCCGATGTTATGAAAATACGTTTACAGAAAACTTTCCAACGCCAGCTTATATCCCTTCAGGCCGAAACCCGTCAGCACGCCTTTGCAATTCTTGCCGGTTAAGGACATGTGCCTGAATTCTTCGCGGGCATAGATGTTTGAAATGTGCACTTCAACTACGGGCGTGTTTATAGCTGCAATAGCATCGGCAATGGCAACGGATGTGTGCGTGTAGCCGCCGCCGTTCAGAATGATACCATCGTAGCTAAATCCTACCTCATGCAGCTTATTGATGATCTCGCCTTCCACGTTGCTTTGAAAATATTCAATCTCCAGGATACTGTACTGACTGCGGAGCTCTTCCAGGTAAGCATCAAAAGAACTGTCGCCGTAAATGGATTTTTCTCGAACTCCGAGGAGGTTTAGGTTTGGGCCGTTGATGATCTGGATGCGCATTTATTAGATGTGAGATGTGAGAATTTAGATATTAGACCTGCTAAGTGTTGATGGATGTTTCTGAGCCAAATATATTATATAAAACACTAAAATTGCTGAATGAACTGGGCATCGGCTATAGCGGGATTTAAGACTTACCTCAGATTGGAGCGCTCGCTATCTGCAAATACTGTTGAGGCTTATTTGCATGATGTGGATAAGCTGGTTCAGTTCTGCGATGCAAGCAGTGGCAAGAACCCGCTTGAAATTACTTCAGAAGACCTGAAGCAGTTCCTGGTTTGGGCGAATGACCTGGGCATGCTGGCATCTACACAGGCTCGCGTGCTGTCGGGATTGAAAGCCTTTTTCAAGTTCCTGGTACTTGAAGAAAATTTACAAAACGATCCTTCCGCACTGCTAGAAACTCCCCGGCTCACCCGAAAACTGCCGGACACGCTTAGCATTGTGGATATCAACAACCTGATTGCTGCTATTGATCTTTCCAAACCTGAAGGCATGCGCAACAAAGCCATGCTGGAAGTGCTGTATGGTTGCGGGCTGCGTGTTTCGGAGTTGGTGGGACTGTTGCGTTCGAATCTGTTTCTGGACATTGAGTTTATCAAGGTAACCGGAAAAGGGAACAAGGAGAGGCTGGTGCCAATTGGCAGCGAGGCGATCAAGTTTCTTAAGATTTACCTGGAGGAAGTGCGGGTGCACATCCCGGTGAAAAGCGGAAAAGAAGATTTTGTGTTCCTGAATCGGCGTGGGACTCCCCTTTCGCGGGTGATGGTTTTTATGATCATTAAGGACCTGGCGCTCAAAGCCGGATTAAGAAAGACGATCAGTCCGCATACGTTCAGGCATTCATTCGCTACACACTTAATTGAGGGCGGCGCTGATCTGAGGGCTGTTCAGGAGATGCTGGGGCATGAAAGCATTACCACTACGGAAATTTACACGCACCTTGACAGAGACTTCCTGAGGAGTACGATTATACAGTATCATCCGAGGAGTTAAGCAGAACGGCTTTAACCATCCTGTCCTTCCCCTGCATGTCTTTCCTTACTTCAATTTCTTTAAAGGATTTCTCTTTCAGCATTGTTGCCACATCTTCAGCAAGAGCTTCGTTTATTTCGAAAAACAGCTTCCCAAAGGGCTTCAGGTGCGATTGGGCAAACTCCGCGATACGTTCATAAAAGATCAGGGCATTATCATCTTCAACAAACAGCGCCAGATGCGGCTCGTGATCAAGGACATTGCGGTGCATCTCATTTTTTTCGGAAGCCTTGATGTAAGGCGGGTTGCTGACGATGACATCAAATTTATGAGAGAGCTTGAATGCTGCATCAAGAATATCGCCATGCACAAAATTAATTTGAGCCTTGTTCAGGACGGCGTTCCGCATTGCTGTTTCCAATGCATGATGAGAGATGTCAATTGCATGTACATCGGCAGCTGGGAGGTTCATCTTTAATGCAATCGGGATGCAGCCGCTGCCGGTGCCGATGTCTAAGATGGATAAAGGCTCCTGGCTGTTATTTATCACTTCGCTAATTACCCAAGCCACCAATTCCTCCGTTTCTGGCCGGGGAATAAGAACATCTGGATTGACTTTGATCCTTGCGCCGTAAAACATGGTCTCGCCCAGCACGTATTGCAAAGGCTTGCCGGTACTCAGCTCGTCTAAGACCTGCAAAATGGATGTATCTTCCATCGGCGAAAGGTGGCCATCCTTCTTGCTCCTCCACTCCGATTTCTTTATCCCGCAAAGGTGTTCGGTCACTATCGAGAATATTTCCTTCGCTTCGTTCTTGTCGTACAGAGCCGACAAATCAGCCACAAATCTTTCCTCTGCCTCAGTGAAAATCATCCGGCAAATGTAATAAAGTGCAACTTGTGAACAGCAGGATCTTACCGCACGTTATGGTGCATAAATCATTCAGAAAAAAATCACATTTTTGCGAACAAATTAAATAGATGCAGAGTTACCAGGAATTTTTAGACCTGAGCGTTGGTTTCCCGCAGGACGGTTTCGAGATAATAGATGATGAACTTTATTTTCATGATCTGAATCTGATGGAGATGATAGAAACTTACGGTACGCCGCTTAGGTTTACTTACCTTCCTATCATCAGCAAAAAAATACAACAGGCTAAGCTCCTGTTTAAAAAAGCTATTGTAAATAACGACTACAGAGGGAGTTATAAATATTGCTATTGCACAAAAAGCTCTCACTTCCGCCACATCGTTGAAGAGGCTTTAAAGAATAATATTCACCTGGAAACGTCCTCGGCCTTTGATATGCCGATGATTGATGCGCTTGAAAAAAAGGGCGTCCTGAAAAAGGATATCACCGTTATCTGCAACGGATTCAAGACCTACCAGTACAAGCAATACATCGTAGATATGTTGCACGACGGGTTTAATAACATCATCCCGGTACTTGATAACAAGGAAGAGTTTAACATCTACGACGATGAAGTAGAAGCGGCTACTCCTACTAATCTGGGCATCCGGATAGCAGCGGAGGAACAACCCGACTCACAATTCTATACTTCCCGCCTCGGCATACGTATGGAGGATGTGATTGACTTCTACAACAATAAAATCTCCCATAACCCGAACTTCAAGGTAAAGCTGCTCCACTTTTTCATCAACTCCGGTATTTCTGATACGCCGTACTACTGGAACGAACTTGAGAAGTACGTCACCCTTTACTGCAAGTTCAAAAAGATCAATCCTGATCTTGATACGCTTGATATTGGTGGTGGGATGCCTTTCAAAGATTCGCTGGTTTTTGATTTCGATTACGAGTACATGGTAAACGAAATTGTTAAGCGTATCAAAGAAATTTGTGCTGAACACGAAGTTCACGAACCGGATATTATCACTGAGTTCGGAAAGTACACTGTGGCTGAAGCTTCGGGCATTTTATACAAAGTGTTGGGCCGCAAGCAGCAGAATGACCGCGAGCGCTGGCTGATGCTGGATGGCTCTTTCATCACCAATCTGCCTGATGTTTGGGCACTGAATCAGAAATACATCCTTCTGCCGATAAACAACTGGGATTCTGAATACGAACGTGTAAACCTTGGCGGGATAACCTGCGACGGGCAGGATTATTACAATCAGGAAGCGCACATGAACAGCGTATTCATGCCGAAAACCAGGAAGATCCAGTACCTGGGCTTTTTCAACACGGGCGCTTACCAGGAAGTGCTGAGCGGCTACGGCGGAATTCATCATTGCCTCCTTCCCTCTCCAAAGCATGTGATTATTCGCAGAAACCGCGATGAAACTTTCAACTTTGAAGTTTTTGGGGAAGAGCAGAACAGTAAGCAGGTGCTGAAGATTTTGGGTTACACCACTTAACTAAGAGTTTAGAATTAAGAATTTAGAGTGTAGGCGTTGCTTTAACCTGATGAGACTTTTAAGTACTCTTTTTCTTTTCTGCTGTTTGGCATCGTGCCGTGGCGGAGAAACGGGCAAAATAAAATCCAGAGCTGAAGTCCGGGACACTGTAGCGAAAAGCAAGTACAGGGTGCTGGAGTTTATGGTGGATGAAAAGCCGAGCATTGCCCTGATCGACACAACTTTCAAAAACTTCCCGACAAAAAAGGAGTTTCCGCTCTCGCTGTTCGTTACAGTTAACACGGCCGACAAGGATGCAAAGGGCTATCCCACGTCAAAAGAATCTGTTGCCTTCAATGCACTTGAAGACCAAATCCTTGTTGCCCTTGCTCCTCTTGCAACCTGTTACGTGGGAAAAACCACAATGAGCGGCTATCGCGATTTGATCTTTTACATCGCTACAAAAGATCAGAAACAAATCAGCGAGAAATTAGCTGCAATCCAAAAGACATCTCCACGCGTTAAAAGCTTCGTCTTTGAACAAGATGCGGATTGGGAAGCGGTTTCGGAGTTTTATCAGGCTCTTGATAAAACAAAATAGCGCTTCTTCTGTCGCCTGTATTGTTGCAATTAAATTATTCCGTAATATCGTGATACTTTAACTGCTCAATACAAACTATGGCACTTAATTATATCTGGATCGCTTTCTTCCTCATCGCGTTTGTGATAGCTCTTATCAAGCTGATCTTCTTCGGCGATACCGAAATATTTCAGAAGCTGGTAGAGAGCCTGTTTGATTCGAGCAAGTCTTCTGTGATGGACATTGCGCTGCCCTTAGTTGGGGCGATGGCTTTCTGGTTGGGGATCATGAATATTGGCGAGAAAGCCGGCGCTATCAACTTCCTTTCGCGTATTGTTGGCCCTTTCTTCAACCGCCTTTTCCCTGAGGTGCCTAAAAATCATCCGGCAACCGGACAGATGATGATGAACTTTTCTGCCAACCTGCTTGGGCTTGATAATGCCGCCACTCCGCTGGGGCTAAAAGCAATGGGCAGCCTTCAGGAGTTGAATCCGAATAAAGACACTGCTTCCAATGCCCAGATCATGTTCCTGGTGCTTCATACCTCCGGGCTGCAGTTATTGCCGGTTACTATCATCGCCCAACGGGCAATCCTTGGAGCTCACGATCCAACCGACGTTTTCCTGCCCATCATCATTGCAACCTACGTGGCAACCCTTGTCGGGATGCTAACATGTGCAATCTGGCAGAAAATCAACATTTTCGATAAAGTAATAATTGCCTGGGTTCTGGGCCTAAGCTCTTTGATTGGTTTGATGATTTGGTACTTTACCAATTACATGAGCCGCGACGAGATCAGTGCGTTTTCCAAGGTGTTTAGTAATGTGCTGCTGTTTGCAATCCCTGTCGTTTTCATTGCAGGCGCATTGTGGAAGAAGTTAAATGTTTTCGAAGCATTTATTGAGGGTGCTGTGGGTGGCTTTAAAACGTCGGTGCAAATAATTCCATACCTGGTGGCGATGTTAGCAGCTATTGCGGTGTTCAGGAACTGCGGTGCTTTGGGCTATATCGTGGATGGCATCAGATGGTCGTTTAGCCACTTCAATATGGATACGCGTTTTATAGACGGGCTTCCTGTGGCTATTATGAAACCATTGAGTGGTTCAGGTTCAAAAGCAATGATGATTGAAACCATGAAGACTTTCGGCCCGGATTCTTTTGTGGGACGGCTGGGATGTGTGTTCAACGGATCGGCAGATACCACTTTCTACATTGTTGCCCTCTACTTTGGCTCTGTGGGTGTAAAAAGAAGCCGCTATGCTATTCCGGCTGGTTTAATCGCTGATTTGGCAGGTGTGGTGGCGGCAATCCTGCTTACGTATTTGTTTTTTGGATAGAAGATCTTCGCATATACTAAACCAAATTGCTTAAGACAGAAGGATTGCTCGTTTTTGTAAACCTGCTATGTACACCAAAGAATCTATTCTTGGACTGCTGAAACAGCAAAAAGCTATTCTGCAAAAGAAATATCCCATTTCCGAATTGGCTCTATTCGGCTCTTTTGCCCGTGGAGATAACAACGAGAACAGCGATATCGACATATTAGTTGATTTTAACAATCACATAGGTGGATTTGAGTTTATCAGGCTTGCTCATGAATTGGAAGATCTATTTAGACACAAAGTTGATGTTGTTTCACGCCGTGGAATAAAGCCGCAATATCTACCCTTTGTAGAAAGAAATCTAATCCATGTCTGAACGAAGCATAGACTTGTTGTTAGGAGACATTAAGTCGTCGATCGTGAGGATACTTGATTATACTTTAGGGATGCGCTTCTAAGACTATGAAGCTGATGCGAAGACCAAAGATGCAGTTGAGCGAAATTTTTAAATAATTAGTGAAGCTGCTTCCAGAATTCCTGCTGAATTCAAATCGCAACATGCGGACATTGAATGGCGGGTCATTAAAGACTTCCGCAATTTTATCATCCACGAATATTTTGGAATAGATAATCTTATTGTTTGGGACATAATACAAAACGACTTGCCCTATTTACTAAAAGATATTTCTGAGTTGCCTGACAACTCTTAAGCCTACCGCTACTTCTTATCCAGGAACTTTTCGATCAGCGGCACAACAAGCTCACTTTCTTTAAAGCTCGGGTTGATAGTTGTGATTTCCCCAATATACTCTCCATGTCCGCCAGGAATGATTGCAAGTTCTGAGTTGGGAATTTGCCTGTGAATTTCGAGAGCATGTTCAACAGTGATCACGTCCTTGTCGCCATTAATGATTAAGGTGGGAGCTTTTATTGAGGCAATGCTTTCATCCGGAATATCTTTGAAGTTAACCATCCTCTTCGCATCGCGATCATGCATGATGTGCAAACCCTCCTGACTTGGTGACACTCTTAAATAGGCTTCCTTTAACTGGGCGGGCATGTTCTCGAGACTGGCATTTTGCATAAATTCCCAGAACCAGCCCGGAACCCCGTTGCGTTTGGTAAGTGCGGAGGCTAAGATGAGTTTGTTGACAAGCTGGGGATGCCGGATTGCAATCTGCAACGCTGTTGTTCCGCCGTTGCTGAAGCCTAAAATATCCGCTTTAGCGATGTTCAGATTCTTCAGGAGCGTGGCTACGTCATCTGCGTCTTGCTCAAAGGTGCTCTCCTTCCCTCTGTCGTTTGTGCGCCCGTGCGCCTGCAGCTCCATGGCTATTACTTTCCTCGTCCTGGCGAATAATGGAATTACCTTTCCCCAATTTGACTGAATTGTTGAACCTCCACCATGGATCAGGACGAGCGGCTTGCCATCTCCATAGATCTCATAATACATTTTCAATCCGTTTACATCAGAGTAGCCGCTTGTGAAAGCTAAGTCATTGGTAGTGGGGCTTGCCATATTGTTGTTGGGGGTTTCTTGCGCAAAAGAGAAAATAAGTCCGAAGATTGAAACGAGAAATAGCAGAATTGATGAACGTAGCACGGTTAAACGACCTTATGTGTAGTCAAGCCAATATAGCTATTACGGCGCTAATGTCACGCTACAAATCAAGCATCACCATCCATCTGCCTTCATCGTCTTTGGCATAGGTCAGCCCATCTGTTAATTCGTACACTTCCTTGTCGTGCTCAGGGCTATAGTAGGTGCGTTTCTCATGAATGCGGACCCCGTTATCTCTTGTGAGGTACACTAGAAGAGCGTGCAATGTTGGGGTAACATCGCTTAGCCGCTGCCAATCGCCTTCTCTTACAAATGCTGAACTCATGACTTTTAAACGCACGTCAGCAGAAGATGTTTTTTTCGGCTTTTACTTAGCTTTCAAAAACTCCCCATACCACTTCCCAGACGACTTCACAATTCTATTCTGCGTTTCAAAATCCACGTACACCAGCCCAAACCTCGGGCGATAACCCTCTGCCCATTCAAAATTATCTGTTAGCGTCCACACAAAGTAGCCCTCCACCCTGCATCCCTCCTGCCGGGCTTTGAGCACTTGTTCCAGGTAACGTTGAAGGAAATCTACTCGCAAGGGATCGTGTACTGCGCCATCGGTAACAGCATCAGGAAAAGCTGCCCCATTTTCTGTTATGTAGATTTTCCTGATATGTGGATATACACTAAATCGTTTAATAACCTCATACATGCCTTCGGGATAAACCTCCCACTTCATATCTGTTATTGGCACCTTTCTTTTTTCAGCTTTTACGGGAAGCGCTTTCAGATACGGCATGAAAAAAGAATATTTCACGATCTCGCGGGTATAGTTCTGAAGCCCAATGAAATCAAAATCGAAGACCATCTTCTGCTCATCTCCCGGAAGGATGTACTTTTCGATTCTTCTCAATGCCCGATAATCTCCTGTAGGATATCCCATTCCGAGCAGCGGCTCAATAAATATCCTGTTCAGCAGCACGTCGAGCCGTTTGGCTGCGTCAACATTACGAGGTTTGGTATCAATTGGTTCTACAGAAGAGCAGGAAAAAGTAGTGCCAATCTCAGCATCGGGCACTAAGGCCCTGAGCCGCCTCCCTCCCTCACCCATGCATAGAACAGCATGGTGTACGGTGGGGATGTAGTTTCCAATCCCACGTTTGCCGGGCGCATGTATGCCAAGGAAATAGCCGGCACCTGTAAAAGCGGTGGGCTCATTCATCACGATCCAATGCTTCACCCTGTCGCCAAAGTGCCGGGCGCACATCTCTGCATAATTCCCAAACCAATGTACGATCTCCCGGTTCCTCCAGCCGCCTTTCTCCTCAAGTGCCTGAGGCAGGTCCCAGTGATAAAGCGTTACCCATGGCTCAATCCCAAGTTCAACGCATTTGTCGATAACTCTGTTGTAAAAGTCTATTCCAGCCTTGTTGACTGCACCGGTTCCCTCAGGAAGTATCCGAGACCAGGAAATAGAAAAACGGAAATTAGGAATGTTAAGCTCTTTGATCAGAGCGATGTCTTCGTCGTAGCGGTGATAGAAATCACAGGCAATTTGCGGATGCTGGTTCTTGTAAATCTTCCCCTTCTTAGACGAAAACACATCCCAAATGGATAAACCTTTGCCATCTTCATCGAAAGCGCCCTCTGTTTGTGCAGCGGCAGTGGATATGCCCCATTTAAAGCTTTCGCCGAATTGCTCTTTTGAGATGTTCATTGATCAACTCAACCCAGTTATTTATGCTCCTATCTCGATACAGTAATCTGTCTCAAAAACGTGTCCGTGCTCTGCTTGTTGAATGCCATCCTTCTGCCGAATATCAACAGCTTTGCCTGATGTATCGGCGCAGCCCAGCCACGGCTCAATGCACAAAAAATCAGCTCCGGGCTTTGCCCAGATTCCCAGGTAATTAAAATGCGGAAAGCTTACGCAGATGCTTTTGTCGCCGTTCTTATTCTTCAAACAAACCTTGCGTGAAGCGAGATTCTTGAAAACCAAAGCGTCTTTCTCAAACAACTTCCTGCTAACCGGAAGTGTACTGCCGTTGAGGTTTATGGGACGGGCGGAGCCTGAGAAAAATCCGCCTTCATCTAACTCGTGTGTTGATAATTGCTCCGGTTTTTCAAACTCAAGAATATAATCTTCGTAGTTTTCGCCGCCTGAAAACGGCACATTGAAAGCGGGATGTGCTCCCAAAGAAAAATAAATAGTTCCTGCATCCAGGTTTATTACCTTATAGCTTACGCGAAGCTTATTATCCATCAGGTCGTACAAAATCTGAAACTCAAATTTGTACGGAAAGCTTTTTAAAGTTTCTTCGTTGTAATGCAGCGAAAACTTAGCATGCACCGGTGTCGATTCCACTCTGCGGAAAACCATATCACGTGCAAAGCCATGCCTCCCGATCGAATACGCCTTGCCGTCGACAAGAAGTTCGTTCTTCAGGCAAGTGCCAACAACCGGAAAGAGGTTTGGTGCATGTCGTGGCCACACGTCAGGATTAGCCTGCCACAAGTATTCAATACTATCCTGCTTGCCGTAAATCGAGGCAAGCTCTGCCCCCAGCGATTTGATGCTTACCCTCAAAAAGTTGTTTTCTAATGTTACCATGGCAGATGTATTAGTATAACTCTATGTATTTCCGGCGTTCTTGTGTTTTTTCCAGTTGCCTTTAGGTTTCCGCTTAAAGCCACTGTCGCGTTTAAGCTGCGGCTGATATTCGGGACCGTCTCCCAAAGCTTCCGGCAAAGGCAATTTAGGTATTTCTCTTCCGATAAGCGCTTCTATTGACGCAAACTTGCGCTGGTCCTTTTCATTGATGAATGTGATGGCGGTCCCGGTAGTTTCAGCACGTGCGGTGCGGCCAATGCGGTGGATATAATCTTCAGGATCTGGCGGAACGTCGAAGTTAACCACCAGGCTAATCCCCTCCACATCGATGCCTCGCGAAAGCACATCGGTTCCCACTATCACAGGCAACTGGCGGCTTTTGAAAGCACGTAAAATATCCTCCCGCTCATCCTGCTCAAGGTCGGAATGGAATGGTTTTACTTTGATGCCGAGCTTGGATAGCGAGCGGCCAAGTTCTTTAACCTTATCTTTTGTAGATGCAAACACGAGTATGCTCGGGTATTGGCTTTCTCTGAGGATGCCTTCGAGCAATGGAATTTTCTGCGGATCGTAGGTTAAATATGCCTGTTGCAAAATACCCGCGGCGGGCTGAGAAATGGCAATATTTACCTGCTCGGGATTATTGAGCAGCTTTGCAGCCAGCGTGCGGATCTTGGGCGGCATGGTAGCAGAGAAAAGAAGGGTCTGCCTGTTCTTAGGGAGATATCCTACAATGCGCATGATGTCTTCGTTGAAGCCCATGTCGAGCATACGGTCTGCTTCATCTAAAACCAGGTGTTTTAGGTGATCAAGCTTTACAATGCCGGAGATCAAATGTGCAATTAGCCTGCCCGGCGTGGCAATGATAATGTCGGTTCCTTCTATCAGAGCCCTGCGCTGCTGTTCGTAGATCATCCCATCGCCACCGCCATATACGGCGATTGAACTAATGCCGGTGAAGTAGGCAAGCCCCTCCACCTGCTGATCAATCTGTTGAGCAAGCTCTCGCGTGGGCGCAAGTATAAGCGTGCTTACATGGCTTTTTTCGCCCACAGCAATGTGATGCATGATCGGGAGCAAATAAGAAGCTGTTTTGCCGGTTCCTGTCTGAGCGCAGGCTATAAGGTCTTTGTTCTGGAGTATAAGTGGAATGGATTGCTGCTGGATTGGTGTCGGCTTTTTAAAGCCCATGCTGTTTAAACCTTCCTGAAGCTGTTCATCAAAGTTAAAATCACTAAAAGTCAATGTGTATACGTTTAAAATGTAAAGTGATAAAGATACAAAAATTGCTCAGTGACGTGAATTCAGCGAAACGCCGCCATTCTGTTAGTACTTGCCCGGATCAATTTGTATATTAGTGAAAATTTAATTGTATGAAAAAGCTGTTACTAATCCTATTTGTATGCTCTGCGACGGTGGCTGCAGCGCAGGAAGAAAAAGGCATGAAATTCGAGCATGGCACCACCTGGGCTCAAATCAAAGCCAAGGCAAAGGCTGAAAATAAATACATTTTCATGGATGCTTTTACCACATGGTGTGGTCCCTGCAGAATGATGGCAGCAGAAATATTCCCCTTGCAAAACGTGGGCGAATTCTTCAATGCCAACTACATCAATGTTAAAGTTCAGCTTGATACTACCAAAAAAGACAATGAAGAAGTAAAGAAATGGTATGCCGATGCGCACGCCATTATGAAAGATTATAAGGTAAATGTTTTCCCAACATATCTCTTCTTTAGTCCCGACGGGCAATTGGTGCACAGGGCGGTGGGCTCGTCTGATGCTGCCACTTTCATCGCAAAAGCGAAAGATGCGCTACAGGCTGACAAGCAGTATTACACTTTAAAAAAAGCCTATGAAAGCGGTAAGAGAGAACCGGAATTTTTACTTTCTCTTTCGAAGGCTGCCCAAGCTGCTTACGACAGAGATTTCGCTCCGATAGTAATCAGCCAATACCTTGCAACACAAAAAGATCTTTTAACAAGCGAAAACATTAAGCTCCTTGCTAGTTCTACTACCAGAATAAGCGATCCCGGTTTTGCGATCTTCCGCAACAATGCCGAAAAAGCAGATGCTGTTTTATACAAAGGTGCAAGTGCTGCAATCGTCAAAGGCATTGTAAGCAGAGAACTTTTAGGCCCCTTCATGAATTCTAAAGCAGATGTTGACTGGGCAAAAGTCGAAACTAAGTTAAATGAGAATTATGCAGACATTAAAGACGACATTCTCTATCCTGCGAAAGCCAACTACTACAGAAAGAATGAAAACTGGCCGAAGTTTAGCCAGACTGTATCAGAATACGTGAATAAAGTTGGCGTGAAGGTTGGCAGCGGTGCCCTTAACAGCTACGCCTGGGAAATCTTTCAAAAGTGCGACGATATGGCCTGTGTTCAGGCAGCTTTAAGCTGGTCAAAGCTTTCACTGGAGAGCATTAAAGACCCATCGCTTATGGATACTTACGCAAACCTTCTATACAAATCCGGAAAGAAAGAAGAAGCTATCAAAGTTCAGGAGGAGGCTGTAAAGCTGTCCAAAGATCCGGCTGAGTTGCAAGCTACGCTGGATAAGATGAAAAAAGGCGAACAAACCTGGTAATTAAAAGGCTGGCGCTTAGCCGGTCTTTTTTATTCACAAACCAATTTTCTCCATTAACATGAAAAGCAAGCTGGTCTTGTATATTCTTACTGCGGCTTTGCTGCTGAATAGCTGCAAAGTTTCACAGCCTACAGAAGCGAAAGGCAAATGGATTTCTTTGTTTAACGGGAAAGACATCAAAGACTGGTACGTTAAGATTAATCATCATGAAGTTGGCGATAATTTTGCCAATACCTTTCGTGTGGAGGACGGTATGATTCGTGTAAAATACGACGGCTATGGCGATTTCAACGATCAGTTTGGCCATTTGTACTATAAAACGCCGTTTTCCTATTATCATCTTGTGGTTGAATATCGGCTCACCGGCGAATGGCAGTCCACCGCACCCAAACACACGCATGAGAACAGTGGTGTGATGTTCCATTCGCAGGATCCACGTACCATGCTTAAAGATCAGGACTGGCCTATTTCAATTGAAATGCAGTTTCTCGCCTCTCTCGGCGATGGCAAACCCCGCCCCACCTGCAACATGTGCTCGCCGGGAACCAAGATAGTTTACGACGGCAAGCTGGATGAAAGGCATTGCATCAGTTCAAGCTCTAAAACTTACCAGCCCAACGAGTGGGTCCGTGCCGAGCTAATCGTTTTGGGTGATTCCCTTATCACTCACATTGTGAATGGAGATACCGTGATGCGCTACAGCAAGCCTCAAATTGGCGGTGGTGTGGTAACCGGCTTTGATCCTGCCATGAAACCTGACGGCAAACTATTAAGCAGCGGTTTTATAGCTTTGCAGAGCGAAGGCCAGCCAGTAGACTTCAGGAAAGTTGAACTGCTGGACCTCTCGCGCCAGTACAGTAAGAACAAGAAGTAATCTACCAATTTCAGAATAACCATGCGTAAAATAGCCGCCGCTATATTCCTGCTATGCCTTTCCGGCTTTCATTTGAGTGCTCAACAAGTTAATGTTTCCCCGGCTAGAGATGTGATAAGAAGGCTTATCGGAAGCAAGGCTGACGGCATTCAGATCGATTACATTCCCGGCGAAACAGGGAATGACTCTTACTTGGTAACAGCCAAAGGCGGAGTGCTTTCCATTAGTGGCAGCAGTCCCGTTGCCGTTTGCTACGGCTTTAACAAATATCTCCAAAACGCCTGCCACAGCATGATTACCTGGAGTGGAAAAAACCTGAACATTCCGACTAAATGGCCGGACTATTCTTCAGGGAAAGTGAGCTCGCCTTATCAATATCGGTATTTTCTGAATGTAGTAACCTTCGGTTACACCACTCCTTACTGGGATTGGAAGCGCTGGGAAAAAGAGCTCGACTGGATGGCGCTGCATGGAATCAACATGCCGCTCGCCACCGTTGCCAGTGAGGCTATAGCCGCGAGAGCCTGGAAGAAGCTTGGCTTAAGCGACAACGAAATCAGTGAATTTTTTACCGGTCCGGCACACCTGCCCTGGCACCGGATGGGGAACATAAACAAGTGGGATGGCCCGATCCCTGCTTCCTGGCACACAGATCAACTGAAACTTCAGCACCAAATTCTCGACCGTATGCGCAACCTCGGCTTCGAGCCAATTGAGCCGGCATTTGCGGGATTTGTGCCTGAAGGCTTCCAAAAGAAACATCCTGAACTGGAAGTAAAAAGATTGACATGGGGCGGCTTTCCCGCCGAATATAATGCTTTTGTGCTGGCGCCAAACTCACCTTATTTCGAACAGATCGGAAAGCTGTTTGTGGAGGAATGGGAGAAGGAGTTTGGGAAAGCCCGATATTATTTATCAGACAGCTTCAATGAAATGGATGTCCCGGTTCCGAAAGACGACTTGAAAGCCCGGTATGATTTGCTCTCTCAATATGGCGAGTCTGTTTACAAATCAATCAAAGCCGGTAATCCCGATGCAATTTGGGTTACACAAGGCTGGACCTTCGGATGGCAACATGATTTTTGGGATAAAGAATCTCTGAAAGCTCTTTTAAAGAATGTTCCCGATGACAAAATGGTGATCATCGATCTTGCAAACGAATTTCCACATTATGTCTGGAAGATTGAGCAGACCTGGAAAAAGCATGAAGGCTTTTATGGCAAGAAGTGGATTTTTAGTTATGTGCCAAACTTCGGCGGAAAGACCCCTTACGTGGGAGATTTGGAGATGTATGGCTCAGGTGCGATTGAGGCTTTACACTCTCCTTATAGCAAGAATTTGATAGGCTTCGGCTCTGCGCCGGAAGGAATTGAAAACAATGAGGTGATCTATGAGCTGCTGGCGGATATGGGCTGGTCGGACAAAGTTATTGACCTGAAAACCTGGATTCCGGATTATTGCAAAGCGAGATATAGCGCATATCCCGCTAAGATGGCAACAGCATGGCAACAACTTCAGCAATCGGCATATTCAAGCTTTAGCTCCTACCCGCGTTTTATCTGGCAGACTGTTACTCCCGACAAGAGGCGAAAAGGTGGAATCAATTACGGGCCTCTTTTCAATCATGCCGTAGAAAACTTCCTTGATTGTTCAGAGGAGTTAAAACACTCGCAATTGTATAGAAATGATGCCATTGAGCTATCTATGTTTTATCTGGGCATGAAAGCCGATGAATATTATTTGCAGGCCTTGCATGGGGATTCGATCGGCAATCAGCACCTGAAGAAGGCTGCCCTGGCGAAAGTCAGCGAAATCCTGCTGGCAGCAGATCGTTTGCTCGAATCGCAGCCGGTAGACCGATTAGAGCCCTGGGTGGATTTTGCACGTTCGCACGGAACCACGACAGCAGAAAAGAACTACTACGAGGCTAACGCGAAAAGGCTTATCACAACCTGGGGTGGCGTAAATGGTGATTATGCTGCGAGGATTTGGAGCGGGCTGATCCGCGATTATTATCTGCCGAGGATCACAAAATACCTTTCAGGGAATAAAGCTGACTTGGCGGCTTGGGAAGAAGCCTGGATAAGGAAGCCGGGGGTTAGCAAGGTTCCGCCGTTTGCGGATCCGGTAGTGAAAGCGAAGGAGTTGGTGGCGAAGTATAGATAATTACAACAGATTTCTTAGCACTTTCTGCTGTCCCTTCAAAAGAGCTTCATCCGCATTTACCTGGCGGGCGAGGGGAATTTGAAGTACTTCAAACGCTTGTTCATAAAGCTTCGCTAGTTTCCCCGCTCCCAACAACGTTATAGGGCAGTTCACATTCATCACATCCTTCAGCTCCGAGCCAATCAACAGCCCGCTCAGGAAATCGAAGTTTTGTTCCTGACTGTATTTCTCAAATAACGCGTTGGTCCTTACCAGGAAACTGCTGTGCAGCAAATTGCCCGATTTGCCTTCTTTTACTCCATCAGCAAAGCTGTTGACATTTGGCTCCGAGCTTTTTTTCACTGACAAAGCCAAAATGCTTTTCGTAGAAAGCAGTTCAAAGAACTCCCCCGTCATGAACGTTTTGAAGCCGGTAACGCGATTTTGATCCACAAACACGTGTTTGGGATGGGTTCCGGGAAGTACCAGGATTTCTTTATCAGAATTACTGCCCAGGCAACCAACCAGCTTGGTTTCTTCTCCCCGCATAACATCATCGCCTGTGCGAACGCCCGAAATTATGAAGGTTTTATGTGGTGCGGAGGCGGTTTCTTCCACAATCTCAACCCTCAAATCAGAGCCATCCGCCAGAACGGGAACTTCTTTATAGGGCAAGTTCACCATCCCGATAGTAGATGATGCCATCCCGGAAATGACCAACGGCAAATGAGTTGTTGACATCCCTGACTTTTGTTGTAGTTCCTGAATATGCCCGTAAAGAATTTTGGAGTAGTATTCCAGCCGCCCTTTTTCATCTCCGCCAGTTTTTAGCCAGCCCTCGTTAGTCCTTGCACACCCTTCAGAATTGCTTATCTCAGCAAGTACCAAAAGTGAATCTAAATCCACAATCCTTAATCTGAATGATGATGTGCCCCAGTCGCAACTTAGAAAATTAGCCATGATCAATCTTTATTCGTTCAACCTTCCCAACCAGAAAAATGTACGACATTGCACCCAGCAATCCCAACAAGCCAATAAACAACAAAGCAGGTTCAAAGTTGCCTTTTTGCGCCAGAACGCCTATCACAATCGGAACAACGATTGACGCCAACCCACCGATGAAATTGAACACCCCGCCTGTTAACCCAACCAGATTTTTCGGCGCAAGCGTGGAAACAAACACCCATGTTATGGATGCAAAACCATTTCCGAAGAACGCCAGTGCCATAAAAAAAATGATGAGGCTGGTGCTTTCAACATAGTTTGCACCAATAATAGAAATCGACAATATCAATCCTGTAATAATTGGCGCTTTACGCGATACTCCCACAGAAAAGCCCTTCCTGATCAGATAATCTGAGATAAAACCAGACGACAACACTCCCGCAAAAGCCGCCAGGAATGGCACTGATGCCAAAAATCCTGATTTCAAAAAGTTCAGCCCGCGATATTCAACCAAATAGGTGGGAAACCACGTTAGAAAAAACCACAACGTCGAATTTACTGCGAATTGTCCCAGATAAATCCCCCATAATTTACGATGCGAAAACACCTCCTTTAAGTTTCTCCACTTAAACTGGGATTGTACATTTGCTGCTCCCGCTTGTCCGCTATCAGTTAAGCCCCCGCCCTGCTCTATCAAATCAAGTTCCGCCTGATTGACTTTCGGATGCTTTGCCGGATCGCGGTAGAACCGATGCCACACAATCCCCCACACAATCCCGATCAGTCCGGTCACGATAAACAACCCCTGCCAACCCGCGTAGTACTGAATAGTTGCCAGCACAGGCGTTAGAAATGCCAACCCGATAAATTGTCCCGACGTGTACGTGCCGATAGCAGAAGCCCGCTCATGGTCAGGAAACCAACTGGTCACAACTCTATTATTTGTTGGAAATGCCGGTGCTTCAAAAGCTCCGGTTGCCAGCCGTAAGGTGAACAAAACAGCAAATCCGCGAGCAAAACCCTGCAATAATGTAGCAACCGACCAGCTTATAAGGCTGACCGCGTACACAATCCTCGGCCCAAACCTATCCACCAGCACGCCTCCAGGAATTTGCAATGCCGCATACATCCAGCCAAAAGCTGAAAAGATCAGCCCAAGCTCTACTGACGAAAACTTCAAATCATCGCGAATAGCCTTAGCTGCAACAGAAATATTGCTGCGATCCATGTAGTTAATTACCACATTGATGAAAATGAAGGCAAGAACCCGATAGCGGATTTTAGAAGGCTTGCCGCTTGCTGATCTTACCATTCGGCTACGCTTCCGTCTGCATGCCTCCACACCGGGCTATGCCAGTTATGTCCTACTTTCGCTGCCTCACGTACTTTCTCTTCATTCACCTCTATGCCAAGCCCCGGTCCATCGGGAATGGTTGCATATCCATCTTTATAGGCAAATACAGTTTGATCCATCAGATAATCCAGCAAATCGCTGCCCTGATTATAGTGTATCCCAAGGCTTTGTTCCTGGATAAACGCATTGTAACATGTAGCATCTACCTGTAAACAAGCAGCCAGCGCAATTGGCCCAAGCGGGCAATGCGGAGCCGCAGCCACATCAAATGCCTCTGCCATGGAGATTATTTTTTTGCACTCGGTAATACCACCTGCGTGGGAAAGGTCGGGCTGGATAATGTCCACGTAGCCATCCTGCAATATTGTTTTAAACTGCCACCTGGAAAACATGCGTTCGCCTGTAGCGATGGGAATAGACACTGCATTTGCGATTTCACGAAGTGCTTCATTATTTTCCGGCAGGACAGGCTCTTCGATAAACATCGGATTGAAAGGCTCCAGCTCTTTAGCGAGGGTTTTTGCCATCGGGCGATGAACACGGCCATGAAAATCTATGCCGATACCAACATCTTTTCCCACAGCTTCCCGCACGGCGGCAATGCGGGCAACAGCTTCGCCAATCTTCTTGTATGAATCAACAAATTGCAATTCCTCTGTGGCATTCATTTTCAAGGCGGTAAATCCTTTTCTCACCATGCTCAGAGCTGCCTCGCCAACTTCCGCGGGCCTGTCGCCCCCAATCCATGAATAAACCCGGATACTATCCCGGCATTTGCCTCCCATCAACTGGTGTATGGGTGCATTGTAAAACTTGCCTTTGATATCCCATAAAGCCTGATCGATCCCCGCAATCGCACTCATTAAAATCGGCCCGCCGCGATAGAAGCCGCACCGGTACATCACATTCCAATGATCTTCAATATTCATCGGGTCCTTGCCGATAAGATTTTCCATCAGCTCTTCAACGGCAGTTTTCACCGTTGCTGCCCTGCCTTCAATCACCGGTTCGCCCCAACCCACAATGCCCTCATCCGTTTCAATTTTCAGAAACAGCCATCTGGGCGGGACCTGGAAAAGTTCATAGCTTCTTATGTTCATATTATCTGATTGCTTCTACGTATTGGCGTGCTTTTTCAGTGAGTTCCGCCAGATATTGCTCAGTGATTTCTTTTTTTGTATCAACCAGAGAACTCCCTATTCCATAGCCGACCACACCAAGTTTCTTGAACTCTTGGATATTCTCCAGGTTTACGCCTCCCGTGGGAAGCATAGGGATGTGCGAAAGCGGTCCCACGACATCTTTGATATACGATGGCCCTGCGCTGGCGGGAAAAACTTTGATAATGTCAGCGCCATAGGAATAGGCTTTGAATATTTCCGTGGGAGTGTAAGCGCCGGGTATGCTCACCACGCCGAGTTCTTTGCTGGCCTTTATTGTTTTCTTGCTGACTGTAGGCGATAAAATAAATTGAGCGCCCGCCTCCACAGCTTTTTTCGCTGTTTTGGCATCGAGGACTGTGCCTGCGCCCAAGACCATTCTGCCTGCCATTGCTTTGGCTGTTTTCTCAATCACCTCAAGTGCAGACTTGGAGTTCATGGTGATCTCCAGCAAGCGTATGCCGCCGGCGTAAAGTGCTTCCGCAATTTTAATTACATCATCAGGATTTGCTCCGCGGATGATGGCTATTAGTTTGTGTTCTTTTATTTGGGATAGGGTGTTCATCGAATAGAAATTTTAAGCAAGAGAAAGATGAGCTTATTTTTACCTTATTTTTTTAAATGTCGCCTTTAATCTTTTCTTTCTGTTATAGTTTGACTACCGGATTTCATTCGCTTGAAAACTCTTTCAAACTCCTCATGCTTTTTCAAACTCTTTGCCCCATCTATCGACTTTCTTTCGGAAGACTTCATTTCTTAAAACGTTGTGAATTTTTTTACTGTTTTCATAGTCTTGTCGTTTAGGGTTTCTGGCAAACTATCTCAACCTAACCTTCACCACATGATCATCCGCAGTAATAAAAAGCGTTCTTTCATCTCCGCTCAATGAGCAATTTGAAGCAACGGGGCTCACCTTAATTTTCCCCAATAATTCTGCCGTTTTGCTGAATATCCAAATCCCGCCCGGACCTGATGCATACACATTCCCTTTACTGTCAATTTTCAACCCATCCGGCATGCCCTTTCCTGTCTTGAGGTAAGGCGCAGCGTTAAAGAATATCCTGCCGTTCTTCAGGCCATCCTGATCTACATCATAAATATACCAGTAAGGCTTGTTTTTGTCTGAGTTTGCGATGAGCAGTTGTTTATTGCCGGGGAACAGCCCGATTCCATTCGGACGCGTGATGCTATCCAGCAATAAGCTTACTTTTTTATGTTTCGACACCTTAAAAACTCCCTGGTAAGGCATTTCTTTCAGCGGATCTGCCATGTTCTTTTCTAAGCCATATGGCGGATCTGTAAAATAGATATCGCCATTCTTCGCCACAACGATATCATTCGGACTGTTGAACTTTTTGCCTTGGTAATTGTCCGCTATCGTGATGAACAAAGGTTTCGGTGAGGTGAAGGATGCGTTCATAATTGCAATCTTCCGGTCGCCATCCTGACAAAGCAACAATCGCCCGTCGTTCGTTAAGCCCAAGCCATTCGAGCCCATCTCACCTCCTCTTGGAATATTTTGCGTATAGCCTGAAGGTTTGAGAAAAACTTCTTTCCCTTTCGCTGCGGTCCATTTATAAACCGTATTCTGAGGCACATCCGAAACCACAAACATCTGCGCCTTCTCCACCCAAAGTGGTCCCTCGCACCAGTCGAACCCATCCATAATGGTTTCCATAGTTGCATCCTTTGAGATAATGGCATCGAGCTTTGGGCTGTACCGTTCAACTACCGCCGGCTGGGGTTTAACCTGTGCACTTATTCCGCCTGCGGACAGCAGAAAAGCAATAAATAATTTGGATGTACGGAATTCCATAATGGCTAATTCTTTTTATTTGGCTGAAAATCCTTTGCACTCATCACTGCTTTTCCCGGACGGGGGCGCATCCGGTTGGGAAGCGGCAGCCCGGTGTTACGGTCGAATTCATCTAAGGTCCTTCTTTCAGGCAGTTTATCACCGGTAGCTTTCCAGAACTCATCTAACTTATTGCGCATCATCACGACAACTTGTGCATACGCCGGTTCTGAAATCAGGTTGTGCAGCTCATATGGGTCTTTTTCGCAATCAAATAATTGCTCGGGAGGTTTGGGCGAGTAGAAATACGACATAAACCTTGTATCGAGCGTTCCATCAGCTTTTTGTTTCAGCATGTACTGGTACGTCGGGTCGCGGAGGATGTCTGCCGAGGTCGTTTCGGGAAGATCAGGATAAAAGTTCCGGATGTACTTATACCTGCCGTTGCGCACTGCCCTGCCGAAATCCTCAAAGTCGTGCCAGTGGTCTTCGGCATAAATAAAATCTCTGATTTGTGCAGTAGGATTGCTGAATAGCGAACTGATATTCTTTCCCACGAAGTTCGAGCCAGTTTTTAAGCCTGCGGCGGATAAGATTGTTGGGGCAATATCAACAGCGCTGATCAGGGAGTTGGTGGAAGAGCCCGGCTTCACCTTGCCCGGCCAGCGCACAATAAAAGGAGTGCGGATGCCGCCATCGTACAAGGTCGTCTTCTCCCGTGGGAAAGGCCTTCCATTATCGCTGGTGAAAATAATGATGGTGTTTTTATCCAACCCTTCGGCCGAAAGCTCGTTCAGCACCTCGCCCACGTAGCCGTCCATCCGGCTCACCTCGTCGTAATAATCTACGAAGTCGCCCCTCACCTCTTTGCTGTCGGGCAGATACGGAGGGATTACCACATCATCAGGCGAATGCGGCACTTTGATAGCACCTTTTTTGTAAGGTCGGTGTGGGTCTACTGTAGCAAGCCACAGAAAAAAAGGTATACTTTTCGGATGCTTTTTCAGCGTACTTAGAAAGTTCATGGCTCCACTGCCGTCATCTTTTGCAGCAGGTTTTTGATCGGCTTTATACACAAAACCATCAGTGGATTCAACCGCCAGGTAATCGAAACGATTGATCAGGCTGTCGCCCAAATGCCACTTGCCAGCCTGAGCAGTCCAGTAGCCTGCTGCTTTTAACTTTTCTACAAAGGTGATCTTGCTGGCGGGAACTGGCCAGTGCAGTTGCTCCGCATCGGTTTGATGAGGATATGTTCCCGTGATAATACTTGCCCGGCTAGGGCTGCAGGAGCTGGTTGTCAGGAAAGCATTGTCGAAACGCATGCCTTCTTTTGCCAGCTTGTCTATATTCGGAGTTTTTATTTTGGGATGCCCATAAGCTCCAACATCGTCCCTGCCAAGGTCGTCGGCGATGATAAAAATGATGTTGGGGCGCTTGTCCTGTGCTTTTCCGAGTATCGAAGCACAAAGCAGGCAGGCAAAAAGGAAGCTGATTCTGTTCATTTACCGATTGGAATGAACGAATATACCAATGTTAAACAAACAATAAAGCCCTGTTGGAATTACAGGGCTTTAAATATTTGAAACGAATGCTCGGGCTTATTCTGCAGCAGCCGATTCATTGATGCAGTTTTCTGCAACAACTGTTAGAGCAACGTCGGTTTCTTTTTCGTTGTCGAGGGTTTGCTGTAACAACTCAACCACTTGCGTGTGCCCCATATTTTGTGCGAAGGTTCTTAACGTTCCGTATGTGGCAATTTCATAATGCTCTACCTTCTGAGCGGCAAGGATCAATCCGGCATCGCGTATCATTGTACCAGAATCTGTATCTTCCATAATGCCTTTTGCTTCTTCCAGCAATCCTTCCATGGCATCGCATTTTTTAGCTACTGCTTTTTCTTCCAATAGCTCAAATACCTGCTCAAGCGTACTGATATGAATTTCCGTTTCCTGGGTGTGCTTTTCAAAAGCCGCGGCAAGATCGGGACTGGTTGCAGCCTTTTTCATTTTCGGAAGTGCTTTCACCAGGTGCTTTTCTGCCCAATAGATATCTTTCAATTCGTCCACAAAAAATTTGTGGAATTCTGAATCTTTCATTTTGCCGGTCATGCCGGAGATTTTATTACTTGAGGTCGTTTTCATAATGATGGTTTTATAAATTCAACCCGCATCGCCATTAATTGTTTGTCTGATCAATGTTATATAGAGAGCGGCATATGGTTTAGGCGAGTTTCCGTCACATTTTTTACGCTGTTCATCACTTTTTTTTACCCGGACCATTGTTTCAAGCTACTCTTGCAGCATAAATTCTTAAAATGGAAGATTTACTAAAGAAGCCCTTTGATCTTAAACGTACCGAATTCTGGTTTGCCACCGTCCTGTATGTGTTTGCGATATTTTTCCTGGTATCCAGATCCATAAGCCCCGAACGCTTTCCACCCTCAAACATGTGGGACTTCAACGAACACCACGTCCTTTACTCCTACTATTCCAACTATTTCATCCCGACAGCCATACGCTACACTGTGCTTTACGGAAGCTTTCTGCTGCTTACCATGTATGTGGTGCCGGCGTTCATGCGAAAAGAACGGCTGTTCCTCAACATCGCCATAACGGTTGCTTTGTTTGTGGTTATTGCGCTGATTTTCTCCGTAACCGATACCTGGTTGCGTGCCTGGCTCATTTCTAGACATCCCGATCTCGAGCATTTCTACAATGCCATTTTCAAAGAAAACTTCATTTACGCTTTCTGGCTGATGATGATGTTTGCCTTCTACTCAGTTATAAAATACGCTGCGTCTTACATCCTGTTAAATAGTAATAAAATTCCGTCCCGCCATCAGAGCACAAGCCGGGAGTGCGCCGTTGCGCTCGTGGTGTGGATGATCATCATGCTGATGTTGATGGGTTCAAATGCACCGAGCGAAGTAATAGGATGCTGGGGAGTTATTGCTCTTTATTCAATAGCATTTTACTGGTTTTCAATCACAGAGTTGATCCCGGCAATCGGCCAAAGGCCAAAAAGATTAAAAGCTTATATGCTGAAGGCGCTGGGGCTTGTGCTTTTAAGCAGCGTGGCTATCCTGGCCATTACGCTTAGTGCGGGGGCTCTTCAAGTGTTTGATGATGATTTTGGCTTTCCGCTCACGCTCTTTAATGCAGCATTTCAGGTCCTTATCGTAGCTCCGTTTGCATGGGTGGTGTACAACAGAAGGCTCTCCGTAAATGCCGAGCTTTACCAACTTAAAACAGCTTTAGGCCGCTCCACCGCTGACCTCCAGTTCCTCCAGTCGCAAATTAACCCCCACTTTCTCTTCAATTCCCTAAACACGCTTTACGGGACTGCTTTGCAGGAAAAAAGCGAGCGCACCGCCAACGGCATCCAAAAGCTGGGCGATATGATGCGCTTTATGATCCACGAAAATCATCAGGAGAGCATTCTTCTGGCCAGGGAAGTTGAATACCTCCGCAATTACATTGAGTTGCAGGAACTCCGCACGCAATCCACTCCCACTATCCGGGTAGAAACTAGCATTGAAGATATCCTGGACAATAAAAAGATTGCGCCTATGCTGCTTATCCCATTTGTAGAGAATGCCTTCAAGCACGGCATCAGCCTTTCTGAACCTTCGTGGATAAAGATATCTCTGCTTACCAACGAGAAAGAACTGTATTTCGATGTTTACAACAGCATCCATCCCCGCACCAGCGAAGATCCTGAGAAAGATCACTCAGGAATCGGGCTGGAGAATGTAAAACAACGCCTGGCTCTGCTCTATCCTAAAAGGCACAAGCTTATCATCCGCGAAACGGCAAAAGAATTTTTCATTCACCTTACCGTTGAGTTTTAAGCATAACTTTAACGCATGACTGCCATTGCCCTTGATGATGAGCCACTCGCCCTTGAAGTTATCCGTTCGCATGCTTCTAAAGTTCCGTTTATAGAACTGAAAGGTGTGTTTACAGATGCCTTTAAGGCGATGGAATATCTCAAAAAAGAACCAGTGGACCTGATGTTCCTGGATATCAAGATGCCTGATATTTCAGGGATTGATTTTCTGCACAGCCTGCATATGAAGCCGCTGGTGGTGTTTACAACTGCTTACACGGAACATGCTGTTACCAGCTTCGACCTGGATGCCGTGGATTACCTTCTGAAACCTTTTTCACTACCGCGATTCGTGAAAGCCTGCAACAAAGCGCAAGAGTTGTATGAGGCACGAAACAAGAACCAGCACATCCCGTACATCTTCCTGAAAACCGGCTACGAACAGGTGAAGGTGAATTTCGACGACATTTTATACCTGGAGGCGGCGGGCAATTACGTGAACTTTGTGATGAAAGATAAGGCGCTGCTTTCGCGGATGACCTTCAGCGAAGTGGAAAACCTGCTTCCTGCTGATAAGTTCCTGCGTATTCACCGCTCGTACGTGGCAGCCTTGGCACACATCGAAAGAATTGAACGGCACCAGGTGCATATTGCAGGAAAAGCAATTCCCGTGGGAGAAAGTTATATGGAGAGATTGAGGGAGCTGGCGGTGGGTCGGTAGTTTGTCTATGCACTACGTCACCCTGAGGTTCTCGAAGGGTGTTTTTCTCCCACCGATTTCGCTGATGTTCGCAGGTTCCTTTTAAAGCGCTTAGTTCTGCGCTAATCCGCGTGATCTGCGGGAATACTCATACATGCGGCTTGCTCACAAACTTATTCCCCTTCACATAAAACCTCCAGGGAATAGTTTTATAAGGCCCGTCAAAGTTCATGCCCACACGCGGACCGGCAACAATCTGTTCATCAGTATAGCTGATTCCGCTATCCTCAATCCAGATCTGCTCTCCGGTTATCAGGATGCTGTTGTGCAGTTTCGTTAAGCCCATTGCTTTGGCCAGAGCGCCCGGTCCCTGGCAGAGGCGGGTGTCCTGATCAAATATCCCGCGACGAATGCGCATCACATCAATTCCCACCGTAGGCTCAATAGCCCGGATCAGTAAGGCGTGCGAAGTTCCCTCCTCGCCCGTAACAATGTTCAGCATATCATGAATGCCATAGCAGATGTACATGTACACAAGCCCGCCTGCCCCGTACATGGTTTCGTTGCGGGGCGTGCGTTTGCCGCCGTAGGCATGCGAGCCGCGGTCCTCGGGACCTCTGTAAGCTTCGGTTTCGATGATAGTGCCTCCGCAGAGCTGCCCGTCCACAAAGCAGTAGAGCGTTTTGCCTAAGAGGTTTCGGGCAATGTCCACAACATCTCCGTTCCGGAAGAATTCAAGTGACAACTTTTTGCCGGAAGTGTTTTGCATGGATTAGAAACCGAAATCGGCAGGGATGGTTTGCGCCAAAATGCTCATCAACTGTTCTAAATACTTCTGGTCTGTAGTGTCGAACTGGTCGAGATCAGCACTGTCAACATCCATAACGCCAATAACTTGTGAGTTCCTGAATATTGGCACTACAATTTCCGACTTCGACAAAGAGCTGCAGGCAATGTGCCCCGGGAAAGCATCCACATCCGGAACGATCAAGGGCTTCTCCTGCTGCCAGCTTGTGCCACAAACCCCTCTTCCCTTTGCAATGCGTGTACAAGCAACCGGTCCCTGGAAAGGCCCGAGCACAAGTTCATTGTTCTTTACAAGGTAGAAGCCGACCCAGAAGAAGCCAAACTGCTCCTTAAGCGCAGCGCTGATATTGCCGAGGTTGGCGTATAAATCACTTTCCCCTTCTATCAATGCCTGTATCTGCGGAAGCAGGCTTTGGTACTGCTCTTCTTTACTGCCACGGGTGATGCTTAAGTCTTCTGCCATAGAACAAATGTAGGAATGTGAGAGGGATGGTGGGTTAATGGAGTGTAAAAGTTGGAACGTAATTCCTCAGAGCTGTGCAACTAGCCTCGTCGGTGCTACACCTTTCCACGCCAGGCGCAACGCATCCTTAAACATATCTTCTCTAACTTTCTCCAGGTTCACAAGAGTCCAGCCTTGTTTTCCCCAGGCACCGGGAACAGCACAAAACGCACCATCAGGAAAATCGCAAAATACAGATTGGCCTACGGAAGATAGCTTGAGTACAAACCGGCCGTTCTCAGGCTGGAGAGTAGCGAATATCTTCTGACCTACGCGGAATGAGCGTTTGTCGAAATGTGGCTGATCCGTCACTTCGGGCAATGCTAAAGCAAAGGATGCTGCTTCGTCGGGTGTAACCATCCGCAAGTTTAATCGGATTCAACCTCAGTCCTGCCGCCCAGATTTTTCCAGAGATAGTAAATCGGCAGGCCAATTAGCACTATGATGAGCCCGGGCCATGTGAATTCCGGTTTGTAAATGATCAGGAGCGTACAAAATGCAAGTCCCATTATGATGTAAATTGCCGGAAGCACCGGGTACCCAAATGCTTTGTATGGGCGTTCTGCATCGGGCCTCTTTGCACGAAGCCTATATATCCCAAAGATGGTCAGCACGTAGAATATCACGACGACGAAGGAAATCATATCCAGCAAATCCCCGTATTTACCACTCAAACAAAGTATAGAAGCTACTATGCACTGAATCCACAGAGCGAATTCGGGTACGGCATGCTTGTTTAGCGATGCTGTTTTTCTGAAGAACAGACCATCTTTAGCCATGGTGTAGTAAACCCTCGCTCCTGCCAAAATCAAACCGTTGTTACATCCGAAGGTAGAAACCATAATCATCAGGGCTATAACCACTGTCCCGATATTGCCGAATATCGGCTGAGAAGCAGCCACCGCTACCCTGTCCTTCTCCGCAGTTGCAATCTCGTGCAATGGCAGCACCGCGGTGTACATCACATTCGCCAGGACATATATAATAGTAACTATCAGTGTCCCAAAGAACAGGCTTAGCCCGATATTACGTTTTGGGTTTGTGATTTCGCCTGCTACAAACGTCACGTTGTTCCATGCATCGCTGCTGAATATTGAACCTACCATGGACGCGGCGATGGCGCCCAAAGCTGCCACAGTTGTAAGTGAGGTAAAAGATCCGTCCGTTTTTAGATTTTGAAGGTTCCATGCATCACTCCAGTTTGCAGTCCACACATCAGGCTTCATCATGATAAATCCAAAGATGATCAGTCCGAACAGACTTACCAACTTAGTCAGGGTGAAAGAGGTTTGGATGATCTTCCCGCCCTTTACGCCCTTGGTATTTATGTAAGTGAGAAAGATGATCAACACAATTGAGACAAGCTGCGCCGGAGAGATTTTGACCGGGCCAACGGTGAAGAGGACAAGAGTTTCGCTGACCTGCGGAATCAGATAGGCAAGAAACTTGGAAAAAGCTACCCCCACAGCCGCAATGGTACCAGTTTGGATAACCGCAAAAAAGCTCCAGCCATACAGGAATCCAACCAGCGGATTGTATGCTTCTTTCAAATAAACATACTGTCCGCCCGCTTTCGGAAACATCCCGCTCAACTCACCATAGCTTACAGCGGCAACCAGGGTCATAAAGCCAGTTATCAGCCACACGGCTATCAGCCATCCTGCCGAACCCACATTCCGGGTAATATCTGCGCTGACAATAAAAATGCCCGAGCCGATCATACTGCCTGCTACAAGCAAAGTTCCGTCTAACAAGCCAAGTTCCCGCTTCATGCCCGCGGCAGAATCCGTATGTTGATCCATGTAATTAAGTTAAGGTGAACGAATATATCATTAAAAGTTCCGCATCCGCAAACAAGCCGGTCAAAGCAAACAAAAAACTTAAATAATTGCTTTAAAGGCCAGGGCAAAATATATCCGTCAAACAGCCAATTAAATTTGAATAATAGAATTCCCCTGCTATTTTTGCCGAATTGCATATTAACCAAGTAAAATTTTTTAAACATATATGGAGTTTTTACAAAACAATTTAATTTATCTGATACCGGTTTTTGGCCTCATCGGGATATTGTCTATGCTGGCTAAATCAGCGTGGGTGACCAAACAGGATGCGGGCGACGAAAACATGCGCACTCTTGCCGGTTATATTGCCGATGGCGCTATGGCTTTCCTGAAAGCAGAATGGAAGGTGCTTTCTTACTTCGCCATCATTGCAGCTATACTTTTGGCATGGTCGGGCACCATGGTTGATACCTCAAGCCCGGTAATTGCACTCTCCTTTTTGATCGGTGCGTTCACTTCGGCTTTCGCCGGATATATCGGCATGAACATCGCTACAAAAGCTAACGTCCGCACTACACAGGCAGCTCGCACCAGCCTCGCGAAAGCGTTGAAAGTATCGTTTACAGGAGGTTCTGTGATGGGAATCGGCGTTGCCGGATTGGCGGTTCTTGGATTAGGATCATTGTTTATCGTATTCTACCACATGTATGTGGTTAATGTTGCTGGTGGCGAAGTGAACGGAAAAGCGATGGAAAAAGCGCTTGAAGTTTTAGCCGGATTCTCGCTGGGCGCTGAGTCGATTGCGCTGTTTGCACGTGTCGGTGGTGGTATTTACACTAAAGCTGCCGACGTGGGTGCTGACCTTGTAGGTAAAGTTGAAGCTGGGATTCCTGAAGACGACGTTCGTAACCCGGCAACAATTGCCGATAACGTAGGCGATAACGTAGGTGACGTTGCAGGTATGGGCGCCGACCTTTTCGGATCTTATGTTGCAACTATTCTTGCTACCATGGTTTTGGGAAGAGAAATCACTTCAGAAGATAATTTCGGCGGTATCGCCCCTATCCTCCTGCCGATGCTGATAGCCGGCCTGGGATTGATCTTCTCGATCATCGCCACTTCTTTTGTTCGCATCAAGGACGAAACAGACAGCGTGCAAAATGCATTGAATATTGGAAACTGGTCGTCAATAATTTTAACCGCTATTGCAGCTTTCTTTGCGGTAAGGTGGTTATTGCCTGAGACTATGGTGATCCGTGGCTACGAGTTTACCAAAACAGATGTATTTTTATCAATCGTGGTGGGCTTGATCGTGGGAACACTGATGAGCATAATCACTGAATATTACACTGCAATGGGCAAACGTCCGGTACGGTCAATTATCCAGCAGTCATCCACCGGGCACGCGACCAACATCATCGGTGGTTTAGCCGTTGGGATGGAATCTACTGTATTGCCAATCCTTGTTTTAGCAGCCGGTATTTATGGTTCGTACCACTTTGCGGGACTTTACGGAGTTTCTATCGCGGCAGCAGGTATGATGGCTACCACAGCTATGCAGTTAGCCATTGATGCTTTCGGTCCGATTGCGGATAATGCAGGCGGTATTGCCGAGATGAGCCAATTGCCACCGGAAGTGCGCCATCGCACAGACAACCTGGACGCTGTAGGAAACACCACGGCTGCAACCGGAAAGGGTTTTGCCATCGCTTCGGCGGCTTTAACTTCCCTCGCACTATTTGCAGCTTTTGTTGGGTTGGCAGGAATTGACCGAATTGATATTTACAAAGCAAATGTCCTTGCGGGCTTATTTGTGGGAGGCATGATTCCTTACATCTTCTCTTCTTTGTGTATTTCGGCTGTTGGCCGGGCTGCTATGGATATGGTCCAGGAAGTGCGCCGCCAGTTCCATGAGATACCTGGAATTATGGAATACAAAGCAAAGCCTGAGTACGAGAAATGTGTTGCTATTTCTACCAAAGCTTCTCTTCGTGAAATGATGCTGCCAGGTGCTATCGCTCTTATTGTTCCGATCGTTGTTGGGTTTACAGCCGGTCCGGAAGTGTTGGGCGGATTGCTGGCGGGTGTAACTGTTTCGGGTGTGCTGATGGGAATGTTCCAGTCGAATGCGGGTGGTGCATGGGACAATGCAAAAAAATCTTTTGAGCAAGGGGTAGATATTAATGGCGAGAAGTTTTTCAAAGGTTCTGAACCGCACAAGGCGTCTGTAACAGGCGATACGGTGGGCGATCCGTTCAAAGATACTTCAGGGCCTTCTATGAATATCCTGATCAAGTTGATGTCTATTGTTTCGTTGATCATTGCCCCTCATATTTCTGAGCGTGCACATAATGAAGGCACAGCTGCAATCATCATCAAAAAAGAAGTTAAGGCCGATGTAAAGCCCAATGTAGTTGTAGATTCAAAGACAGTGGCGTACAATAACACAGCAGGCAAATAACCGCTTATAAACTAGTTAGAAAAGAGGATTTCGTAAAAAGATCCTCTTTTCTATTTTACGATTTAATTAACTACGTTTGAAATAACTGAAATTAAAAGGACAAAACACATAACACACTAACCTTATGAGTCTATTTTTAAAAAAGCCATTAAGCCATCTTTTAGCTGATGCAGCAGAATCTGAGAAAGGATTGAAACGTACGCTCACGGCTGGGTCTCTGGTTGCCTTGGGTATTGGAGCAATTATTGGCGCTGGCTTGTTTGTACGGACTGCGGCAGCAGCAGCGCAAAACGCCGGGCCATCTGTGGTATTCGGCTTTATAGTCGCGGCAATTGGATGTGCCTTGGCCGGGCTTTGCTACGCTGAACTTTCTTCGTCTATTCCTATCGCGGGAAGCGCTTACACCTACAGTTACGCAACCATGGGCGAACTAATTGCCTGGATAATTGGTTGGGATTTAATACTCGAATACGCCGTTGGAGCAGCAACAGTGGGCATTGCGTGGAGCGAATATCTAAATAATCTTCTGGTCAACGTGCTCCACATGAAGCCCATACCCTACGCACTCAGCCACTCCCCTTTTGAACATTCTGTTGATGGCCTGCAACAAGGCATGATCAATCTGCCGGCATTATTTATTGTGGCTCTTTTAACATTGTTGCTTATCCGCGGAACGCAAGAGTCGGCGGTGGTAAACAATATCATTGTGATCATAAAGGTGAGCATCGTGATCCTGATCATCATCATCGGCTGGGGCTTTATCAATCCTGTTAATCATGCAGAGTATATTCCAAAACCAGCTGTGTATAAAGACCATATGGGCGTTGCGCATAATTTTGGCGGGCTGATGGGTATTTTGGGTGCAGCGGGCGTTGTATTCTTTGCATTCATCGGCTTTGATGCAGTAAGTACTGCAGCACAGGAAGCAAAGAATCCAAAACGTGATATGCCAATCGGTATATTGGGCTCGCTGGCTATTTGTACGGTTCTTTATATTTTGTTTGCACACGTTTTAACCGGTGTTGCTACGGTGGAAGATTTCCGTACAACTGGGAAAGAAGCATCAGTGGCTTTCGCGATTGAAAAATACATGACTGGTTATGGATGGCTTGGCCAATTAGTAACGGTAGCTATTCTTGGAGGTTTTTCTTCAGTAATCCTTGTGATGCTGTTAGGCCAATCGCGTGTGTTTTATTCAATGAGCCGTGATGGGCTGCTGCCGAAGGCTTTCAGCGAAGTGCATCCGAAATACAAAACTCCTTATAAAGCCAGCTGGTTCATTTTGATCCTGGTAGGCTTGTTTGCAGCTTTTGTTCCGGGCGATATTGTAGGCGACATGACAAGCATCGGAACGCTATTTGCATTTATGCTAGTGTGTGCGGCTGTTATTGTGTTGCGTAAAACCGATCCGGATTTGAAGCGTGAATTTAAAACACCTTGGGTTCCTTTCGTCCCAATTCTTGGAATAATTGTATGCGGCGCCATGATCTACGGGCTCGGCTGGACCAACTGGCTAAGGCTTATCGTATGGCTGGCACTAGGCTTCATTATCTATTTCGGCTACAGCAAAAAGCATTCTGTACTTCGAAGAACAGGTGAGTCAGTTGTGCCAAACGATCCCAATCCGAAGATTGTAGAGTAGTAAACAAAAACGATAATGTGAGGTTCCGGGATTAGTTTCGGAACCTTTTTAGTTTCTAAGCCGCCTTATTAACAGCACCCGCACTTATGTACTTCTCCTTCGACTTTAAACAAATATTATCTGTAACGATGATCCTCTTCGCCATCATTGATATTGTTGGCGCTGTTCCGGTTATTATTCAGCTACGCACACGGGCAGGCCACATCGAATCTGAAAAAGCTTCGCTGGTGGTGCTGGCATTGATGGTGATATTTCTTTTCGTAGGCGAAGAGATGCTGACAATTATCGGCCTCGATATCTCCTCCTTCGCGATAGCCGGCTCGCTGGTAATATTTTTTATCGCGATGGAAATGATCCTCGGGATTAAAGTTTTCAGCGAAGACGAAATACCAACCACTGTCTCTATTGTTCCCCTCGCCTTCCCACTAATTGCCGGAGCCGGAACTATGACCACATTACTTTCCCTGAAGTCACAATATCAGACACAGAACATAATTGTAGGCATTATCATCAACACGATATTTGTTTACGTGGTGCTTAAGAACACGCATCATATTGAAAGGCTTCTGGGTAAGAACGGGCTGAGCGTTTTGAGGAAAGCCTTCGGGATTATTCTGCTGGCGATTGCAATAAAGCTGTTCAGGAGTAATTCGGGATTATAGGATTTACATCGCACAACTGGAGATCACATGACAACAACAATGAACCCGAAAGTTGATTTCTTCTTTAACAAAGCCGACAAGTGGCAGGCAGAGTTTGATAAGCTCAGAATGATAGCATTGGACTGTGGACTGGTAGAGGAGCTAAAATGGGGCTGCCCTTGTTATATTTTGCCGACTTCAGAGCCTTTCGGAAAAGCAAGCCGTTCATCTCAAAAAAGCAATAATGTGGTGTTGATACACGGCTTTAAGGAATATTGCGCTTTCCTGTTTTTCAAAGGTGTGCTGATGCATGACCCTGCCGGTCTTTTAATTCAGCAGACAGAAAACGTTCAGTCTGCACGGCAGATTAGGTTCACAAGTGTCGACGAGATAAACTCGAGAGAACCAATGCTGAAAGATTACATCCGGGAAGCCATTAAAGTCGAAAAAGCCGGTTTAAAGGTAGAGCTGAAGAAAGTCTCTCAATACTCGGTGCCTAATGAACTCCAACATAAATTCAATGCAATCCCCCAGTTCGAAACTGCATTTAATGCGTTAACTCCGGGTCGGCAGAGAGCATATCTTCTTCATTTTTCCCAACCTAAACAGTCCACTACAAGGCAATCAAGAATAGAGAAAGCCATGCCAAATATCTTTAGCGGAAAAGGCTTGAATGATTAAAATAATGGGGTGACGGCTTATTTTAGCAGCCGGGCAACAAACATGGTATCTGCCCGCTTCTCATAGCCTTTAAGCACTTCCGATTTCTCCAGTTTCAATCCGAGTTCATTGGTGAGATAATCCACCACATCTTCGTTTTCCTCTCTGAACACAGAGCAAGTAATATAGATAAGCGGTTTGCTGGGCTTTAAGTATTTCACCACATTTTGAGCGATGGCTTTCTGTAGGTTTTGAAAGCTTTGAATCTTATGCTCCTCAAACTGGCTGATCATTTCCGGCGTACGCCCCCATGTGCCTGAGCCGGTGCACGGCGCATCCAGGATTATTCCGTCAAACTCGTAATGATGCAGTATCTGATCCTGGTTTTGTAGCAGATCAAGCTCCTTTTTGTGGTATTTCCGAAGCCCTGCCTTTGCAAAGCGCTCATCAAGGTTGTGCAGAACGCTTTCGCGGATGTCGGAGACCAAGAGCTTAATTTCAGGCTGCTCATGAAAAAGCAACAAAGATTTCCCGCCGGAGGCAGCACAGGCATCCCACCACTGTTCATATCTCTTTGGCTCAAAATACTGTCCGGTTTGCTGCGATGAAAGATCCTGAATTTCGAAATAGCCAGCGTCTTCCATTACTTGCTCCAGCTTGCTGCCGTTGGGGAGGCGCAAGGTTGCAGGAGATTCCTCTGTAAAGCTGATTTCTGATTGCCTTAACTTGCTTTTTACCAGTTCTTCTTTGCCGGGATGCAAGCGTATAAACAGATCAGGCTGTATCAGCAATGACTTTATGAACTCATCCTTGCTGATGCCGTTTGAAAGGTGCTGATGAAAGGGGAAAATATTATCAGGCTTAAATTCAGGCTGATGAACAGCTAACCACCTAAGCTTTTCATCTGTTGTCTGAGTTATGAGGCTGTCCATCTCAGGCCTGAAATGCTCCAAAAAAACACTTGGTTCAGCGTTGCAAAGAAATTCGGCTATAAAGAGCCGCTCCTCTGCAGATAGTTCTGCGGCCGCTTTACCTAAACGGAAGAATGTATAGAGCAGGCGGCTGGCGCTCCGCCGGTCGGAAGAGCCCATTTGCTTGTTCTTCCTGAAATAGACGGGAAGGAACTTGGCTAAGGGCGTATTTGCCGGATATTCATCCAGAATACGAAGGAAAGTCCTGAGCTGTTGTTCTGAGCGCATGTTATCACGTGAATTGAGAGTTTGGGTTTACTCCCACTCTATCGTAGCCGGCGGCTTCGAGCTGATATCGTACACAACCCGGTTGATGCCTTTTACATTATTGATGATCTCGTTCGAAATTTTCGCCAAAAGCTCATAAGGCAGATGGCTCCAGTCGGCAGTCATGCCATCCACCGAACCCACCGCCCGCAGGCAGATCACGTGTTCGTAGGTGCGCTCATCGCCCATCACGCCAACCGATTGCACCGGCAGGAAAATTGCTCCAGCCTGCCAAACTTTATCGTACCAGCCACTTTCCTTCAGGTTATTGATGTAAATAGCATCGGCTTCCTGGAGAATTGCCACACGCTCAGGCGTGATCTCATCCAGAATGCGGATTGCCAGCCCCGGTCCGGGAAAAGGGTGCCTTCCTAATAGCGATGCGTCAATACCCAAAGCTTTCCCAACCCTGCGAACTTCGTCTTTGAACAAAGTATTCAAAGGCTCAACAACCTTCAACTTCATAAAATCGGGCAAACCGCCCACATTATGATGCGATTTTATAGTAGCAGACGGACCTTTAACAGAGACAGACTCAATTACATCAGGGTAAATAGTTCCTTGCCCCAGCCACTTCACGTCCTGAACTTCATGCGCTGCGTCATCAAACACTTCAATGAACACCCGACCAATAGTCTTACGTTTTTGCTCGGGGTCTTTTATTCCTGCAAGCTGGCTGAGAAAACGGTCCTTAGAATCTACGCCCTTCACGTTCAGGCCCATGTGCTTGTATGAATCCAGCACACTGGCAAATTCATCTTTTCGTAAAAGTCCGTTATCCACAAAAATGCAATGTAGGTTCTCGCCGATAGCCTGGTGAAGCAAAACTGCCGCAACGGAGGAATCTACCCCTCCCGACAGTCCAAGCACCACTTTATCATTTCCTAATTTCTGTTTTAGTTCAGCGATTGTAGTGTCGATAAATGCATTGGGTGTCCAGTCTTGGGTGCAGCCGCAAATATCCACGAGAAAATTCTCCAAAAGCTGCTTCCCGTCTGTGCTATGGGTAACTTCCGGATGGAACTGGATACAGTAGGTGTTTGTTCCGGTAACGTGATATGCCGCAACTTTAACAGTATCTGTGCTGGCTATGATCTTGCAGTGCTCAGGCAGGCTTGAGATAGTATCCCCGTGCGACATCCAGACTTGGGAATTAGTCGGAACACCTTTAAGTAACACACTGCTTTCATCAATGTATTGCAGGTTTGCCCGTCCATACTCCCGGATAGTTGAGGGTGTAACCTCTCCACCAGATTGCTGTGCGATGTATTGAGCGCCGTAGCAAACTCCAAGAACCGGATAGCTTTTTTGAAATGCCTTAAAATCTACCTGAGGTGCATCTTGCTGCCGCACAGAATACGGGCTTCCCGACAGAATTATTCCTTTAACAGAAGTATCGAATTCAGGAAGGTGGTTGAAAGGATGTATTTCGCAGTAGACGTTAAGCTCTCTAACTCTCCGGGCAATAAGTTGGGTATATTGCGATCCAAAGTCAAGAATGATGATTTTTTCTTGCATGGGCGAAGATAGGAATTTTGAAAGACGGCAGGTATGAAAAAAGAAAATGATATCCCCCTGGAGAGATATCATTTTGAATAGCAAAATAGCTTAGTTTAGCTGCCGCTCAATTCTTTGAAGAAGTGTTGCCTCATCAAATGGCTTCAGGACAATATCGTTGGCACCGGCATCCGAAATAGAATTATAAACCTCGGGAATACCTGAGACCATGATTACCGGAATAGTTGAAGTACTTTCATTGCCGCGTATAGACCTGCAAATGTCGCGGCCATCTTCCTTTTCCAGCCTAATATCCATCAGTATGAGATCTGGTTTAAAATCATCAATCAACGAAAATACATCGTCGGCTGCTGCGTAACCTTTTACTACATATCCTGATTTGTCCAAGATCATCTCGATTGAGGTCCTAACATCGTCTTCATCTTCGAATAATAGGATTCTTTTGCTCATTGGTATGGGTTGGTTTGATGTGTATAATAGCTCCAGAGGAGCAATTTAGAATGTGAAAAAACAGGCCAACTCTTTTGAGCAGCCTGTTTTTGCTTTACATAAATAACTTAAATGCCTTGAATTGACCCGTTCTGATCAACAGAAACATTTTTAGCTTTTGATTTTATCTTGTCGGTGGCATTCTCAACAGAATCTTTGGCCGTAGAAATAGCCGATTTAGCTTTTGACTTAACGTCCTTGGCCATCTCTGCACCGTCCTCCGAAATTCTGTCGAGCTCTGGCCTAAACCTGCTTTTCATAGCCTGAAACCTGTCCTTTGCACCATTTGCCAGGCCTTTGGCTCCGTCGGAGATTCTATACCTGGTTTCTTCACCGCTCTCTGGAGCAAACAAAACTCCCAGCACAGCACCTACTGCTAAACCAGCTAACAGAGCAACCACTACTCTAGCGGGATCTGTTTTTCTATTATCGAGATATTTCGATATCGTTCTTTTGTAGTTCATGGTTATACAATTTTGTTTAACGGTAACACCTTCCATTCATTTGTGTTTAGAAAAACTCACATTTAAGGAAGATTAATTAACTTTAGCTATAGTTGCAATTTCCATGCCGCCAATGGAGCAATCTTTCCTAAATCAGATTACTACGTAAGATTGCAGGTTAATCAACGGAATTTTTCCGCTCAATGGTGGGCCAACCCCGTTAGTAGCAAGCATAGCGCCCAAGAAAGTTCTTGTCTTTGTTATTTACGGCTGCGTCCCCCAGCCTGTAATGCCTTGAGCTCGTCTTGCATTTTTTTAACAATTATGGGATTTTCCGCGGCGAGGTTTTTTCGTTCGCCGGCATCAGCGTCCAAGCGATAGAGCTGCGGAGACTCATCGTTCCCAGTCTCAATCCCATTTTTGTTTTCTTTCGGGCCATTAGCAGGGGAAATGTATTTCCAATTGCCGGATATCAAACCAAGCGTTTGATTGGCGGCATGTTCCACCAGGCTGCTGCGACCGATTTTCGATTTCCCTAAGAAAGCCTGCAACAAATTGAAACTGTCGGGAGCATCATCGGGAGACAATTTATAACCGGTTAAAGCGGCAAACGATGTATATAGATCAACCTGGCTCAGCAAAGCCGATGATTTTCCCGGTGCAATTTTGCCCGGCCACTTAATGATAAAAGGAACGCGGGTGCCGGCTTCAAAGCTGCTGTACTTTCCACCGCGATATGGGCCTGCAGGGGTATGCCCGTTCAGGTTCTTGTAGCCACCATCTTCATAGCCATCTTCAATTGCAGGGCCATTGTCGCTGCTCAGAATCACAATGGTGTTTTTAGTAAGCCCCAGACTGTCGAGCGCCCGAAGCACTTTCCCAACCTGCCAGTCTAGTTGCAGAATGGCATCGCCGCGTAAGCCCAGTCCACTCTTGCCTAAAAACTGCGAATGTGGAACATGCGGCACGTGGATATCATGTGTAGCAAAATAGAGAAAAAAGGGGTTCTTCTTATTCCTCTCCATGAACCCAACGGCTTTTGAAGCCAAGGTTGCAGCCATATCCTCGTCGGTCCACAATGCATCTTTGCCACCGCCCATCCAGCCAATGCGGCTTATTCCGTTTACAATTGTGTTATCATGCCCAAGTGCATAGTTCATCTTTAGCAGCTCCGGGTTTTCTTTCCCGGTAGGATAATTCCCTACTTTCTCTTTATAGTTTACCGAGATCGGATCAGATGGGTTCAGGTTGACAATTCTCCGGTTCTCAATGTAAACACAAGGCACGCGGTCGCCGGTTGCAGGCATAATGAAATCGTACGAAAACCCAACTTCCATCGGTCCTGGCTTAATTTCTCCATTCCAGTTTGGCCCTTCGCTACCCTCGCCTAAGCCTAAATGCCATTTGCCAACTGCAGCGGTCTTGTAGCCTTGCTTCTGAAGCATCCCCGGAAGGGTGGTAATATTGGTTGGGATGATAAGTGCAGCGTCGCCGGGTGCAATTTTAGTTCCCTGCTGCCTCCAGGCATATTTTCCTGTCAAAATTGAATAGCGGGACGGCGTGCAGGTAGATGAGGAGGCATGCACGTTGCTAAAGTTGAGTCCTGCCGCAGCAATCTTGTCAATGTTTGGAGTCTTAATCTTTGTAGCCCCGTTTGCGCTGATGTCGCCATAACCAAGGTCATCAGCGTAGATCAAAACAATGTTTGGCTTCTGTTTCGCACTAAGCGACAATGATGCAAGGATAAAGATGCTGGTAAGGTATTTCTTCATTAGTTCTATTTGTAATTCTTGATACCGGAGATATGGCACGCGTTAGATCTGAATTTCCGGATATGTAGCTTGTCTAAAGCATAAAACTAGTTTTCTCACCGTGCTGTTTGGCGAAATTATGTAACCTTTTGGCGATGCATGCAAGGTAAGCCCTGGCACCCAATTAAAGCAGAACTGGATTGTTGCACCATTGGTAGGTCATACAGCATTGCAGAGCCTCAATCACAACTTATCCCTATATTGCGCACCTTTTTAATTGAAAATGCCGGATACCGTTTCAAAGAAGCAATTGTTATTGATGTCTGTAGCAGCGGGAGTTTCTGTCGCAAATAACTACTACTGCCAACCAATTTTAAAAGACATGGCAAATTCTTTGCACGTAAACGATGCGAAAGCGGGCAGCATTTCAATGCTCACGCAAATTGGCTACGGACTTGGCTTGTTCTTTCTGGTACCACTTGGCGATAAGGTAAATGCCAAAAAACTAATCTTCATCCTGCTGTGCCTCCTCACACTTTCTGCCTTGGCAATGAGTTTTGCAACAACCATCGAGCTTGTTTGGGCGCTGAGTATTTGCATTGGGATGTTCGCCGTATCTGCCCAGGTGCTCTTGCCAATGGCTGCGGGCTTCGATCCTTTGAACCGAGGTAAAAACGTTGGCTTTGTGTTCAGCGGATTGTTAGTTGGCATACTTGCCGCCCGCGTTTTTAGCGGCTTTGTTGCCGACTGGCTGGGATGGAGGTATGTGTACCGTATTTCAAGTTTATTGGTGTTCATAACTGCGCTAATGCTAAGGTCGTATCTTCCGGAGGTTAAAAAACGTTTCGAAGGGCATTATTTACAGCTGTTGCAATCCACACTGTATCAGGCAAGGCGATTTAAGGTTCTCCGCGAAGCAGCTTTGACGGGAGCTTTGGTGTTCGGAACATTTTGTTCATTCTGGACCATACTGACATTTCACCTCAGCGGACCGCCTTTCAACTACAGTTCAAACACGATTGGCTTGTACGGGCTGCTGGCTATTGCCGGAGCGCTGCTGGCTCCGTACATCGGGAAATTTACTGACCGGGGAGATAAGGTGAAAGCCCTGGTGTTCTCCATAATCATCACCATAGTAAGCATCGTGCTGATGAAATTCATGCCACATTCAGCGTTTTCGTTCATAGCCGGAGTTTTGCTGCTTGATGTTGGCATTCAGATCATGCAAATCACCAATCTGGCCCGCATCTACGCTCTCGATGACCAATCGCACAGCCGCATCAATACCATGTACATGACCGTTTATTTCATCGGAGCTGCTGTTGGCACTTCAGCAGGACTGATATGCTGGCGCCTTGGAGGATGGAGCCTTGTGACCTGGCAAATGCTGACCTGGTGCGCCATCGCCTTATCAATAACTCTCACCGGTAGCAAAGACAAGCCTGTTAATTCTCCTGCAGCGGCAGGCTGAAGAAAAATGTAGAGCCTTTGTATTGTTCGCTTTCTATCCAGAATTTGCCGTTGTGACGTTGCAAAATTTCGGAGGCGACATATAATCCCAAACCAAGCCCGTCATATTTCATAGCCGTATTATCCACCCGGTAAAAGCGTTCAAAAAGCTTCTGTTGATGTTCTTTGGCAATGCCGATGCCAAAATCCTGTACAGAAACTACGATATTGCCTTCGGCAACTTGTGAGTTAATAATCACTTTTTTGCCTTGCGGCGAGTATTTGATGGCGTTGGTTAGAAAATTGATAACTACCTGTTCGATCCGATAATGATCTCCATTAAACATGGCTTGTTCATTACGCTCAACAATCAGTTCATGTGAAGAAGTGATTTGCTGCACACTTCCAACGGCATCAACGATCAAATCATTCATGCTGAACACGCTTAAGTTGTATGCCATCTTCCCACCAGAAATCTTAGATACATCCAGCAAATCTTCAACAAGCTTTTCCAGCCGGCGCATCTGGCTCAGGCTATTCTTAATAAAGTTTGAAGGTATTGATGTTGCCGTCGGCGAACGTTCAAGCAATTGCAGGTAAGCCTTCAAACTGGTTAGCGGAGTTTTTAGCTCATGGCTGGCAATGCTGATAAACTCATCTTTTTTCTGTTCGATTTTTTTGTGCTCTTCTATATCCGTGTTAGTGCCCAGCCATTTTACAATTGTGTCATTTGCTTTAAATGGAAGCGCCCGCGACAAATGCCATCTGTATTGCTGATCCTGCCTAAGCATGCGGAATTCAACCTGGAATATTTCCCCGGTTGTGAGAGCCTCGGCCCACTTGCTCATGCATCGGTTTAAATCGTCTGGATGAATAAACCGCTCTATTCCAGCCTCAAGAAGATCTTCAGATGTCCTGCCAAAGTACTTTTGAGTCCATTCATTCACATAATTGAGTTTTCCACTTGCATCCGAGGTCCACACCTGCTGAGGCATAGATTCTGACATAAAACGAAACTGCTCCTCGCTTTCCTGAAGTTTAAGTTTGCTCTCAATTTGATCGGTTATTTCGGTAGCAACGGCTATCACGCCACTAATCCTGCCATCGACTTCTTTGAAAGGCTCGTAAACAAAATTCACATAAATAATTTCTTCCTTTCCCTTCCGGTTCAAAGGAAGCGGTATTGCTCTGCCTACAAAAGGAACTCCGGTGGACCGTACGTTATCGAGTATTTGTTCAAAACCTTGTCCGCGGGCGGAGGTCAACACGTCAAAGATCGGCTTCCCTATTAGTTCCTTGAAGGTCCTGCCATACAGTTCGCATAAGGGTGGGTTTATTAAATCCACCACATAATCAGCGCCCTTAAATATGCCAATTCCCACAGGCGCCTGCATAAACACAGAGTGCAATTGCTTTTGCTGGTCTTTCAAAGCCTGCGCACCTTCCTGCTCACGCTGGGCAAGCTTTACTGTTTCAGTAACATTCACCGGAGAATGGATCAGAAACTTCACGTTTCCCTCATCGTCCAAAACCGGTGTGTTGCTGGTTGTCCAATACCGCTCCTCAAATTCATCAGTGCCCCGAATTGGAATGTCGTACCTGTAATTGTACATGGTATGCGGCATTTTGCTTTGGATAGCTTCGTTGAATGAGAATATTGTCCGTTCTATATTCTTCGACACCATATCTGTGGGATTGGGCGGGAATACGCCAAAAACAGAATTCCCCACCAGGGATTCTCTATCGCTATTGGTGGCAAACAAATAAGCGTCGTTTACGTCCAAAATTGTATAAACCGGCGCATCGGTGTCTATGATAAGTTTGGTGGCGGGACTGTTGCAGAAAATGCTTCTGTAATCTTCTTTGGAGATTTGCGGAGATGGCTGCATGTTACGATTTGGGTTCTCGGACGAATATACTTATTATGATGATTGCCTGTTATGTGTCCAAAACATATGATGTTTTACCAACAAACTCTTCTCTGCTCCTTATGTTTGATTTAAAAGCATAACTCTAATGGCTATTCAATCTATAAATCCGTTCACCGGACAAGTTATCGCGGAATACAAGGAGACCAGTTTAAAACAGGCCAACAAAAAGATCAGTCAAACGCACGATGCCTGGCTGGAGTGGAAACTTACAACTTTTCGGGAACGAGCCAGATTACTCAAAAATGCTGCTTCTGTTCTGTACAACCGAAAGAATGAACTTGCAGAACTGATGGCTTTGGAAATGGGAAAACCGCTTAAGCAGGGCATTTCAGAAATTGAGAAGTGTGCACTTGCCTGCGATTATTATGCAAATAATGCAACTGCTTTCCTGAAAGATGAAATAATAAAAACCGATGCGTCAAAAAGCTTTGTAAGCTTTCAGCCAATCGGTGTTGTACTGGCTGTGATGCCGTGGAACTTTCCGTTTTGGCAGGTTTTCCGGTTTCTTGCTCCTGCGTTGATGGCGGGAAATTGTGGAATTTTGAAACATGCTTCCAATGTGCCTAGTTGTGCTTTGGCCATAGAAGAAATTATCCGTGAAGCCGGCTATCCGGAAAACGTGTTTCAGGCTTTGCTGGTTCCAGGCAAACAGGTGGATAAATTGATAGAGCATCCGCTAATCAAGGCTGTAACACTCACCGGAAGTACGGAGGCAGGTAAAACGGTGGCCGCTAAAGCCGGATCACTTATCAAGAAAACTTTGCTGGAATTAGGCGGCAGCGATGCTTACGTTATACTGGAAGATGCTGATCTGGAGCTCGCAGCCGAAACATGTGTGAACAGCCGGCTGGTGAACAGCGGACAAAGCTGCATCGCTGCAAAACGCTTCATAGTGGTAAAATCTGTTGAGAAAGAATTTACGAGATTGTTTCTCGAGAAAATGAGCAAAAAAGTGCTCGGCGACCCGCTGGACCCAAACACAGATATCGGTCCGCAGGCTCGTGCCGATCTTCGCGGCCAACTCCACAAGCAAGTCAAAAAGAGCATTGAAGCCGGGGCAAAGTGCATCCTGGGCGGCAAGATCCCGAAAGGTGAAGGCGCACTTTACCTACCCACCATTTTAACCAAAGTAAAAAAAGGAATGCCCGCGTTTGATGAAGAGCTTTTCGGACCAGTAGCGGCAGTTATCTCCGCCAAATCAGAGGAAGAAGCAATTTCAATCGCTAACGATACCAATTTCGGACTTGGCGGCGCAGTGTTTACCAAGGATCTAGCACGTGGAGAAATGATAGCAAAAACCAAGCTGAACGCAGGCAGTTGTTTCGTAAACTCGCTGGTCAAGTCAGATCCGCGTTTACCGTTTGGAGGAATAAACGAATCAGGATACGGCCGGGAACTGGGCGTTTACGGGATTAGAGAGTTTGTGAATATTAAAACAGTATATATTAAATGATGAGGGAACCCCGCTCCCGGCGAAATACATTGTCTTTAGCTCTCTTGCGATTGTTCTAGATTTTCCGACAGCTTCTGCGGAAGTCAGCGTAATCTGCGGGAATATCCTAAGCGCCTACCTCAAATTTATACCCCACCCCCTTTACGGTGCTTACATACTGATCGCCTAGCTTCTCTCTAAGTTTTCGGATGTGTACGTCAATGGTGCGGTTGGTGCCTTCAGAATCTTCCCAGACATTTTCAAGAATAACGTCCCGGTTAAATACCTTTCCCGGTTTGGATGCTAAGAGGTAAAGAAGCTCAAATTCCTTCTTCGCCAACACAATCTTTTTTCCCTGTTTGTAAACGAGAAACGCTTCGCGGTCGATAATCAAGTCACCAATTTCCAGTTTGTCGTCAGGAAGTTCTTCTGCCTGCCCGGTGCGGCGCAGTATCGCGTTGATCCGGCTTACCAGCGCTCGTGGTTTTATTGGCTTGGCGATATAATCATCAGCACCTACATTGAAGCCCGCTATTTCGGAAAACTCCTCATTACGGGCCGTAAGGAAAACCATGAACGTATTTTTGAATTGCGGCATGGAGCGCATGATGCGACAGGCTTCAATGCCGTCCATTACTGGCATCATGATATCGAGAACAATGAGGTCAGGGAGAAAAGCCTTTGCTTCGGTTACACCTTCTTCTCCATTAGAGGCGGTTTTTACCTGATAACCTTCCCTCTTTAGATTGTATTCAATAAGCTCGAGGATATCCGGCTCATCATCAACAATAAGTACTTTAGGCTTAGCGGTGCTCATATGGCAGGCTTATATTAATCTAAGGTTTTGTGTAAAAAATTGCCGAGTGCCGGGCCACGCAGGTTTTTTGCCAATATCTTCCCGTCAGGGCCAACAACTATGGAGTACGGAATTGCTTCAATCTTGTATAACCTGGCTACATTACCGTTCCATGGATCTTTGGCTAACTCTGAGACATGTGTCCAGGTCAGGTTATCTTCTTTGATCGCTTTTGTCCAGTTTTCTTTATTGTCGTCAAGCGATACGCTGAGAATATCAAAACCTTTGTTTTTGTATTTTGCATATTCTTTCACTACGTTGGGATTTTCTTGCCTGCACGGAGCGCACCAGGATGCCCAAAAATCCAGCAGAACGTATTTCCCCCTGTAATCAGCCAGGCTTACCTTTTTGCCATCTGGTGTAGAAAGTTCAAAGCCGGGTGCAGCTTTTCCAATCGACAAAGGTTTCAGGTTCTCCATCTTAGCTACAAATGCCTGCACAGACTTATTATTGGGGAATTTTGTTTTAATATCGTCTGCGTACTTGATCAATTCCGGTTCAAACTTGTCAGGATCATTGATGCTTCCAACCGCATAAAAACCGGCAAGATTATCTTTATTCTTCTTCCCGAACTCTAAAGCTTCTTCAGAAAACTTGTCCATGTTTTCCTGGAAAATCGGCATCAATGAATTGTAAATTGAATCTTTAGAGTCTGGATGAACAGCAAGAGCCTGCTCATACTGTTGCTGGAGTTGCAAATAAACCTTTCCGTATTTATTGCTGATCTGGTTAAACTCCCTCACCTTTTCCGAAGCTTCAGAACCATCGATTTTATAAGTGTTGCTGCTATCTGCCAGGTCGGTTTCGAAGTTTATCTCATCCCCGTTCTCGGCAATCACTAAAAAGTTCTTCTCTCCGATAGCCATCGAATAAAAGTCTGCATCTGGTTCATTTCGTTTAAACTTGAACTCTCCTTTGTCATTTAAGAAGGCAGAGTCAATCAACTGATCGGCACGATAGAGCATCACCTTCTTGATTCCACTGGCGTTGTTTGCCTTTCCATCAATGGTAAACTCGTCTTTATTTTTACATGCCGAAAGCGCAAAGGCTGCCAGCAGAATTATTCCTGCTATTTTTCTCACTTTAATGATTCTAATTTTTCTACAACTAACTTATTTGCGGTTTTCGGATCTATCTTTCCTTTGCTGAGGCGCATAACTTCGCCCATGAACAACCCTAAAACACCTTTTTTACCTTTATTAAATTCGGCAACCTTATCGGGATACTGTGAAATTGCCTCGTCAATAAACTTCACCAATTCGTCTGAATTGGTATCTATCGACAAGTTCATTTCGGCGATCAGATCAGTTATGTCTCTTTCTGGGTTTTGGACCAATGCCGGGAACAACTGCTGCGATGCTGCTGAAAAATTGATTTTCCCTTCATCTATTAACGAAATTATCCGGGCAACAGATTGAGCTGATACCTGTAAAGCCGAAATATCACTGCCTTGTTCATTCAAATACGATTGAATCGGACCGACTACCCAATTGGCTGCCGCCTTGAAATTGGATGTATGTTGAATAACTTTTTCGAAGAAATCGGCTATTGCTTTTTCAGACGTCAGCAAACCTGCATCGTATGCTGATAACGCGTAATTAGTAACGTAGCGATTTGCCCTTTGCTCGGGAAGTTCAGGCAGAGATTTCAAAAGTTCCTCCACCCATTCTTTGCTCAGATGCAGTGGTTGCAGGTCGGGTTCTGGGAAGTACCGGTAATCATATGCCATCTCCTTCGATCTCAACACCGAGGTTACTCCGGATGCTGCATCAAAGTTTAGCGTATTCTGGCTGATGGTTTCCCCCGCTTCAATCAATTTTACCTGGCGCTCATACTCGTAACTGATAGCCCGCTGAAGGTTGCGGATGGAATTTAGGTTTTTCACCTCGCACCTATTGCCAAAGCTCTCGGCTCCTTTCAACCGCACTGAAATATTGGCATCGCAGCGGAGGCTTCCCTCCTCCATGTTGCCATCGCAAATGCCCAGGTAACGAACAATCTTGCGGATCTCTGTAAGATATGCCGCAGCCTCCTCCGCAGACCGGAGATCAGGTTCAGAAACTATTTCAACCAACGGCACGCCCGCCCGGTTTAGGTCAATGAGCGAACTTGAATTGTGCTTATCATGCATGCTTTTCCCGGCATCCTCCTCCATGTGTATGCGGTTTAGCCGGACAGTACGCTCGCCAGACTTTGTCCGTATCGTGATGTGCCCGTCCTTACATATTGGAAGTTGGTCCTGGGTAATTTGATAGCCTTTCGGCAGATCTGCATAGAAATAGTTTTTGCGATCAAACCGGTTCTCGAGATTGATCCGGCAGTTTGTTGCCAACCCCAGCTTAACTGCATATTCTACAACCTTTCGGTTTATTTTGGGCAAGGAACCGGGTAAGCCTAATGATACAGGACTGGTGTTTTGATTTGGGCCTGCGCCGAAGGAGGCGGAATCTGAAGAAAATATCTTAGAATTCGTGGCTAGTTGCGCATGCACTTCCAAGCCAACAACAAGTTCATATTTATCTGTAGCTCTGTCCGAAATTTTCATTGCCTGATTTGCGGCTGCTTATTTTTCCAAATATAGAACTTCTGCCTTAAGAACGGGGCATTTTGCTTGAAGCCACATGCTTACGATGTGGCTCTTCAAAGCTTTTATAAAAAGAGAAGCCCTGCTGTTCAATGAACAACAGGGCTCTAAAGTTTTTGATACAATTACTCTGCTACGGCAGCTTCTTCTTCTGAAGATGCTGTTTCAACAGGAGCTTCTGCTTTAGATGCTTTTTTCGCTTTCGGAGCAGCTGGAGCAGCAATTTCTTCTGCTTTAGGCTCTGCAGCTGCAACTTTCTTCTCTTTTACTGGAGCTTCAACTGCTGCAGTTTCAAAAGGGATAACAGAAACGTATGATTTGTCATCTGCTTTTTTCTTGAAAATTACAGTACCGCCAATCAAAGCAAATAATGTGTGGTCTTTACCGATACCTACGTTTTTATCAGGGTTGTGCCTGGTTCCACGCTGACGAACGATGATGTTTCCGGCAATAGCTTCCTGTCCGCCGAAAATCTTAATACCTAAACGTTTGCTATGCGATTCGCGGCCGTTTCTGGAACTACCCGCACCTTTTTTATGTGCCATTTTCTTTTATATTTTTATGGGCAAGCCCGATTTATCTCTTAAACTTATAAAGTGATACCAGTTATCTCAATTTTAGTAAACTGCTGGCGGTGTCCGTTTTTCTTCTTGTAACCTTTTCTGCGTTTCTTTTTGAAAACGATCACCTTGTCACCTTTTAAATGAGACAATATTTTAGCCGAAACTGAAGCGCCTTTCAGTGCATCTGCACCAATTTTAAAGTCGCTGCCTTTTGCTGCTAATAACACATTGTCAAATTCAATACTAGCGCCCTCTTCTCCTTGTAAACGGTGTACAAAGATCTGCTGGTCTTTTGCAACTTTGAATTGCTGTCCGGCTATATTTACTATTGCGTACATTGTTATTGATTATGTTTTTTTAAATGAGGTGCAAATATAGAATTTTATTTTGTGAAAGAAAACTCTAATTTTAAAGCTTCAAAACAAACCTGACAGTATGAAAAAAATTTACTCGCTATTAAAACACGCTTTAATTTTAGCAGCAGTTTCATCATCTCTTGCGGCTTCAGCGCAGGATGAAGTTGGAGAATTCATTAAATCCTCCCCTGCTGATGCAACGAAACTTGCCAATGCATACCTTACTCCTTTATTCAAGGGTTTTGGAGTAGGATTGAACTCCGGCTGGAATAATACTGCCAACGCGAAGAACCTCGGCAGATTCGAGCTTCGGCTGGTCTCGGTTTCCGGTGCAATGCCCTCAGAAGCAGACAAAACATTCGACATAACTAAAATTGGCTTGTCAAATAATGTGAGGCCCACCAATACCAGCCAAACCATAAACCCTACCGTGGCCGGGCCTGATGGCGGAATTTCAGTTGATATTTATAACGGCTCACAAAAAATCGAGACGGTTGCTCTTCCCGGAGGCGCAGATCTGCCCGCCATCCCTTCTTTCAACATGCTTCAGGGCACAGTTGGGCTGATAAAAGGAATCGACGTTACGCTCAGGCTTCTTCCAAAGATCAAAGCTGGCGATGTGGGTACATTCAATATGATTGGTGGTGGAGTAAAGCTGGAGTTATTGCCATTAATCGCAGGAAATAAAGTTGGCAAGTTATTACCCTTTGATCTTGCAGTGGCTTTGGGCTATACCCAATTCGGCTACCAAAAAGATTTGAATGTGCAACCAGAAAGCGGCGCAGAATCGGATCCTGCAAAGCCGGGCCAAAGCCAGGATTTCTCGAATCAGCGCATTGATGCAAAATTTACAGGAATCAATACTGAAGTGATTTTATCGAAAAAGTTTTTGATCTTCACTCCTTTTGTAAGTGTCGGATATAACAACGCGAAAACAGATGCTGGCCTAAAAGGAAATTATCCTGTAACCACAGGAGCCTTGATACCATCAGGCACACGGACATACACAACTTACACAGATCCGGTTTCCATCAACCAAACAGACATAAGCGGCTTCCGCGGGAATGTTGGCTTCCAACTTAACCTGGCTTTTTTGAGGCTTTATGGATCGTACAGCTTAGCTGAATACAATGCTTTCAACGTAGGACTTGGCATTGGAATCGGAAAATAAATAGAACGAAATATAAACTCAAAGCTCCTCCACAGGAGCTTTTTTTATGCATGGACTTTAACATCTACAGCCCGGTCGAGGAAATCCACCACCCGCTTTTTGCGGAAAAGCATATTTCTGTGTTCATGAAACGTGATGACATGATCCATCCTTTCATATCGGGCAACAAGTGGAGGAAGCTAAAGTATTTGCTGGAGGCAGCGAAGACGCAGGGGAAAGATCACCTCGTCACGTTTGGTGGTGCGTGGTCTAACCATTTACTCGCTACTGCATGTGCGGCGGCAAAGTCTGGGTTCAAAAGGACTGCCTTTGTACGTGGTGAAAATGTAAGCAATCCTCTTTTGAGCCTCAGCAGGATGTTTGGGATGGAGCTAAGGTTTGTAGACCGGGAAAGCTATCGCGATAAGCAGAAGCTGTTTGCTGAAAATTATGGGAACGATCTGCGGGCGTTTTTTATAGATGAAGGCGGTGCCAGTGACGAGGCTGCAAAGGGTTGTGCGGAGTTGATTGACGAGTTGGAAGAAGAATACAGCCATATTTTTTGTGCTTCAGGAACGGGAACAACAGCGGCTGGTATATTAAACGGCATCACGAACCATCGGCTACAGACGCAACTGCACACTGTGCCCGTGCTGAAAAATGCTTCATTTATCGAAGAAGAAATTGGCAAATACCTTCTTCGCCCTGCTAAATTTATCCTCCACTTAGATTACCACTTCGGCGGCTACGCCAAAACCAACCCCGAATTGCTTTCTTTCATGCAAGCTTTCTCCTCTTCCACCGGGATTTTGCTTGATCCGGTTTACACCGGAAAGCTGGTGTATGCCGTATTCGATCTCGTAAAAAAAGATGCTTTTAAATCAGGTGATAAAATCCTGATCATTCACAGTGGCGGGCTTGTCGGTTTGCTCGGCAAAATCTGATTTTAGGAAGATTCTTCTCTAAGAAGACGAGTGAGCTTTTTTGTCTATCCCGCTAAAAGTTCTAAAATATAGGTTTAAACAGTTTAAACCTATATTTCGTCAAAAAGTGGTTTTTTTGCTCGGTTTAAGGCATTTTCTATATTTGAAACAAACGTTTCAGATATGTATAAACTATCAGTTTCGCCCGGAGATGTTCAGGCAACATTAGAAAAACACATCCACGCAGATGGCTTAGATATCACGTTCGATCTTGAGAAAAGCAAGGGCGTTTATATCTATGATTCTAAGCACGATCGTACCCTTCTGGACTTTTTCACGTGCTTTGCATCGGTGCCGCTCGGCTACAATCATCCCAAAATGATAGGAGATGAAGAGTTCAAAAAGAACCTCCTGCTTGCAGCCCTTGCCAATCCATCAAATTCTGATGTTTACACCACTCAATATGCTGAATTCGTAAAGACGTTTTCGCGGGTAGGTATTCCCTCTTACCTTCCTCATGCATTTTTTATTTCTGGCGGAGCGTTAGCCATCGAAAATGCCTTAAAAGTTGCTATGGACTGGAAAGTTCAAAAGAACTTTCAGAAAGGTTATACCAAGGAAATTGGCACTAAAGTGATCCACTTTGAGCATGCATTTCATGGCAGAAGCGGTTATACCATGAGCTTAACCAATACCTTGCCCGAGAAAACCCGTTTTTATGCCAAGTTCGACTGGCCGAGAATACCAGTTCCGGAAATACAGTTTCCGCTCACACCTGAAAATCTGGCTGACCTTGAAAATCGTGAAAAGCATTCGATAGACCTGATCAAACAAGCTTTCGCGGATAACAAAGATGAGATTTGTGCCATCATCATAGAACCTATACTGTCGGAAGGCGGCGACAAGCATGTTCGGAAAGAGTTTATGGAACAGTTGCGAATTCTGGCTGACGAAAACGACTGCTTCCTGATTTATGATGAAATACAAACCGGTGTAGGGCTTACTGGCAAGTTCTGGTCCCACGAGCACTTTGGTGAAAAAGCCCGCCCCGACATACTTGCCTTCGGAAAAAAGATGCAGATATGCGGTATTTTAGTAGGCAACAAGGTTGATGCGATCGAAACCAATGTTTTCAACGTCTCTTCACGGATAAATTCTACCTGGGGTGGCAGCCTGGCTGATATGGTACGGGCCACCCGCATTTTGCAGATCATCGAAGAAGATAATGTTGTGGAGAATGCCGCAGAGGTAGGCAAATACCTGCAAGATCGCCTGCTCGCTCTCGCTCAGCATTACCCCCAGCTAAAACAGGTGCGTGGAAGAGGGCTGCTCGTTTCGTTCGATCTTCCCGACAAGGATAAACGCAATACTTTCATTGAAGAAGGAATGAAACGTAACGTGATGTTCTTGGCGTGCGGAGAAAAAAGCATCCGGTTTAGGCCTGCACTTAACATCCAAAAGGAGCACATTGACCAGGGTATAGAAACTATAGAAAAGATATTAATTGACTTAAAGTACAATGATCTTAGAAACAGCCATCCTGAAGGTGATCCCATCCCTACAGAATGAATTTGAACGTAATTTTTCCATTGCGCAGAATATAATAAGCTCAATGAAAGGATATAAATGGCACCAGCTTCAAAAGTGTATTGAGCAGCCGGCACAATATATCCTTCTTGTACAATGGGATACTTTGGAAGATCATACAATCGGATTCAGGAATTCGCCGGAATATCAGAAATGGAAAGAATTGCTCCACCACTTCTACGACCCCTTCCCAATCGTTGAACATTATAAATTGGTTTCAGAACTGAAGAAAGAATGAGCCATCATTATACGATTAGGATCAACTGGACCGGCAACACAGGAAAAGGAACATCCGACTACCGATCATACGAGCGGAGTTATAGCCTTACAGCCGCCGGCAAACCGGAAGTGCTATGCTCATCCGACCCACAGTTCAGAGGTGATAAAAGGCGCTATAATCCGGAGGAATTGTTCCTGGCATCGCTTTCAAGCTGCCACATGCTTCAATATTTGCACTTGTGTGCCGATGCCGGAGTCGTAGTTGTTACGTATGAGGATAGGGCAACCGGGCTGATGATACAAACTGCGGACGGTGGTGGGCACTTTACTGAAGTCTGGCTATTTCCACGGGTAAAAGTCGCGAAGGCTGAGATGATTGAAAAGGCAAACGAACTGCATAAACGAGCTAATAAGCTCTGCTTTATTGCGAATTCGGTGAATTTCCCGGTGCACCACAAGATTGTATGCACTGCGGACGAGAATGATTAATGGAGCTGCGTGAGGTCTGTTACCCCGAGAAGCCTCCTGCAGGTAAAGCCTTCACCAAAAGTAGCGCCGATAGACTTCCCGAATTCCCGTCCACGGCCTTCAACTATCTTCAAAAATTCGGGCGATGAAATATAAGTATCACTTTCCTCGTCTGCCTCAGGATTGTAGAACTGCGTTTTGTAGGCGAGAACAGACTCCATCTTTGCATCCCAATACTCGGTTACGTCAACAATAATGTCGGGCTGTATGTACTGATCCTGGATAAAATGAAGCAGTAAGTTTGGCCGCCATTCCCGCTGCTGCTCTCCGCCGTCTGTCGTTTTGATCTTCTTTAATCCAGCCATAAAAACTGAATCATACACCAGGTCACAGGCACGGCCGTGGTCCGGGTGGCGGTCATGATAGGCGTTGGTGATGACAATATCAGGCTGAAACTTGCGGATTGCGGAGATGACTTGAAGCTTGTGTTGCTCGTTATTTTCAAAAAAGCCATCCCGCATGCCCAAATTCTCCCTTACGCTTAAGCCAAGAATTTTCGCAGCATCGGAGGCTTCTTCTTCCCGGGTTTGGACTGTGCCACGGGTGCCGAGCTCGCCTCGGGTCAGGTCAACAATTCCAACCTTTTTGCCCAGCGCAACGTGCTTCAAAATTGTACCGCCGCAACCTAATTCGGCGTCATCGGGATGGACTGAAATAACGAGTATGTCTAACTTCATACCAAAACTGGGGTGGTTTCAAGCAATTGCCTGATCCGCTTTTTTACGCGATCTGAGCCTGGCTTGGTAAATGGATAAAAGAAATCCTCCACTTCACCTTCCTTGTTGATCAGATATTTATGAAAGTTCCACCGGGGTGGAGTGTTGCACTTACCGTTACGCCGCTTATCCGCCATAAACTTGTACAAAGGGTGTGCTTTGGACCCACGCACATGTATTTTGCCAAAAAGCTGGAACTTTATATGATAGTTGATCTTACAAAACTTCATGATTGCCGGGCCCTGCAGCGGCTCTTGCCCCCCAAAATCGTTGGAAGGAAAAGCCAGCACTTCAAAATCCTGATCTGCAAATTCTTTTCTTAATGTTTCCAGATCTTGTAATTGTGGAGTAAACCCGCACTCAGAAGCCGTATTTACAATCAACAAAACTTTATCTCTAAACTCGCTCAAACTTACTTCTTCGCCATTCAATCGCTGAACGGAGAATTGGTAAATACTCTTATATGTCATATTAGTTATTTCGAGAGTAGTAACCCGTGGACTGAAGGATGGATTCAATATCGCGTTGCTCCTCCGGGTTATACTTCTCTTTTAAATCATGTCCAAAAACCCTCGCCACTAACTGATAGCTAAAAGCCTTGATCCCACCCTGCAACTGCCGCACCATTTCGTAGCTACTGTTGCCGGTCTCACGGTCTATCAGCTTAATCAGGATCTCTCCCTGGTTAATTGACATGTCTTTTATCTTCTTATCGAACAGATCCTTGATATCCTTCTCACAATTCTTCACCAGTGCTCGCTGCTCCTTACGATTTCCTGTGATTGCCAGATCTTGTTGTAGTTTAGTGTACTTATTTCGTGCCAAAATTGCGTATGGCAGTACTTTGAGCACGTTGTATCGCAGCCGGTTGAATTGTGCTCGCTCCGCAGCAGATCTGAAAATGCGCCTTTCAGTAATGGTAACGTCATTAAGTGGCAGCCATGGGATAAGCTCTCCATTTATCAGCGTTGCGCCAACTTTAATGGTATCATTCTTGCCCTTCAATGCTTGATCGGGCGCTGTTTGACTGTAAACATTCAGGCTTACCATAAACAAACAGAAGATTGCAAGGCCCCTAAAAATTTTCATACTTTCGGTCAGCAAAATTACGCTAAATATTCGTTATCAATTAATAACAGAATACCGGGAATAGTAACCCAAATTTAATCTGATTATTATTGTAAGGATTGTCAAAATATAACCATGAAGGAATTAGTGATAGACCTGGAAGCAGAAAAACTGGAAATCTTGAAAAGATACCGGGCTTTGCTGCGTGCCAGTAAATCTACTTTGCAAAAAGGCGATAAACAGATGATACGCCGTGCCTTCGATATGGCTCTTGATAGCCACAAAGACATGCGCCGAAAATCTGGCGAGCCTTATATATACCACCCCATTGCCGTTGCGCAAATTGCAGCCGAAGAAATTGGGCTGGGCACCACTTCTATTGTGTGTGCTTTGCTGCACGATGTTGTTGAAGATACAGCTATTTCGCTGGAGGATATTGAGCGGGAATTTGGAAAAAAAGTAGCCAAGATCATCGATGGGCTTACCAAAATTGCCGGCGTTTTTGATACCAATAGCTCGTTGCAGGCGGAGAACTTCAGAAAGATGCTTCTTACGCTGGCGGATGATGTGCGGGTGATCCTCATCAAGCTTGCAGACCGTTTGCACAACATGCGGACCATGGATTTCATGCCCCGGGATAAGCAGTTGAAAATATCTTCCGAAACCGTTTACCTCTACGCTCCTCTTGCCCACAGGCTTGGCTTATATGCCATGAAGTCTGAGCTCGAAGACCTTTCCATGAAATACATGGAATCTGAAACGTATAAGTTCATCGCTCATAAGCTGAACGAGAAAAAGGCTGAGCGGGAGATGTATGTAAAGAATTTCATCGGTCCGATTAAGGATATTTTGCATGAGCAGGGCTTAAACGCCGAAATATATGGGCGGCCAAAATCCATCCATTCTATCTGGAGCAAGATGCGTAAGAAAAGCGTCCCGTTTGAGGAAGTTTATGATCTTTTCGCTATCCGGATTATTTTGGATAGTGCAGCGGAAAATGAAAAATCGGATTGCTGGAAGGCTTATTCAATCGTAACGGATCTTTATCGGCCAAATCCAGACAGGCTTCGCGACTGGGTTTCGTCGCCAAGAGCAAATGGTTACGAATCTTTGCACACTACGGTGATGGGCCCGAAAGGACAGTGGGTGGAAGTGCAGATCAGGACTTTGCGGATGAATGAAATTGCTGAAAAGGGTTTCGCGGCCCACTGGAAATACAAAGAATCATCGTCAGACAACGGACTGGATCAATGGATTCAGAAAGTTCGGGACTTATTGAGCAATCCTGAATCAAACGCTCTGGATTTCTTGGACGATTTCAAAATGAACCTCTTCTCTGACGAGATATTCATTTTTACGCCAAAAGGAGCGCTGATGCAGTTGCCTACAGACGCGACGGCACTTGACTTTGCTTTTGAAATCCACTCCGACCTAGGCGCAAGCTGTATCGGAGCTAAGGTGAACCATAAACTGGTGCCATTATCGTATAAGCTTCAGAATGGCGATCAGGTGGAAATTATCACATCCAGCAAGCAAACACCCAAAGAGGATTGGCTGAATTTTGTAGTAACTGCGAAGGCGAAAGCCCGGATTAAGTCGGCATTAAAAGAAGAAAAAAGACGAGTGGCAGAAGATGGCAAGGAAATGCTGGAACGGAAGCTCAAGTCGCTTAAAATCACCTACAACTCGGACAATATCCACAAGCTTACCTACTTTTTTAAACTGAATTCTTCCCTGGATCTGTTCTACAATATAGCCAAGGGCAAAATCGACTTAAAGGACCTCAAGGAGTTTCACTCGTCCGAGCGTGTGGTTGAAAATCGGATTCCGGAAAAAATTGAGCCTGCTCAGATTGAAGGTATTTTCAATCGGGCTAAAACCAAGGACGCAGACACGCTTCTTATCGGCGAAGACCTTCAGAAAATAGACTACAAGCTTGCCAACTGCTGTAATCCTATTCCGGGAGATGATGTTTTTGGCTTCATTACCATTAATGATGGAATTAAAATCCATCGCACCAATTGCCCGAATGCCACAAAACTGCTCTCTAACTATGGTTATCGCGTTGTAAAAGCAAAATGGACAGCGCAAAAAGAACTTGCATTCTTAACCGGCTTGAGAATTACCGGAATTGATGATGTGGGTCTTATAAACAAAATAACAACCGTTATCTCCCACGACTTTAAAGTCAACATGCGCTCAATAACCGTCGACAGTAATGATGGCATTTTTGAAGGATCGCTGATGATTTACGTAAACGACACCAATCACCTGGAAGATCTGATCAAGAAATTAAAGCAGGTGAAAGGCGTCACTTCGGTAACACGCTTTGATTCGGAACCTCACACTCTTGAAAAGGCTTCATCCGTAATCCCGGCTAAATGATATTTTTTGGGTAAATTTGAGCGCCAGTATCGAACATATGCCTGTACAAGAAACCATTGATATGGTCAAAAAGATTTTCGAGGCTTATCTTGAAAATAAAAGCTTTAGGAAAACCCCTGAACGGTTTGCAATTCTAGAAGAGATTTACTCCCGTACCGATCACTTCGATGTGGAATCGCTGTATATCCACATGAAAAATAAGAAATATCGCGTAAGCCGGGCAACCGTTTACAACACCCTTGAGCTGCTGGTGTCGTGCGACCTTGTTACAAAGCACCAGTTTGGCAAAAACATGGCTCAATTTGAGAAATCTTACGGCTACAAACAACACGATCATATTATCTGCATTGATTGTGGCAAAGTTGTAGAGTTTTGCGACCCACGTATTGGTCAGATACAAAGCATGATGGGCGATTTGCTAAAATTTGATATCAAGCATCACTCTTTGAACATGTACGGTAACTGCGCCAAGCTGAAGCAGGGCTTCTGCGAATCGTACTCCAAGAATTAAGTATGCAAACCGATAAACCAGATATTTCGAGACAAGCTTTTTGGGATGTAGATTTTGATAATATAGATTATCAAAAACATGACCGATTTGTAGTGGAAAAGGTAGTTGAGCGGGGCAAACATCAGGACTTTATCAATCTTCTAAAATACTATGGTTTCGACAGGGTTAAGAAACTTGTTTTAAATGCTTCGTGGCTCTCAGATTCGGCGATGAATTTTTGCTGTGTCTTATTCCACACAGAACCTAAAGAATTTAAATGCTACGAGAAGAAACAGTTGAACCAGGCACACTGGAACTTCTAAAGCAGATTACTTCTTTTTCCGAATTCTCAGGTTTCCGGCTAGTAGGCGGCACCGCCCTGGCTCTCATGTTAGGTCACAGAAAATCTATTGACCTTGACTTGTTCACGGATCAGCCTTTTGACAAAGACTATCTAAAGACCTTCATCGAAGAGAACTTTCATTCTGTTGTATTCATGGAGAACAGGAGTGCCGCTATACTCCAGGGCTTTATAAACAATATCAAGACAGACTTTGTATCAGTCAAAGATCCATTTAAGTTTCCGATACAATATTTAGAAAACGTTCCCTTCGCTCACCTACAGGAAATTGCCGCCTTGAAGCTGAACGCAATTAAAGGCAGAGGATCAAAAAAAGACTTTTGGGATCTGAGCAAGTTGCTGAATATTTACGAACTTAAAAATCTTTTGAAATTTTATCAGGAAAGGTACCCTTATGATGATACTTTTGCGGTAATGCGCTCAATAGTTTATTTTGAAGACGCAGAGGATGAACCCGACCCGATAAAAATTGAAACCATTAGCTGGGAGCAGGTAAAACAAAAAATTGTTGTCGCATTTGAAAGTTACTATAAAGAGAATTTATAAAAAAATTTATGGCTGTTGACGTACTATTAGGGCTCCAGTGGGGCGATGAAGGAAAAGGTAAAATTGTTGATGTTTTAAGCCCGCAATACGATATGATTGCCCGTTTCCAGGGCGGACCGAACGCGGGGCATACCCTCGAATTCGATAATCAGAAGTATGTTTTGAACACAATCCCTTCCGGTATTTTCAATGAGAAAACCATGAACCTCATCGGCAATGGAGTTGTAATAGACCCCATCATCCTGAAAAGAGAACTGGATAACCTGAAAAAAAACGGCTTCGATCCTGTTGCTGCGAAAAAACTGGTTATTGCCCGTAAAGCACATCTAATCCTGCCTACTCACCAACTACTTGACGCCGCGTCGGAAAGCAAAATGGGCGAAGGCAAAATCGGCTCGACCCTGAAAGGCATCGGTCCGACTTACATGGACAAAACCGGACGAAATGGCCTTCGCGTTGGCGATACGCAGCTCCCTGACTTCAAAGCCAAGTATCAGAAATTGGTAGATAAACATAAATCTATTTTATCGCACTACGGAGAGGTTCCCGATTTTTCTGAAAAAGAAGCTTCTTTCTTTGAAGCCATCGAATTCCTCAAAACCATACCACAGGTTGACAGCGAGCACTTCGTGAACCAGTATCTAAAGGAAGGCAAGACCGTACTCGCAGAGGGTGCACAGGGTGCGATGCTCGACGTAGATTTCGGCTCCTACCCTTTTGTAACTTCCTCTAACACAACGACCGCAGGCGCCTGCACCGGCCTAGGCATTGCGCCGCAGAAAATCGGCAGCGTGGTTGGTATTTTTAAAGCGTATTGCACAAGAGTTGGCGGTGGACCCTTCCCTACTGAGTTGAATAACGAAACGGGAGAAGAACTCCGCCGTATTGGCCACGAGTTTGGCGCTACAACCGGTCGCCCACGCCGTTGCGGATGGATCGATCTGCCTGCGCTTAAATATGCCATCATGCTCAACGGGGTTACCGAGCTGGTTATGACCAAAGCTGATGTTTTGAGCGGATTTGAAACAATTTACGCTTGCACACACTACAAACATGATGGGCAAGTGATTGATTACATGCCTTACGATATTTGCACAATCAAACCCGAGCCCGTTTACGAGGCTATTCCGGGTTGGAAAGAGGATATCACGGGTATAAAAGAAGTGAGTGAAATTCCTGAAAGCCTGTCATCCTACGTCAAGTATTTGGAGAAAGCACTGGAAGTGCCGGTAAGGTATCTTTCGGTGGGACCAGACCGTGCTCAGACTCTCATTTTGAATTAATGCAAGCTAGGCAGGATTGCGATGCTGTCTGAGATCAGGTTTTCAATAAACAATTATCCCGATTTTAAAGATAAGGCCTTAGCTTGGGCGAGTGGCTTTCAAACCGCTTGCTATCTCGATTCCAATGGCTATCATGATCCTTATTCAGCTTTTGACTTGCTGATTGGGGCGGGTGAATCGGCGAACCTTTTAGCATCTGCCGGCAGTGCCTTTGAGCAGCTGAATCAATTCCTAAACGACCAGAACAAAAACTGGATACTGGGCCTCCTCGGCTATGATTTGAAGAACGAAATTGAAAGTCTCAAATCCGAAAACCCTGATCAGTTGCAGTTCCCTAATCTCTATTTCTTTGTTCCTGAGCACTTACTGCTTGTAAAAGGTTCTGAACTGACAATCTTATCCCAGTTCCCTGAAAGGATGTTCCGCGAAATTCAGGAGCAAATAATATCAGTAGCACCACCTGCTTTTTCAGCCAAGATTCAAAATCAGTTTACAGAGAAGGAGTATGTTCAAACAGTTGAGAAACTAAAGGAACATATTGCCAGGGGCGATATTTACGAGATCAACTTTTGCCAGGAGTTCTTTTGCGAAAACGCCTCGGTTGATCCGCTACACCTTTTCAGCGAGCTAAACAAAATATCTCCAACACCCTTCGCTACCTTTCTCAAGTTCCAGAATCGCTATATTCTTTCCGCCACGCCAGAGCGCTTCCTTAGTAAAAGAGGCAACAAACTAAGATCGCACCCCATCAAAGGCACAGCACGTAGAAGCGCTGATGCAGCAGAGGATACGCTAATTAAAGAGCAGCTAAAAAACGACGCAAAAGAGCAATCGGAAAATGTGATGATTGTTGATCTGGTGCGCAATGACCTTACCAAATGTGCGGTTCCAGGCACCGTACGCGTAGAAGAGCTATTTGGCATTTACAGCTTTGAACAGGTACATCAAATGATTTCGACTGTGGTGTGCGATGTGGACGAAAAAGTGGCGCTTACCAATTTGATAAAGTCAGCTTTTCCTATGGGATCAATGACCGGCGCTCCTAAACTTAGTGCCATGCAGCTGATAGAAAAATATGAGAAAACCAGGCGTGGAGTTTTTTCCGGAGCGATCGGCTATTTTGCTCCGGGCGGCGACTTCGACTTTAACGTAGTGATCAGAAGTTTGCTCTACAATGCCGACAATAAATACTTGTCCTTTCAGGTAGGCAGTGCAATAACCTTCGAGTCGAACTCTAAAAAAGAATATCAGGAATGCCTCTTAAAGGCTCAGGCAATCTTGCAGGTACTAACAAAAAAGGAGCAAGTTTAAGCCTGCTCCTTTCTTTTGTAAATGCTATTACGGTTATTTCTTGTAGTACTTCATTGCTTCAGGCAACCTCTTCTGGATGTCAGCAATACGGGTAGCGTCGCTTGGGTGAGTGCTTAAGAATTCCGGTGGCGCACCCCCCTGAGAGGCTTGCGACATGCGTTGCCAAAAAGAAACTGCGGTATTCGGATCGTATCCGGCCATAGCCATGAAAATCAAACCCAACCTGTCTGCTTCCGACTCCTGAGTACGTGAGAATTTTAGAAGAGCCAATCCACCGCCCAGACCGTAAAGTTGGCCAAGTGTTGAATTACTCCCTCCTGTAAGCACTCCGCCCAATATCTGAGCGCCGGCTCCCTGGGAAGCACGTTCTGAAGCATGTCCAGCTATAGCGTGGGCAATTTCGTGGCCCATTACAGTTGCCAGTCCGGCATCGTTCACAGCAACCGGCAAAATGCCTGAGTAAACAGCCACTTTTCCGCCCGGCATACACCATGCGTTTATGGATTTATCTTGTATCAGGTTGAACTCCCAATTGTAATTGTATTTGTCTCCGTAGCCATTCTGCTGCATGTAGCGGGAAATCGCAGCAGCGATATTAGCTCCCACCCTTTTCACGCGGTTTGCGTCGGCGGTGCCATTTACTACATGGGTTTTGGGATCATTCAAAAACTCGCGGTAAGCTTGTGCGGCTTCCTGTTGTATTGCGGCTTCATCGATGAGGCTTAATTGTTTACGCCCTGTAAGAGGGACTGTTGAGCAAGATGTAATTATCAGGGCAATTAATCCTGCAGAGAAAAATTGTATTTTTTTCATAGTATTCTGTTTTATGGTTAAACACCTTTTTGGTCAGGCTGTTTTCTTAAACAGATTTACTTTGTTTTCTTTCCCTTTTAAAAGCCGTTCTATATTCTTTTGATGTGTGACCATTATCAGCACGCAAATGCACATTCCATAAAGCACCACCGAGCGTATTGGCGATTGAAAAATAAATATGATACTCAAAGGAAATGTAAATCCAGCGGCGATAGATCCCAGAGAAACATATTTAAAAACAATCAGAATGATCAGAAAGACAAGAACGCAAAGCAAAGCTGCCTGCAGATGAACTGCTAATATCATTCCAAAAAGGGTGGCGATTCCCTTCCCTCCCCTAAACCCCGCGAAAATTGGGAACAAGTGGCCCATTACAGCCACCACACCTAAAGCCAGCTGATAGTTGTAAAATTGCACGGAGTGCTGAGGCCCTGTAACAGATAAACCGATAAAAAAAGCAAGATTAGTTGCCGTGAACCCCTTGCAGATGTCGATGAGCATCACTGCTATCCCGGCTTTTTTCCCAAGTACACGGAACGTGTTTGTTGCGCCAGCGTTCCCGCTTCCATATTCGCGGACATCAATTCCGTAGAACGCCTGGCCTATCCACACCGCCGCCGGTATAGATCCAAATAGATATGCTAAAATGAGTGCAGAGATCGAATAAACGGATACCATTTTTCACAAGTATAATAAAAAACACGAACCGGGTATATTACTATTATTGCAAAATACAGCTTTAAATTGCTTTTAAGCTCATATCCATACTCTTAACTGAATGAGTGAGTGCTCCCATGGAAACAAAATCTACACCACATTGTGCGTATTGCAGAACATTTTCTTCTGTGATGCCACCAGACGCTTCTGTGACAAACCGGCCGCCGATCAGTTGCACTGCTCTCTTTAGCTCTTCAAACTCAAAATTATCCAGCAAGATCCGGTCGGCACCACCTGCATCAATAACCTGCTGCAGCTCATCAAGGTTCCTAACTTCAATTTCTATCTGGAGCTGTTTGCCCTTATCCTTAAGATAGGCTATGGCGGATTCGAGTGCCTGCCTGATCCCGCCCGCATAATCAACGTGATTGTCTTTGATCAGGATCATATCATATAAGCCGAAGCGATGGTTTACTCCCCCGCCAATTTCCACAGCCTTTTTTTCAAGCAAACGCAGATTGGGAGTTGTTTTTCGGGTATCCAAAACCCTGGTGTTGGTGCCGTTTAGCTTTTCTACAATGCGCCGGGTGATAGTAGCTATTCCGCTCATGCGCTGCATGGTGTTCAGGACAAGGCGTTCTGCAAGCAGGATCGACTGGACTTTTCCTTCAACGTAGAGGGCGATGTCGCCAGGTTGAACTTCAGCACCATCGCTTAACAACAGCTCTGTTTTTAACTCGGGATCAACCGTTTTGAAGATCTTAAGAGCAATATCAACCCCGGCCAAGACGCCTTTCTCTTTGATCAGAAGTTTTGCTTTGCCGGTTTTATCGGCAGGAATGGTGGAAAGGGAAGTATGGTCGCCATCACCAACATCTTCGGCTAAAGCCTGTTCAATAAACCTCTGTATCACGATATTTTCTGCTTCCATAGAAAGCAAAATTAGAAAATACCTTTACTCTTTCAGGGGCTCGATGCTGATTTCAGTTAGTTCAAATCCATTGCCTCCGCTTCTTAACGAAAAGGAAACACGGAAATCGCCGTCGGCTGTATGCAAAATAACCACGGCATATTTGTGGCTGGCATTAGAAGATAATTTATGTAGAGGCTTAACAGAGATGGGTTCATGTTTAGCAAAGAAGTCTCGCAAAACCACTTCTCCCTGGGCTTTTTGATAGGTATCGTCAGCTCCCGGCAAGGAAATAGATACACTTGAGGAAAAATATTTGGCTATCTCTTTACTGTTGCCCGATTTGATCGAGTTGCTTATCTCATCTTCAATATCGGCTAAGCCGGAAGAAAAACCAGCGAAAGGGATAGTGAGCAGTAGCGCTATACAAAGTATTATCCGGTTTTTCATGGCTATAGAGTTAGTATACCAAATATAAGAAAATCAAAATGAAATGGGTGGCAAGTGTATATTTGCAACGTGGGAAATAAAAAAGTAATGTTGCTGATCCTCGATGGTTGGGGATTTGGAAAAAATGACTCTTCAAACGCTGTTTTAGCTGCTAAAACACCATTCTTTGATACTCTTTTAAGCAATTATCCGACCTCAAAACTTGAAGCATCGGGCGAAGCAGTGGGTTTACCTGCGGGACAAATGGGAAACTCCGAAGTTGGGCACATGAACCTCGGCGCAGGGCGTGTGGTGTACCAGGAGCTTGGCAGGATCAATAAGGCGGTGGCCGATAACGAGCTGGTCACAAACCCCGTTCTTGCCGATGCTTTTGCCTACGCCAAACGTGAAAACAGAAAGGTCCACTTCATCGGGCTTGTGTCTGATGGTGGCGTCCACTCCCACACCCGGCACCTTAAAGGCCTGTGCGATGCCGCTCAATCAAACGGCTTGTCTAAAGTTTACATCCACGCTTTTATGGATGGCCGCGACACGGATCCAAATTCCGGTTTGGGTTATATAAACGACCTTCAACAACATCTTAACGGCTCTGCCGGAGAGATTGCCTCGGCGATTGGCCGCTACTACGCGATGGATCGTGACAACAGATGGGAACGTGTAAAAAAGGCTTACGATCTGATGGTGCACGGCACAGGAACGGCAACTACAAACATCGCTTCCGCCATCGAAAATTCCTACGCTGCTGGCATCACAGATGAATTTATTGACCCAATTGTCAAAGTTGATGCTGACAATAAACCGGTTGCTGTTATTGAGAATGGCGATGTGGTGATCTGCTTTAATTTCCGTACCGATCGTGGTCGTGAGATAACGGTTGCCCTAACACAAAAAGCCTTTCCTGAATACAATCTGGAACCGCTAAACCTGCAATACATCACCATGACAACTTATGATGAAACCTTTAAAGGTGTTCAGGTTGTTTTCACTAAGGATGATCTTAGCGATACGCTCGGGGAAGTTTTAGAGCGTGCAGGAAAAACCCAGGTACGCATTGCGGAAACAGAGAAATATCCCCACGTAACGTTCTTCTTCTCTGGCGGCAGGGAAAAAGAATTTATAGGCGAACGCCGGCTGCTGGTGCCTTCGCCTAAAGTGGCCACCTACGATCTTCAGCCGGAAATGAGCGCACAGGGTATTGCTGATATAATCTGTCAGGATATACCAACAAATCAGCCAGACTTTGTGTGCCTGAACTTTGCCAATCCCGACATGGTTGGTCACACAGGCGTTTTCGATGCTGTAGTGAAAGCTGTGGAAACTGTTGATGCATGTGCTCAAAGCGTGGTGGAAACCGGACTGAAATATGGCTATTCCTTTATTATCATCGCAGATCATGGGAATGCGGAGTTCATGATAAATGAAGACGGTTCGCCGAACACAGCCCATACCACCAACCTCGTACCTTGCATCCTGATCGATCAGGATTACAAGGCAATTAAAAACGGCAAACTTGGCGATGTTGCACCAACCATTCTCAAGCTCATGGGAGTTGAGGCTCCTCAAAAAATGACAGGGAACGTGCTGGTTTAAAATGAACAAATCGCTCCTTTTCTTTCTTGTATTCGCCTGCGCCTGCAATCAAAACGAGCCTGTTGCTACAAAGAACGCTTACTTTGATCTTAATGGATATTTTGAGAAGCAGAAAGCTACTTTGATTAGCGAAAGCCCTTTAGTCGACAAAACAGTTTCTAAAGGTTCCTCATCTGAAAGAAAGCGCCTTAAAATCAAAAGTTGGGACTCTGAGCTGGCCCCTTTTGTGTCATCAGACATAAACAAACCGGCGTGGAGAGACAGCTACACTGTCTTTTCCCAACCGAACTTTATTCGATATTCAGCAAAGGAGCCCAAATTGCGTACACGAGTAATCGAAATCAGGAAAGATGACCGGAATCAGATCAGGTCAATTCTCATCAGCAACGAGAGCAATAACACGCTATATACATCCACGGAACGGCTTGAATACTATCCCGACTCCCTCTACCGCATCACCAAAAAACAAAATGTAATCCTGATTGGCACAAACGAGTACACAGTTACCGGTCGGATAATTAGATAGCTAACTCAATATCTGGCATGTTTTTTCGTTAGAACTGTTGAGAAACGGGTATGAAAAAATTATTATGGGGAGCAGCTTTAATCCTGATGTTTATGGGCTGCGCAATGAAAAACCCGGTTGTAAAAACCGAATCCTTAGACTGGTTTAAACAGGAGTTCTTAACCAGGATAAACAGCGTACGGCAGAAAGGCTGTAGTTGTGGCAAGATCTATTATCCCCCCGCCCCACCTGTTGTTTGGAATACTGAATTAGAAACAGCCGCCTACTGGCATGCCAAAGACATGTCTTCTAAAAAATACTTTAGCCACACCAGTCAGGATGGCCGGGTTTTGAGAGATCGGGTGAGTGCGGTTGGTTATTCGCTTACGGGGATCAAAAGTTACTCAATTGGCGAAAACATTGCCTTAGGCCAACGTTCCATTAAAGAAGTTGTTAACGATTGGCTGAAAAGCGAGGAGCATTGTAAGAACCTGATGAACCCTACTTTCAAAGAAGTTGGCGTGGCCACTGTGGGAAATTACTATTGGGTGCAGGATTTTGGCGGACGGGAGTTATTCACTCAACCTGCACAAGCCAAATAGGCTACAGGTTAGCCAGATAAACTTTCACTTTCTTAAGTTCATCAATCATATCGGTACGTCCCGGATTAGCCTCGAGCACATGCTGAAAATCATTAATGCAGGCTTTATAAGCATTGGCTGACACTGCCTTATCATAAAACTTTGCCACCCGCTGGCTCTTCAGAATCCCAAGATCGCGATAAGCCACCCCGCGGTTCTGATAGTATTTAATGTCGTCGCTGTTCAGTTCTATTGCCTTTGAAAAATCGCGGATGCTCGCCTGAAGCAGTTTCTCCCTTTCAGAATAAGAAAGTGGGGTATTTGCTTCCGTCGCCATGTTATTGCGAGCTTTACCTCTATAATAATAGGCAGAAACCTCCCCTGGTCTCAGCGAAACCACCCGGCTGAACGTGCTCACTGCTTTAGGATAATTTGAAGAATGATAGTAAGAATACCCCAGAATGTACAAAAGATTGGCGTTAGTGCTATCAGATGGCAGTGCCTTCTCCAGATGCGCAACCGCAAGTTTAAAATCTCCGTCCATCAAGGCCTTTCTGCCTAAAAGCATATAAGGATTCTCCTGTGAGGATGATTTCTGAGCAATTGCTGCATTGCTGAATAATATTGAAACAACTAAAAGAGGTGTAAGAATTTTCATCAAAATTATTTATGACCAATCTGATAACGCAACATGAACGCGTTTATTCTAATGCGGTTTTTATAAAAGCAATATTACTATTATTGTAAACTTTACAAGAAAGCTTTACGTAATTAAGCTAAATTCTGCTACACCTGACTGACTTTTTTACAGCCGAAGCAGAAATTCCAGTCAAATAGAGCGAATTAGAAAACAATGAAGCTGTAGATGCAGCTTGGCATAGGCATTGCAATCCGTAACATTCGTCTCAAAACATACAGTGATCCGAATCTTCACTGTCACAATGGCGTTTAGAAAATATATTAATGAACAACGACCTTTTCGATTTTAACCAGGCACTTCCAGCAATAAATGAAGATACAGAGTTCTTTCCCCTAATGTCTCAGGAAGACGAGGATGAAATGAACAATGAACAAACACCCGATATTTTATCCATCCTTCCACTTCGCAATACTGTATTGTTCCCTGGCGTGGTGATTCCTATTACCGTTGGCCGGGATAAATCTATTAAGCTCATTAAGGATGCTTACAAAGGCGACCGGATGATCGGAGTGGTTTCGCAACGCGATGTGGCTATTGAAGATCCAACATTCGACCAACTCAACGAGGTGGGCACTTTGGCGATGATCATAAAAATGCTTCAAATGCCTGATGGCAGCTCCACCGTCATCATACAAGGAAAAAGGCGCTTTCGCCTGGGCGAGGAAGTGCAGAGTGAACCGTACATCAAAGCCACTATAGCCAAATTTGAGGAAGTAAAGCCGAAAGTGGATAAGGAATTTAAGGCGATGGTTGCTTCCATCAAAGAGATGGCCATGCAAATCATTCAGTTTTCGCCCAACATACCGAGCGAAGCTGGCATCGCCATAAAAAACATAGAAAGCACTTCATTTCTGATCAATTTCATATCGTCTAATATGAATGCTGATGTTCCGGTGAAGCAAAAAATGCTTGAGGTTGCGAACCTGCGGGAACGGGCGAAGATGGTTTTACAGCATCTTACCAGCGAACTTCAGATGCTGGAGCTCCGCAATCAGATACAATCCAAAGTCCGTACTGATTTGGATAAACAGCAACGAGATTACTTCTTAAACCAACAACTGAAAACTATACAGGAAGAACTTGGCGGCAATTCGCCCGATCTTGAGCTTGAAAACCTTCGGGAGCGTTCATTAAAAAAGAAATGGGGCAAAGAAGTAGCCGAGCATTTCAACAAGGAATTGGAGAAAATGGGCAGGATGAATCCGGCTGCAGCCGATTACTCTGTCCAGATCAATTACCTCGAACTACTGCTGGACCTTCCGTGGAATGAGTTCACTAAAGACAACTTTGATCTTAAACGTGCCCAGCGCATTCTGGCCAAAGACCATTATGGTTTAGAAAAGGTGAAGCGGCGGATCATAGAATATTTGGCAGTCTTGAAGCTGAAAAGCGACATGAAAGCCCCCATACTCTGCCTTGTTGGCCCTCCCGGGGTAGGTAAAACTTCCCTTGGTAAATCCATCGCGAAAGCCCTTGGCAGAAAATACGTCCGCATGGCTTTAGGCGGCATCCGCGACGAGGCTGACATCCGCGGGCACCGCAAAACTTATATAGGAGCAATGCCAGGCCGTATTATCCAGTCGCTCAAAAAAGCCGGAGCTTCCAATCCTGTTTTTGTACTTGATGAAATTGACAAGGTCGGCAGCGATTTCCGCGGCGACCCGTCTTCTGCCCTGCTGGAGGTTCTAGATCCCGAGCAGAACAGCGCCTTCTACGATCATTACGTAGAAATGGACTATGACTTATCTAACATCATGTTCATAGCTACCGCGAATTCTTTAAGCACCATTCAGCCTGCGCTTTTAGACCGGATGGAAATCATTGAGGTGAATGGCTATACAATAGAAGAGAAAATTGAGATAGCCAAACAGCATCTGTTGCCGAAACAGCGGGAGCAGCACGGGCTTAAGCAAAAAGACATTACCATAAAACCTGCAGTTATTGAGAAGGTAATTGAGGACTATACACGTGAGTCGGGAGTACGTGGGCTGGAGAAAAAGATTGGCTCGCTGGTACGCGGTGTTGCTACCAAAATAGCCATGGAGGAAGAATACAATCCTGTTATCTCCAAGGAAGAAACGGAAGCAATCCTTGGTGCACCGATTTTCGACAAAGACCTCTACGAGGGCAATGAAGTAGCGGGTGTGGTTACGGGCTTGGCCTGGACTCAGGTTGGTGGCGATATACTTTTCATCGAAGCAAGCCTGAGTCCCGGAAAGGGAAAAATGTCTATGACCGGCAGCCTGGGAGATGTGATGAAAGAATCAGCAAGCATCGCGATGGCTTACTTGCGGGCGCACTCAGCTAAGTTCGGGATTGATTACCGGGTGTTTGATCAGTGGGATGTGCATGTACACGTTCCGGCAGGTGCCACCCCGAAAGACGGGCCATCAGCGGGGATAACCATGCTTACGGCACTTACTTCAGCCTTTACCCAGCGCAAGGTAAAATCGAACCTGGCTATGACCGGAGAAATTACCCTTCGTGGAAAAGTGCTGGCCGTGGGTGGGATCAAGGAAAAGATCCTGGCAGCTAAACGAGCTAACATCAAGGAGATCATCCTATCCAAGTCTAATAGAAAAGATATTCTCGAGATCAAAGAGGATTACATCAAGGACCTGAAGTTTCATTATGTAGGCGAAATGAAAGAGGTAATCGACCTCGCATTGAGCAAAGACAAGGTGAAAGATCCTCTTGATATGACAGTCAAGGAACCTGTAGCGGCTGTTTTAAACTAGGCTCATAACAATTAAGAACTTCGGGGCAATTATCCCCGAAGTTCTTGGTTTAATCTCTGTATGGTTATGAAAGCCCACATTCTTAAAATCATTGTTCTCAGCCTGTTCTCTCCCCTGCTCGCTTTCCCACAGGGCAACTACAAAAATGAGATTGGGTTCAGGAGCGATAATGATGCCTACCTCGCCACCAGGCAGGACAAATATTACACCAACGGGCTGTTTTTCACTTTCAGGCATGCGGTAGATCAACAGAAATTAAAGCCTGCTCTGGCCAAGAAGATCTGGGAAGTAGAAATCGGGCAAAAGATGTACAATCCCGTTTCCGGCAAGATTTTCGATATTTCTGAGGTAGACCGCCCTTTTGCAGCTTATCTATATGGTGGCGGAAGCATCAGTTGGCTTTATCAAAAAGAATCAGTTTTAAAGGCTATGCTTCAAACCGGGGTGATTGGGCCTGCAGCACTTGGCGAAGAGGCGCAAAAGTTTCTGCATAGTAATTTCGGGTTCTACGATATTGAGGGCTGGCAATTTCAGATAAACAACGAGTTTCAGCTTAATTCTTCACTAAGCTATACAGGTTTGCTGGTGCGGGATACAGCAAACACCTTTGATGTCACCGCAAATGGATACGCCAACCTGGGAACGACATTTACCGGTGCTGGAGCGGGGGCAATGTTCCGCCTGGGGAAAATAAATGAACTGTTCAGGTCGGTTCTGACGAACAGCCGCATTTCTAATTCGAAAACAGATACAATCCCGGGAAATGAATTCTTTTTCTACGCTCAGCCGATGATTCATGCTGTGGCGTACGATGCCACAGTTTCAGGAGGGCTGCTGAGGGATGATAAGGGGCCGGTGACGTATGGTACAAAGCCGATCGTGGTCTCGCAGGAGTTTGGGGTGATGTTCGCCAGCAAGCGCTGGACTTTAGATTTCTCAATAATCTACAAGAGCAGGGAAATTGATAGCCGGGCAAAGCCAGATCAATATGCCTCCTTTGCCGCATTTTACCGCTTCTAGTCAAAGTACCCTTTCCGCCTCCCCATTTTCTTCATAGCCTGTTGCTGCTTTTGCTTTAGCCGCTGCTCGATGGCAGACTTTTTTGGCTTGGTTGCTTTTCTTTTCTTTGGCTCGTGCAAGGCATTCTTCAGGAGATAAAAAAGCTTCTCCAGGCATCTTTCTTTATTCAGAAACTGGCTCCGCTCCTCCTCGCTAATAACCTGCACCAGTTTATCGGCGTTCAACTTTGAGGAAAGTTTCTGCCTGATCCGCTCCTTCTGCTCTGCCGTAAACACTTCCGAAGCATCGATATCAAAATTCAATTCAGCCTTGCTCGCAACCTTGTTCACATTTTGCCCGCCCTTGCCCCCGCTCCTTGAAGTTTTAAATGTAACAGCCGGAAGCAGAGACTCTTTAGAAAATTCCATTCCGCAAAGTAAAGGAATTTGCCTGTTGGTGCGCCGAAAATGATCTTCAAACAATATCTTTGTCCTTCGATGGGCAGCAACATCGTTATCGCCATAGACGGCTATTCTTCATGTGGCAAAAGCACCTTAGCTAAAGCCTTAGCAAAAAAACTACAGTTTATTTACATCGATAGCGGTGCCATGTACCGGGCTGTAACGCTTTATTTTCTGCGAAACAACATCAATGTTCACGATGAATTTGCTGTTGACGAGGCGTTGAAAAACATTCATCTGAATTTCCATTCACGTGATTATGAGACTCATATCACTCTAAACGAAGAAGAGGTTTCTGAGGAGATCCGGCACATGCCGGTAAGCCAGAACGTCAGCCAGGTGAGCGCATTAAGGGTTGTGCGTCAGGAAATGGTGAAGCAGCAGCAGCGGATGGGACGCTCAAAGAATATCGTGATGGATGGACGCGACATTGGCACCACCGTTTTCCCGAAAGCACAATTGAAAATCTTCATGACCGCCGACCCGAAGATCCGGGCTGAGCGCCGTTACCGCGAACTATACGGCAAAGGCGAACCCATCACCCTGGAAGAAGTCTTTGAAAACCTCGCCCATCGCGATTACCTCGATACCACCCGCCATGAGAGCCCCCTTGCAAGAGCCGAAGATGCCGTAATCCTGGATAACACGGGACTCACCGAAGAAGAACAACTGGATTTTGCCCTGGAGAAAGTGAAGCCGCTTCTTGGCTAAGCTTTGCGCACACTTTTTAAAATAGTACCTTTGCCGCCTGATGGACGCCTGTTTATTCCCGCACTTGTTCTTATAGCTGCACTGCTATCCCGCATCCCTTATCAATCCTGATTTCCCATGTTACATCCTGAAATAGAAAAAAGAAAAACCTTTGCCATTATCAGCCACCCCGATGCCGGGAAAACTACTCTTACGGAGAAGTTCCTGCTTTTTGGAGGTGCCATCAATACTGCGGGTGCGGTAAAGCGAAATAAAGCGCAGCAAAGCAGCACTTCCGACTTTATGGAGATCGAAAAGCAGCGTGGGATTTCTGTTGCCACTTCTGTGATGGGATTTGAATATAAGGGCAAGCGGATTAACATCCTGGATACGCCCGGTCACAAGGATTTTGCCGAAGATACCTACCGGACTTTGTCGGCGGTTGACAGTGTGATCCTCGTGGTGGACAGCGTAAAGGGTGTTGAGGAGCAGACGGAGAAGCTGATGGAAGTGTGCCGGATGCGGAATACGCCTGTGATCATCTTCATCAATAAAATGGACCGCGAAGGAAAAGATGCTTTCGATCTGCTCGATGAACTTGAAGATAAACTGAAGATCAGCGTTTGCCCGCAGTCCTGGCCAATCGGACAAGGATACACCTTTAAGGGCGTTTACAACATCTACAACAACCAGCTAAACCTTTTTGAACCCGATAAAAAGAAGATAACCGAACCTGTCATAAAGGTTAACGATTTGAAAGACGAGCAGTTGAAAGAATTCCTTCAGCCCAAAGAGCTCACCAAACTACAGGAAGACCTGGAGCTTGTGGAAGGCATTTACGGTCCGCTGGATAACAGCTTATACCTGGATGGCTTGCTCGCACCCGTATTCTTCGGAAGTGCTATCAACAACTTTGGTATTCGTGAATTGCTTGATACTTTCATTGACATCGCACCCAGCCCCAAAAGCCGCGAAGCGCTCGAACGTGAAGTAACTGCTGATGAAAAAGGTTTCACCGGCTTTGTATTCAAGATCCACGCCAACCTTGATCCCAATCACCGCGACCGCATTGCTTTTCTGCGCATCTGCTCAGGAAAGTTTGAGCGGAACAAATTTTACTATCACACCCGCCTGGAGAAAAAGCTGAAGTTTTCAAATCCCATGGACTTCATGGCCAATGAAAAAACGTTAGTTGAGGAAGCCTGGCCAGGCGATGTAGTGGGATTGTACGATAGCGGAAACTTCAAGATCGGCGACACGCTTACCGAAGGCGAAAAACTTCAGTTCAAAGGAATTCCAAGCTTCTCACCTGAAATATTCAAAGAGGTGGAGAACCGCGACCCGCTAAAAACCAAACAATTAGAAAAAGGCATCCAGCAGCTAACAGAAGAAGGTGTTGCTCAGCTTTTCATCCAACAGCCCGGCAACCGAAAGATCATCGGTACTGTGGGCGAGCTGCAGTTCGAGGTAATCATGTTCAGGCTTGAGCACGAATACGGAGCTAAATGTGCGTTCAGGATGCTGACTTTCAAACGTTCAAGCTGGCTCACCGCAAAAGACAAGAAAAACTTACTGGAAATCACCCAGCGCCGGGCTTCGCACATTGCTTACGACAAAGCCGGCAACACCGTGTTCCTTGCTGATAACGATTGGGCAATTAACTTAGCCAAGAGAGATTTCCCTGAAGTAGAATTCCATAAAACTTCGGAGTTTAAGGGAGAGATTTAGCGTCATACTAAGCCCGTCGAAGTATGGAGCGATATTCCTCATTATCCTTGCCTCCTCAGCATTTGTCAGGCTGAGCGGAGTCGAAGCCTGTGTATGTTGCCCACTAGGTATCCTGTCATCCTGAACAGGCACGACGAAGGAACTTAGTTGTTGCTTCTACTTCTGCAAAGCTTTGAACCGCTCATAGCCGCGGAGGCCTAGTAACTTTTCGCTTGATCGAAAAGTCACCAAAAGATCAAGCCCGACAGTAGCGAGCGCTACGGCTGTCATCGCATTTACGGCGTCCGCTCTTCCGTCGGGCATTCCACCGCTCAACTTTACTACTAAGTTTCGCAAGGCTACTTACAACGCCGGGGTCCTCAAATGCGGGTTAAACCACTGCCTTACTTTCTTTACCGTCATTGCGAGGAGGCACGACGTGGCGATCTCCGCGTTAAACCACTGTCCCTAACCATCTCGACTGTCTCCCCTGAAGCCTCTGTGAGGATTCCGCCACCCCCATATTCCATTTCCGCATCAATTGCATATCCTCCTTTGCATTAATTAACTTAAATCATTATCTATGTGTCAAACTACAAAGCTGTAGATGATGAGGTTTTGCCACCCCGGCAAGTATTAATGAAGAACGAGGCTCACGCACGCATCAGGATTAACCAACTGCTCGAACAGGCTGGCTGGAGATTCTTTGACAATGAACAAGGCCCCGCCAACATCCTGCTGGAAAACCATGTAAAAATCACAAGCAAGCAGGCTGATGAATGGGGCAACGATTTTGAGAAAACCAAACACGGCTCTCTCGACTTCCTGCTCGTAGATTCTAATCAGAAGCCGCTCTGTGTCCTCGAAGCCAAAAAGGAGAGCCTCCACCCTCTCGTTGCCAAAGAGCAGGCAAGAAAATATGCCAATACCGTCGGAGCTTCTTTTGTAATCCTCTCGAATGGCGTGGTCCATTACTTGTGGAATCTGAAGAAAGGAAACCCTGAAACCATTGTTGCCTTCCCCTCTGCCGAAGAGATCAATGGCATAAAAGCCTGGAATCCCGATCGCGGTAGCCTGGTGAACGAACCCGTCGACAACGATTACATCGTTACTGTCCAGATGCCCGACTATGCTCAAAGGCCCGGCTGGAACGGCAGTATAAAGGACAGCAAAGAATTCATCAGAACCAACAAGCTCAAATTTCTCCGCGACTACCAGCTTAGCGCCATCAGGCACTTGCAAAAGGCTGCAGGCAAGGGCAAAGACCGCTTCCTTTTTGAAATGGCAACCGGCACCGGCAAAACCCTTACCTCTGCTGCCGTTATCAGGTTATTCTTATCTACAGGAAACGCCAGGCGGGTTTTATTCCTGGTTGACCGCTTAGAGCTTGAAGATCAAGCCTCGAAAGCTTTCATCAATTACCTCAAGCCGGATTACTCAACCTTCATATACAAAGAACACAAAACCGACTGGCGCAAAGCAGACGTAGTGGTCACCACCATCCAGTCGCTGATGTTTGATAACAAGTACCGGTATGAGTTCCTGCCTACAGATTTCGACCTGATCATATCCGATGAATCCCACCGCTCCATCTCAGGAAACGCAAGAGCAGTATTTGAATATTTCAGAGGCTATAAGCTCGGCCTAACTGCTACCCCAAAAGATTACCTGAAAGGCGTTGACCTCAACAAAGTCAAAGAAAACGACCCGAGAGAAATAGAGCGCCGCATGCTACGCGACACCTATGCAACCTTCGGCTGTGAAGGCGGTGACCCTACCTTCCGCTACTCTTTGCTTGATGGTGTAAAAGACGGTTTTCTGGTTAACCCCAAAGTGCTGGATGCCCGAACAGAAATAACCACACAGATGCTTTCCGACGAAGGATATGCCGTGCTCATCCCCACCGAAGAAGGAGAACAAACCGAAACCTTTGTCTCCCGCGACTTTGAAAAGAAGTTCTTCTCCGATAAAACCAATCGCGTATTCTGCCAGACCTTTTTGGAGAATGCCCTTCGCGACCCCATCACCAACGAGATTGGCAAAACCATCATCTTTGCGGTAAGCCAGAACCACGCACGCAAGCTCACCGAGATACTCAATGACTTTGCCGAGCAAATATTCCCCGGCAAATACAATTCCGACTTCGCCGTACAGGTAACTTCGCAGGTTGCCGAAGCACAGCAAATGACCACCAACTTCAGCGAAAATATCCTGAACGGCAAAACAAGCTGGCTGGAAGGGTATCAATCCTGCAAAACCCGTGTATGCGTTACCGTAGGCATGATGACTACCGGCTACGACTGTACCGACCTGCTAAACATTTGCATGATGCGCCCCATCTTCAGCCCTGCTGATTTTGTACAGATAAAAGGAAGGGGCACACGCAAGAATACTTTCGAGTTCAGGAGCAAGAACGAACTGAACGAAGAAGAGCTCACAATTTTTGAAAAAGAAACATTCAACCTTTTCGACTTCTTTGCTAACTGCGAGTACTTTGAAGAGAAGTTCGACTACGATAAGAAACTCAACCTGCCCAAACCGCAGGAAGGCGGTGAAGGTGGTGGTGAAGGACCTGTAAACATCGACAAATACACCAACGAGCGGAACGATCCTTTGTGGCTCCTGAAGGAAGAACAGGTTGGCTTAGACGGCATGAAGATAGACCGGATGCTCTATTACAGGGACTTTGAAGAACGAATTGTGATGGATGATATCATTAAGAAGAATGTGGCGCTGGACAATTGGGAGCAAATTATCAGCTATATAGAAAGCGAGGTTTTTTACAAGCCTGACGAATACTATACGCTTGAAAAGCTACGGAAGGCGGCAGGCGTAGATCGCAAAATCACCATCCGTGAAGTAGTAGAAAAAATATTCGGAATTAGGCCAAAGTTCAAATCAAAAGATGAACTGCTGGAAGAAGAGTTTGACAAGTTCATCTCCATCTACCCGCCCGAAGAAGACGTAAACGTGCGTGCGCTCAAATACTTCTTCAAGGCTTACATTGTAGATCAGGACATCCGCCGCATCATTGCTGCAAAAGATTTCCATGCCCTGCAAACCAGTCCCACGCTCACTATCTCGCAGTTTAAAGAAGTAGCAGCCAAATACCGGGAAGTTATACCGGTTTACATTAAAGATTACATCAAGTTAGAACAGTTCGCAGCTTAGCGGAACCTATGTTAGATCCCCAGACCAAAAACCGTATAAACGACTGCCGCGACATCCTGGTAGGAAAACTGCCCGACCCAAAAGCCCAGATAGAACAGATTACCATTGCGCTTATCTACAAGTTCATGGACGACATGGACAAGGAAACCATAGACCTTGGCGGGACAGCCAAATTCTTCTCCGACGACTACGAAAAGTTTAGCTGGGATAACCTGTTCAACACCAAAGTTACCGCTGCCGAAATGCTCCGCCTCTATTCGGAGGCTTTGATGAGCATGGACAAGAACCCCAACATCCCGCAGCTCTTCCGCGACATTTTCAAGAACGCCTACCTGCCCTACCGCGACCCCGAAACACTCAAGCTATTCCTGAAAACTATCGGAGGCTTTGAATATACGCATAGCGAAAAGCTAGGCGATGCATTTGAATACCTGCTTTCGGTAATGGGCTCACAAGGCGATGCCGGACAATTCCGCACGCCCCGCCACATCATAGACTTCCTGGTAAAGATTGTGAACCCCGGCAAGAACGATAAGATACTGGACCCGGCATGCGGCACATCCGGATTTCTCATCTCTGCCTTTAAGCACATCAAAGAACAGAACAACGATGAGTTTACGCCCGATGAACGCAAACGCCTGCTGCAAAACTTTACCGGTTACGACATCTCGCCCGATATGGTGCGGCTTAGCTTAGTAAACTTATACCTGCATGGCTTCCCCTCTCCGCACATATACGAGTACGATACCCTGAGCAGTGAAGAGCGCTGGGGAGAAACTTTCGATTGCATCCTGGCGAACCCACCTTTCATGAGCCCGAAGGGCGGAATACGCCCGCATAAGAAATTCAGCATCAGCAGCAACCGTAGCGAAGTGCTCTTTGTAGATTACATTGCCGAACACCTCAACCCAAAAGGCAAAGCCGGTATCATTGTGCCCGAAGGCATTATCTTTCAAAGCGGCACAGCTTACAAAGCCCTGCGCAAAATGCTGGTTGACAATTACCTCTACGCCGTAGTTAGCCTGCCTGCCGGGATATTCAACCCGTACAGCGGAGTAAAAACCTCCATCCTATTGATGGACAAAGAACTGGCAAAAACCCGCGACGAGATACTATTTGTAAAGATTGATAACGACGGCTTTAACCTGGGCACACAGCGGAATGCCGTAAAAGGAAGCCAGTTGGAAGAAGCTGTAGAAATAATTCATGACTTTGCTGTGGGCGGCGCAAGTTTAGGTTCTGTTGCTCACAAAGTTGCCAGAAAAGAAATAGGTAAGAGTGGGGATTATAATTTAAGTGGGGAGAGGTATAAAACAGCAACGCAAAGACCATCGAATTTTCCTTTGATGGAAATTGGAGCAGTATGTGAGCTTGTTAATGGACGGGCATTCAAACCAATCGACTGGGAAAATGAAGAAGGCGGGGGCTTACCCATCATTCGAATACAGAACCTAAACAACAAAGGAGCAACGTTTAATTATTACTCAGGAGAAGTAGATAGAAGACATATCGTACAACCTGGGGATTTACTTTTCTCTTGGTCTGGTTCAAGGGGAACCTCATTTGGAGCACACATATGGTTTGGAAAAAAAGCCGTCTTAAATCAACATATTTTCAATGTGTATTTCGATAATAAGAAGGCAAATAAGAAATACCTATTTCACATTCTTAACGAGGCGGTAAATGAAGTTGAAAACAATTTACATGGTGGAGTCGGATTAGTTCATATCACTAAGGGGAATCTTGAAAGGATAAAGATCCCGGTCCCATCTATATCAGTCCAGGAAGAAATAGTTGCCGAGATAGAAGGCTATCAAAAAATACTAGATGGCGCCAAAGCAGTAGTAGAAAACTACAAGCCTAAGATTGATATAGATCCAAGTTGGGAAATGGTGGAGTTGGGAGATGTTTGTGAAAGCATTTCTGATGGCGATCACCAGCCGCCACCAAAAGCAGAGAATGGAGTACCATTCATAACAATTTCGAATATCGCCCCACTTGAAGGAATAGATTTCACAAACACATTCTTTGTCCCTCGCCGATACTTTGAGGATATTAAATCTCATAGAAAACCGTTTAACGGCGATATCTTATATACCGTTACAGGTTCATACGGTATTCCAGTGTTAATTGATTTCGATTTAGACTTTTGTTTCCAAAGGCACATCGCCTTAATCCGTCCATCAAAGAAAGTATTAAGCCATTATCTCTTCTACTATTTGCAGTCTCCTGATGCACTTTTGCAAGCCAATAGAGCTGCTACGGGGATGGCGCAAAAAACAGTCTCGCTTAATTCCTTAAGAAGGTTCACACTTCCGCTCCCTCCTGTTGAAATTCAAACCAAAATCATATCGAGGTTGCGACGCGAACAAGAATTAGTAAACGCCAACAAGCAGCTCATCCAAATCTTTGAGCAAAAGATAAAAGACAGGATAGCTAAAGTGTGGGGCAAAGAGAAGGAAGAAGAGGAAGAGGTTTTGAGTATGGCGGCAGAGGGGGTGGTGGAGTATGGGAGGGTTGGGAGGAGCGAAATAGAAGAGGTATAAATTAAATATTGACTATATGAATGTTCCAGAAGTTCTACAAGCGATAGAAGTAATTAAAGCTGCAAAGTTTGAAGAGATTGTGGCACGAATGAGCCCTTACTCAAAAACCATAGACTATATCGTTGTTTATAACGACAACCGTTGTCGAACTACCAATAGCCCGAGCTTTTTTTATGAACCCGAATATAAATATGCTTTTTTTCTCGCTTATTATGGCTATACAAGTGGAAGTTGGAGCAAAAGCAATCACGAGTTAATAGCGATGCTTTGTAACCAGTCATCCCCTATTATAAGTAAAGTGTCCGCAGAGAATTGGGCGGTAACGAACCTACATTTTAATTTTACTCGGTACGGAATGTTAGCTCCTTGCATAACAATTGCACGAACGGAAGAGCTTGGTCGTACACTTGAGTACGAGGTATCAGGAACACCAGATTTTCAGGAAGCATGGAACTTCTTTCTTGAAGTGGACGAGAACTGCTCAACCTTAAAGGAAGCACTTATTTACAAAGAATACTATAAAACTCGGCTTAAGCAGGAAAAACAGGAATATACGCTGGAGCAGTACAAAATGGAGCTGGCAGAAAAAAGCAATATCATATCTCAATACGAGCAATTGTTAGAAACAATAGAGAGCAAAATAAAATAGTCACAATGACAGCATTATCAGCAAAGATCAGGTTAGAACCGATAAGCAACCTCTTAGATAAGAAATTTTTTATTCCTTCTTATCAACGAGGTTATAGATGGACTTCGCACGAAGTAAATGATCTTTTAGATGACATTTACGAATTTACCAAAAACAATGAGATAGCTGAAAAGAGTACGTTCTATTGTTTACAGCCTTTAATCGTCTATCCGCAAAATGGTAAGTATTATTTGATTGACGGGCAGCAGAGATTAACAACCATATATATCATTTTAACCTGTCTGAAAGAAATCGCTACAATTCTAGGCAAAGGCAAATATGTGCTTGAATATGAAACCCGACCAGACAGTGAAAAGTACCTAAAAGTCATTGATGAGTCAAGTGCTAACGACAATGTAGACTATTATCACATTCACGGCGCATATAAAGCGGTAAATGATTGGTTCCGGGACAAAGATGGCATTCTGAAAATGAATATGTTAAAGACCATCACAGCGCCAGACGAGGAAGGAAGGAATGTGAAGTTTATCTGGTATGAAATTGAACCCAAAGATGCTATTGATGTGTTTACACGTATTAACATCGGCAAAATTCCTCTCACGAATGCTGAACTAGTAAAAGCTCTCTTTTTAAGGGAGAAAAACTTTAAATCAAATGAGACTGCAAAACAAGTTTTTCTAGCCTCAGAATGGGATGACATCGAACGGAAGCTCTCAAACCCCTCGTTTTGGTATTTTCTCACCGATTTAGATATGGACAGCAGATATGATAATAAGATTGAACTGCTACTGGATATTGTTTCGAAAAAAGGCAAGGAAAGCGAAAAGCTCCATACTTTCCATTTCTTCAATAATCTGATAGAAAGCGAAAGGAAATCAACGTTTGAACAGAGGGAAGTTTTCGATATTGATCAAGTTTGGAAAATGATAAAAAACCAATTTTCGCAGCTTGAGGAGTGGTATTCCGATCATACTCTCTACCACTACATCGGATATCTGTTCCACATCCAAACCTCGATACAAGAAGTCTCCAAACTGGCGGCAGGAAAAAGCAAGAAGCAATTTATAAAGAGCGTTAAAGATGCTATAAAAGCAAAAACCAACGGCATCAGTTTAGATGAATTGGATTTTGACAAACCAAAGGATAAGAAAAACATTCGCAAGGTTCTGCTGCTCTTCAATATAGAAAGTTTACTACAGTCGAATAAGGCTGATACTCGTTTTCCATTTGACAGATATAAGAACGAATCATGGGACATCGAACACATCAACCCACAAAATCCTTTTGATAAGATTGAATTTTATAAAAACTGGTGCTTGGATATTTTGGAGTATTTAACCGGTCAGAAATTACAGCTTTCAGATATTCTTAAGAACTCCGAAGAATATGATGAATGCGTCGAGGAGTTGATGCAAAACTTACATGAAGAGGAAAAGGCAACGGTTAACCAAATCATTGATATCTTAAATGACGAAATTGATTACAAGCCAAAAGTTGAAGACTTGTCAGCAAAGCTGTTCTCCTTATACCGAGGGGTGGAAGCCGAAGAGACCAACCACCTTTCTAATCTCACACTACTTGATCCACAAACAAACAGAGGCTATGGAAACGCACTATTTCCAATAAAGCGTAACCAAATCATAGAAAACGACATGAAGGGGCTGTTTGTGCCAATCTGCACAAAAAATGTATTTCTAAAGTATTATAGTAAGCAATTTGCCGAGGTGATGTACTGGAGAAAGACGGATGCTACTGCATATTTCGAGTCTTTAAAAGGAGCACTATCCTATTACCTAAACTAGTTTCAAACTATGGACACTAAAACAATTGGCAAAAAGTACTCGTTTATTGAGCTCATACAAGATAACAATTACAAAATATCTATACCGTTAATACAAAGGGATTTTGTTCAGGGCAAGCCTAATAAAAAGGAAATACGACAAGAGTTTCTTACATCTTTGAAAAGCTATTTAAAAGCCGGTGAGAATAAGGATCTCGACTTCGTTTATGGATACGAAAGAGAGGAAAACTTTATCCCTCTAGACGGCCAGCAACGCCTGACAACGTTGTTTCTATTACACACCTATTTAGCGTTTATCAGCAACAACAGACAGGATTGGAAAACGAGGCTGCATGATGGTTCGGGTTTGAGATTTAACTATGAGGTTAGGAGAAGCTCGAATGACTTTTGCAATTGCCTTGTAAATGAAGGAATCGACTTTAAAGACTTAAATGAAAGCGGAAGTCGGCTGGTGGAATATGTACAAAATCTACACTGGTATAAATCATCGTGGAGCTATGATCCCACCATTGTATCGATGTTGCACATGCTAGAGGAAATTAACGTTTTCTTCGCGGACAGTCCACATTTTTATCATATACTCACTTCAACAGAAAATCCGGTTATTACTTTTCTTTTCCTAAACCTACAAAGTCTTAAACAGGGGGACGACCTCTATATCAAGATGAATGCGAGAGGAAAGACGTTAACGGCATTTGAAAACTTCAAAGCTAGGTTTGAAGAATCGGTAGACAAGTTATTTAGGAAAGATGATATACAAAGGACTATACTGCACAATGGGCAGCAAATAAAATACGGCACAAAGGAATATTTTTCATTTAAAATTGATTCCGTATGGAGCGAGCTATTTTGGAAGTACAGAGGCGTAGCTGGAAATCCAAACACGTTTGACGATGAGATATTTTCCTTTATCAAGGAAATTCTGCTTTACCACTATATTGAACAGAGCGGCGAAGACAATAAAGGATTAGAGACAATTCTGAACGAAAAATTTGAAACGTTTAATCAGCTAAATACCTATCCCCTAATAACAAGAAATAGTATCAATTTTCTCATTGATGTGCTGGATGTCTTAGAGTACGACGACAGCGGGATAAAGAAGAACTGTAACAACATTTACTTTAACGAAGAGGATGTTTTTAGATCTGTGTTAGAGGACAAGATTCAAAATCCTGATCGGGTAAAATTTTACGCCTATTTAAAGTACTTGCTAAGTGGGAATCCGCAAGGGGAGCAACTTCAACATTGGATGAGAGTGGTAGTAAATTTGGTAGAAAACAAAATTATGAACGCACAGGAGATGATTGTTCCTGCGTTCCGAAGCATTAAAGATTTGCTGCCCTATTCCAGTGATATTCTAGCGTATTTACGAAGAAATGGAAGGGTCAATTTTTTTGACAGCGATCAGATCATAGAAGAGCGCATAAAGGCGAATCTTATAGCACTTTCAACACAATTTTATGTTACAATTTTCGAGGTTGAGCAAAGCGTATTTCATAAAGCTCAAATTGGCTATCTGCTAGAACTGTCAGGTATTTTGGAGAATGTAGATTTTAACACCAACGCCTTAAGAAATAACATCGAAGCCGATCAACTGCTAACAATATTCAACCAGTTTTGTAGTAAAGCGGTTTCCTTTTTCAAACAATTGGAAAATAACGCCGATTATACCTTCGAGCGGGCGATTTTAAGTTATGGTAATTATCTAATCAAAAAGGGCGATCAATATAATTTCAGTTCGAGTAGAAGTGTCAGCAACTATGAACGTGATTACAGTTGGAAGCGAATGCTAAAACTTGATTACAACAACCTTTTAGACAGCACATGGCGGGCAAAACGAAATATTTTTTACAGCATTCTACAAGACAGCTCCTTTGACTTCCATGATACATCCGAATCGTTGAAACAGCGTATTAAGAATTTTAATGAAAATGACTGGAGGTATGACTTTATCAAGCAGCCGGAGTTTATCGGTTACTGTAAACAAGGGTTTATCCAGACGACCGACAATTTCGCCAACATTCAGTTGCTTAATGCTTCGCAAATGAACCATTTGCGAACTGACTACTATGTTTATAAAGCATGGTTAGACCTAGATGAAGAAGAGTATCCATCCTTTCAGTTTAATCTTGTCCCGGTAAGAGGTAGTTCAGAAACGCCATATATTCACGCTTCTGACTTCATATATGAGCGTAAAAACTTTGCAGTTCAATTTTACAACCTTCCCAGCGAGGGTTTGTTCATCAGACTACTTAAAATGAAAGGTTATAATCGCTTGGAGGATTATCCTTCTGTTATTGCCAATATCGCTAAAGAGCTAAAACTGTATTGGACTGAAGACAATTATCACAAGGGGTTTATATACTCGAGTTCAGTTTACAAAACTTCAGTAATGAAGCTTCACAACTTGCTGGTCAAATTAGAAGAATTAAAAAAATAGTTCTTAACGTCTTGTTTCAGCATCTATCATTCTCTTCCTTATCCTCCTCGTTTGCAACGAAATGCTAGAGAACAGCGATTCCTTCGCTAAACTATCCTCTCCATAAAACAGAGGACTCGGTCCGGCTTAGCTCACGCAACACCACAGGGATGATTCCATTCACCTTTAAGATTGTTAATTTGGACAGCCGAATCCATCGTCAATGACAATTTTGCTGTTATTACTCCTTATTATCCTGGTGCAACGAGGATGCTAGAGAACAGCAATTCCTTCGCTAAACTATCCCGAGTACCGATTCCGTCCGGTTACAAAGTCGAATGAAGCTACCACCAAAGGAAAGCTCAAATACAGTCCAGATTACAAGATGCCGTGGAAGGATCTGGAAGTAGTAATTGATACCAAATATCATGGAAGTAACAAGAAGGCAGACAGCAGAATGAACTATGCTTGTCTGGTCTGCAGAAACCGTTCTATGTGTGCGGCTTTGAGTTCCTCAAGATCTCTGAAGTAGACAAGCCGGTTAAGTTGCCAATATAGTCCGTGAATAAGTTTACGTGTTTAAATTTAATCCTCCCCCTTTATCCCCCTCCGGCGGGGGACATGGGCGCTTAACCTGCGTGGCTCCTATGCTGTAAGCTAATCCTTTCCAGATTGATGATGAAATAAGGTTAATGCGGCGGTCAGGTCCAAAAAGGGATAGGTGTCCCCCGCTGGCGGGGGTTGGGGGTGGACTTTATCTTATGGAGCTTTGCAGTTCTATTTCTTCTATCACTTTTCGAATCGCATCAGCCACTCCATTAATTGAAGTCAATACCTCATCATCTGAAAAGCGGATTGTCCTAAATCCAGCCTTCAGCAGTTCCGCTTCTTTCAATTCGTCCTTAGCTACGGTCATTTCCCACGTGTGAGTAAAACCATCCACTTCGATAATTAAGTTCAATTCTTTGCACATGAAGTCGGCTATGAAGTTAAACACCGGGCGCTGGCGAGTGAAGCGATAACCTTTCATGCTACTTGCCCTTAGCACATATTTCCACAGGCAAGCTTCTGCTTTGGTCATTTCATTACGGAGCTTTTTGGCATTTGGCTGCAGCCGGGGATTATAATGTAGGTTATGTTGCATGTATGCTGACATTCACATAAAGGTAATTCTTTCCAAGAAATCTTGCCTCAGGATAATCCTCCTCTATCCTCCTCGTTTGCGACGAGGATGCTGGCGAACAGCGATTCCTTCGCTAAACTATCAGAAGTACCGATTCCGCCCGGTTACAAAGTCGAATGAAGCTACCACCAAAGGAAAGCTAACAAATACAGTCCAGATCACCAGATGCCGTGGCAGGATTTGGAAGTAGTAATTAACACCCAATATTAGGGAAGTCACCAGAAGGCAGACAGCAGAATGCAGTATCCTTGTCTGGTCAGCAGAAAACCTTTCAATGTGTGCGGCTTTGAGTTCCTTAAGATACCAGAAGCAGTTTTTCCTTTCCCAAACCGCGATCCCAACACTCAGAACACGCGTCAAAATCCCCAATTGTCAGTTGAACAATGCCAATTGTTAGTCATACAAAAGGCTTTGTTACTTATACAATCGCCATTGTAACTTTTTCAAAAGGCATTGTTAGTTATACAAGTGCAATTGTGTTGAAACATTTTGGCATTTTTTGCGAGGCGAAAGCGGGCCTGCCCAAAACCTTACGCTCCCGGTTCCACAAAGGCAGGATTATAGATTACCATACAAGCAGGATCTTTAAACTCCCGCCCATTAAAAAAACGGCCAGCCTGCGGCAGTCTCCAGAAAGGCAAGGATACAATCAACCTGCTAACAGATATAAACACAAGCCCTGGAAGCACATTTCCTTTACAAAACAGCAATCCCACTATTCCGATCATGTGTACCAATCCGACAATTTCGAGTTGAGAAACTCCGATTTCGACTTACGAAATCGCAATTGTGAATTACGAAATCGCGATTTCGACTTTAGAAATCGCAATTGTGTAGTTAGAAATCGTCGTTTCGTAGTACGAAATCGCAATTGTGAAGTACGAAATCCGGGTTTCGAACTAAGAAATCGCAATTGTGAATTACGAAATGACGATTTCGAGTTAAGAAACTGCCATTTCAACTTACGAAATTGCAATTGTGAGTTACGAAATCGCGGTTGTTATCTGCTTTTTACTTTTTGCAGCCGCTTTCTCTAAATTCTCCTTTACCCTGAACTTCACAATTTCGGAGACAATGTCCAGTGGCAGAGGTTTATCCAGGGGGAATTGTACAGAACCCTTCGCTCCTTTGTATTGCGACAGCTCTTTGCTGAAAGCCTTTATGCCCGACGCTGCCGGGTAAAAGCCGATATGGTTTTTGTAAGCAGCAAAGTGAACGAGATTCCCCTTGAGCCGGAAGGTTGGCATTGCATAGCTGATAGTTTCCTCCGCATCGGGCGCTGCTTCTTGTATAGCTGCCCGAAGCTCGTTCAGCAGGTTCTGAACATCTGCAGGAAACTGCGAAATGTAAGTATCAATGTTAGGAATAATATCTTTTTCCATTGCCGGCTGATTGTTTTACCTCACCTGCCCGCTACCTCTCACAATCCACTTCTCTGTAACGAGTTTTTCAAGGGCAAACGGTCCGCGGGCATGCAGTTTTTGAGTAGATATTCCTATTTCGGCACCAAGTCCGAACACTCCCCCATCGGTAAACCTTGTTGAGGCGTTCACGTAAACTGCCGCTGCATCCACTTCATTTAGAAAACGCTCACACATTTCGGGATTTTCTGAAACGATAGCTTCTGAATGCTTAGAGGAATATTCAGTTATATGATCCAGTGCCTCTTCTGCATTCTTCACCACCTTTACAGAACATTTGAAATCAAGAAATTCCCTTCCGAAATCTTCAGGTTTGGCTTTGACGAGATTAGGATACTCAACTTCCTTTAGAATGGGATACGCAGCTTCATCCGCAAAGATCTCTACGTTATACTCCTTCAGTTTGGGGGCGGTGAGTTTCAGGAATGCCTCCGCAATATCCGCATCCACTAAAATAGTGTCGAGTGCATTGCAGACAGACGGGCGGGAAACCTTTGCGTTTACTGCGATCGCGGCAGCTTCTTCAAGGTTGGCAGATTTTTCAATATACGTGTGGCAAACGCCTGCGCCTGTTTCTATAGTTGGCACCTGAGAGTTTTGTCGCACGTACTCAATCAGTTGCTGCGACCCTCTCGGGATAATAATATCGATGTATTTTACTGCCGAAAGCATTTCTAATATATACTTACGGTCGGTTGGAAGCAGGGTAACGATATTTTCATCAGCACCTGCCTCCTTCAATACCCCACGAATAATGTTCACCAGGCAAACGTTCGTATGAAAAGCATCGCTTCCGCCTCTCAGCACACAAACATTCCCCGAACGGATACATAAAGCCGCCACATCGACTGTCACATTCGGACGCGATTCGTAAATCACCCCAACCACTCCGAGCGCCACGCTTTTCTTCTGAATAAACAAACCATTCGGCATTGTTTTCTCCACGAGGATGTGGTTTGTGGGATCGGGCAACTCAGCAATATCTCTAAGGCTTTTGCTTAAATCTTCTATTCGGCTGGCATTGAGCAGCAGCCGATCTTTTTTGGGATCTGTATCCGGCATGCGCTCCAGGTCCTTTGCATTTTCTGCTATGATCAGTTCGATATTGGCTGAGAGCTGAACAGCAAGCTCTTCCAGGATCTGCTTTTTCTGTTCATCGCTGGTTGACTGCAAAGAACGGGACGCCTGTTTGGCTTGTTGCAGAAGTGTTTGGATTGAATCTGTCATAATAAAACTATATCGTCTGCATTTGCGATCTCCAGGTTCTGAGCGTTCATGTTTTTCAGAAGCATTTCTGACGACACTTTAGACCTTCCCACCGCAACTACCAGGTTATCTTCGTCAACAATCTCGATCACCTCACCGCATTCAAATTTGCCCGTTATGCCCTTCACTCCTACCGCCAGCAGGCTCCGCCTTTTGAGCAAGGCTTTGCAAGCGCCATAATCCACCTGCACTCTGCCGGTTACCAGGCTTCCGCTGGCCAGCCACTTTTTGCGGGATGGGATTGAGCATGGCTGAGGCATGCAGACGGTCCCTGTTTTTTCCTCAATGGCATTCAAAATACCATCTTCAGTGCGAATGCCGAATATCACAGCCTTTATGCCCATGCGGGTGGCGAGGCGGGCAAAGGTTAATTTAGAAACCATTCCGCCTAAGCCAAGAGCCGATTTTTCTTTGTCGGCGAGTGATAGCGCTGTGCCGTCTATGTTTTCAATCTTAGGCACAACTGCCCCCGTCTTATCCAGCACACCCGGGACTGAAGTGCTGAAAAGAAGCAGGGAAGCGCCAAAGCCCACCGCGATGAGTGTGGCAAGTTCATCATTATCAGAAAACTTCAGCTCCAGGCTGCTTACCACATCATTCTCATTTGCTATCGGGATGATATTACTGGCCCACAACTCTTCGTAGGTTTTTTTTAGCTGAAGGAACTGGCTGCGGTTAGAAAAGTGCTGCCTTTCGCACAGGCTTTGGGCAATGTTTATCCCGTAAGGCGCAAAGTATTGTGAGTATTTGTTCAGCAACAGCGGGTTGCCAATAGAGGCTGCGGCCTTACGTTCGCTGATGCTTGCCGAATAGCTTTTCAGGAATTTTTTTCCTGCAGCAACGGCTCCCGAGGAAACAAGCACCAGGTGATATTTGTCGTGGATTTCTGCAACCTGCCGGGCGATGCTGGCCATCACTTCTTCATCAAGTTCGCCCGAGCCGTTGGTGATGGATGCTGTTCCGAATTTTAGTACAAGAATAGGTTTATTCAAAGCTCCGCTATAAAGCAACAAATCTATAAAAAACCTTAATATCAGCCTTAATTCCCACGTCGTAACAAATGCAGGGATTTCGCGTTGAAGGGTGTAGAATATTGAATGTTGTTGCAACATTTAATTTTTACCTTTGCATCATGCAGTCTGTTTTTATTATTGAAGACGATCTTATTCACCAGCGCATTGCTCAGATAATAATCGAGAAGAACAATCTTTTTGAAAAAGTTTCCTGCTATACCTTTGCCGGTGACGCTTTAGACTTCCTTTTCAGCAATAAAGACAATCCGGAAGCATTGCCTGATGTGATCCTTCTGGATCTTAACATGCCGGTAATAAGTGGCTGGGACTTCCTGCATACTTATGTACAACTGCAGAAGGATTTGCAAAAAGTATCGGATGTGTACATCGTATCTTCGTCTGTTGATGAGAACGATAAACTTCACAGCCGGCAATATCCCTTTGTGAAGGGCTTTATGTCAAAGCCTATCTCCCCCGACTTGTTAAACTCTCATTTTCAGGAGAAGCCCCTGGCTAGTTAAGCACTTTCCTGTACGCCCGCGATGTGATGAAGCCGCTGTAAAAGCGCCTTTGCTTAAGCGTTTCATAGCCTTTTTCAAAAGATGAGTTCATGTGTGGAAGTTGGGAAGTTTCCACTTTGCATAGCACTCGAAAGAGCCAGTACATCGCTTTTAACATCAGCTTATGAACAGTTTTGGTGTTAGAGTTTTGCTCAAAATCGGCATACAGCCACAAACCTCCGGGTAAGAGTTGAGCGGAAAGGCTGTTAAAGACTTCGCCTGCAAGTTGTTGAGGAAAGTTATCGAACAGAAAACCTGTAAAAACAGCATCAAAGGATTGTTCGCTTTTGAAGTTTGAAATGTCAGAATGCACAAACTCAACCAGGTTTCTGCCGCAACTGCGCTGTTGCGATAAAGCAAGCATCTTAGCTGATTTCTCTACGTAAACAATATGAAGCCCTTGCTGATGCTCCACCGCAATTTCCTCGAGTATCCAGCCGCTGCCTCCTCCCACAATCAAAACGCGGCTTTCTGGCTTTATAAATTGAAGCAACCACTTCTGTGCATTTACCTGTGACTTACCGAAAACAAGAGCTGCCAGGCGATCATAGAACGGTGCAACAGGATCATAATCGATGTTCATTCAACAGATTTGGAGTGTTTAAAACAGCTATCTTTGAGCAGATTTACTAAAATGAACAAATTATCAATCGCTGCATCTTTTTTGTTGTTTTTGGCATCATGCTCTGAATCAAAAAAGCAGCTCCCTATCCTCGGTGCCAGAGAAGCAGTGGAAAAAACCGTAGAAGGCAAAACCATTACGGACACTATTTACCAAACTATTCCGCCTTTCAGCTTTCTGAATCAGGATAGCGTGTTGATAAGCAACAAGGATTTCGATAATAAGATCTATGTCGCCGACTTCTTCTTTACTCGCTGCCCGAGCATTTGTCCCGTCATGCATCGCAACATGCTGAAAGTGTATGAAAAATATAAGGGCAATCCCGAGGTGAAAATCCTTTCGCACACCATTGACGATACATATGACACTCCTTATCGGCTAAAAGCCTATGCAAAAAAGCTGGGCGTTGAAGGCGATCAGTGGGAGTTTGTGTACGGCAAGCACGATTCGGTTTATACTATCGGTGAAAAAAGTTACCTGGTAGCTGTGGGAAAAGATGAAAACGCTCCCGGCGGATACATGCATCAGGGATGGTTTATCCTGGTTGATAAGAGCAAGCATCTCCGCGGAGCTTATGACGGCACAAAGCCGGATCAGGTGGAACAGATGATGAAAGATATGGATGTCCTGCTAGACGAAGGGGATGAAAAATAAGCTCCTGCTGCTGGCTTTTAGCATCGCGTGTGCGGTTGTTTTCCTGAATTCATGCCAAAGCGACAAAGAGCTGGAGTACATTAAATACTACACAAACGGCAAATTGCTTTACGAAGAGCATTGTCAGAATTGCCATAGCAGCACAGGCGCTGGATTGAGCATGCTCATCCCTCCCCTCACCGACACCTTATTTTTAAAAAAGAACCGCAGCAAGCTGCCTTGCATCATTAAAAATGGCCTTAACGGTTCTATAACAGTATCCGGCAGAGTTTTCAATGAACAAATGCCTGCGGACGATCATCTTGCAGACATTGAAATTGCCGAGATCATTACCTATATCACAAACAGTTTCGGGAATAAACAGGGGCTGTTCAGCACTGCACAGGTATCTGCCGATCTGCAAAAGTGCAATTCACGATAAACTACCTATCTTTGCAACAGCAAGCCGTTCTATCGCTCCGCTAACAGCGGAGAGGAAAGTCCGGGCAACACAGAGCATCCTGCTTCCTAACGGGAAGGCCCGCCCACTGGCGGGACGGAAAGTGCCACAGAAAATATACCGTCTGTCCGCCAACTGGCGGACGGATAAGGGTGAAAACGCGAGGTAAGAGCTCACGGCTTTATATGGCGACATATATTGCGGTAAACCCCAGGAGTTGAAAGGCCAAATAGGTTCCGTTGCCGGTAGCGAAAGCCATGGGGAGAGTTGCTCGCTCTCTGCTCCCGACATCTGTTGGGACGAACGGAATGGGTAGGCCGTTAGATTGTGCCAGCAATGGCATGGCCAGATAAATGATAGAAGCTTCCGGGTTTGCCCGGGAGAACAGAACCCGGCTTACAGGCTTGCTTTTTTTTCTTGATCGATTGGCGGGAGGAGTACCTAAAACAATTATATGTCAGATGTTGTTATTGGCAAAAAGTTTTCAGCCTTAATCACACCATCAACAACCAGCACCCTCTATGACGAAAATTTTAATTATTGACGACGAACGGGCTATACGTAGCACTTTAAGAGAAATTCTTGAATACGAAGATTACGTTGTTGAAGATGTTGACAATGGTGTGGACGGCTTGAGCATGATTTCTCAAAACGACTACAACCTGGTTCTTTGCGATATTAAAATGAACCGGATGGATGGGTTGGAGGTGCTTACGGAAGCACTTGCTATCAAGCCCGATCTGCCGTTTATCATGATTTCTGGCCATGGCACAGTTGAGACTGCAGTTGAGGCCAGCAAGAAAGGTGCCTACGACTTTATTTCCAAACCACCTGATCTAAACCGCTTACTGATTACGGTTCGGAATGCGCTGGAAAGAGGCAACCTGGTTACCGAGACCAAGGTCTTAAAACGTAAAGTAAGCAAGACCCGCGAGATCCTGGGACAATCGCCGGCAATAGCTAAGATCCATGAAACAATTGAGCGGGTTGCGCCAACGGAAGCTCGTGTGCTTATCACAGGTGCTAACGGTAGCGGAAAAGAGCTTGTGGCCAGGTGGCTGCATGAAAAATCCAATCGCTCGAATTCTCCTTTAATAGAAGTTAACTGCGCTGCAATTCCGTCTGAACTTATTGAGAGCGAATTGTTCGGGCATGAGAAGGGATCTTTTACTTCAGCTATAAAGCAACGGATTGGCAAATTCGAACAGGCAAATGGCGGAACACTTTTCTTAGATGAGATTGGCGATATGAGCCTTTCTGCTCAGGCCAAAGTGCTTCGGGCTTTACAGGAAAACAAGATAACTCGCGTAGGTGGCGAGAAGGAAATATTTGTTGATGTGCGGGTAATTGCCGCGACCAACAAAGACCTTTTAAAAGAGATTGACGAGGGAAATTTCCGGATGGACTTATATCACCGTTTGGGTGTAATAATCATCCAGGTACCTACCCTCACCGAAAGAAAAACTGATATTCCTATTATTGCTGAAAGCTTTTGCAGTGAGATTTGCAACGATTACGGGATTCCTGTCAAGAAATTTTCTGATGGAGCCATTGAAGCGATGAAAGCTTTGCCATGGACCGGAAATATCCGGGAACTGCGAAATATGGTTGAACGTTTGATCATCCTCAGCGATAAAACAATCACTGAAAACGATGTCAGGAACTTTGCAAATCCAACAGGAGCCGGATCTCAGGACAATGTTAGCTCAAATGGCTCTGCAGGCGGTAGCGGACAACCCAACTATGACCAATTTGCGAACTTTCAGGAGTACAAAGACTTTGCAGAACGCGAGTTTATCAAGTATAAACTTGAGAAGAACAGCTGGAATGTATCTAAAACTGCTGATGATATAGACATTCAGCGCAGCCATTTGTACAGCAAAATAGAGAAATACGGCTTAAAGCGTACGGAATAAGCTAGACATATAGAGCTTGCCTCGAAAGCAAAGCAAAACTCTGTCCGTTGTGTTCAACACATCAAAGTGGGCTTTCTGTTGAATCATTTTCTCTATCAAAGACCTTAGACCTTACAGAGCAAGATTATTTTTAATTTTCCTGAACTCCCGCATCATCTGCCCGTAATCCCATCCCCTGCTCATTGCAGTTACAGTTTGAGCAATGCGTTTGCTGCGGGTTTCGAACGTTTTTGCGCTCTCAATCCATTTTACGAAATAGTCGCGGTGCGATTTGGCAAGCGAATTGAAAAAATCAATTGCTCCCGGTTCATCCTCCAGGCACTCCAACAAATCCGCAGGTGGTTCAATTTTAAAATCAAGATCCACTTCCAGGCAAAGGTGAAGCATAGCGCCTTTGCTCTTGCGTATTCCTCTCCGCATATCCGCATTCAAGGGCATAATGAAATTACCTTCACCCATAGGCATCAAAGCGATACCGTTTACCGGATGATTATCCAGCATACCTTTTACCCGAAACGACTGTTTATTGCCAGGTTTCAATTCTGAAGCCATGTCGGCGGGAATTTCAATATACGTCCATCCGGTCTTCTCTCCTTGAGAGGCAAATTGCAGAATGATGGTATTGAAATCTACCACGTGCGCTTAATACAAGGGCGGGAATTTAACAGGGTTTGACTCCTGCAAGATCGAGTAAACTGCGTCTATCACATCATCAACAGAAGGCTTGCTGAAATAGTCGCCATCTGTACCGTACGGTGGCCTGTGAGCGGTTGCTGTCAGAGTACGCGGCTTGGCATCCAGGTAATAATAACCATTCTGATGTTCCAATATCTGCTGCAGGATATATGCCGAGGCAGCACCGGGCGCATCCTCATCTACAACCAACAGCTTATTTGTTTTTTTAAGCGATTCAACACACAACTGATCCGTATCAAACGGAAGCAAAGTTTGCAAGTCGATAATTTCGATCTCAATACCGAATTTCACCAGTGCTTCTGCCGCTTCCTGAACGATGCGCAAGGTTGAGCCATAAGAAACAACAGTAAGGTCGCTTCCCTGAAGCAGGACTTCTGCTTTGCCGAGGGCTACTGTGAACTCGCCTACATTCACAGGCATTTTCTCTTTCAACCTGTAGCCGTTAAGGCATTCAATAACGAGAGCAGGTTCATCGCCACGCAAGAGCGTGTTGTACATTCCTGCAGCCTGTGTCATGTTCCGGGGAACGCAAATATGAAGCCCACGTAAGGTATTAAGGATCATGCCGAGCGGCGAACCAGAATGCCAGATCCCCTCAAGGCGATGGCCGCGTGTACGGATTATAGCAGGAGCTTTTTGCCCGGCTTTTGTGCGATAGCTTAAAGAAGCAAGGTCATCGCTCAGGATGTTGATAGCATATAACAGATAATCGAGATACTGGATCTCGGCTATCGGCCGCAGCCCACGCATCGCCATCCCTACTCCTTGCCCCGCAATAGTCATCTCACGTATTCCAGTATCAAAAATCCGGTTAACACCATATTTAAGTTGAAGGCCAGAAAAGCCCTGGTTCACATCGCCGATGGCGCCCACATCTTCGCCGAAAGCGACGAGCCTTGGATCGCGGCTGAAATTTGCGTCAAAACATGCGTTCAATACTTCCCTGCCGTCAACCACTTTCGAGTCATCAGCATAGGATGCCGGAACCGCCGGCACATTTAAAGGAGAATCGGCGCTGCCGGTATGAAGCTTCGAATTATAACGATCGTGATTGATGCCGATTTGATCTTTGTACCAGTTCACCAGCGCCTGTTTCGCGTCCGAAGATTCCTGTCGAAGCAGCCTGATAGCTGTTCTGGCAGTACTGATCACGTCTTTCCGCGACATATCAACCATTGCCCGAAGATTTTGGGCCAGCGTTGATACTTCGGGTTTATTGATATTCAGCAAAAGCGCATCTAACTCTTTTGCTTCAGTTTTGATGCTCGCATTAAAATCATTCCAGGCCTGCTTCTGGCAGTCGCGGACGTAGATGCGGGCTGTATTTTCCAGCTCATCGAGTTCTTCGTCATTCGCTATCGCCGACTCGATCATCCATTTGCGCATCTGGACCAGGCAATCATATTCCTTTTCCCACTCCAGGCGGTTTTTGTCTTTGTAACGCTCGTGCGATCCTGATGTGGAATGCCCCTGCGGTTGGGTCATCTCGGTAACGTGGATCATTATAGGCTTGTGCTCTGTGCGGCAGATATGAATAGCCCGCTCATATGTTTCGCATAAACCCGGGTAATCCCATCCTCGAACCTTAAAAATTTCGTAGCCCTCGCCTTTTTCGTCTCGTTGAAAGCCTTTCAATATTTCAGAAATATCCTCTTTGGTGGTCTGAAACTCGGATGGAACGGAAATCCCATAACCATCATCCCAGATTGAAATGGCCATAGGCACCTGTAAAACTCCGGCAGCATTTATGGCTTCAAAGAATACGCCTTCAGATGTAGAAGCATTTCCTATCGTGCCAAACGCAACTTCATTTCCATTGATAGAAAACTGCGTCAGATGGCTGAGCTCGGGATTGTTTCGGAACAATTTAGATGCCTGGGCGAGCCCAACAAGCCGTGCCATTTGCCCCCCCGTAGTGGAAATATCGGATGAACTGTTCTTCATCGAAGTTAATTCCTTCCATGAACCATCATCGTTGAGGCTGCGGGTTGCGTAGTGGCAGTTCATTTGCCTTCCGGCGGAGGCTGGATCGAAATCAGGATCAGGGTTTGCGTATAGTTGTGCGAAGAATTCAGTAAGGTTTGACATCCCGGCCGCGAACATGAATGTTTGGTCGCGGTAGTAACCGGAGCGCCAGTCGCCGGCTTTGAAAGCTTTGGCCATTGCAAGCTGAGCCACCTCTTTCCCATCACCGAAAATGCCAAATTTTGCCTTTCCGGTAAGCACCTCACGCCTTCCTAATAAGCTTGCCTGACGGCTTTCATAACCAATTTTGTAATCATTGATTACAATTTGTTTGAAGTCGTCAAAGCTTATTTCAGAAACATTTGTCTGGCTGTTTGTATTCGCTCCGTTTTCCAAGGTCCCTCTGTTAGTTTTTCCAAAATTAATAAAATATTAAACTGGTGTATCATTTTTCACCTGCTGTACGTTAAAGGAGAATATTTTTAGGTGACACTGAAAATGAGTATATTTGTATAAACACAAATCAATGATGAAAAGGATAATGATCTTATGTGCGGTAGTTTTAGGTTTTACCGCAATGACTGCCATGCAGACTGACAACACACCAGAATTTAAGTTTGAGAAAGAAACTCACGATTTTGGAAAGATCCCGCAAGGCAAGCCGGTAACTGTTGAACTGGCATTTACAAACATCGGCGAACAGCCATTAATTATCAGCGCTGTTGAGCCAACTTGTGGTTGCACTATTGCAGATTACACCAAAACCCCTGTGCTGAAAGGCAAAAGCGGAAGCATCAAATTAACTTACAGCGCAGCGGCTCCAGGAGCTTTCACTAAGGGCATCACTGTAAAGTCGAACGCTAAGACTCCCGTTAAGGTTTTATACATCAAAGGCGAAGTAGTGCCATCTACAGCACCAGCCAGCTCAAGCAAATAAAAAGACATCAATCATAACGAAAACCTCTCCCCTAAACGGAGAGGTTTTTTTATTTTTGCACTCTATGCCAAACATTTCAAACAAGGGCAATCAAATGCCCGCATCGCCTATACGCAAGCTAACGCCGTACGCAGACCAGGTATAACAACATAGGATATGGTATTGCCCCAAACGACATTATCGTTACGAACGGCGGTTCTGAAGCGATTACTATCGCGATGCAATCCTGCCTGGATCCCGGAGACGAAGTAATTATTCCTGAGCCGTTCTACGCCAATTACAATGGATTTGCCTGCATGGGCGATATTGTTGTCAGGCCAATTCTTTCGTACATAGAAACCGGTTTTGCGCTCCCTCCTATTGCAGATTTTGAAAAAGTGATTGGTCCACGTACGAAGGCGATCATGATCTGCAGCCCAAACAATCCCACCGGGTACCTTTACTCCCGGCAGGAACTTGAAGACCTGAAACAGCTTTGTCTGAAGCACAACCTGTTTTTGTTTGCTGATGAGGCTTATCGCGAGTTTTGTTATGACGGGCAGAAGTTTGAGTCGCCAATGCACCTGGAAGGTTTAGAAGAACACGTAATCGTGCTGGATACAGTTTCTAAACGCTACAGTGCCTGCGGCGCACGCCTCGGATGCATCATCACCAAAAACAAAGAGGTAGTTGCCACGGCTCTGAAGTTTGCACAGGCTCGGCTCAGTCCCGGCATGGTTGCTCAGATAGCAGGGACAGCCGCTGTGGACACTCCGAAAAGCTACTTCGGTGCTGTAATTGAAGAATACACGGAGCGCAGGGACATCCTGGTGGATGCGCTGAATAATATCGAAGGCGTGCTTTGCAAAAAGCCCGGCGGAGCGTTTTATGTAGTCGCCCGCTTCCCTATTGACGATTCAGATAAATTCTGCCAGTGGATGCTTGAGGAATTTGAATACGACAATAAGACAGTGATGATGGCACCTGCGACAGGTTTTTATAGTACATTTGGCGCTGGGAAGAACGAAGTGCGCTTGGCATACGTTTTGAACAAACAAGATCTGGCTGATGCAATGCACTGCCTGGCGAAAGGCTTACAAGTCTATCCCGGCAGGACCATAAACGTTACCGAGCGAATCGGAACACGGCATTAGCTTTTTGAATTAAGAATTGAGAGTTAAGAATTAAGAGTGCCTTCAGCGGGAACTTAAAACTTAAAACTCATGACTTAAAACATAACCGGGCCCGACCGGAATTGACAGGATGGAGATAATTATGTAAGCATGTGGCGCATTGTTGGTATTAGCGCTTTAATCTGAACCTTCAACTTTCAAACGGCGAAAATAACTACGCCTTAGCTGCTTAATTTAGAATTTAGCAAGCTTTTGTCCCGTCAGGTTTCTGTTCTGTTAGCTTGACAACCGGGGCATCGAACAACAGGACTGGCTGGATTAGTGGTGCAATGATCTGGCGAGAACAAGCACCTACGGAAGACGATACAGGCACGCTTCTGGCCTTTCCCTTCCCGACAATTAAACAGAAGATAAACATGTAGAAAGCATACGTTATACCATGTTTGGACGAGAGTTCGAATCTCTCCGGGTCCACAAAACGCCACCTCATCCGGTGGCGTTTTCTTTTGATTCCCTACAACTTTAATAGCTCCTTCTCGTATTAATGCTTTGGACCATGAAAAGCATTAAACTCATATATACATTGATTGGAGCCACTATTGTGCTTATCCTGGCTAATAGTGTGTTCTTTTTCAATCAGTTCTACCATAACGACAAGAACTATTCATCCGCAAAGAAAGCCTACCGTACTATTGAATACACCAACCAACTTCAAAGCACTCTATTGAAGGCAGAGCTTGCGCAGAGCAATTTCTTTATCAGCAATGACAGCCGTTATCTCAGGGCTTATGAATTAGCAGGGCCACGCGTCCAATCAACCTACAAGACTTTATTAAGCCTGGAAAACAGCCATGCTGTGCAAGTGCCACGTTTGAAAAAGTTGTACCAACTAATTAACACCAGGCTTCAAATTGTTACCAGGGCGGTTGAGCTTCAAAAATCCGGTCAACGGGAAAAAGCAGATACCATCCTGAAATCCGTGGAAGGCAATGCGGTGAACGAAGACATCCGTGATATAGCGAACGAGATCAAAGCGGAGGAGAATAACTTCCTTGAGGCACGCAACGCCGCGATAGATCGCTGGAGTTTGCGATTACAGCTCTTTTCCATTATCAGCAACTGGATTTTGTTAGTGGTTGTGGTGTCTGCATTGATAACCATAATTCGCAACAGGCAACAGATAGAAACACTCTTCAGCCAAATCGGTAAGAAAAACGATCTGCTTGAAACGCAGAAAGGTGAGCTGGAAGCAGTAAGCCAAAACCTGATCAAGCAAAATGCTGAACTGGAGCGCTTCGCATATGTCGCCTCGCATGATCTGCGCTCACCGGCCGTGAACCAGACTGCACTGCTGGGCTTATACGATGTTGCCAGAAGCGATGAAGAGCGGGCGGAACTGATCTTCCACATGAAAGAACTTGCCAACAGCCTGACGATAAAGCTGGACGATTTGATTGAAGCTCTGCGTTCTAATCTTAATTCCAAAGATTTATACGAAATCTTGAGCTTTGAGGAAGTTTATCATACAGTTTCCGCCACGCTTAGCGCTGATATACTTGAAAGCAAGGCGCATATCGAATGCGATTTCAACGAGGCACCTCAAATCTATTTTCCGAAAAGCTACCTGGAAAGCATCGTGCAAAACCTCCTATCCAATGCTATTAAGTATCGCCATCCCGACCGCGAGCCCGAAATAAAGCTAAAAACATACAAATCGGGCAAGTACACCTGCTTCAAAATATCTGACAACGGGTTGGGCATAGATATGGAAAAGAACAGCGACAATGTTTTTGGGATGTACAAGACCTTCCACAAAGACCACGACAGCAAGGGCATTGGCTTGTACATTACCAAGGCTCAGGTACTTGCTTTAGGCGGCACGATTGACGTAGATAGCACGCCGAATGTGGGAACGACTTTTACGATTTGCGTGTAGTGGGTGGTGAGTATGGGTATTGAGTATTGGGTATTGAGTATTGGGTATTGGGTATTGAGTATTGGGTATTGAGTATTGGGTATTGAGTAATGGGCTGGATAACGCTTAAACCTTACGCCTTACGCCATCTGTCCCTACACCTTCTTCCAGAATATCCACATACCAGAAACCTACTTCCTGTTCAATGCCGGCAGTTTGTTTGACAAGGAGCGGCTGGTATTTCTTCTCGCCAGTGCGGATGGATATCGGCTGACTAAAGATCGGGCCATCGAAGCAGAAGGTGTGGAATTCGCCATTCTCGCCGCAGGGGTCAACCTCAGGCGGAAGAGCTGCCACAAATTCGTGGTCTATCACCTTCCCTGCCCAACTTTCATCCAGATATTTGGTGCTGATGCAACAGGCGACGGTTTTGAAGCCCGCGTTGATAAACTTGTTGATCAGCATGCCGGTTGGCTGCTGCCACAGCGGGTAAATGCCGATAAGCCCGTGCTGAGCCAGCGCACTATCTCTGTACAGGCGCAAGTCCTCGATGAAAATATCTCCGAATACAACGTGATCAATTCCCACGGCTTTTATGCCAGCCAATATTTTGTGCAGCTCAGTTTCATAAACCTGATTGCTGGGCACATCAGGCACAATCATTTTCTGGAGAGGCAGGCCCAGCAACTGAGCCTGCTTCTCCAGTAATTCTTCTCTCACTCCATGCATGGAAATCCGCCGGAACTTTGAATTAATGGTAGTAATCAGACGCACAACTTCCAAATCCGGATATTCCGTTTGAATAGTATAGAGTGCGAGCGCTGAGTCTTTGCCACCGCTCCAGAAAAGCACAACCGGCGTTTTCATAAAAACGAGTATTAATTCAGATCAAGCTTGAAGCCGGCATTGAAATTTCTGCCCCTTGTGTTGTAGCCGGAAAATTCAATGTAATCTTCATTGAATATATTTTTGATGTCGGCAAATAACGCCAATTTTGAAGCAGGTTTATATTGCAGATAAGTATCCACCAGGTTGTACGACTTCAGTTCTGCATCTACCTGGTTGAAATTTGAGTCGAAATATCGATCAATTCGCTTACCAGTAAGCTTATAGTTCAGATTGATATTTGCTTTGTTGCCCAATTGCAAGCCAATGTTTGCTCCGGCAGAGTTCTTCGGCCTGCGGAACAGGTTGTTAAAGGCTGTTGTTGGCGTAGCGATTTTTCCTGTCACATACGCATAGTAAAAATTGGCTGATAATATCTTCGATGGCTTAACACTCAGCTCGGCCTCAAAGCCATGATCATTCTGTTGATTTTGATTGATGTAGCCAAATCGGGTCGGGCTGACTGCGCCAAAGTCTATCGCATCTTCCACATCCCGTTGAAAATATGAGAAGTTCAAATTGAGATTGTCGAGGACATCAAAATCAAAGCCTGCTTCGTAAGTTCTTGAAGTCTCTGGCTTGAGATTCAGGTTGCCGTATTGCGAGTAAAGCTGGTAAATAGAAGGCACTTTATACGCGGACGACACATTCACAAAAACCTTGTATTTCTCTGCAAAAACATACGACGGGTTAACCGTATAAGTCACATTATCGCCATAAGCACTATGGTTATTGTACCTGCCGCCGATCTCTGCACGAAAGCCCCCTTCGGTTTTGAAGAACAAGCTGGTGAACACGCTGCTGATGTGGTTTCCGCGATTGAGGCTACCGAAGGGGCTTCTCTGATCGGTTGCTGAATACTTGAAGTTGCCGCCGCTGGTCAGATCCAAAAACGAAGCCAAAGGAGCTGTAAGCACAGCGTCCACATTGCTGATCTCTCCGCGGTTATTCGTGATAGAGCCAGCATTATCGTAGATATTCTTGATGTTGTTCTGGCTGAAAGTCAGGTTCAGCGTGCTGTTGCCGATGTTAGCCTCCGCTCCCAGCCCCGCAAGCAGGGCAGTTTTATCGTACACATAATTTGCCTTATCGGAGAACGGCCCGTTGTCCAGGCCAGCCTGGTTGTTGTTCAATTGAAGGTTTCCTTTTAACGCAACGTTGCTATTTACCTGCTGGCGAAGATTGAGGCTCAGCGATTTTTGATCCAGTCCGTCTTTGTCGCCGTTCGGAGCAATCGCGGTAGAAAAACCCTTTGAATTGCTATTTGAAACGTTGAGTCCAATGGAGGTATTCCCCACGCTGCCGTTCAAGCCAAGTGCGCCTTTGTACGTGTCGTAGCTTCCCACTGTGCCGAGCACATTGCCCTTCAACTTGCCTCCGCCCCTTTTTGTGATGATGTTGATCACACCCGCCACCGCATCCGAGCCGTAAAGTGTGGAGTTCCCTCCCTTCAGAATTTCTATTCGTTCGATCTGGTCTATCACGATAGCTGAAATATCGAACTCCCCCGAAATATTAGAGGCATCGTTTACCGGAATACCGTCAATCAATATCAGCGTATTGCCTGCACTTGCACCGCGAAGGTAGACCGACTTGATGTCGCCGGGTGTGTTGTTGTTGCCGCCGATGTTTAACCCGGCAACGTTGTTCAGCACTTCGGGCAAGGTACGCCCCTGGCTCCGCGAAAGCTGTTCTGAGTTGATTACCCGAACCACTTTGCCAATTTCTGATTGTTTTTTTGGCGAACGGCTTGCCGTTACAACCACTTCCTGCAATTGAGTAGCAGGTTTCTCCTGCGACCGGGCGGCTGTTGAGAACAGCGCCAGTTGTGCAAACCCCAGGCCTGCAGCAACTAATGTGTAATTTTTTTTCACTTGTTGTGGTTTTGCCACAGCAAACAGAAGGATAAAGGAAATGGAAATACAATGGAAAGTATTCGCATCCTAAGCTTCAATCCCCGAAAGCTATGAATTAAATGTTCTGGCAGGTCTTCTGACTTACTCCCGGCTACCCTGCCTTCCCATCCGTCCCGATAGAAACGGGACCAAACAGTGGCTTTAGATTGGATAGCCGTTGTGGAGAACACAGCAGCGGGACTGTCCGGGATTCTCACCCGGTTCCCTTTTAATCCGCCAAACGGCGGAACCAAAAGCACGACAAATGTAGAACAACAAACTTCATAAGCAAGAAGGAATTTGTTTTTAATCGGAGCGATGATATACTCATCCGGTGACTTCAAGTCATCAGACGAGTCAGAGAATATTTGCAATGCCTTCAACTCTTGGCCAACTATTTCATAAATTTATTCGCTATGAAGAAGTACCTAATTCTCATTCTGCTTATGCCTGTTTCAGTTATCGCACAACAAAAAATCAATACCAGATTCCTGGAAAAGCTGCTAAGAAAACACAAGGATTTGTTTGGCACGATACTCTCCGATCCCAATCATAAAGAAGTCCAGGTTTTATATACTCAGATTGACCGCGACGAGAACAACATTCCGCACTTCAAATCTTACAGCTACCGAATGGACCCTACCTGGTACTTCTATCCGGCAAGCACAGTAAAACTGCCCGGAGTGATCTTCGCACTAGAAAAGATAAACAGGCTGAACATTCCCGGCTTCACAAAGGAAAGCACCATGATCACGGACAGTGCTTTTAAAGGACAAACCAAGGTAAGCAAAGATGAATCTGCAAAGAACGGGCTGCCGAGCATTGAACATTACATCAAAAAGGTGTTGTTAACAAGCGATAACGACGCATACAACCGGCTTTATGAGTTTGTCGGGCGGGCAGAGCTCAACCAGAAGCTTCTTGCCAACGGGATAACAAAGAGCCGATTCCTAAACCGCTTGGCCATAGGCGATGCGGGTGAACAAGCCCGCCACACCAATCCTATAAGTTTTTACAATGGCGACAAACTCGTGTACAGGCAAGAGGCGCAATACGACGCCAACGACTACCCACTGGAATTGAAAAACCTCATCCGCGGCGTCGGCTACATGGACGCGAACGACAAACTGGTGAACGAGCCTTACAGCTTCGTCGATAAAAACGTGTACACCATAGCAGATCAGCAGTTGATTTTGAAGAAGCTGCTTTTCCCGGAGGCCTTCCCTGAAGCTGAGCGCTTTAACCTCACGCCCGATGACTACAAACTGATCTATACTTACATGTCGATGTTGCCTACTGAAAGCGATTATCCGAAATATGACCCGAAAGAATTCTGGCCAACATACGCCAAGATGATTTACTACGGCCGAGATAAGAATGAAGCGATCTCTCCCGACATACGGATCTTTAACAAGTACGGCGATTCTTACGGTTACATCATTGACAATGCCTACTTCACAGACCTGAAAAATAACGTCGAATTTATGCTTACAGCAGTTGTACAGTCGAACGACGACGGTATTTACAACGACAACAAATATGAATATGAAACGGTGTGTTACCCGTTTATGAAGAACCTTGGGCAGGTGATTTATGATTTAGAACTGAAACGTAAGAAGCAGCATGAGCCGGATTTAAGCAAGTTTAAGGTTCATTGATTTACATAAATCAAGAGTACAGAAATACACCACGCTGATTTTTGCGATACACAAGATTCTATGACGGAACCTAACATTCTAATGAAAGCACGGGCTGTTGTTTGTTTGATAATGTTTTCTATTTCATTTAGTGGGTTCGGCCAGGAAGTTCGTCCGGGACAGTATTTGAGTATCAACTTACAGCCGTTTAGTGGCGTGAGCAACAAGGTAGTTAATCCGCCGGGCCGCTCTTACATTCAAACTTCCCATTTGCCAGGAGCTTCCTTCGGGCTGAATTATCTGAAGCTTTATGCAAATAGTCTTGCCTTTACAACTGGCTTAAATTATCAGATAACACCGGTTGGTTTCAAATATGACATTGAAAAACAGGATTTCGATTTACCTGCAAGTTACACAGGCATGTACCACGAGAGGATCGATGATTATTCTGTCGGGCAGGTATTTGTCCCTATTCGTCTCGGCTATTTCTTAAAGGGAAGAAAATGGAACCCTAATGTTTTTGCAGGAGTAAACGCGATGTTTATAACGTCCTATGAACTGGAGTATTCTGTCACAACTATTGATGACCAGAATACTCCCCACCCTTTGTTTTCAAGCTATCTTCATTCGGCTCAACACGAGCCCAAACTAGGACTGACGTACAACGCCAGCATAAATTTATCAAGGGTACTTAAGAAAGGAAACCTTCTTTCCGTTGGACTGACAGCAAACTTATCAAGTGCAACCATCACAGAGGGTGATTTATATCTTTACTTAAAAAATGGAGTTGAAAGCTCGACATATTCGGACAAGGGCAGTTATCTTGGCCTAAACTTCTCGTATTCTTTCGCAACAAAGAAATCATCGCTGACCACTCCTCCGGTTCGAGAAAATGCCGTTCAAAAAACCAAAAGCTCTTCTACAATGGTTTATGCCGAGTTTCTGGGAGCAGGCCTTGGGTTTACTGCAAATCTAGATCAACGGTTTAAGAAAGATCAGAGTAGTGGTTTAGGTTTTAGGGTGGGAGCAGGTTTTGTCGCCTCCTACCTTAACTTGCCCATTGGAATCAATTATGTTGGGACTGGTAGGAGAGCTTTAGAGGCTGGAGTCGGATACATCCAAATGGTCAATCTAGACCCCACTAATGGAGACCAAAAGCTTAAATCAATAGGTACCACAACCCTCGGGATCAGATTTAAGCCAGTAGCGAAAGGGTTTGGATTTAGAGTCAACTGGGACCCTTTTTATACAGGCAACGGTATGCAGCCGCTGTTCTTCGGCGGATCCGTTGGGTTCTACTTTTAAGCATGGAATTTTGAGATTTAGCAGAAATCCCCACCGATCGTGGCTGTTGTACAACAGCATTTTTAACTACCTGAATAATTTAACTTGCGAACAAATGGTTATTCACCCATTTGCCTTTTGATACCTGAAAAATAACGTCGAATTTATGCTTCAGCAGTTGTACAGTCGAACGACGACGGCATTTACAACGACAACAAGTATGAATATGAAACGGTGTGCTATCCGTTTATGAAGAACCTCGGATAGGTGATTTATGATTTAGAACTGAAACGTAAAAAGAAGCATGAGGCGGATTTGAGCAAGTTCAAGCTCCGTTAAGCTACATAAACCAGGAATACAGCTCAATTTCGCTGAGCGATTGTTTAGCCGAAGAAGGAATGTCTTTCACAATCTGCCCTTCAGCCATTTGGATAAGGCGGTTGCCGTACCGGAATGCATCTTTTAAGTTGTGCGTGATGAGGATGGCTGTGAGCGAATACTGCTTTATGAGATCATCCGCGGTTTTCATGACCACTTCTGCCGAGCGTGGATCGAGAGCTGCCGTGGGCTCGTCCAACAGCAGTATTTTACATTCATCCATCACACTCATCAGCAAGGTTAAAGCCTGCCTCTGGCCTCCCGACAAAGTGCCGATAGGCTGATTGATCTTGTTCTCAAGCCCAAGCCCGAGCGTTGCCACCTTATCCCGGACAGCGTTCCTGAACTTTTCGTCTACACCAATTTTCAGGCTTTTCGCGGATGTGCGCAGGGCAGCGAGCCGGAAGTTGTCGAGTATGCTCAGGTCGGGAGCTGTGCCGCTCAACGGATTTTGAAAAACCCGTGCTACCCACCTGCTCCGCTGATGCTCGGGAAGCGTTGTCACGTTCTCGCCGCTGAAGAATATCTCCCCCGCAGAAGGCAGCACACTTGCTGAAATGGTGTTCAACAGCGTTGTTTTTCCCGATCCGTTGGAACCTACAATCACCACGAAATCACGTTCAGGTATTTCCAGGTCAATTCCCCGCAGCGCCATCACCTCGTTGGCTTTGCCCCTGTTGAAAGTTTTCTGTACTCCTTTGAGGCTGATCATGATGCTTTAGTAAATGAAAAACGTGGCAGGCTTACAATCAGCAACACAAACAAAGCTGTTACGAGTTTAAGAAGATTCGCATCAACGCCGATGCTAAGTGTGAACGCAAGCACCAGTTGAAACACAATTGCGCCGCCCAAAACAGCCGCAAGGCTCAGCCAAACGGATGTAATCCGCAGCCAATTGATAATAGTTTCGCCAATGATTACAGAGCCAAGCCCCATGATCACAATGCCAATTCCCATGTTGATGTCCGCATAGCCCTGGAATTGCACCATCAGAAAACCGCTTGTAGCGGTAAGTGAGTTGGCAATGGCTAAGCCGATGATCTTCATTCTATCAGTGTTCACGCCCAGAGCCCGCACCATTGTCTCGCTGTTGCCCGTGGCACGCATGGCAATTCCGAAGTCTGTTTTCAGGATGTAACCGATAATCCCTATCAAAATCGGTACAAAGATGCACAGGATCAGAAAAGTGTTCTGGTTCAGGTCTGCGGTAAGCGTTAGCGTGTCGAAGGTTGTTTTGTAGTTCAGAAGCGGCAAGTTTGAGCGACCGAGAAGGGTTAGGTTGATGGAATACAAAGCAGTCATCACCAGGATGCCTGCGAGCAGAGCATTTATTTTGAGCTTGGTGTGAATGAGCCCGGTGACGGCGCCAGCCAAGGCACCGCTAAGCGTGACAATTGGCAATATTGCAGAAACAGGTAGGCTGTGCGACAGGAGAATCCCGGTAACCACACCGCCCAATGTATAACTCCCGTCGGTAGTAATGTCGGGGATGTTAAATATCTTCATGGAAATGTAGATCCCGAGCGCAATGCCCGAGAAACACAAAGCCTGCAGAAGAGCGGTGAGGTAGAAATCCATTATTTCACAGCTTCAAAGCCTTCAGGAATTATGATGTTGAACTTTTTGGCTGCTTCGGGATTGTAAACCCGCTTCCTGACCTTCACCATCTCAGGCTTTAAGCCATCTGTCTTTCCGGTCTTAAGAAATTTTGCAGCCTGCTCGCCAGCCTGATATCCCCACTGGTAAATGTCAGCGCCAAAGGCAGCGACAGCTCCACGCTCCACCAAACCCGCTTCACTGGTGAAAATGGGCACGTTCTTTTGGTTGCAGTTTTTCAGGATAGTTTCAAACGAGGAAAAGATCGTGTTATCCGGATTAGCGAAAAAGGCATCAATATTCTTCGAAAGCAATGATTGTGTGATCAACTGTGCGTCGGCTGATGTATTTACCGGAAGTGCCTCCACATCAACATTGAGCTGATCGGCAAGGGCTTTAATCCTGTTAAGCGCATCAACTGATTGAGGTTCAGATTGGTTATAAATCATTCCTACTACCACTTTTGCGCCTTTGGGTTTTATGAGTTTCGGGATCAGTGAAAAGGATGTATCGATATAAGCAAGTTCTTCCTCTACACCAAACAGATTTGCCGGAGCTTTCCCACTGGCATCCACCACTTTCATCTGCTGCGGAGTTGGCGACACCATCATGAAAATTGGGATATTTTTGTTGCGCTGAATAGCCGTAACAGTTGCTAAAGTGGTGCTTGTTGCGATGAGATCAACTTTTTCTGAAACGAAGTAGTTAACGATCTGAGTTAAGGTTGGGATATCGCCCTGAGCATTACGGTAAATAATCTGCACCGTTTTCTGCTCTTTGCTGAAGCCGTTTTTCTTCAATGCATCAGTGAAACCGGTGCGTGCCTGCGAGATAGTTGCATCCTCAAATGCATCCACAAAGCCTACAACTGGAACATCTGTTTTGGCTTTCTGCCGGCATCCCGCGAAAGCGGCGATGACCATAAAAAGCAGTAGCGATCTTCTAAAACTCATTAGCTGATGATTACGGCCTGAAATTAAGTATTTTTTTGAAAGGCACTGACGCGACAGCGTGACGCTAAATATTGTTGAACTGTTACAAGAATGCGCTTGTTAGTTCATTCGCCATAAATTACTTTCGTCCAATGCTATCCATCCAGTCCAAGCTCCCGAAGGTTGGCTCTTCTATTTTCAGCGTGATGTCTAAACTGGCTAATGAAGCCGGGGCGATAAACCTTTCGCAGGGATTTCCTGACTATGATTGTCCGCCTGAATTGATTGATTTGGTTACCGATGCGATGAAACGCGGGCATAACCAGTATGCGCCCATGCAGGGGCTGATGCTTTTACGGGAAAGGATTGCGGAGAAAGTCAATGAAATACACGGATCTGAGTACCATCCTGAAACAGAGGTAACTGTAACTGCGGGAGGAACGCAGGCGATTTTTACTGCGCTAACCGCGATCATACAACCCAGCGATGAGGTGATTATTTTCGAGCCGGCTTACGACTGCTACTCTCCTACCATCAAGCTGCTCGGCGGATTGGTGAAGCCCTTCGTGTTGAGCCCGCCCGACTATAAAATAGATTGGGCAATGGTAAAGAAGCTGGTTACCGCCCGTACAAAAATGATCATCATCAATTCGCCGCAAAACCCTTCCGCAACGGTCTTAGGCGAGGAAGATATGAAGCAGTTGATCAGCATTACGGCAGGCACTGATATTCTTATTTTAAGCGATGAAGTGTATGAGCATTTGATCTACGATGGTAAAAAACATCTGGGTGTGGCTGCCGTGCCCGAGCTTCGGGAGCGCAGTTTTATTGTGGCGTCATTTGGAAAACTATTCCACACAACAGGTTGGAAGTTAGGGTACTGTCTTGCTCCAGCAAAATTAATGGCCGAGTTTCAGAAGGTGCATCAGTTTTTAGTTTTCAGCGTGAACACACCGATGCAGTACGCCGCTGCGGAGTATCTCGCAGACAAAAGCACATACGAGAGTTTGCCAGCTTTCTTCCAGCAAAAACGGGACTTCTTTGCCGGGCTGATGAAGGAAACACGATTCGGGCTGCTGCCATGCCATGGCTCCTACTTTCAACTGGTTTCTTATAACCGGATCTCTGATGAAAAGGATGAAGATTTCGCCAGGCGGCTGATCACCGAGTTTGGCGTTGCGGCAATTCCCACATCTGCTTTTTATACACGAGGTAATGATTTTGGGATTCTTCGGCTCTGTTTTGCTAAGAAGCAGGAGACACTGGAAAGGGCGGCTGAGAAGTTGATGAAGGTGTGACTTCCCGCAAGGCGCAGAGAAACGCTAAAGTTTCAGCCTTGCTAGTGACCATGATCTTTCACGCGGAGACGCAAAGGTGCTGCGTTTTTAATAGTCATCCGATGACTTGATTCATCGGATGACTTAAATATCTTATTAATTAACTCCACCCTTCCTTGTAGCCTTCACCGGCACTGGCCACTCGCCGGGCTTGCCGGTCCAGCGACTGAATGGAAGAACGCTCTTTTCTCTTGAAGTCCTTACCGGATCCTCGCAGGCCATATACACCATGATAGCAGCTAAGATTGCGTTGTTGCGCACATCATCAAAAACGATCTTGTCGTACGTGTCGCGGTTAGTATGCCAGGTGTAGGTGCCATAGCTCCAGCTTAATGAGCTTAGTGAAAATGCAGGCACGCCCGCTGCCACAAAAGACGCATAGTCAGAACCGCCGGTGCTTGGCGTGCCGGGGAAAGTAGTAACGATTTGATCTTTTATCTCTGCCGGAACTTTCTGCAGCCATCTTCCCAGGTAATCGTACGAGTTTAAAAATCCCTGTCCCGAGAGGCTTGTAACCCTTCCGGTACCATTATCCTGATTAAAAAGAGCCTGAATGTTATTCACAATTTCCGGATGGTCTTCCACGAAAGCACGCGAGCCGTTCAACCCCTGCTCCTCGCTTCCCCAATGTCCAACCAGGATGGTGCGCTTTGGGTTCGGATAGAACTTCTTCAACAGCCGCATGGCTTCCATCATGGTGATTGTGCCGGTGCCATTGTCGGTTGCGCCGGTAGCCCCGTCCCACGAATCGAAATGCGCCGAAAGCATTACGTATTCGTTTGGCTTCTCAGTGCCTTTTATTTCTGCCAGCGTATTGAAAACCGGGACCATGCCGCGGTCTTTTGATTCTGTCTGGATTTTGATGATGGGGTTGTGCCCCGATTCTGTTAAGCGATAAAGCAGACCATAATCTTCCAGAGCGATGTCGACTGTAGGAATTTTCTTCGTGTAAGCGCCAAAAATCTTATCCACGCCGAAGCCCGCCGACCAGTTGCAGGTGATTACGCCTGCCGCTCCGGCTTTTTCGAGCACCGGTGGCAGGGTGCGTGTTGAATAACCCGTCTTTTTAATCCGCTTCGCCCAGTTATCGCTTTGTGCAGCACGATCCTTTTTCATCCTTTCAATTGATTCCTTTGTGCCGAACTCTTCCCAGTTGTAATCTGGCCTGCCGGTAGGCTGGTTCATGGAAATCATCACAAACTTCCCTTTGATGTTTGGAAGCCAGTTCTGGTAAGCTATTGAGTCGGCAAGATCAGGCAGGATTACCAAACCTGCTGTTACGCCTTTGGCTCCTGTTGCCGGGCTCCAGGCGAGCTGCGTTCCCTCCATCGAGCGTATCCGGGGCGAAAGCATGTCAATGTGCGAAATGCCACGCTCCCATCCACGCCATTCTCCCCATTTCTCGTTCCGTACCGGTATTCCCCAGCTTTGGTACTTAGAAACCGCCCATTCATTTGCAAGCTGCATTTGAGGCGTGCCAACCAGCCGCGGACCGATCACATCCAGAAGCTCGTGTGCAAGCGGCTCAAGCTGCGAGTGAGCATTACCTTCCTGAACAATATTTTGAATAACCGGATCTGCAGACTGAGCAACAGAATTTTGCGATACGCCGACCGCACAAAGAACAGCTAACGAAAAGGAAAGCCGATAATGGAGTTTTAGTTTCATACCTGGTTTTTGAGAACCGGCAAAATAGTAAAAAATCAAAAGCTACGTGAGCGTATTCTCTTCAATCGCTCTGCCGAGATTCTGTAAATCTCCGTCATTTAGCTCAAACGTTCCCTGGTCCAGGATCAGCCAGTGCCCGTTTTTGGTATGCTGCACAACCATGTCGGGGCTGCGCATGGCTGCATGGGTTTCATTGGTGGGGTCGCGTTCCTCGTCCATGCCGGTGCGCTCAAGCTCTACGCCAAAGCAGTCGTTGTCAAGCGGTGTGATGGAAACATCGGTGCGATGCCCGTTCTGTAGAAAGTGAGTTTTGAAGCCGTTCATAGGAGTGTTTTAGATATAGACAGATGAAGGCAGGAAGGTGTTTTGATGGGCAAAAACATCTGCCTGAATCAAAGAAAAATATAGATATTTAGCAACCGGCAACGCCCTCCAAACAGAGATAGACCGACATCCTAATATTGATGACTGAAAAAACCACCAGACAAAAGCTATTTGGACAACTAGACTTCAAAGCAATTGCGAATGACGCTGATTTCAAAGAGGATAGTGTAAGAGAAGTAATAATTTTACCAATCATTAAAGAGCTTGGCTACAGACAAGAAAATATCGTCCGCAGTAAGACATTACAGCATCCCTTTCTAAAAATTGGCAGTAAAAAAAGACCTGTAAATCTCGTTCCAGATTACTCCTTAAAAGTTGAAAATAATTTCGCTTGGGTTCTCGATGCGAAAGCACCTAATCAAAAGATTGTTAACGACGATAATGTTGAACAAGTTTACAGTTACGCAAGCCACCCTGAAATAAGGAGTAACTACTTCACTCTGTGCAACGGATTAGAGTTTTCCGTATACAGAACAGGAGATACAGATAAGCCAATTCTATTTTTCGAATTGGAAAATATCGACGCTCACTGGAAAGATCTAAGGTTGCTACTCGCACCAACAAGTTTCCAGGTTGGGAAAAACTTTGTTTACGAGTCTAAAGCAGCCTATAAAACTGGATTTGATTACAATAACCGGCCGCTCTTGGAAGAGATAGCAGTTAAAAAGCAATCTGCGAAGCGCCACTTTGGTGTTCACGGCTATTTTACCAAGCAGACCTGGAATGTTGTTGCCGATTATATCAAGAACTTTAGCAAGCCCGGAGACTTAGTCCTTGACCCATTTGGCGGAAGTGGAGTAACCGCAGTCGAAGCTCTAATGAATAACAGAAGAGCCATAAACATTGACCTAAACCCCATGGCAGTTTTTTTGGTTCAATCCTTAATCGCTCCGATTAGACAATCTGATCTTACAAAGGCGTTTAATGAAGTTAAAAAAGAGTATCTAGCGAAAGAGCCGAAGACAGAAGATGAAATTCAAAAAGCATTAGAAAAATACCCTGGCCCGAAAAAACTTACACTGCCTAAAGGTTCAGACGTGGATACGGTTGATCAGTTGTTCAGTGATAAGCAGGCAGCTCACCTTGCTTTGCTGAAATCAATAATATTAAAGCAGCAAAATGAAAACGTCCGTAACACTTTGTTACTGATGTTTTCAGGGCTCATAACAAAGCTCAACCTCACCTATCACCAATCTTCCGACCGCAGCGAAGGACGCGGCAATGCAAGCGTGTTCCAATACTATCGGTATCGTTTAGCGAAGGAACCAATAGAGCTTGAGACATGGAAATATTTCGATTCGCGATATAGAAAAGTAAGCCAGGCAAAAAAAGAGATGGAATATTTCGTCAACGAACAAACTATCTCGAATGCTCAAATAGTAAAAGGAACCGCTACAAACCTTGGGTTTATTCCCAAAGAAACAGTTGACTATATTTACACTGACCCACCATATGGCAAGAAAATTCCCTATTTAGATCTATCCTCAATGTGGAACGCATGGCTTGATTTAGAGGTCAGCGAGCAAGACTTTAAGGATGAAGCAATTGAAGGTGGAGAGCATCACAAGTCCAAAGATGAATACAATGAATTGATGGCAAAGAGCATCAAAGAAATGTATCGCGTATTGAAGTTTGACCGATGGCTCTCATTTGTTTTTGCACATAAAGACCCTGAATTTTGGCACCTGATAATCGACACAGCAGAAAGCTGTGGTTTCGAATACGCAGGAGCAGTTGCCCAAAAAAACGGGCAAACAAGTTTCAAGAAAAGGCAAAATCCTTTTACGGTCCTGTCCGGACAGTTGATCATAAATTTCCGTAAGGTTCGAAATCCAAGAGCAATTATGAAGGCTAATTTGGGTATGGACGTTGCAGAAATCGTTATGCAAACAATTGAGGGTATAATCGCAAAGTACAATGGAGCAACCTTAGAGCAGATCAACGACGAGTTAATCATCAAAGGATTAGAGCTGGGCTTCCTAGACCTACTAAAAAAGGAATATTCTGACTTGACGCCCATCCTACTTGACAAATTTGATTATGATGAAACTACTGAGCAATTTTCAATCAGAAAAGACACAAAGTTCGTCACACATATAGATGTCAGACTGCGTATAAAATACTATTTAATAAGCTATTTAAGGAGAATGGATAGAGAAGGTAAGAGCCCGCATTTTGACGAAATTGTACTTGCCATTCTGCCACTTCTAAAAAATGGAACAACGCCTGAAAACCAAACCATCTTAAATGTACTCGAAGATATTGCCGAGCGAGTTGACCAAGATAGTTGGCGGCTTAAGAGAGAGGGGCAAACAACTCTCTTTTATTAGCAGGAGAATGCTGGAAAGAATTACCGTTTGATATCAAACTCATTCGATAATGTTAATCCATAATACTCCTGCAACATTCCCAACGCCGTGGTTCGTGTCACCACGAACCACATTAAGCCGTTAAACTGTTTCGTGAGGACACGAAACAGGGCGGAAGATATTGGAATGATTTAAGCACACACTATAATGTCACGACTGCAGATATTATTGCTCAAAAAGAACAGTATTCGACAGATAAAGACAAAGGGACATATTGCACCCCGTAACGATATGAAAAAGTTATTTTTTTTATTTCTTCTTTTGGCTAACATCACTTACGCCCAAACACGAAACCAACAGCTTACTTTAAAACACCCTGAAGAGATATACAAGTATTTCGGCCCGAAAATCATAACTGACACTTCAATGTTCAATAAGTTGTGCGTAAAAACCGCAACTATGGTTTGCTTTAAAGTCACAGCGGATGGGAATATAGACAGCATTGATTTTACGATCAATACCCCTGACTATATAAAAGATGCAATGCGCAAAGCACTTTTGAAAACAAATGGAGAGTGGAGTTTTAATGCAAGTGAAAAAATGCTTTTACCTCATAAGGTTTTTATAATCCCTTACGCGATACATTTTACAGGAGGCTGTCAAGTACCCTCAACAGAATTTTCAAACGATAAAAAACGCGAAAAGGCAAGGTCGGCTCCACAACACCCTTTTAGTAAAAAGATGGATGATTCCTTCGACATGTTTGGTAACCTCTTGAACTTCGAAAAGAAAACGTATGCAGCTTTAGACTGTATTATTTTGCCCCCCATCATAGAGGAAAGAATTGTTATGTACTAGTGAACGTTGCAACTAATTTAATACCAATGGTCAGCAAAAAAAATGATTAAAAAAGTTGCTTGCTTGATCTGGATAACTTGTTTCTGGCTGTCGCTGAACGCCCAGACCAAAGTTCCCGAAAAGTTTTATAAGAGTTTCAACCGCTATTTGGCTGCAAGAAACACAGATTCGCTAAATAATCGGGCTACGTACATACATTCAGTATTAATCAAAACTAACGATCAGGGAGAGATTGTGCTGTTAAGACAAAGCGCTGGAAACGAACAAATAAAAAACAATCTCCTTTATGTGTTTAAAAACCTTGATAAACAATCTTTAACCGGCTTTGGACTGGAAAACAAAACACTTCTCCTGCCAATAATATATGTTCGAACTGTTCCACCTGACAATATGCAGTCAGGATATAATCAAAACAACATCTGGACATTTGATAACGAAAGTTTTCCAAAAGCAGAAGTATTGTCACCATTAATTATATTCTTCGATAACAGAAAAGGCGGTGGCATTGTAAATTAGCACCTGCAGCATTAAATTCTCGCTCTTCGAGTGGCGATCTTTGTTTCGCTCTCTGGGATTTGCCCCCCCTCTGGTTTAAGTCTTCCGAAGGGCGACTTAAATCTTCTCTGAAAACAGAGGACTCTGTCCGGCTTGGTTCACACTAACACAATCGGCAGCAAGCCGGCTCTCTCCTCGCAATAGTCCACCGCACTGCTGTATTTATAGTGGCATGCTTCCCAAACCACTCCAGCTTTAACCGGATTTTGGTGAAGGTAGTCCAGGCGCTGCTCCAGCATTTCGTTCGTGCTCAATTCGATAGGATGGTTATCCTGCTGCCAGAATTGATATGTTTTATTATTCACGTTCCTTGATCCGGCACGTTTAAACATCCAGATCATCCATTCTTTACGGCTTTCCTGAACGTTTGATTCTATAGCATCAATAATCATCCTGCTGGTGAATTTTTTCAAGTCGCGGATTATATCCGGCAGCTTAAAGCCGTCTTTTGCTGAAGCGATCAGATGGACATGGTTGCTCATTATCACCCAGGCATGCAGCTCCAATCCTTTTTGGTCGATACAAAACCTAAGGCTTTGCAGCAGAATTTCCTTGTAGCATTCTCTGCTAAACACATCGATCCAGTTTACAACGGCGAAGGTTATAAAGTGGGGGCTGTTATTGTCGCTGAAGCGGTACCTGGTTGCCATGTGGGTACAAGTTACGATTTTGGGTACACAAGCCGGACGGAGTCCTGATTTTATGGCTGATTTAAGAGCGCTTCGCTGAACTCTTAAAACCAGAATAGGTACTTCGTTGCCATGTGGATTCAAGTTACAGCTTTTAGTTACACAAGCCGGACGGAGTCCTGATTTTCATAGCTGATTTAAGAGCGCTTCGCTGAACTCTTAAACCAGAATAGCAGAATAGGAAGCCCTTGTTGCCGGATATTTGCGAAGTTTTTGAAACTTCGCAAATCTGAATTCGTCCCTTACCTCCACCCCATTACCACATCGTACGCAAACCTGATCAGCGTGCCGATCACCACCAGCAAAAAGAATATCCGGATAAACTTATTCCCCCTATCAATGGCAAGCTTCGCACCGATCCAGCCACCTGCCGAGTTGCTGGCAGCCATCGGCAAAGCCACCGCCCACAGGATTTTGCCCTTCAGCAAAAACAGGCAAATTGATCCTAGGTTGGTCGCCACGTTTACCAATTTGGCATTCGCCGAAGCGTGGAGAAAGTCGTAGCCCATCAGCGCAATAAAGCCAAGTATCAGGAAACTGCCACTGCCCGGACCAATAAAACCATCGTACAGGGAAATAACTAAGCTAATCAGCACGGAATATTTGATGAGCTTTTTATAAGAATGGTTCTTCTCGGTATGCTGCCCAAAGCCCTTGTTTGTGTAGGTGTAAATAGCAACCAGCGTCAGGATGACCAGCAGCACGGGCTTCATGAACGCGTTGCTCGCCAGCGTGAGCAGCCATGAGCCAACGAAGGCGCAGACAAAAGCTATCGCCATCATTAGGAACAGCAACTTGCCATTCATCTTCACCTTTTTGGAATACTGAAAAGCCGCGAAGCTGGTTCCGGAAAATGCGGGGATTTTGAGGGTGCCGATGACGTTTACAACCGGATAGTGCGGCATCAGAATAAGTGCAGCCGGAACCTGAATGAGCCCGCCGCCGCCCACAATCGCATCCACAAAGCCTGCCGAGAACGACACAATACAAAGAAGGATGAGTGTGCTTGTTTCCATGCGTTTAGTTCCCGAACAGTAGTTTAGCCAGGGCAGTTTTTATGCTCACCGGAGGCTGAACCTGCCTGCTGTTGCACAGGATAATGATACAGGCATCATCGTCGGGGAAGCGGGAAATAACAGACAAAAAGCCCGTTATAGCGCCTGTATGCATGTATTCCTTTCTGCCCGACCGGTTTGTAATCACGTATCCGTAGCCATAATTGCCTTTCTTAGGTGTGAACATTTGCTTTTTAGAAGCTTCGGATAACACAGTTGTGGTGTAGAGAGCCCTATCCCACTTATACAAATCGCCTACTGTGCTGTACATCCCGCCCGCTCCGGAAACTTCTTTCATGTCGCGGAAAGGAGCAGGAGACCAGGGATTGGTGTTTAGGTTTGCATATCCCAACGCCATATCCGCCGGTGCGCTGTCATAGTCGATTCCCGAATGTGACATACCGGCTTTATCCAAGACCCGTGTTTTCAGCAATTTGTCGTATGGAATGCCAGTAATTTTCTCCGCGATAAAGCTCAGCAGGGTGAAGTTGGCGTTGGCGTATTCAAACTTAGAGCCCGGACTCGAACTGAGCGGGACGGATTTGATAATGTTTATTTTCTGTCCGAGGCTCGCAGTAGCAATGGGAGCTTTTGGACCAGTTACGCCGTCGCGGATACCGGAAGTGTGAGAAAGAAGGTTGTGCAGGGTGATAGAATCGCCGGAAGGGAAGCCGGGAACGTATTTGCTCAGAGCATCAGTGATGCTTAGTTTTCCTTCCTCCGCTAACTGCAGGATGAGTGCTGCCGTAAACTGTTTGGTTAAGGATGCAATGCGATACTGGGTTTCCACCGTGTTGGGCTTGTTCGCATTCTGGTCAGCCCAGCCCAGGGCTTTTTGGTAGATGATCTTCCCTCCCTTTGCCACAAGCACCGTTCCCGTGATTTTATGCTGCGCATACAAGTCGTTCAGGTAAGTATCCGCTTTGGCAGAAAAATCCTGCGCCTTCAGGCTGATGGGCAAAAGGAATAATAGCAAAAGATATTTCACAGGTCAGAAATTAAGTTTTTGTGCGAGCCGTGCTACAGGATCGGCGAAATAGCTGTTGTATTTGGTGTCTTTGATTGAAATCTGTTTTCCGGAAAGCCGCTGTTTCACGTATTGTTTCAACGACACTTGTCGGGCTGCTTGTGGTTTGGGTATATGCACATCCTGGCCCAGTGAAAGCTTGGCCATGATGAGCGGAAAATTCACGCCAGCCTTCAGGTAAGATGAAACTACCGATGCCCAGAACCTGCCGTTGATCTCCAGGATATAAACTGCATTTGTTTTCTGATCGCGGCGCATATCCACACACGCCACGCCATTCCAGTTTAGAAGCTTCATCATTTTGCTCACGGCACGCAGCACTTCAGGATCATCATGAAAGGTCAGAACATCATTTGAGCTGAAGTCAGAGCCGGTTTTGACCGGAGATTCCTGTATGGTATAGCAGAGAACCTCGCCTTCTTTGCAGATCACGTTGCAGGTAATATCGCTGCCGATGATGAATGGTTGCAGGATAAAATCGCCGCTCTTGGGATTGCTTTCGATGTAAAAGGCTTTCAATCCATCCCAGTTCTCAAACTTGTGGATTCCCCTTCCAAAGGCGCTTCTGTTTGGCTTTACCAGTACCGGAAAACCCAGTTTATTTGCTGCCCGTTCAAGTTCTTCTACGGAGTTGGCTGTGAGCGACGGCGGACAGGGAACATCATTCTGCGTGAGGAAATCAGCCAGTAGTCCTTTGTTAACCCCGATATCGAATGTGGATGTGTCGGTTGCCCAGGCACATTTGGCATACGCAATAAGCTCATCCCGATGAAGGCAAACGTTCCGTATCTCATTCTCATCAATCGGCATGATCAGATCGATCCCTTTCTCCTGCACAATCCTGATAGCAGGTTGAATGCAATCTCCTCCCGGAGGAAAGTAGAACACGCCGTCCAGATGCCGCGAAAAGCGGGCTGCGTTTTTCGGATCGCTGGTGAGGAGATATAAAGAATATTTGAACTTCCGTAAACAATAGATAACCCCAAGGCAAAGATTTGAGTCGTAGCCGATGAGCAGGATGGATTGTTTTTTCATTAATAAAATGGGCCGAGAGAAGCGGCAATATAGCTTTCTGAATTAATTCAGGAAAGCCGAAACTGTGCTGCTTTTTCGCTTCATTATTTATAAGATCTTGACGGTGCTATCCGCAAACCAGTTTATGAATTCATTAAAAGTATCAGTTAAGGTTTAAATATACAACAAATTCATTTACAGTAGTTATTAACCATAGGTTAATGAATATTACGTAAGTATTCCTCACAACTTAGGCTTCGTTCATTGGTTAATATGTTCATTATTACTTCCGCTTTGTTTACTGTCTCCTGACCAATACCTCTCGCCTGCCTTCTTTAAAATCTTATCTTTGCATCTCTAAAAAAGATGAGCAAACTCGGTAGAATATTGGTGGCTATGAGCGGCGGAGTGGACAGCTCCGTTGCCGCGGTGATGTTGCATGAGCAGGGTTATGAAGTGATTGGCCTTACTATGAAAACCTGGGACTATGCATCCTCAGGAACATCATCCAAAGAAACCGGCTGCTGCAGCTTAGATAGCATTAACGACGCCCGGGCTCTTGCTGTTGGATACGGCTTCCCCCACTACATTCTCGATATCCGTTCTGAGTTTGGAGATTTTGTAATCGACAATTTCGTGGATGAATACCTTGCCGGACGCACGCCCAATCCATGCGTCTTATGCAATACGCACATCAAGTGGGAAGCGCTCCTGAAACGTGCCGATAAACTGGACTGTGAATTTATCGCCACTGGCCATTACGCCAACATCCGTTTACAGGATAATGGCAGATATGTGATCTCGAAAGGAAAAGACGAGAACAAAGACCAATCGTACGTGTTATGGGGAGTTTCGCAGGAAAACCTCGCCCGCACCAAGTTCCCCTTAGGGAGTTTTGCGAAGACAGAGATCAGGGAAATGGCTAAAGAAATGGGCCAGTTGGAGCTTGCTAACAAGAGCGAGAGCTACGAGATCTGCTTTGTGCCGGAGAACGATTATCGTTCTTTCCTTCGGCACAAGGTTGAAGGGCTGGACGAAAAAGTGGCTGGTGGCAATTACATCCTGACAGACGGCACTGTGGTTGGGCAGCATCAGGGCTATCCTTTTTATACCATCGGTCAGCGCAAAGGGCTTGGCATTGCCTTGGGCCAGCCGATGTTCGTAACAAAGATTATGCCCGAGAGCAATACGGTTGTGCTCGGCACCCAAGAAGAACTGCACCGTTCATCTGCCTACGTGCGCAACGTAAACCTGGTAAAATACGGCAGCATAACAGAGCCAATTGAAGCGATTACCAAGATTCGCTACAAAGATGCGGGCGCCCAGAGCACCATTGTGCAAGAGAACGACTTAGTTAAGATCGATTTTGACCACGTAGTTTCAGGAATAGCCCCCGGACAGTCGGCGGTATTTTACGAAGGCAACGATTTGCTGGGCGGCGGCTTTCTGATCTAAACCTGCAATGCTTATCTTCGTATGAGCACCATGTCTATAAAACCTCTCTGCTACACCTTTTTAACATTAACGGCACTTATATCGTGTAAAGGCAAGCATGAGGTAGCAGAACCTATTGGTTTACATCAAAGCTATTTTCCATTAAAACTTAACAGCCGGATTACTTACCAGGTTGACTCTACGGTTTACAACGATTTCAGCAATATTTCCACTCTTTATAGCTTTGAGTTAAAAGACACCGCGGTTTCTGCCATCAACGAATTTGGGCGTGAAGGCATTTTGATCAACCGTTACAAACGTGCATCCGGGCAAGCCTGGGCTTATCAAAAAAGCTTTTCGCGTGCCCTCACAGATCAACGTGCGGAGGAATTTATAGACAATGTCCGATATGTCCGGTTCACCTTCCCTCCCGCCCCCGGAAAAACCTGGAATGGCAACACCTACAACAATCTCGGTGAACAGCCTTACAAGTTTGTTGATGTAGATGTAAGCCAAACAATCAACGGTATCGCTCTTGATTCTACCGCATCTGTTCAGGAGATTAACGAAACAAACCTGATCCGTGAAGACTATTCTCTTGCGACCTATGCGAAGAACATCGGTTTGGTTAAGAGAGAAGTCAGGGCTCTCGACAAAGACATAAGCTCAGGCAAAATAAAGCGTGGATTTAAGTATCTGATGCAGATAAAATCTAGTTTATAGCACTCTTTTTGCCATCCGAAAATGGCTCTTCCAAGGGCTGTTTATCCAACAAGATTTTGTTTTCCCGTTTATTAATGGCTTTATTTGCACCAAAGCGGGTTCTGAATGGCTAAAAATTTACTTATCGTAGAGTCTCCGGCGAAAGCCAAAACCATAGAAGGATACCTTGGGAAAGATTTCCTTGTGAAATCGAGTTACGGGCATATACGTGATCTGGTTAAAACAGATGATGCGATAGATACCGCCCACGACTTTGTGCAGAAATATGAGGTTCCGGCAGATAAGAGGGCTGTTGTTAATGAATTAAAGAAATTAGCTAAGGATGCAGAGACCGTATGGCTCGCATCCGATGAAGACCGGGAAGGAGAAGCCATTTCCTGGCATTTGTTTGAGACTTTAGGCTTGAAGGATGATAAAACCAAGCGGATCGTCTTTCATGAAATAACCAAGCCGGCAATTCTAAAAGCAATTGAGAATCCGCGGAAGATAGATTACAACTTAGTAAATGCGCAACAGGCACGCCGGGTTCTGGACCGATTGGTGGGCTTTGAGCTCTCGCCCGTACTTTGGAAAAAGGTGAAACCATCTTTATCGGCAGGAAGGGTGCAATCTGTTGCTGTCCGGCTGATTGTGGATCGCGAACGCGAAATAACCAAACACAAGCCCACGGCAGCCTTCAAGGTTGCAGCCATTTTCTCTACTGGAAACGCAAAGGAATTGTTTCGTGCAGAACTGCCAGAACGCTTCGATAAAGAAGCTGACGCACAAGCATTTTTACAGGCTTGCATTAACGCGAACTTTAATATTAAAAGCCTTGATACCCGGCCCACAAAGCGCAGTCCGGCAGCACCTTTCACCACTTCTACCCTACAACAGGAAGCCAGCAGAAAATTAGGTTTTTCTGTTTCGCGAACCATGACCGTAGCACAAAAGCTTTACGAATCAGGGAAGATAACTTACATGCGTACTGACTCGGTAAACTTATCAGATACAGCTTTGAACGCCGCTTCCGCAGAGATTCACTCTGCTTACGGCGATAAATATCACCAGCTAAGAAAATTCAAAAGCAAGGGCAACGCACAGGAGGCTCACGAGGCCATCCGCCCAACCTACTTCAACCAGCACAGCATTTCAGGCGACAGCTCTGAGCAGCGTTTGTACGATCTGATCTGGAAACGGGCCATCGCTTCGCAAATGAGCGAGGCACAGTTTGAAAAAACCACCGCCCGCATCTCCATCTCCTCACGCAGCGAAGAATTCGTTGCCAACGGCGAGGTAATGAAGTTTGATGGCTTCCTGAAGGTTTACATGGAATCGGTTGACGATGACCAGGAAGTGAATATGGATGACGAAAGCGATAATTCCATTCTGCCGCCGCTCACAAAAGGCCAGCAGCTCAGCTTAAAAGAGCTGAAAGCCACAGAGCGCTATACCCGTCCGCCGGCACGTCATACAGAAGCCAGCCTCGTGAAAAAGCTAGAAGAACTCGGCATTGGCCGCCCTTCTACTTACGCACCAACCATTTCCACCATCCAGAACCGCGGTTATGTGGTAAAGGAAGATCGCGATGGAAAGCCACGTGACTTCAGAGTGCTTTCATTAAAGAACAGCAACGTTATAGCAGAAACCAAAACTGAAAACACGGGCGCTGAAAAAGCAAAACTTTTCCCAACGGATATTGGCGGTGTAGTAAACGACTTTTTGGTTGAACATTTTAAAGGGATTGTAGATTTCAACTTCACCGCAACTGTGGAGAAGCAGTTTGACGAGATTGCGCAAGGCCTGCAGGACTGGACTAAAATGATCCGCTCCTTTTACAACCCGTTTCACGAAGAAGTACAGAACACCATTCAAAATGCCGACAGGGCAAGCGGAGAACGGCTGTTGGGCACAGATCCCGCCACCGGAAAGAACGTCTATACAAAGGTTGGCAAATTTGGCCCCCTGGTGCAGATTGGCGAAGCGGCAGACGATCAGGAAAAACCGCGTTATGCGAGTTTGATGAAATCACAGTCGGTCTCTTCAATAACTTTAGAAGAGGCTTTGGAGCTGTTTAAGCTGCCGATGAAACTTGCGGATTACCAGGACAAGGAAGTGGTGATTGGTGTGGGGCGATTCGGCCCTTATGTGAAGTGGGGCGAAGCATTCATATCGCTGCCAAAGAACGAGGATCCGCTTTCCGTTACTCAGGAACGAGCCATTGAGATTATTAATCAAAAGATAGAAGTAGATGCGCCTGTGGCGGAGTTCCAGGGACATCCGGTTACAAAGGGCAAGGGCAGGTTTGGGCCGTTCATTAAATGGAAGGATTTGTTTATCAATGTTCCCGTACGATACAACTTTGACACGCTTAACGAAGCGGAAATTAACGAGCTGATAGAAAAGAAGCTGGAGAAAGAAGCTGGCAGGTACATCCAGAACTGGGAGGACGAAAAAATTGCACTGGAAAACGGGCGTTGGGGGCCATTCATCCGCTTTGGCAAAAACATGCTGAAACTTGGGAAGAACCCTGCTACTAACCAGAAGTTCACCCCCGAAGAACTGGCCGTGCTTTCTTTAGACGATGTAAAAAAGCTGATCACCGAACAAATGCCTGATGCTTTCGAGCCCAAGGGAAAAAACAAAACTAAAAAGCCCGCCGTTAAGAAGAAGAAATAAGCGCCTCAGAATCGCTCTACATGAAAAAAGATCTGCCGGAAAATATCGTAGAAGACATTTCTATTGCGGTTGTGCTTGAAAACGAATCGCCGGAAACCAAATTCTGGCTACTACATTGGCAGCAACATTTACGACAAGAAGTTCATTTTCCTTCCTGAAAGCATTGTAGAATCTAACCTGATCAGGGTGCCGGTGGTGAATAAGCCTGGGGTGATGATTGGGTAAGCAGGTACAGCACTTCGTCCTCGCCATTGTAATAATTTCATTTTCTTCCACCATTAGCCTTATACCGATGATTTGTTGTATTTCAATTTGTCGTATTATTGCTATACAAAACTTTTTACGCCCAATGAAAAAAGCCACCCGGATCATTCTGCTCTTGATGACCATTGTTTATCTCGGAACTGCTAATGCACAAAAACCTTCCAGGCCCAACATCATCGTTATCCTTGTAGATGACATGGGCTACTCCGATCTTGGCTGTTACGGCTCCGAAATCGCTACACCCAACATCGATAAACTGGCCGCTCAAGGGCTGCGCTTCACGAATTTTTACAATACCGGCCGCTGCTGCCCGAGCCGTGCTTCCTTGCTAACCGGCTTATATCCTCATCAGACCGGCCTCGGCTGGATGGTAGGTGCCGACCAGAAAGTCCCCGGATATAAGGGAGAAATCAGCAATAAAGTGGTAACGCTGGGCGAGGTTCTGAAACCTGCAGGCTACAGCACTTACATGAGCGGGAAATGGCACGTAGCAACAAATACGAAGAGTTATATGGACAAATATAACTGGCCCTTGCAACGTGGCTTCGATAGGTTTTATGGCATCCTGATGAGCCACGCACACTACCTGGAACCTAGTAATTTAAAATCAGGAAATCGCAATATTGACCCTACTGCAAATTATTATATTACCGATGCACTTGCCGATACGGCATCCATGTACATCAACGATCATGTTGCAAAAAAGAAAAATGATCCATTCTTTCTCTATTTAGCGTTCAATGCACCGCACTGGCCAATCGCGGCTAAAAAGAAGGATATGGATAAATACATGTCCACCTATACAATTGGCTGGGATAAATTGAGGGAACAGCGCTTTGAAAAACAAAAGAAGCTTGGGCTTTTTGATAATTCGGTAACTCTCACGCAACGGGGCGAAGGCATTCCCGCCTGGGATGATGTTCCGGAAAAAGATAAAGCTTTATGGGTAAAGAAAATGGCAACTTATGCCGGTGCAATAGATTGTATTGACCAGGGGGTGGGCCGGCTGATCGAAACGCTTAAAAAAGACAAGGTTTATGATAATACACTGATCGTATTTATGTCTGATAACGGCGGTTGTCCGGAGGAAGTAAGCAGATGGAGCAACAGTTATCAGGCGTTTGGTGGGCCTAACAGTTTCGAGGCTGTTGGAAAGAACTGGGCAAACGCCAGCAATACGCCGTTCCGCATGTATAAAGCGTGGTCGCATGAAGGTGGTATCCATACGCCCTTCATCGTGAACTGGCCCGGAAAAACCAATCAACCCGGAGCTTTTGTAAATAACCCATCGCACCTAATCGATTTAATGCCTACTTTTCTGGAGGTTTCCGGCGCAACGTATCCCACAACATACAAAGGACAGAAAATCCCTCCTTACGAAGGAAGAAGCATGATACCGTTATTTTTAGGAAAAACCCTTTCAGACGACCGCCCTTTATTCTGGGAACACGAAGCCAAGCGGGCAGTTCGGGTGAAAGACTGGAAATTAGTTGCTGATGCGAATGAGACCGCTCCTTACGTTGAGCCATGGGAATTGTATGATCTGAAAACTGATCCAACCGAGACCGTTAATCTTGCAGCAAAATATCCGGAGAAAGTAAAGGAACTACAAGCATTGTGGGATAACTGGGCTAAGACCAGACAAGTGCTTCCGCTTGATGGCCGGGCAATTCAAAAACGCTCTAAAGAGTTTCCGAGACAGTACTAAGTGCTGTTATCAGGCGGGGAGTCTGCAGTAGATATTCACCCGTTCGACCAACCATCTACAAAAGTCTAAAAAGTGAAAGATTCTAACGGCGTACTGCTAGGGGTTTTATCAATAGGCATGAGTGTTTACTTATTATATCCACGAGCGAAGAATCAAAACAGCCAGTATTCACAGTACTCAAACGTCAAATCAATCATTGCCGGAATTGCAGGATTCATACTTGGAATTTATTTAATCATTGAATTTCTTTAAACGCTGACTACTTTTACCCTTTTACCTGTCGGTGCTCGCACCAGCCGATATCTTAACTGCATCAACATATTTCCCCTTTGCATCCACATAAATTGGTCACTGCAGTAAGTTTCATTTTAACTTTGCATTTCAAAGTTCTTTGATATCTTTGTGAAGATAACATTTCACATGAGTTTTTCTTCCAAACTGAACCATCTGCATTCACAAGCCCGGCATAATCGGTGGCTCTGGTATTTCTCTATTTTCTGCCGCATCGGACTGGCAGCAGGCTTCATCCCCTCGGGCATGATGAAGATTATGGGGGAGCGTTTTACTACGCTATCCAACAATCACCCGATGGGCCATTACCTGGAGGCTCTGTTTCATACCGGGTACTACTATCCTTTCATCGGGTATGTGCAGGTAACCGCCGCAATCCTTTTGCTCATTCCGAGAACTACTGTGTTGGGCGCCTTCCTTTACTTGCCGGTTATCCTGAACATTGCCATCCTCTCGCACGCCGTACGCTTCGAAGGCTCTCTCCTTACCTCTCCTCTCATGGTAATGGCAAACCTGTACGTTCTCTGCTGGAATTATGAGAAATGGAAATACATCCTGCCCTTTAACCATTCCCCTGCGCCTGTTGCTGCTAAAGAAAGGCTTAATAACAAATTCCCGACAGGCTTCTTTGCCATGGTGCTGGCCTGTGTTGCAGCGGTTGTGATACTGAACACATTTGTTTACCAGATCATGCCACGGAACACCACATCCGACTGCCGTTCACAGTTTAAAGGCACCAATCGAACAATGGCAGGTTATATGTTCTGCGACTGTATCCACAAGAACGGCGAGCCGCTGGATAAAGCAATGGAAAAATACCGGGAGGCTCCGGATGACACTGTGCCCGGTAAGTAGCGGGATGAGATGAAGTTGCTGGCATAAGTTCGCCTCTTGCAAAGGCTACGCTTTTGCTACCGCCTCGTTGTTTTTCAGTTCTCTTTCCAGGAAGTAATTGAGGGCTGTGCGCAATACGGCTATCGATGCTAGTTTGCCAATATCATCCCAGGTAGGTGCAATGGCCGTTGCCAGGATATCGGCAGCTAACAGAAGCTCCAAAGCAACTGTGAGCGCACTCCCAAAAGTAATACGTATCGTTTGGTTTGATATTCCGTCATTGGGATTTAACAAATGCCGTAAATACTTGTACAAAAACTTGAGCAAAGCAATTGCAATAACTACCGCTGCAATTATTTCCACAGTACTGCTTAGATACTTGGTTAATGTTTCTGCAACTTCCTTCATAGTATTAATTAACTATTTTAATAACCAATCAAGCTGCATTTAGTTGTAGCAAGCACCTGTTAGCCAACAAACTTTCACCTTACCAGGCTGTTCCGAAATAATAACCAAAGCCAGTGCCATGGAACAGCAGCTCATTCGCGAAAGAAAAAAACTCCTTACATCAATAGAAAAGCTCTTGGAAAAGCCGATGATCTTCCTCGGGTTTGTCTGGCTAGTATTGTTAGTGGTTGAACTGCTTTGGGGTTTGAGCAAGCCACTTGAATATGCCAGTTTAACCATTTGGGGGATTTTTATAGTTGACTTCGTGATTAAGTTTATTTTGGCACCCGGTAAAATTGGTTTTCTAAAAACTAACTGGCTAACCGCGATTTCTCTTCTTATTCCAGCGCTACGGGTCTTCCGGATATTCAGAGTGGTGCGCTTGCTGCGGGGGCTACGAGGCATCAGGCTGGTGCGCATTGTCTCGTCATTAAACAGGAGCATGAAGAGCCTGCGGGCGACTATGCAACGGCGGGCATTTGGCTATGTTTTCATTGTGATCATCATTGTGACATTTGCAGGTGCTGCGGGCATGTATGCGTTAGAGAATCCAAATCCGGGATTTGATAGCTACGGCATGGCTTTGTGGTGGACAGCAATGCGGGTAATAACAGCGGGCAATGAGTTTAATCCTGCTACTCCTGAAGGCCGCGGGCTCGCCTTTCTCATCGCGATATTTGGTTACACGATCTTTGGCTATGTCACCGCCACGTTTGCCACATTCTTTATCGGACGAGATGCTGAAGAGAAAGATGCACCTGTAGCCGGAACGAAAGATCTGATGGAGATTAAGCAAGAGCTAATTTCTCTTAGAAAATTGATCGAAGATTCAACCGGCAAACCCAATTAAGCCAGTTTCTTGTCCCGTTCTTTGATATAAAGCTCCTGAACCAGGGTCATGATGATCAGCATTAGCGGAGTCGCTAATACCAATCCCCATCCACCTGTTAATGGGCCGATGAACAATTGGGCAGAAATGATGAGCGCAGGCGGTATGCTCACTAACTTCTTCTGGATCGTAGGTGTGATAAAATTGCTTTCTATTACCTGGATCAGGATGTACATTCCTGCGACTATGGCGGCGGTGGTGGGCCCCTGCATTAATGCAAACAACACTGCCGGGATCATCGCTATCAGTGGCCCGAAGTTGGGAATAAAGTTCAGTAAACCTGCAATAATAGCTAGCGTAAGCCACATCGGCATCCCGAGCGCCACAAGCCCGATAGCTGTTAAAATCATAACCACAGCCATTGAAAACATCTTTCCTTTCAGCCACTTTTCTAGATTAGTACCGATAGTATCTATGACATCGCTGCCTTTCTTCTGACCCTTTTTGGGGATTAGTTGTACGATGCCGTTCTTATACGTTGCGGGCGAGACGGTAAAAAATATTCCAAGAAATAAAACAACATATATGTCGCCAAACACCCCGAAGGTGCTTTTAAAAAACGTGCTTGCCAATGTCTGTGCTTTTTTAACAGATTGCGGCGAAGATGCTTTTTCTACGATCTTTTTGCCGAGAGCGCTTTGGCTGAGTTGGGCTTTTGCATTTTCAATAGTTTTGGGCAACGTATCGCTCAGCTCAACCGCCTGACTTTGCACTTTAGAGCCAATCAGCCAAAAAAGACCGATAACAAGGATCAGAGTACCGATGATGGAGATCGCGAGGCACACCCCACTTTTCCATTTTGTTTTACGACAGATCAGTGCGCTCAAGCCCCTAAAAAAAACGGCAATCAGCGCACCAGCCAAAATGAGCAGAAATACACTAAACGTTGCCTTTATCAGCAAAAGAACTACAACAATAAGAGCATATATACCGCCTTTTATCCAAACCTTTTTAGGATAGCTGAGCCTGTTATCAGTTGAATTTTGTTGCATAAAAACATGTTTATATGTAGCTGGAACCAACCACATTGAGATTAAAGCCTATAAGTATTACTGAAATCCGCCTGCTATTGTTTGCCGGATGATATGTTTGTGGAGGACAGGGAACACCATTGCTCGATATTTTCTTTTTACTTTTAACCTTGAGCAAAGGCATCTAACAATGACAGAATTCGAGATATATTCAGAAAAATCTATCACACACCGATTCTTTAAGCACTCGCACGTGCTAACATTGCTGCAAAAGCTCGACAAAAATCTTTTCAGGATTGAGGAAGTTGGGCAGTCTTTCCAGAACCGCTCCATTAATCTGGTAAGAACCGGCAAAGGAGCCACAAAAGTTTTCCTCTGGAGCCAGATGCACGGCGACGAGGCAAGCGCCACGATGGCTTTATTCGACCTCTTCAACTTTCTTTCTGCAACAGATCAGAATCTGCTAAGGCAGCATATTCTGGAAAATTGTACGCTTTACATCATGCCAATGGTCAATCCAGATGGAGCCGAGGCTTTTACCCGCCGCAATGCTCAAAACATAGATATCAATCGCGATTTTAATAAACAGCAGTCGCCTGAAGGGATTTTGCTGCGGCGGATGCGGGATGAAATTTCTCCCGAGTTCGCCTTTAACTTACATGATATGGGCATGATGTGGTCGGTGGGGAACACGGGCAATCCCGCAGCCATTTCTCTGCTGGCTCCACAGTACGATATGCAGGGATCGATAAACGAGATTCGCAGGAAAGCTATGCAGGTTGTTTCCTACATCAATAAAAAACTTCAGCCGATTATCCCCGAGCACATCGGCCGCTGGACAGACGATTACGAGCCCCGTGCTTTCGGCGACAATTTTCAAGCAGCGGGTTCAAGCACTATCCTTATTGAATCCGGCAGTTACAAGAACGATCCTGAGAAGCAATATATCCGTGAATTGACATTTGCTGCTATCCTTGCAGGATTAGAAGCTGTCGCAACTCAGGCTTACGCCGATGAAAGTACAGAATCCTATTTCGCAATACCGGATAATGAGAAGCGGCATTTCAGCATGATATTGCGAAACTGCAACATCAGTTTAGACAGCAAAATATATCAGGCAGATATGGGGTTAATTGCGGAAGAATCCTTGAACAAGGGTGGCTTACCTGTCAGCTATTCTTACATCGTAGAAGATATGGGCGACCTCACCGGCTTTTACGGTTATGAGGAAATTGATGCTGCAGGCTTCAAGCTCATCCTCACCCGCAAGCCGGAACTCAAGGAGCCGGCCGACTTCATTCTTACCGATGGTGCAAACTCGTTATTGACGTTTGAGGCGGGAAAGTTAACGAGCAGAACCATTTAAGAAGCAATACGAACATGGAATTTGATCTTCAACCGGTACTCGAAAATGAATATATAAAAGCTCGCCCCTTAAAAGCTGATGATTTTGAAGAGCTTTACAAAGCCGCTTCCGACCCGCGTATCTGGGAGCAACATCCCAACCCAAACCGGTATAAACGTGAGGTATTCCAAAACTTCTTCAAGGGAGCCATTGAGTCGGGCGGCGCATTCTTCGTCTCAGATGCCAAAACGGTCCAAACCATCGGCAGCTCACGTTTCTACAAATTGAACGAACATCCAAACTCTGTGGCAATCGGCTACACGTTTATCGCCCGCAGCCATTGGGGCGGCATTTACAATCCATTCCTGAAAAGCCTCATGATCAATCATGCGTTCAGGTTTGTGGATAATGTATACTTTCATATTGGTGCAGAAAACGTGCGATCACAGAAAGCCATTGAACGCTTGGGCGCAGTGAAGGAAGGGGAAGAAGATATTGCGTATTATGGCGAGAAGCCGAAATTAAATTTCATCTACAGGATCAGAAGAGCTGACTGGCAAACACAAAATCAATAACACATGCAGATCAACGCAGATTCGGTAAACGACTATTTGGAGCAATTACCTGAAGACAGAAAGGAAGCAATGCTTGAGCTCCGCGAAGTCATTCTCCACAACATCCCCGAAGGCTTTTCAGAAACCATTAGCTATGGAATGATCGGTTACGGCGTGCCTCATTCGCTTTATCCGCCGGGCTATCATTGCAATCCCAAGCTTCCGCTGCCCTTCCTGAACATTGCTTCTCAGAAGAATTTCATTGCTGTTTACCACATGGGGATGTATGCAGATGAGAAGTTGCTTAACTGGTTTACAGAAGAATATCCCAGGCACACCAAAGCGAAACTTGATATGGGCAAGAGCTGCGTGCGCTTCAAAAAGCCGGAACTCATCCCCTTCGAACTGATCGGAGCTTTAGCTGGTAAAATGACTGTGAATGACTGGATCAACAAGTATGAATCAGCATTTAAGCGTGCGTAGTTGCGCCCGCTGATTGATTCCTTAGTCGTAAAATTTATTGAACCCATGCTAAAATTAAATCAAGTCCATCATATCGCCATCATCGTTTCCGATTACCAGAAATCGAAGGCTTTCTACACAGAAGTACTTGGACTGGAGATTATTGCCGAGACATATCGAAAAGCAAGGCGATCGTACAAATTAGACCTTGCGCTGAACGACAGGTATGTGATTGAACTTTTTTCTTTTCCCAATCCCCCCGCTCGCCCATCGCGGCCTGAAAGCACCGGGCTCAGGCACCTGGCCTTTGAAGTGGATGATATCAGCACAACTGTAGAATACCTTAAATCAAAGGGAATATCCGCCGAGCCCATCCGCACAGACGAACTGACAGGCAAGCTCTTTACCTTTATCGCAGACCCCGATGATTTGCCCATCGAGTTTTACGAGAAATGAAGGCTTATCTCCTGTCAATAATGTCACCGCCCTCAGCTTTAGCCCTTCTCCCTCGCACCGCTATTTAACACCCATAGTTCCAAGTAAGCGCATATTTCGCTAAACTTGCACCAATGAAAGCATTTTACGGAAGCTTACGTTTGGGGATTTTGGGCGGCGGACAATTAGGCCGCATGTTGATACAGGAAGCGATTAACTACAATACGACTATCAATGTGCTCGATCCCGACGCCGATGCTCCTTGCAAGAAACTTTGCAACGAGTTTTCAGTTGGCTCATTAACCGATTACAAAACAGTTTATGAGTTTGGGAAGAAAAACGATCTCATCACAATTGAAATAGAAAAAATTAATGTGGACGCACTCCAAAGGCTGGAAGATGAAGGCACACTGGTTTTTCCACAGCCAAGGGTAATCAGGCTAATTCAGGATAAAGGCCTGCAGAAAGAATTCTTCAAGCAGAACAATATCCCCACTGCTTCTTTCCAGCTCATTTCATCGCGGGCAGCTTTACAGGAGTCGGAAATCCCGTTCCCCTATATTCAAAAACTCAGGAAAGATGGCTACGACGGACGGGGCGTGTACAAGGTGCGCACACAAGAAGATTTAGAAAACGCATTTGATGCTCCGAGCCTGGTGGAGCAATGGATAGATTTTGAAAAAGAAATCTCGGTTATCGTAGCCAGAAATGAAGCTGACGAAATTAAGGCGTTTCCATGTGTAGATATGGATTTCAATCCGGATGCAAATTTGGTTGAGTTTCTTATTTCGCCATCGGCTTTGCCAATGGAAGTACAACAGCGAGCGGAAGAACTGGCAATAAAAATAGCTTCTCACCTGAAAATTGTGGGACTGCTGGCTGTAGAAATGTTCCTTACCAAGGATGGCGAGATTTTAGTAAACGAGCTTGCTCCCCGCCCTCACAACAGTGGGCACCAGAGCATCGAAGGAAATTACACGTCCCAGTTTGAACAACATTTAAGGGCCATTTTCAATCTGCCTTTAGGCGACACACGCACGGTGAGCAACGCCGTTATGGTGAACCTACTGGGAGAAAAGGGATATGAAGGGATTGCCGAGTATGAGGGTATCAACAACATTTTGAAGCTTGACGGCGTCTATGTACATCTTTACGGAAAAATAATTACCAAACCGTTTCGCAAAATGGGGCATGTTACCGTAATTGACGATAATCGTGAGCGGGCAATTGAGAAAGCCAGGTTCATTCAGCAAACGCTGAAAGTAATAGTTTAACCAAGAAATATAATGAGCAATCCTAAAGTTGGCATCATCATGGGCAGCAAATCAGATCTTCCTGTTATGCAGGATGCTGCCGATATCTTAAAAGAATTAGGAGTTGCTTACGAGATAACGGTTGTTTCGGCGCACCGCACTCCAGAAAGGATGTTCAATTATGCAAAAACAGCGGCTGAACGTGGATTAAAGATAGTAATTGCCGGAGCTGGCGGCGCTGCTCACCTTCCGGGAATGGTTGCATCCATCACGCACCTGCCGGTTATTGGAGTTCCCGTAAAATCTTCGAATTCTATTGACGGCTGGGATTCTATCCTATCTATTCTTCAAATGCCTAACGGGATACCAGTGGCCACTGTGGCTTTGAACGCGGCAAAAAACGCCGGCATCCTGGCCGCACAGATCCTGGCCACCAGTGATGATGAGCTCAGCAATCGGCTTCTGGACTACAAGGAAGACCTGAGAAAAAAGGTTGAGCAAAGCGCCTCAGAAATGTAGGTTCTTAATTCCACATGGGATTTTCCGGGAAGTTGGCAATGTGGGCATACTTCGGGCCCAGCCCTGTCACAATCTCTTTCCAGAGGTTTTCTTCATCATCAACGAACAGCACTGAAGGCGTGTAGTTATTGGTAACCAGCCATGAGTTCTGATCGATTTCGTTGTGCAGCTGACCCTCGCCCCAACCGGAGTATCCAACAAAAAACTTAACCTCGCTTTCATCAATTTGATTACTGTTAACCAGCAATTTCAAGGTCTCGAAATTCCCTCCCCAGTAAACGCCATCGGCGATTTGCACGCCGCTATTCATCCGATCGTAACAGTTATGGATGAAGTGCAGTGTGTCGTTTCCTACCGGGCCTCCTATAAAAACCGGAAAGTTAGCATCGTAACAATCCTGGATAACATCTTTCAGCATCAGGTTACTGCGTTGGTTTAACACATAGCCCACAGTGCCCTCATCCGAATGCTCGGCCAACAACACCACAGAACGTTTGAAGTTCGGGTCAAGCATGAATGGTTCAGAAACCAATAAGCTCGCAGTTTTAGGATCGGTAGCATTCAGCATATTTCTATATTTTCTTAGATAACGTAATACTTTGCCTTAAGGTTTATTATAGAGATACAAATAATTAAGTTTGCAGCATCTCCAATTATGGCAATAGATAAAACAACAATTGAAAATCTGAGGCAGGACTATCGTTCGGCTACTTTAACAGAAAAAGATGCGGCTCCAGACCCGATCAGCCAATTTGCGAACTGGTTTTCGCAGGCATTAGACGCAGGCTTGTACGAGCCAAATGCAATGACCTTAGCCACAGCCACTCATGATGGAAAGCCTTCAGCAAGAATCTTATTGATGAAAGGGTTTAACCATGAGGGCTTTACGTTTTATACCAATTATCTGAGCCGAAAGGGAAAGGAGATGGCTAAAAACCCGGTGGTGGCACTGGTATTTTACTGGGGCGAACTCGAACGCCAGGTGCGCATAGAGGGAACTATAGAAAAACTCAGCAAAGAAGAGTCTGAACGCTATTTTCATTCCCGCCCTAAGGGAAGCCAGATTGGCGCAATGGCATCGCCGCAGAGCCAGCCTATAGCAAACCGCGAAATCATCGAGAAAAGCCTCCAGCAGCTTGAAGAAAAATATAGTGAAAGCGAAGTGCCCAAGCCTGCATATTGGGGGGGTTATATTGTAAAGCCGCAAACGGTTGAATTCTGGCAGGGACGCACAAATCGGCTTCACGACCGTATTGAATATCGGAAAATAGACAAGAAGAAGTGGAAGATTGTGCGGTTAGCACCTTAGCAATAAAAAAAGCCTCTCCTGGAGTGGAGAGGCGATTTCAATCATATTAAGGTTAAGCAAAGTCTAATATACTTTCACGATAAAGATGTAATCACGCATCTTTTTCACCTGTTCAACACGGCTTAAGCCGGTTAGGGAGTTTTTCTTGCTAAGTGTCAGCTTTTCGGTTAAAGAGTCTTGAGGAATAGCCTCCAATGCTTTTAATAAAAAGCCAGATTTTATGGCAAAAGCAGCACCGTCATACTTAAGCTGCTTTCCTTTAATAACACCAACCACGTTGCCACGGTTGTCAAAAAGCGGGCCGCCACTGTTACCAGGATTTACGTTCATGTCTATCTGGTAGGCCGTAGTATCTCCGTCATAGCCGGTTTTTGAACTTAAGCTCCCTTTGCTGAATACGATATCGTCTTTAGGAAATCCAACTGTGTAAATCTCTTCGCCTAAATCTGACGTATTTTTCTTGATTGAATATGGCACCGAGTTAAACGGCTTGAAGGCACTATCAGTAATTTGAAGAAGTGCAAGGTCATAAACCGGATCTGCATACACTGTCTTAACCTTGTATGATTCTCCTGCACTGTTCTGAATGTAAACAGAGTCAGCACCTTCAATCACATGGTAATTAGTAACCACGTAGCCGTTGGCGGTGAGGGCAAAACCAGTTCCACCAAATTGCCCAGGGTTTGTAGGGCCGTGAGCCGGCTTATCGTTTATATTTTGGATAAGAGCGTTTTGAGAACGTTTCAGGCTATTTATCTCACGGCGGAGAGCACTGTAGTTAGAGGTATTTTTATCCGAAGCGAAAAAACCGGTTGATAACAAGGTTGAGAGCACTGCCAAAATAGCTACCGAAGCCGCGATAGCCAGATCAAAGCGATACTTGCCCCACATTTTTTTGACCTGAACAGTATTGGGCACCACTTCACTTTCAATGGCAGCAATATCAAGCTGGCTGTGAATATCTTCCATGTCAGCCTTTAACTGATGACGGCTTCCATACTCAGTAAGTTGAGACACAAAGTTATGGTGTGCTACAACCTGATGGTCAAGCTCAGGGTTGTTTTTGCGCAACTCGTCAAATTCAGCATGTTCTGTGGGAGACATCTCTCCCTTCAGGTATGCTTCAATTTTATTAAATAATTCTATATCACCTTTCATCTGCTCGTTACATTTTTCCCTGGAAAAACAATTTTTTCAGGCGTTGCAGGCATTTGTATTTCTGTGTCTTGGCATTGTCTGAATTGGTGTAGCCAAACTTTTCACAGATATCCTGCATGGAACTGTTTTTTAAATAAAAATCTTCTATAATGGTTTTGCATGGCTCACCCAACATCTCTAAAGACTGTTCCATTAACTGGTATTGCCTGTCTTTAATTTCATGTTGCTCAAGATCATGCTCTACCGGCAATATCTCTTCAAAGTCTTTTATATTCCCGGTATTCTTGCTCTTCTGGCTCAGGCGTTTGAGCCAAAGCCGCCGCGACACTGAGTAAATAAAAGTTTTCAGCTTACTGCTAAGCTCAAAATTGCCGCTCTTAACCTTATTATAAAGAACGATAACTGCCTCCTGAAACACGTCCTTGGCATCATCGGCGTCGCCGCTGTTTGTCAGTACGAATTGCAGGATCATCGGAAAATATGCCTTATACAATTGGTTCAGGGTTTGCTGCGACCCGTTTAAAATTCCAATTATAATTTCATTGTCTGCTGGAACTGACGTTTTTACCACGTTCTGAATGTTAATACCATATACAGCCAAAATGTAACCCACCGCACAGGAATTTATTTAAGCCCGTTGCTGTGCCTGGCCAGTTTTTTAAAGTTTTTGCAAATTTATTTAAATATGCGGGTTACCTTTCATCCACTCTGGTATTAACCAGTAAACTTATTTACACCAGAAAAAACCAAGACATGAAAAATCTATTCAAATTCGGCTTTTTAGCTTTAGCAATTTCTTTATCAGTTGCTGCTTGTAACTCTAACAAAACTGAAAGCAACACTTCTGATTCTATCGATTCAACTGCTGACGTTCAAACCGATTCAATTGATTCTACTGCAGATGCTAAAACTGACACTATCGATTCAGCTGCTAACGCACAACAAGATTCAGTTAATTAGTAATTAAAGTACTTAGGAAAAGCCGCCAACACTTGGCGGCTTTTTTTATGATATTTTTAAAAATTTTGCTTATTTCGCGTCACAAATATTATTTACCCTAACCAAAACTCAAAAACATGAAAAATTTCTTCAAATTCGGTTTCTTAGCTGTTGCTATTTCTTTATCAGTTGCTGCTTGTAGCTCTAGCAAAACTGAGTCTTCATCTTCTGATTCAGATTCTTTGAGCACTATGACTGATACTTCTGCTACAATGATTTCTGCTGACACCACTTTGACTGATAGCACTTTGGTTGATAGCGCTGCTACTGACACTGCTAAGAAAATGTAATTATCTTAGCCTCAACAAAAAAAGCCCGATGCAAACGCATCGGGCTTTTTTGTTAAGGGAGTAGCATTAATTCTCTACCACCAGAGTTTCCTCCACTACGACCTTTTTCTTCTTTTTAAAGATCTTCGCTTTCAGGTCTATCCGTATCAGATACATACAAGGCACAAGTATCAGTGTCAGGAATGTGCCGAACGCCAAACCGAAAATCATGGTCCATGAAAGCGGTCCCCAGAAAGCTACACTATCTCCGCCGAAATAAATGTTCGGTTTAAAGTCGGTGAACAAGGTTGTAAAATCTATATTGAATCCGACAGCCAGCGGGATTAACCCAAGTATAGCAGCCACTGCCGTTAGAATTACTGGAGTCATCCGCGTACGCCCGCCTTCAAGCGCTGCCTCAAACGGCTCCATCCCCTGAGCGATCATCAAGTCTGTAAACTCCACGAGCAGTATCCCGTTCCGCACAACCACCCCTGCAAGAGCAATAATTCCCACCATGGTCATTACAATCACGAAACTCATGTTGAAAAGTGTGAGCCCGAGCAATACACCAATGATACTAAAGAGAATCTCACTCAGGATAATCAACGTTTTACCTATTGAGTTGAACAAGAGTATAAGGATCAGTACAATCATACCAACAGCTGTAAGCAATGCTCCTACGAGGAAACTTGCCGCAGCTTGTTGTTCTTCCTGCTCTCCACCCATCCTGATGTTCACGCCATCGGGAGTTCTGAACGAAGTAATCTCACGCTGAACATTGGCAACAACTTCGTTAGCATTGTACCCGTTTACCACGTTCGACGAAAGGATAATAATACGCTTCTGCTGTTTACGCTTGATCCCGCCATATGTGTTCACATAATCAATATCGGCGAATGCAGAAATTGGAACCTGTCTGATGATGCCGCCCATGCCCATATCCCGGTAGGTAATCTTCATATTTCGCAACGCATCAATGTTATTCCGCTGCTCCTCCCTTGCTCTGATATTGATCTCATAATCATCTTTCTGATCATGAAATTTAGATGCCTGAGCTCCGTAAACTGCCGCCCCGATATTTTGAGAAATGGCATTTGAAGTTATGCCCTGACGGTTTGCACGCTCTCTATCGACATCAAAAACAATCTCGGGCTTGTTATTTTGAAAATCTGAACTCAACTCCTCAACGCCGGCGATGTTCTTTTTCTCCAGATAGCTTTGAAGCCTCATCGAGGTTTTCACAAGCGTATCCAGGTTATCGCTGGTTATTTCAATACTGATTGGTTTGGCCGTTGGCGGACCGCCTTGTTCCTGTGCAACCGTTATACGTGCGCCCGGAATTCCCTTCACGGACTCGCGAATTTTGTTCAGGTATCGTTTAGTGTCATCGCCATGTCGCTCGCCATACTCCACGAAAGCCACCGTAACCTTTCCTTTGTTGGGGTAATTTCCCTGATCTTCATCCTGTGGATCAGTTACGCCGATGGTTACATTGGAAATAATTGAGGAAACAGCCGGATTGGCATGCCCGTCTATCTTCACAGCTTCGGCAACCCTGTCTTCAACTTTTTTAGTGATCTGATTGGTGTAAGCCTGGTCGGTTCCCACAGGAAGAGCCACATACACGTAAATAAAATTCGGATCGGCAGAAGGGAAAAATTCAACTTTCGGACTGCGGATAATCATAAAGATTATCGTGACGATGAACAGCACAATTGTTCCTCCGAGTGTTGACCAGGGGCGATGTAGGAACCACTCTAGCTTTTTAGCATACCAATTTTGGAATTTAGGCCATGAGCGCTCCTGAAAGTTCCGAATTACTCCTTCCAAGACAAAATGATGGAATAAGTACAGCAATGCCAATAGCACTACAAAGTTCCCGATCCCGCGGTTGATCAAATAACCGATCAAAGCAAAAACGGCAAATCCGATCAGCATTCGCTTTACAGCCCTGTCGAACCGTGGCTTTGCATGCTCATGCCCGTCGTGCGGTTTCATAAAGTCTGCCGCAAAAACAGGATTGATCAAATAAGCAACAATCAACGACGCAACCAGCGTAACAATTAATGTAGCCGGCAAGAAGAACATGAACTTCCCGATTATACTATTCCAAAATAATAATGGAATAAAGGGGGCGAGCGTTGTCAGCGTACCGGAAAGTACAGGCATAAACACCTCTCCTGCCGCCAGTTTCGCTGCTTTTACAATAGGCACTCTTCCGTTATCAAAAATCCGGTGAGTGTTTTCTATTACCACGATTGCATCGTCCACCACAATTCCCAGCGCAAGCAGGAAGGAGAACAGCACGATCATGTTCATGGAGAAGGTGAAGCCGAAGATTCCACCCAAAGCAGGCATCGCGATGAAGGCAAGGAAACAAGACAGAGGCACTGAAAGGGCAACAAAGACTGCATTGGTTACGCCCATGAAGAACATCAGAACTACTGTAACCAAGATAAATCCGATGATGATAGTATTGATCAAATCATGGAGGGTAACTCGGGTTTTGTTCGACTGGTCGCCGGTAATAGTAATGTCCAAGCCTTTAGGAAGTTCGGACTGCTTCATCTCAGCAATGAGGTCCCGGATTTTATCAGAAGCCTTGATCAGGTTTTGCCCGCTCCGCTTAGATACGTTTAAGGTGATTACATTTTTACCGTTCAGCCTTGCGTAACTTTCCTGCGTTTTAAAACTATCCTTTACCTCGGCAATATCCCGCAAGGCTATTGGGCGGCCCTGAGGATTCATGATGATGAGGTTTGCCAACTGCTCTGGCGATTTGAAATCCATCTTCACGTTGATGGTGCGCCGTACGCCGTCAACCGGTATGGTACCACCAGACGAGGTAATATTTTCGTTCCCCACAGCCATCATGATATCCTGAAAGCTGATCATAGCTGCGGCCATCTTGTTGAGGTCCACATTTACCTGGATCTCACGGTCAAGAGCACCAACAATGTCAACTTTTGATATTTCCGGGAAACTTTCTATACGTTCCTGGAGGATGTCTGCATAATCCTTCAGTTTTTTCAAATCATAATCGCCTGAGATGTTTACGAACAAAATTGGAAGATCGGACAGGTTGATGTCGTTTACCTGTGTTTCTTTCAAGCGCTGATCGTTTTGCGGCAGGTCTGGCTTAGCCTTATCTACTGCATCTTTAACCCGCTGTTTGGCCTGTTTGATGTCTACGTTAATATCAAACTCGGCAGTGATCATGGAGAAATCCTGGTATGAGTTAGACGTTAGCTTCTTAAGTCCCTGTGTGGATTTTAGCTGTTTTTCAATCTGTTTGGTAATCAACTTCTCCATATTTTCAGGAGATGTGCCAGGGTAAACCGTTGATATAAATATCTTCGGTATCTGTACTTCCGGGAAGTTTTCTTTGGGGATGGTGTTGTAGCCAACAATCCCCATCAGGGTCAAAATAACAGTCAGCACATAAATAGCAGTCCTGTTATCTATGGCCCAACTGGAAGGCTTAAATTCCTTTTCTATATCTTTCATTTATCTAATGTTTGTTTTTGGTCGGATTACAGGTTTACCACACGGATAGCATCGCCATCTTCGATGTTTTGAGTTCCTTCGGTGATGATTTTATCACCAGCCGTCAGTCCCGATGTTACCTCAGTTTGTCCGCCATAAGTGCTGCCTGTAGAGATTTCAACCCGCTTGGCTACATTATTTTCCGCCACGTACACATATTCGCCGCTTTCTGATTTCATGATAGCTTTTACAGGCAACACGATAGCGTCGCTTTTTTGATAGTCAACAATCCGCAATACAGCAGTCATGTTGGGCTTCAATGTACGGTTTGAAGGCAAGCGCACTTCAATACCAAAGCTCCTGGAAGACGGGTCAATAACTTTGGCAGCATAGCTTACTGTTGCGTTAACAGAATCCTTTGCATCAGGAACCGACACAATCACCCTGTCGCCTTGTTTCACTTTACCTGCATACGTTTCTGGTATGGCAGCTTTTACTTTTAGTTTGTTAAGATTTACAATCCGCACGCCCTGCATCCCCGGTTGTACTGCCTGCCCGATTTTTAAGTCCATCTGATCAATGGTTCCGTTGATTGGAGCCACAATACGGTACATAGAAGCCTGAGCCCTAACTGCGGCCAATTGCTTCAGAGCCACGTCGCGGTTAGTCTTTGCCTGCAAATACTGTACTTCAGTACCTATTTTCTGATCCCAGAGGTTCTTCTGCCGATTGAAAACCGTGGTGGCAAGTTCTACCTGGCTCTGTATCTGCAAAATTTGCTGCTGCAGCGCTTTGTTGTCTAGCTGAGCAATCACCTGCCCGCGGCTCACCTGATCTCCTGCCCTTTTGTAAATAGCAGTGATTATCCCGGGAGCCTCAGCATTGGCCATTACATTTTCTTCAGCATCAATCGTCCCTTGTACCTGAATATAGCTGGTAAAGGTGCGTGGCAGAACAGCAAAAGCAGAGACCTCAGTAACACGGGATGATCCTTTTTTGCCGGGCTCAGATTCAAGCTTTGTTATCTCCTGATTAATTTCCGACTGCTGTTTTTTAAGCTCAGCTAAGCGGACCGTTTTGTTTTTGGTCTTGCTTCCGCACGATGCAAGAAAGAGTACCAGAGCTGTATAAATAAGTGGTTTCATGTTATATGTTGATAAGGTTTTATTTAATGTTTCCATAAGCTGTGTCTAAATCAACTTTGCTGATTAAGGCAGTATATAAAGCTTGAATGTAATTGTTTTCCGATTCCTGAAGCTGCGTTTGTGCCTGAGTTACCTCGATGTTTGAGCCAACGCCCTGCTCATATTTGATACGCGTTACTCTCAGTACCTCTCTCGCCAGATCCATATTTTGCTTCTGGTTATTGAGCGATTCTAAACCATTGGTGTACATAATGCGTGAAGATTCAATCTGAAGATTGATTCCGTTCTTCAGCATATCTAAAATATTGTCAGATTTCTTTACCTCGATTTCTGCCTGTTTTATTCGGTATTTCTGCTGGAAACCCTTAAAAATTGGGATGTTTAGCTGTAGCCCAACTATAGACGTAGGGAATTTTCTGTCGTACAAGTCGCCGAAATTGTTATTCTGGAAAGAATAAGACGATGTTCCGAAAGCTGCTAAAGATGGCAAGTATTGGCTCTTCAAACGCTTAACGTTTAGCTCGTTCAACTTCCGTGAAGTTTCAAGCAAGCTATACTCAACCCGATTTTTGTACGCTGTAGAGTCTGTCATAGCCACTGCTGCTGCAGGATCTAATTGAACAGTTCCGATTTTGTCTGTTACAATTAGCTGTTCCTCAATCGGCATCCCCATCTGGAATTTCAGCATCTGGTAGCCCAGGGCTAGTAAACGCACAGTGTTGGAGCGGGTGGTCATTAGGTTGTTCAGCAAAACTGTAAGCCGGTCAACATCGATCTTTTCCACAAACCCCTGTTTATTCATCTGGGAGGTTTCGTTGAGCTGCTGTTTCAACTGGCTGATGTTTGCGTCAAGAAGTTTTATCTGTTCATCATTCACAAGAACCTGGTAATAAGCCTTTGTTAGAGCAACTGTAGCCTGCACTTTCGTGCGATTATAGTTCCTGGTAGAAAGCTCAGTGTAAGTCTTTGACGCTTGCAAACCGACGAGATAGCTTCCATCGAATATTAATTGATTAATATTCACCCCAACGCTGCTTTGATACTTTACTCCGAACTTTACCGGGATATATGTTCCAGGTTGATTGAAGAATTCGCCTGGCAATAAAGTCGTAGGGACTTTTAAGTAATCCTGCAAATTGGCTGTGCCGCTGACTTGTGGCAAGCCTATTCCAATTGTTTCTTTTACCTTGTACTTGGCACTTTCAACATCAAGCCGTGCGTTTTTGAGCGAGTCCTGATGCTCGTATGCATAGTTGATACAATCCTGCAAATTAAATGTATGCGTTTCAACAGCAACTTGCTGCGCATTGGCAACAAAAACCGATAGAACTACACATAACAACGAAAAGATATATCTCATTTTTCTACTATATTTTTATATTTATTAATCAACTCATGACCTTTAAGCGTGCATAAGCCATACAGAAAGTGTTCTGTCGCCTCAGTCATAGCTTCCAATAAGCTAAACTTGCTTCCAAACGAATTCTGAAACAAAACAGAATCAACCTGCTCAACCCTGAGCTTAGCAAGAATTTCGATATTGAGGTTTTCTCTGTAATAACCTTCACGGATGCCCCGCAAGATGTTATTAGATATTACCTCAATCATTCCCTTCTCCTTGAAAGCTTTAAAAAGCGCCCACGCCTCCGGATGATATTTCTTCAAATCATAAAAAAGCATAGGATTGAGGTTAGACAACAAGCCTTGTATTTGTGTTACAGCAATGAAACTTTCGTGTATGGCATTGTCAGCTTTTTTTGAACTTTCATCCATCATGCAGCTCTGTAGCTCCATCCGGTTTTTGATCATGGTAAAAACCAGTTCACCCTTATCTTTAAAATGCAGGTAAAATGTCTTTTTAGAAATACCAAGATGCTTTGCAATATCATCCATTGTCACACTCTTTATGCCGTATTGGCAAAAAAGGTTATCCGCTTCAGTTAAAATATGTTCTTTTAAATCCAACTTTGCTCCTCAAATTTTCCGGCGCAAAACTATGGAAACTTTTTTTAATTCCAAAGTTTCCTCCAAATATTTTCCTGAAGTTTGCCTCACTATTTAAAAATGTAACTTTGAGCCATGATGGACCTTACTCCGCTCAATGCCATTTCTCCTGTTGATGGCCGATACAGAAACACGACAAAAGACCTTTCTGCCTACTTTTCTGAAGCAGCTCTGATTAAGTTCAGGGTCTATGTTGAGATAGAGTATTTTATTGCTTTATGCGAGTTACCATTGCTTCAGCTGGCGGAATTTAATCAATCAAAATTTAGTGCATTGAGGAGCATCTATCAGGAATTTAGCGAAGCTGATGCCACAAGAGTGAAAGTTATAGAGCAGATTACAAACCACGATGTAAAGGCCGTAGAATACTTCATTAAAGAAAAGTTTGATGAGCTTTCCCTGGGCGACACAAAGGAGTTTATCCATTTCGGGCTTACATCACAAGACATCAACAATACCGCTATCCCTCATTCATTCAAGAAAGCAGTAGAAGAATCATATCATCCAGCCATAAGCAGCCTTCTTTCCGAGTTAAAAAAACTTGCGTCAGAATGGGAGAATGTGCCAATGCTTGCTCATACACATGGGCAACCCGCTTCACCAACGCGGCTCGGCAAAGAGCTCCTGGTGTATGTAGAACGGATTGAATCTCAAATTGAATTGCTGAGGCAAATCCCTTTTTCCGCAAAATTCGGCGGAGCCACTGGCAACTTCAATGCCCATCATGTGGCTTATCCGTCTATAAACTGGGCAGATTTCGCTGATAAATTTGTGAATGGCACACTGGAACTGAAACGCTCCCAACACACCACCCAGATTGAACATTACGACAATTTTGCTGCACATTGTGATGCACTAAAAAGGATCAACACCATCCTGATCGACCTGGATCGAGATTTCTGGACTTATATCTCCATGAACTACTTCAAGCAGAAGATAAAGGCTGGAGAAGTGGGTTCGTCGGCCATGCCGCACAAGGTGAATCCCATAGATTTTGAAAACTCAGAAGGAAATCTCGGCATCGCCAACGCACTTTTCGAACACTTCGCAGCTAAGCTTCCGGTTTCACGCCTACAACGCGACTTAACCGACTCCACTGTCTTGAGAAACGTCGGGGTACCGCTTGCTCATACGCTTATCGCGATAAAAGCTACAATCAAAGGGTTGAACAAGCTGGTGCTTAACCAGGCTACCATCAACAATGATCTGGAAGACAACTGGGCTGTGGTGGCGGAGGCTATCCAGACTATTTTACGGCGTGAAGGTTATCCGAATCCGTATGAAGCCCTCAAAGAACTCACCCGCACAAACACATCAGTAAACGCCGAAACAATCGCAGAGTTCGTGAACAACCTGGCTGTTTCGGAGGATGTGAAAGCTGAGATCAAGAGAATTACCCCTGCCAATTACACTGGTATTTAGTCGATCTGTGTTGGGCTAGTCACCTATATGTAAAACCTGCGTGTAAAGATGGGATGAGCTTACGCCGGATAATATTTTTGGTAAATTTGCATAAATAATAAAGTCATGAGCACAACAACATCCAGCATAAAAGTTTATACAGAGAGCACTCCGAATCCAGCAACAATGAAGTTTTTGGTCAATAAGTTATTGATCAACGGAAGTGCAGATTTTGCAACAAAAGAAAGTGCGGAATCTTCGCCTTTTGCACGTGAGCTGTTTAAGTTTAACTTCGTAAACGGTGTTTTCTTTGCCAGCAACTTTGTAACTATTACCAAAGCCGAAGGTATTGAGTGGGGAGATATTGAAGACATCCTGAAAGAATTTGTGAAAGGTGCAGTTGAGTCGGAGATGCAAATTCAGGAAGAGGAAACCAACGATTCTCCAAACTTTGAAGGCACCGAAACTGAAAAGAAAATCCAGCAGATTTTACATGATTACGTGAGGCCGGCTGTAGAGCAGGATGGCGGCGCAATCACCTATAGATCTTTCAACGAAGGAGTTGTAACTGTTGAGCTGCGTGGCTCGTGCAGCGGCTGCCCTTCATCAACTATCACTCTAAAATCAGGTATCGAAAACCTCTTGAAGAGAATGGTTCCTGAAGTTACGGAGGTTGTTTCTGAAGCTCTTTAAACAATTTACACAGTCGCGAACTGCGACAGAGGCTGATATTTAGAGCCCTGAAAAACTCCTTTTTTCTCAAGTGTTTTATCGATGTAGGTCTGGATTTCTGACTTCTTCAGATTCCAGTTTGGCGCTATGAGCAAGTCGTAATCTGCCAGGCCGAACATTCTTTGGATAACAATGTCAGGCCTCAAAAGGGGAATAAAATCAGCCAGGAAATTTGTGTATTCTTCCAGGCTAAAAACCTTAAATGGCTCACGCTTGAACCTTGCTCCCATGATGGAGCCTTCCACAATGTGAAGGTGATGAAGCTTTACAAACTTTATCTGCGGAAAACGATTGATTTCATCGGCATAGCGCAACATCATCTCATGTGTTTCCCAAGGAAAACCGAAAATGGTGTGTACACAAATATCTAGTTTGGTGTTATTTGCTAAGGCGAGTGCCTTTTCCAGCTCCTCGTGGCTGCAGCCGCGGTTGATCTTCTGCAAGGTTTCATTGTAGATCGATTCCATTCCCATTTCGAGATCCACATCCAGCCGATCAGAGTAACTTTCAAGCAAGGCGATCTTTTCGGCATCTATACAATCCGGTCTCGTGCCTACGGATAGTCCGATCACATTTTCAGGATTAATGCTCAACGCCTCGTCGTACATCGACTTCAGATAGTGTACAGGTGCGTAGGTATTGGTGTTTGGCTGGAAATAGATGATGAATTTTTCTGCCGCGTACCCTTTTATCGCCCGTTCCATTCCCTGCTCAATTTGCTCCTTCATGGTGGGCAGTCTGCGGGAAAGTTCGGGAGTAAATGAATCTACATTGCAATAGGTGCAACCGCCATAGCCCTTGCTCCCGTCGCGGTTAGGACATGTAAATCCGGCATCTACAATGATCTTAAACACACGTTTACCATCGTACTTCTTACGGAGATAAGCACCGTAATAGTTATAATTTTTATGCCCAAAATCAACAGGAGTTCCCACTTCGCCTTTTTCTGCAAAGATACAGAATAGCTATGGCAACGAGCTTATAAAATCAATTTGGCAGAACAATAAGGAACCTCCAACAGTTGATAGGTAATATAAAGCAGCTTATGGAAACTCCAGAAAAAAACGATCATAAAACAACTGCAAAAGAGATAAAAGAAATCTCCGAAAAACACATAAACAGCGTGCCCGGCGGCGAAGAAGTACCTGATCCACCTGCGAGCGGCGGAAAGCAGTTCGTGAAAGATGACAAGGACGAGAACTCGGTCCAGCCTGAAAAAAAGTCGAGCGATTTGAATCCGTAAAGATTCCTCCGCAGGTATTTTTGGCTACATTTGCTTAGATACACTAAGCATGGAAACAGTCCAGGTATATAAGCCAAAACATAAGATCAGATTTGTAACGGCGGCTTCTTTATTCGACGGGCATGATGCCACTATCAACATCATGCGTCGCATTTTGCAGTCGTCTGGAGCTGAGGTTATACATCTTGGGCACAACCGGTCTGTGGATGAGGTAGTGAATTGCGCCATCCAGGAAGATGTGCAGGGAATAGCCCTTACCTCCTACCAAGGCGGACATATTGAGTACTTCAAATACATGTTTGATCTCCTGAAAGAACGAGGTGCCGGCCATATCAAAATTTTTGGCGGCGGCGGCGGAGTTATTCTTCAGGAAGAAATAAAAGAATTAAAAGAATACGGAATTGCCCAGATTTATTCTCCCGATGATGGCAGAAGAATGGGCTTGCAAGGCATGATCAATGATATGCTGATGCAGTGCGATTTCCCTACAACAACCCGGCTCAACGGAGAACTCAAGGGCATAAGTAAAAAGGAAAAAAAATCAATCGCATCAGCCATCACTCTCACCGAAAATCATCCGGAAGAAGCTGAAAAGTTCTTACAAGAAATTAAAAAGCTCATCGGGCAGAAAACTGTACCTGTTTTAGGGATTACTGGAACAGGTGGCGCTGGAAAATCGTCGCTCGTGGATGAGCTTGTGCGAAGGTTTTTATCAGAAACTGATAAGTCTATTGCAATTATTTCTGTGGATCCATCCAAAAGGAAGAGCGGCGGTGCGCTACTAGGCGACCGTATCCGGATGAATTCTATCAATAATCCTAGAGTTTTCATGCGCTCGCTGGCTACCCGGCAGGCGAATCTTGCCCTTTCCAGGTATGTTCAAGAATCAATAGACATCTGCAAAGCGGCTGGCTATGATTTGATCATAGTTGAGACTTCCGGAATCGGGCAATCTGATACAGAAATCACAGAACACGCCGATGTTTCCTTGTATGTAATGACTCCGGAGTTTGGGGCAGCTACTCAGTTGGAGAAAATTGACATGCTCGATTTCGCTGATATAATCGCAATCAATAAATTCGATAAACGCGGTGCTTTAGATGCCTTGCGGGATGTAAAAAAGCAGTATAAACGGAATCACAACCTGTTCAACGCTGGTGATGACAGCTTGCCTGTTTACGGTACTATGGCATCCCAGTTTAATGATCCGGGCATGAACCAGCTTTTCAACGCTCTGATAAGCAAGCTCGAAGAAAAAACAGGAACTGATTTCAAGCTAAAGAAAGGGCTCAGCAACTCGGATTCGAAAAAAACATACATCATCCCACCTGAACGCACCCGCTACCTCGCAGAAATCGCCGAGGCTAACGAGCAATATGGATCTTGGGTAAATGACCAATGCAAAACCGCTCAGCAGCTATTTCAAATAAAGGGCGTTATTGATCTTGCGAAAGAAAGGACATCGTTTATTTCCCAAACTGACGGGCTCCAAGAAGCATATTCAAAGCTGGAAGAAGAATTTGACTCAGAGTGTAGGCGTTTGTTGTGTTCTTGGCCGGATACACAAAAGCGCTATAAGGCTGATGAATTCGTGTTCAAGGTTCGGGATAAGGAAATCAGACAATCCCTTTATCATGAATCTCTTTCCAAACTTCGCATACCAAAAATCTCACTTCCCAAGTACGAAGCCTGGGGCGATATTCTGCGTTGGCTGCTCACCGAGAATGTGCCGGGAGAGTTTCCATATGCCGCCGGTGTATTTCCGCTGAAGCGGGAAGGAGAAGACCCAACCCGGATGTTTGCTGGCGAAGGTGGCCCCGAGCGCACGAATAAGCGGTTCCATTATGTATCGCTTGGTCAGCCTGCGCACCGGCTCTCCACTGCATTCGATTCTGTGACGTTATACGGCGAAGATCCGCACACCCGTCCCGACATTTACGGTAAAATAGGAAACTCAGGCGTCAGCGTAGCTACCCTCGATGACGCAAAGAAACTGTATTCAGGTTTCGACCTATGCCATCCCTCAACTTCCGTTTCGATGACCATTAACGGCCCCGCTCCTATGTTGCTGGGGTTTTTCATGAACGCGGCCATTGATCAGCAATGTGAAAAGTACATCCAACAAAATGGGTTAGAAGCCGGGGTAAAATCGAGGATCAAAGAGATATTTGCTGCGAGAGGATCAGCTGCACCGGCTTATCAGGGAGAGCTGCCGGAAGGAAACAATGGACTCGGGCTCATGCTTTTGGGCCTCACCGGTGATCAGGTGTTGCCAGCAGATGTTTACGAAAAAATCAAAACTTACGCATTGTCAAATGTGCGGGGCACTGTGCAGGCGGACATCCTGAAGGAAGATCAGGCACAGAATACTTGTATCTTTTCAACTGAATTCGCCCTGCGAATGATGGGCGATATTCAACAGTATTTTATTGATAAGCAGGTTCGCAACTTTTATTCGGTTTCGATTTCCGGCTATCACATCGCGGAAGCCGGAGCAAACCCCATCACCCAGTTAGCTCTGACACTCAGCAACGGTTTCACTTTCGTGGAATATTATCTAAGCCGGGGCATGGGCATTGATGACTTTGCTCCGAACCTGTCGTTCTTTTTCTCGAATGGAATTGATCCGGAGTATTCTGTTATCGGCAGGGTTGCTCGGAGGATTTGGGCTAAAGCGATCAAATACAAGTATAAAGGCAATGATCGCTCGCAGAAATTAAAGTATCATATTCAAACCTCCGGGAGATCGCTTCATGCTCAGGAAATTGACTTTAATGACCTCCGCACCACGCTACAAGCATTGTACGCGATATATGACAACTGCAACTCGCTGCATACCAATGCCTACGATGAGGCAATTACCACGCCGACAGAGGAATCAGTGCGAAGAGCGATGGCTATTCAGCTCATTATAAATCGTGAACTTGGATTGGCGAAAAATGAGAATCCATTGCAGGGATCTTTTATTATTGAAGAACTTACAGAATTAGTTGAGAATGCGGTTTTGGAAGAATTCAAAAGAATAAATGATCGTGGTGGGGTTTTAGGTGCGATGGAAACAATGTACCAACGTGGAAAAATCCAGGAAGAATCATTGTACTACGAGACCTTAAAACATACCGGAGAATATCCAATCATCGGAGTTAATACCTTCCTCAATAAAAAAGGATCTCCCACAATCACACCCGCGGAAGTAATCAGGGCAACAGAAGACGAAAAGCAGTTTCAGATAGACTCGCTGAATAAATTCAAAGAATTGCATTCAAACAAATCAGCAACCTTGCTTGCCGAGCTTCAGAAAACGGCTGTAGCGGGAGAAAATATATTTAACAGCCTAATGGAAGCTTGCAAATACTGCTCGCTTGGAGAAATATCGCATGCTTTGTACGAAGTTGGGGGGCAGTATAGAAGGAATATGTAATTAGCCGGCTATCCAGCTAAATTTGTATTCCAAAGAAGGATTTTTCATCCTTTCGGCGATGCGAGTAAGGCGGTCGGGCAATTTCACCACGTAGTCACGTGCCTTTTCTCCGGCCTCGTTCAAATCTCTGATACTTTCAATTTGCCATTCAGAAATAAGCTGCTGAAGGATTTCAACGTAGTCAATAGCCGTATAAACGCCTAAGCGCTGTGCTGCGTCTGTAAAATGCCCGAAAGTTTGCCCCATCTTCATTCCCATTTCACGCAGGAAATGAGCGGGCATCACAATCTTCTTACGCATCATATCTTCAAAAGCGATCATAGCATCACTAGGGTCTACCAAGAAGATTTGCGACATGAAATCTTTGTAAGCTTTAGCGTGACGAGCCTCGTCAGATGCAATTACACCGCACATTTTTGACAGTAGGGTATCGCCATCTTTCTTTGCCAGCGATGCCACCCGCCTGTGGGAAACGTTCGTAGCAAGTTCCTGAAAGCTGGTGTATATGAAATTTCGATATGGATCGTGCCCAGTACCAATGTCAAAGCCATCAGCAATAAGATATTGAGTAGACGTTTCCATCTGACGCATATCTACTCTGCCAGAGAGGTACAGATATTTGTTCAGCAGATCTCCGTGACGATTCTCTTCAGCGGTCCAGTGGCGTACCCACCTCATCCAACCACCTGATTCTTCTTTAGAGATATCGTCAACCATAGTCAACCATGATTCATAGGTTGGTAAAGCTTCTTCAGTTATCGTGTCGCCGATCAGGACTGCAACTAAATCGTACGATAATTCCTTTGCGTTTTCCTGGAGGTCTTTAATCTCAGTGAAGAAGTCTTCCTTCGTAGAATCGGGGAGAAAATCTGAAGGCTGCCAGTTAGTTTCGATCGGTTTTAAATAATCATTCATCTTTTCAAGCATATAACTTTCAAGATGTCTCATTACTTCTTTCCTTGATCCGAAACTGATGTTCATATAATGCGCTTTAAAAAACAAATATAGGCATTATGCCCGTATTTATACTGATGGTCTTGTATCATTAACCATTACAAGGAGGTGAGGTTTTGAGAAATAAGATTTAAATATAAGATGCTGCGTCGGATGACTCCGCTTCTGAACAGGATCTCATTCTCCCTTATTCCTGCACCCCCTGTGTATGCCATCTCCCTTAAAAACAAAAAACCCCACAGAAAACTGCGAGGGTTTTATAAAATTGGGCGCCGGCCTACTCTCCCATCCGCCAGCTGGTGGACAGTGCCGTTGACTCTGGAGAGCTAAAACATAAAACCCCCACAGAAACTGCGAGGGTTTTATAAAATTGGACACCGGTCTACTCTCCATCCGCCTGCTGGCGGACAATACCATTGGCTATGGCGAGCTTAAAACAAAAAACCCCCACAGGAAACCTGCGGGGGTTTTATAAAATTGGGCGCCGACCTACTCTCCCACCTGTTACGGCAGTACCATTGGCTCTGGC
>JAQSWM010000012.1 GCA_029266635.1 Sphingobacteriaceae bacterium | reverse complement strand
CTGATCTAAACGGGAAAAAGTTCTTCAACGTTGCAGGAATGGGCTTCGATGCTCACATCAGCCATGTATTTGCCACAAGCGTAAAACGAGGATTAAAAGGTTACGTTAAAACTGCGTTTGCAGAATTTTCTGTGTACAAGGAACAAGCCTACAAAATTGAAATCGATGGGAGAGTGCTTGAGCGGGATGCATTCATGGTGTGTATCGCAAACTCCTCTCAGTTTGGCAATAATGCGCATGTTTCTCCCAAAGCCTCGCTGGTTGATGGGCTGCTGGATATTTGCATTGTGAAGGCTTTTCCGCTTTACTGGCTACCGGTAATGGGTTATCACATGTTTAGTAAGACATCAGACAGGTCTAAGTACGTAGAACTCTTCCAGGGAAAACAAATAAAAATTATGAGGAGCAGTGCCGGACCAATCCACTTAGACGGCGAACCTGTGATAATGGACCAGGAGATATTTGTTCAGGTTCGGCCCGCAAGCCTGAACGTACTGGTTTAGCCGCTTCTCAGATAATTGTATAACTTTAAATTGTAAATCTAATTCGGTGCAACGTTGTTATACCAAAAAAACTTCTCAATGAAAAGAAGAAGATATTTGTTAATCGTTCTCTTAATTGGAGGCTTGGCAAGTCTCTGCCAGGCACAAATACGTATTTCTTCAGCTAACATAGATAACTGGGTTAAAAGCAATTTGACGGGTCAGGGCGTTATAGTAGGCAACATTGCTCATCATGGGAATCCAGTTTCACAGGCCACTTTTACCAGTTCGGGCAATGTATTGCAGGTGCAAAAAGGGCTGGTATTATCAACCGGCAACGTTTACAACATTTCGGGATTTAATAGCAGTTATAACCTGTCCGCTGCTCTTGGCGACTTTAGCAAGTCTGAAACAGATGGAGGTTTGGCGAAGCTCGTAAACGGTGCGTTGTATGATATCAGCTACGTGGAATTTGACTTTGTGCCTATGGGAAACAGCGTTCAGTTCAATTATCAGTTTGGATCTGATGAATATCCCGAATACGTGGGCAGCCCTTACAATGATGTTTTTGCATTCTTTATTTCTGATGAAAACTCTACCAGCAACATAGCTCTTGTGCCCGGAAAATCTATTCCGGTTAGCATCAATAATATCAATGCCAGATCAGATTCCGCTTACTTTATTGATAACAACCCTTTTGCACAAAGTGTCATAAAAAGGCAGTCGCCGCAAGTTGAAGAAAAAGTGCAGCGGTCTTTTTTCGGCAGCATTTGGCATGGGATTAAAAAGCTTTTCAGTTATCAGGAGGAAGCGGAGGGAGATCGTGTTGTTGTTGCACCCGATCAGAACCTGGTTAAAAAGCTGAGCTTGCCGCTTTATCGTAATCTTCAGTTTGACGGAATTACAAAAAAGTTAGTCGCTCAGGCATACGTACAACCCTATAAGAAATACCATCTAAAGATTATTATTTCTGATGTCTCTGATAATATCTATGATTCGGGAGTTTTTATCGAAGATCGCAGCCTTACGGCAAAGCGAGATACAACTCAGCCGGGCTTTGTGGATTATCCAGATTTGGTCGGGAAATTTGATCCAAAGCTGATTTTGGAAGGCAAGAAAATCGAAGATATACTTCCCGGGCAAATGCCCTCGAACCCAGAGCCCACTTCTTCGTCAAGCGCAAAGCCTGCTCCGACAAACAGGAAAGCAGAGACATCGCCGCAGGATATAGTGGTATACTTCGACTTCGATAGATCAGACATATCTTCAGCCGAAATGGAAAAAATAAGATCGGCAGCGGCGCTATCTAACCAAAACAAAGCAGCGTATAATCTATTAGTAACAGGGCATACAGATAACAAAGGCAGTTTGGACTACAACTATGCATTGGCGAAGCGGAGAAATGACGCAGTGATCGAAGTGTTAATGCAGCTAAATGCAGGCTCGCCCGCCAGCGTGGTAGAAAAAGCCTATCTTGAACCCGCAGCAGATAATTCCACAGATACCGGGCGAAGCCGAAACCGCAGGGTAGTTATCTCATTTAAGAAGAAATAAAGATGGACGATAAGCGTTCTAAAAAATACAGCAGCTTTGAAGGGATCGTTTTTTCCACCGATCCTGCGCACGAATACCAATTTAATACCGTTGCTGAGCAAGATACATTAGATCCAAAATCACAGGACCTTCGCGTACAGTTAGATCGAAAACAAAGGGGAGGAAAAGCCGTCACTCTCATAACTGGTTTCGTTGGAAAAGATGCAGATATTGATGTTTTGGCTAAAAAGCTGAAACAAAAGTGCGGTGTTGGTGGGTCTGTTAAAGACGGCAACATCCTGATACAAGGCGACTTTAGAGATAAGGTGCTGCAATTGTTGCATTCTGAGGGCTATAAAGCCAAGAAAGCCGGTGGCTAACCTGAACACAATTAATACAAGAGTTTTTTTATATTGCACTTGCATATCAATAAAAAAATGGTTTTCATTGTAAAAAATTGTCCCGGAAGAGACAATTTTTTTTTTCGCAGGCATACTAACCAATGCTTTTAAGCGATACTAAAGCACAAAAATCAAATTAACTTTATACTTTAAATCTAAAAACTAAAACTAAAATTTTTAAAAATGGCAACCGCAACTGCACCAAAACCATCAACAGCAAAGAAAGAGAGCTCAGGTTCAAGCATTTTTGCAAGTTTATCTATTGTTATCTGTATCGTTATCGGGTTTCTGCTGTGGAAATTTGTGATGGGAGATCCATCAAATTTTGAAGGTGGCGGAGATCCAGATCTTACTACTACCCACCCGCTTCCCGGCAACTATTTCGGCATGGTTTACAAAGGCGGATTTATCGTTCCAATCCTTATCGGGATGTTATTAATGGTAATTGTATTCTCTTTTGAGCGTTTCCTGGTTATCAATAAAGCATCTGGAACTGGCAATGTTGACGTATTTGTTAAAAAAGTTCAGGGTTTCATCAGCACCGGAAATATTGATGCTGCAATGCTAGAGTGCGACAAACAAAAAGGATCAGTTGCTAACGTGATCAAGTCGGGCCTTAAAAAATACAAGGAGATGGAAGTTGAGGCTAAGATGGACACCGAGCAAAAATGCCTTGCTATTCAGAAAGACATCGAAGAAGCAACAGCTTTAGAAATGCCAATGCTTGAGCAGAACCTTACTGTAATTGCAACATTGGTATCTGTAGGTACTTTGATGGGTTTGTTAGGAACAGTAACCGGTATGATCAAGGCGTTCGCGGCTTTATCTTCAGCCGGCTCTCCAGACCAGGCTCAGTTAGCCAACGGTATCTCTGAAGCATTGATTAACACTGCTACAGGTATTACTACTTCTGCCCTGGCAATTATCATGTACAATGTGTTTACCTCTAAAATAGATAAGCTTACTTATTCTATTGATGAAGCAGGTTTCTCTATTGTGCAGACTTACGCCAGCACACACAAATAAAAATTAAAAAAATCACTGCCGGTTTATGGAAACCTGGCAGTGATTTCATCTAACAGATAAATAAAGAAAAATTTATGCCCAGAGTAAAAATTGCAAGAAAGAGCACAGCCATTGACATGACGGCTATGTGCGATGTTGCGTTTCTGTTGCTTACTTTCTTTATCCTTACAGCTACTGCCCGTCAGCCAGAACCACTTCCTGTTGATACTCCGGCATCAACAGTGACCATAAAACAACCAGATACAGGTATAGGTACTGTTACTGTTGGACATGGAAAAGTCTTCTTTGGTATTAAAGATCAGAATGTTAGGGTAAAAATGCTTGAGAACATGAGCAGTATCTACAAGGTTCCTTTCACCGAAACTGAAAAGAAAAGGTTTTCTCTGATGGAGTCTTTTGGAGTACCGATTAATCAGCTTAAGCAGATCATTGCCATGGATGCTTCTCAGCGGATCAAGGTTGGCCAGCCCGGCATTCCCGTTGATTCAGTTGGCGGACAGGCATCTGAATTGCACCAATGGATCTATCAGGCTCGTATTGCTACCAAGCAAATTAATGAAAGTGATATGCGGGTGAGCATCAAAGGCGATCAGAAAGAAGAATATCCAACAGTTAAGAAGATTATAGATATACTTCAGGCACAAAACTTGAACAAGTTTAGCTTGATTACGTCTTTAAGGGTTGCAGATAAAAAGAAATAGTATTAAACCTTAAAAAATGGCAGAGTTAAATACCGGCGGCGGTGGCGGTGGCCATAAAGGCGGGAAAGTAAGAAGCAAGAAGCAGTCAACACGGGTAGATCTTACCGCGATGGTTGACCTTGCGTTCCTTCTTATTACGTTCTTTATGCTAACTACCACACTGGCTAAGCCACAGGCAATGGATATGTTCATGCCTGATAAAGACGAAAAAAATCAGGAGCAGTTAAAAGTTGCTGATAACCGAAGTTTAAACTTATTGCTGGGGTCGAATAATAAGATTGAATATTATATAGGCACATTAGAAAACCAGCTTACACCTCCTACTATTACTGATTACAGCAAAGATGGAATCCGGAAAATCCTTTTGGAAACTAACAAGAAAGTAATTGGGATTACTGGTGATCCATCTAAAGGTGTAATCGTGTTGATCAAGCCGAGCGATAAATCAAACTACCGCAACCTGGTTGATATATTAGACGAGATGAAGATTACTGATATTAAGCAGTATGCCATCAGCGACATATTTCCGGCAGAGGTTGAGTTGTTGAAACGCGATAAAATTTACCCATCAAATTAAAGATTATGTTAGGGTCAAAATTAGATATATTCAAATTACAATGGCTTGATGTGGTCTTCGCAGATCGGAATAAGGCCTACGGTGCTTATGAACTCCGCAAGGATAATTCAAAGACCACCTCAAGTGCTTTGTTAATCGGTAGCGTTTTATTTGTGTTAGCAGTAAGCTCTCCAATTATCATCAAGTACTTATCAGGATTTATTCCTGAGACAAAGGAGAAACTCATTGAAACAGAGGTTGTGCTACAGCCACCACCGCCAATTGATGAAAGTACTCCTCCTCCGCCTCCTCCTCCTGAGCCACCGCGTCCAAAGGTGTCAACCATTAAGTTCCCACCATTGGTAGTAGTGCCTAAAGAGGAAGCCGTTGAAGAACCACCAACTGTAGAAGAAGTTAAGGTTGCAGATCCTGGCCAGAAAACTATTGAAGGCGATCCAACAGCAGAGGTTCGTATTGATGAACCTGTTGGCGAGGCTCCCAAAGAGGCTGCCGTTACAGAGGACGTAAACCAAATCTTTACCAGTGTTGAGGTGTTGCCTACATTCCCTGGTGGAGAAAAGGCTTGGGCGAAATTTGTAGGAACATACAAATATCCTCCACAAGCTGTTGAAAACGGAGTTTCTGGTAGGGTGATCGTCCAGTTCGTAGTAGAACGCGATGGTACTTTAACCGATATCAAAGTTGTTCGTGATCCGGGTATGGGAACTGGTGATGCGGCAGTAGCACTGCTCAAAAAATCACCGCCATGGAAACCGGGTGTCCAAAACGGGCGGCCTGTTAGGGTTGCATACACGCAAACAATTGCATTGAACCTAGAAGCTCAATAGCGGAACAAAGAATGTTAAATACAAACAATCAGCAGAAATCGCCCGCAAAGCGATTTCTGTTCGTTTTAGGGCTTGCCATGTTCGCGTTTTACTTCGCGTTAGGTCTATTTATAATCTTCTGGAAAGATTTTCCCCTGGCGCTTACAACTACGTACAGAATACTTTTTGGCATCTTGTTAATTGTTTATGCTTTTATAAGATTCATTAGACTACTGCGGAACAATGCTAACCATGCGTAAACTAACTTTTCTTTTGCTAGGCTGCTCTCTAATGCTCGTTACATGCAACAACAGTGACAAGGGGCAGCAAACATTCACTGAAGGGACCACAGAGATACTGGTTGATGATACATTTAAACCGATCATCGATGCTGAGTGGACAGTGTTTAAGAGCGCTTATCCAAAGTCTGACATTCATATGATTTATAAGCCCGAGAACGAGGTATTGAATACTTTTTTGAAGGGTGACAGAGGAGTTGCGATTATTTCGAGGGAGCTAACAAGCAAGGAAAAGGCCCATTTTGAAAATAAAAAGATAGTTGTACGCGTTAATAGATTTGCAGTGGATGCTATAGCGCTGATCGTTAATACATCTGCTCCAGACAGTGTAGCTACAGTCGAGGATATTATCAAAGTAATGGAGGGAAGGCAAAGCAGTATAGGAAGTTTAGTATTTGATAACGCTAATTCAAGCACTGTCAGATATCTGAAGCAACTTGCCAATATCAAAGCTTTACCAGCAAAAGGAGTATATGCTTTAAAATCGAACCCGGAAGTTATAAAATACGTTTATGATCATCCGGGAACGATAGGGGTTGTGGGCGTAAATTGGCTTGAACAACCTGACAGCACATCGGCAGGCTATATTTCTTCTATCAGAACTTTGAGCGTTAAAAACATTCCGGGTAAGCCGGGATCCGATGCTTTTTATCAACCAGATCAAACAAATATTGCCTTAAAGTTATATCCATTAATACGAGGCCTTTACATTGTAAACTGTTCTGGTGGCCCCGGGCTAGGTACAGGATTCGCAGCTTTCCTTGCCGGTGAACGTGGACAGCGTATCGTTTTAAAATCAGGCTTGTTGCCCGACAGTATCCCGTCAAGGGAAATATTCATTAAAAAATAAATTATAAATTTGAGATATGAAAGTAATTGAAAATGCAATAAAAGCCGCTTTTATCTTAGCAATCGGCAGCTCCGCGACTTATGCGCAGTCGACCGGTGATGCGATAAGAGCTTTAGATGCTGAACAATATCAGAAAGCCAAAGGCATGTTAAAAGGCCTCATCCAGGCTAAGCCAGATGAGCCCGATAATTACTTTTGGTTAGGCCAAACATATTTAGAGACAGATTATCCAGACTCAGCAAAAACTGTGTTCCTGAAGGGCTCACAGGTAGATCCGAAATCTCCCTGGAATTATATTGGACTGGGTGCTGTTGATTTGGAGAAAAACAATCCTGCAGCAGCAAAGGCTAATTTCGATCTTGCAATAGACAAAGGCTCCAGGAAAGATGCCAAACCCTACGTTTACGTAGGCCGGGCTTACACCAGAGCAACTAAACCCGACTATAAAGCAGCTTTAGAATACCTGAACAAGGGCAAGGCTGTTAATGATAAAGATGCTGCGTTGTTTCTTCAGCTCGCTGATACTCACCGTGATATGATGGATGCAAGCTCTGCATATGGTGAATATCGTACAGCTTCTGATCTTGATAAAGACCTCCTTCGTGCTAAGGTAGAGTTAGGCGTATTAAACCTGCGTTCAGGTGCATTCCAGGAATCTGTAGATGTACTTAAGGGCGTTATTGCTGCTAATCCTAACTATGGGCCAGCATATCGTGCACTGGGTGAAACCTATTACCGCTGGGCGAATGCTGACCTGAAAAACTTTGATCCGAAAATCAAAGAAGCAGTAGCCTACTACGAAAAATACCTAGATCTTACAGACAGATCTCTCGATTCCAGACTGCGTTACGCCGACTTCCTTTACAACGCCAAAGATTTCAAAACTCTGGCCAATGAGGCGAGAGCAATGTCTCAGATGGACAAATCAAATGCCCGTGTATTTAGATATTTAGGTTATGCTGCATACGAGAATGGAAATTATGCAGGTAGCCAACAAGCATTAAAAGACTTCATTGCTAAAGTAGAACCAGCAAGGCTAATCCCGCAAGACTTCATGTACCTAGGACAGGCTCAGTTGAAAAGCGGCGATACTACAACCGCTTTGGTTAACCTGAAAAAAGCTATAGATGCCGATTCAACACTTGCAGGTGTTATGGGAGATATAGCAAAAGGATTTTTTAGTGCCGGCCAGTATGACAGGGCTGCTGAAGCCTATGAGCTATCGCTTAGAGACCCTAAAGCTTCTTTGCTTGATTACTATTACCTGGGTGCTTCGTACTACTATGATTATGGCAAGAAGTTAAAAGCAGATCCGAAGACCAACTTTGACAATCTGGTAAAGGCTGATTCAGCCTTTAGCAAATTATTGGCTAAGTCGCCAACTACAGAAATAGGCTATATGTTCAGAGCGAGAATTCAACGTGCTCAGGATGATGCCGATGATTCAAAAGGGCTGGCTGTTCCAATGTATGAAAAGGCCGTTGAGGTAATTAATTCAGATCCTGAGAAAACTCAAAAAGATCAGAACAAGAGATTCCTCTTAGAGGCTTACACCTATCTTGGTTCAGTAGCCGCAAGACGTGATAAGGACAACGCCAAAGCCTTGGATTACTTCAACAAAGGGCTTGCCTTAGACCCCGCCAACGCAACACTGCAACAAGCGAAGAAGGCAGTATCGCCAGGTAAATAATTAACTCTAATAAAGAGCTCCGAATTTCGGAGCTCTTTATATATTTGCCAAAAACTAAGTAATGGAAGCACAGAGTTCAGCGGTAAATTATCTCCCCATTATTTTCCAAATGCTTGTTGCCATCGGGTTTGTGGTTGGAACTATGTTTGTAACCCACCTCATTGGCCCAAAGCGAAAAACCAAAGACAAGCTGACTCCTTTTGAATCCGGCATTGAAGTTGTTGGGAATGCCAGGCAACCATTTTCTATAAAGTACTTTTTGGTTGCAATACTCTTTGTTCTTTTTGATGTTGAGGTAATATTTATGTATCCATGGGCCGTAAACTTTCGTGAGTTCGGCTGGCAAGGCCTGATTGAAATGTTCATTTTCATGGGCACTTTGCTATTGGGTTTTATCTATATCATCAAAAAAAGAGCCTTAGACTGGGATTAGATAGATTAATTCTAAATACCCGCTGCGGCGAAGGCAGGAGTAATTTTAATTTGTAATTTTGCGGCACATTTCATAGTATTTGAAATGCGCCTTTTTAGTGGAAAGGATTATGAGCGACGTTAAATTAGTAGAAGCTCCCCCGGGAGTTGAAGGGTCCGGATTCTTTGCTACATCGTTAGACAAAGTCGTCGGCCTTGCCCGTTCACATTCATTATGGCCTCTTCCGTTTGCGACTTCTTGCTGCGGTATTGAGTTTATGGCAACCATGGGCTCTCATTACGATTTAGGTAGGTTTGGAGCCGAGCGCCCAAGCTTCTCGCCACGTCAGGCAGATATGCTAATGGTAATGGGCACAATTGCAAAAAAGATGGCGCCGGTATTAAAACAGGTTTACATACAAATGGCTGAGCCCCGCTGGGTTATTGCCGTTGGAGCATGCGCTTCAAGCGGAGGTATTTTTGATACCTATTCGGTTTTGCAAGGCATTGATGAGATTATACCGGTAGATGTTTATGTGCCCGGCTGCCCGCCCAGGCCAGAAGCGATATTGGATGGTGTAATGCGCATCCAGGATTTGGTTAGAAACGAATCTTTACGCAGAAGGAATTCTGACGAATACAAGGAATTATTAGCAAAATACGGTATCCAGTAATGGGGAAATTAAGTAATCAGGCTGTCCTGCATAAAATTACAAACCGTTTCGGTGAGCTGATTTCAGTTCCAACTGAACCTTTGGGGCTGTTAACTTTTGAAACCAATAAGGAGGTTATCTCAGACTTACTTGCGTTTTTAAAGAGCGATCCTGAACTTAAGTTCAATTATCTTACCGACATTACTGCCATACATTATCCTGAGCAGGAGTTGCCGATAGGTGTAATTTATCATCTGCACAGCCTTGTTAACAATGTCCGTGTACGCATTAAGGTTTTCCTTGAAGATGCAAACCCAACTATTCCGAGTGCTACTAATTTGTGGGAGGGAGCAAACTGGATGGAACGGGAAACATACGATTACTTCGGGATCAACTTTGAAGGGCACCCTAATTTGAAGCGCATCTTGAATGTTGATGAGATGACTGTTTTCCCGATGCGCCGCGAGTACCCGCTTGAAGACCCCAACCGGGTTGACAAAAAAGATTATTTCTTCGGCCGTTAATTTCCGCCGGAGCAACCATATAAATTTCCCGATGAGGGAATTAGGTGATGAGTAACAAGAACACTTCAGTTTTTTTTGATAACGATCCTCAGGACGCAACAACGACGCTTAACCTCGGGCCAACGCATCCCGCCACACACGGCGTTTTTCAAAACGTTTTGGAAATGGATGGTGAGCGCATCGTTAGCGGAGTTTCAACTATTGGCTACATACACCGGGCATTCGAAAAAATTGCCGAACACCGCCCGTTCTATCAAATAACACCGCTCACAGATCGTCTGAATTACTGCTCTTCACCCATAAACAACATGGGCTGGCACATGACAGTTGAGAAGATGCTAGGAATCGAAACACCGAAGCGTGTAGATTACTTGCGGGTTATAATCATGGAGCTTGCCCGTATTTCAGATCATTTGATCTGTAACGGGATACTTGGTGTTGATACCGGCGCTTACTCGGGTTTCTTATACCTGATGGAAGAGCGTGAGCACATTTATGAGATTTACGAAGAGGTTTGCGGCGCTCGTTTAACCACAAACATCGGGCGCATCGGCGGCTTTGAACGTGATTTTAATGACATTGCTTTTGCGAAGCTCCGCAAGTTCCTGGATAAATTTCCACCCATCCTTAAGGAATTTGAAAACCTGTTTAACCGTAACCGGATATTTATAGACCGCACTTCTGGTGTTGGCGCTGTGGATCCCGAAACTGCTTTGAATTACAGTTGGAGCGGCCCGATCTTGCGGGCAACGGGCGTCGACTACGACGTTCGGGTTAACGAACCGTATTCATCTTACGAGGATTTCGATTTTGAAATCCCTGTAGGTACAAACGGCGATGTTTACGACAGGTTTATTGTACGTAACGAAGAAATGTGGCAGAGCGTTCGCATTATTGAACAGGCTTTGCAAAAGATAGAAAAAGAGCCAAAAGGTGTTTTTCACGCTGATGTTCCGGAGTTCTATCTTCCACCAAAGGAGCAGGTTTACAACAACATGGAAGCGCTCATTTATCACTTCAAGATAGTCATGGGCGAAATTGATACTCCGAAAACAGAAGTGTATCACTGTGTTGAAGGCGGCAACGGCGAACTTGGATTCTACCTGGTGAATGATGGTGGCAGATCGCCATACCGGTTACACTTCCGCAGGCCAAGTTTCATCAACTACCAAATGTATGCTCCAATGAGCAGTGGCATGTTGCTTTCTGATGCCATAATTAATATGAGCAGTTTAAACGTTATTGCAGGAGAATTAGATGCTTAGCATAACTCATACAGACGAAATTATTTTCAGCCCCGAGCTCGTAACAAAGTTTAATGAGATCGTGGGCCGCTATCCGGAAGGAAAGCAGAAGTCAGCTTTGCTGCCCATCCTTCATCTTGTACAGGCAGAATATGGCTGGGTAAGCGTGCCGGCGATGGATAAAGTTGCTGCTTATCTCGACATAAAGCCTATCGAGGTATATGAAGTCGCTACGTTTTACACCATGTACTTCCTTCGGCCGCAAGGCAAATATGTACTCGAAGTTTGCCGCACCGGTCCTTGCTGCTTGGTTGGTGCAGAAAAAATAATGAAGCACATTGAACACAAGCTCGGCGTAAAAGAAGGCGAAGTAACGGAAGACGGCATGTTTAGCTGGAGAGGCGTGGAGTGCCTTGCCGCATGCGGTTTTGCACCAGTTTTGCAAATCGGGCCTGAGTACACCTTTTACGAAAACCTTACTGAAGCTAAGGTTGATGAGCTGATAGACAATTTGAAATTAACGACAGCAAACAATACTGGTGCATTAATAAAAGATGCTTCGACAGGCTCAGCATGACAATTAAGAGATGAGCAGGAAATTATTACTAGAGCATATAAACGTTCCCGGCATTGATACTTTTGATGTTTATCGTCAGAATGGCGGGTACCGTGCGGTAGAAAAGGCATTAAAAACCTTAACTCCCGACGAGGTAGTGGAAGAAGTTAAAAAGTCCGGCCTTCGCGGACGGGGAGGCGCAGGCTTTCCTACCGGGATGAAGTGGAGCTTTCTGGCCAAGCCTGAAGGTAAGCCACGCTATCTGGTTTGCAATGCCGACGAATCTGAGCCCGGCACTTTTAAGGACCGCTACCTGATGACTTACATCCCTCATCTATTAATTGAGGGGATGATTGTTGCCAGCTTTGCATTGGGTGCCAAAACATCCTACATCTATGTACGTGGCGAAATGATGCCACAGATCAGGATACTTGAAAAGGCTATTGCGGAAGCAAAGAATGCCGGCTTTTTAGGGAAGAATATCCTTGGAACTGGTTACGATTTAGAATTGTATGTACAGCCAGGCGGCGGAGCTTACATCTGCGGCGAGGAGACTGCGCTGATAGAATCGCTTGAAGGCAAACGCGGAAATCCGAGGATCAAACCTCCTTTTCCGGCTATCTCTGGTCTTTACAACTGCCCGACGGTAGTAAATAACGTCGAATCTATTGCTGCTGTAGTTCCCATCATCAACGATGGTGGCGAGGAATACGCAAAAATAGGAATCGGGCGAAGCACAGGAACTAAACTTATTTCTGCATCAGGCAATATCAATAAACCCGGTGTTTACGAAATTGAACTAGGGGTTCCGGTAGAGGAATTCCTTTATTCTGATGAGTATTGCGGTGGCATCGCCAATGGCAAACGCTTAAAAGCTGTTGTTCCGGGCGGATCATCAGTCCCAATTCTTCCGGCTAACTTGTTCTTGAAAACTGTAACAGGCGAGGCTCGCCTCATGAGCTATGAATCATTATCAGAAGGTGGGTTTGTTACCGGAAGTATGATGGGTTCGGGCGGATTTATCGCTTTCGACGAAGATCAGTGCATTGTCCGGAATACCTGGAATTTCAGCCGGTTTTATCATCACGAAAGTTGCGGGCAATGTTCGCCATGCCGTGAAGGAACAGGCTGGATGGAGAAAGTGCTGCATCGGTTGGAATACGGGCACGGAAAGTTGAGCGATATTGATCTGTTGGTTGATGTATCGAAGAAAATAGAAGGGAATACCATTTGTCCACTTGGCGATGCTGCTGCCTGGCCGGTTGCCGCCGCTATACGCCACTTTAGAGATGAGTTTGAATGGCATGTTACCCATCCGCAGGAAGCGATGGAAAGAAATTATGGTTTAGCACATTATGCTGACCCGCTGCCACCGGTGGGCGAGCCAGCATAAATATTGTCACCCTGAGCGTAGTCGAAGGGCAATTATTAGCAATGAGCGATAAGATAAAAGTATCGATAGACGGAATTACGGTAGAGGTAGAACCGGGAACAACTATCCTGAATGCGGCACGGCAAATAGGAGGGGAAATTGTTCCACCTGCCATGTGCTATTATTCGAAGCTGGAAGGAAGCGGTGGCAAATGCCGCACCTGTTTGGTGAAGGTGAGCAAAGGTTCTGAAAAGGACCCACGCCCGATGCCGAAGCTGGTAGCATCGTGCCGCACGGGAGTGATGGATGGGATGGAGGTGCAAAATATCACTTCACCTGAGGTGCTGGAAGCTCGCAGAGGCGTAGTTGAAATGCTATTGATTAACCACCCGCTTGATTGTCCTATTTGCGACCAGGCCGGTGAATGCCATCTACAGGATTTGAGCTATGAACACGGACTGGCTGACACCCGTTATGAATTTGAACGCCGCACGTTTGAAAAAATAGATATAGGCGATAAAATCCAACTGCACATGACCCGTTGCATTTTATGTTACCGTTGTGTGTTTGTTGCAGACCAGCTAACTGACAGTAGAGAGCACGGGATTTTAGGCCGTGGCGATGCTTCAGAGATATCAACGTATATAGAAAAAGCCGTCGATAATGATTTCTCCGGAAACATGATTGATGTGTGCCCGGTTGGAGCGTTAACTGACAAAACTTTCAGGTTTAAAAATCGTGTTTGGTTTACGAAGCCTGTTGAGGCTCACCGCGATTGCCCGACATGTAGCGGCAAAGTAACCCTCTGGTACAAAGGTGAAGAGGTGCTTCGGGTTACCGGGCGCAAAGATCAATACGGCGAAGTGCAGGAATTTATTTGCAACACGTGCCGTTTTGAAACGAAGAACACATCCGACTGGATCATCGAAGGACCACGTCATGTTTCGCAGCAATCAGTTATCTCTGCAAATCATTACGAGATGAAACCGCTACCTGTTATCAAGAAGAATCTTGAGCTTCAGGAAGCCAATAAAGAACAATTCGAAAGAGCAACCAAGTTTTAATGGAATTATCACTAGTTATAGAGAAGTTCATCCTGATCACGGGTATTTTCGCTGTAAGCCTCGTTGTTGCCATGTACTCTACTTTGGCAGAGCGTAAGGTGGCAGGCTATTTACAAGACCGGGTAGGACCTAACAGAGCAGGTTGGGGAGGTATTTTCCAGCCCCTGGCGGATGGGATAAAGATGTTCCTGAAAGAAGAGATTATTCCGGCGCAAGCCAGTAAATTTTTATTTATCGCCGGGCCTTCTTTGGCGATTTTGACAGCTTGTATCGGCAGTGCAGTTATCCCCTGGGGAAGCAACATTCGGATTGGAGACCGGGTGGTCGATCTTCAGGTTACTGATATTAATGTAGGCATTTTGTACATCTTCGGAGTGGTTTCGCTCGGTGTGTACGGAATCATGATTGGCGGCTGGGCATCGAACAACAAATTCTCGCTGATGGGCGCAATTCGTGCAGCATCGCAAAATATCAGCTACGAGATCGCAATGGGCTTGTCTATCATTGCCTTTTTGATGGTTACGGGCTCATTATCGCTTAGAACTATTACTGAACAACAACATGGCTTTTGGGCGAATGGATGGTTTACCTGGTATGCTTTCCAGCAGCCCCTGGGATTTTTGATCTTCCTGGTATGCGCTTTTGCGGAGACGAACCGAACACCATTTGATCTTCCCGAATGCGAAACTGAGCTGGTAGGCGGGTATCATACGGAGTATTCGTCCATGAAGCTTGGATTTTACCTGTTTGCTGAATACATCAACATGTTTGTGTCGTCGGCGGTAATGGCTACGCTTTACTTTGGCGGATATAATTATCCCGGAATGGATTGGGTGAACGCCACCTTAGGACCGCTTTGGGGACCTCTGATTGGGGTTGCAGTTTTATTGTTAAAAATATTCTTCTTTATATTCTTCTTCATGTGGGTGCGCTGGACAATTCCGCGTTTTCGCTATGATCAGTTGATGAATTTAGGATGGAAGGTGTTAATACCGCTGGCAATCGCCAACATCGTGTTAACAGGAGTTTGGATAACTGCTAAGCACACGTTAGAGAACTCTGTATCGATATTTTAATATCGTTTTGGAACGAGGAGATAATGGAATCATTAAGCAATAGAAAAAAAGTTTTAGAACAAAAGCCGCTCACCTTTATGGAGCGGATGTACCTCCCTGCTATTTTAAAGGGCATGGCTATAACTTTTATGCACATGTTCAAGAAGAAGGAAACCATCTTCTATCCTGAAGTGCAGCGAGAGTTTTCTGAGAACTGGCGGGGAATGCATTCGCTGAAGCGTGATGAGCAAGGCAGAGAGCGGTGTACAGCCTGTGGCCTTTGCGCCTTGTCCTGCCCGGCAGAAGCTATTACTATGATTTCTGCGGAGCGGAAAAAGGGAGAAGAACATTTGTATCGTGAAGAGAAGTACGCGGCAGTATATGAAATTAACATGTTGCGCTGCATTTTCTGTGGCTTGTGCGAAGAAGCCTGCCCGAAAGAAGCAATCTATTTGGACGGTCCGATTGTACCTGCGGATTACTTGCGAAAAGACTTCATTTATGGCAAAGACAAATTAGTGGAAGCTCCGCTACAATCGTAAAAAATTATACCTTTGCCCCGCCTAAAAGACGGCAGGTTAAGAAATACATCACGTTAATGAATATATCTGTATTCTATTTAATCGCTTTCTTGTCTGTATTTTTTTCACTGATGGTGATTTTTGCAAAAAATCCCGTTCACAGTGTAATATACCTGATCATCACGTTTTTTACGTTCACTATTCACTATATCCTGCTTAACGCTCAGTTCCTCGCTATCGTAAACTTTATCGTATACATGGGGGCTATTATGGTCTTGTTCCTGTTCGTGCTGATGCTGTTGAACCTGAATAAGGAAACGGAGCCGGTAAAATCACTGCTGGTGAAGCTGGCGGGCGTGATTGCAGGAATGTGCCTTCTGGTAGTGTTGGCGGGCTCGTTAAAAGCGATTTCAACATCTGCTAAAGGAAATCCATCCACTCAGGAAGTGGTTCAAAACTTAGATTTAGGGACCGTAAAATATTTAGGCAAGGTACTTTTCGCCGATTTTCTATTGCCGTTTGAAGTTTCATCAATTCTCCTGCTGTCTGCCATGGTTGGAGCGGTGCTATTGGCCAAACGCGAAAAGACAGAAATTTCATAATGGAAGAGATTGTAAAAACTATTCAGGGCGTTCCGCTTAATCACTATATCCTGCTAAGTGCAGTGATATTTTCTATCGGTGTTGTTGGTGTGCTTACCCGCAGAAACGCCATCGTGATTTTCATGTCGATAGAATTAATGCTGAATGCAGTGAACTTGTTGCTTACGGCATTTTCAGCTTACAGCGGCGATGCTTCGGGGCAGATATTCGTGTTCTTTATTATGGCCCTGGCTGCTGCCGAGGTGGCTGTAGGATTGGCGATAATCGTGATGATCTACAGGAATACCAAAACCACAGATATCAACGTGCTGAACAGGTTGAAATGGTAACCAATGTTTGTTATACTATCCGGCAGTTGACGGAAGCATCTATATTATAATTGATGATAGATTTAGTTTGGTTGATCCCTTTGCTGCCGCTTGCCGGATTCCTGATCAATGGCTTGGGCAGAAACATCTTATCTAAAGGCCTGGTTGGATTTATTGGATCTGCTGTCGTTTTTCTGTCCTTTGCGCTGAGCGTGGGCATCTTTTTGGAACTGAATGGGTCGGATACAAAGTCTTTCATTGTTCCATTATTCAACTGGATTAAGGTAGGGGCATTATCAATTCCATTTTCTTTCCAGATAGATCCACTCAGCTCTTTGATGCTGCTGATTATAACCGGAATTGGATTTCTAATTCATGTGTATTCCATCGGTTACATGCATCACGACGCAGGTTTCAACAAGTTTTTCTCGTATCTGAACCTGTTCGTTTTCTTCATGCTCCTGCTGGTTTTAGGATCCAATTACATCGTGATGTTTATTGGTTGGGAAGGCGTGGGGCTGTGCTCTTATCTTCTTATCGGATTCTGGTTCACGAATTCTTCCTACGCAAGTGCCGCTAAAAAAGCGTTTGTAATGAACCGCATTGGCGATCTTGGTTTCCTGATCGCTGTATTTCTTCTGTTTTCGTCATTTGGAACCTTAGAGTTTTCAGAACTCTTCCCTAAAGTTGCTGGTTCTGGAGTAGCTGCGGGAACGCTCACGCTGATAACTATCCTGCTATTTGTAGGTGCCACGGGTAAATCGGCTCAAATCCCGCTATTTACCTGGCTTCCTGACGCAATGGCCGGTCCAACACCAGTCTCTGCACTTATTCACGCTGCTACCATGGTTACAGCGGGTATTTACATGATCTGCCGCTCAAACGTACTGTTTAGCCTGGCGCCATACACACTTGATATTGTCGCCATCATCGGCCTCGCTACAGCTTTCATGGCTGCTACAATCGCCATCACGCAAACCGACATCAAAAAGGTGTTAGCTTATTCAACCGTATCCCAACTCGGATACATGTTCCTCGGCCTGGGAGTTGGCGCTTTCACCGGGGGATTTTTCCATGTCATCACCCACGCCTTCTTCAAAGCTCTGTTATTCCTTGGCGCAGGTTCTGTCATCCATGGAATGAGCAATGAGCAGGATATGCGGCTTATGGGCGGGCTTCGCAAGAAATTGCCGATCACATTTATAACAATGCTGATTGGTACTATCGCTATTTCGGGAATTCCACCGTTCTCCGGCTTCTTTTCCAAAGATGAAATCCTCGCTCATGCCTACGAGCACAACAAGATTCTTTGGGCGGTAGGTGTTCTTACCGCTATGTTTACTGCTTTTTACATGTTCCGCATGTTGTTCCTGACTTTTTCAGGAGGCTTTCGCGGAACAGAAGAGCAGAAGCATCATTTGCATGAATCGCCAGCTTCTATGACCATTCCATTGATTATCCTCGCTGTTCTTTCGGCTGTGGGTGGGTTTATCGGTGTGCCGGAAGTGTTTGGCGAGCATCATTGGTTGCAAGGTTTTCTTTCGCCGGTGTTCGGGGACTCAGGGGAGGGCGAGGCTTCGGCACTTGACCACTCAACTGAATATATGCTGATGGGAGTTTCTGTTGCAGGAGCTGTGATTGCTGCTATGGTGGCTTATTTTCGATATGCGAAAAATCAATACGTTCCACAGCCTGATTCGGGCAATCGCAATGCTCTTGAAAATCTCTCATATCATAAATACTATATCGATGAGATTTACGACGCCGTAATCCGTCGCCCGCTTGATATTATGTCCCAATTCTTCTTTAAAGTAGTTGACAAAGCCGGGATAGACGGTATTGTGAATGGCTTTGGCCGGAGTGCAACTGAAGCGAGCAGAGGTTTACGCCTTTTGCAAAGCGGAAATACTGGCTTTTATATCTTCATGATGGTTATCGGCATTATTGCCATGCTTGTTTACGGTTTTTTCAAAGTACATAGTTAAGCAGGCACTACAATAAAATAGATGGAATTACCTTCACTCTTATTATTAATTATTCCGATAGTTGGCTCCTTGTTAACCTTGTTGTTATCAAAGAGGCAAGACGAGTATAGCAGCAGCGATACAGGAAACGGCTTACCTAAAACTTTGGCATTTATTTTCTCCCTTGCTTCACTAGCTGTTGCAGTTTACATATTAGCTAATTTCGTTCCCGATGCCAGCAGTCAGTTTGTTGTAAATTACAACTGGATCTACTCCATGGGCATAAACTTTAAGCTCGGGATAGACGGCATCAGCCTTCCTTTTGTATTGCTTACCAACGGGCTTATCCCGCTGATTATACTAGCCAGCTTTAAGCACAATTACCGAAATGCAGGCTCTTTTTACAGCCTCGTTTTATTTATGCAGGCAGGTTTGCTGCTGGTCTTTACAGCCAAAGATGCTTTCTTGTTTTACGTGGGATGGGAAGCCGCTTTAATCCCAATTTATTTCATCTGCGGTCTTTGGGGCGGAGAGAACCGGGTACCTGTGACCATTAAGTTCTTTATTTATACGATGCTCGGAAGTTTGATTATGCTGATAGCCATCATCTATCTGTACACTCAAACGCCACAAAAAACGTTTGACATCGATGCGTTTTACCAGCTTCAGTTGCATGGCTATGAGCAAAGCTGGATTTTCCTCGCTTTCTTCCTGGCATTCGCGATTAAGATCCCAATCTTCCCTTTCCACACCTGGCAGCCCGATACCTATACAGAAGCTCCTACAGCAGGAACAATGCTGCTTTCGGGCATTATGTTGAAAATGGGTATATATGGTGCAATTCGCTGGCTTGTTCCTGTGGCTCCATTGGGTTTTGTTCGCTGGGGCGATACTGTAGTGATCCTGTCCATAATCGGGATTGTATATGCATCGATTATCGCCTTCACTCAAAGAGATGTTAAGCGGCTGATTGCATATTCGTCAATTGCCCACGTTGGGCTAATTGCCGCCGGTATTTTCGCATGGAACGTTCAGTCGTTACAAGGAGCAATGCTGCAAATGCTTAATCACGGCCTCGATGCGGTCGGACTGTTCTTTATTGCAGATATCATTATTCGCCGACTCAACCATCGCGACATCAACAATATGGGTGGTATAGCGAAGACTGCACCGAAATTTGCAATCGGGTTTTTGATAATCCTGCTTGGTTCTGTAGCGCTTCCGCTAACAAATGGATTTGTGGGAGAGTTCCTGCTACTTCTGGGAATTTCGAGCACGTACAATGTTTATACGGTAGCGATTGCCGGGCTTAGCGTGATATTTGGCGCAGTTTACATGTTAAGGATGTATCAAAAGGTGATGCTTGGCTCGCGGGAAGGGAACACGCTTATCTTTACTGATATAACCGGAGTTGAATATCTGGTGATTGGCATTATTTGCTTTTTTGTCATCGCGATTGGCATTTTCCCTAATCCTGTACTTCACCTTTCGGAAGCTTCTGTTAAAAATCTGATAGAAGTAGTACAGAATAAAATTCAAACCATCGGTTTCACCTATTAAGCTGTATCAAGACCAAAATATACGATGAACTCATTAATAACCATATCAGTTTTGGCCATAATAGTTCTTTACCTGGGCTTGTACAAGGCTCAAAAAGCGCTTCTGCCTGTTACGATAATTGGTTTATTGGCAGCATTTGGCTTTGCTGTGGCCGAGTGGGGAAAAGGGTCAGCTCCCATCTATAATGGAATGATGGTGTTCGACAACTTCGCGGTTGTGTTTTCGTCAATTTCTATTGCCACTACGCTGCTCATCCTGCTTCTTTCAAAAGGTTATTTTGAACGCATAAGCGAGAATATTGCGGAGTATTACAGCATTGTGCTTTTTTCACTGGCAGGAATAATTGTGATGGTTTCCTATCACAACCTTACCATGCTTTTTATTGGCGTAGAGATTATGTCGGTTAGCCTCTACATTTTAGCGGGTATAAAACGAAATGACTTCGCTTCAAATGAAGCGGCTTTGAAGTACTTCCTGATGGGTGCATTTTCAACAGGGTTTTTATTATTTGGCGTTGCGCTGTTATATGGTGCTTCGGGCTCTTTTGACCTGGATTCAATTGGGCAAAGTATAAAAGCCGTTGTTAATGCCCACCGCTCCGTATCGCCGATGTTCTACAGCGGATTATTTATGATAACAGTGGGGCTGTGCTTTAAGGTTGGAGTAGCGCCTTTCCATTTTTGGGTACCGGATGTGTACGAAGGTTCGCCATCGCTGATAACAGCTTTTATGAGTACAGTGGTGAAAATTGCTGGCTTCGCGGCGTTCCTGCGGTTGTTCTCTACTTGCTTTGAGCCATTACAAGATACCTGGATGCCGGTGCTGCTAGTCATCACTATTTTGACTTTGTTTGTCGGCAACATTACAGCTTTATATCAAACCAGCTTCAAGAGAATGCTGGCTTACTCCAGCATATCGCATGCGGGTTATATGCTTTTTGCAATCGTAGCGATAGGGAATGATGCAAGCTATGGCGTGTTCATTTATGCTATTGCCTATTCTGCAGCATCTGTGATCAGCTTTGCAGCGCTTATTCTTCTGCAAAGCCAAACCGGCTCAGAATCATTCGACAGCTTCAACGGACTTGGTAGAAAGAGCCCTTTTCTTGCTTTTACGCTGAGCGTGGCTATGCTTTCCTTCGCTGGTATTCCCCTCACGGCGGGCTTCATGGGCAAATTCATCTTGTTCAGCAATGTGATTGCAGATCAGCATTTCTGGCTGGTAGTGCTTGCCGTTATAAATGCTGCCGTTGGTGTGTACTACTATTTCAAAGTTATAATAGCAATGTATTTTAAAGAAGGCCAGCAATCAGAAGTGCTGGTGCCTGGAAACTTTAAGATCGTGTTAGCTTTATCTCTGCTCGCCACCATTATCATTGGGCTTTATCCAGCCGTAGTACCAACCATGTTCTAAGAATCCGTAAGATTTAGGCAAAAAATATTCGTAGTTTTACGCATATTCATCTTATGCAAGAGATCTGGAGGCAGCTCCATCAGTTTATAGACCCCGAGCAATTACTAAAAACAGGAGGTTTCTACGTCCTGCTATTTGTAATTTTTGCCGAGACAGGCCTCTTCTTTGGCTTTTTCCTGCCGGGAGATTATCTTCTTTTCCTTGCGGGGATGTTTGTGGCCACGGGCAAGCTGGATGTTTCTATTGTGGTTATGATCCTTGGCCTCATTGCAGCAGCCGTTTTAGGAAATTTTGTTGGCTACTGGTTTGGCCGCCGCACCGGTCCTGTGTTGTATCAGCGGAAGGACTCCTTCTTCTTTAAGCAGCGCTTTCTTCGTGCAGCGGAAAAGTACTACAAAAAGCAGGGAGCATTTGCGCTCATCATGGGCAGGTTTATTCCATTGGTGAGAACGTTTGCTCCAATTTTAGCCGGCATCGTTGAACTGGATATCAGGAAATTTGCTTTTTACAATATAGTCGGGGCTATTCTGTGGATTACATCCTTAACTTTGCTTGGATTTTCTTTGGGTAAGAGATTTGAAAAAGAGATCGACGACTACCTTCTTTACATCATCCTCGGATTTGTGGCTTTCACCACAGTTCCACTCATCTGGACATATTTTAGAAGGATCGTCTCACGTGATAAGAAAGAAGTATTAAAGAGCACAATTGAGAATGAGTAAAGATCATCCCTGGCATGGCGTATCTCCCGGTAACGACCTCCCTTCCATAGTAAATGCTATAATTGAAATCCCGAAAGGTTCTAAAGCAAAGTACGAGATAGACAAAGAATCAGGCTTATTAAAGCTTGACAGGATGCTGTTTTCATCGGTGATGTACCCGGCCAACTACGGCTTTATCCCGCAAACTTATTGCGATGATCATGACCCACTTGATATTCTCGTATTATGTTCAGCGGATGTTTATCCAATGTCTATTGTTGAGGCTAAGGTCGTTGGAATCATGCATATGGTTGATAATGGCGAGCAGGACGACAAAATCATCGCGGTAGCAAAAAATGATATGTCGGTTAACTACATAGACGATCTGAATGAATTGCCGCCACACACCATGAAAGAAATAGTTCGGTTCTTTCAGGATTACAAAGCCTTGGAACATAAGAACGTTACCATCGAACATTTACTTGGCAAGCGCTACGCTCATAAAGTTATTACAGAAAGCCTTGAACTATACAAGTCTACTTTTGTTAACAAGTAAATTATAATGGGCTTTCAGCTATTTGTAACTTTTTTCCTGGTATTCCTGAACGGATTTTTCGTAGCGGCCGAGTTCGCTATTGTGAAGGTGCGTGCCTCACAGATCGAGATCAAGGCTAAGTCAGGCAGCCAGGTGGCAAAGGTTGCAAAACATATCACGCATCATCTTGACGGATATTTAGCGGCTACGCAGCTGGGCATTACCTTGGCATCGCTCGGCTTGGGTTGGGTAGGCGAAGAGGTGATGACACACGTGGTTCATAATTTCTTCCATTTATTTGATATCGATACATCCCAGTCAACAGCGTCCACAATGGCTGTGATACTTGCGTTTTCTATTATAACAATTCTTCATATCGTATTTGGCGAATTGGCTCCTAAGTCGCTCGCCATACAACGCCCGGTTAATGTCACAATGGGGGTATCCTTGCCCCTGCAGCTTTTCTATGTTGTTTTCAGGCCTGTAATTTGGTTGTTGAACAGTCTTGCCAATCTGGTGTTGAGGCTTTTCGGTATAAGAACGTTAGACGGGCATGAGGCTCATCATAGCTCAGAAGAGTTGCAGTATCTTTTGGATCAGGGGAAAGAGAGTGGTGCATTAGATACTACGGAGCATGAGCTTATTAAAAATGTATTTGATTTTAATGAACGGGTAGTAAAGAACGTGATGGTCCCGCGGACCAAGATCTCAGGTATCGAAATGAATACTCCTCAGGCTGAGCTGTTGGATATCATCATAAAAGAAGGATATTCAAGGGTGCCTGTTTACGATGAGACCATAGACAAGATTTGCGGGATTGTGCATGCGAAAGATATTTTGCCTCTTCTGGTGGCCAATAAACAATTGGTAGTAAGGGATATTCTAAGGAAGCCGTATTTCGTTCCGGAAACAAAAAAGATTAACGATTTACTGAGCGAGCTCCAGGCCAAGCGTATGCAGATCGCGATTGTACTTGATGAGTTCGGCGGAACTGCTGGCATGGTAACCCTGGAAGACATAGTTGAAGAGATTGTTGGAGAGATTCAGGATGAGTACGACGAGGAAAAGCCGATTGTGGAACAGGTTACAGAGCACGAATTTATCGTAAATGCTGCTGCCAGTATTTATGATGTTAATGAATACTTGCCTCACGACTTGCCGGAAGATGGAGATTACGATACCTTGTCAGGATTGGTGAGCGATCTATTCGGAAAGATACCGGAAGTAGGAGAGCGAAAAGATTTCTATGGTTATGTTTTTACAATTCTGAAGAAAACAGAACAAAATATAGAGTCGGTAAAACTCGAGCTGGCAATTAATAAAGAAGATGCGGTAGATGTACATTAGATTATGATGTATGCACATCTTCTACACGCCATATCTTAAAAACTCCCAAGATCTATTTTTAAGCGAAGATGAAAGCAAGCACTGCATTCGAGTGTTGCGTTTGCAAACTGGTGATCAGATTAGCCTCGTTGATGGATCCGGAGGATTTTATCAAGCAGAAATAACGGATGCCAATCCGAAAAAAGTCCATTTCGAAATTGTTGATTCACAACAGGAATTTGGAAAGAGAAACCACTACCTGCATATAGCTATTGCGCCAACCAAAAATATTGAGCGTGTAGAATGGTTTTTGGAGAAGGCTACGGAAATCGGAATAGACGAAATTACCCCGATAATATGTGAGCGTTCTGAGCGCAAAGAAGTAAAGTTCGAAAGGCTGGAAAAAGTAATTACATCAGCAGTCAAGCAGTCAATCAAAGCCTATCATCCAAAGCTAAATAGTGCAATTAGGCTGAAGGAACTTGTTGAAAGCAAATCTGAAGGCCAGCGCTTTATCGCTCATTGCCTCCCGGAAACAAGACAAAGCTTAAAAGATTCCTTGAGAGTTGGCGAAAAGTACTTAGTGCTGATCGGTCCAGAGGGGGATTTTAGCAACCAGGAAATTGACAAGGCTTTGAGTGCAAGCTTTATTCCAATATCTTTAGGTGAAAGTCGTTTAAGGGCTGAGACAGCAGCTTTGCAAGCATGTTTTGAAATCAACTATCTGAACAGATGAAAACTCGTGTGTGCCTGATTGGGCTCCTCGCCATCTTTGCTTCCTTCGCACCGCCATCATATAAGATGGCAAAAATAAAATACAATGGAGGTGGCGATTGGTATGGCGACAGAACAGCACTCCCAAACCTCATTAAGTTCTGCAACAAAAATCTTAATACGAATTTTGATGATGAGGAGGCGGTTGTCGAAGCCGGCAGTTCGGACATCTTTAATTATCCATTCGTGTTTCTAACCGGGCACGGGAACATTGTTTTTTCCGATCAGGAGGCTGGCAATTTGCGCAAATACCTTATGGGCGGCGGCTTTCTTCACATTGACGATAACTACGGTCTCGACAAATTTATCAGGCCACAAATGAAGAAGGTCTTTCCTGAACTGGACTTTGTAGAACTTCCGCCAAATCATCCTATCTACAATCAAAAGTATAAGTTTGCTGGGCTGCCCAAAATACACGAGCATGATGGCAAGCGCCCGCAGGGTTTTGGAATTATATATCAAGGTCGTGTGGTTTGCTACTATACCTACGAGTGCGATTTAGGTAACGGCTGGGAAGATTTGGGTACATATCCCGAGGACACCGAGGAAGTGCGGCAGAAGGCATTAAAAATGGGCGCTAACATAATTCAATATGCATTAACGCAATGAAAGACAAAATTTTAGCTAACGACAAGTTCCAGTTTGAAATTGAGCCGGGCAAAGAAGGCTCTATAGTAAATGGTAAGCGTGCAGAAATTGACGTTCGGGCGATAGATGGAAGCAGATTTCACATCCTACACAAAAATCAGTCATTCCTGGCGGATGTTGTTGAGCTAAACAGGGCGGATAAGTATTGCCTGATCAAAGTAAATGGAAACAACTATCGCCTTGAACTCAGTAACCAATATGATACTTTGCTTCAGCAGTTAGGGCTTGATAGCATCCAGGCGAACAAAGTAAACGAGGTCAAAGCGCCAATGCCAGGACTGGTACTCAGTGTTTCCGCCAAAGAAGACGATGAGGTAAAGAAAGGCGATAATCTCTTTATCCTGGAAGCAATGAAGATGGAGAACATTATCAAAGCTCCTGCAGACGGCACAGTAAAGGCGGTAAAGGCTGTAGCGGGAGATAAGGTTGAGAAAGGGCAGACCATTATCACCTTTGTATAAATAGTAACTGTTTTCTCCAAATAAAAATGCCCACCTGATTTCAGGCGGGCATTTTTATATTCAAATGTCTGTTTTACTTAACCGATGGAGTTTTTACCCGGCTATTAGCTTTAGACTTTGGTGCTTTAAACTGAGGCTTGCCTTTGCTGATCACTTCCGGCGCACCCACCATGCTCATAGCGCAACGGAAGCCGATTTCTGCGCTGGCATCATCCTGCTGTTTGAAACGTCTGGTGGCAGGGTTTAACCAATAAGCTCTGTCATTCCATGATCCGCCCTTGTAAACTTTAGATCTGTCGTTTACAAGTGTGGTTACTCCATATAGATCAGCGTTCACGGTATCTTTCTCGCCCCGGAAATCAGGGTCGTATGGTTTACCAGCAATTGCCGATTTCAAAGTATCTGCTTTAGCTGCAGCGCTGTCAATCTCGCTCCATTTTTGTTTCTTGCCAGATTTTGCAGCAACTTTTACAGGCCTACCATACTTGTCTTTGGTGTACAATCCGGTAGTCCTGTCTTTAACTTCCTTGTTCACGTATTCGTTACCACGGAACGGGCTGAAATCTTCAAAATCTTCAAACGATAGTTTCCGATATGTATCGGCGGTCCACTCGTTCACATTTCCAGCCATATTGTACAAGCCGAAATCGTTAGGAAGGTAAGCAACTACAGGAGCTGTAATATCAGCTTTATCGTTCAGGTATCCGCCTGTACCCATGTTATCACCTTCTCCACGTTTAAAGTTGGCAAGGATCATTCCCTGGGTTTTTTTCTTTGGAGAGCGTACACCCAAACCGTTCCAGGTGTAAATTTTTCCATCTGAAATGTTTTCGTATTCTGTGTTTCCTGCTAAGGCAAGCGCAGCGTATTCCCACTCGGCTTCTGTAGGTAAGCGGTAAGGTTGCTTCAAAACGCCATCTTCAAGGCGGATCGGGCGAACCGGTCCTTTGCTTTTGCCGGCTGTTGCACCAGCAGTAGTTGATGCGGCAGGGTTCAGGTCTTTCGGCATCTTCTTGCCTTCAGCACCCGGACCAGTGTATTGGCCGTTCAAATAGATATCAGTGTTAAAAGGCTCAGATGAACCGGAGCTTGCAGTAGTGGTTGTAGCGGCACCAGCTTTGCCCTTACCGCCGCCGGCCATGTCTTTATAAGTAGCCATGTAACCGTTATCGCGTAAGATGTTTTCGTTTACACGATCTGTGCGCCATTCTGCGTATTGGTTTGCCTGTTCCCAAGTAACGCCCACAACGGGATAATCCTGGAAAGCAGGGTGCCGTAAGTAGTTGGTTACATATGGCTCATTGTACGACAATGGCTGCCTCCAAACAAGAGTGTCCGGTAATGCATTGTAATAATATTCTCTATCAGAAGGGAAGGTTCTTCTAATCCAGTAAAGGTATTCCAGCCAGTCAACGTTAGAGACTTCCGTTTCATCCATATAGAAAGAGGGAACGGTAACTCTTCTTTTCAGGTTATCATATTCATAGGCAAGATCCTGATTTAATGATCCTCCCATAGCAAAGGTGCCGCCTTCAATAGCAATGAGGCCAGGACCTGGGCCCGGTTTAATCTTTTTGCTTACCTGGAACCCCCCATTATACTTGTCATTATATTTCCAGCCTGTTTTAGAACTTGCTCCCGCACTTTTTTTAGAGGAACAAGAGCTTAAAAGCACGCCAAAAGCCAATAACCCTGTTGTAAAAAGTATAATCTTTCTTTTCATTGTTGATATTAAAGCATTAATGTGCGAAACTACGAAAAACTCATCATAATAGATAAAAGCCCTCTTTACGGAAAACGCAGGGAAGTGTTACAGCAAAGGCTTTTTAAATTCGAATGTAGAACGTTCCCCAAAACCGTTTATTATGACAGCGTTCTATAAAGATAATTAAAATTTAAAACAATAAACATCAATCAATATTGATAAGCCAACGTTATGTGCTATACTTGCTTTAAAATATGTTTTGCTGGATACAAAAGCTTTGTTTTTGATATGAATTTTAATAAGTTCGGCGTTGTATTTGGCGTAGGTTTAATATGTTTTTTGGGCGCTAACCTGCCGGCATTTGCACAGGTTGGCGGCACAGAAACTACAACTGACGGCCGGGATGGCGCACGTGTAATAAACACCGGAGTACCTTTTCTGCTGATAGCTCCTGATGCTCGCTCCGGCTCAATGGGCGATGTTGGAGTTGCCATCTCGCCCGACGCAAACTCCATCCACTGGAATCCGGCGAAACTTGCCTTCCTGGAGAATCCCACAGGCTTATCTTTATCCTATAGCCCATGGCTGCAAAAGCTGGTTCCGGATATCAGCCTTTCCTACCTATCGGCGTTTCATAGAGTGGACGATCGCACCACTATTGGCGGTTCCTTACGATATTTTTCGCTAGGACAAATTCAGCTTACAGACTTTCAGGGAACAAACACCGGAACGTACAGTCCCAGTGAATTTGCTCTCGATGGTGCCGTAGGCAGAAAGTTTGGCGATAATTTTTCACTGGGAATTGCAGCCCGCTTCATTTACTCTAACCTGGTGAATGGTCAGTTTACAAGTGGGCAAGACACAAGACCTGGAACCGCATTGGCTGCGGATGTATCTGCTTATTACAAGAATGAAACCCAACTATTCGGAAGCGACGCAAGGCTATCGGGCGGACTAAATATCTCGAACATCGGGAACAAAATCAGCTATGTAGAAGGCGGCAGAAAAGTGTTTTTGCCTACTAATATGAAGCTCGGCGGCGCTGCCACTTTTTTAAATAACTTAAACGAATTCACCTTCGCTGTAGATATCAATAAGCTTCTTGTGCCTTCGCCTCCAATTTATGGGCTGGATGCAAACGGCCAATCTTACATCGTCGCCGGACGTGACCCTTCAAATCTTTCGGTTCCAGCCGGTATCTTCGGTTCTTTTGGCGATGCTCCGGGCGGGTTCAGCGAGGAGTTGCAGGAAATCAGCTACTCAGCCGGAGCGGAATACTGGTATAACAGGCAGTTCGCACTTCGTGCCGGCTATTTTTACGAAAATCCACAAAAAGGCGATCGCCAATACTTCACACTTGGTGCAGGTTTAAAGTACAACGTTTTCAACCTTGACTTTGCCTATCTTCTCGCAAGTCAGCAAAAAAGCCCTTTGGCAAATACCCTGCGCTTCTCTCTCGTATTCAATTTTGGAGCTTCAGAGCCCGCTCGCCAATGAAAATCAGGGTAGGTTTTGGCTTTGATGTTCACGAATTAAAGGAACAGCATCCGTTTATTCTCGGAGGTGTAAAGCTTGACCATCACAGTGGAGCTTACGGCCATTCTGATGCCGATGTGTTAGTTCATGCTATCTGCGATGCTATCCTTGGAGCTGCAAATTTAAGAGACATCGGTTATCACTTCTCCAATACAGACGAGTGCTGGAAAGGCATCAGTAGTTTAATCCTGCTTAAGGAATGTATCAGGTTACTGAAAGAGAAGGGCTGGATATTGGGAAATATTGATGCGATGATCTGCCTGGAGGCACCTAAGATAAATCCTCACGTTCCGGAGATGAAGGTAAACATTGCTGAAGCGGCGGGAATATCCGTTGAAGACATTTCTATAAAAGCAACTACAAACGAGAAAATGGGTTTTATCGGACGAGAAGAAGGGATAGTGGCCTACGCCGTCTGCCTCATAGAAAAGTCAGTGCTTTAGGCTGTCGATATTCGAAAAGTCCACTCCGCATTTACCGCAATTGCTTGCACAGCCTTTTTTGCTTTTTAATGTTTTGTAAAGCGACCTGCCGACATAAGCCAGAGCAGCTACAAATAAAAGTGCTACGAGTATTGTCTGAACTTGCATAGAACAAAGTTAAATCTCTGATAGTTAATAATTGTCAAATCTCCCTCACTTTGTGATTGCCGTGTCTTTTGCCGATTTAAAAACCTACCTTTGCAAAAATTTTCAGTAGCATCTTTTACATGCAAAAAATCAGAAATATAGCTATTATAGCTCACGTTGACCACGGAAAAACAACCTTGGTTGACAAAATCTTACACAGTTGCGCCATCTTTCGTGACAATCAGGAAACCGGCGATTTAATACTTGATAATAACGATCTGGAACGTGAGCGTGGTATTACCATCGTTTCAAAAAACGTTTCTGTGAGATACAAAGACGTTAAGATCAACATCATTGATACACCTGGTCATGCTGACTTTGGCGGAGAGGTAGAGCGTGTATTGAAAATGGCAGACGGAGTTTTATTGCTTTGCGATGCTTTCGAAGGCGCTATGCCTCAAACCCGCTTTGTAACACAAAAGGCTCTTGCTCTTGGCTTGAAGCCGATTGTTGTAGTAAACAAAGTTGACAAAGAAAACTGCCGCCCTGAAGAAGTTTACGAACAGATTTTCGAGCTGTTCTTCAACTTAGAAGCAACAGAAGATCAATTAGATTTCCCAGTTATCTACGGATCATCTAAGCAGGGCTGGATGAGCACTGATTGGACCAAACCAACAGAAGATATTTTCCCTTTGATGGATGCTATTTTGGAAAACATTCCGCCGGCTCCGGTTAGCGAGGGTACTTTGCAGATGCAGATCACATCCCTGGATTATTCTTCCTTCGTTGGCCGGATTGCAGTAGGACGTGTTGCTCGCGGAACAATCAAAGAAAATCAGCCAGTGTCGCTTGTGAAGCGTGATGGCAAAATTCAAAAATCACGCATAAAAGAACTTTACACATTTGAAGGCTTGGGCAAGGTTCGCGTTACGGAAGTTAGCTCAGGCGATATTTGTGCAGTTGTAGGTATCGAAGGTTTTGATATCGGCGATACTATCGCGGATTTTGAAAACCCGGAACAACTGGCGGTAATCAAAATTGATGAGCCGACCATGAACATGTTGTTCACCATCAATAACTCACCATTCTTCGGTAAAGAAGGGAAATTTGTGACATCCCGCCACCTCCGTGACCGTTTGTACAAGGAGATGGAGAAGAACCTGGCTTTGAAAGTTGTAGAAACTGATTCGCCGGATGCCTACCTGGTTTATGGGCGTGGCATTCTTCACTTATCGGTATTGATAGAAACTATGCGTCGTGAGGGTTACGAGATCCAGGTTGGTCAACCACAGGTTATCGTAAAAGAGATTGACGGACAGAAATGTGAGCCGGTTGAGACCCTGATCGTTGATGTTCCTGGCGATGTTGCTGGTAAGGTGATCGAGCTTGTTACCCAGCGCAAAGGCGATCTTCTTGTAATGGAGCCAAAAGGCGATCTACAGCATTTAGAGTTCGATATCCCGGCACGCGGCATCATTGGTTTAAGAAACAACGTCCTTACAGCTACAGCAGGCGAGGCAATCATGGCGCACCGCTTCAAGGCTTATGAGCCGTGGAAAGGCCCAATCCCGGGAAGGCTCAATGGAGTTTTGGTATCAATGGAAAAAGGCACGACTACAGCATATTCAATCGATAAGCTTCAGGATCGCGGCCGGTTCTTTGTGGATCCGGGCGTGGACATTTATGAGGGTCAGGTCCTTGGCGAACACATCCGCGAAAACGACCTTGTCATCAACGTGGTAAAAGGAAAAGCGCTAACCAATATGCGTGCTTCCGGCACAGACGATAACGTCCGCATCGCTCCAGCTATTAAATTCTCTTTAGAAGAAGCTATGGAATACATCCAGGCTGATGAATACATTGAGATTACGCCAAAGAGCATGCGCCTTCGCAAGATTTACCTTACTGAAAACGAACGCAAGGTAAATTCGAAAAAGTTTGTAAATCAATAGTTCAAGTTTTTAGAAGATAGTGGAAGCCTGGCTTTAGCCGGGCTTCTCTTTTTTATACATTTGTTGTTCAACAGAGGCTCTTGAATAATCTCGGATCGCTTACTTCACATCTCACCGCTGCATGAAAATACCGGCTATTCCCGGATTTGGGCAAGCATCCTTTGAGAAATACCTGAAGAATACAGGTTGGCTGATGATGGGCAAGATCTTTAGTATGTTGGTGGGGTTTATTATCGCCCGATACTTAGGTCCTGGCAGTTTTGGCGATTTAAGCTTCGCAGAATCCTTCACTTTCATTTTTGCTGCAGTAAGCACGTTGGGGCTTGACAGTTTTATAGTCAGAGAGATCCTGAACGAGCCCGAGCACCGGGATGAAATACTCGGAACTGCATTTTGGATGCGAGCCGCAGTTAGCTTATTGATAGTCCCGCTACCAATCCTTATCTATTCCCTTTACCATAATGCCTCCACCACGCCAGGCACATCGCTTACGCTGATTATCGCATTGCTTTCGGCAGTTTCGCTTTTCAGGTCTTTTAATGTCATTGACTCATATTTTCAATCGCAGATTTACTCTAAACCTGTGGTTCAGGTACAGAACATATGCCTGCTTATCTCGTCAATAGTAAAGATTGGGTTGATTTATTATCAGATGCCTGTGTTGTATTTTGCCATGGCGCTGCTTTTTGATTCCATAATTCTGGCGATAGGATTAAGCATCATTTACCACAAAAAAAATCTCCATTTCTCCAATTGGACTTTTAACTGGTTGAGGGCAAAGTCGCTGCTGAACCAGTCCTGGCCTTTGATTATTACTGCCGTGATGATTTCCATTTACATGAAAATTGATGCAGTTATGCTTAAGCAGCTGGGCAGCGAAGAGGTAGGGATTTATAGCGCCGCCGCAAAAATAAGCGAGTCGTGGTATTTTATTCCTGTGGCAATTGTTACTTCGGTTTTCCCCGCCATCATCCAGGCCCGCAGGGATGATTTATTCAGATATCAGAAGCGATTGCAAAATCTCTACGATTTGCTTGTAGGCATCAGCCTTCCTGTAGCTTTTTTTGTCAGCTTTTTTGCCAACGACATTATCCATCTTTTTTATGGTCATAAGTTTGAAGGTGCAGGCCCCATGCTCACCATCCACATTTGGTCTGGAATTTTCGTATTTCTGGGGAGTGCCAGCAGCCAGTACCTCCTTGCTGAAGGCTTCACTTACATCGCCTTCATCCGCACCAGCGTTGGAGCGCTGATCAACGTTGCTTTAAACATCTGGCTTATCCCTCTTTACGGAGGTGTAGGAGCATCAATAGCAACATTGATCGCTTATATATTCGCAACCTTTTCGCTGCTGTTTATCGGGCGCACCCGCAAACAAGGCATCTTGATGCTCAAGTCATTATTTCTAATTTCGCTGATTCAGAAATTCCCACGTAAGTGAAAAAATATTATTCTCCTTTAAGCCTGCTCAATACAAGGAAGCTAAAGTCACTGTTGTCATTTGGCGTTAAAGGTTATTTGGCAGAAATCGGTTGGATCAAATCATTCGAAAACAAAGCGCCGGTAGATATTGATGGCAACCCAATTCCGTGGGTCACTTATTCCTTCATAGATTTTATCAAAGATCGCCTAACTAAAAGCCAGTCCGTTTTTGAATTTGGTTCCGGTAATTCAACACTATTTTACGCTAAATACGCAGGCAGTGTAGTGTCAGTTGAGCACGATAAAAGCTGGTTAGAAAAAATCAGTTCATCGGCACCTGCTAATTCTGAAATGATTTACAGCAACCTGGTTTATGACGGCGAATATTGCCGGATGCCATCGAAGGCGAGCAAAAAATTCAATATTATAATCGTGGATGGGCGGGATCGTGTTAATTGCTGCAAGAACTGTCTTGGAGCGTTGGCCGAAGATGGTGTGGTCGTGCTGGATGACTCCGAGCGGGAACAATATTTTGAAGCGGTTAATTTTTTGGTGGCTCAAGGGTTCAAACACCTTTCCTTTAGCGGGATTTCGCCGGGATTCTTTTATCGGAAATCTACATCGGTATTCTACAAAATCAACAACTGCCTGGGTATTTGATGAAAAAGGAAATAATTGATGCCGGGGTAAAAACCGCCTACGACAACTTCTACCAAGCCCACGACGAAGCCTGGCGTATGCTTGGCGCTAAATACAAAGCACAGAACATTGTTGATGTCTGCCGTGGCAGGACATTTACCAAGGTGCTTGAAGTTGGCGCAGGCGATGGCAGCATTCTTCATTATCTTGATGAATGGAATTTTTCAGCCGATATGCACGCACTCGAAATTGCCGGCTCGGGGGTAGATATTATTAAATCAAAAAAACTCAAACATGTAAAATCTGTTCAGGTTTTTGATGGTTATCACATCCCGTTTCAGGATGATGAATTTGATCTGGTAATCCTCTCGCACGTGCTTGAGCATGTAGAGTTTGAACGGATGTTATTAAGAGAAATAAAACGTGTATCCAAATTTCAGTTGATTGAAGTGCCAAGAGACCATCGTTATGGCATGGACAAGAAGATGAAGCACTTTCTGGATTATGGACATATCAATATGTATACACCGTCTTCGCTTAGGTTTTTGCTTCAGAGCGAAGGCCTAGAGATTTTGCACGATAAGGTTTCAATGATTGAACCAGCAGTTAGCAAGTTTAATGCTTTTGTGAACCAAAAGAAGTCGAAAAACTTGCTTAAGTCTTTGAAGATTGATCTGGAATACCAGGCAAAAAAGTTTGCCGGATTCATTAGCGGAAAAAAGAAGCAGGAAGAGTTTGCCAACGCATATACAGTACTAACAAAAAAAGCCACCGACCTGCACATATTTTAAATGCAAAGTTTCGCACCCATCGCCTTATTTGTTTATAACCGTCCGGAACATACACGCCGTACGCTCAAGTTTTTGCAACAAAACAGGCTGGCGGATGAATCCCGTTTGTTCATTTTTTCCGATGGCGCAAAATCCACTAAGGACCAGCCCTTGGTTGATGAGGTGAGAAACCTGATCCAGAATGTAGAAGGTTTTCGTTCTGTAGAAGTAATAAAGCGGGAAACCAACATCGGCCTCGCTGAATCCATCATCTCGGGCGTTTCGCAACTTGTTAAGGAATATGGAAAGGTGATTGTGTTCGAAGATGATCTTATCACCTCGCCTTACACCCTTCAGTACTTCAATGATGCTTTAAAGCGATACCGGGCGGAGGAAAGGGTTATGCATATTGGTGCCTATATGTACCCGCTTCAGGGCAGTGATCTTCCCGAAACATTCTTCTACCGTGCTGCAACAAGCTGGGGCTGGGCAACCTGGGACAGAGCATGGGCACAGTTTCAGCCGGATGTAAACGTGCTGATGAAGCAGTTCACCAGCGAGCGTATCAAACAGTTCTCCATAGAGGGAACCATGAATTTCTGGCGGCAGATGCGCCATTACAAATCCGGTAAAAATGATTCATGGGCTATCCGCTGGTATGCCTCTATCTTCCTGGCCAATGGCTTAACGCTCAATCCGGCTTACTCGCTGGTAAACAACATCGGGCACGACGGCTCTGGCATCCACTCGGGCATTAACGATATTTACAATGTGGTGATAAATCCCAACCCGATCACTCAGTTCCCGGAAAAAGTCGAAGAGAACAGAATTGCCTATCTGGCCATAAAAGACTTCTTGAAAAAGAGAAAAGGCTCTGTTTGGAACAGAATCAAACGGTTTATAAAGCAAAAAATTTAGAGCGTTGCTTCCAGGATGATGTAAGGCGATAAAGCTTTCGATTCAACAGGAACCAGCTTTGTAGAGATTTTTCCGGCATACCATAAGGTCTTCACAAACGCTTTGGTGAGCGCAGGTTTTTCCTTTTTGTTCTCCAGCCAGAGGCTAAAATTTCCGAAATAACGTGCCTTGATATTTTTCAAGCCGAGTTCCTGTGCAATACTGGCGAGCAGTTGGGTATTCATCGAATCAATATTATGTTTCTCATAATTCGCAAAGTCAAACTTTTTTTGCACCCAGCCATTTACGCTCTTGAAATTTGGAAGCGTAATAAACAAAGTTCCACCGGGGTTAAGGAATTGCACATGTCGGCTGATAATGTCTTTGGTATCAAAGAAGTGTTCAATTAACCCGCAGGAAAGCACCAGGTCATATTTTTTCTCCGGATTGTATTTGAACAAATCGGTTTCAATCACCTGAATATCTTGTTCTGTGAGTTTATTTTCGCTTAGCACATTATTCAGAATCCCCCGATGGACAAAATAGTCCAGCAGAGTGCTCTCAACCCCCAGGTGTTTTTTGAGATAAATAGCATAATAACCGGGAAAACCTCCCAGCTCAATGGCAGTCTTGACATTCCTTGTGCTTACAATCCTTTGCAGTTGCTTGTGGAACAGGTAATTGCCCGGGACAGGAAACGCCAGATCGGTTTTGGATTCCCAGTAATTGCTCCAGAATTGGCGGTCGGTAAGTTCGTTTGCCATGCCTCGCAAAGAAAACAAAAAGAAAACAAATGAATTGTATTTTTGACCGGTTTGAAAGTTATACATCTCAACACGTACGACGGAAACGGCGGCGCAGGACGGGCTTGTCTGAGGCTCAACAAAGCCTTGATTGAGCAAGGGATCGACTCGGAAGTGTGGGTGGGATTTAAGTTTTCCAAAAACCCGCTGGTAAGAAGCTTTTCATCCGGAACAATAGAGCGGGCAAAGACAGCTCTTGGCATTTTAATGGAACGATATATCTCGTCATCGTTCACCAAAAAGTTAAAAATACCTTTCTCGGTACCGGTTTGGGGGCGGAATATTGCTAAGCATAAAGCTTTAGAAAGCGCCGACATCATTCACATCCACTGGGTTAACCATGGCTTTTTGCGCCCAGAGGATGTGCGCAAGCTCGCCCGTTTGGAAAAGCCCATCGTCTGGACTTTTCACGACAGTAACACCTTTACCGGTGGCTGCCACGTGCGCTATGGCTGTAACCATTTTGAGAATGAATGTGGCAACTGCCCACTGCTGAAGGTGTCAAATCCGAATGATCGGTCTCATAAAACCTGGCTGGCAAAAAGTAAAGCTTATACTGACCTGAACTTTTCTGTCGTTGCACCAAGCCGTTGGATGAAAGCCTCGGCCACACGGAGCAGCCTTGTGGGCAGCCGTGAGATCATCAATATTCCTAACACTTTAGACACGAGCGTTTTCAAGCCAACAACTAAAATTGCTGCAAGGGAGAAGCTTGGGCTTTCCCCCGATAAATTTATTGTGCTAAGCGGTTTTATGCCGTCCCGTAACGATCTTCATAAAGGAACTCCGTACTTGCTGGAGGCCCTGGAGCTTCTTGCCAAAAAAATTCCACAGGAGAATATCGAGCTTGTAGTATTTGGAAATCGCACTTCAAAAAAGCTGCCGGAGTTTGCAATTAAAACTACTTTTCTGGGTACCATCTCCGGCGATGAAAAACTTGCTTTATGCTACAGTGCGGCTGATGTATTTGTAACGCCTTCGCTGGAAGACAATCTGCCGAACACGGTTATGGAAAGCCTTTCCTGCGGGACGCCCGTGGTGGCTTTTACAACGGGAGGCATCCCCGACATGGTTGGGCACAAGCAAAATGGATATTTAGCGGGATATAAATCTTCAGCAGAATTGGCAGAAGGTATTGAGTGGATGTATGTTCATCCGCAAAGAAATGAACTCAAAGAAAACGCCCGGATAAGCGTGATGAAGAATTTCTCTGAACCGGTAATCGCAAGCAGGCACATTGAGCTGTACAAAGAATTGCTAAAGAGGATCTGATGGGAAGGCCTGTACTCAGCGTTATCACAGTTGTGTTTAATGATGTTAAGCACATAGAACGCACAGTGGTGTCGGTGCTGAACCAAACGTATGAGAACGTTGAATATATCATCATCGACGGAGGTTCTACAGACGGAACACGTGAGATTCTAAAGAAATACGGAGCTCGTATAGCCAGGTTCGTGTCAGAGAAAGATACAGGAATTTACAACGCCATGAACAAAGGCTTAGCGCTTGCCACCGGCGATTATGTGCTTTTCATGAATTCCGGAGATGAGATTTACTCACCCGATACAGTCGCAAAAGTATTTGCTTCTGCAGCCGATGCGGATATTTATTACGGCGAGACCGAAATGATTAATGAAAACCTGCAAAGCCTGGGTCAGCGGCGGCACAAGGCTCCGGACGCACTGACGTTTAGCAGCTTTCGCTTCGGCATGAGCGTTAGCCATCAGGCAATTTATATCCGGCGTTCGTTAACAGAACCTTTTGATGAGCGGTATAAGTTAAGTTCAGATATCGACTGGATTTTAAAGGCAATCGGAAAGGCCAGGAAGATTGTAAACGTTAAGATATACGTGGCAAAATATCTGGTTGGCGGGATGTCTAAAACCCGGCATCGCCAAAGCCTCTTAGAAAGATTCAGGATATTCAGCAAACAATACGGCATTATACCGAATATCTTAAGCCACTTCGTAATTGCTGCAAACTTAAGTTTGTACTACCTCAAACACCGTCGAACCAACGATTAGTACTCTTGCCCTATCATTTTTGAGATTACGCTGTCTTACTTTTAACGGAAGTCGCCCGCTCTCTGTCCTTAAATTCTTTATAAAGCGCAAACGCCAAACCCGCGATTAGCAAAATAGAAGCAATAAGCGCAATTGTTTCGCCAGTGTAATAGGACTGAGGCTCAAACTTGAACTCCAGTTTATGATTTCCTCCTGGAAGCTGGGCAGCTCTCAGGATGTAGTTAGCACGGAAGTGCGGGATTTTCTCTCCATCCACATAAGCATTCCAGCCCTTATCATACCAAACCTCGGCGAAAACCGCAACCATATCGCGGCTTGTTGAATATTCATAGACAAGATTATCCGGTCGGTAGCTGGTTAGTTTAATCATGCCGTTAGGATCATATCCGAGTTTCTTTTCATCAATCAGGCTCTTAAACTCAACACCTACAAATGCTTCCTTTTTTGGATCAAAGCTGCTGATAGCAGTCATTTCCTCATTGGCGTCTTTCACATACGTGAGCTTCGGCACAAACCAGGCGTTTCCACAGGCTGTTGCCCGATTCTCAATCTTCTGCGACTGGCCGTTATCACTGGATGTAATCAGGTACTTCGTGTTCAGCATATCCAGCACGTCTTCATTAATTGAGCCGCTGAACTGTTTGTCTATAATTTCCTGATAACGTTTCAGCTTCGCAGGATGGTAGCCGCCAATGGTCTTATGATAATAGGTAGCCGGGATAGCGCTCTGGAATGTCTGGACGGTTAAATCCAGTACACGGTAATCAAGGCTCTGATCGCGGAGAATGAGCTCATCCACCTGACGAGGCCGGAATTGTTGTTTAAGCTGCGCCTGATCTACAAACGTATCATTGTTCAGATAACGGCGATCTACCATCCACAAATCAATCAGGATAACTGCAGCCAGGATCATAAAAGCTGGCTGAGGTTTGATTTTTTGTTTGATCAATGCCCACACCAGGGCTGCACCAATCAGAACAAATACTAATGACCGCAAAGCGTCCGCACGAGCCAGGCTAACACGATCCTGTACCAGTGCGTTGCCTATCGATTCAGCAAAACCTCTGTCGCCGCCTGTTACCTGTTGAAGCTGATCAATTATTAATTGGTGATTGGAGTTCTTGAAGCTCAGGAAAATGGTTGGTGCAATGATCAGGATGAGCAGGATGCCACCTGTGATGTATAGCGAGTACAAAAACTGCTTCATGAGTTTCTTCGGCTCAACTGTGTGGAAGGCAATCTCCTTCACCGCAAGGATGGCGAGGATAGGGAACAGCAATCCGGCGACAGCCAAAATGGACTCTACCGTTCTGAACTTGTTATAAAGCGGGAAGTAGTTGAAGAAAATATCCGAAAGGAACGGAAGGTTTCTGCCGAAAGACAGGAATAGCGTTAACAGAAATGCTGAAAGCACCCACCACTTGATCCGGTCTCTCACGATAAACAATCCCAAAATGAACAGGAAGAAAATAATCGCTCCGAAGTAAAAAGGACCAGAGGTGAACTGTTTCTCGCCCCAGTAGCTGCTCAGGCCGAATCGCGGGCCTTGCTGCAAAAATCCAGAAATCTGATCTGCCGGAACTCCTTTTGCTGCCAGTACTTTTGCAATTTCAGAATCCTCGCTAATGATCGGGCCAGAAGCGCCGCCGTACGCATTTGGCACCAAAAAAGTGAAATTCTCAGCAACTCCCTGGCTCCACTGGTAAGCGTATTCTCTGTCCAATCCGGTATTTGGTTCGGCTTTGTCGGTTGCAAGATTGGATTTCCCACGCTGCGATTCTTCGCCATACTCGTAAGTAGTCCAAAGATTTGGGGCGTTAACTGCCACAGCAAGCAAAGCAGCTACCGCTAAATAACCAAAGGATTTAAAGAACTCTTTCGTGGTCTTTTGCCTCACAGCATGAACCAACTCCACAATCATCAGCACCAGCAAGGCAATGAACAGGTAATAAGTCATTTGTATGTGGTTGCTTCGGATCTCCACAGCCAGAAAAAGTGCTGTAACTGCTGCGCCAAGAAGGTATTGCTTATTCCGGAGGGTGAGCAATATTCCTGCAATAATCGGAGCGAAAAACGCGATTGCGAGCACCTGATTCGCGTGCCCTGCTTCAATAAGAATGAAATTATACGAAGTGAATGTAAAAGCAATTGCGCCCGCTGCTGCCAGCCACGGATTCATCCTGAGAACGCAGAACAGAAAGTATGTTCCTAAAAGCAGGAGCAGGACAACGTTGATCGGGTTTGGGAATACAGTAGAGAAGAACGAAATAACATAGGTTGCTACGTTGTTGGGGTATTGCGCCCAAATCTGGTAAGCAGGCATGCCACCAAACATAGAATTTGTCCATAACGGAGCAACGCCATCTTTGGCTTTGAAATCCATTATCTCCTTTTGCATAGCCTGTGCCTGCAACACATCCGACTGAACGAGGCCTTTACCCTGAAGAGCAGGCAGGAAGTATGCAAAACAAAGTGCTATAAAAATACCGATAATGGCCAGGTGAATGCCATTGCGTTTGAACCAGTTATTCATCTATTTCTATTTATGGAATGCCAAAAATAGAAAAAGGAAGTAAATAACAGATTAATAAAGAACTGAATTCGGGAGGGTTAAGGCTTGTCTTTTATCTCCACATAATCAACAAACTCGCCGGCTTTATCAGCCGCTTTTGCCTCTTTGTCTTTAGGTGGGATAAAGTCTATATGTATTTTGCCTTCGGGCTTGCGATATTGCCTGCGGTACGGCTGTTGCTGTGTTCCGGCTTGATTTTGTGCTTTGTTCATGAGGCTTTGAAACAGCATAGGTAAGACTACCCGTGCTATCATCCTGATCAGCCACATTACGCAAATAGTAATAATCAGAAATCTTAAAAGTGTCATGCTTTAAATTAAACTCTACAAATATAGACGATAAATTATCTTAAATGTTTCAGGCTATCCTAATCCTTACAATTGGCTGGTGATGGCTCTTGCGCTCTGCCGCGGAGAGTTCTAATCTTCTTCTACAATCTCGGCTACCCGTCCGATTTGCCCATCCTCAAGCCTCACTTTTATCCCACGTGAGTGGAACGATGCGCTTGTAAGCAGATTTTTCACGATCCCTCGCGTAAGCTTGCCGCTCCGCTGATCCTTCTTGAGGATAATATCCACTTCAAGCCCGGGGTAAATATCTTTTCTGTTTTGACCGTTCACCTGGTATTGAGTAACTTAGTTAGTTGCAAACTTACAACATGCCGAAATATTCAGGATATTTGGTTTAATATTCAAGTTTTACAGCAATGATCATCGTCCAATTCACGTTCATGTGTCCAACGCGGATGGCGAAGCCAAGTTCAATATTGAGCCTGACGTGGTGCTGATTTTTAACAAGGGAATTAAGCCCAAAGATATTAGATTAGCCGAAGCTGTAATATTGGAGAACAGAGATAACTTTATAAACCTGTGGAAGGAGTTTTTTAGAGATGGGGAATGAATTTATAGGCGCAAAAAAAGTTTGGTTTACTGATATGCACGTATTTGTGGAACTAAGCGATGAGCGGATTATTGGCTCTCCATTACATTGGTTCCCGCGATTGTCGAATGCGTCAGCGGCTCAACGCGAGAATTTCGAGATCAGCAAAAGCGGCTACGGAATACACTGGCCAGATTTGGACGAAGATTTGTCAGCAGAAGGCTTTCTTACATTTACAAAGCAAGCTGGACATGTGATCAAACGGTGATTACTTGCTAAACCGCTCTTCCATCATCTTCTCAAGGGCAAACATTTCGTCACGCAGCTTGGCGGCTAAAAGGAAGTCCATGTCTTTCGCTGCTGCAACCATATCTTTCTTTGTTTTATCTATCGCTTTCTGAAGCTCCGGCTTGGTCATATACTGCACAATCGGATCTGCGGCAATGTTATCGGCAACTTCCTGCTCGATGTAAGCTTTCTGAACGCCGCCTTTAAAGTCCATTACAGAAGTTTGCTCAATAATCTCGGCCCGCGATTTGCCGACAGTTCTCGGAGTAATTCCGTGCTCCAGGTTGTAGGCGATCTGTTTATCCCGTCTTCTGTTGGTCTCATCAATGGTTACCCGCATGCTTTCTGTGATGGTGTCGGCGTACATGATTACCCTGCCGCGATCATTCCGTGCTGCACGACCTATCGTTTGGATCAGAGAGCGCTCAGAGCGGAGGAAACCTTCTTTGTCGGCATCCAGAATCGCTACCAGCGATACTTCTGGTAAATCCAGACCTTCCCGCAGCAGGTTTATCCCAACCAGAACATCAAAAACGCCGAGGCGCAGATCGCGGAGGATTTCCACACGATCTAAAGTTTTCACTTCGGAGTGGATGTAACGCACCTTAATCCCCAGCCTGTCCATGTATTTGGTGAGTTCTTCAGCCATGCGTTTGGTAAGCGTGGTGACAAGGATGCGGTCGCCGATTTTGACTGTTTTATCAACTTCATCAAGCAGATCATCCACCTGGTTCACAACCGGGCGGATTTCTATCGTTGGGTCTAACAATCCCGTTGGCCGGATGACTTGTTCTACGTAAACGCCTTCAGTTTTCTCCAGTTCATAATCGCCAGGAGTTGCGCTTACATAAATAGTTTGCGGAGCCAGTTTTTCAAATTCGTTGAAGTTGAGTGGACGATTATCCAGCGCTGCGGGCAGGCGGAAGCCATATTCCACGAGCGAAAGCTTGCGGGAGCGGTCGCCGCCGTACATGGCCCGGATCTGCGGGACGGTAACGTGGCTTTCGTCAATCACCATCAGGTAATCGTCCGGGAAATAATCAAGCAAACAGAAGGGGCGCATCCCAGGGCTCCGACCATCAAAAAACCTGGAATAGTTTTCAATTCCGCTACAATAGCCCAGCTCACGCATCATTTCCAGGTCGTAATTGACTCTTTCCTCCAGACGCTTAGCTTCAAGGAATCGCTTTTCATCTAAGAACTGCTGCTTGCGGGCTTCCAGTTCCTCCTGAATAGACCAAACCGATTTATTGAAACGATCTTTTGGGGTTACGAACAGGTTCGCAGGAAACACTGCCAGGTGCGTCATCTTCTCCAACGTTTTTCCGCTTGCCGGATCTATGGCGCTAAGTTCTTCGATATCATCGCCAAAGAAGGACACACGATACGCGAAATCCATATAGGCCGGATAAATATCCACAGTATCGCCTTTCACCCGGAAGGTTCCGCGGCGGAAATCGGCTGTAGTGCGGGAATATAAAATCTCAACCAGCCGGTGAAGGAATGCGTTACGGCTGATGCGGGTGCCCACTGCGAACCGAAACACCGAGTTTGAAAAGTCTTCCGGGTTTCCCATACCATAAATGCATGATACCGAAGAAACCACAATCACATCCCGCCTGCCCGACATAAGCGATGATGTTGTGCGGAGGCGAAGTTTTTCTATCTCGTCATTTATCTGGAGGTCTTTTTCAATGTAGGTGTTGGATGAAGCGATGTACGCTTCCGGCTGGTAATAATCGTAGTAGGAAACAAAATAGTTGACTGCATTCTCCGGGAAGAACTGCTTAAACTCACCATAAAGCTGGGCTGCCAGGGTTTTGTTATGGCTTAGAATGAGCGTCGGCTTCTGAGTTTGCTGGATAACGTTCGCGATGGTAAAAGTCTTTCCCGATCCGGTTACGCCTAAAAGTGTTTGGTAATTCTCGTCGGCATTTACACCTTCAACCAATTGGCGGATGGCTTCAGGCTGATCGCCGGTTGGATAATATTCTGAAGTTAACTTAAATGACATGTATAGCTCAAAGATAAGAACTTAGGCTAATGGTTCAGGAAGAAGAATTGTTGTAACTGGACGTATGTTGTGCTCGTGTTCAGTTTTTGACTATAAATGGACATATATGTTGTTAATGTCTAAAATTGAACATATTTTTGCCATATGTCCAGAAAAGTAATGAAAAATGAACATGATGAAAGGGTGCCGTTTGACCGGTTAGTGCCTTACAACCAACTGCCCTTGCTCCCTCCGGCGTACCAACCCGATGCTGAGGTGTTATTAAAGTGGGGATATGCCAGCAGAGAATTAGCCGGGCTGAACAAGAATTTGTTGCGGCTGCCTAATCCCGTTATGCTGATTAATACTATCTCATTACAGGAAGCAAAAAGCTCATCAGAAATTGAAAATATCTTTACTACAGACGACGAGTTATACAAAGCTTTGTCTGATTCTGTTAAAGAAGATAACGCAAATCCTGCAACTAAAGAGGTATTGCGCTACCGCGAAGCGTTGTGGGCAGGCTATAATGATTTAACTAAAAAAGGCATAATCGATAAAGCGGCTATTATAAAGATATACCGGAAAGTGAAGGATACAGCCCAAGGAATAAGGCCCCCACAGTCGAATGTGGTAATCCGTCGTGGCGAAAGCGAGTTCAGGAGCGGAGAAGTGATTTACACACCGCCGCAGGGAAAAGACATAATCGAAAGCAAGCTTGAAAATCTCTTAAAGTACATGCATGATGATGAAACATATCCACAAGACCCGCTCCTGAAAATGGCTGTGGCGCACTATCAGTTTGAAGCAATCCACCCATTTTCTGACGGCAATGGAAGGACAGGTAGGATTCTAAACCTGTTATTCCTCGTGAATAAAACGTTGTTGAATCAACCTGTACTTTATCTCAGCAAATATATTATAGAACATAAAGAAGACTATTACTACAACCTTGGTTTAGTCACACAGAGGCAGTCATGGAAAGAGTGGCTGTTATACATGCTAACCGCCGTTGAACAAACCGCAAGAAGGAGCAACAGGATAATTGACGATATTATCAGCCAGATGGCTGCTACCTTGAAGTATGGGAAAGAAGAATTAAAATGGTACAATAAAGAAATTAATGAAGTAATATTCTCCCAGCCCTATATTAAAGCCAGGGCAATTGGCCAGGTACTGGAAAAGACCAGCCGCACAACCCTCACCAAATACATGGCGGAGCTTACTTCCAAAGGAATTTTGACAACAAAGCAGGATGGTAAAGAGGTTTTTTATGTAAATGCAGATTTGGTGAGAATATTAGAGGAATAGCCAGCAAAAAAAAGGGAGCCAACCCGTGGCCCCCTCGTAATCAAACCTTATTCAACAAAACACTATTACAATGTTCTATGGTTTAAGTACGACGCATTTCTGATTTTAGTTTAACAGGCCAGCTGATTTTATGTTACGGAAGGATTTTTGATATTAGTATGACATGCGGCTGCTGATTTATACTCCTTTGCTCACAAACCGGATCCAATACATCTGCAAATTTATCTTTAGTGATGTACTTGGAGCTGAAATAGAAATCACCAGTAACAAGCAGGAGTTCTTATCATCTGCAAACCCGAAGGCGAGCTATGCGAATGAGCCAATAGTCGACGAACTATTTTTTAAACGAGATGGCTTTCTCTCGCAGGAAGGTGCTCAACCCGTGGACTTGCATCTCGTTGAGTACAAAACCTATTCAGTTCCCTTTGCTGTTGAGGGCTCTGTCTTGCCGTTCGATGTCTTTGCGGCAGCGTTCTATCTGCTTACACGATATGAAGAATACCTTCCTCACAGCAAAGACCAGCACGGGCGTTTCAGAGCTGAAGAAAGCTTCGCGTTTAAAGCAGGGTTTTTGCGTTTGCCTGTAATCGATCAGTGGGCATATGAAATTGCTGCTCTTATCCGTCAAAGATATTCGGAATTCACTTTTCCCGCCCGCCAATACTCTTACATCCCTACCATAGATATTGACCGGGCTTATGCCTGGCGCTATTCCAGCTTGCCCGCAACCGCTGCCCGACTGTTAAAAGCCACGTTATCGCTGCGTAAAGAAAAGGCACGTTCCATCATCAGAGTATTAATCGGTAAAGAAAAAGATCCGTTTGATACGTACGACCTGATGCGCAAGATCCATCAGAATGCAAGGCCCGTTTTCTTCTTTTTAATGGGCGATTGTTCGAGATACGACAACAGCATTTCGTGTGAGCTGCCAGAGTTCCGCCGACTGATAAAGGATATCTCATCATATGCTGATGTTGGTGTACATCCATCCTACAAATCGAACATAGAGCCCGAAAGGACAGCACTTGAGAAAAGGAGGCTTGAAGAGATTGTAGATCACAAGGTAGTGAAGTCGCGGCAGCACTTTTTGAAAATGAAGATGTCTGAAACTTACCAGCGCTTGTTACAGGAAGGGATAGAAGAGGATTACTCGATGGGATTTGCCTCTCAGGCTGGATTCAGGGCGGGAACTTGCATGCCTTTCCACTGGTATGATTTATCTCAGGAAAAAGAAACCAGTTTGACCGTATATCCGTTTGTAGCAATGGAGGTCACGCTTAGCAAATACATGCGGCTGAACCCCGAGCAGGCTTTGAACACGCTTAAAAATTTATGCGATGAGGTGAAGAAAGTGAACGGAACTTTTATCACCTTGTGGCATAATGAATCACTGACTGATACTGGTTACTGGAAGGGCTGGCTTAACGTTTACCAACAAATTGTACAATATGCCTCTGATAAAAAATAACATACCATGGTTTTTGTACTAAAAGATAAGCCTTCAATCGGTAACAATTTCCTTTCTGAGTTGCGGGATGCCACAATCCAGCAGGACAGCATGCGCTTCCGCAAAAACATGGAGCGGCTGGGGGAGATATTTGCCTACGAGATCAGTAAAAAGCTGGGGTACGTTGACACGGATTTTGAAACGCCGCTGGGCACGGCAACGGTCCAGGTACTGGAGCATCAGCCGGTGCTGGCGACGATCCTGCGTGCCGGGCTGCCCTTGCACCAGGGCTTACTGAATTTTTTCGATAAGGCAGACTCGGGTTTTATTTCTGCGATCCGTAAAAGTCAAAAAGGCGGAGGTTTTTCCATCCAATCCGAATATTCTGCCGCACCAGCTTTAGACGGGCGTGTGCTCATCATCTCAGACCCGATGCTCGCCACCGGAATGAGCATGGTTGTGAGCTGCAAAGAACTGCTCGGCCAGTACAATATCAAGCAGCTTCATATTGTGTCGCTTATCGCAAGTACTGAAGGTGTGGCATATGTAAAAGCCAATCTGCCCAAAGCACATTTGTGGCTGGGAGCTATTGATGATGAACTTACCTCAAAAGGCTACATTGTGCCGGGGCTGGGCGATGCAGGAGATCTGGCGTTTGGGGGAAAGGTGTAGGCTGGCGAACTCAGTGCTCCGCCTACAAACTCATTTCGCTTATTTCTTCTTTAAGTGGTCTTAGATGCCGCGTTATGACTGACCAGATTATTGAGTCATCTACATTGTCGTACGAGTGAATCAATCTGTTTCTTAAGCTGATTATCTGTGAGGCGTGTTTGAGCTTGTTTGTATCCGACTCCCTTAATTATTTATTCACAGCTTCGCCGATAATTCCTAAGTGCCTTTCTACAGCACCTTTTGTTTTCAGGTCTTTTTGATATTCGGCAAACGAGTTTAAATCTTTTATGAAATCCTCAATCAGTGCAATTGAAGTTGAGATGTCAGACAAAAACTTTTTCTCTTTCTCTGTCATAAATCAATTTTTTTGTCCGGCTGATATATGATTTAAGATAAGGGTTTCGTATGGAATCATCCGTTAACAAGTCAACTTTCCTCTTAAAAAATGCCTCCAGTTTGTCCCAGAGCGATAGCAATGCCTCACCGCGGTCAGCGGGATCTTCTATGTCGATATCTACTACTACATCAACATCGCTTGTATTCGGATCAAAATGATCAGTAATTGCTGAACCAAAAGCATATAGCCTGTTCACTTTATGCGAGCGGCATATTTCGGTAAATTCAACATATTTCTCTCTGATCAAAGTTGCTATTTGCATGCTCAAATATAACTAATTACTCTTCGGTTAAGCAGACGGCAATGCGGTATGTAGATTCTTTACGTTCTTACTTTATTCACACCTTTGCACATCAACAATTCATCTGCCATCGCTACTTCCATGTACAAACACATATTCTTCGATCTTGACCATACCATCTGGGATTTTGACCGCAATGCCGAAGAAACTTTGTATGAACTTTATCATGTCTACAAACTAAAGTCGCTGGGACTGCATTCAGCAGAGCTTTTCATCCAGACTTACACCGATAATAATCACAGACTTTGGTCTGATTACCATTTGGGCTTGATCACGAAAGATCACCTGCGGCAAACCCGCTTCAGCAAAACTTTTATCGATCTTGGGCTTGCGCCCGAAGCCATTCCTGCCAACTTCGAAGACGATTATGTGCGCATTTGTCCCACCAAAACCAATCTCTTCCCCCAGGCGCACGAAACGCTTGCTTACCTGCAATCGAAATATAAGCTGCACCTCATTTCAAACGGGTTCAAGGAATCAACTGAACTCAAGATTGCAACCACCGGACTGGCGGGATATTTCGACATTATCATAATTTCTGAAATTATCGGGATCAATAAGCCGGATAAAGCGATATTTGATTATGCCCTTAACTCGGCAAAAGCCGAAAAGCACGAAAGCCTGATGATCGGAGATAGCCTTTCGGCGGATGTTTATGGCGCATTGGCATTTGGAATGGATGCGATTTATTTTAATCCAACGAACAAGGAAAAGCCGGCAGATGTGCCCAGACAAATCAGCAACCTAAACGAATTGATGAACCTATTGTGAGCAAGACTTCCCGCATTAACTCCATCCTGAAAGAAGCAGATCAGTACGAGCAGTTCCTGAACGGCCTTACCGAAGAGCAATTTGCCCAAACTCCTGCGCCTGGCGTTTGGTCGTATTCAGAAGTTTACTCGCACATATTTCAATCAAACATCCTTTCGCTGGTTGCCATTGAACGTTGCTCGCATGGCACAAAGCCCCAAACTGGAAAGCCAACGTTCGCGGGTAGGCTCATCCTTTTCTTTGGGGTTTTCCCTCCCATCAACTTAAAAGCTCCAGCACAGATCGCCGCCCTTACTGCAAAGTGGAGCCTCGAAGAAGCCCGCAATAGCATTGCCCGCTTTAAAGACAAGCTTACACAAGTTGCGCCCGATGCCCGAAAAGCGAACCCATCCCACACCGCAAAACATCCGCGACTCGGCATGCTGAACGCCAGCCAATGGTTCCGCTTTATCGAAATTCACAGCCGGCATCACTACAAACAGCTACAACGCATACAGAAAATGCTTCCGGCCTAACCGCCGAATGTTTGAGAGTTTTCTGATATTGCCGCCCGAATTGAATCCACCTCCTAAATGAAGATCCTTTTTGCAATTCAGGGAACCGGAAATGGGCATATAAGCCGTGCCCGGGAGATCGTGCCTTTGTTGCAGCAATACGGCGAGGTTGATTTGCTGGTAAGTGGCACGCAGGCAGATGTTTTGCTCGACCAGCCGCTCAGCTTCCGCTTCCATGGGTTCAGCTACATTTTTGGCAAAAAGGGTGGAGTAAACCACCTGGAATCTTTCAAAAGGATGAAGCTTTCAAGGCTTTGGCGGGATATCCGTTCCCTGCCTTTGAAGAACTACGATCTGATTGTAAATGATTTTGAGCCTGTATCAGCATGGGCGTGCAAGCTGCAAGGCAGGCCAAGCGTATCGCTCAGCCATCAGGCATCTTTCCTGTCGGATAAAACACCGCGTCCGAAGAACACCTCTTTCTGGTCGGAGTTGATCTTTAAGGTCTATGCCCCAACCTCGCACAAGGTTGCTTTTCATTTTGAGAAATATGATGACTTTATCCATACGCCGGTCATCCGCAGCGAAATCAGGAATATGGAACCCAGCAGTCAAGGGCACATCACAGTTTACCTGCCCGCTTTCCACGATGAAACCTTGCTGCCCCATTTTAAGCAGATTACAGATGTGAGCTGGGAAGTTTTCAGCAAGCACTGCAAAACGGCTTACACGGATGGGAATGTGTCGGTTCAGCCGATCAATAATCAAAAATACAATGAAAGCCTCGCTACCTCTGCAGGACTGTTTACTGGTGGTGGCTTTGAAGGGCCGGCAGAAGCCTTGTACCTGGGAAAAAGAGTTTTGGTTTTCCCGATGAAATATCAGTACGAGCAGCTTTGCAATGCCGAGGCTGCAGCCAGGCTGGGTATTCCTGTTATCAGGCAAATTGATGAAAACTTTGTACCCAGGCTGAAACAATGGATTTCTGCTGAAAACAAAATGCGGGTGGAGTTCCCAAATGAAACAGCGTCTATTGTTGAAAGGATAGTGAAAGAACACACATAGCTTTTAAAGTATCGCTGCTTTTCCCTTAAACCTTTCGCCTTTCAGCTCAATCCTTCTACCTTTGAAAAGATGATCAGCCTTTTCCGGCGGCTAAGCCCCGCCAACGTCGTAATTCTGATTGTAGTGGCTATCCTGCTGCGGATCGGAGTCTTCTTCAAGCTTCCCGAAACTCTGCCGCTAAGTTTTGCCGAGCCTTTTTCCTGGCTGCTGATGTCGACCGAGCCGCTAACGTTTTCGCCTTTTGTTAACGTTGCTATTGCCGCAATCCTCGTTTTGATACAAGCTTTCATCTTCAATGCTGTCATAAACGAATTCAACCTGTTGGGAAAGCCTACGCAGCTGCCCGCACTAATGTATGTCACGGTTTCTGCACTTTTTGCCCCGTTTTTAATCATTACCCCGCCGCTCATTTGCAATTTTCTGCTCATCTGGATGATCAGTAAATTCCTGAGCATCTATCGCCGTAATGATGCCTTGCCCGTGATGTTCGACCTGAGCATGATGGCCGCAATCGGGAGCCTGATTTATTTTCCTTTCATTGCCATGATGCCGCTTATCTGGCTCAGCCTTCTCATTTTTCGTCCGTTCAACTGGCGTGAATGGACGGCAACTTTGATCGGCTTTGCAACTATCTATTTCTTTCTGGCTGTTTATTATTACTGGAATGACTCACTCGACAAGTTTTATACCATCTGGCTGCCGCTTGCTAATCCGTTTGTAGCAAGTTTCACCATCACTTACGGGTACATCGTGCTGGTACCTGTAATTATTATCCTTCTGCTATCTGTTTTTTCCCTGCAGCAGAACTTCTTCCGGAGCTTCGTGCATGTTCGTAAGTCGCTGCAACTGCTGTTTTTTATGCTGGTTTTAGCGCTGGTATCGTTCTACATCAAACCTGAATCAAGGCTCCCACACTTCATACTGGGGGTTGCTCCCGCTTCTGTGTTTATGGCCTATTATTTCCTCAACGCCAAAGTGCGCTGGTTCTATGAAAGCCTTTATCTCATACTGGCAGGCACCATCATCTATTTTCAGATAGCTTAGTACACAGGTAAACTCGTATTCTTCAATCGTAATTCGGAAATCTGTTTAACCTTTTTTAACACTTGCCTTACGGCGATGCCCCTAAATTTCAATAGTTTTGTCGCTATGAAGTTTGGAGTAGTTATTTTTCCCGGTTCAAATTGCGACGAAGACGTTATTTATGTGCTTCAGGAAATCATGCAGCAGGAAGTTGTGCGGCTTTGGCATAAAGATCACGACCTTCAGGGTGCAGACTTTATTATCCTCCCGGGAGGCTTTTCTTTTGGAGATTACCTTCGCTCAGGGGCGATTGCCCGTTTTTCACCCATCATGCAGGAAGTAATTCAGTTTGCAGCCAAAGGCGGATATGTGATGGGAATCTGCAACGGCTTCCAGATACTTGCCGAAGCAGGTTTGGTGCCCGGCGCCCTGCTCCACAATGAAACGAGGAAGTTTATTTGCAGAAACGTTCACCTGAAAGTGGAAACAACCAATTCGCTGATAACCTCTGCGCTTGATCCTTCAAAAGCCCTTAAAATACCTGTTGCTCATGGTGAGGGGAATTATTTCGCAGACGAGGATACTCTGAAGAAACTCAATGACAATGATCAGATCCTTTTCCGCTATTGCGATGAAGGTGGAAATGTAAAAAGCGAATCAAACCTAAACGGATCAGTACAGAATATAGCCGGAGTTTGTAACGAAAGCCGCACGGTCTTTGGAATGATGCCTCACCCGGAGCGTGCCGCCGACAGCCTTCTGGCAAATCAGGATGGGCTTGGGATATTTGAATCTATACTCAAAGTAGCACATGCTTAATGCGCAACCTGGTTGTTGATATTGGCAATACCTTCGCTAAAGCCGCCTTGTTCAATAACCGGGAAATTGAGAAAAGCAGTTCAACGGCAGAGTTTAATCTTGCCTTTCTTGAGCAGTTTGCCGGTGGAGAGCACATAGATTCTGCGATAATTTCTTCGGTGGATCAGGAAGTATCAGAAATTGAAAGCCATCTGAAATCCCGATACAAATACATCCGGTTTAATGCCGGGCTAAGCGGGAGAGTAAAAAACAACTATAAAACACCATCCACGCTGGGGCTTGATAGATTGGCAGCAGTTATCGGCGCCGAGGCGCAATATCCCGGAAGGAACGTTCTGGTGATTGATGCGGGTACCTGTATAACCTACGATTTTATAGACAGCTCCCGAAATTATTATGGAGGCAGCATATCCCCCGGAATCGGCATGCGCTTTAAAGCCATGAACGAGTTTACAGAACGGTTGCCATTAATTGATTTTGATGCTGGGTTTGAGGGAAAGTTAGGCGATGATACCCGGTCGGCGATGCTGGCGGGAGTGCAACAGGGGACTTATTACGAGGCAATTGGATTCATACAATCCTATTCAGAACAATATCCGGAACTTCAAATCCTGCTTTGTGGCGGCGATGCGATGTTCTTTGATTCGCGGTTGAAAAGTAGCATCTTTGCGCACTCTTTTGAAACCCAGCCTAATTTAGTGCTAACAGGTTTAAACGAAGTTATTTATCAGTATAATGATTAAGATTTTCAAAAATATTTTCCTTGTCTCTTTTATCCTCGCCAGTGGAGCGGCTGTTGCTCAGACCACCAGCAGTTCTCCATATTCTCAGTTTGGGATGGGCATTTTAAGAGGGCCCTTTTTGCCACAGAACCGGGCAATGGGCAACATATCGGCGGGTGTAAAGCATATTGGCATTTACAACAACATCAACATGGCCAACCCTGCATCGTATGCGAATGTACGGATGACAACTTTTGACATTGGTGCGTTTACCGGGCTTACGCAACTAAGCAATTCCACAACAAAGCAAGGCAGCAATTTTAACGGCTCCCTTAGCCATATCGCTTTTGCCATACCTGTTACTAAGAAGTCGGCCATGAGCTTTGGCTTGTTGCCTTACAGCGATTTTGGCTACAAATACCGCAACACAACCTCGGTAACTGTGGGCGGCACAGCGATTCCGGCAAATCTTACTTACTCCGGCAATGGTGGCATATCCAAAGCTTATCTGGGCTATGGCTTTCAGCTTGGAAAGCACATCAACATTGGAGCGAACGGATCGTTTCTTTTTGGGAAATTGGCGGAAAGCAGCGCAACTGAATTTGCAAATACAGACGGTACTTTCTTAAACTCCCGTACAGAGAAACGAAATAGCATTAGCGGGCTGAATTTTGATTATGGGATTCAGTATACCGTTAATCCGACTGCTAAAAATCGTTTGACCATTGGTTATTCAGGTAGCTCCGGCAATAAAATCAGTTCGAGGTTAAGCAGTCTCACCACAAGATACGGTGTCAATAGCCAGGGCGAAGAGTCGGCGGCATTTGATACCACCTTCTTCCAGCAGAATGCAAAATCCGATCTGAAGTTGCCATCGGCACACACCATCGGCTTCACTTTTGAGAACTCCAACAAATGGCTATTAGGCGCTGATCTTGTTCTTCGGCAATGGTCAGATTATCGCTTAGGTGCAACTAATCCCGGCATGCAAAACAGCATCGGCTTAAATGTTGGCGGCCAATACACACCTGATGTGACTGCCATCTCTTCTAAATACCTCAGCCTGATTGATTATCGGTTGGGAATACGTTACGAAAAAACAGGTATCAACCTAAAGAGTACAGATATTTTAGACCGGGCTTTAACGTTTGGCTTTGGATTTCCGCTACAGTCGGCACGTACAGCGTTTTACAAGATCAACTTTTCTACTGAACTCGGGCAGCGTGGCACTACTCAAAACAACCTGATCCGGGAACGTTATGTCAACTTCAGCCTTGGCTTTACGCTTAATGATCAGTGGTTCCAGAAATTCAAATTTGATTAATGTTTTTTCGGCTGAAGGGATCGTTACTGTTGCTCGCAGGCACTATTATGCTTGCTTCCTGCGAAAACGATCTTAAAGACGTAGAAAAAATTGCCTCACACAACCGGGGCGTGCCTGTAGATATCACATACGGCGTAACAGCAATCTACAGCGATTCTGCTGTTGTGAAAGCAAAGCTAAGCACGCCGATATTCAAATCTTACAAAACAAAAAACCCGTATTCCGTAATGCCCGAAGGTGTAACCATCATCTTCTACGACGAGAAACAGAAGGAGAGCGGCCGGATCACTTCGGAGATGGCAATACGCAGAGAGAAGGAGCAGGTGGTGGAGTTTCGCAAGAACGTGGTTGTTACCGATAACCAGGGAAACACCTTTAAGTCGGAGGAGCTTTTGTGGTATGAGGCTTTGCACAAAATCATCTCACGAAAGCCGGTAGTAATAACCGATAAGTCGGGATTCCCGATCTCGGGCACCGGCTTTGAAGCTCCTGAAAGCGACTTGTCTAAAGCCACCGTTTACCAGGGGAATGGCGTTATTGCTGTTCCATCGGGTCAGGGATTTTGATAGCATTTCACATCTAAAATCTCAAAAACAGGCTTCTGAATACCAGCAAAATATGTGTTTTAAGTTTTTGCAAAAATTGTATCTTGCGCCCTCTTTTGAAAATATAATAGTACGTATATGGGAATAATGACTTTTCTGCGGAATCGTGCGGGAATAATCATCGTAGTGGTGATAGGTTTGGCAATTGTGGCGTTTTTGGTGAGCGATGCCGTGCGTTTGGGGCAGCCTTTTTGGGCCGCTAACCAGAATGTAGTAGGCGAGGTAGCCGGAACTCCAATAGATATTGTTGAATTTAATCAAAAGGTTGATCAGGCATCTGCCAATTTCAAGCAACAGATGGGTGGCAACCTGAATGCTCAGATGACTTCATACATCCAGGAAAATACCTGGAACCAGGAAGTATCATCCATATTGATGGATAAGGAAGTTGCCCGTCTCGGATTAACTGTAAGCAAAAATGAACTGAATGATATGATCAGCGGCAAGAACCCTGATCCGCAGGTAGTGCAGAACTTCGGTGATCCGCAAACCGGTCAGATCAACCGTCCTCAGTTGAACCAGTTCTTGGGCAGGGTAGATGCTGAACCTTCAGAATCTCCTTTGCGCCAGCAATGGAACGGCTTTCTGGTAGGGTTGAAACAAAATCGCCTTGCGCAGAAATACAACAACCTGGTAAAAAACTGCGTGTATGTTACCTCGCTGGAGGCTCGGGAAGATTATATGGAGCGCAACAAGCTGGCAAATTTCAATTATATCATTCTTCCTTACTCGTCTATCCCTGATAATAAGGTGACCATCACAGACGAAGATTACAAGAACTATTACGAAGAAAATAAAGCAAGATTTAAGAATCAGGAAGAAACCCGCTCATTCGAATACGTTGTTTTTGATGCTGCTCCTTCAAAATCAGATTCGGCAGAAGCAAAGGCAGCAATCGCCAAAGTAGCTGCTGATTTTAGGACAAGCACTAACGATTCATTATTTGTAAGCATTAATGCTGATACAAAAGCGCCGGTGAGTTATGTTCATAAAGGCCAACTCGATCCGGCTTTGGATAGCCTGGTTTTCAATGCAGCAAACGGCTCTATCGTAGGGCCTGTATTTAGCAACGGAAGCTACAAAGTGGCAAAAGTGATCGACCAGCGCATTGGACCTGATTCTGTAAAAGCCAGCCATATACTTTTCAATCCAGCTACGGAAGGTGGGCTTGACAAAGCGAAAGCAAAAGCAGATTCGGTTGCCAACCTGATCCGCAAAGGAGCTAGTTTCGCAGAACTCGCTAAGAAGTTCGGAACCGACGCTTCTAAAGATAAAGGCGGCGATTTGGGAACTTTTGGCCGCGGCGCAATGATCCCGCAGTTTGAAGAAGCAGTGTTTAATGGCAGCACCGGGGACCTTAAGGTAATCACCACTCAGTACGGAGTGCATGTAATTCACATCGACAAACAGGTAGGATCATCGAAAGTAGCTAAAGTGGCTGTTGTTGATAAAGCGCTAAATAGCAGCAACAAAACTCAGCAGGAGGCATATTCTAAAGCATCAGCATTTTTGAGCTCGGTTGAAGATTCCAAGAATTTTGATGCAGCAGCCAAAAAGAGTGGCTCGCCGAAACTTACAGCAGATAACGTAACCGGATCGCAATCGGCGATTCAAGGCCTTGATAATTCCCGTAAGGTGATTAAATGGGCTTTCTCAGCTGAAGAAGGTGATGTTTCTGATGAGGTATTTGAACTTGACAATAAATATGCGGTAGCGAAACTTACTGATATTCGACCGAAAGGAACATTGCCATTGGACAAGGTGAAAAAGCAGATCGAACCAATGGTTCGCAATAAAGTCAAAGCTCGTATGCTGAAAGAAAAGTTTGACACCGGGCTTTCAGGAGCATCTTCAATCCAGCAGGTTTCACAGAAAGTTCAAGCTCCGGTTGTTCCCGTTCAGAACATCGTTTTCGCCAACCCGATCATTCCGGGCTTAGCTCAGGAGAACAGAGTGGTTGGAACAGTGTTCGGGCTTCAGCCTAATAAGCTTTCCAAAGCAATTGAGGGCGAGCAGGGGGTGTATGTGGTATCAGTAAATGGGTTTAGCAATCCGGCACCACTTACAAACACCATCAGGCAGAAAGAGCAGATCAGCCAGAGCATTGCTCAGCGTGTTCAGGGCGAAGCGTTCAGGGTGCTGCGTGATAAAGCAAATATCAAAGACAATCGTTATAAGTTCTTTTAAAGACATTATAAATGCGTAATCCGGGAAGCTTCTTCCCGGATTTTTTGTTTAAGGAATATTTATGACGTCCTATTTACAGCCTTTAGGTTTTTATTGCCGATTTTTGAATGCTGAATACAATGGAGATCCAGGAAAATATCATCAACAAGGTTGCACAGAGCGGGCTGATAAGCCTTGATCTGGCGGAGTTTTATCCAGAGGGTGAGCGTGTGGTGTATGACATCAAGGATAATCTGTTCCACGGCCTCATCTTACGGGAAAAAGATTTCAGGGAGTTTGTGAAAGAACACGACTGGGCAATCTACCAGGGAAAGCACGTGGCCATCACCTGCACTGCCGATGCTATTGTGCCGACGTGGGCTTATATGCTCCTGGCCAATAAACTTGCACCGTTTGCTGCTTCCGTGATCTTTGGCGATGCGGAAGCACTCGAAGATTACCTGTTCGCGAAAGCTGTTGAAAACGTGGATCTTGAGCGTTACCGCGATCAGCGGGTGGTGCTGAAAGGCTGTGGAGATATTCCGGTACCAACATCGGCCTACGTTGATCTTACTGCGAAACTTTCCAGGGTAGCAAAGAGCATCATGTACGGTGAGCCATGCTCAACAGTGCCTATCTTTAAGCGCAAGGACTAACTCTTAAAAGAAATCCCGAAGTTTTTGCGTTATACAAAATATGAAGTTATTAAGAGTGTTTCTTTTGCTGCTGATCTCCACTGCTCCGGTGGCGTTGTCGGCACAAACTCTCGAAAGCCGCAAGAACCTTGCTTTTCAGCCGGGAGAACAACTAAGATATAAGCTGAAATACGGATTTGTTACCGCTGCCGAGGCTACGCTCAACGTAGAGGAAAGCGATGTGCGCTTTGATAACAATCCGGTTTACCACCTAATTGCGCAGGGGAAAACTGCAGGCACATTCGATTTTTTCTACAAAGTACGTGACCGCTATGATTCTTATATCGACAGAACAGAGCTAACTCCTTACTTATATACCGAGAATATACGCGAGTCTGACTACAAGCGAACAGATAAGGTCCGTTTTTACCAGGATCAGAAAAAAATAGTTGCATCCAGGGGTACATTCAAGGGTACTGGTCAAACCTTTGATCTGGTGTCGGCATTTTATTTCGCCCGGAGTCTTGACCTTACGGGGATACGCGTAGGTGAGAAACTCACCATGAATTACTTTCTTAAAGATGAGGTAAGTCCCCTGAGCATTCAGTATCTCGGCAAGGAGCGGGTGAAAACTTCGTTGGGTTATTTTAATTGTCTGAAATTTAGCCCTGCTATACAGCCAGGGCGTATCTTCAAAAAAGATAGCAAGCTGTATCTTTGGATCAGCGACGACGGAAACCGAATCCCGGTTAAGGCGCAGGTAGAAATATTAGTTGGTTCCGTAACGCTGGAGATATCCGGTGCATCGGGATTGAAATACGCGTCATCGGCGAGCAAAAGATAAAGCGATGTGCGGTTTCAGATGTATAAGTGCGCAATCCCTAAGCTTTAAGTATGATTGAAGTCCTGAATACCCTTGTCCATGAAGATGTGATCTCCGAGAATTTCGTATGCAACCTGAACAAGTGCAAGGGATCATGCTGTATTGAAGGCGATTCTGGGGCACCACTTGAGCGCAGCGAACTTGCTATCCTGGAAGAAATCTACGAAACTGTGAAGCCTTACATGACCGCTAAGGGAATAGCAACCATCGAAGAAGTCGGGACGTGGGTGAAGGACTTCGAAGGGGATTATACCACCCCCTGTGTAGACGGTCATAAGGAATGTGCGTATGTTACCTGGGAGGGCGGCATCAGCAAGTGCGCTATCGAAAAAGCATATGAAGATGGAAAAATCCACTGGAAAAAGCCGATCTCCTGTCATCTCTATCCCATCCGGATTACTCAATATCCTGAATTTGATGTGCTGCATTACGACCGATGGAATATCTGCAGCCCTGCCTGTTCGTTTGGAAACGAATTGAAAATACCTGTTTACAAATTCCTGAAAGAACCGCTCATTCGCAAGTATGGTGAGGAATGGTACAAGGAGTTGGAGGAACAGGTGAGTTTTATGTAACAGGTTTGTTTTGTCAGTCAGAGCGGAGTCGAAGCCTGTGTGTTTGGATTGAAAAGTATGTCCGCTGGTCTCGAGGAAGGAACGTAGTGATAAGCAAACGGATAATTTTAATTGGTACTAAGTTCCCTCCTGCGTCGGGATGACATAAAGTGTAAACAAGCGGAATTCTTAACCCCGGATAGGTTTATCCCTTTTCGTTCCAGCGGGTCTCCGCAGGGACCCCGCGTCAAAAGCATGTGATGTAACTTTCAGCACGCATTTGAAATCCGGCGGTATGGCTTCGGAATTACAAATTCCGAAGAGCATGATGCTTAGAATATAACAGACCTCTCTCTGCCAACCGGCGGATTTGGGATGCCATCTCGCATGTTCTCTGTTCCTGCGTCATTCCTGCGCAGGCAGGAATCTTAATGCGCTTGGCAAATCGGCAACACTAATCCCTCCCGTTAATGGCGGAAGTATGAGCGCAAGCTAACAGAGCAAAGGTTCCTTGTGCCTGAATTAAAACAAGAAGAAATCACAAGTAGCGGACGCCCAAGACGGCGCTTCATACTTGCGCTAAAAAGAGAGAAGTATATCTTATCCATCCCTCTGGTTATTCCAGCTTACCTTTCCAACATTGATTGCTTTTACAGGCAGAGACAAAGGCTTCGGAGTATGCTGAACAAATTCTACTATTTTGCCATTCCGGATCGCTACAGCCTCGAGGATTTTTCCGGCATTGTATCTTCTGTCTTCAGGAACAGAGAAATTCCGGCTGTTCAACCTAACAAAGAATACTGCCACAGCTAATATCAGCACTCTTCCATCGGCACCTGTAAACGGGAGAGTTATCGCATCTCCCGCGAATGTTTGAGAATTTAATTTTATCAAAAGATCGTCGGCTTCGGTGAGTTGACAGGTGTTTTCTTTAAAGTCAAACACGCCGGCGAGGAGGCGTATGATGGCTGTATCAGTGTTTGGTGCAGGGTGAAACGATGAGGTAACTTTAAACGGAGGGATGTTTAGCAGGACTTTGCCGGCAGGATCAATGGAAACTTCCAACTCCATTTTAGCTACCGCAGTAAATGGCGTATAGCAGTTTAACTCCAAATCCTTCAGTAAAGCTATATCGCCACTGAATATTTTATCAACTGTCTCCTGCTCCCAACAACTCCTAATAATTGCCCTGAATACCTCGCTCAGCCGGTTGTGCAATGTGGTAGCAGAACGGGGAAAGATAACAGGATCGAACGTCTTTCTAAAAAGAGACGAGGCGGTACTTCCCATTCCAAACTCTTTGCCACTTCTCTGGCTGGCCGGCGATTGGTTGTTCTTCATCCTTCAATAAAGATTCACATTATTTTCTTGGCTTTTCATAACAAAAGCTTAAATTAGAATTTCACATGGCAGATGTCAAAACAGTTGAATTAACAGTTTTTACTTAATCCGCCTTAAGCCCACAATAGCCCGCCAAAACTCCACCCCAAGCCCACCTTTCATAAAGCCGTGTTATAACTTTCGTACGGCGTTCCTGGCACGAGGTTACAAAATGGATTACGTAGGTGTAGAACGGACCTTAATTCTTTATATTTGGCACTTAAACTCTCTATTTGAAAGGAATAATCCTCGCAGGCGGATCAGGCACCAGGTTGCATCCCCTCACTTTAGCAACAAGCAAGCAAATGATGCCGGTTTACGATAAACCGATGATCTATTATCCGCTTTCTATCCTGATGCTTGCAGGAATTAAAGAAGTTTTGATCATTTCCACCCCGCACGACCTTCCCAACTTCGAAAAGCTTTTGGGGACAGGCGAGAGCCTCGGATGCAAGTTCTCGTATGCGGTGCAGGAATTGCCTAACGGGCTTGCCCAGGCTTTTGTGATCGGCGCTGATTTTATTGGTTCTGACTCTGTTGCCCTCGTTTTAGGTGATAATATTTTTTACGGTGATGGACTCTCACACCTTTTGCAGGATTTGAAAGAACCCGACGGCGGGGTAGTGTTTGCCTATCCCGTCTCAGATCCGGAACGTTACGGTGTAGTTGAATTCGATGAAGACAATAGGGTGATCTCGATAGAGGAAAAACCTGTGGAGCCTAAGTCGAACTATGCAGTGCCTGGCTTGTACTTCTATGATTACTCGGTGGTGGAAATCGCAAAGAATATAAAGGCTTCCCCTCGTGGCGAGTATGAAATCACGGATGTAAACAAGGAATACCTCAGGCAGGGCAAGTTAAAGGTTGGCGTATTAAGTCGCGGCACGGCCTGGTTGGATACCGGAACTTTCAATTCGCTGATGCAGGCGGGTCAGTTTGTGCAGGTGATAGAAGAGCGGCAGGGGCTAAAGATCGGTTGCATAGAAGAAGTGGCTTACCGGATGGGCTTTATCAATGACGAGCAGCTTGAAAAAGTCGCTGCCCCGCTTGTAAAAAGTGGCTACGGCCAATATTTGCTCCGGCTTTTAAAACATAAATAATTAATGCGTTCAGCCTCTGCCGACCTGTCGTCTAAAGATATTCATATAGCCGTTATCGGGCTTGGCTACGTGGGCTTGCCGCTGGCACTTGCATTTTCCAGAAAGTTTAAAGTCACCGGTTACGATACAAACGCAGAGCGGATTAAATCTCTGCAGGAAGGAAAGGACGAGACCCTGCAGATCCTGCCCGGTGAGATCGCTTCGAACACTTTGAAGCTTAGCTCTTCCGAACAGGATATCGCTTCAGCAAATATTTATATCATCACCGTGCCAACGCCGGTGGACGAATTCAAGAAACCAGATCTGGCACCACTTTTATCCGCTTCTGAGACGGTAGGAAAGCTGCTGAAGAAGGGCGATATTGTTATTTATGAATCCACCGTTTATCCCGGTTGTACCGAAGAGGATTGTGTGCCCGTGCTGGAGCAGGCGAGCGGCCTGGTGTTTAACAAGGATTTCTTCTGCGGCTATTCGCCGGAGCGCATCAGTCCCGGCGATGCAGCCCGCACGCTTGAAAATATTGTCAAAGTTACATCGGGTTCAACCTCAGAAGTTGCTGAACTGGTCGACCGCCTTTATTCTGAAATTATCCTCGCGGGCACGCACAAAGCTCCCAGCATAAAGGTAGCAGAGGCATCCAAGGCAATTGAAAACGCCCAACGCGACATCAATATCTCCTTTGTCAACGAGCTCTCGCTGATTTTCGATAAGATCGGCATTGACACCACGGATGTAATAGAAGCCGCGGCTACCAAGTGGAATTTCCTGAAGTTCAAACCGGGGCTGGTGGGCGGACATTGCATAGGCGTGGATCCGTACTGCCTGGCGCACAAGGCCGAAAGCCTGGGGTATTTTCCACAGGTGATTCTATCGGGCAGGCGGGTGAACGATTATATGGCCACCTTTATCGCCAATAAAGTGATCAAGCTGATGATCGCCAAAGGCTCTTCCGTGAAAAATTGCAGAGCCTTGGTGTTGGGCATCACGTTCAAAGAAAACTGTCCGGATATACGCAATTCGAAGGTGACCGATATTTACAAGGAGCTTAGACAGTTCGGGCTGCAGGTAGATGTTCATGATCCCTGGGCAAATGGCGAAGAGATCATGAAAGAGCATGGTATCGTGCTAACAGAAGATATTTACAGCAAAAGCTACGATGCCATCATCCTGACTGTGGCGCATCAGCAGTTTTTCGACATCGACTTCGGCACCTTAAAGGGCGAAAAGACGGTGATCTTTGATACCAAATCTATTATTAAGCGGCAGTGGGCAGATGCCCGTTTATGATGCCATATGCTGCCAATTCCCTTCAATGACTTAAAAGCCAGCTACCTTAATCTGCAAGCAGAGATTGATGCAGCCATTCGGCGATGCCTGGACAGCGGCGTGTTCATTAACGGAGCCGAAGTCGAAGGGTTTTGCAGATCTCTTGCATCATACCTCGACGTAAAGCATGTGCTTCCCTGTGCAAACGGCACTGATGCTTTGCAGATAGCCTATATGGCGGTCGGACTGAAGGCTGGGGATGAGATAATCATTCCCGCTTTTGGATATGTTTCGGCAGCGGAAGCGGCTGTGTTGCTTGGCTTGAAGCCGGTGTTTATCGACGTAAATCCAAAGACCTTTCTTTTAGATGAAGGTTTGCTCGAAAACACTATCACCTCAAAAACGAAGGCAATAGTCCCGATCCATCTCTTCGGGCAGAGCTGCAATATGGAAGCTATCCTCGCGATAGCAGATAAACACGGGCTGTATGTTATTGAGGATTCGGCACAGTCGCTGGGCTCTTACAGCACATTCTCATCCCGGAAAAAGCAAGCTTCCGGCACCATGGGGAATATTGGCTGCACCTCTTTTTTTCCAACCAAGAACCTGGGCTGCTTTGGCGATGGAGGAGCTTTATTCACCAATGATGATTGGCTGGCAGAGCGGATAAGATCAATTGCTTCGCACGGGCAAAGCGGAAAATACAATCACGAAGAAGTTGGAATAAACTCCAGGCTTGATGCTATCCAAGCTGCGATATTATCTGTAAAGCTGCCTCAGTTGGAAAAGTATAATACCCGGCGTTTGGAAATTGCGGATTTTTATGATCAGCAGTTGAGCAGTATCGAACAGATTGAAAGGCCTTTCAGAACAGCTGTTTCCTCTCATGTTTTTCATCAATATGTAATTCTGCTCTCATCCGGGAAAGCAAGGAATGGTTTAAAAGATCACCTTTCCCGGAGCCAAATAGCCACACAAATTTATTATCCCAAGCCGCTGCATTTGCCAAAGGCATATAGCTTTCTCGGGCATGCTGCGGGAGATTTTCCCGTTGCAGAAGAAATTTGCCAGCGCTGCCTTGCTTTGCCAATTTATCCTGAGCTCAGCAATGAACAAATCGCCTATATTGCGGATACCATGAAAGACTTTTTTAATGAGCGAGTTACTGATCCATCCTTCAGCGGTTGTTGACGAAGGTTGTACAATAGGCGAAGGGACACGTGTTTGGCATTTCTCGCATATTATGCCGGGAGCGGAAATCGGAAGGGATTGCGTGATCGGCCAGAATGTGTATGTTGCTGGCAATGTGCGCATCGGTAACGGTGTAAAGATTCAGAATAATGTTTCTGTTTACGATGGAGTTACCTGTGAAGACGATGTTTTTATAGGGCCTTCGGTCGTTTTCACCAATGTGATCAACCCGCGGAGCTTTTTAGAGCGTAAGGAAGAGTATCTGCTCACAACCATAAAGAAGGGCGCTTCGCTCGGAGCCAATTGTACCATCGTGTGCGGAAACGGCATTGGAGAGTACGCAATGATCGGAGCCGGGGCGGTAGTTACAGAGCCGGTGCCTGCTTATGGATTGTACTACGGCAATCCTGCCAGGCAGCATGGCTGGGTAAGCAGAGCGGGACATCGGCTGGATTTTATAGATGGCGAGGCAGTGTGCAGGCAGGAATGGACGCGGTATATATTGGCAAACGGCATTGTTACGTTCGATGAAGGATAAAGTCAGGTTTGCAATTCTGGGCTATGGTACTATCGGGAAGCGTTATGCGGAAATCATAACGGAGATGTCGGATGTGAGCTTAACGACATTGATTGACACGAATACGGAAAGCACCGGTCAGGAGAGTTGTGCCATTTACAGGAGCTTAGACGATTTCCTCCTGCATGATAAAGATTCGGATGTAATTATCGTGGCTACACCCAACGGCCTGCACGCCCACCATGCTGCCAAATGCCTCGAAGCGAAAAAACATGTGCTTCTTGAAAAGCCCGTCGCTTTTACAGCAAAAGAAGCGGAACACCTGATGTCACTTGCAAAGAAGCATCGCAGGCTGCTTTTCCCGGTGTGGCAGATACGGTATTCGCCAATAGTAGCCGCATTAAAAAAACTGATCGGCGGAGGAGCTCTGGGCAAGCCCTTGTGGGTGCAGGCTAATTGCTTCTGGAATCGCGGTGAAGGGTACTATAACAATCATCCCTGGCATGGTACATTAAGCTTGGATGGCGGTCCGCTGTACACGCAGTTCAGCCATGTAATTGATCTTTTTAGCTGGTTGTTTGGGGATGTTGTTCCTGACGAGGCTTCCTTTTGCAAGGTTGACAAGCATGTTAAAACCGAGTTCGAGGACACTGGAGTGGTGAACTTAAGGCTAGGCGAAGAGTGTGCTGGATCGCTGAGCTATACGGTGTCGGCGCCTGCGGGAACCTCAACCAGTGAGCTGACGATTATTACAGAGAATGCAAGGATTCAGGTGGAAGGTAAGTATTTTGAAAACTTAACGATGTTGAATACGGATGATGCGGAGATTGAAGCTGAGATGAGAAGAGCGGTGAAGGCTGTGCCGGCGGATGTTGCGGAGTATTGCAGGAGGAGGCTGGTTGAGGATGTTTGCGGGGCGGTATTGTCGGGGAGTAGAAGGAATGATAAGGATATTGGCGGTGCGACGGGGTTGATAGAGGAGATTTATAAGGGAAGGACGGGCACCTTCGAGCTTTCAGACGCGTGCTGAGCCATATGTTCACGCGGCGGTTCAGAGGTGGGATTGCCGTATCTGCAAAAGCAATAGAGTATTGTCCATGCTTTCCCTCGGCGAACCGCTTACCCTCAAAACAGGCATAGGCGCTCTCCAGATAATCGGCGGAACATTTGTGCTGATACTTTAATTTTCTACTTTCGCGAAACCTTTCACATGAGCAAGACTATAGTTTTTGGAGCTTCCGGTCAGTTGGGGCATTGCCTGAAGGCAGTGGCAGAAAAAAAACAAATTGATTCGATAGCTTTCCTGCCTGAGGCCAACGCAAATATCCTTGACCTGAACAGCCTCGAAAGCATTTTCAGAGAAGAAGCCCCAGCCTACTGCATTAACTGCGCTGCGTACACCGCGGTGGACAAAGCAGAGGATGAAGTTGACCTTGCCCGTAAAATCAATCGTGATGGCGCACTGAACCTCGCCCACCTCTGCAAAAGAGCACAACGTTACGCTCGTTCATATATCCACCGATTTTGTATTTGAGGGCAACGTTCCAAAGCTGCTTACCGAGGAGGATGTGGCAGAGCCGATCAGCGTATACGGGCTTACCAAGCTCGAGGCGGAAAAAGGCATTGTAGAGACTTTAGATAAGTATTACATTCTCCGCACAAGCTGGCTTTATTCTGAATACGGCAACAACTTCGTGAAAACGATGCTTAAGCTTGGCAGCGAACGGGGTGAGCTCAAGATTATCGCCGACCAGGTTGGCACTCCCACTTACGCCATCGACCTGGCAGATTGCATCCTGCAGATCACCGAATCACGAACAGAAAAATACGGCATTTACCATTACAGCAACGAGGGAGTAACCTCTTGGTATGACTTTGCCGTAGGAATTTTCCAGCTTAGCAATACTTCGGTTAAAGCTTACCCGATAACGAGCTCAGAGTATCCTACAAAAGCTCGCAGGCCGGCGTTTTCTGTGATGAATAAATCAAAGATTAAATCGGTTCTTGGCGTTGCAATCCCTTACTGGAGAGACAGCCTGGAAGTTTGTGTCAGGAAACTGCAGCAGGGCTAAAACTCTGCCATAAACAAGCGAACAGGCATATTGTCAACTTTCATTCCTCGATTATTGGCAACTACCTTCAAATTGTTGGGAGATGACATCCGAAAGAAAGAGTTTGTATATATATGAGGAAATGATGCGTTCAGCCTGGGCTTGGGAGCAGTATATCAAGGAACATCCATTCAGTTAACATTGATGAAAATATTAGTTACAGGAGGCGCAGGATTTATCGGCTCGCATGTGGTGCGAAGATTTGTGAATACCTATCCGAATTACCAGATCGTGAATCTGGACAAGCTTACCTACGCCGGCAATCTGGCTAACTTAAAGGATGTAGAGGACAATCCTAACTACAGATTTGTGAAGGGTGACATTGTGGATGCGTCTTTCATAGACAGCCTTTTTAGCGAAGAGCAGTTCAACGCAGTGATCCACCTCGCGGCCGAGTCGCACGTAGACCGTTCCATCACCAGCCCACTGGATTTCGTGATGACGAATGTAGTAGGCACGGTAAATCTCTTAAACGCAGCCCGCAAGCACTGGGCTGACCACTACGCAGAAAACCGTTTTTACCATGTTTCCACTGATGAAGTCTATGGAACTTTAGGAGAGTCGGGGATGTTTACTGAAGAAACGGCGTATGATCCGCACAGTCCATATTCCGCGTCTAAGGCAAGTTCAGACCATTTCGTTAGAGCTTATCAGGACACGTATGGGCTGAACACCGTCATTTCCAACTGCTCAAACAACTACGGTTCGTATCATTTTCCCGAAAAGCTCATACCTCTCGCATTAAACAACATCAAGAATAACAAACCGGTTCCTGTGTACGGAAAGGGAGAAAATATTCGCGATTGGCTTTGGGTTGAAGATCATGCCCGGGCTATCGACGTGATTTTTCACAATGCAAAATCCGGGCAGACTTACAACATTGGCGGGCATAATGAATGGAAAAACATTGATCTTATCCGCTTGTTGTGTAAGCTCATGGACAAGAAGCTCGCCAGGGCAGAGGGGACGTCGGAAAAGCTAATCACTTTTGTAACCGACCGTGCCGGGCATGATTTGCGCTATGCGATTGACTCGGACAAGCTGCAACGTGAATTGGGCTGGGCACCAAGCCTTCAGTTTGAAGAAGGGCTGCAGAAAACGGTGGACTGGTATTTAGCCAACGAAGAATGGCTGAACGATGTCACTTCCGGTCATTATCAGTCGTACTACGAAGAACAATATGACCATCGCTAATGCTGTTTAACCTTTTTAAGAAGAAGAAAGAAGTTGTACCGCAAATTGATTATTCTTCAATAAAAGTAGACTAGATTTACCATTTTTCATATTCCAATTTTTATATCTTTGCGCTTCATTTTACTAGGTTTACCATAAAAGTAGCGTGTTTGATAAGCATCTATAATTTAAGAGGAACATGAAAGTTGCATTGATCACAGGAATTACCGGGCAGGACGGGGCGTATTTAGCTGAACTTCTCATCAAAAAAGGCTATAAAGTTCATGGCCTTAAACGGAGAAGCTCTTTGTTCAACACCGACCGGATTGATCACCTGTACCAGGATCCGCATGAGAAAAATCTCAAATTAGAGCTGCATTATGGTGATTTAACTGATTCTACTAACCTGATCCGCATCATCCAGGAAACTCAACCTGATGAGATATATAACCTGGCTGCGATGAGCCATGTGAAAGTGAGCTTTGATACTCCTGAATATACGGCTAATGCTGATGGCATCGGAACCTTGAGGATTCTCGAGGCCGTTCGTTTGTTAGGATTAACGAAAAAGACCCGTGTTTACCAGGCATCCACTTCTGAGCTTTATGGTTTGGTACAGGCGGTTCCGCAAAGCGAAACCACGCCTTTTTACCCAAGGTCGCCGTATGCGGTTGCCAAGCTATATGGCTACTGGATCACAGTAAACTATCGCGAAGCATACGGCATGTATGCCTGCAATGGTATTTTGTTTAATCACGAGAGCCCAATAAGAGGGGAAACTTTTGTTACCCGTAAAATAACACGTGCTGCTGCTAAGATCGCTTTAGGTTTGCAAGGCTGCTTATACTTAGGAAACCTTTCCGCACAACGCGACTGGGGCCATGCGAAAGACTATGTAGAGGCAATGTGGCTGATCCTGCAACAAGATAAACCTGAAGATTTCGTTATAGCAACCGGTGTGACTACTACCGTCCGTGATTTCGTGAAGATGAGCTTCCAGGAACTGGGGATTGAAGTAGAATTCAGCGGGAAAGATGAGAATGAGAAAGGCGTGATTATCGACTTTGATGATAATGTGTTGTCTAATCTCGGATTGGATAAAGAAAAATTAAAAGTAGGTCAGACTGTTGTGCAGGTAGATTCCAAGTACTTCCGGCCTACAGAGGTTGATTTATTGTTGGGCGATCCGACAAAATCTAAAACTCAGCTTGGCTGGGAGCCGAAATATGATCTTCCGGCATTGGTGAAAGATATGGTACATTCAGATCTGACACTGATGAAAAAGGATGAGCATTTGAAGCTTGGTGGCTTTAATGTGTTGAATTATTACGAATAGGATGTCATCTGGATCCGCCGGTTGGCGGAGGAGTGATCTTTCAGCACTATGCTATAGCTAAAAGATTTCTCTCTGCGTTCGAAATGACAAAGCGGTAATAACACGTTTGTCATCTCGACGGTAGGAGAGATCTTTTCGGGTTACCTTGAAGTAGCAGATCATAAATAGGCAGTGCGATAAAGAACAGATTGCCACGTCGTACCTCCTCGCAATGACGGAGAGAACAATGGCAGAGCGATAAAGGGAGTGCAGCGTTAGAAACGATAAAGTACTAATAACATCGTTTGTCATCCCGACGGTAGGAGAGAACTTACTGCGAAACAAGAGATTGCCACGTCGTACCTCCTCACAATGATGGTGGGAACATAAGGTTCTCGCGTCGGCACAGAGGGACAGCGGAGAACTGATGGTTTAAAAGGACTGGAGTGGGTGGTTAGGTAGTGGGAGTGATGAAGGGCAGATTGCCGCGTCGTACCTCCTCGCAATGACGAAAAAGAATGAATTATAAGAAAATAGTTTACCTGGTTTTAGTAATAATGGGATCCATAGTTTGGAGCCCATCATCCGCCCAGGTAACATCAGGGAATTTTAGTAACGTTAAAGTGGATGAGCTTTCTGATGAACAGATCAGATCATTCATGCGGCAGTTTGAGGCTACCGGCTTGCCTGAATCACAACTGGAGCAGGCGGCGTTGGCTAAAGGCATCAGCCCGTCTGAAATCCAGAAACTGAAGCAGCGGGTTGCTGCACTTAAAAGCCAAACCTCAAATGGTGGAAAGGACAACGGAACCACGCCTGTGTCTTCCAGTCGCGAAAGCAGTGCTCCTGTCAACAATGCGGCGGTAGCATCGGAGACGGGCAGCGCACTCGCTACCCTGAAATCTAAAATATTTGGTGCGGAGCTTTTCCAGAATCCGAACATGAGCTTCGAGCCAAATTTGCGAATTGCAACCCCTCAAAATTACGTGATCGGCCCGGATGATGTTATCCAGATAGATATTACCGGCGACAATGAAGCCAGCTACAAACTGCCCGTAAGCCCGGAAGGCAGCATCCGGGTGGAATATGCGGGCATTATCCCGCTCAGCGGCTTAACCATTGAGCAAGCAACAGCGAGGATCCGCACACGCCTCCAGGGAACTTATCCTGCCATGCGCAGCGGCAGGACGCGGCTTACTGTTTCTTTAGGGAATATCCGCAGTATCAAAGTGTCGCTTTTAGGTGAAGTTATGCGGCCAGGCACCTATACCATTTCTTCTCTATCTACAGTATTCAATGCGCTGTACGCCTCAGGCGGACCAAACAACAATGGGTCGTTCCGGCAGATCGAGGTGATCCGAAACAACAGAGTGATCACGAGAATTGATGTATATGACTACCTTTTGAAGGGTTATCAGACTAACAATATTCGTTTGCAGGACCAGGATGTGATCAGGATCCCGACCTATAATGTTCATGCAGAGTTATCCGGTGAGGTAAAGCACCCCGCTATATTTGAGGTATTGCCGGGTGAAACATTGCAGGATGTGCTCGGCTTTGCAGGCGGATTTACCGACCAGGCATATACTGCGAGGATCAAAGTGCTTCAAAATACTCCAACCGAGCGAAGGATCACCGACATTTACGCCGCAGATTATAAATCGTACACGCCGCAGAACGGGGATAAGTTTTTTGTAGACGTAATCCTTGACAGGTTTGCAAACCGTGTTTCGATACAGGGAGCCGTGTTCCGCCCGGGACAATTTGAACTTCAGCCGGGCTTAACATTAAGCCAGTTGATCAAGAAAGCTGATGGTGTTACCGAAGATGCCTTTCTGCCGCGGGGATATATAACCCGTTTACAGCCCGACAACACTACAGAGCTTATCTCATTTGACCTGGGAAAAATACTAGCCGGCACCAGCCCCGATATTCCTTTGCTTCGCGAGGACATCGTAACCGTTTCTTCCATTTTCGATCTACGGGAAGAATACAGCGTGTCGATTGACGGAGAAATACGGCAGCCGGGAACCTTTGCATATGCTGAGAACATGAGCTTGGAGGACCTGCTGATCCTGGCAGGCGGGTTTAAGGAAGGGGCATCTCCCAAGCGGATTGAAATTGCAAGGCGGGTAAAAAACAGCGATATTACTTCTGCTTCAGCTAAAACGGCGGAGGTGTTCCAGGTAAACGTAGATGCCAATCTGCGGCTCTTAGGCGAAAAGTTTATTCTTCAACCTTTTGATATCGTTACGGTACGGAACGAAACCGGGTACGAGGTTCAGCGCCGCATACGGGTGGAGGGTGAGGTATTGTATCCGGGGGAATACACCATCACCAGTAAAGATGAACGTGTTTCTGATTTGGTGCAAAGGGCAGGCGGGCTAACTGCCCTGGCGTTCCCGTCAGGGGCCTCATTAAAACGGCCGGGGGTTCAGGTAACTGCAGATAAGAACAAGATAGACAAGGCAGATGAGGAAAAGGAAAAACTGATCAAGTTCCAGCGCCTGCAATCTACGGCAAAGGATTCGGTAGATATTGCGCAACAGCAAGTTATCCTCCAAAATACCTACGTAGGGATTAATCTGGAAAAGATATTAGAGAAGCCCGGCTCTAAAGCAGACCTGATCCTGGAAGAAGGAGACATTTTACGGGTGCCTAAGCAGCTGCAAACTGTAAAAGTTACAGGCGAAGTGTTGTTCCCCGTTACTACTATTTATAACCAAGGAAAAGGTTTCAAGCAGTATATATCTGAGGCAGGAGGATTTTCAGATAAGTCATTGAAAAGAAGAGCCTATGTTTTATATGCAAATGGCTCTGTGAGGAGCACCAAGAAATTCTTATTTTTTAATAATTACCCGGTGATCAAGCCTGGGGCAGAGGTGTTTGTGCCGCAGAGAGGCGAGAGGAACAAGTTGACGGCACAGGAACTAGTGGGGATAGTTTCGGGGGTTGTTTCTACGGGGGCCTTAGTGTTAGGTATACTTAATCTGAGTAAATAAGATGCAGGAAGTATGTCCTAAGCCCCAGACAGTTGATGACGAGGTTTCAATACGGGAGCTTATTTTTAAAATTAAAGACTGGTATCGATATCTGCTATCTAAGTGGGTTACTTTTTTGCTAGTCACTATCGTCGGTGGGTTGCTTGGGCTAGTATACTCATCTTTAACGAAGCCCATTTATATTGCTGAAGTAAGCTTTGCTCTTGAGGATGAGAAGTCAACTGGAGGAATCGGGGGGTATGCCGCTATAGCGGGTCAGTTCGGGATTGATCTTGGAGGTAGCGGCGGCGGAGCGTTTTCTGGTGACAATTTGATTGAATTGATGAAATCACGGACAATGGTGGAAAAGACATTATTGATGCCCGTTAACGTAAGAGGGAGAAATCAGACGCTCGCTGAACTGTATATTGACTTTAATAACTTGCGTGATCAGTGGAAAGATGAGCCTCGATTGTTGAATATTCACTTTAATAAAATAGAAGATCAATCAAGGTACTCTTTGCAACGAGATAGTTTAATTAGTGAGTTTCACAAGGACCTTGTTAAAAACAATCTTAGTGTTGAGAAGATAGATAAGAAGTTAAGCATAATAACAGTCAGAGTAGAGTCTAAGAGCGAATTATTTTCAAAGCTATTTAGCGAAGGAATAGTCAAGAATGTCTCGGATTTCTATATAGAGACGAAGACAAAGAAGTCGGCGCAAAACGTAGCTATCCTTCAACATCAAACGGATTCTGTTCGAAGGCAGTTGAATGCGGCTATTTCCGGTGTTGCTACGTCAATAGACGCCAACCCTAATGCAAATCCCTCTCGGCAAATCTTAAGAGTCCCGTCACAGAGACGGCAGGTAGATGCGCAGGCAAACCAAGCGATATTATCAGAACTAGTAAAGAACCTTGAGATATCAAAGGTTACCTTGAGAAAGGAGACGCCGTTAGTTCAAATTATTGACGAACCCGTATTACCATTGGAAAGAAATAAGTTAAGTAAGCTTAAAGGACTATTGATAGGAGCAATCGCGGGTGCTTTTTTCTGTTTCTTGTATCTCATATCCTCGAAATTGTACCGCAGTATTATGATGCAGTAAATCATTGAAGAAATATATAAATTAATGTGCTACTCAATCAACTAAATGGAGACTTATAACATAGGTATAATAGGATTAGGGTATGTAGGATTGCCACTGGCTGTAGCATTCGGTAAGTGCTATCCTACGATTGGGCTTGATATCGATCAAGCTCGAATTTCACAATTGAAGAATTTCGTCGATAAAACTTTAGAGTTAAACGGCAATGAGCTTAAGGAGGCAACTTTATTGCAATATACGTCGACGTTAGACGATCTAAGGAATTGCAATATATTTATTGTTACGGTGCCTACTCCCGTCGACAAATACAACAGGCCCGATTTAACTCCTCTCATTAAGGCAAGTACAGCTGTGGGCTCCGTTTTAAAAAAAGGCGATATCGTAATTTATGAATCCACAGTGTATCCTGGTGCGACCGAGGAAGAGTGTGTTCCAGTCCTGGAGCAAATATCGGGACTTAAATACAACATTGATTTTTATGCGGGGTATTCGCCTGAGCGCATCAATCCTGGTGATAAAGAGCATACTGTTACTAAGATATTGAAAGTAACTTCTGGTTCCACTCCGGAAATTGCGAACAAAGTTGATAAATTGTATTCTTCGATTATAACCGCAGGCACATTTAAGGCGTCATGTATAAAGGTTGCTGAAGCCGCGAAGGTTATTGAAAATTCCCAGCGTGATATCAACATAGCGTTTGTAAACGAGCTCTCCAAGATATTTAATTTGTTAAATATTGATACAAAAGAGGTACTCGAAGCGGCCGGAACAAAATGGAATTTCCTAAAATTTAGCCCCGGACTGGTTGGGGGGCACTGTATTGGAGTAGACCCCTATTATTTAGCGCAAAAAGCGCAGGAAGTAGGATATCATCCTGAAATTATATTAGCCGGTCGGCGGTTGAACGACAGTATTGGGGCGTACGTTGCAGATGAAACGGTTAAGTTATTAGTAAAGAAACAGGTAAATATTACTGAGGCGAATGTAATTGTGCTGGGGATTACGTTCAAAGAAAACTGCCCTGATGTACGCAACACACGGGTCGTTGATATCATCTCTGAACTTAGGAAGTATCACGTAAATATTACAATCCTTGATCCTTGGGCTAATAAAGATAGTGTGAAACACGAATATGGCTTAGATATAATCAACTCCCTTGACGAGTCAGCACAAAAGCAGTTTGATGGAATTATTTTAGCAGTGGCGCATTCAGCTTTTTTTGAATTAGATGTAAGAAAGTTGAAGAAGGTTAGTTCCGTGATTTTCGATGTAAAAGGCATTTTGCCAAAAGAACTGATTGACAAGAGATTATGATAGATTTTTGCTTAGGTAAGGTTAAAGAACATTCCTTTCTGATTACTGGCGGGGCGGGGTTTATCGGTTCAAATATTGCAGAACTGCTTCTAAAGAAGGAAGCTAAACTAGTAAGAGTACTTGATAACTTCAGCAATGGGTATAGGAAAAACATTGAAGAGTTTGTTTCAAATCCACGTTTTGAATTAATTGAAGGGGACATTAGGGACCTTAATACTTGCAAAGAAGCGTGTAAAGGTGTTGACTACGTGTCCCATCAGGCGGCCTTGGGCTCGGTTCCGCGATCTATAAAAGACCCTATCATTACCAACGAGGTAAATATTTCTGGTTTTTTAAATATGCTAGTAGCTGTTAAAGAGCATAAGGTAAAGAGGATGGTATATGCGGCGTCTTCATCTACCTACGGTGATAGTCAAAATTTGCCGAAAGTTGAAGACGTTATCGGAAAACCGCTGTCCCCGTATGCTGTAACAAAATATGTGAATGAGCTATATGCAGACGTTTTTGCCAAGACTTACGGAACTGATACCATTGGCCTTAGATATTTCAATGTTTTTGGGCCTAAGCAGGACCCCGATGGAGCTTATGCAGCCGTTATACCCCTATTTATGAAAGCTGTAAAGGAGGGTAGATCTGCTTTTATTAACGGGGATGGGGAACAATCCAGAGACTTTACTTATATAGAGAACGTGGTACAAGCTAATATTCTGTCTTTGTTTGCGCAAAACTCCGAGGCGCCTAACCAAATATATAATATCGCGGTGGGCGAATGTATAACGTTGAACCAGTTGTGGAACACAATTAATAGAATAGCAGGAACACATATTGAACCGATATATCGAGAACAAAGAGTTGGAGATGTGAGAAACAGTCTCGCAGATATTGGCAAGGCTACGGCTCTTCTAGGCTATGATCCCAAAATTCGTATCGAAGAAGGACTAAAGAAGCTTTATTATTGGTTTAACAATTAATCTATACAAAATGGTAGAGCAAATAAAACATGGCAACCAATTATTGTCTGTAATTATCAGGAATAACTACAAAAAAGACGGCATTGATTTTTTCACACCTGATGATTTTTCTCAACAGTTAGGCTACATGAATCGACCGGAAGGTTATGAAATTGCGCCGCACGTACATAATATTGTTGAAAGAAGCATAACCTTAACACAAGAAGTTCTATTTATTAAGAGTGGAAGGGTCCGGGTAGACTATTATGATGACGAAAAGAATTATTTAGAAAGCCGAATTGTTGAGAAAGGCGACGTCGTCCTGCTTGCAACCGGCGGGCATGGTTTTAAGATGCTGGAACAGTCAGAGATGATAGAGGTAAAGCAGGGACCTTATTGCGGAGAAATGGACAAGGTGAGATTTGATCCGTTATGTGAAAATACCAACACAATACTAATCAAATAGCTAATGATACCTGTTAACGAGCCTTTACTGAACGGCAATGAAAAAAAATACCTAAGTGAATGTATTGACAGCGGCTGGATTTCGTCAGAAGGTCCTTTCGTTAAGCAACTTGAGGAAACTTTTGCTAACGTAGTGGGAAGGAAGTTCGGTATTGCAGTGGCGAACGGCTCCGTTGCGTTAGATGCAGCTTTAGAGGCTATCGGAATATCCGAAGGTGATGAAGTAATATTGCCCACTTTTACCATCATATCTTGTGCTGCACCAATCGTGAGAGCCGGAGCGATACCTGTTGTTGTGGATGCGGACCCTTATACATGGAATATGTGTGTCGATCAAATTGAACAGAAAATTACGTCCAGGACGAAGGCGATCCTCGCGGTGCATATTTACGGGCTGCCAGTCGATATGGATCCGATATTAGGTTTAGCGGCAAAATATCGTCTAAAAGTTATAGAAGATGCTGCTGAAGTTATTGGGCAAACATATAAGGGGCGTCCTTGCGGCAGTTTTGGTGATATTTCAACTTTCAGTTTTTACCCTAATAAGCATATTACTACGGGTGAAGGAGGTATGATCGTCACTAATAATGAGCAAATCGCTAATAAGTGCCGAGAGCTCCGAAACCTTTCTTTTATACCGCCCCGTAGATTCATTCATGAAGAGCTTGGGTGGAACTTCAGGATGACAAATCTGCAGGCAGCGCTCGGAGTAGCACAATTGGAACGCTTAGACGAATTTATCCATATAAAAAGGAAGGTCGGGAACATGTATAGTGAATTACTGGCTGACATTAAGAGCCTCCAACTTCCTTTAGCAAAGACTGATTATGCGGAGAATATCTATTGGGTATATGGAGTGGTACTTAAGGATGAGGTTGGTTTTGATGCCATAGAGGCGATGAAGTTGCTTTCAGAGAAAGGCATCGGAAGTCGTCCTTTCTTTTATCCGATGCATTTGCAGCCAATCTTTAAGAAGAAGAATCTGTTTAGTGGCGAGCAATATCCTGTTTCGGAAAGAATCGCTGAACGCGGTTTTTATCTGCCGAGTGGGCTCGCATTAACAGAAAACCAGATTGTTGAAGTGGCAAATACCGTAAAATCGATTTTTAGCTAATGAAAGTATTTAATGAATATTCTGAATATTATGATCTTTTGTACGCAGATAAAGATTATCAGTCTGAAGCCGATTATATCGATAATATCATAAAAAAGTTTAACCCTAACGCAAAAACTATATTGGACCTAGGCTGCGGTACGGGGATACATGCGCATTTGTTGTCGAAAAAAGGATATAAGGTAACAGGCGTAGATATTTCGCCTGAGATGGTGAATATAGCTAACGACAAATTAACTTCAACGTACGCAGCTGAAAGCGATATGCTGGAGTTTCAATGTTGCGATATAACAGAAATCCGTTTAAATAGGAAGTATGATTTTGTAATTTCGCTATTTCACGTGATCAGTTATATAAATGAAAATAGAGATTTAAGCAAACTGTTCTTCAACATTAACGAGCATCTTAATCCTAATGGGTCGTTTTTCTGTGATTTTTGGTATGGGCCTGGGGTGCTAACGGATCCCCCGTTAGTTAGAATCAAAAGGTTAAGCAATAGCAATCTAGAAGTTGTAAGGATTGCCGAGCCACAGCTCCATACGATGCGCAATGTGGTTGATGTTAATTATACATTGTTTATTGACGACCTTCGAACTGATACGAGATCTCAGTTCAAAGAGAAACACTCAATGCGATATTATTTTAGACCGGAACTGGACATTTTGCTAGAAGCGCAGGAGTTACATATTTGCGCTTTTTATGACTGGCTTACCGAAACTGAGGTTAGCCCTTACTCCTGGAATGCGTGTTTATTAGCTAGCCAGCAGAGTGAGCAGCAATCTATGCAGGTTAGTTAAGCATAATTGAAGAATTTATCACTTAACGTGGTTCTTGCGTGCGGGCAAATGTTGGCCAGTACGCTCATTTATCTATCATTCGGTGTTTTCATAAAGGACAAGAGATTAGTTGATTGCTTACTAGTTTCTCTTTCCCTACCTAATTTGTTTCTCGTTATTTGGACTGGAAGCATCGCCTATCAACTGACGCCTTTATTGGTAGGCCAATATTCGAAGGGCAAATTGGATTTGCACTTTTGCAGAGCATTGCTTGGTAGGCTATTGGCGCTAATAGTAATTTTGTGGTTATCGCTATTGTTGGGCAGACCTTTACTAATTCAAATTTTAGTACCGGGATTTGATCAAGCAAAGAAAGATTTGGTTGCAGGTGTTCTTACATGGGCGCTTTTTCTCGTACCTCTTCAATTGTCAATATCAACTTTCAATAGCGTATATATCACCATAAACAGAAATGTTTTTGTTGCGGTATCGACTTTGCTTGGTAGTATCATTACAGTTTCACTTCTATTTTATTTTAGGGCAGATTTAAATCCGATCACCGTGGTAAAATGTATGATTGTTGGCAATTTGCTAACGAGTGGAATCTTTATCTTCACTTACTTCAGGAAATATTATGTAAAAAAGCCTGGTATAGAACAAAATTTTGGTTTCCCTAAGATTTTTAAAAGAATAGCGGTGGTGATAGTTATGTTAACCGTGTCTCGTTCCGTGGGTCTTATCCAGAATGCATTTGCTTCACAGCTGAGCGAGGGCAGTATAGCTCTTTTAACTTATTGCAACTACTTTATGAGTGTTATTATATCCGTTTTAATTACGCCGATACTTAATATTTATTACAGTAGACATTGCGAATCTTGGTTTAATGATGATAAAGAGAGCCTGTTTAGGTCGTTTAAAGGTGGATTATTAATGATAATGATATTCGTGATAATAACAGGTTCGTTACTCTTGATTTGTTCGGATTACTTAAATTTAACGATCGCTAGTGCTACTCATCGAATAGATTTTTCGATTAATACACACGTATTATGGCTTTTATTCTTTTCGACCAGTTGCTTATTGACTTCGGCGTTTTTAGGTAGGCTTTTCTATATTGCAGATAAATTTAGAGTTGTCAATTTTATTGATCTGGTAAACGTAATTTTCTACACCGGGTTGACTTTCTTTAGTTCGAAATATTATGGGATAGAGGGTATTTTTATTTCTTTCTCTATTTATTCGCTGAGCACAGTAATATGGTATATTGTTATATTAAAGAAGAAGATGGCTTTTAATATCTCAATTCATTTTTTGCTTGGCCACAAAAACCTGCTATTAGCTTTATCTTGTCTGCTGTTCTTTTGTGCAATAATCGATTACATACTATACAATGCTTTACTCAAGGTAATCATCGGAATCGGTCTTGTCGTAATTGGCGGAATTTTTTATATTCTAAAAAAGCCTAGATATAAATTAAATGGCTATTCAGATTAGGAAAGCAAGTCTAATAACTGCGTTCTTTTTGTTCAGCTTGACGTTAGCGATCACTGCAGTACTTAATTTTCACAGTACAATTGCCTACGGCTATTATTTGCTGTTTTTCACCTGTTTTATTTTACTCATAGATAAAGATGAAACGCTGGGTTTTATAAAGGCATTCCTGATAAACGCCTTTATAACGGTTTTGTATATAGGCATTCAATCCTACGTCTATCCAAATACCTATGGGACTACATCCCCATTAGGCGCATGGACGGACGATTCGTTTTTTTTTACGTTAGTTGCCGATAGTTTTCCCCGAGATATGTATATTGAAAGGGAGAATTATTTCCTTTACACTGCGTTTTTTACAGATACAATTAAACTGCTCACCCCCTTCCAGATTCATCATCCGGCTGATGTAATTTACTTCCAGTCAGGTGTAGCTGGAATACTGGCAATCTACACTAAACAATATACCACCCTTCTTACAGAAGATAAAGAGACTGGTACACTAGCTTATTATTTATGTGTTTTCTGTCCCTTTTTGTTAATGCATGGAGGAGCTGTCTTAATCAGGGACACTTTTGTTGCTGCGTTGTTCATTTCCTCTTTATGTTTTTTAAAAAGGCGTCGCTATATACTTGCATTGATTTTTGCTGGAATGGAATTTCCCTTAAGGAGTGGCACAGCACTGATATACATGATTTTGTACTTTGTTATTTATAGTAAAGAAATAACAGCATTTTTTTTCAAGAAAAAAAATGTGCTTTATTCAATCACGGCATTGATAATTGTTGTTACCGGGGCTTTTTATACTCGAAGTTTAATTTTCAGTACCTTGGAAAATTTATTTTTAGAAAAAGGCGTTACACTTGCAGGCAGGGAGTTGTATGAAGATTTAACCAAGGGCGGAAATCCAATTTTTGTTTTTATTCAAAATCAGAATTTCGTTATTAAATCACTACTTAGCGGGTTATACATATTTTTATATCCGTTTTTGAGTTTCTCTGGAATAATAAATGCCCAAGGGATAGATATCAGAACGTTTTTGCTAAACATTGTTTATCCGATATATGCTTTTTGGCTGAACGCATGGTTTTTTGCGTTCGTACTCCAAAAAAAAATGTTTTTCGAAAAGCGAAAAGTGCTTCTATTCGCATTTGCACTAGGCTTCATATTGATAGGTATCTTTTCTTTGCAGACACGGCATAAAACTATTATGCAGCCACTCTTTTATGTCTTTGTCGCGGCCGGTTTGCATTACTCAGAGAAGCGATACAGGATATTAGGATATGGATTTGCATTTTTGTGGTTTATTGTACAGTTTTTAATTTCGTTACGAATCTTTTTTAGATGAAAATACACATCGTTCTTTACCCAGAGTTGAACCCTTGGATTCTGACGAAAATAGCTACCAAGCTTATGGAAAACATCCAAGCACTTGGTCACGAGGCTACTATTGGACACGGGGTCGATAGATCGGCCGATATTAACCATCATATTACTTATCTTCAATATAAGCCGCTTCAAGGAGGAGTTCATTCTATTATGATCACCCATATCGATAACTCAGTTAAGTTACAAAAGGTGAAGACTGATCTACATAGTGCAGGAGTCGGAATATGCATGTCTAAGAATACTTTGTCAGAATTGGTCAAACTGGGTGTACCTAGGCTAAAGCTTCAGTATGCACATATGGCGAAGGACGGAAATGCTGTATCCAGAAAAATTTGTATTGGATTTACAACCAGGATTTATGCAGATGGACGCAAGCGAGAAGATTATTTTACGCGGATACTAAAAATTATTTCACCTGCGGACTTTAAGTTCGAGATCATGGGGTTTGGTTGGGGGCCAACAATCGAAAAAATGAGGGCTGCAGGTTTTGAAGTAAGGTATTTCGAGGAATTTGCCTATGATGACTATATGAATTTGATGTCAAGGCTCGATTATTACGTTTATTTAGGTGCAGATGAAGGCTCGGCCGGTTTTATTGACGCCTTAGCCGCAGGAGTAAAAACAATCGTGCAGCCGCAAGGTTTCCATTTAGATGCTCCCAACGGTATTACTCACTCATTCGAAACTTTTGATCAACTAAAAGGAATATTTTTACAAATAGCTGCAGAAAGAAACAGGTTGGTATCAGCTGTCAGCGAATGGACTTGGGAAAATTATGCAAAAAAGCACATTGCCATTTGGGATTCCTGCCTCAATAACAACCTGGGTTCCCTTGAAGCTGAACTAAATGCGGTACAAGCATCTTCGAATAATAGCGTTTTTCTGACAAAATTACTATTATTTAAAAACCTAGTTAAGCATAGAGCCACCTTGGTTTGGAATCTACGGAAGAGAAGAAGTTACCCAGGCGGTAGTCGTCTCTACGGACCCGGAAAAGGCAATAAATAGTACACAAGTAAGATATCACTGATTGGCGAAAATATTACACATTATAACGGGATTAAACCAAGGAGGTGCCGAATCGGTTTTAGTCAGACTTTTAGAGAATTACACTGTGAACGATGAGTTTCATGTAATTAGCTTGTTAGGGGAGGGATTCTTTTCCACAAGAGTTTCAAAAGTAACCCCGCATATTTACCATCTAAGTTTTCGAAATTTTTTTAGATCTGTTCAAAGCGTTATCAAACTCATTCGATTGCTCAGGCAAATTAATCCTGATATAGTTCAAACATGGATGTACCATGCTGACCTTCTTGGTGGAATTCTTACCAAGATTTTTACGGACGCAAGAGTTATATGGAACATCCGTAATGGTAATGTAGAACCCGATACACTTTCTGGGCGTACCCGGCTTGTAATACGACTATGTTCATTGTTTTCCTATTATATCCCTTCCACTATAATTTGCTCTTCATTTTTTGCCGCATCAAGTCACAAAACTGTAGGGTATGATAAAAGCAAGCTTATCGTAATAGGTAATGGTATAGATACTTCAGTCTTTGCAATCAAAAATACGAAGCCGGCGATCTCTCAAAAACTGTCTTTGCCAAGTTCTTCAATTTTACTTGGTAATATTTCCAGGTGGCATCCTGTAAAGGATCATTATACATTGCTAAAAGCATTTGCAAATGTTCTAAACGATCGTAAAGACGTCTTCTTGTTGTTGGTAGGAAGCGGCCTTATACCCGGAAATAAGCAACTTGAAATTTGGATTGATCGGCTGAACATCAGGAACAATATTTGTTTGTGTGGACCATATGATGACGTCGTTGAAATTTATAATGCGATTGATATTCACGTGTTATCATCGATTGGCGAAAGTTTCCCCAATGTGGTAATAGAAGCGATGTCATGTGGAGTTCAAAACGTTGTAACCGACGTGGGAGATGCAAAACGGATAGTAGGTGACGTGAAATTCGTATCGGCTCCTGGCAATGATGAGCTATTGGGTCGGGCAATCTTAAACGCAATCGAGTATATTGAGGCTAATGCTAGAACTTACCGCCAGGTAAACCGGAATCATGTAATAGAGAGTTTTACCATAGAGGCTATGTGCGAGAGCTATAGAAAGCTGTGGCACAAAAAAGGCGATCTCAACGAAGCCCACCCAAATTAATTGTAAGCTATGTGTGGAATAAACGGCATTATTAGTCGGAGACCTGATAGGGAAAAGGCTCTGCTGCAAATGAATAATAATATCATTCATCGCGGACCCGATGACGCCGGTATATACTCCGACGAAATTGTTGGATTGGCAATGAGAAGATTATCGATCATCGACTTAAATACGGGTCATCAGCCAATGTTTAACGATAACAAGTCTGTTGTAATAGTGTTCAATGGTGAAATATACAACTATAAGATATTAAGGGAACAACTGGAAGAGACTGGTATGAGTTTTAGTACCAATTCAGACACGGAGGTTATTATTAAGCTCTATGAAACTTATGGGACAGAGTGCTTTGGCATGTTGGATGGAATGTTTGCATTTAGCATTTATGATTCCGACGCAAACAAAGTTTTCATTGCCAGGGATTATTTCGGTGAAAAACCTCTACATTATATCAGCACGGAGGACGGCTTTTACTGGGCATCGGAGCTTAAATCTATTATTGGAGTGTTATCGTTTAAACCAGTAATCAGTAAGAAGGCGCTTAACCTATATTTCCAATTAACTTATATACCCGCACCCTACACAATTTATGAAGATGTTTATAAACTGAAACCGAATCATTATATTGAATATGACCTTTTTAGCAGAACCCATCGTAGCTTTGAAATCCAACAGAATTTTAAGGAAATACCCAAAGGACTTAGCTTTGAAGAAGCAAAAGCCGTAGTCCATGATAAAGTGAGGGAAAGTGTTATCAGTAGGACTGTTTCAGATGTTCCGATTGGCAGTTTTCTTTCCGGTGGGGTAGACTCCTCCATTGTTTCGTTATGTGTTGCGCAAGAGAGCTCCAAACCCATCAATACATTTTCGATTGGTTATAAAAAGAAGAGCTTTGACGAGTCGGAAAAGTCGCGGCTTGTAGCAAAACTTATCAAGAGTCAGCATCATGAGTTCATTATAGACGAGAGTGACCTATCCGATCAAATCGACGACATTGTTCTTAACTTTGACGAGCCTTTTGGGGACTCTTCTGCCTTGGCCAGTTATTTGGTGGCTCGCAAAACTAGCGCTCGTGTGAAAGTTGCTCTTACCGGAGATGGAGGTGACGAAGTATTTGGAGGATACAATAAGTATTATATTGGTAAATTAAACAGTGCCTACACCAAAAGTATTAACAAAGGTTTACATGAGACCATCCGTCGCTTTACAACAAAAATTTTAGCAACGAAAGATGATAGTCGAGGCATACGGTTTAAGGTCAGCAAATTGATCAATTCTATAAGATATGAAGGTGATTTTTATTATTACATTATATCTTTAGGGTTTCAAAACACAGAGCTTGGGAGGTTTATTAAAGAAGAGTTTTTCTTGCCACAAGTGATAGATGAATATAAAATTGGGCTAGAAAGCCACAGCATAAAGGATTTCAGGAATATAGATAGGTTATTAAGTCTTGAAGGCGACATGTTGGTAAAGGTAGATAGAACAAGCATGCTAAGCTCGCTGGAATGTAGAGCTCCATTTTTAAATAAAGACTTATGGAACTTCACAAATCAGCTTCCGGATAGCTATCTGATGAAAGGGTGGAACAAGAAGTATATTTTAAAAAAAGCCTTTGAGGAATATTTTCCAAAAAGCTTTCTTGATAAGAGCAAGAAGGGGTTCGGCGTTCCAGTCGGTGACTGGTTGCGGACCGGGCTAAAAAAAGAGCTACTAGAGTATGTTGATCTTGCATTTCTTGATAAGCAGGGATTGTTTTATCCAGAATCCGTTAGGCAGTTAGTATTAAACCATGTTTTAGGGATTTCCGATAACACATTTAAAGTCTGGGCATATTACTGTTTTCAAAAGTGGTATAAAGGTATATATGACAGGTAGAAAGCTTATCCGAATTACGACGATTCCAATCTCATTAGAAAAATTGCTCGGCGGTCAACTACACTTCATGAAGCAATATTATGACATCCTCGCTATTTCTTCAAATGCTGAAATGTTAAGCGCATTTGGAAAGAAGGAGGGAATTAGAACTTTTCCCTTGCGGCTTACCCGCAAAATAACTCCATTCCAAGATTTAACATCTCTTTGGAAATTGTACAGATTCCTCAAAAAGGAAAAACCTTTTATTGTTCACACGCACACACCTAAAGCCGGAACTGTTGGTATGATTGCTGGCAGACTAGCCGGTGTTAAGCATCGTTTACATACAGTAGCTGGCTTGCCGTTACTGGAGGCTAAAGGCTTAAAGAGAATATTGCTTAATGCAGTGGAGAGAGTTACGTACGCATGTGCAACCAAGGTTTACCCGAATTCTTCAGGCTTGAAGGCAATTATCGTCAAGCAAGGGTTTTGCAAGGAACAGAAGCTAAATGTTATTGGTAATGGAAGTTCAAATGGAATAGACACTACGTTTTTCAGTCCAGATCTATATAGCGATATTGACAAAAAAAGTTTGAGAAGATATTACAAGCTTTCAGATAATGATTTGGTTTTCATATTCGTTGGGCGGCTTGTGGGTGATAAAGGAGTTAATGAAATCGTATCAGCGTTTAAGGAATTGAATGGTCGAGTGAACAAGATCAAGCTATTATTGGTCGGTCCTCAAGAATCTGAGTTAGATCCTTTAAGATATAATACCTTAACAGAAATCAACAGTAACAAGAACATAATCAGTGTAGGTTATCAAGACGATGTAAGACCTTTTTATGGTATCAGCGATATATTAGTGCTACCCAGCTACCGAGAAGGATTCCCGAATGTTGTACTGCAAGCGGGATCGATGGGATTAGCTAGTATAGTTACTGATATTAATGGTTGTAATGAAATAATTATTGCCGGAAGTAATGGTTTAATTGTTCCGCCTAAAAGCATCGATGCCTTAGTAACTGCAATGACGACCTTGATCACAGATAACGAACTGCGGCATAAGTTGAGTAGCAACGCACGGGCCATGATAATAAGTCGATACTCACAGGAGTTAGTATGGGAGGCACTGTTACGAGAATATCAATCTTTAAATTGATGTACAAGAACTTCTTTAAGGGTTTTATTGATAAAACCTTAGCGCTTGTGGCGATAACAGTTATTAGTCCGGTTTTTTTGATTTTAACCGTTGTCCTGTATTTTGTAAACGGAGGAAAGCCGTTCTTTATTCAAGCTCGTCCTGGAAAGAACGGCCACCTATTTAATGTCATTAAATTTAAAACAATGACAGACAAGCGGGACGTAAACGGCGAGTTATTGCCAGACGACGCGAGGATCACCTCGATAGGGGCTATTGTACGGCAAAGCTCACTGGACGAGGTCCCTCAACTCATTAATGTTATCAAGGGCGACATGAGCCTTGTAGGTCCGCGGCCACTTTTACCGGAATACCTTGAATCGTATAATTCCTTTCAAGAAAGGCGCCATGAAGTGAAACCAGGTATAACTGGATGGGCGCAGGTCAATGGGCGAAATGCTATTTCGTGGGAGCAAAAGTTTGCTTATGATATTTGGTACGTAGATAATATCTCCATAGGTTTGGATGTCCGTATTATGATGCTAACTGTAGGTAAAATATTTAGAAGGGATGGAATTAACCAAGACGCAAAGGTAACGATGAGTAAATTTAAAGGGAATAATTAATGATTTATGTTTTCGGGGCAGGGGGGCATGCCAAGGTTATTATTGAAATACTGGAAGAAAGCAATATAACGATAGCTGGCTTGTTAGATGACAATGCAGAATTAACTGCTTTTCTCGGATATAAGGTCTCCCATCAGTTTAGTTCTGTTTTAAACGCCAAGGAACATTTGCTAATAATTGCAGTTGGCAATAATTCGATCAGGAAACAAATTTCTGAAAGATCTGCATGCAGTTACGCTACAGCAGTTCATAAAAATTCTAGTGTATCAAGGCGAAGCACTATCGGTGAGGGAACTGTTATGATGGCCGGTACCACGGTAAATAGCGGTACAATAATTAAAAAGCATGTGATTCTAAATACAAACTCGTCAATCGACCATGATTGTGTAATTTCAGATTATGTGCACGTATCACCGAATGTAGCCATTGCTGGCGGTGTGTTTATCGGCGAGGGTGCGCATATTGGCATTGGCGCAAGTGTTATTCAGGGAATACGAATTGGTCAATGGGCTGTAATTGGAGCTGGCGCTGTGATTTTAAACGACGTTCCGGATTTTGCTGTAGTTGTGGGTAATCCTGGAAAAATTATTAAGTTCAATGAGCACGAACCAATCTAAGATATGGCTTTCGTCCCCACATATGGGCGGCGGTGAGCAAAAGTATGTCCAAGACGCTTTCGACACTAATTGGGTTGCACCTCTTGGACCGAACGTGAATGGTTTCGAGAATGACTTACAACAATATCTAGGGGGGGGCTTCCATGTCGCAGCCTTAAGTTCCGGAACAGCAGCATTGCATTTGGCTTTAATACTCTTAGGTATAGGCACAGATGATGAAGTGATTTGTCAAAGCATGACGTTCTCTGCTACCGCTAATCCAATAGCATATTTAGGCGCCCGCCCGATCTTTATCGACTCGGAGCCGGATACCTGGAATATGTCACCATATTTTTTGGAGCAAGCAATAAATGACAGAATAGCAAAAGGTAAGAAGCCAAAAGCAATTATTCCCGTGCATTTGTATGGTATGCCTGCAAATATGAAGGAGATTCTTCATATTGCTGAAAATTACGATATTCCGGTACTGGAAGATGCTGCTGAAGCATTAGGGTCTCGTATTGGTACATGGCATTGTGGTACTTTTGGGCATATGGCGTGTTTATCCTTTAACGGGAATAAGATCATTACAACGTCAGGAGGCGGTGCGTTGGTAGCTAAGAAAAAGCAACATGTGGATAAAGCTGTATTCCTTGCTACGCAAGCCCGGGATCCTGCACCACATTATGAACATTCGGATATAGGATATAATTACAGAATGAGCAACATTGTCGCAGGCATTGGTCGCGGGCAAATGGAAGTGTTGGACGATCATATCCAGAATAGAAGAACCAACTTTGGGTTTTATAAGCAGGCTTTCTCTGGCATCCCTGAAATAAGTTTTACAGAAGAACTAGGCGATACTTTTTCTAACAGATGGTTGTCAGCTATTCAGGTACAATCCCGGGATGGCGTTACACCGGAGTCTATCAGGCTTGCTCTGGAGGCTGAAAATATAGAATCAAGACCAGTGTGGAAGCCTATGCACTTGCAGCCAGTCTTCAAAGGTGAACCGTTTTACGGTGATGGAACTTCAGAAAAGCTTTTTGAGAATGGCCTCTGTTTACCATCAGGTTCAAATCTCGGAATAGAGGATCTGGAACGGGTAGTAGCGGTTGTGAAAACTTGTTTCGAACAGTAAGCCTGTAAGCCTTGGTTATTATGAATGAGTTACCTATCTGGAGAGATAAACAGAATATTAGAGCATACCCATTCCTACAGTCTAGTATAAACATCAATTCAGTTAAAGGTGTTGAGTGCATAAATTTTGGATTGCCGTAAACATAAATACTTTATATTTGCTGATTGTTAAATAGAGCAGTATGTTCAACAAAATCAGCATAGTACCCCGATGGATTATTTTCTGTATTGATCTTCTATGCTGTGGTTTTTCTTTGGGTTTCGCCTATTTTATCAAGTATAACTTTGAAGCATCGAATATAAATATCAATGAAATGAGCAGGAATATGCTCGTTTTTTTATTGATTAA
>JAQSWM010000003.1 GCA_029266635.1 Sphingobacteriaceae bacterium | reverse complement strand
GTGAATATCCGTAACTGTAAGTGTTACTTCGTTCGCTCCGAAGTTCGAGCAATCAAAGTCTGTTTTGCTAAGCTTGATTGATTCAATTCCGCAAGCATCATTCGAACCGTTGTTTACAGCTTCTGCAGTTGTTGAGCCTTTTGCATATGCATCAAGCTGAACAGTTACGTTTTGTGCAATAGCACGTGGAGCTTCATGATCCTCAACAATTACAGTCTGAGTAGATTCTGTAGCTATATTTCCATGAATATCGCTCACGTTCCATGAAATTGTTGTGGTTCCAACCGGATATACGGCATCCAGCGCAAGGCCATCGCTACGTTTACCAACTGGATTTCCGACAGAACAGTTGTCTGTGGCTGTTGCGCTTACCTCTACTTTGGCTCCGCATACTCCTGAATCGGTGTTGAGAAGCTTATCGCCATTGTTGACAATAACCGGTGCTTCATTGTCAATAACTGTGACTGTAAAGGTTCCGGTTGAAGTGCCTACAGCATTCGTCGCTGTCGCAGTGACTTCGGTAGTGCCCACCGTAAAGTTACTGCCTGGCTGAATAGAATATGTAATTGCTGATGCTGGTATGGCTCTAGTTTCGGTAGCAGCAAAGCTTGCCACAGCACCACATTCTCCGGCAGTATTGTTCACTGAAATATTTTCAGGAACTACGATTGAAGGGGCAATACCTGTTACTGTTACTTCAAAGGATGTGCTTGCAGTCAATCCGGCAATATCCGTAGTGGTGTAAGTAACCTTAGTAGTGCCTATCGGGAAGATTGAGCCACTAGCCAAACCTGCGGTCATTGTAGTTGTTGCTGAGCAATTATCAGCTCCAACCGGAGCGGTGTAGTTTACAACTGCTCCCGCAGCGCTTGTTGCAATTACGTTGATATCTGTAGGCTGAACAAATACGGGAGGGGTTACATCTTTTACAACAACGTTCTGAGTAGCTGTTGATACATTTCCGTGCCCGTCATCAAAGCTCCAGGTGATAACGTGCGTGCCCTGCGTAGTGTAAGTCAAAGCATCCGTAGTGGTACCGACAACCGTCGCTGCACAATTATCAGTTGTACTCGGAGTGACTGCTGTAGCAGAACACTCGCCGATAACATCCGCAAGTACCGGAGCGACAGGTTTGATCGTATCAACAACTGTTACGACGGCGTTAGGAACGGGACCATGCAGGCTTTGAATTTCTGTCGCTGTCAATGCCCTGTTGAAAAGCATTGCTTTTTGAATGTGGGCATCTAAAGAGCCTACTTGCTGGTTAACCCAACCATAATAGTGCCTTGCACCGAATAAAATTTCAGCATCATTAGCTGACCAGCTGGTGAAATTATTCGCAAGGTATGAGCCATAAGTTGCTCCGTTTCTATAGAAGGTAATTAGCACCTGGTTACCTGGTTTCTCTTCATAAGTAAGTGCAACTTGCACCAACTGATTTGGCGAGGTTTCTGCATAACCTGGATTGAGGTTTTGATTTCTAAGGCCATTAGAGCTGCCATTCATCCATCTGTTAGGCTGGGCTTCTGCATATATAAGCCCATCAAATGAATCGGAGTTTATCCGGTCGATCGTCATCGCCGATCCTGCTCCCTGAGCTAGTTTATCAAGAGACACATAAGAAATCAGGGTTTTGCTCCGTATCTCAGCACCTGAATAAGAAGAAGTACGTGCCATGCCAGTGTTTGCATCTAACGCACCTGCAGAAATGGTAGCGCTGCCACTCAAAATGAGATCGCCCCAATTACCTGTTTGGTCCTTTAGCTTTCCGGCATCCTCAAAATCCCAAAGCCCTATTAAGCCGGCTGGAATTACCGAAGCAGTGGTATTGCCGCTCGCATCAGCCGCTGTCAAAGTAACTGGATTTACCCCAAGGTTTGAGCAGTCGAATGTGGTTTTGTCGAGGTTCAAAGTAAAGCTGCCAGAATTATCGTAAGTCCCACCATCAACTTGAGAAGGAACTACCGTGGCTTTTCCGTATGCATCCAGCGGAACAGTGATGTTCTTGGTTTTCACAACCGGTGATGTCTGATCAGTTGCTGTAACAGTAAAAGTTTGAGTTGCTTTTAAGCCATTAGCATCTGTTGCAGTAAGCGTAACCGTGAGTGGAACATTTGGAACAAGCGGTGTTCCGGCTGCAGGAGATTGTGTAAACACTATTGAACCCGCTGCTGTGCAATTGTCTGTAGCTGTTGCTGACGGTATATAATTTGCCAGCGCAGCAGTCCCGCTTGCGTTCAGTGCAACCACCACGTTTTGTTGAACTGAGGTAATCACAGGCGAAGTAATATCAAGAATCGTTACATTTTGTGTCGCGGTGGTTACGTTGCCAGACGCATCTGTAAACGTCCAGTTGATTACCCGGGTACCTTGAGTTGTATAAGTAAGTGCATCTGTTGTGGTGCCGGTTACAATGCCAGAGCAGTTATCGGTAGTAGTTGGTGCAATTGCAGTTACCGAACATTCACCTGTCAGGTCAGCAAGCGTTGGTTTGGCTGGTGCAATTTTGTCTTCAACCACCACATATGCAAGGGCTGAAGTTGTATTCCCGGCTTGGTCAGTAGCTGTTAAAGTAACAGGGACGCCCGAGCCCGCCTTTTCAAAAATAACTTTAAAAGAGATTGCACCACGATCACCATCAGGTGTATTGCGGATGGCGAATACCACATCATTTTCGCCAGGATGGAAGAGGTTTGAGGCCTTGATATTTGTTATCCTGTCAAAAGGCTGAAACCCTGTGCCACCGTTTTGGTTAGGTGTGTTTTCATTTAAAACAACCCTACTATGAACCTGGTCATTGAAATTTTCCACAGCCAAATCTCCTTCAACCGCCACTTCGGTACCATTCACAAATAATTGAACATCATTGTCGACTGATGCCAATAAGGTTACCCTAAGGTTTGAAGCGTTTGATATATTAATCGTTTTACGTAGAAATCTAACATTGTCACCAACAAGTATTCCTTGAGTACCAGGAATTATTTGATTATAATATGCGCCGATTGTAGGAATAATGGTATAAGTGCTGGCATCTGGAACACTGCTAACACCATTCCAAAAACCATTCACTTCCACACTAGACTTAACCGTAGTGCTTTGTCTCCAGGTAGCATCAGAAACGAAAGTGAAAAACTCTTTATAATCGGTCGGGCTGGCCGTAATATCTGCACAATTAAAATTAGTCTTATCTAAAGCCAAGCTGGTTATACCTACATTGTCTGTTGAGCCATTGTTTATTTGTTCGGCTTTTAATACAGCGTTCCCAGAAGCATTCAGTTGGATGTTAGTGTTCATAGTGAGAACTACCGGCGCAGTTTGATCTGTAGCTGTAACTGTAAACGTTTGCAAGCTTGAATTGCCTGATGCATCAGTTGCTTTAATAGTGACTGTAGTTGGCACATTTTGACCAAGTACCGTGCCGGGGGCAGGTAATTGGGTAAATACAATTGAAGACGCAGCAGTACAGTTGTCCGTCGCAGTAGCTAATCCAATGTAGCTCGCCAAAGTTGCCGATCCAGAAGTGTTTAAAGCAACAACAACATCGCCCTGATTGGATGTAATTACTGGGGGTGCCTTATCTTCAACTACAACAATTATCGGAGTTGCTGTAGCAGTACAACCATTTTTAGTTATGATGACGTTGTACTTTCCACTAGCAGTTGCTGCATACGTGTTATTGACAGCACCAGGTATTGAAAGCCCATCCTTAGTCCACTGGTAAGTAAAGCCTTCACCACTGTTAGCAGTTAAGGTCACAGACTCTGAAGGACAAAAAGTAGTTGCGCCTGAAGCTGCTATCGTAGCAGTCGGCGGAAGGAAAACAGGTGAAGTTCCCGTAACTGTTCCGTCTACCCAGTTCGATGTAGTACCCGAAAGTTCAAATCCTTGGAGCGCTCCATTATTGTTGTTACCGCTAGCATCGTTAAGGTTTTTTATCCCCGTATTAACGTCATTTGAATTCCCTTGGTTGAATTTATAATACGCAGCCAATCCGGTTTGAGGAAGGCTTAATTCTCCTGCACGGTTATTCTCAATCTCTCCCTGGCATAGTGGACGGTTCCATATTCTCACCTCATCAATAGAGCCGTCGAAATATTCGCCGTAACCATCCACAGGATTAGCAGAACCAATTGTTGCATTGGTTGAGTAAGGAACGTTATGTCCGGTTGGTTTATCAGATCCTCGGAGAACTCCATCAGTGTAAATAGATCGGGTTGTTCCATCAAAACTGGCTACGACATGGTGCCATTTCCCGTCCAGCAGGTTCGGAACCGTTACAACGAGGTCGTGGCCCCACCAGTAGTTAATCAAAGTGGTTGGCCCAGAAAGCCTGAAACAGTTAACTTGATCGGTCGCTCCCCAGTTTCCCCAGCCTACGATAGCATTGGCTACGCTCGTAGAAGTAGGCTTTATCCAAGCCTCTATAGCATACGTGCTGTTCCCAGTCGGCAAGCCACCACTACTAACCGCTATTTTATTACTCTTAGAAGCATCTAAATTCAGCGCTCCGGCCAAGACTGTATTTACTATAACATTCGTAGAAGCTGTAGCAGTACAGCCGTTCTGTGTCACTGTTACATTGTAAGTCCCAGCGTTTGCAGTTGTAGCATTTGCGATGACCGGGTTTTGTAGAGTAGAGGTGAAACTGTTTGGACCCGTCCAGCTGAATGTGCCAGTGCCTGTAGAAGCAAGCATGATAGTTCCGCCCGATATTACAGCACCGCTGTTAGACGCAGTGGCAGTTACCGTATTTACGGTTATAGTTTGCGTGGCAGTTGAAACACATCCTGTTGATGCGTCAGTTGCAGTAGCAGTATAAGTTGTTGTTGCTGTTGGCGTCGCTATCGCGATAGCTCCGTTTGTTGTATTTAATCCTGCGGCCGGACTCCACGTAACTGTTGCACCAACCGGGGCTGATGAGATGCTCCAAACCGGACCGTTTGTCAACGTGCCGGAACTAGCAGTCACAGCATTTACAGTTGTGCTTCCCGTCCCCTCATCAAGCTTGTAGTAGGCTACCAACCCGGCTGAGGAAGGTGAAATTGTTCTGTTCATATCCGCCTGAATTTGAGCCTGTGTACGTGTTACGTTCCACATCCTCACCTCATCCAAAGCTCCCTGGAAATAATTGTCCACCCTACCGATACTTTTCACAGCCGTCGGAGCAGGAATTTTACCGGCGAATTCGTTACTTGAGTACGCAACTACTCCATTAACATAGCAGGTTAGCGTTGTACCGTTGTAGGTTTGGGCGATGTGATTCCAGGTATTTGGTAGAATTACCTCTCCGGTATGGTAGTAATAAAATCTGCTCCCATCTCCAAAACCACCGTGGATTACTTTTTCATTGTATACCCACATAGACGGCGAACGGCTCACACCGGCTTCGGTTCCAAGGAATCCATGATATTTTCCATCATTCCCTGCACTTGAATAAATCCAAGCCTCTTGAGTAAATGTAGTAGGCAGAGTTACACCCGTGCCCAGATCAACGTATGTATTTGCACCGTTAAATGTAAGTGCGTTTCCACCACCTGTATTTGCACGCAGTGTAGTGCTTCCACCCGCACAGATTGCGCTTGTAGTGGGCACAATAGAAACTACTGGCAGCGGATTGATACTAACGGTTGTCGAAGCAGATGTTGAAGTGCAACCTGCGGCATTAGTGACTTTTACCCAGTAATTACCCGGACTGGTAGCAGTTATAGTTTGCGATGTTGAACCATTGCTCCATAGGTATGACGCTCCGGTATTGGCATTAAGCGTAACAGATCCACCCGTGCAAAAAGTAACAGGGCCACTCGTTGTTATAGTTGCGTCCTGAACAGGATTGACGGTTATTAAAGTTGCCAAAGATGTTGCACTGCAACCACTTGTATTGGTTATATTAACAGTATAGCTCCCTGCAGAAGTCGCATTGTATGTTGCGGAAGTCGCAGCTGCGATTGGGCTTCCATCTTTAAACCATTGGTATGAGCTACCAGCGCTGGCGGTCAAAGTTACGCTTGCACCCTGGCAAATTGTAGTTGGACCTGATGCCGTTATTGCAGCGCTTGTAAATGTCACCCCATATTTTGTGCTTAGATATTGATTAATGGTTTGAATTTCGCAATCGGAAAGTTTGCGATTATAAACTATCATTTCAGCGATGTCACCATTGAAATTGCCATTGTCACCATCGTTTCCGATTCTGAGTGATGTCTGAGCCGCAGATGGCTCAGTATGGTCAGTGAATTTGGTCACTACTACGCCATCAAAATATATGGCCGAACCCAATGGAGGGCCGTTATTTGCTCCGCCGCTTACAGTTCCATCAAAAACAGCAGTCATAAGCCTGAGCTTCCCTACGGTTCCTGCCCCAATAATATCAACAAAGGTTGGATTAACCGGGCCCAATGAAGCGATCCCATTGTCGCCATGACTCCATGAATTATAAAAAAAACGATCCCAGTTCCCATCATCGTTACCCCATAACGCCTGCCCTTGGCCACTTACAGCTACTTTTGCACCTTGCTTGTAAACGGTGAACATCGTTACGTCTGGGTTTGAACCAGCTCTGATATCAACACCATTCGCCAGCAGAACTGAACCAAGATTGTCACCTAGTCTAGTAAAACGAATAACTGATTTTCCATTTATCTGTCCACTCACATAAGTAACTCCGTTTTGTCCGCTTAGTTTAACGGCATCGTGAGAGCTTCCTGACTTATCCGACCAAACGGGTAAAGAACTGCCGTTTGCGATATTACTGTTGTTACCTGTAGCAGTGACATCTGAAGCATCTAACCAAAGGCTAATCCCGGAACTAATATTTGCTGGCCCTGTGAGGGTACAAGCTTTAATTTGTCCGGCTACCCAGTTAGAGGCAGGCCCGGTTAGTGCAAATGAATTTAAAGTTCCATTTTTATTGTTGCCGCTGTAATCCCAAACGGTGTTAACTGAAGGGTTAGCATCGCTCGCAATACCCTGGTTAAATTTATAATAAGCTAATAAACCTGTTTGTGGCAGCGCAAGTTCGCAAGACATCCTACCGGCTATTTCACTACCAGTCAATGCTCTGTCCCAGATCCTGACCTCATCAATTGTACCTGTAAAAGGTGAAACACCGTTCAGGAAACCGGGCTCAGGAAAATTGCTATTCGTGTAGCCAATCTTAGTTACCTGACCAGCTTCCGAGCTAGCATTTGTATCCCAGTTGTCCCTCGTAACCTTTAGTGATCCATCAACATAAATGCTTACCACATCCAGGTTGCCTGAATAATTTGATTGAACGGTAAGAGCTACGTGATGCCATAAGCCATCATTGTACGTTCCGGGAGTCTCAACATATGAGATACCGAAAGCGTCGTATGATATCCGCCCCTGCCTTACAAATAAAGTCTTTCCTCCCCAATACCACCCACCTGCTTCCGGGCACTTGGCTATGATAGTGCCATTGCCGGATGTCTTGATCCAAGCTTCCCATGAAAAGCTACCGGCAGAGCTGATATTAGGCCCGAGATTTACAAAATCATCGGTTCCGTTAAAATTCAAGGCTCCACCTGCAGTTTGTGCCTGGCTTTGGCTCGTTAAACAAATTAAAGCAATGGAGCTTAACAGAAAGAAGCTCCTTAGAAAGCTGGTAAATTTTTGATTCATACTGATTGATTAATAGTGGCTCACCCTGGGCACCTGCCACAAGCGAGTATAAATTTGTGAACTAATTTTTTGGGCTTTTGAATTAGTCGATGAAAGAGGACCCGGGGTAGGCCAAAGCATCTATTTAATCGATTACTGTGCAATCATCTATTCAGGCATAAACATCTGATAACAAAAAAAGCCCGGCTCAAGAGCCGGGCTTTTTGTTTGAGAGCAATTCCGCTTAGTTAGCGATAATCACTTTGAACGTCAGGTTCGCTTTTGATCCTGTCAAACGGAAGAAATAAGTTCCCGATGGAAGGTTTGAGCTATTGAACTCAAACGATTGGGTTTTGAACGCAGTTGCAGCACCAGAATATACATGCTGTACTCTAACGCCGTTCAAGCCAAACAAATCGAGAGAAACCTTGGCTTCATCTTCAACTAATGTGAACGAAACAGTGGTTTTTGATCCGAATGGATTTGGATAAGCTGATAGGTTTGCTACCGTGGCTTCCAGGCTATTTGATTGCTGAATGCTTGAAAGTTCAAGTTTATCGGTACTAACAACATCCGCATACACAAATCCTGAACCACAAGAACCAATTTTGTCGCCATGGGCAAGATGTGTAGCCACGGCACTTGGAGCAATACAAAGCTCTTCAGTAGGATTTTTAGCGCTTCCTGTTTTGTGGCAAACAACCACTTTATCCATTTTATTGCCGCAACGCACATCTACGACTGTAACAGTGATGCTTTTTGGTGTAGAACATCCGTAGATATCTGTAGCAATAACTGTATAAGTAGTTGTTGTTGTAGGAGCAACTGTAATTGAAGCAGTTGTAGCAGAAGCACTTGTTAAATTGTTGCTCCATTTGTAAGTGTCTCCACCAGTTGCTGATAAGGTAAGGTTTTGTGCACCGTATCCTAAAGCAATAGTAGAAGTTGGTAAACCAGTGAAAGTTCCATCAACACGGCTCACCGCAATTGCAGCTACCGGGGCAGGAGCAACTTTAATAGTTTGAGTTGCAGAAGCTGTGTTTCCACCAGCATCTGTTACAGTCCAAACAACAGTTGTTGTACCAACCGGGAATGTTGCAGGTGCATTATTTGTAACGCTCACTACTTCGCAGTTATCGCTTGTAAGCGGAGCACCCAAAGAAATTGAGTTGCATGAACCAGCTACCACGTTTGCAGGAGCAAGGATAACCGGTGCAGTTACATCTTTAATAACTACATTTTGTATAGCAAAAGAAGAGTTTCCGGCAGCATCAGTGAATGTCCAGTTGATAGTATAGGTTCCTTGTGCTGTGAATGACGTAGCATCAGAAGTTGTTCCTGTGATTGCGCCAGAGCAATTATCTTGGGCCGTTGGAGCAACGGCAGTTGCAGAGCACTCGGCTGTTACGTCAGCAAGTACGGGAGCAACTGGTGCAGTCACATCCTTAACAATCACATCCTGTGTAGCTGTTGTAGTGTTGCCATTTCCGTCGTTAAACGTCCATGTAATTACGTGAGTACCTTGAGTCGTGTATGTAACAGCATCAGTCGTTGTACCGGTGATATTGCCTGAGCAGTTATCAGTTGCTGTAGGGACCGGCGCAGTGACGGAACATTCCCCACGTATACCAGCTAGTGTTGGAGCAACTGGTGCAGTTACATCCTTAACAATCACATTCTGTGTAGCTATTGTTGTGTTCCCATTTCCATCATTAAAGTTCCAGGTAATCACATGAGTACCCTGTGTTGTATATGTTAACGGATCTGCCGTGGTGCCCGTGACGACTCCCTTGCAGTTATCTGTAGTAGTTGGTGGGGTAGCTGTAACCGAGCACTCGCCTGTTACGTTTTCTAGCACAGGTTTTACAGGAGCAATTTTGTCTTCAATCGTAACATTTGCCGTGGCAGTAGAAACATTTCCGCTTGCATCTGCGACTGTCAAGGTCACGGTGTTAGAAAAGCCTGTATACCTGATTTTGGTGGAAAAATACCAGGTATTAGTCGGTCCGTAGATGAATTGAGCGCTTGGTGATATTGCCGCTTTATATCCCCAAATAGGTCCGCCATTAGCCCAATGCAGAAATGGTGCCTGGTAGTTGCTCCCAAAGCCGGTAGAACTTACCTTGAATGTGGATGGGCCTGTAACCAAAGTTTTAGAGCCATCTTCAAACTCGAAGTCTCCAGATAATTTAAAATCTCCTATAAACATCCCTTGACCTCCGCCGTTGGTGGCTTTTATATGTAAATAGTAAGTGGAGCCCGGTACCAAGGCCGTTGTGCCTGAGTATGTAGCGAACCACTGATCACCGTACGCAAATTGGTTTCCCGCTGAAATATCATCCTTTGAAATAGAGGCATCGATATAATCATCGGCTGCCATATTGTAGGTTAGGCTAGCCGTTGAACTTAAATTAATGTTGCTACAGTTGAACGTGCTTGGCGAAACTGTCATAGAAGCTATGCCAACGTTATCGCTTGAACCGTCATTTATTTCGGCGGCCGTTACTGTTACGTTCCCAGAAGCATCTAATTGTTTTGTGATGTTTTTAGCAGTTGCGATCGGTGTCGTTTGGTCTTTTGCTGTAACAGTAAACGTTTGAGTGGTGAAATTGCCGCTTGCATCTTTAGCGGTCAAAATTACTGTGACGGGCCTGTTTTGAGCAAGAGCCATTCCAGCTTCCGGTGCTTGAGTAATAGAAACAGAACTACAATTGTCAGTAGCAGTAGTTGAGCTGGTGTAACTCGGCAAAGTTGCTGCGCCTAAAGAATTTAAAGGAACTATAACATTTCCTTGGATGGATGTAATTACAGGGGGCACAGTTTCCTTTTCACCCAAGTACTGTCCATTAGGTATAACTAATCCATGTGTAATTTCAGCAGGAAAATCGTCGTCGATAACTTTAACCAAAGTAGAATTGGAAGCACCATAGGGAACAGAGATACCTACACTTGTTTCGACTCCTGCAGCATAGTTAAAAGGACCGTATGATACATTGGTGCCTGTTGGATCGAATATTACTCTGAATTGCTTATCCCCCGTGATGTTTGCACATGCCAAGTGAGAAACTTTGATTGTAGCAGTAGTGCGATCGTCCGTTGGGTCGCAGAAAGTATTGTTATTATTACCAGATGAAGCAAAAGTATTACTCCAACCTGTTAATGGTGAACTTGTACAAACTGGTGGTGGTGGCGGTGTAAAATTGCCATTCCCTCCAACTAAAAAAGACCAGCAGGCATTAGTAGAATAAGGCTGAACGCTTAAATTAGTTCCGAGAAACGGGGTGTGCACAATGGCGTAGCTCGTGTGAGCATAACCTTGCAATGTTGCAAAAACATTGGAGCTAAAATTTGCTACGTCTCCGGTAAATTCTGCCTCTAAAGGGTAGTTAACACCGTTGATCGTTAGACCTGATCCTTGGACACCACACTCCCCTTTACCATGATAGGAGGAAAGATACCATGTCAACTTTCCGTCCTGGCCTTGATTAACACGTATTTCTGTTACGTGTCCAAAAGCCGCGGATGTGCAAAGGAGCATTACCAGAACGAGTCCTTTCAAACGGTTTCGGAAACCCTGCCGTGAACATTTTGTGCCTGCTTTCTTCTGAAAAAGTAAATTTTTAATCATGTGTATTATTTTGTTTTAAGATGTGACAAAAGCTTATACCCAGACTTTGGGTGTCTGAAATTGCTATATCTATTGCTATGATTTTTGCTTATTTGATGAAACGTATTATATAGTAGACGAAACAGTACTATTAATAGATTAAATAAAAATCTATACATTTATCCAACCGATAATAAACTGCATGAAGTATCGTTGCCTCGTTGCCGATGACAACCTGATAGACCGGGATTTAATTTTACAGCATTTAAAAAAGATTGGAAGTATTGAGGTGGTAGCTATTTGCAGCGATGGGCACGAGGCCGCCATTGCGCTAGAGCAACATCAGATTGATATCGTTTTTTCCGATATCGACATGCCGGACCTTTCCGGGATTGGCTTGAGAAAAGGCCTGAGAAACCCTCCTGTTTTTGTGTTTATCACCTCGCACTTTGAATATGCAGTAGAAAGCTTCAATCTGGATATTGTGGATTTTGTAGTAAAGCCACTAACCTTCGAGCGATTCTATAAAGCCGCAAACAAAGCGATAGAATACCTTGAACTAAAAGACGCTGTGGGAAAGGCAAATGGCTCATCAATGTTGAAACCTGAAGACGAGATACGGATACGAGAGGCAAACTCTTCAGATTACTTTTTTATCAAAGAAACACAAGGCATTACCAAAATCCGTTACTCAGAAGTTCTTTACATTGAGAGCCTAGGCGACTATTCAAAAATATTCAGCGTAGACAATATGCATGTAACGTTGATTAACCTGAAAAATCTCGAAAAGCAATTACCCGATGCATTATTTATGCGCATCCATAAACAATTTATTGTAGGACTGGAACATGTGGTAACCATCACCGCAAACGAAGCTCACCTGTCTAACAAACAAATAGTTCCGCTCAGCGCTGTTTCCCGGCAGGAGCTTATTGACCGGGTAGTAAATGATAGAGTTTTGTCGCGGTCAGGAGAATAAGCTAGGCCGCTTTAGGAAGCACAACTGAGAATTTACTTCCGCTACCCTTCTCACTTTTAACTGAAATCTCGCCGCACATCAGTGTTGTGAAGTTCTTACACAATACCAAACCCAAGCCGGTTCCTTTCTCCTTATTTGTACCAGGCGTGCTTTCAAGAAACTGCAAATAGTTATTGCTATTAAACTGCTGGACAATCTCGCCCGGCATTCCTGTACCCTTATCTGTTACAGTAATATTCACCTTCTCTCCTCCCGCCTTCGCATTCAGTACAATATTCCCATTTGCGTGAGAGTACTTGACCGAGTTGCTGATCAGGTTTCGTAACACAAGCTGCGTCATGTTGATGTCTGCCGAAATCAGCGTTCCCGAAGGTATCTTATTTTGTATTGTGATCTCTTTAACGGTTGCCTGGGTCTGCAGCGAATTAATAACCTCTGAAGCGATCAGGTTCACATCGAAAACTACAATATTGGGTTTAAATCCCTGCATTTGGCTGGATGCCCAGTTCAGCAGATTATCCATCAAAACTGATGTGTGATTCAACGACATCTTCAGCTGAGCAGCGTACCTCACCATGTTATCGGACGTTACCTCACCATATTCCAGAAGTTGCGTAAACGCAATTAGCGTGTTTATAGGCGCTCGCATATCGTGGCTTACCACGCTAAATATCCGGTCTTTTACCTGTCCGGTTACTTCGAGCTCATGTTTTTGAGCAGAGATAATCTTGTTCAGCTTATTGGTTTTGCCGTAGCTGTAAAAAGATAAAATGGCTAAAAGCAGAACGAAAACCAACCCAATGATCAGGAAAAACCTGAAATTAGCACTCGTATTAATTTCATCTTGTTGCCTGGCTATTTGTTTGTTCTTGTCTTTAGTTTTCAGTTGATAAAGCAAAGCTTCCTTTTCTCTCAACGAAGCTTGCTTCAATTGTTCATTCTGCAACTGAGAACGTTTTTCCAAAAGCTCAAGAGCTTGTATTTCATTTTCCTTTCCACTTAGCTGTAACAGCCGCTTTTTTAGATCTAACTCTTGCTGCTGCCTCACCGACGCAAGCACCTGCGCTTCCAGGCGCTGATCTTTCAGTTGGCTTTGGTACTTAGCCTCCAAATCTCTCACCTGAGCAGTTTTATCCTTCGCGAACATGGTGTTATTAATTTTTGCCAGCGAATCGGAGTAAAGGAAAGCATTCTTGTAATCGCCTTTCTGCTTGTAGATATTCTTCAATAGTGCTAACAAACCGGTCCTCAGCACCGGCTCTGGATTGTTTTTTGAACCTTTAGCTGCAAGCAGAATATACTTTTCGGCGGTGTCATAATCCTTCATATCATACGCCAGTTCACCAATATTCTGCAAAATTGACTGCGTAAAATATTCATTGTTCACCGAATCTGCTATCGCTTTGGCCAGGTGTAAATTCTCCATAGCTTGCGAATATCGCTTTAGCCGGCGCTGACTGATTGCCAGGTTTACGAGCGAACTTATCTCGTTGAACCTGGTCCCGTATTTCTTATTGATTTCAAGAGCATGGCTGTAATACGATACTGCTTTTTCATATTGTAACTGGCTATCGTACAAAATGCCAAACATGTTATATACTTCCGCCTGCTTATCTTTCAGGTTATTAGCTTCCGCGATGTTAAGAGCAGTTTGCAAATTTTTTTCTGCTTTATCATAGTCTTTCATCTGGAACTGTATCCACATCAAATCCTGATGTACTCTGACTTTCTGCTTAGGCTTTCCATATTTGTTCAGTAAAGGCAATGCCTTGATATATTCTGCGTAAGCAAGATCAAAACTGCCCGAGCTCAGGTAACTAAAACCTGTTGTGCTAAATATTCTGCCGATCGTCAAATTGTCGCTTTGCTGCCTTGCGTGCTTCAACATTGATTCTTTGAGAGCAGATGCTTTGTTCGATTTTTCGATAGTGAGCTTTGCGAGATATTCCAGGGACTTATCTATCCGCACAGAATCATCCTTTATCTTTTGAATAGATTTGTAGGTACTGTCGGCCATCAAAGAACTTTGGGCACGCAGGCCACCGGCAAACAGCAGTAAAACACAAGATAGGAAACCGGCAAAAAATCTCATCAACTTTACGAAGCAAGTATCTGTTTGAGTCAGAATACATTAAGCTGGCGCCAATAATACAACATAAAAAAGAATTGAGCGACTGCCTTATAAATGATAAGAGACTATTTCAACAGCCCAAAGCCTTCCAGCATCAAATATTGCATGATCAATATCCCATCCAGATAGAAGAAATAATAGTACTCGTTCTTCTTATGATCAGATTTGAAAATGAGCCAGCCCGCCAGAATCGTGGTAACGGTTAAGGCGATAAAGTTGAGATCTGGCGCATTGGTGAACAGAAACAATAAAACCGTGTAAATGGCCAGCAACAGCAAGCAAAACATGTAAGCGTTCCGCTCCCCAAGCATTACGGGGATGGTTTTTAGATCATTGTTTTTATCCTGAAAAAGATCACGTAGATCAAATGGAACTGCCAGAGCGGCGATAAACAGGAAGCGCTTCGCCAAAAGAAGCGTACTGTCGCTGGCTGAAATGGCAACTGTGCGATGGCTTTCCAATTCCAGCACTGGCAAAATCACACAACTTAACGACCACACCAGCGCTATCAAAAACAACTTAACTCCTGGGATATTCCGCAACCCGAAGCTCTTTTCATTTATAGTAAAAATTGGCAGATTATAGGCCACAGAAATCACTCCCAAAAAAACCAGAAGGAATTGCGAAGTTGGCGACAGGAACAACGTAATCGGAATGAGCGACAGCACTGCCACTATTGTAAGCGAGATCATCAGACGATAGTGCAGATAAAACCACCGTACCCGCCTGAATGGCGACCGCTCAGCGTTCTTCGGTTTTGAAAGGATTATAGCGAAATTGTAAATGGAGAGGGTTGAACAAAACAGCAGGCCTAACACATAAATGTCGGGTTTTGCCCGAAGCAGTTTATAGGTAACCATCACTTGTGCCACTGCGCACAAGGCCATAAACAGGTTGCTGAATAGTAAAAAATCGAGTGCCTGCCGAAGGATTTTCTTCATTTATGAGCGGCTGGTCAACCCCGCTTTAATTCAAATATCGTAATTTCAGGTAAAATACCAACCCTGCCGGGATAGCCCAAAAACCCATACCCTACGTTGACGTAAAGCTGCTGATGCCCTTCCCTGTAAAAGCCTGCCCACTCCTTATAAATATACTCCACCGGGCTCCACTGATACTCTTTTGTGCGTACGCCAAACTGCATCCCGTGCGTATGGCCGCTAAAAGTTGCGTCAATATCAGGATGATTTAGGATCTGCGCCCGCCAGTGAGATGGATCGTGCGACATGAGCAATTTTACAGGCAGATCGTCTGTGCCTTTTAATGTTTTTACCAGATCTCCCTTTTGGATGAAGCGGCCGGCTCCCCAGTTCTGGCAGCCTAAAATCCCGATCTCCTCGTTGTTAACTTTCAACCTTCGGTGTTCATCCAGCAGCAAATCCCAGCCCATCAGACCGTGAATCTTCTTCACGTTCTCCAGGTTCTTTGCCTTAGCGGCGGATGGCTCCTTTCCGTAATAATAATCCCCGTAGTCGTGATTTCCCAGCACAGAGAACACTCCCAGCGGAGCCTTCACTTTGGAAAAAATATCCTGATAGTCCCGCATTTCTGATGCGATGTTATTCACGATATCGCCGGTAAAGAAAATCACATCAGGCTTCTCTGCCAGCAGCATATCGACCCCTCCGGTTACTGCTCTCTTGTTGTAAAAACTGCCCGAGTGCACATCAGAAATCTGGCCGAGCTTCATCCCTTCGAAAGCACGTGGAAGATTTTTTAAATAGAGTGCTTCCCGCCTCAACTGGTAATCGTAAGCTCCGGAAGCTACTCCATAAGCAATTGAAGCAAAGGGCACAGAAGCTACCGCGATGCCTGCTTTTACCAGGAATTCAGAGCGGGGGATCTTTTCGGCATTATCAGTCCCTGGCTCGGGCTTCCTGGAAGCGGATCTGCGAAATAGGGACAGAACCAACCGCCTCAGGTCATCAAACAACACGAAAATTAACAGCACCACCTTGGAAACAAAGCTGATGAAAAAAGCCACCAGCGTAATTGCCCTCACAACAAGCGGAATGCTGAAGAAAATACTCGAGAACACTCCAAGGAGCAGCAGCGCTGAATATCCCCACCAGATTCGGCTAAAGCTGCGGCGGTATTTGTCACGTAATTTCGGAAAGACAGCCAACAAAGCTTTATAGAGATAAAAATCTAAAAGCAGCAGCAGGACGGAAATTATGATAAGAAAAGGAAGGCGGTTTAGCATGAGTGAATTGGGTCACCTTGAGCGGAATCGAAAGGTGGATATGCGCTTCGACTCCGCTCAGCGTGACAAATGTGTTAATTAGTATCTCCCTCTGTCATTGTCATCGTAATCGTCATCCTCTTCTTCATCAAATTCCGAGTTGAACAAGCTGTTGAACATATCAGAAAATGCGAAACCGTTGTCGAGATATGATTTACTGACCTGCGAAAACTCTGCGAGTCCATGAAGCAGGAATTCCATCAGCAAGTACTGCTGATTTTCGCTTAGCCGCGGATGAAACTGCTTTACCAGGCCCTTCAAGCCCGGCACAGATTGTAAGGCACCAAGATAATCCTTGTCCGAAAGGTCATCCAGAATGTTGATGCCGTTGCCGGAGCCAAACCAGTTGATGATCTCGGCGTACGGATTCACTCCTTTCGACTTCTTCAGCTTTTCAGGATCGGGGAAGTATTGCGCCATCAGCGTTTTGATAGCTTTCCCTACCAGGATGTTGGCAACCTTCGCCGGGCCTTCCTGTTCGCCTTCATACACCAATTCTATCTTCCCGGTGATTGCCGGGATCACTCCAAGAAAATCCGAAATACGTACAAAAGTCCGGTTCTCGCCATTGATGAGCATTCGCCGCTCGGAGTTACTGATGAGGTTTTCATATGCAGTGATAGTCAGACGTGCAGAAACACCGGATTTTTTATCTACGTATTCAGAATTACGTGCCTCAAAGGCAATCTGCTCTACCAGGTCCTTCACCAGCCCATCCGATTCCACGAACTCTTTTTGGAAAGGTGTAAGGCGTGCCTCCTGTTGCGTGATCTTTCTCGAAATCTCCACGCTTCGCGGATAGTGGGTGAGGATCTGGCTTTCGATACGGTCTTTCAACGGGGTAACGATAGAGCCGCGGTTCGTGTAATCTTCAGGATTGGCGGTGAACACAAATTGGATGTCCAACGGCAAGCGCAGTTTAAAGCCACGAATCTGAATGTCCTTTTCCTGAAGGATATTGAAAAGTGCGACCTGGATGCGGGCCTGCAAGTCGGGCAATTCGTTTATGACGAAAATGCCGCGGTGCGCCCGTGGGATAAGCCCGAAGTGGATCACCCGCTCATCCGAATACGTAAGCTTCAAAGTAGCAGCTTTAATAGGATCCACATCGCCGATCAAATCAGCGACTGTTACGTCGGGGGTGGCGAGCTTTTCTGTATAGCGCTCGGAGCGGTGCAGCCAGGCAATGGGTGTTTCGTCGCCGAGGGTTGCAATCTGATTACGTGAATACCAGGAAATCGGCTCCAGCGGATCGTCGAACAACTCTGAACCGGCAATGTAAGGCACATATTCATCCAGCAGATTGATCATGAGCCGTGCGATACGGGTTTTTGCCTGCCCGCGTAAGCCAAGCAACAGGATATTGTGTTGAGACAAAATAGCGGTTTGCAGATCAGGCATTACGGTATCTTCATAGCCGATGATCCCCTCAAAGCCCGCTTCTTTATTTCTAAGCTGAGCGATCAGATTTTCCCGCAGCTCCTGCTTAACAGTTCGCGGCCGGTAACCCGATGCTTTTAGTTGTGCAAGTGTTTGTATGTTTTCGTGCATTGTTTCTATTTAGTCCGCAAGTCTGTTTCTTGCTCTTTTTTATTGGTCCGAAAGTCCGATACTTTTAGTTGTCCGAAAGTCTGACAGTACCGTCTTTTCTAGCCTCGGTCTTCCCGACTTCCGGTCTTCTCTGACTTCCCGACTCTCTATCTCACCGTCCTTCTCCTGTTCCGGATGTAGTCTTCAAAAATATATTCTCCTAAGCCTTTCAGCGAACTGTAAAAAGCTTTTCCGCCATTTACCTCCGTGAACTGCCTTACAAATTGCTGAAGGTACGGGTCGCGGGCAATCATAAAAGTGGTGATCGGGATACCAAGCCGCTTACATTGAGCCGCCATGTTCAAGGTTTTATTCACCACCTTTCGGTCAAGTCCGATGCTGTTCTTATAATACTTCGCTCCTTCTTTCAGGCAAGTTGGCTTACCGTCGGTGATCATGAAAATCTGCTTGTTGTGCGTTTTGCGGCGGCGCAACAGGTCAACGGCAAGCTCAAGGCCGGCATAGGTATTTGTGTGATACGGCCCGACTTGTAAATACGCCAGGTCCTTCAAAGTGATGGGCCAGGCGTCATTCCCGAACACCACAATATCAAGCGTGTCTTTCGGGTATTTGGTGCGGATGAGCTCGGCAAGAGCCATGGCAACTTTCTTCGCAGGGGTTATCCGGTCTTCGCCGTACAAAATCATCGAGTGGGAAATATCGATCATCAGCACCGTTGAGCTGAGGGTTTTGTAATCTTTTTCTTCAACTTCCAGATCGCGTTCGGTCATGCTGAAATCGCCTATGCCATGACTGACCTGGGCATTATGAATAGAAGCGGTCATGTCTATCTGATCCAGGCTGTCGCCGAACTGGTATTCACGCCTGTCGGCATTCTTCTCCTCGCCTAAACCAGAAATATTGGTGTTGTGGCTTCCCTTTCCGGACTTCTTCAGCTTACCGAAAATCTCCTCCAAAGCAGACCGCCTGATGCCCTGCTCGGTTTTCGCAGTTATCTTAAAACCACCCGGATTCTCGTCATCATTGCCCAGGTAACCTTTGTTCTTGAGATCCTCAATGAAGTCGCCCATCCCATATTCATCCGTGGTAAGCTTGTACTGTTTATCCAGCTCATTCATCCACGCAAGTGCCTCGTTGGCATCGCCTGAGGTATAATTAAGCAGTTCGAGAAACAGTTTGAGCAGTTCTTCGAAGCCACCTTTCGGCAATTCGTTTGGTGTAAATTTTGAGAAGTTATGGCCCCGCATTAGATTAATAAACGAAATTTCGAAGTTAAAAGTTTGTTAGTGATCCTTGTGTGCAGCAACAATTTAATAGGTTGAGGGAATGTCATTTTTGCCAGCCACAAACCATCGTTGGCAAAACAAAAATCCTTACTTTTCCGAAGTAAACTTAACCATGAAATACCTTGTCCTACTTCTCCTCGTAATTTCCCTTCACGCTGCCACTGCGCAAGTAACCCAACGAAACATCCTTCGCACTAAATTCTCAGAAGCTGATGTAAGGCAAGGGCTCATCCCACAAAATAAGTGGAAACCTTTCCCTCAAACGCCGGCAGAATGGAAAGCAGCTATACCCGACAGCCTCATCAGCACATACATAGCCGCAGGTGAAGTCGCAGCCAAAAAGAAGTTCGAAAGCATCCCCGCCACTGTGGCTCTCGAGTATGTGCGCAGCGGCAATCGTACGCACTACCAGGATCTGTCATTTGCTAAACGGAACCAGTTGTGGAGCCTGATGCTGGCAGAGTCTATGGAAGGTAAGGGCAGGTTCACCGACCAAATCATTAACGGAGTCTGGTCTCTCTCCGAGGAAACCTTTTGGGGCATCCCGGCGCACTTGTCAATCCAGAAAAAGGGCTATGGCTTGCCTGATGTTGAAGATCCGATAGTAGATTTATTCGCAGCAGAAACAGGTGCCGTATTAGCCTGGACTGATTATTTCGTGGGGAGCACTATAGAAAAAGCCTCGCCCCTGGCAAGAGCCCGCATCAACACCGAAGTTAACCGCAGGATTTTTAAGCCGATGCTCGCTTCCAACTACTCATACCTCGGCAAGGGCAACCCAAACGCGGTGTTGAACAATTGGGCGCCCTGGGTGATGGCAAATTTCATCTGCACATCGCTCCTGCTGGAAAAAGATGAAACCAAACGAGCAGGCAATGTGCTGTTCGCGATGAAATATGTAGATCAGTACATCAACGGATTGGGAGAGGATGGGGGTTGCGACGAAGGCCCGGCTTACTGGTTTGCCGCAGGTGGAGCGATGTTTGACTGCCTTAATTTTATCAGCGACGCCAGCGCAGGAAAACTGAACGCGTTCAAAGATCCGTTTATCGCAAAAGTTGGCGCATACATTTATAAGGTACATATTGATGGCAATCGCTTTATCAATATCGCCGATGCGCCAAATTACATTACTGCCGACGGCCTAATGATATACCGTTTTGGCAAGGCAGTGACTGACCCGAAGATGATGGCTTTTGGGAGCGAGATTTTTCGGGAAAACAATCTGATTGGCGGAGGTTCTTTCCGACCGTATTCCGGTTTGTACAATCTTATGGTGATGAACGAAGCTAAAAACCATAAAGTTCCCTTTACCGATTTGCAGGATGTCTGGTTCTCAGACCTTCAACTCATGTCGTCCCGCACGCGGAATGGGCTCTTTGTTGCTTCCCATGGTGGGCACAATGCCGAAAGCCACAATCACAATGATGTTGGCGATTTTATACTTTACAGCGATGGCGATCCGGTGATTATTGATGCAGGAGCCGGAGCCTACACCGCCAGGACCTTTTCGAAAGACCGATACAGGCTTTGGTTTAACACCTCCTCTTTCCACAATTTACCTACTATTGACGGCTTACAACAGAGCCCCGGCGCTCAGGCAAAAGCCACTTCCGTTTCGTACAGCACAGACAAGAACCGCTCCTCGCTGACGATGGATTTAGCAAAAGCTTACCCAGCGGAAGCCCAGCTAAGTTCCTGGACGAGGAAAGTTCAGTTGGAGAAGAAAGGAAGCGTTACGGTTACGGATCAGTTTGTTGCCAAAATTGCGCCTAACAGCCTCACTCAGACATTTATGACTGTTTGTGAAACGGACATCAGCAAACCTGGTCAGGTCGAGTTTGCGGTTGCAGGAGGCAAAAAGGTGTACATGAACTACGATCCAAAAAGCTGGACCGTAACTAAAGAACAAGTTAAACTGGAAACTCCCGAAGACGAGAATTTCAAAGCCTGGGGCAAACCGATCTGGAGAGTTTTGCTGACTGCGAAAGGATTAGGCGGGGCTGGAAAGTTCGTTTATTCGTTTCATAAGTAACCTTGAGTACGCCATCCCGTCCGCCAGCCGGCGGAATGTGGGATCGTAAAGCGCCCTTCACGGCAAGGGCAACCTGCGCTCCGCTTTAAGTTTCTGCTTTCGCAGGAATGAAGCTAACATAGACCGTGCGTCAGGAACGTTACTCCGGATTTGCCCCAGCCTTTGACGCCACCTCAGCACCGGCAGCACAAGCCTCTTCAAGAATCCGCGACAGCTTCTTTTCCTTTAAAATGCCAGCAATAAACGCAGCCAAAAAAGCATCACCAGCACCAACTGTATCTACAACTTCAACCTTTAATCCTGCTTGCTGAACAAGCTTTCCTTTGTGCCATGCCATGGCTCCTTTGTCGCCAAGCGTAACAACAACAAGTTGAAGATCAAATTTCCTGCAGAGCCATTCCAGCTTTGCCGCTTCTTTCTGTCCCGCCAGGCCGTACTGGTTTTCTAAATAAGAGAGCTCATCTTCATTGATTTTCAGAATATCCGTTTTATGAAGCAGCTCTTCCAGCACTTCATTTGTGAAGTGCGGCGGACGGAGGTTCATATCAAACACCTTAAACCTGGCGGTATTCAGCAGCCGCAACAAGGTGGCTCTTGAGGTAGCCTCGCGGGCGGCGAGGCTCCCAAATACAACAGCATCCGCATCTTTAACTAGTTCTTCCTGCTCGGGCTTGAAGCCGATGGCATCCCAGGCAACTGGCTTTACAATCTCGTAAGTTGCCCTTCCGCTTTGATCCAGATCCACTTGTACAGATCCGGTGGAAAATGCGGTATTCGTTTGGACGTAAAAGAGATCAAGCTCTTTGTCAGCCAAAAAATTTCTCATGCGCTTTCCGTCTTCATCCTCTCCCACTGCCGAGATCAGTACACTATCCAAACCGTGCTTGCGTAAGTGCAGCGCCACATTCATGGGTGCACCGCCCGGCCTTTTCTCCTCGCCGAAGCAATCCCACAAAACTTCACCAAAACAAACAACCTTTTTATTCATAGCACTTGTACAACATCCCGCAATAGCGTAGGTTTAGTTATTCTAAATTTATCATGAAGAGATTTCTGCTTGCATTCCTACTGGCAACCCTTTGCCTTTCCGGCTTTGCACAAGACAAACAAGCTATCCTGAAAGTGCTGGAGAATCAGCGGCAAGCATGGAACAAAGGCGATATGGAAGGTTACATGGAAGGTTACTGGAAGTCCGACTCGCTGCTGTTTGTTAGCAAATCAGGTCCGGAGCATGGCTGGAAAACTACGCTCGAAAACTACAGGAAAGCATATCCTGGTAAAGCTGCTATGGGATTTCTGACTTTTGATATAAAGGAAGTGCGGCTGCTTAATGCCACCAATGCATTTGTTTTAGGCGGCTGGCACCTGAAACGCGAAAAAGACGAACCACAAGGATATTTCACTTTATTATTTAAAAAAATCAAAGGGAAGTGGGTGATCTCCGCGGACCACTCGTCTTGATGACGTTGCAATGACACAAATTTTAGTATAAACACAACACGTTAATTAACAGTAACTTAGCAGTATAATTTAATTTGCTATCCTTGTAAATCAAAAATTACATTTTGGATTTACAAGGATAGATACTATCTTTGTTCATGATCAAACGCCTGCTAGAAAAAGATATAGCCAGGCTTTGCAGACAATATCCAGCCGTTGCTATATTGGGTGCAAGGCAGGTTGGTAAAACCACTCTGGCAAAAAAGATCGCTTCTTCTCAGTCCAGAAAAATGTTATACCTGGATTTAGAAAACCCCATTGACTTAAGGAAATTACAAGATGCCTATTCCTTTTTTGCCGACAATCACGATAAGTGTATTGTAATAGACGAAATTCAGGTAAGGCCCGAGTTGTTTTCTATTCTGCGTTCTGCTATCGATTCAGATCGAAAGAATGGGCGCTTTATCCTTTTAGGCAGTGCATCGCCGCAGCTTATTAAAGGCGTATCAGAATCATTAGCCGGCAGAATTGCTTACCGCGATCTAAACCCTGTATTTTTAAATGAGCTACCTTCAAAGATAAGCCAGAACAAACACTGGCTTCGTGGAGGATTTCCAAATGCGCTACTGGCCAGGACCGACCCGATTTACCTGGAATGGGCAACAAACTTTATAAGGAGTTATATAGAACGCGATTTAAGCGCAATTTTCCACATAGAGTTTACAACGTCTACTCTAAGGCGCCTGCTGCAAATGCTTGCTCATGTAAGCGGGCAATTATGGAACGCAGAAATGGTAGGCCGCTCTTTAGGAATTACGGCACCGACCGTCAACCGGTATGTAGATTATTTGGAAGCAGCCTTTATTGTGCGAAGATTACAGCCATATGCCACCAACACAAGAAAGCGCCTGGTAAAAGCGCCTAAAGTTTTTATCCGCGACAGCGGTGTGCTACATGGACTATTGCTGTTAGGCAACCATACTCAATTAATGGGGCATCCAAATGCCGGAAACTCGTGGGAAGGGTATGTTACCGAACAAATTATTTGTGCAATGCCCGCAGGAACAGAAGCATTCTTCTACCGCACACAAGCCGGAGCAGAATGCGATCTGGTATTGGTCAAAGGCATTGCAGTTATTGCCGCTATCGAAATAAAACTTAGCAACGCACCTGTGATATCCAAAGGATTTTACAATTCCATTGAAGACCTAAAACCTAAACGAGCTTTTATACTGGTGCCGAATACCGATAGCTACAAAACTAAAGATGGAATAGAAATCAGCAGCGTGCAAAACTTTGCTGTCAATATCTTGCCTAAGCTTTAGCTTACGCCGGCTGCCCCTTAGCCAGGGCACGCTCCGCACGCTTAATGGCCACCCGCTCGCGGTATTGCGAATAGCTGGTTTTCAGAGCCATTTTCAGCACGCTGTCCACGCCGCCTTTTGTGGCCAGGTTGAATAAGCCTTCTGCTTTACGCATGATTGACGAGTCCCAGGCTCTGAGGCTCAGAGAGTAAGATCCATCGAGATATTTCATCCAGTGCCACCAGCCCGTAGGCATAAAGAGCGTGTCGCCGTGTTCCAGGAAAAGCTCAATCCCTTCCACGCCTTCCAATGCGGGAAAGCGTTTGGTGTCGGGATTTGCCACATCATAATCTTCAAGCGCATAAGTGGCGTTTGGCAGGCAGTACAGGCGGCGTTTCCACTTGTTCTCAAACAAGATCACGTGCTTGCGGCCGCCGAAATGTGTATGGAAAATGTGCGGAAGATCTATGTCATAATGCAGGAAAGTAACTGAATTTGAGCCTCCAAAGAACATCGCAGGCATGCTCTCCAGAAAGCCGCCCATCAGATCTTTTGGAAGGACAACGTCGTTCAGAAGCTGGGGAGCCTGCTTGAAGATATTGAAGAAAAATATCCGCAGCTCTGTTGGCTCTCTTTTGATCAGGTCGATATACTCATCAAAAGCCATGTGCGTAGTGGCGGAGTTTATCGGCTTCGCCGGATCAGCTTTGGAATTGTCGTAAAGCGGAACTTTGATGTCGCCCACAACGCTTTTCAGGTATTCCGGAGTCCACTTCTCGCGGGCAGGCCAGTCTTTAGTAAGCCCTTTTATCACTACTGGTTGCCGTGGCTTTAGGTATTTTTTTTGAAAATCCTCTGTACTTATCGTCTCAACGGTATCAACCGGCTTCAGAATAAATCCCATAATTACGCGATCAGGTTTTATTAGTGTCCCACCTTTCCGTGTTGCCCTTCGACGGGTTCAGGGTGACAAAACCATCCCAAAAATAAATAAAAAGCTGCGTACAAACACGCAGGATAAAATTATGATGCAAAACTGACCGGCATAAAAAAATCCCTGCATACTCATGTATACCGGGACTAAATAACTTGGAGCTCTTATTTAGGAGTAACTACCGCATCAATTACGTGGATAATGCCATTGCTCTGGAATACATCAGCAATTGTGATGTTCGCCATTGCGCCTTTCTCGTCTTTCAACATAATCATGTTGCCTTTTTTCATGATCCATATCTTGCCGCCGCTCACAGTGGTGAATTCTGCGGTGCCTTTTCCTTTAGCAATCGCCTGCTTAATATCCGCTGATGAATACTTGCCGGGCAACACGTGGTAAGTCAAGATCTTTGCCAGAGTTGCCTTGTTTTCAGGCTTTAACAAAGTAGCTACTGTACCTGCAGGAAGCTTATCGAACGCAGCATTTGTTGGAGCGAATACTGTGAATGGGCCAGCTGATTGCAAAGTTGCTACCAAGCCCGCAGCTTTAACTGCTGCTACCAGCGTGGTGTGATCTTTAGAGTTTACCGCGTTTTCAACGATGTTTTTTGTTGGATACATAGCTGCACCGCCAACCATCTTTGTTTTTTGAGCGAATGTTTGTGTGCTGATTGCAGAAGTAGCAAGTGCAATAGCGAGGATTAGTACTTTTTTCATTTCGTTTAGAGATTAAAGGTTTTTTTTAATGTTAATCGAAGTCAATTACGGAGTTGGATTCCGCATGGATTTCAAAAACCAGAAAATTCTTTTAAAACTATCTCTGCGGCTCAGAAACAAATAAGGTGGCAGCTATATGGTCGGCGAAGAGCTTTCCTGTTTGGGTAAGGGTGATGGTTTGGTTTTCTTCTTTGATCCAGTCTTTATCAAACGCTTCATCCAGGTTTTCGCGGATTTGCTCGCTATAGTTGGTGCCAAACTCTGTAGCGATCCTTTGCAGGCCCATGCCCCACATCGTCCGGATGGAGGTCATGATGTATTCGTTCACGCGATCCACCTCTGTAAGCACTTCGGTTTCCGACGGAACATTCCCCTTCCCAAGCTCTTCGATATACCGGCTGTTATTTTTCACATTCCATTGTCGTGTTTCGGCGTTGAAAGAGTGTGCGGACGGACCAATGCCGAGATAAGGAACGCCTTTCCAGTAGTTGGAATTATGGCGTGAATATTTGCCGGGCTTCGCGAAATTGGATATTTCATAATGCTCATATCCTGCCTCCTGCAAAGTATCCGTGAGCTGGATAAACTGTGCAGCGCTCTGTTCTTCGTTAACAGGCTGTTGTTTTCCTTTGCGGATGAAAGAGGCAAGGACGGTTTTCTCCTCCACTGTTAATGCGTACGATGATATGTGCGGTATTTGCAAGCCGATTGCTGTGTCAAGGTTCGACTTCCATTTCTCATCGCTCAACAGCGGATAACCGTAAATCAGATCAATGGTGATGTTTTCAAAACCGGCATCCTGCACCCGCATGATGGAGCTTTCCGCTTCGGAGGCATTGTGCGCCCGGTTCATCCAGCGCAAATCCTCTTCAAAAAACGACTGTACACCGATGCTGAAGCGGTTAACGCCCGTTTGTTTAAGCTCTTTGACCTTTTGCGCATCAAGGTCATCGGGGTTGGCTTCTAAAGTGATCTCCGCATCAGAAGAAACGGAATGGTGCTTCGTGATTTCATCGATCAGCAGCCCGATCTCTTCGGCCTTTAAGATTGATGGCGTTCCTCCGCCGAAGTAAATAGTCTCAATATTCTGCCCATTCAGGTAGCTTTTCTGCAGAGCGATCTCCGCAAGCAGCGCCTTGATCATCTCCGGCTTTTGCTGCGGATTGGTGCTGAAATGGAAGTCGCAGTAGTAGCAGGCTTTTTTACAAAACGGAATGTGGAGGTAGATGCCGGGCATGGGGCAAAGGTAGGGATAAGAAATTTAGGCCCGGGGAAATGGCGTATGCCACAGACTGCTAATGCAAATTGCTCATTCCGCTCATAGCCGCGGTTGCCTAGCAACTTTCCCTTGATGGAAAGTTGCGCAAAGATCAAGTGCCTTCCCAAAGGTTCCTTTCCGCACATGGCAACCACACATATCTGTCATCAGCACGGGCTGAGGCTTGCCGCCCAACACATTCAGCGCTTCGGGCAAGCCAAGGCCCTTTCCCGGCTTCGGCCAGCCTCTGATGACAGATCTTTACCGGAACTACGGGAAGGCAGACGCCTCTGAACGCAGTGTACTGCTAGTGGTTCGGCAGCTTGGCTCCACCGTTAAAGGCATTTGAAGCACCGGTTGCAAAGCCTGAATATATAGCACCCCGGCTTCGGGACGGCTTCGGGGATCCTTCGATGAGCGTAGGAAATGATTAGTGCAATACCAGCAGCGCTCCCCGTCTTAAGGCGACGGCTTATTAATTTTTAATGTCATATCGACGAGGCACGAGGAGATATCTGTGCTTGAACAACAGACTTCTCCTGCTGTCTGGGGGACGGCTTTATTTTTAAACGTCATATCGGCGAAGGCACGAGGAGATATCTGTGCCTGCACAACAGACTTCTCTCCGCCAACGGGCGGAGAGAAGTGACGATTGCTCGTATCAGCCAATCGGCATATGCCCGCTTATCGCGATACGGTTCCAGGAGCTCATAACAATAGCCGACATGATGATTTCGGCAATACGCTCTTCACTGAAAAACTGTGATGCTTCCCGGTATACATTATCCGATATCCCCTGGGCGTGTATCAGTGTAACTTCTTCTGCAAGGGCAAGAAGGGCTTTTTCTTCGGCAGTAAAAAGATCGGTTTCTCTCCATGCGCTCAGTACGAACAGGCGTTGCTGTGTTTCGCCGGCCTTCAGTGCCTCCAGGGTATGCATGTTGATGCAATATGCGCAGGAATTGATCTGCGAAACGCGTACTTTGATCAGGTGCTTTTGAATAGCGGATAAACCTGCTTTGCCAACCACCCCCGACAAGCTGATCATGGTTTTGTATGCTTCCGGAAGTGTTTTCTCAATGTTTACTCTTTGTTCCATTTTCTTTTAAGATTATGGTTCAAAGGTAGCTTGCAGAGCTGCCCGGAATTCTTAAACTGGTTTAAGAAATGCGCTTAGCACGTATTTCGCTGAGGTATTCGGGAGTGAACCCGAGGTATGAAGCGAGCAGATACTGCGGGATGCGTTGCACAAACTCAGGAAATTGCCTGCTGAAATCGTGATAGATCTCCTCCCGCGATAAGCGGTACAGGTTCCTGATCCTGAACTGCGCAGCCGCATGTGCCCGCTGATGTATCGCCCTGAAATACCGTTCCATGGCAGGGAATTGTTGCAGCATTTTTTCCTCGGCAGCTTGGTCGATACATAACACTTCTGAACGCTCTACCGCCTGTATGTAATAGTCGGATGGCTTGCCCGATGAAAATGATGTATAATCTGCCAGCCACCAGTTCTCGAGCGCAAATTGTGTGGTTTGCTCCACCCCCTTCTCATTGACAAAAAACATCCGCAAGCACCCCGACACCACAAAGTAATTGGCTTTACAGACCCTCCCTTCCTCCAGCAGGTTCTGTTTTTTAGCTACCTCCATGGGCTTGAAGAAGCTGAGTACCCGGACAAGGTCTGGTTCGCTGATGGTAGCAAACCTGAGGATGTGGGCTTTGAGTTTGTCGGTCATTGAGTTGCTGTGGTTCATGCAAAGATAGCCAGGAGTGCGGACTCTGCAGCCGGGGCACAAGCCCTGTTTCTTCGCGTCATCGCGAGGAGGCACGACGTGGCGATCTCTTCGTTAAAGCACTATCCCTACGCACCATGTCATCCTGAAGACGCACGAGGAAGGAACTTAGTGGTACGATTTACTAAGTTCCCTCTCCGCCAACTGGCGGATTCGGGATGACATAAAGCTTAGCTGAATCGTTTGTCATCCTAAGGAGGCACGACGAGAATTAATTTTTGAACGTCATATCGACGAGGCACGAGGAGATATCTGTGGTTGGAAAACAGACTTCTCCTGCGTCGAAGTAAGTTAATGCCATCAGAAACTTCTGCCAGGGCATACCGGCTAACCTGCAGAACAGTAAATTAGCTGTAGCAAAAAGACCCGGCAATGATTGCCATTCACTTATGACAGAAATTGAATATCAACTAATAAGGCCTAACGACGACGAAAACATTAAACTCATTGCGGATTGGTATTTAAGCGAGTGGAACATCCCTGTGCAGGCGACAATAGAAAAAACAAAAAAGCTTTCGGCTGATAATTCAGAGTTCCAGGTTTTATTGACGCTCAACGAACCCATTGCAACAGGCGGGCTATACACTCATGTCGGCCTTCTCGACAAAGAGCCCCGCTTAAAGGTTTATAAACATTGGTTAGCTTTAGTGTATACAAAGCCAGAGTTCAGGCGAAAGGCCTTGGGAGCAATGATTTGTAATCACATTCAGGAGCATGCAAAACGCCTCGGACTTAAAGATATCTATCTGTTCACCCACACCGCAGAAAGTTTATACAAGCGGCTCGAATGGCAGGAATTGGAGCGGCTTGAGCTGGGCGGGAAGGACATTGTAGTAATGAAGAAAGATTTGGATTAATTGCCAGTTAGGCTGCTCATACACAAGAATAACCTATGAAAGAAAACAAACTGCTACGGATGGACAACATGGGCATCGTTGTCGAATCTTTGGATAAAGCTATTGCTTTTTTCAGCGAAATAGGCCTGAAGCTGGAAGGGCGGGCAATGATAGAGGGCGAATGGGCAGGCAGGGTTACCGGACTAGGCAACCAGCAGGTAGAAATTGCCATGATGATCACTCCGGATGGGCACAGCCGCCTTGAACTTTCACGGTTTATCAGCCCTGAAATCATTTCAGATCACCGCACAGCTCCTGTAAACTCGCTCGGCTACTTACGTGCCATGTTCACTGTTAAAGATATAGACGAGCTGGTGTCGCGGCTGGTGAAGCATGGTGCAGAACTGGTTGGGGAGGTGGTTCAGTATGAGAATTCGTATAAGCTGTGTTATATCAGGGGAGCGGAAGGGATTTTGGTAGGGCTGGCGGAGGAGATTGGGAAACAATAAGTGCAATTGAAGTGACGGTACGCATTTAATAACGTCATATCGACGAGGCACGAGGAGATATCTGTTGATGGAACAACACGCTTCCCCTGCGTCGAAGTGACGGTTAATTAAGGCATACGCACGACACTGTCTAGATCCCAGTGTTATAATATGCCAAACTGAAAACCTTCAGTTCTCCAGGCCTCAAGCGCCCGGGGCAGTGTATACTCTAGCCGCTCAAAAGCTTTCACGCTATCGTGAAAAACTACTATCGAGCCATTTTCAGTATGTCTTGTTACGTTCTTTAGGCATTTCTCAGGTTTGAGGCTGGTGTCGAAATCGCCGCTAAGGACATCCCACATGACAGATGAGTATCGGGTATTGAGTATTGAGTATTGAGATTTCTTTGCTCTGCCATAGGGTGGGCGGAAGAGGTTGGAGTTTACCAGTTCTGCACATTTTGCTACGTTTTCCAGGTATTCTGTGTCGAGGGTATCCCAGCCTTTCAAATGATTAAAGGTGTGATTGCCTACGCGATGCCCATCCGCCAGCACTTGCTCATATATATCAGGATGCTTCTGGACATTATCGCCGATGCAAAAAAAGGTGGCTTTGGCATTGAAGGCTTTTAAAGTTTTTAATACAAAGGGTGTAACAACGGGGATGGGGCCATCGTCAAAGGTGAGATAGATGAGTTTCTGGCTCCTTTCTTTATGCCACACCAGTCCGGGATAAAGCCAGCGCAGCCAAAATGGAGTTTTGACGAGATACATCGGCAATTTCAATTATCTTGCGAAGATAGTTGATGTGGAAGTAAATTAGTGGATATTAAACGGTTCGGCATGAACCCAAGCCTTATGAATACTATTATCAGATTTATATCAACCCGCCCACTGCACAAGGCACTAGCAGTAGCGATGCTGCTCAGCGTTCAGGCGCAGGCGCAGGAAAAGATCACGCTGCAGCAGGCCATACAGAATACGCTCGACAATAACTTGCAGATTAAACAGGTTGCGTTGAGCGAAGCATTGTCTCAGGAGGCTATACAGCAGTCGAAATATGCATTGCTGCCAAACCTGAATGCTTCCGCCAACCAAAATTTTAGCTTCGGGCGAAGCGAGGACCCTACTACCCGTCAGTTCGTGAATAATTCTATCGCAAACTCCAATGGCTCCCTTTCCTCAAACGTAGCCCTATTCCAGGGCTTTCAAAAGATCAATCAGATTGCTCAGAATAAGTATCAACTTGAAGCCGACAAAAGCAATACGCAGAAGATGAAAAACGATCTTACGCTGCTTGTTGTAAGTACTTACCTGCAGGTGTTAAACAATGCCGATCTCGTCCTGGCGGCTCAGCAGCAGCTGGATATCACCCGTCAGCAGTTAGACAGGGTGCAGAAGCTCTTCAACGTTGGCAACAACACAACTGCCGATCTTTCGCTGGCCAAATCGCAGGTGGCAAGCTCAGAGCTTAACCTGACCAACAATCAGAATCAACTTGATATTTCTTACCTGAACCTGGCGCAGTTAATGGAACGTGATCCGGCATCAAAGTTTGAAGTGGTTGCTCCCGCGATCAATGAAATCGGAAATATTTATCGCGGCACACCGGAAGAAGTATTTGCAAAAGCGACAGAGAATTATCCTGACGTAAGGTTATCGAATTACAACCTGCTTGCTGCACAAAAAGGCGTGGACATCGCCCGGGGCAATTACATGCCAAGGCTTAGTTTGGGGGCGAGCCTTGGCTCCGGATACTCAAATAATCGTTTTGGAAGCACAGTGGTGGCCAGCGGCCTGAGGCAGATCGGGGTTACCCAAACTACCAACGAGCCTGTAGTTACTCAGGCTTTTACTTCTACAACTTACGATATCCCTTTCTTTGATCAGGTAAATCAGAACTTCAACCAGGGCTTTGGCTTTAGCCTCAGCATTCCCATCTTCAATGGCTTTTCGGCTCGGTCAAGCGTTAGGCGTGCAAAGATAAGCGTACAAAACGCCGAGCTATCGCAACAGCTCACAAAGAACAACCTGAATAAAACCATCAATCAGGCAGTTTTAGATCTTCGTGCTGCGGAGAAAAGCTATGCATCCGCCCAAAGCGCTTACAACTCACAGCTGGATGCATTCAAAGCAACTCAGCAGCGATATACTGTTGGCTTGGTGAACTCACTGGAGTTTAACCAGGCACAAACCAACCTGAATACTGCCCAGTTCAACATGATCCAGGCGAAATACAACCTTATTTTCCGCAACAAGGTGATTGACTATTACCTTGGAAACCCAATCAGCTTCTAATCAACATCCCAATTTATAATGGCAAAGAAAAAAAATACCATCAGATACGTTCTTATCGGCGCAGCCGTACTCCTTGCGCTCGCAATCACCGGCAATAAGCTTGGTTGGTTCGGAAAGGGCGATGTTACCCAGGTTGCTGTCGATAAAGTTGAAAAGCGTACCATAAAAGAAACTGTGTCGGCAAGCGGAAAGATCCAGCCGGAAACGGAGGTGAAGCTCAGCTCCGAGGTTTCAGGGGAGATTGTTGACCTGCCAATTAAAGAGGGCGACGTGGTGAAGAAAGGCCAGCTGCTGGCACGTATTCGTCCCGACATTTTGAAATCAGGATATAATCAGGCGGTAGCTTCATTGAATAGTCAAAAAGCACAATTAAACTCTACTGCGCAGCAGCTGAAACAGGCAGAAGCCAATTTCAGGAACACAGAGTCATCTTACAAACGGAGTGCTGAGCTTTACAAGCAGAAGGTGCTGTCAACGGCTGAGTTCGAGTCGGCACAGGCACAATACCAGGCAGCGAAAGCAAACCTGGAGGCTTTGAGGCAGAATGTTATAAGTTCCAGATATGGAATTGATCGTTCGGCAGCAGCGGTGAATGAAGCGGGTGACAATCTTGCAAAAGCAACAATTTATGCTCCTGTTGATGGAGTTGTATCGAAGTTGAGCGTGGAATTGGGCGAGCGTGTGGTAGGTACAGCGCAAATGGCAGGTACAGAGATCATGCGTATTTCAAACCTGAACACCATGGAGGCGAGCGTGGATGTTAATGAAAGCGATATTAATCGCGTAACCCTAAACAATGAAGCGGAAATAGAAGTTGATGCTTTCCAGGGAAAGAAATTCAAAGGTGTGGTTACCGAGATTGCGAGTTCGGCAAATACAACCGGCGCAAGTGCCGACCAGGTTACAAACTTTACGGTTAAGGTGCGTATGCTCCCAGAGTCTTATGCTTCTCTGATGAAGGAAGGCTCTGCGAATAAATCGCCTTTCCGCCCGGGACTTTCGGCTACTGTTGATATTGAAACGAATAAAGTAACCAGCCTCGCTGTGCCGATACAATCAGTTACCACCCGCGAAGAGGAAAAAAAGAAAGGCACCGATAAGGAAAAGACTGACGAGCAAGAAGAAGAGAAAAAATCGGATGCACCAATCAAGGAATATGTATTTGTGCTTGACAAAGGAAAAGTGAAGCAGGTTCAGGTGACAACTGGCATTCAGGATGATACGTACATTGAAATTTTGAGCGGCCTTAAAGGTGGCGAAGAAGTAGTTTCGAGACCGTTCACCGCTATATCGAAAACTCTAAAGGATGGGATGAAAGTTGAAAAAGTGAGCAAAGACAAGCTTTTCACAGCTGAAAAGAAGTAATAGCCTTCAATTCATAAAGAGAAAGCCCGGCGATGCTCGTCGGGCTTTTTTATTCTGCGAAATAGTGAAAACTTACTTTTTAGGTGCTTGTTATTAAAAGAAAACAGACACCATGAAAACTAATTCAATGAAAAATATCGCTGGACTGGCGGGCATCGCTGCCGGTGCAGCAGTTCTCTCTATCCTTCTTTTCCGTAAGCGGGAAGATGGCACAACTTTGGGCAACAACCTTTTAGGAAAGGCTAAGGATGCAGGCAATAACCTGCTAAAATATGGCGAACAATTAAAAGACCGCCTTCTTCATAATGTAAAAGGACCGAACGGCGAAGCCGTTTACCTGGATATGTACGACAGACAGTTTTACGAAGATCCAGAGGGAAAACGGGTTTATCTGGAAATGAGCTAAAAGCGCTTATACTCCGATCAGCGTGAAAGAGCGATTGGCCAGCCTGAGGCTCCCGAAGGCTAATGCTTCGACTCCGCTCAGCATCACACAGGTTCTTGTTCAACATGACAAATAAGAAGCCCCCGAACTTCGGGGGCTTCTTATTTATTTGATTTATTTAGAATCTGCGTTTGCGTTCGCCGTCGCGTTTGCCAGTGCCGCCGGAGTTGCCGCCTTCACGGCGCTTGCCCGAAAAATCGCGGAAGCCACCGCCACTGTTGCCACGATTACCACCTCCGCTGCGTTCGCCACGGAAGCCACCGCCACCGCTGTTGCCACGATATCCACCGCTGCGTTCGCCGCCGCCGCCACCTTCAGTGCCGCGGTCACCTGCTAATTCAATGCGCACATTCCTGCCTTGGAAATCAACAGATTTAAAAGCATCCTGAACTTGTTGCGCTGAACTATTTTCGACTTCGAAGAAAGTATAAACTCCCTTTAGATCGATTTTACCAACTGCTTTTCCGCTGATCTTGCTTTGGTTGCAGATGAAGCCGAGCATATCGCCACGAGTAAAATCATCTACAGAACCAAGGTTGATAAACAAACGGGTGTAATCGCCTCTTGAAGATGTACGGTCATAGCGCTCGCTTGTGCGACCGCCACGATCCCTGTCGCCGCCACGTTCTTCAAATGCCGGAGCATTAAGATCAGGGGCATTTTTATAGTAATCAAGAAAACGGCTGAATTCAAGGAATGCAAAACGTTTGATGATCTCTTCTTTGTCCATGTCCTTGAATTCGTCCATGATACGAGGAAGATACTGTTCGATTTGCTCTTCGTTCACGTCAACGTTGTGAACTTTGTGTACCAAGCCGAATAACTGCTTTTCGCACACATCAAATCCTGTTGGGATCTCTGCCTTGGTGAATTGCTTGCCAATTACACGCTCAATCTGACGGATCTTGCCAACTTCTTTCGAGTTGATAATGGCGATAGAAACACCGGTTTTACCTGCACGACCAGTCCGGCCAGAGCGATGGGTGTAGTTTTCTATCTCGTCAGGAAGTGAGTAGTTAATTACGTGAGTAACATCGTTTACGTCGATACCACGAGCTGCCACATCGGTAGCGATCAGCAGTTGGATACTGCGTTCGCGGTAGCGCTTCATTACACGGTCGCGTTGCTGCTGCGATAAATCGCCATGCAAAGAATCGGCATTATAGCCATCCTTCATCAGCGCTTCAGCAATTTCCTGAGTTTCAATTTTAGTACGGCAGAATACAATACCAAAGATCTCCGGATTAAAATCTACAATACGTTTGAACGCAGCATATTTATCACGAGCCTTCACAACAAAATACTCGTGTTCGATATTTACGTTGCCTGTGTTTTTGGTCCCCATGGTTAACTCATGCGGATCGGTCATGTATTTCTTAGCTATGCGGCGCACTTCTGCGGGCATGGTTGCAGAGAATAACCATGTTTTTTTATCGTCTGGTGTGGTAGCCAGGATAGTGTCGATATCTTCCTGAAAGCCCATGTTGAGCATCTCATCAGCCTCGTCGAGAACAACGTAGCTAACTTCAGAGAAGTTAATCGCTTTGCGGTTGATAATATCCAGCATACGGCCGGGAGTTGCAACTACAATCTGCACTCCGCGTTTAATTTCGCGTAGCTGATCAGAAATGCTGGCGCCGCCGTAAACAGCAACAACGTTCACATTCCTTACATTTTTTGAATACTTTTTAAGATCGCTTGTGATCTGTAAACACAATTCACGTGTTGGGCACAAAATGAGTGCCTGAGGATAGTTTTCCTCAAAGTCCAGTAGTTCTAATAAGGGCAGGCCGAAAGCTGCCGTTTTACCGGTTCCTGTTTGAGCTAATCCGACAAAATCGTTGCTGCCTGAAAGTAATACCGGGATGGCTTGTTCCTGGATCGGTGTCGGATTTTCAAATCCGAGTTCAGTAATGGCATTAACAATATCATGACGGATACCCAAGGTACTAAATGGGTTCATGATAATTTTTAAAGCTCCAAAGCTAAATTGCTTTAAAGCGGTGCAAAGGTACGGTTAAAAAGTGAGATTGGAGAAGGGGTCGCGATATGGATGGATTGTGACCTTTCGGTGGCTGGCAAATGAATTAAATTTTGGGCGCTCCCCTTGAGAGAACGAGCTTTCATCCCTTATCGCAAACCTCTCCGGCTTTTGCGAAACAAAAAAGCGCAGCAAGAATTAATCTTACTACGCCTTTTTGGCTTTCATTTTTGCCTTTCAGCTCAAACTAGTATCTGTAAGTGTCCGCTTTGAACGGGCCTTGTACCGGAACCCCGATATAGTCAGCCTGGTGCTGTTGCAATTCCTCAAGCTCTACGCCAATTTTGGCTAGGTGCAGGCGGGCAACTTTTTCATCCAATGTCTTTGGAAGAACGTACACCTTGTTCTCGTACTGATCAGTGTTGGTCCAAAGCTCAAGTTGAGCTAGCGTCTGATTTGTGAACGAGTTAGACATCACAAAAGATGGGTGGCCTGTAGCACAGCCCAAGTTTACCAAACGGCCTTCAGCCAGGATGATGATGTCTTTGCCATCAATAGTATATTTATCAACCTGTGGTTTGATCTCAACCTTGGTGTGGCCGTAGTTGGTGTTCAACCAAGCCATATCGATCTCATTATCGAAGTGACCGATGTTACAAACGATAGCTTTGTCTTTTAGCGCTTTGAAGTGCTCGGCACGTACAATATCGCAGTTACCGGTGGTAGTTACCACGATGTCGGCTTCTTTAATAGCCGTAGCTAAACGCTTCACTTCGTAACCTTCCATTGCCGCCTGCAATGCACAGATAGGGTCAATTTCAGTTACAATAACACGAACGCCCTGTGAGCTCAATGACTCTGCAGAACCTTTGCCCACATCGCCGTATCCACAAACAACAGCTACTTTACCTGCCATCATCACGTCGGTTGCACGACGAATCGCATCAACAAGAGATTCACGGCAGCCGTATTTATTATCGAATTTTGACTTGGTAACAGAATCGTTTACATTGATTGCAGGCAAGTGCAATGTTCCGTTTTTCATGCGCTCGTACAAGCGATGTACACCTGTTGTAGTTTCTTCTGATAAGCCTTTGATGCCAGCAATCAGTTCCGGATAACGATCGAAAACCATGTTTGTTAAATCACCTCCGTCGTCTAAGATCATGTTCAGTGGCTTGCGCTCAGGGCCGAAGAAAAGCGTTTGCTCAATGCACCAGTCGAACTCTTCTTCATTCAAACCTTTCCATGCGTACACCTGGATTCCTGCAGCAGCAATTGCAGCAGCAGCGTGATCCTGGGTTGAAAAGATGTTACATGATGACCAGGTAACTTCTGCACCCAGTTCCACCAATGTTTCAATTAACACTGCAGTCTGGATGGTCATGTGCAAACATCCTGCAATGCGGGCACCAGCCAAAGGCTTAGATGCACCAAATTCTTCGCGTAAAGCCATTAATCCTGGCATTTCCGCTTCTGCAAGGGTAATCTCCTTGCGGCCCCACTCTGCGAGTGAGATGTCCTTAACTTTGTAAGGAACGTAAGTTGTCTCTACTGATGACATAGTTTTTTGTTTAAAAAGTTAATGGTCAAGAAATTAGAAGGGAATACTTTCCGGGTAGTGCGCACGGATGTGCAAACATTCTGCAATCTTTGCCGCAAATTTAGCAATATTTACAGAGAAATTTCTGTCGTGGCAGTGACAAAGAATGCTGAAAATGATGAACTTGCATTCTGATGACGGGCAGACTTCAGAAATAATATACACATCGAACACACATGAGATACTTGATTATAGACACCGAGGCACAGCCTCAGGACAAGAAAGGCGCCTCCAAACAAACTCCGCTATCTGAAGAAGAAAGCATGCGGATCTTCAAAGATATTTTTGACGAGGGCTGTTCAGCTTACGCGGATTCTGTGCATCTGGGAAAATCCGAAGCGAAATCCTGGGAGCAATTCAAAGCGCAGCTATAAGTAATAGCTATAGCAATAAACTTCAGGCAATTACGTTTCATAGTCTCTTCAAAGAATTGGGGGATTCTGGAAGCATTTTAGTTAGCAGGTTAAGTTTAAAAGATCTGCGTAACTAAATTTTGACGGGGACGTATAGAGCGATCGATGAGGTTTTTTGCTGTTGTGGGATTGGTGTTGTTGTGGATTGGTAGTGCAAACGCCCAGGATTGTGCCCCCCCTAAAGTTCCCGGAAAAATTGTTTGTCCCGGCGATTCTACGTTTCTCGTTTCCACCGATACAGTCGGAACACGCCAATGGTTCGATGCCATTTCCGGCGGGCGGCTATTAGCCACTGGCGATACTCTCCGCACTCCTGCTATTTTTCAGAACACCACTTATTACGTTCAAACAGTAAACGGCGATTGCACCAGCAGCCGCACTGCAGTAAACGTAAATATCCGCCCAAACCCCAGTGTCTCTGGCGCAACCATCTGTGCAGGCAATAGCGTTTCTTTAACCGCTGTTGCTCCCGGAGGAGCTTACGAATGGTTCGACAGTGCTTCGGGAGGCAACTCTCTGGCAATCGGAACCACGTTTACTACTCCCGTTTTAACTACAACCACAACTTATTATGTGCAAACCATCGTTGAGGGCTGCACGAGCGGGCGCACTGCTGTTACTGTTACCGTAAATGCAAACCCTGATGCGCCACAGGCTTCAGGTGTATCTATATGCTACGGCTCGGCTGTAACGCTATCAGCATCTGGCTCTACCAGCATTTATCAATGGTTCACCACGCCGACAGGTGGAACTCCGCTTATTTCAAGCCCTGATTACACTACTCCCGCCCTCACCGAAACGACTACTTTTTACGTGCAAACCGTAGTAAATGGCTGTGCAAGCGCACGCACTCCGGTAGTCGTTACGGTTAATACTATACCAACAGCTCCCCCGGTTGCAGGTGCAACAATTTGCTCTGGCTCATCTGCCACACTTATTGCTGGTGACTCGCAGGGCGCTTTCCAGTGGTTTGCCGTTCCGTCACGCGGAAATGTCATTCATTCCGGCAGCAGCTACGCCACTCCTATTTTAATCCGCACCACCACCTATTACGTACAAACAATTGTAAACGGATGCGTAAGCGCCCGAATGCCCGTGACAGTGACGGTGAAGAAGGCGCCTGCTGCGCCTACTGCTTCAGGCAGGAGCGTTTGCCCCGGTTCAACAGCTGCATTGACAGCATCTGGTCCGGACGGGACTTATGCCTGGTACGATGCGCCCACGGGCGGAAACCTGTTGGAAACCGGTGCCAGTTACACCCCTCCGGTGCTTGCCGCTTCTGCAACCTATTACGTTCAAACCACAGTTGATGATTGTACAAGTGCAAGAACAGCCGTTACCTTAACCGTTGCTCCAATTCCATCTGCACCAAAAGTTTCTGATGCTTCTGTGTGTTCAGGCGCTTCAACAACTTTGACGGCAAACGGATCGGGAGGTGCAGTCTTTGAATGGTACGATGCAGAAAGTGGCGGAAACCTGCTCTCCACCAAACCACAATACACAACCGAAGCCCTGACTGCTTCAACAAAATATTATGTGCAGCAAACTGTGAATGGATGTACAAGTCCGAGAGCGACCGTAACTGTTACCGTGAGTTCTGCAATCGCACCGACCGTTCAGGACGTCACCGTTTGCGCTGAAAGTTCTGCAATGTTGGCCGCTAGTGCGCCTGAAGGAACACTTGAGTGGTATGACTCTCCAAAAGGAGGCAATCTTCTGGCCAGTGGAACTAGCTTCCAAACTCCCGCTCTAAGCACCGCGACCACCTACTACGTCCAGACTGTTTTAAACGGATGTATAAGCATGCGGGTACCGGTAACAGTAAAAACCATAGGATTTGTAAGCCCCGGATTTAAGTACGAGTCAGATACGTATTGTATCACCGGCAAGGAAGCTATTCCGAAGATCTTTGCTGAAGAGGGAGGCACATTCAGCGCATCGCCTGTCGGATTAGTATTCAAAGATAAGGCTACCGGAGAAATTGACCTGCAAGCCAGTAAACTTGGGCTTTATACAATATTTTTTACCAGCAATGGGCCTTGCCCGCACATCAGCAAGGCGGGATTTACTATCACAAATCTGCCGAACAGCAATTTTTCTTATCAGGGGCCATATTGCCAGGGCGACAGCGTAGCGCATCCTACATTTTTGACAGGATCGAGCGCTGGTATTATTACCGCTATGCCAGCCGGACTGGTATTTTCCGGCAGCGGAACCATTGACCTGGTGAACAGCCGTCCGGGGATTTATACCGTTACAAACTATATCCCGGCAAGCGGCGATTGCGTTTCAAGCAAGTCTACAACCAATGTTATTATCAACGCTGCGCCCACTATTGATGCGGGAGTGAATCAGTCGGTAGCGCCAGGCAGCGCAATTTCGCTGGCGGGAAAGGTGAAAGGAGCTACAAACTTCAGATGGTACGGCGGCTTAGGCACGTTTTCAGATCCGGGGAGCCTTACTCCCAAATACATTCCCGCTGCGGGAGAGACGAAGGTAACACTCTTTCTTACAGCTACATCAACCGGACCCTGTGCAGCCAGACAAGACAGCCTGACTATCACAATGGACCTTGTGGCACCAAAAGCTACCGGCGTTTCGGTTTGTTATGGAACCGCTGCAACACTTACAGCAAATGCAAGTATTGGTTCGGTGGTGTGGTACGATGCTCCGACAGGCGGAAGCGTACTTATTGAAAACGCTACTTACGTAACGTCTCCCTTGACTAAAACTTCTACGTATTATGTCCAGGCATACAGTGCGGGCAATGTGAGCGCAAGAACTCCGGTAAAAGTTATTGTCAATGCAATTGCCACTCCCGTAGTGCCCCCAGTAACTGCTTGCTTCATGAGTTCTGCAAATCTCGTTGCCACCGGTGAAGGCATTTTTCAATGGTATGATGCTGCAACAGGAGGCAATCTCCTGGCAACCGGGTCCACATTTAAAACGCCTGTGTTAAGTGCCACTACCACCTATTATGTTGATGAAACGCTAAATGGCTGTACCAGTCCGCGAATGCCGGTAATTGTGACGGTCAATCCGATCCCTGAAGTTACAAGTGCAGCCCTCGAAACCATCTGCAACAGTGTAGGGCTCAACTACCAGATCACAGGCAGTGTGCCCGGGACAACATTTTCTTGGAGCCGCAAAGCTGTAGATTCACTCATTAATCCTGCCGTTGAGAATCAAACATCTTCAATAATCAACGAAGTATTAACAACCAGAGCAACAAAGCCTGTTAACGTAACTTACGTGATTACGCCAATCTACAAAGGTTGCGCCGGGCCGGCTTTTGAGTACGTGGTTACGATAGACCTAAGCCCTATCGTTACGAGCCCGAATAAAGGAGCTATTTGCAACAACTCGGCATCGAACTATGCCGTTCAGTATAACCTCCCGGGAACGGCTTTCAACTGGAGCCGGTCTGCGGTCGCAGGTATCAGCAATCCTACCATCAACGGGCAGGCATCACCTGTTATCAGGGAAGTTTTAAGCAATACAACGAATGCGCCGATAGATGTTACTTACGTGTTCAATCAGTCATATAACGGATGTGCGGCACCGCCTTTTAAATACGTGGTAACTGTAAACCCCATCCCTTACGTGATCAGCAAAGGGACCGATTACCTGTGCAATGGAAACTCGTTTACTTATCCAATTAAATCGAACGTTGAAGGCGCTTCGTTCACCTGGAGCAGGCCAGAGCAGGCGAACATCAAAAATTCCGCTGTAATAAATGCATCTTCATCCATCATCAGCGAAACCTTAACAAACACAGGCACCACTCCGGTTGATGTTGTTTACACGATTATCCCGACAGCAAACGGGTGTACCGGTCCGGCATTCAATTATCGGGTTACCGTAATGCCTACTCCTGTAGCTCCGGTAATTAACACAAGTTCTGCGGTGTGCGTGGGCAAGCCGATAGCGCTGAGCACCACTCAAATTGCAGGTGCAACTTACCTGTGGACCGGACCAAACGGCTTTACCTCTACGCAGCTAAATCCCACCATCGCGAAAGCAACACTTGCTAATTCGGGCGATTATACCTTGATTGTCACCATAAACGGATGCGTAGGTGTGCCGGGAACACGGAACATCAAGGTTAATGAATTGCCTATCGCGAATGCCGGCAGCGACCAAACAGCCTGCGCCGACAAACCTGTGCTATTAAACGGGCAAATATCAGGCGGAGCTACCACCGGAATTTGGTCGACAAGCGGAACCGGGACCTTCTCCCCGTCGAACACAGCACTAAATGCCAGCTACATTGCATCAGCAAGCGATATTGAGAAAGGATTCGTGCAACTGACCCTCACCTCAACGAGTGAGGACAACTGTTCGCTAGCCGCTTCATCCATTACAGTCACTTTAGCAAAGCCGCCTGTGGCAGAAGCCGGTCCCGATCAGAATGTGTGCAGCCAGGATAAACTGGTTATGCTCAGTGGCAAGATTAGCCTGGCGTCAAGTGGGTTTTGGACAACTTCGGGCAGCGGTACATTCTCGCCCTCTATCTCTGATCTGAATGCGGCTTACATTCCGAGCAGTTCGGATATCGCAAAGGGAAACGTCACCATCACGCTGAACGCACTTGGAGCGAATGTTTGTACGCAGGTGACCGATGCGCTGACGATCAAATTCACTGCTCCGCCAATAGTAGATATTGGTCCGGATGTATTGGTGCCGTTTGGAAAAACCATTACTCTGAACCCATCAATCAGTGAAAACAACGTAAAGTATCTCTGGACACCAAACGTGAACTTGGATAATAACACCATCCGTAACCCAACCTTCACAGGTGTTGCCGATCAGGTTTACACGCTCACTGTTACAGATAGCAGGGGATGCGTTACCGAGGATAAGGTATTCGTGGATGTACTGAGCCCACTGCAGATCCCGAACACGTTCACTCCAAACGGAGATGGTGTAAATGACGTCTGGAATATCCCGGAACTTACAACTTATCCCGGAGCTACAATCAATATTTTCAACCGATACGGAGCCAAGGTACTTACTACTGGCGCTTCAAACACGGTTTGGGATGGGCATGTTAACGGAACGCCTGCGCCGGTTGGAACTTACTACTACGTTCTTGATACCCAGTTTAAAGGGCTGCTGTATTCTGGCTCGATCACTATCCTTAGGTAATTTGAACGTAAAAAGCGGCTGAGCCACAGGCAAGCACCTTTTTCTTTTTCTATTTTTGTAAGAAAATCAGTTAAGAAATGTATCCAGAATATTTAGTTGCTCCTATGCGCCAGGAGCTTACAAGCGTAGGCTTTGAGGAGTTGAAAAATGCCGAAGAAGTAGATACTGCTATCAAAACGGAAGGGACAGTTTTGCTAGTTGTTAATTCAGTGTGCGGATGTGCAGCTGCCAACGCTCGCCCCGCTGCTAAACTTGCTGCGCAAAACTCAAAACATCCTGAGAAGTTGGTGACTGTATTTGCAGGAATGGAAAAAGATGCCGTTGACCAGGCTCGTAATTATATGATGCCTTATCCTCCATCATCTCCATCGATGGCGCTGTTTAAAGATGGCAAATTAGTTCACATTATAGAACGCCATCAGATAGAAGGGCGCCCAGCTCAGATGATTGCTGATAATTTAGTGAGTGCCTTTGAGCAATATTGCTAGTTGGCATAAGTTAGTAGATAGATCCGGACTGAGTGCCGGATTTTTCTTTATGCATCTTTATTCAACATCTTCTCCAGCTCACCGTAGCCAACGTTCGTTTTAACGCGACCCTGTTTGGCGTAAGAGATTTCGCCGGTTTCTTCCGACACGATAACTGCAACAGCATCGCTCATCTCAGATATCCCGATGCCTGCACGGTGACGCAATCCGAAATGCAGAGGTAAATTTTCGTTATCGGTTAGCGGAAGAATACAGCTTGCGCATTTGATTTTTCCATCCGATATCACCACCGCACCGTCGTGCAAAGGGCTGTATTTTTGAAAAATGCTTTCCAACAGACGTTTGGAAATGTGGGCATCCATTGTTTCGCCGCTGTTTTGATAATATTGTTCATCAAAATATTTAGCAAAAACAATTAAGGCTCCTGTTCGGCTTGCCTGCATTGTTTTGCAAGCTTCTATAACGGGCTTTATGTGAGCAAACGTGGTTTCCTGCACTCCTTTTTTATCGAAAAGGTAAGTCCACCAGGTGGTCTTTTTTAGCGAAGCATTCTTGCCTATCAGCAGCAAAAACCTTCTTATCTCCTGTTGAAATACAACAATAAGCGCTATAAATCCAACGCTCACAAACCCCCCAAGCATCTGGCTTAGCAACTTCATGTGCAGCTGGTCTACAATTTTGAAGAGGAAGTAAATAATCACCAGCCCCAACAGGATGTTTACGGCTATTGTTCCGCGTATCAGGTTGTAAACGTAATACAAGATCAAAGCAACGAGCAGCACATCAACGATGTCGAGCAAACGTACATGCAGAAAACTGAAGTCGAAATTTTGCATTGAGGGAAATTTACGAATTCCTTTTGGAATATGGCTACAGCAGAGCCTGCTTGTTCACAGCGGCGACCACTTGCACAGCCTCCACGGCTTCTTTTACGTCATGTACCCGGAGGATAGATGCTCCTTTTAGCAGGGCAATTGTGTTGGCAGCGGTGGTGGCATTCAGCGCATCGGCAGCAGTTTTGCCGAAAAGAGAATAAAGCATTGACTTCCTCGACACACCAGCCAAAAGTGGGAGCCCCAGTATTTTAAACTGATCAAGTTTGTTGAGCAATTCGTAGCTGTGCTCTTTGGTTTTAGCAAAACCAAAGCCAGGGTCTATGATGATATCGTTTACGCCCCAATCAGTAAGCTGCTTGGCTTTCTCAACAAAGTAGCCAAGCACCTCAGCAAACACATCATCGTATTTGGCTTCTTTGGCCATTGTCTGCGGGCTGCCTTTCATGTGCATCAGAATGTAGGGCACTTTCAGGCTACCCACGGTTTCAAACATGAAAGGATCGAGCTGTCCGCCCGAGATATCATTAATAATGTGAGCCCCTTCGCCCACTGCGGCTCTCGCAACTTCAGATCGAAAGGTATCAACCGAAATAATTGCGTTGGGGAATTCGCGGCGTATAGCTTTGAGGATGGGAAGCAAGCGGCCGACTTCTTCCTTTGATGAAATATCTTCCGCTCTGGGGCGGGATGAATAAGCGCCTAAATCAATGAAATCAGCACCTTCGACCAGCATCAGCTCCGTGCGCTTCAGGGCTGTGTGGAGCGTGTTATTCTCCCCACCGTCGTAAAAGGAATCGGGCGTGAGGTTTAAAATGCCCATCACCTTTGGCGTAGAAAGATTGATCAGCTTACCGCCAGCGTTCAGCGTAGTTTTCTGATGAATCACGGCGTCTTGTATCATCATCTAATTGCACTCAGCCTTATTGCTTGATAAGCTGATAAAGCTCGTCAAGTTTCGGCGAGAGGACAATTTCTATACGGCGGTTGTGGCTTCTGGCTTCAGGGGTATTGGCATTATCAAGCGGCTGGTATTGTCCTTTCCCTGTAGCGGTGATGCGGGAGTTTTCAATCTTCTGTTCATCGGTCAAGTACCGTACAACCGAAGTCGCCCGAAGCACGCTCAAATCCCAATTGTCTTTAATTTGCCCAAGATTCACTACCCGCTGATTATCTGTATGCCCTTCAACCGAAATGTTGATGTCAGGCTGGGTTTTCAGAACCTTTGCTAATTCCTGCAAGGCTTGTTTTCCCTTTTCGTCAATTACAATGCTGCCCGATCCGAACAGAAGTTTGTCTGTTAGAGAAACATATACTTTTCCGTTCCTGATATCAACAGACAACCCATTTTGCTGAAAGCCAAGAAGCGCCTTTTGGAGTTTATCTCTTAACGCATTTGTTGCTTCATCGCGTTTGCGCAAAATCTCTTCAACCTCTTTTAAGCGGGCTTCACGCTTCTTCAGGTCATCAGCTAGCTTATTGATTTCTGTAGAACTGTTAGACCGAAGAGCCGCATAATTGGCGTCAAGGCTTGACACTTTGCTCTCCAGGCTTCGTACCCGATCATTGATTCTTGCGGTATCTGCCTTTAGCCGTGCAACCTCTTCTTCCAGAGCACCAACCCTAATTTTCGCCTGATCCCAACCTGATGAAAGTGAATCTTTTTGAGTTAAAAGCGATTTATATTTTTTAGTAGAAAGTACAACGCAGGAATTAAGAGCAGCAAGTAAGATCGCTGCAAAGCACACAAAAAACAATCTTTTCATGCTGCAATATTAAGCAATAGCGTTCCGTAAAAAAACCATGAACGGGCTTAAACTTCCAAACATTTCAACAATGTATTTTGCTGCGCCGGGCGATAACAGATCCTTGTCTTTGATGGCAGAACTGGCAGTAAAACTCTTCAGCTTAAGAAATTCAATATCCGGATGATCAGAGCTGTAACCTTTGGGAACGGTCTTGAGCTTGTCATCCTGAGAAAGGATGCCGAAGGATTTTACGAAGGATTTTTCCTCAATTATATTCCTGAAATCCTCGCCATTGTAGTCGATCTCCTGCCGGATGGCTTTCAGGTGATTAGGATCTGGCATCCAGTGCCCGCCCGCAACAAACGACTTTTCGGGTTCGATATGGAGGTAATATCCAGGACCGTTAAAGTTCTTTCCGGTGGAGGATATGGCTATTCCAAAATTGGTTTTGTAGGGTGTTTTATCTTTGCTGAAGCGGATGTCGCGGTAGATGCGCATCAGGCAATTCTTAGCCTGGAGATCAGCGGGGATGGTGGCATCGATCTTGGCAAGGCCATCTATAATTGCAGATGTAAAATCAAGCACTTCGGCTTTGGCAGCATCGTGATCAGCCTTGTGCGACTGAAACCATTCGCGGTTATTATTCTCCGCAACTCCCTTTAGAAAAGTTAAGGCTTTATCGCTGATCATTTAATCAGTTCAGATGGATTTTTTCGTCCTTCATGTCAATCGGGATATTTTTACGGCGATACTTTTTGTACCACAAGTATCCAATGCCCGCCACAGCCACATAGGGAGCTGCAAGTAAAAACATAATCGCTTTGTTCAAACCCTTGCCTTCTGTCTGCCCATTTTTCACAGAGCTTTCCGCGTTTAACGTGCACATGGAGCACTGAGCGTTACTGGTAAATGCAGCAAAGGTCAGCAAACTGAAGAAAACCAATACACAGAGATATTTGAAAGTTTTCATGAGCGCAAATTTCGTTAAAAGTTATAGTACGGCGAAATCATCAGGTAGACAACAACGCCCGTAATAGTTACGTACAGCCATATCGGAAAGCTCCACCGCACCAGTTTCCGGTGCCGCTCGACCTGCATCTGCAGGCCCCGATAAAAGCTCAATAATACTAACGGCAATACCGCTGCTGCAAGTACAATATGGGTAATCAAAATTCCGTAATAAACGTACCGCGTTGTTCCGGCGGAAGCCTTCTCCTGTGAAGACAGAATACCGTCATGATCAACATCTCCATAGCGTGTTTCCGGGGCGAGGTAGTGGAAAAGGATATAAGAGATAAGGAAAATCGCAGACAAACAAAACGTAAGCAGATTTATCCGCTTATGCATGGTGATATTCTTATTTCTGATGAAATACAATGACACAAGCAGCAAAACACTACATGTTCCATTGATGATTGCATTTAGCCTGGGCAGAAAGTAAGTGTAGCTTGGAAGGGTTTCCGGCCCGGGGATAATCTTCCTGTTTAGGAGAACAACCACCAACAGCACCACGAGAGAAATGGCTGCAACAAGCCTGAACAGAAACTTATCTTTCATATCTCCCTGCGTTAAAACCCAACATTCTTGACGTGCCTAAGCTCCTCGGCTATCAATACCTTAACCTCATCAATGAGCTTGTCCACCTGATCTTTTCTGCCGGAATCGTAAAATCCGCGTATTCGCCTCTGCGGATCAACCAGGATGAGCATCGGGCTGTGGATAATATTGTTCTGCTGGGCTGTGTCTTTTAAAGCATCAACCAAAAAACTTTGTCGTGATAGCCTGTAGATAGTCGCTTTATCTCCCGTCAGGAAATCCCATTTTCCGGGCGCTGGATAATACTGTTCAGAATATTTCCGGAGCACGTCAGGCGTGTCATAATCCGGATCTACCGATATCGATAGAAACTTCAGTAACCTGTTCTTTTGATATTCGTCCACCACCCTGGCCATCTCACCATTCATATTCTGGCAAAAAGTAGGGCACCGGGTAAAGAAAAAATTTACAATGGTAATCTTCTGCGTATCGGCAGGGAATGCTACCGTATTGCCTAACTGATTTACAAGTTTGAAGCTGTCTACGAGATGATAGATGGTATCCGGTATTTGCTTGCCGCGATAGGTATGAAATGTACCAGTAGCCTTTTTTGCTCCATAAATTTGCAAAGGACGGTAGCGGTTCTTCCCTTTTTCCTTTAGCAAATAATATAAAAATCCCGGCAACACAAGTATGGTTGCCAGGATTAAAATCTTTTTAACTGAAAAATTATTCTTCATTAACCCATGTTGAACATGTGGATGTTCAGGTATGAGCCTTCAGCAAGCATGAGAACAATGAAGTAGACAATGAAAATAAAAGAAATAATAATACCCGTTTTGAATGCCAGGCGCTCAAACTTTAAGTGCATGAAGTAGGCAACAATATAAAATGCCTTTACCAGCGTTAGGATTATATACGCAAAGTTTGACGGACCCAATCCAAGGATTCCTTTCGGCTTAAGGTACAAGGCGATAAAGAATTCTATACAGGTAATCCCCAACAGGTAAAAGAATACCTGCCAGATCTTACTGCGGGTCATTGTTTCTCCATGCTCTTCGTCATGGGCATGGTCGTGAATATGTTCTGTAGCCATTATTTAAAGCTGAATGATTAAACTAAATAGAAGAATGTAAATACGAATACCCAAACCAGGTCTACAAAGTGCCAGTATAAGCCAACTTTTTCAATCATGAGATAGGTTCCGCGTTTTTCAAATACGTTACATGCGGTCATTATCGTGATGATGATATTGATCACAACCCCGGTAAATACGTGGAAACCGTGAAAGCCTGTTATCGTGAAAAACAGATTGGCAAACTGCTGTGTGCTCACATTATCAGAACCCAGCTCCTTCACAATTTCGGCGCCGGGAATTGCTCCCCACCAAAAGCCTTCGTGATGTAAGTGAGTCCACTCCAGAGCCTGGCATCCCAGGAACATAAGGCCACCGAGTATTGTGCCGCCCATCCACCAAAGCACCTCCTTTTTGGCACCTCTGTGCCCAGCCTCAACGGCCAATACCATCGTTACCGAACTCATAATGAGGATGAAAGTCATGATACCTACGAATACAAGCGGGTATCCTGCGTCGGCAATTCCGGGAATGGATTGGAATACAATATCAGGGTTTGGCCAGGTAGGTTTGCTGAACCGAACGGCTCCGTAATAAATCAAAAAAGAAGAAAATGTAAACGCATCGGAAACAAGAAAGAACCACATCATGATCTTGCCGTATTCTACAGCAAACGGTGATTTTCCACCACCCCAGGCGTCGGTCCTTACTTCATCTAATTGTGATACAGTAGTACTCATTATGTTAGTTTATTGGTTCAAAAGTAAGAAAACATACAGATAAATCCATAGTATGTCTATAAAATGCCAAAATATGGAAGCAACTTCAAGCCGAAACATATTCTTCACCTGAGAGATGTTTCCCATCCTTCCAATCAGTGCTGTGAGCAGGATCATCAGGCCCGCAAAGATGTGCACAAGGTGCGATCCGGTAAAGACATAGATGAACGATTGCGACGCATTCGGGCTGACAAAAAACACGCCCTGATCGATCAACTGTCGCCAGGCAGCCAATTGGATAAAAAAGAACGCTACGCCTAAAGCCATTGTAAGGATCAGGTATAATTTCTGCTTTTGAAACTGTAAGCGTTTTCCGGATAAATAAGCAAGGTGCATCGTGATACTGCTAACCAAAATTACGATGGTGCTATATTTGAATGCGTACGGCAAAAGCGTCTTTATGCCACGGTTTGGGCTACCAGATGTATAAACGATGAAGCCGCTGGTGAGACCGGCAAAATAAATGAATGAAGATACAATGAACAGCCACATCAGAAACTTTCTGGCTTTCAGATTTATCTTTTCATCCCCTGAGGATTGAACTTGTTTCATTTTACGATAAAATCAAATAACAATGTTAACTGCACTAGAGGCAGGTAAAAAAAAGAGCCGAACATCACTTTTCTGGCAGAAGGTATATCTAGCTTGCGCACGAGCTCTAAAGCAAACCAGCAGAAAATGAGACCGAGAATTAAGGAAACTCCGCCAATAACATACCCGCCAAAACCCATTATTGTTGGCAACAGGCTAACCGGAATTAGTATTAGCGTAGAGATAAAGGTAACCACAGCACTCGTACGGTCGCGTTTGGTGGTGGGCAGAAGCCGGAAACCTGCTTTTTTGTAATCATCATCAAGCACCCAGGCAATTCCCCAAAAGTGCGGAAACTGCCATACGAACTGGATCAGGAACAAGATGATCGGTATCCATGAGATCTCGGGACGGTCAAAAGCCGCGAAGTAGCCGATCAGCGGGGGCAACGCTCCGGGAAAAGCTCCTACGAATACAGCTATCGGCGACTTCCTCTTCATTGGCGTATACAGAAACGCGTAGAGGAAAATGGAAAAAACAGAAAGCACACCCGTCAGAAAATTCAGCCGCACCAGGATCAACGTACCTATCAACCCCATGAACAAGCTTAGTACAAGTGCCTGCCCGGTGGTCATGTGCCCGGATGGAAGAGGGCGGTCCATGGTGCGCTTCATCAGCTTATCCAAATCTTTTTCGATAATCTCGTTAAAGCCATTGGCAGCGCCGGTTACAAGAAAACCTCCAATGGTCAATATAAGCCAGTTTTTCCAGTTGATATCCAACTGTTGAGCCTTACAGCCAATTAGAAACGAAACCGACGCAGAAAACACAACCAGAGACGTGAGCCTTAGCTTGATTAGCTTTTTGAAATCTGAAATAAATTTCCTCACGTTCTTGTATTTAGGTGCTGCAGGTGAATCTTTTTAGGGTTGAGCAACAATATCAAATAAAACTGGCTGCCGAACAGCAGTGAAGCGACAAATACGTGGATGGCCTGTGCTGCTCCGGGGAGGGCGAACCTCTCCAGCACAATGCCTGATACTGCCTGCATCACCACAAATAATAACGCATACAATGCGTATCTGAACTGAAAGCTGCTGGTCCCATATTTCCGCCGCACGATTATGAAAAGTGCAATGCTGAGTACCAAGACCGCAATCGCAAAATCCCGGTGCCAGTTAAATGTGTATCCGACCTTCTCCAGCCACTCCGTCCTGCCTATACGGTCCATAGTGGATGAAACAGCGTCTACCTGTTCACGAACTTCTGTGCCTAGCACGATCTGGAAAGTCGTCAGTAACAGAGAAAATATCGCAATCAGGTAAGTATTAAGTTCGGCTCGGACGGGGATAAGGCCACTGTCACGCAGCTTTTTGGCTTCAAAATAAGTGTAAATGCTTATCGCGATAATGCCGAGGGCTAGCAGCATATGCACCGTTACGATCCAGGCCATCAGATTAGTAGAAACAACAATTGACCCAAGCCAGCCTTGAAAAATCACCAACAGCAAATTCACCAAGCTGAGATAGAAAATGCGCTTTTTACTCTTCCGGTACACCACCGATGCAATCGCACATAGAATCAGGAAAAAACCCGTCAGCACTCCTATCAAGCGGTTTACATACTCCGTCCAGGTTTTTGAAACATTAAACTCCTCGGGCTCTAAAATGCTTTTATCCTCAATTATCTTCTGCGCCAACTCTCCGTAGCCTAAAACATCTAGCGTATGGGCGAAGCGCTCATTCTTAGCCACTCGCTCTGCTACGTACTTGTCTTTATATCCTTCAGGCAGCTGTGAAACGTTGGTTGGCGGCACAAAATTGCCAAAGCATTTAGGCCAATCGGGGCAACCCATACCAGAACCTGTCCCTCTAACTACCCCACCCGCCAGAATAAGGACGAACAGAGATATGATAGTGATGAGATTGATAACCAGGAAACGCTTCTCGCCCGATGGATACATATCTGTTAAAAAAAATGGGGTACCCGCAACCGTAGGTGCAGCAATACCCCATCAAGTTGATATTCTTAAAGAGCCTTTTCTCTCACATTCGCCTTCTCCCACTCAAGTTGAATGCGCTCTGCCTCGGCATTTCCTTCGAAATCGTGCGGCATGTTCGAGCTCATTGTCTGAGAGAACGGAGTAGTTTGTGGGATGAAGTCCTCGTGATGGCCAGGCTTGCTGTAGTCATATGGCCAACGATAAACGGTTGGTATTTCACCTGGCCAGTTGCCATGCAGATGTTCTACAGGAGCAGTCCACTCTAAAGTATTTGATTGCCATGGATTCTGGCTGGCTTTCTTTCCGTAAAAAATCGAATGGAAGAAATTGTATAAGAACGCTATCTGACCGAGGGCCGCAACAATAGCCGACCATGAAATAAATTTATTTACGGTAAGCCATTCTTTCATGAAGGCAAACTCAGTGAACGCGTAGTAACGGCGTGGAACTCCATCTATTCCCATAAAATGCATCGGGAAGAACACGAAGTATGCGCCTATAAATGTTACCCAGAAGTGCAGATATCCCAACTTCTCGTCCATCAAACGCCCAAACATTTTAGGGAACCAATGATATACTCCGCAAAGCATCCCGAAAATAGCGGCAGAGCCCATCACCAGGTGGAAGTGGGCAACAACGAAATAAGTATCGTGAAGAGGTATGTCTAAGGACGCATTACCAAGGAAAATGCCGGTCAAACCGCCAGAGATAAAGAATGATACCAATCCGATGCCGAACAACATGGCAGGGCTGAAGCGGATATTGCCTCGCCAAAGCGTAGCCAGATAATTAAACGTCTTAACAGCAGACGGCACAGCGATGATCAAGGTAGTAATCATGAATACGCCACCGAGGAATGGGTTCATACCAGTCACGAACATGTGGTGGCCCCAAACCAGGAATGATAAAACTGCAATCCCGATCAGTGAATAAACCATGGCGTGGTAGCCAAAGATCGGCTTACGTGCGTTGGTAGAAATAACCTCGGATGTTATACCGAACGCCGGCATAATGATGATATACACCTCAGGGTGACCCAGGAACCAGAACAAGTGCTGGAACAAGATCGGGCTACCGCCTTCGTTGGGCAATATCTCGCCTTTCAGCACGATGTCTGAAAGATAAAAGCTGGTGCCGAAGCTACGGTCAAAAATCAATAGTACAACACCTGCAACCAATACAGGGAATGATAAAACGCCTAAGACAGCAGTCAGGAAAAATGCCCAAACGGTAAGCGGCATCCGCCACATATCCATCCCTTTGGTACGCATATTCAATACAGTACTAATGTAGTTCAGAGAGCCCATCAACGAAGATGCGATGAACAGCACCATACTGATAAGCCACATGGTCATACCCGTCCCGGATCCGGCGATTGCCTTTGGAAGAGCTGATAATGGTGGATAGATTGTCCAGCCTGAACTGGCCGGTCCGCTCTCAACAAAGAAAGCACCAATCATTATAACACTTGAAATAAAGAATAGCCAGTATGACAGCATGTTCAGGAACGGCGATGCCATATCTCTTGCTCCTACCTGAAGTGGGATAAGCAAGTTGCTAAAGGTTCCGCTAAGGCCGGTTGTTAACACGAAGAATACCATGATGGTACCGTGAATAGTAACCAAAGCAAGGTAAAAATCAGGCTTTATACGGCCGCCCTCAGCCCATTTGCCTAAAAAGGTTTCTAATAAAGGGAATGATTTTTCCGGCCATCCTAATTGTATACGGAACAGGATAGACAAAAACATTCCGATAACTGCCATGATAATCCCTGTTATCAGGAATTGCTTGGCAATCATTTTATGATCCTGGCTAAAAATATATTTGGTCAGGAATGTTTCTTTATGGTGGCCATGATCTAGGTGTCCGTCATGTTCCAAAGTATGCATCGCTGTGCTTGACATAGTCGCTCTCTATCTGATTATTTATTTAATGCAATCGTATTATCTTTCGCGGCTTTTTGTTCCGCCATGCGAAGTTGTTGTTTCACTTCGTCGTTGTAAAACAAAGGCTGTTTAGCAAGCCAGGCTTTGTATTCTTCTTCAGTTACAACAGTAACTTTTGCCTGCATGTTATAGTGCCCTTCGCCGCAAATTTTGTTACAGAGCAACACGTAGTCGTAGGCTGGATCCTGACGTTTCTCACGCATTTGCGCAGTAGTCATGGTAGGTGTAAACTGGAAGTAAGTTGCCATACCCGGAACAGCGTTGATCTGAACTTTAAAGTCAGGGATCAGGAAGCTATGGATAATGTCCTTTGATCCGATTGTAACCCGCACCGGCCGATTGACCGGAAGCATAATCTCTCCGCCCAACTTGTCATCCCAGCTCTTACGATCTTTAAAGTCAATGCCAAGGTTGTTATTTGCATTGATAAGCTTGTAATTTTTAACGCCCAGCTGGTTGTCGTCGCCGGCGTAACGTATGTTCCATTTAAACTGCTCGCCGGTTACTTCCATAGAGATCGCTCCCCTCTGCTCTTCCTCAGGCACATTCGTGATGCTCCTCCAGGTAAAAAATCCTAATAACACAAGCACAGTCAGCACGATAGCCGGAACAATAGTCCAGACACGCTCAAGAGCATTGTTATGCGGATAGAAGTATGCCTTACGTTTATCTGAACCCGGATACCTGAATGCAAACCCGAATAACGCAATGTGTGTAAGGATGAATACTATGGTGGTGATGATCAGAGTAACATTAAACATGAAGTCCAATCTCTTACCGTGCACCGAAGCGCTCTCTGTTACGCTCATTGCACCCTGAACGGTATACGACCAGTAAACGCCATACAATCCTGCGATAAGCGCAATCCCGAAAAGGATGCTTTGAATTTTATTCCAATTTATCTTACTTGCTTTGCCTTGTATGCCGTTAGTCAATTCATAAACCCTCAGCACTCTTCCAATTATCGCGAGGAAGACGCAGAACAAAAGGAATAACAACACGTAGTATCCAGCTGATTTATATTCTGCTGACGTTTCAGCTGCAGGCTTTGGAACTTCTATGCCTCCGCCTGTCCAGGATAACTGCGTAGTATCTACATCTGTGCTGATCAGAGGCTTTGCCGGGGTAACCGGTGCGGCTGTAGCTGAATCTTTAACTGCACCAGTAATGCTGTTAGTCCTTGTAGAATCGCTGGCTTGCGAGAATGCAGGATAACTTCCGCCTAACGCACATATCAACAGCAGTGTAAATATCGGCTTGATCTTAAATAACTTTTTTAAACCCATTTCTTTATCGAATCGTTGAGTAATCTTTAATTTAAACTGCAATTAAATCTGATGATGCAGGCTCTCATCAAGGAACGGATGGTTCTTCGGTACAAGTGACGTCTTGCTCAATGCATTAAGAACAAGGAAGGTAAATAGCCCAACAAATCCAATTGCTATACCGATTTCAGTAATGCCAAAACCTCTTCCTTCAGCTCCCACTGTGCCCGGCATTATCATTATATAGTAATCAAGCCAGTGGCCTAGAAGCAGCAGGATAGCTACAAATAGCAAACTGCTTTCTTTCCTTTTTGAATCGCGTGACATTAGCAGCAAAACCGGCGCAACAAAGTTGATCACGATATTAAGCCAGAACCAAGGCTTAAACTCAGGCTCCCAGCGCTTGTAGAAATAAACCGTCTCTTCAGACATGTTAGCGTACCAGATCAATAAGAACTGTGCAAACCATACGTAAGTCCAAAAAATGGAGAATGCAAAAATAAGCTTACCAAGATCATGAAGGTGGTTTTGGTTAATCCAGGTGAGATATCCAGCCCTCTTCATCAGAATAATAATTACGGTCATTGCGCACAATCCCGAAACCCACATGGCTGCAAAGTTGTACCAGCCGAACATGGTTGAGAACCAGTGAGCCTCGAGCGACATAACCACATCGAAAGCCCATACTGGCGTAGTAAATCCAAATAGCACCAGGAATATTGTAGAATATGTGAAACTCTTTTTATAGTTGCTCAGTCCGCCGTTCAAATCTTCGTTCTCTGAGAACTTCACTAACATCGCAGCTAAAATGCTATAAATCGCTAAGAATATAACCAGTCGTCCTAAGAAGAATGGAATGTTCAGAAAAGCAGATTTGGCAGCAATAATAGGATCGTAATGCTCAGACTGCGGATCAGCTAACCCGTGAGTAGCCCAGTGTTTATACAAGAACGGCACTTCCACCTGCTTGCCGTCTTCAATAACATTGTGGTGGAAAAATAAGCCTGCTGCACAAATCAAAACCAGAATTACTGACGCAATAGGCAGCACCTTAGAAAAAGCCTGAGGTATTCTCAATAGGCCTGCCGACCACCCTGCCTGTGCCACATACTGTATAGCAAGGAAAAAAGCCCCTGCTGCACATACGCAAGTGAAATAATAGCCCATTAATAGCAGGTTTGCGAACGTGCGCTCACCGTGGAATTCAGACGGATCCAGCAAGAAACCGTAAAGAACTGCAATCACGCCAATAACCATGGCAATGAGGCTCCAGGTCTTCGGTTTACCCGAAAAATCAAATTGAGCAGAAAAATTATGTGTTTGATGACTATGAGTTCCCATTTGGTTTTATAGCAATTTTTTACTGTAGTTTTTGTAATTCATGTACATATAGAACTATTTTCCAGCGCTCATCAGGAGTTAACTGATAACGGTGCGGGCCCATCAGGTTTACACCATATGTAATGGTGTGAAAAATCTTTCCGTCTGTAAGATCTTTCATAGTACCGCCACGAGATGAATTACCCTTTGAGTAAGATGGCGGACCAGGAAACTTGCCCAATTGTACGATAGAGCCATCGCCTTGACCGGTTAAGCCGTGGCAGTGTGAGCACATGCGCAAATACAATATTTTGCCATCCTCAAGGTTTGCCGTAGTAGCCGGGAAAGGATTTACCAGATTAGCACTTGCCGCCTGGTAGCCTTCAGGCGTGTTCGGATAAGCTTCCTCAACCTCGTCGAAGCCTACAGGCATAGTGTGAGGAGGAGGAACCTGAGCAGTTTGGCCGTTCCTGAAATTCTTATTAGGCTGATCCGGATTAAACGCGAGAGCCTTATACATATTCGGCGCATATTCTAATCCGGTGCTGCGTTTATCAGAACAAGAAGATATTACAGCAATTGCCGCAGTAACAAAGAAAGTAGCACCAACTATTCTGAGTTTATTCATAACTAATATATTTTCTTTCATTGTGCTTAACTTCAATAGCACCGGCTTCTTTTAAAAGGTCGTTGATTTTTTCAGGATACGGATTTGTGTGGGCATCTATCGCGATTACAAAGCGATCATCCGTTGCTCTTAAATCCATCACCCGCGGAGCACGTCCGGGAAAAAGGTGGTTTCTGAAAAAGAAAGTAAAGGCCATACCGTATGAGCAGAACAATACTGTAAGCTCAAACATGATTGGAATAAAATCTGGTGCAGCGAATGCCGGCTTGCCGCCGATGTTCATTGGCCAGTCATAAACCAGCATATAAAAAATCATTGTAAATGCGGTGAAAGTACCAGTGATGCCGAAGAGGAATGCAACTATCGGCAAGCGTGAACGCTTGTATCCTAGCTTCTCTTCAATACCGTGTATCGGCATTGGTGTAAACACATCATAGATACTGATATCGTTTTCCTTAAGCTTATCGATTCCGTGCATCATGTCATCCGGATCGTCAAAGCTGCCTAATATATATTTGATGTTGCTCATGATATTCTTTTAAACGGTTTCCGCCTCCGGCACGCTATCGAATTTTACCAAAGACTGCTTGTAGTATTGCACTTGTTCTGGGTCAACCTTATTCTCAGCTATCAATTTCTTCTTAGCCTGGTGGCTTGCGCCTTTTAGCAACAGTTTTACTTCAGCCATTGCAATTGCAGGCAGAACACGTAAGAAGAGAAGGAACAAGGTGAAGAACACCCCAATAGACCCAATAAATACAGCTGCATCTACAACAGTTGGATAGAACATTGCCCAGCTTGATGGTATATAATCGCGGTGCAGAGATATTACGATAATTACAAAACGCTCAAACCACATACCGATGTTAACCACGATTGACAATGCCCATGATGCCGGAATGCTGGTGCGTATTTTTTTGAACCACATTAACTGGGTCATCAATACGTTACAACCGTACATCATACATCCAGCCCACCAATACGGGCCGATGAACCTGTTCAGGAAGGTGTATTGCTCATATTCACTGCCTGAATACCAGGCGATGAAAAACTCTGTTAAATAAGCTACGCCCACGATTGAACCTGTTACCAGTATAATCTTGTTCATAGACTCGATGTGGAACATGGTAATGTAGTTCTCAAAGCCCATTACTTTCCTTACCACAAGCAAGAGCGTTTGAACCATCGCAAATCCTGAGAAAATAGCTCCGGCAACGAAGTATGGCGGGAAGATGGTGGTGTGCCAGCCCGGCTCCAGCGAAGTTGCAAAGTCCATGGATACAATGGTGTGTACCGAAAGTACAAGCGGCGTTGAAACACCTGCCAGAATTAGAGATACTGACTCAAAACGTTGCCAGGTTTTTACCGAACCGTTCCAGCCAAATGATAATATTGAGTAAATACGGCGACGTAAACCTGTTGCCCTGTCGCGGATGCTGGCAATATCAGGTAGCAAACCTGTGTACCAGAAAACCAACGATACAGAGAAGTATGTCGAGATTGCAAATACGTCCCAGATCAAAGGCGAGTTAAAGTTTACCCACAAAGAACCAAACTGGTTTGGAAGCGGTAAACAGAAATATGCTAACCATGGGCGGCCCATGTGCGATACAACGTAAGTAGCAGCGCAAATAACCGCGAATATGGTCATCGCTTCCGCCGATCTGTTGATGGAATTCCTCCAGTTTTGGCGGAACAGTAAAAGAATAGCAGAAATAAGCGTTCCGGCGTGACCAATACCTACCCACCAAACGAAGCCGGTGATATCCCATGCCCAACCTACTGTCTTATTCAAGCCCCAGGCACCGATACCGGTCCAAAATGTGTAGCTTACTGCAACAACCCAAATTAAAGCTCCGATCGCCGCTATGGTGAATCCAATCCACCAGGCTTTGTTGGGCTTGTTCTCAACCGGGTCTAACACATCGTTCGTTATTTTCGCATACGTTATGTTGTCTCCCGTAATTAAGGGTTCTCTTAAAATCGATTCGTGATGAGCTGACATATATCTATCTAATCTCTAATAAAATTTATTAAGCCTCTGCTGTTGCTGCTTCTGTGTTCCTAACTTTAACCTGGTAACCGATACCTGGCTGTGTGCCAATCTCTTCAAGCACATAATACGTGCGCTCGCTTAACAAAGCCTTGGCCACTGCCGATTTCGGATCATTCACATCTCCGAAGATGATGGCGTTTCCTGGGCAAGTTTGTTGACATGCAGTTTGGATTTCTCCATCCCTAACAGGACGGCGCTCTAATTTGGCCTGAAGCTTCCCACTTTGAATACGCTGAATACACATAGAGCATTTTTCCATAACTCCACGGAAGCGGGTAGTTACATCAGGGTTCAACACCAACTGAGTAAACTCATTGTTCATATAATTATCGAAGCGTGAGTCATTCCAGTAGTTAAACCAGTTGAAGCGGCGTACTTTGTACGGACAGTTATTTGCGCAATAACGTGTACCAACGCAACGGTTGTAAGCCATGTGGTTTAAGCCTTCTGTAGAGTGTACAGTTGCTAATACCGGGCAAACAGTTTCGCACGGTGCGTGCTCGCAGTGCTGGCAAAGCATCGGCTGATGTACCACCGACACATTTTCCATATTCTTCAGATCATCTATTTCACGTTCTTCAGTAACGGTTTTACCGTCTTCGTTGAAAGTGTAATAACGATCGATCCGTATCCAGTGCATTTCACGGCGGCGGCGCACTTCATCGCGACCAACTACCGGAATGTTATTTTCGGCGTTACAAGCCACAACACAAGCACCGCAACCGGTACATGCATTCAGGTCTATCGCCATTACCCAGTTGTGTCCCGGATTTTCGTGATCATACCACAAGTCATATTTCTTGTGATCAGCCTTTTTACCGGAACCTGCGTAATGATCTTTCAGGTAATCTTTCAGAGTTGTTTCGCGGACAACGTTGCGGCCTTCGAACGAGTGGTGGGTTTGCGTCTGTGCAAGTTCCCGTGCACCTCCCGCTTTTTCAAGCGTAACGGCCGCAACTCCCTGGAAAGTTCCGTTTACAAAATCTATAAATGGATAAGCATTCTGGCCCACTTCATTTCCGGCTTTTCCAGCTGCAGTGCGGCCATAGCCAAGCGCTACAGACACAGTGCCCATTGCTTGTCCGGGCTGATACAAGACCGGTAGCGTGATAGACAAGTTGCCTTTTTTAAGCGTTACAAGATCGAACTCGACAATGCCAAGTTTTTCTGCGTGGATTGGATTAATGGCAACAAAATTATCCCAGGTTACTTTCGAAACCGGATCAGGCAACTCCTGAAGCCATGGATTGTTGGCATTGTGACCATCGCGTAAAGCAACACTCTGATATAATGAGAGCTCAACGACATTATCGCCGCCTTTTGCCAAAGCATTGCTTTTGTTAACTATTGTTTGTGCAACACTGCCCAACTCACGGTTAAAGGCATATGCACCGCCAGACTTGGCTCCGGTGGAAACTGAACCTGTTTGCAACAAGCCTTTCCAGTCTTTGCCTGTTTGAGCAAGTACTGTCTTTTCCCAATTGTTGCGCACATACTGATAGTAATCTTTAACAGCGTTATCAGACCAGATCAGGAATCCTTCTTCAATTGTACGGGTATTGTAAACCGGATTGATAGTTGGCTGTACCAGCGTGTAATATCCTTCTAACGGATTTGAATCGCCCCATGCTTCCAGATAATGGTTAGCAGGTGCAATGACGTTGCAATGTGCAGCAGTCTCGTTTTTGCGGTCGGCGAAAGAAACGCGGAGCTTCACTTTGGCTAATGCATCGGTAAATTCCTTCGGGTTCACGAAATCATAAGCCGGATTGCTGTTGATGAAGAACACCGCATCCACCATACCACGCTTCATTTCATTGATAAGCTCAACAAATTCGGCATCGTTACCTGCATACTGGTAAGAAGCATTATCAAGGTCGATAGTTGTTCCGTAGCTGCCCAGCAAAGAATTGATAGAGTTTACCAGGATCTGAACAGATACATCGTTAGAACCAGAAACAACAAGTGCACGTCCTTTAGCAGCAGCGAGTTCCCTCGCAGCAAGCATGATTGCCTTATCGGCTTTAGCATTATTTGCAAGAGTCTTTCCTCCGCTAACTGCACCACCTAAAGCTGTATAAAGATTTAATAGTGCAATGCCTTCTTCAGATGGCTTTATTGCAATGCGAGCATCGGCATTTGTGCCTGTAAGCGTCATGCCAGATTCAAACTGAATGTGGCGTGACATCTTTTTAGTTTTTAACGCATCCCAGCTTCTGTTCGAAACATACTGACGGGTAAACTCAACCGGCGAAATCCATGTTCCAAGGAAATCAGCGCCGAAGCTTACAATTACATCAGCAAGATCAAAGCGGTAATGTGGCAGTGCTGCTTTTCCAAAGCTGTTTTGGTTAGCCTGGATGATGCCGGTATACGATACAGGATCTACCTGAACCAACTTAGTATTAGGGAATTTAGCAGTAAAATCTGCAATTACAGCCTTGGTTGATGGGCTGTTTATAGTTTTGGCAACAATACGAATGTTTTTACCGCCAGCCTGAGCGTTGCTTAACGCTGATTTCACAAACTGGTCAACTGCCTGCCATGAAGCTTTCTGTCCATTAAGAACTGGATCATGAAGGCGGGAAACATCGTACAGGTCAAGAACAGAAGCCTGAGTTTGGGCATCTACTCTTCCCTGGCTTATAATACAATTAGGGTTTCCTTCAATTTTAATCGGACGGCCTTCGCGGGTTTTTACCAGCACGCCGTGCCCATTGTAGGTGGAAGTGTAATAGTTGGGTATGCCTGGAACAACTTCTTCGGGTTTTACCAGGTATGGGATTGATGTTTGTACAGGAGAACTCTGGCAAGCGGCTAAGGTTACAGCGCCAAGGCCAAATCCTAATGCTTTCAGAAAATCGCGGCGTGGTGCTACAGTGCTGAGCCCGGCTTCGTTAAGCACTTCCTCGAGAGGAAGTGGCTCTGCGAATTCGTTTTTGCTATTTTCAACAAAAGCGGGTTCTTTATGAAGCTCTTCTAAACCTTTCCAGTATTTTTTATTGCTTTCCATTTAAGCTATATAAACTTTACGTAAGTTTTAAATTATTATATGATTAATAGTGGCACTTTCCGCACTCGAGGCCGCCTAAAACTGCAGGAGTTACTTTCTCTCCTTTTTTCAACTGATCATGTGCAGCAATCAGCTTATTGTAATAAGCGTTGCCTTTGTGGTTCACTTCGGTTTCCTTATGGCAGTTGATACACCATTTCATTGTTAGTGGAGACGCCTGGTAAACTTCTTCCATGGTCTGGATTGGCCCGTGGCACTTCTGGCATTTCACGCCGGCCACGTTTACATGCTGCGAGTGGTTGAAGTATGCAAAATCCGGAAGGTTATGGATGCGAACCCACTCAATTGGCTTCTGATTGTTTCCGTACTGCTTAGTATCTGGATTGTAATCGAGCGCACGGTATATTTTCGCAATCTCAGGCGATAGCTGCCCGCCGTTCTTTTCAGCAGCGGTTACATAATTGTGGCAGTTCATACAAACGTTAAGCGACGGGATTGAAGCGTTCTTAGATTTATATGCTCCCGTATGGCAGTATTGACAATCTATTTTGTTGATGCCGGCGTGTAGCTGGTGAGAGAATTTGATTGGCTGTACCGGCTGGTAACCTGTATGAACGCCTGTATTCCACATGCCCATCCAGCTTGCTGTGCTCATGAAGATGACCACCAGAATAATCACGAAAAATATAAATTTCTTGTTCTTAGCGAGTTTTTTAAGACCAGCTAACCTGTCTTTTTCTACAAGCTCAACTTCCTCAACCAAGACGCCCTGCTTTTTCAGCATCATACGCTCCAGCGTTTTAACAACGCGGTTAAGAACTACGATGATTAAGAAAGCAATTACAATTACAGCAACAAGTCCCCAAAGAGCAAAATCGCTGATGCCGTTAGATGAAGCTCCTGCGCCCTGAGCAGCAACATCGCCGGGAGCAGCTGGCGCAGGCTTATCGCCTTCTTTGATGTAAGCTAAAATGCTTTTTACATTTTCTTCAGTAAGCTCCGGGAACGGAGTCATTACTGCAGGCTTATATTCGTTAAAAATCTTAACTGCTTCAGGATCGCCGGAGGCAATCATTGCCTGAGAGTTACGAATCCATTTTATCAGCCACTCTTCGCTGCGGCGATCTGTTACACCCTTTAGCGCAGGGCCAACAACCTTTGCGTTAAGCGCATGGCATGCGGTACATTTCTGCTTGAAGAGGGTAACGCCTTCTGCTGCGCTTTGGGCGGATACAGAATTTGCTGTTATTGCCAGGAAAAATAATAGGGTTAACGATTTTACAACACTTCTAAAAAACAATGAGATGTTTCTCATATTGAGTATTTATGCTAGATTTTGAATTAAAAATCAGAATTAGCGGCAAGAATTTATGCCCACCTTTTCAGACGACAAAAGTATAACTTATTAAGGTATGGATGACACTTACATGACCGTTAATACTAATTTATAACCTTTCTAAATAGTTGCCAAAATCGCCTATTAAGCACATTTTAAAGGTGTTTACAAGCTCGGCAAAATCTTGCCTTCGAAAGCAGATTTGCTTCTTAATATATAATTTTTATTGACCGAGCACCCAGGCAAAGATGAGCGGTGCCACGATGGTCGCATCAGATTCCACAATGAATTTTGGCGTTTGAATATCCAGCTTGCCCCAGGTAATTTTCTCGTTTGGAACAGCTCCTGAATAAGAACCATAAGAAGTAGTTGAATCTGAAATCTGGCAGAAGTAGCTCCAGAAAGGAATCTCGTGCATCTCCAAATCCTGGTAAAGCATTGGTACTACACAGATCGGGAAATCGCCAGCAATACCCCCACCGATCTGGAAAAACCCAATTCCTTTTCCACTGCAGTTCTTTTGATACCAATCCGCCAGATAACCCATATATTCAATCCCGCTCTTCATAGTGGAGGCCTGCAATTCCCCTTTAATCACGTAAGAGGCGAAGATATTTCCCATTGTGCTATCCTCCCATCCCGGAACAATGATCGGCAGGTTTTTCTCGGCAGCAGCAATCATCCAGCTATTCTCAACCGGAATCTCATAATCGCCTTTCATTACTTCGCTAAGCAAAAGCTCGTACATATATTCATGTGGGAAATAGCGTTCGCCTTTGTCTTCAGCATCTTTCCAGATTTTGTGAATATGGCGCTGAATCCTCCTGAAGGCTTCCTCCTCGGGGATACAGGTATCCGTAACACGGTTATAGCCCTGCTCTAACAGATCCCATTCTTCCTTTGGGCTCAGGTCGCGATAGTTTGGTACCCGTTTATAATGTGTGTGAGCCACCAGGTTCATGATGTCTTCCTCCAGGTTGGCTCCGGTACAGGAAATTATTGCAACCTTGTCCTGCCGGATCATTTCTGCAAGTGAAATACCTAGCTCGGCTGTGCTCATGGCACCGGCTAAGGTGATCATCATTTTTCCGCCTTCTTCAAGATGGGTTTCGTAACCCTTAGCGGCATCTACCAATGCTGCAGCATTAAAGTGCAGGTAATTTCTTTCTATGAATTGAGATATTGGGCCTTTGTTCGTCATGTCTTGAAAATTTAGAGCGCAAAAATAGGTATTTCGTGGCGCTTGGTTGGGGCAAAAAACAAAACCAGGTTTGATTGCTTCCCACAATTATCGGTACATCAGTTACAAACTATATATTCGGCCTTTATGAGGAGATATTTTGCACTTACTATTTGCTCTGTCTTGTTTTTCTTCCATCCGGTTCTGGCGCAAAAGAAATTCGGCGGCAAACTCCTGTCGGATGTAAAGGATACAACCCGTTCCAGTAGCTTCCTCCCACTGCCAGTCATCGGCTATGCCCAGGAAACCGGATTTGAATTCGGGCTGGTAGCTCTGTATTCATTTTATACCGACAGAAAAGACACGCTAACAAGAAATTCTTCCCTGAGCGGGGTTGCTTCAATTACAACAAAGAAACAGTCGAATTTCAAACTTCAGGCCGATGTATGGGCTCCGAAAAATAGGTATCATTATTTGGGTGAGATTCGCTATAAAAACTTCCCCTTCAACTTTTATGGAACTGGCGACAGAACGCTCAACGCCGACAAAGACGTAATTGTGCAGAAACTATATCGCTTAAGCGGAGAAGTGGAAAAGCTGATCAAACGGGGATATTATTTCGGCCTGAACGCTGCATTTGAGAACTATCGTTTCAGCGATAAAGAAGCCGGCGGAGTTTACAGCAACTATACATTGCTTGGTCAAAGTGGGGGTAAGGTTGTATTTCTGGGCATCTCACAAATTCTGGATAGCCGAAACACAAATACCTACACCACCAAAGGCTCTTACCTGAAAGTGAGCTACTCGTTTGCTCCCGATTTTTTTGGGAGAGATAATTACACGGGCGGGGTGCTCAAGGCAGATTTCAGAACGTTTAAAAGCCTGAGCCAAAAAACAACTTTGGGACTCAACATTATCCACCAGAGTTTGCAAGGAGATCAGTCGCCCTTTTACCTTTTGCCACAGCTTGGCAACGACCAGATGATGCGTGGCTATTACACCGGGCGCTACCGCGATGAGAACCTGCTCGCCGCCCAGGCTGAAATTCGCTATCGTTTTATCCCGAGATTGGGTTTTGTGGGATTTGCCGGAGCGGGCAGCGTTTATCAGAACAACAACTTAAGCGTAAGCCGCTTCAAGCCCTCATACGGTGCCGGGATGCGCTACTTTTTTGATGTAGAACGGGGGCTGAGCATCCGCCTTGATTATGGCTTTGGCGAAAAACGTACAAACGAAGAACGCCAAAAAGGTTTTTATGTAAGCTTGGGAGAAGCATTCTGATGCTTCTCCCAAGACTTTTCTAATCTTCTACAGTTACGTTGAAGGTATCCTGAATACAGTTAAACTGGTCTCGAACTGTATAAGTGGTTGTTTCGGTTGGCTTTACTGTGATGGTTTTAGCTGTTTCTGAACTTCCAGCCCAGTTGTAGTTGCCCACATACGATGCTGTGAGCGTTAGCTGTTTGCCCTTTTTGACCGCCAGGTTAGTGGTTTGATTTACATCTTTCATCATGGTGAATTGGTCGCCAATCTTGCCATCAGCGGAAAGCCACTTTAGGTCAATCCTGTTGCCTTGGATCTCAAGCATACTGGCTCCCGTAATGGTATTGTTCGAGAAGGTCATGGCGTTGTGTGGCCAGGTTGGCTGGGCGCCGCCAATCTTACCCGCGGAGCCGGTAACCACGTAAACGGTTCCCTGATTCACAACTGATGATTTGACGTACGGGCAGGAATTGTCTGCTCCGGTGTATGTTCCTGTCGAGTTGCTGAGATTGAACTTAGGGCTAAAATCGTTTTCACGACCGAAGTAGCCGGTCATTAATTTGGAACGTTCGTAGGTATGGCTGTGCCCGCAAATAATCAGGTCGACACCATTCCGTTCAAGAATTTTGATGAAGTTTTCACGGATTTTCACGAGATCCTGCTCTTTGTCGGAGTCGTGTGTGCCCATGGTGTAAGGTGGGTGGTGCCAGTAGGCGATAACCCATTGTTTGTTTTTGTTAGCAGCTAAATCTTCTTTCACCCATTTTACCTCCGCACTCAAGGTATCGTAAATCAAACCTTCCCTATCCCCATAAGAATCGAGTGAAAGGAAATGAGCATTGCCGATGTCAAATGAATAGAACGCCTTGTCTTTTGATGGCACTCCCCCAGACTCACCGTTGATCGGCATTGTGAAGTTCTTATAATAGTCAGCGCTTCCTGAACTATTTAGAGGATCGTTTGCTTTCCCCCGCAAATTGGCGTAATCGTGATTTCCCGGTGCTGGGAAGAGCGGATATTTCTTCAGCAGGTTGTCTTTGTAGATATTGAAGAAGTTAGTTTGGTATTGCGCATCAGTGCCGGTGTTGTAGGCATTATCGCCCAACAAAATCCAGGCAGTCATATAGTTGCTTCCCAAGTATTTGATCAACTGATCACGGGCGTCGGTCTGCTTAACGGTGTTGGTCCCGCAATCGCCAAAAATTCCCACCCGATAAACTCCTGCCTTGCCTGGTTCAGGCAGTGTATAAAAGTAATTCTCGGCATTTCCCTGTAAGGCTGCCTGCTTATCACCGATTGAATAGAAGTATTTGGTCTCCGGCTTTAACCCATCTACCTTAACGATGTGCTCGGTAGTGGGCGCATCTTCCGAGCCTTTTTTACTGACATTATCTGTTGACGAGCCAAGCCACACCATCCCAATAGTTGGCTTTTCTGTACGCCACCTGATTACGATGCTATTATCAGTGGCTGCCTGTAAATACGGGCCGCGGATTAGGACTCCTGCTGATGGATCTAAAGCAGGCTTAGTTACAGAACAGCCTATCAGGTAAACACATGCAAACGTTGCCAGTGCAGCACTTTTAAAGTAAAATTTCAAGTTCATTTAGTTAGGTAATTTACTAATCGGAATTTCGTCCGTAAGAGCGTCGATAAAACTAATAATATCTTTCATTTCATCGCCAGACAAGTGCAGGGGAACGGCAGAAAGTGTCTGATTTGTTACATTAACTCCCAGCCCGGCACCTCCGCCAAGATTGTAGAAGTTGAGAACAGAGCTGAGATCTTTGAACCCGCCGTTGTGCATGTAAGGTGCAGTTTTAGCTGCATTCCTCACAGTGGGGGTTTTGAAAGCTCGTTTATACGGTTCAGCTTGGAGCACCTCAAATCGGCCCAAATCCTTGTCTAACTCTGGATGCTCAAGATCATCTGATGCCGTTGTACCAAGCACTTCAAACTCCGAACGCTGGTACAAGGGTGGGATCAAGCCATTAAAAACCGGCGCAAAATGGCAGGTGCCGCATTGCGCTTTTCCCATAAACAGGTTGAAACCGCGAATTTGCTCGGAAGTCATGGCGGTTTTATCTCCCGCGATGTAGCGGTCAAATGCTGAGCTAAAAGGTTGCAGCGTTTGAAGATAAGTAGCAATGGCTTTCCCGATCAGCGTGTGATTGATCGTAGCCGAATCGGGGAATACTTGCTGGAACTGTTTTGCTAGCGCAACGTTCTTCTTCAAACCCGACAAGAGCTGCCGCGAAGAATTCATCTCGTTTGTGTTAAAGAGCACCGCTTCGACCTGCTCCTCGAGGCTTTCTGCACGCCCATCCCAAAACTGCTTCTTTTGCAGCGCAGAATACAAAACTGAAGGAGCATTTCGGTTCAGGCTGCTGTGGCCATCAGCTGCAACGCTTTTTGGTAGTGCATCCGTGAAATACTTTTCCGGCTGATGGCAACTGGCACAACTCTTCTTCCCATCGCCCGAAAGGGCTTTCTCAAAAAAAAGCTCTTGCCCAAGTTCGGCTAAGCCAGAATTAGTGCCTGTGCTTTTTGCAAGTGCCGGTACCCTCAAGGCATTTGCGGAGAAAATGTTAGCTGCATCGTAATTTAGTACATCCGATGTATTGAGCTCAAGCTGATTAGCTTTTATAAACCTGCCGAGCTCCTGCTGAAGCGGAAGGGCTGCTGATGTCAGAAATGCCATTCGGTCAAAGCTGTCGAAATCCTGATTTCTCTCGAGCAATAAGAGAGAGCGGTTCAAAAAGACCGCTAAACTATCCGAACCTTTATAGTCCAACTTTAAGTAAGGCTCAATTATGTATTTAATTGCAGTCGTCGAATTAAATGCCTCCTTAATCCCGGTTTTGAGCATGGGCGCATCGTAGCCGGTAATTGTCAGGGCTATTACTCTCACCAACTCCAGCCTTAGGCTTTCCAGTATCTGTTTATCAGTAGCTTTAAAGTTGTAAATGAGCGCAGGCAAGTCTTTCGCTGTATGATCCAACAGCTCAATTTGCTCCCCCAGTTCGGCTTTATACGCCAGAGGATCATCAAACAACAATGATTCAATTACTTGTAGCCCACGAGGATCATCGAGCTCAATAAATGGATCTTCAACCTCAACCTTCGCAGGAGCATTGTAAAATATCGCTTGTGGCGGAAAAAAGTATTCAAAGAAAAACTGGAGCTTTTTGTACGCAAGCCGGGCATCTGCCAGCTTGTGCCTTGCAGCCTTAATGCTGGTGCTGTCGGCTTTGAGATCAGCGATAGCGGTTTTTAAGTCGCCTATCGCGGTAGCAAAAGCAGCAGAATTAAGTTTAAAGTATTCAACCGTTCTGCCTTCTAATTTGTCTTCTCTGGCAGGTCCGGTAAAACCAACCGAACCGCACAACAGAATAAAAAGACCGATGGTTATGAGAATATAACGCAATTATATTTTGATTTTGAAATGCTCTTTCACCTGCCCTTTCCTGAAAAACACCAACCCGATCCAGAACAAATCGATTGTGAGCGTAACCTGTGGGTTCGCCTTAATTTCTTCCCAAGCCTCTTTCATCCCTTTGCTCCAATAAATATCGTCAAAAATCATCAGACTGCCTTCGTGGATTTTTGGGAGACACCAGTTAAAATAATCAAGAGTGGCGTGCTTGCGATGGTTTCCATCCACAAACACAAAGTCCAGCGATTCTTCATGCTTCAAAACCTCTGGAAAAACTGTATCAAAATTGCCCGTAAGTATGTTGACGTTCTCCAGATGTAAACTATTCAAATTCTCATCTGCTATCGAGGCAGTTTGCGGGCATCCTTCAATGGTAACAACTTTTGCCTTTGGCGAGGCTTTAGTGAGATAAGCCGTTGTAAGCCCGAGGCAAGTGCCCAGCTCTATAATATTTTTTGGCTTAAGCTCGTTTACAATCCGATAAATGAGCTGCGCCAGTTTCTTAGGTTTAAGCGCATTTTTAGCGATCTCCTTTACCTGTTTTTGCTTATTGTTGTTGACATGAGAACCTGCGCCGAGATCGGTTACAGTAATGGTTCGGCCGTCGGCCAAGAGCTTAGCTCTTAGTTCTTCAATCGGCTTGTAATCTGGTCGCGGAGAAAAATCGTAGAATACTTTATCAACCAGATTGTAAACAAACGGAGAATGCACGCCGTGCCTGGTTTTCGCCGTGAATTGATGTGTTAAATAGCTTGTTAACAGCTGTAAATTGATCATTGAGGGCGAAATTAGGCAAACGATTTTTCTGAAAAGAAGTTTTTATATAGATTGGTCTGTAACGGAATGCTGAACGACAAAGAAATAGAATCATTGATCAAGTTGCTGGATGATCCCGACCAGGAGATATCTGAGCACGTGGAGAATAAGCTGCTTTCGTATGGAAACGAGGTAATTTATTTTCTGGAATCAGCTTGGGAGCAGTCGTTCGATGCCATTTTGCAGGAACGTATTGAAAACCTCGTCCACAAGATCCAGTTTCAAAACGTGAAGCACGAGCTGGAGCTTTGGCATTTAGGCGGCGGGTTTGACTTGCTTCAAGGCGTTATCACGATCAACAAATACCAGTACCCTGATCTGGATGAGCAAAAAATCATCAACCAGATTGAAAGCATAAAACGCGAAATCTGGCTGCAGTTGCTGTACGATATGAGCGCCGTTGAGAAAGTTAAGCTGATCAACCACGTGTTTTATACCGTAAGCGGATTCTCCGGCAACACCACCAATCACCAGGATCCACAGAACTCTTACATCAGCCAGGTGCTGGAATCGAAGAAAGGGAACCAGATTCTGCTGGCGACAATTTATTCGGTGATTGCCCAAAAGCTCGATATCCCGATTTACGGCGTGAACCTCCCACAGCACTTCATTCTCGCCTACGTTGACGAAAGCCAGCAGGATGATTTTGAAAGCGGCATTCTCTTCTACATCAATGCTTTTAATCGTGGCTTCATCTTTGGCCGACGCGATGTAGATTCCTTCCTAAAGCAGCTAAACCTTACTCCCGACAAGCAGTTTTATGAACCCTGCAACAATGTGGATATTGTCAAACGTATTATTAGGAACCTGATTAGTTCTTATGAGAAGCTTGGGTTGGAGGAAAAGGTCAGCGAGTTAACAGAGCTACTACGGATTTTCCCTCCCGAAACAGATTTTTCCAGTTAGAATGCAAAAACCTCGTCAAGATTTAATGCGAAACCAGGCAGCACTGAAGAGTTTACCACTTCACTTAAAGTGAACAGCTTAGAAGGCTGAAACTTGCCGTTATCGTCAAGTGTGTATTTCAAGAACGATTTATCCGCAACGCTCACCACCCAATATTCCTTTACTCCAAATTCTTCATATACGTTGTACTTATGTAGCAGTTCAGTTTTGCTATTTCCGGGAGATAATATTTCTACCACGATGTCCGGGGCACCTATACATCCCCGATAATCTAATTTCGAGGGATCGCATATCACACATACATCTGGCTGCAGGACGGTATAAATGTCTTTATCAGCTTTGCTGCCTTTTGGAAACCGAACATCAAATGGTGCAGTGTAAACTTTGCAAGGCTTGCCTTTAAGGAAATTGTATAAAGTTCCTGATATCTCTCTGGAAACTTCCTGATGCAGGCGCTGAGGAGCGCCCATTTTGAAAACCTTTCCTTTGATCAGCTCGACCCGGTCATCAAATAACCATTTCAGATAATGGGCATAGCTGTAGGTTCCCGAAAGGTCAATATCCGAGAATGAAGAAACCTCAACAGGTTCAGTATCATACAACTTAACTTCATCCATCATATAAACAAAGTTAAGTTATTTTTAAAACTCCATTAAATAAGCTTTCAAAAATTCGTTCAAATCGCCGTCTAAAACCGCCTGCGGATTGGAAGACGTGTAGTTTGTGCGGTGGTCTTTTACACGCCTGTCGTCAAGCACGTAACTCCTGATCTGCGAGCCCCACTCGATCTTTTTCTTGCTTCCCTCGATTAGCGCTGTTGCCTCCTGGCGCTTCCGCATCTCGTTTTCGTAAAGCTGAGATTTGAGCAGTCGGATGGCATTTTCTTTATTCTGTAATTGCGAACGCGATTCCTGGTTCTTGATAATAATTCCCGAAGGCTTGTGGTACAGCCGCACAGCCGTTTCTACCTTGTTCACGTTCTGGCCACCGGCGCCGCCCGAGCGGAAAGTTTCGAATTCTATATCCGCTGGATTTACCTCGATTTCAATTGTATCATCAATTAACGGGTAGACGTAAACAGACGCAAACGAGGTGTGGCGTTTTGCATTGGCGTCAAATGGCGAAATGCGCACCAGCCGGTGAACGCCGTTCTCGCCTTTCAAATAGCCGTAAGCAAATTCACCATCAATCTGCAGCGTGACGGATTTTATCCCGGCTACCTCGCCTTCCTGCGAATCTTGTTCTGTTACTTTATAGCCGTTCTTCTCGCCCCACATAATGTACATGCGCATGAGCATCGAAGCCCAATCGCAGCTTTCTGTACCTCCGGCACCGGCAGTAATTTGCAAAACGGCATTTAGCTGATCCTCTTCAGAACTGAGCATGTTCTTAAACTCAAGCTCTTCAAGTGTAGTAAGAGCAACTTTATATTGTTCGTCGAGTTCAGCTTCTGTAGCGTCGCCGCCTTGAAAAAATTCAAACATAACGGCAGTGTCTTCAACCGCCGAGTCGACTTCTTTAATGCCTTCTGTCCAGACTTTTTTTGCTTTTATAGAATGCAGCACTTTCTCGGCTGCTTTTGGATCATCCCAGAAAGTGGGCGTGAGTGTTAGCTCTTCTTCCTGGTGTAATTCATCGAGTTTGGTTTCGATGTCAAAGATGCCTCCTCAGGGCTGCTGATCTGTCCCTTAAATCTGCTAATTGTTCTTTAGTCATGGGGCAAAGGTAGGAAGAATATGGTTACTTTAGCTTCCGCTGTAGTATTAACAAGTAGTGAATAAATTAACAGATATCCTGATTGCGTTGGCTATATCGATCCTGACTGGAGTGATATTCTTTGTGCTGGCGTATTTGGTAATTTACAACATTGCGCCACCCGATGATCCTGCTCACACCGGCAACATGGGCTTGGGACAGGTGTTTTTAGCTATGAGCTTTACAGTCACTTATATCGTTTTGATGGCGAGGTTCATTTACAAAAGAAAACGGCGAAAGCTCACGCAGATGAAAGAACAAGCAACAACTAATCCGTAAGATGCCCGGTTTGGCTCAGAGCACGTGTTAGCTCATCGGGCATTTGAGTGCCGATGAGAAGGCGTGCGCCATTCGAAAATTCTAGCTGGAGACCAGTGTTACCCGACATATTAAAAGCTCTTCCTCTTCGAAATCCAAGCCGCAAGCCCCAGCCACCGTATTCAGCCATCGGACTGTACTGCCGCACATAGCATTTTGATATATCCTCCCATGCATAACATCTATATGACCAATGGAAAGGAAAAAATTTCACATAGACACCATCGCCCCTAATGACTGTATCAAGTTTAGAAGACAGCAAAAAAGCCGTTATAGATAGTACAACGAAAATTGCAATGATTGTTTGTGCGCTACTTGCCGGATGATTGCCGAGGTGACCGAAAGGTTTTCCTAAAACTAATTGCCTATACAAGCCAATGAATAGAAGCAGACTGGCGGCTACTAACGTTAAAAGAATGCCCCAACTATTAAACCGCTGCTTTTCCCGGAAGTACACTTCTCTGTCCATAACCGAAGGTAGCAAATTGCAGTGTAAATCTCAAGCTTGTACCGAAGTTGCTAAACGCTGTGTCGAAGGTTTGGGATGTGTACGGCTTGATGATGTTCCCATCGTAAAACAAGCGGATGTTGAAGCGCTGGTTAAGCACGTAATCAATAGACGGACGATAGGAAATGTTTTTAGCTCCCGATGAAACCTCTGCATCTGCCACATCTGGACGATAAATAACTGTCTTCCGATCGTTCAATGCAAAGTCAAGTCTGAAGTTCCGGTCGTTGTTCAACTTAACTCCGCTAAACAAATCCCCTCTTCGCGATTTGCAATCGCGAAGCTATTATCGCGGATCCGTGATTAATCAAGATTTGCGCTCATAAAAACAAACTAATCGGCAAGGCGCCCTGATTTAGCCAGAGCACTGGTTAGCTCATCGGGCATTTGTGTGCCGATAAGCAGGCGTTTGCCATTTGAGAGCTCCAACTGAAGCCCTTTATCTCCCGACACATTGAAAGCCCTTCCTTTCCCTAACATGCCCAACCGCAAACCCCAGCCGCCGTACTCGGCTATCGGGCTGTACTTGCGAACATAGCACTTAGATATATCCGGCCACTTGTAATGCCGCCACGACCAATGAAAGGGAAAAAATTTGGCATAAATGCCATCGGCTTTGATGATGGTTTCAAGTTTTGAGGAAAATATCAGCCAGGTAACCAGCAGGACAATTGCAGCTGAGATGTAAAGTTCCGGGCTGGTGGGCAAGTTTTCTTCTAGCCGATATTGATGGTAAAGCCGGTTAAATATCAACAGGTCAACACCAAGCACAATTGCATATAGCCACCACTGATTGAAGCTTTGCTTCTCGCGGAAATAAACTTCTTCATTATCCATGTGACGAAGTTAGTTGATACAAGGCAATTAGGGCACGTTCTATCAGATGTAATTACAAAGAAGCGGCGTTGAATGTATCGCCCTGCCTGATATCTCCGGTTTCGAAACCCTTTTTGAACCACCGCATCCGCTGTTCTGAAGTTCCGTGCGTAAAGGCATCTGGCACAACCTGGCCTTGCGACTGGCGTTGCAAGCGGTCATCGCCTATGGCGTTGGCAGCGGTGAGGGCTTCTTCGATATCACCTTCTTCAATGAGGCTCTGGTTATTTGCGTCTGTACGCTGTTTTTCATAGTGCGCCCAAACGCCGGCATAGAAATCAGCCTGAAGTTCCAGCCGCACGGAAAGCTTATTCATTTCTGATTCGCTTAAGCGTCCGCGGGCTTCATCCATTTTTTGTGAGGTGCCAAGAAGATTCTGAACATGGTGGCCAACTTCATGGGCAATTACATATGCCTGAGCAAAGTCGCCCGGAGCGCCAAAACGCTGCTTTAGTTCGTCGTAAAAAGAAAGGTCAATATACACTTTGTGATCGGCGGGGCAGTAGAAAGGGCCAACAGCCGAACTGGCGTTCCCGCAGGCAGATTGCACTCCGTCCCTGAAAAGCACTAGGGTTGGATGTTCATATTGCTGGCCAACTTCTTCCTGGAATATTTTATCCCATACAGCATCTGTATCGCCTAAGACAACATCAACAAACTTGCCCTGCTCATCAGAAGGAGTTCCGCTTGTGGCTTGCCCCTGCTCCTGTCCGGGCATCACCTGGCTAACCATCCCGCTAAAATCCTTGCCGAAAATAAGCCCGAGGATAACCACTACTATCCCGGCGCCTCCGCCAAGTGCCAAGCCGCCACCGCCGCTACGGCGATCTTCGATATTTCCGCTTCCGCTTCTTCCTAACCAGCGCATAAAGTTTAATTTAAGTGTGGTTGGATAACAGGGCTGCGCCGGAAAATGTTTGTTGCTACTCAGCTATGGCATTCAGGCCGCGTTCAATGCGGGAAACGGTTTCTTGCCGGCCTAGTAAATGAGCAATATCAAAAACATGCGGACCGAATTTTCCACCCACAAGCATGATGCGGAAAGGAAGCATTAATTCGCCTACCTTAAGGCCGCTCGTTTCGGCCTGCGATTTAAATAAGAGTTCAATATCTATTGCTTCCCAGCTAGCTGTGCTTTTGAAAACTTCGCCCATTAGATGGAAAAACTCCGTTTTTTGATCGTTCCATTTCGGCTTCACAGAACCAAGATCATATTGTTCAGGACTAACAAAAAAGAATGAAGCCTGTTGCCAGAAGTCATTAACATAAACCAGCCGCTCCTTCACAAGCGCTATGGCCTTTTGCAAAAAACTACTTTCTACTTCCACACCTTTTTGCTTCAAAATATCTGCTACAAACGGTTCGAGCTCGGAGACAGGCTTTCGTTTGATCCACTCCTGGTTAAACCACTTCGCTTTCTCAAAATCGAATTTCGCCCCGGCTTTGCTAACGCGTTCTATTGAGAATTTTTCGATAAGCTCTGCGATTGTAAATATCTCCTGCTCGGTTCCGTCGTTCCACCCCAGCAAAGCCAGCATATTTACAAATGCTTCTGGCAGGAAGCCGAGTTCTTTGAATCCTTTGGTAATTTCTCCGGATTTTGGGTCTTTCCAGTCCATCGCAAAAACCGGGAAACCGAGCCGGTCGCCATCCCGCTTGCTGAGCTTTCCATTTCCATCAGGCTTGAGGATCAGGGGCAAATGCACCCATTCCGGCATAACGGCTTTCCAGCCTAAATATTCCCACAGAAGCAAATGCACCGGAGCCGATGGCAGCCATTCTTCGCCTCTAAAAGCATGCGAAATTTGCATCAGATAATCGTCTACAACTACAGCCAGATGATAGGTTGGCATTCCATCGGCTTTGAGCAAAACCTTGTCATCAACCAGGTTTGTGTCAAAACTAACAGCACCGCGGATCATATCCGTAAATGCGATAGTCTCATCCTCTGGCACTTTTATTCGGATTACATGCGGCACGTTCTGGCTCAACAAGCTTTGAACCTCATCATCCGAAAGTGAAAGAGAGTTGCGCATTTCCATGCGATGTGCATGCCCGTACTGGAAGTTAGGAATTTCCTTGCGTTTGTTCTCGAGCTCTTCTGTGGTATCAAAAGCATAATATGCGTTGCCTTGTTTAACTAATTGCTCCGCGTATTTTCGATAGTTTTCTTTCCGTTCACTTTGGCGATACGGAGCGAAGGGACCGCCCACGTGAGGGCCTTCGTCAGGATTCAGCCCGCACCAGTTAAGGCAATCTATGATGTATTGTTCTGCGCCCTCCACAAAACGGGCCTGATCGGTGTCTTCAATCCGCAGGATAAAGTCGCCGCCGTTTTGGCGTGCAAACAAGTAGTTGAATAACACTGTTCTCATCCCGCCAAGGTGCAAGCCACCGGTTGGGCTGGGCGCAAATCGTACTCTTACTTTTCTAGAAGGCATATTGTAGAATAAGCCGCAAAGATAGGATTTTCGACTTGCTGCTTAGTTCCGCATACAGAAAACAGCGGCGCCGACGTTGCAATCGTTTCTAATTTGTAATTTGCTCACCAACATGAATCCCTACGACCAGAAACGGAGATGGAAATTTTTGCTTCTTGCCTTTGCGGTGATTATTGCCGGGGCATCGTTATGGTACACCAACTACCTGGTCAAAAATATTTCTGTCGCTGAGCGGACACGGGCGGAGATTTGGGCCACCGCCCAGAAGGAAATAGCATCTATGTACGATGCCAACGACGAATTCGTCACGCTGATCTACTCCATCCGCGATAGCCTTTCGCTACCGGCGATAGTGACAGACTCTAATGAAAACATTATCTATTACCGCGGACTTGACAGTACTAAAACTTATGTGAAAGTACCTGCAGATGATCTGGACAGTCATGCAGAACAGATTTATGATCCGAAGTATTTTCACAATCAGCTTGCTGAAATGAAGCAGCAGCACAGCCCTATCATCCTGAAAATATCAAGTAAAGACTATTGGAAAGTATATTACCGCGATTCGCCCCTGCTCACGCAGCTACAGGTTTTTCCCTACATACAGCTTACCGTAATTGCAATTTTCCTGCTCATAGCCTACATGGTTTTTAGTTCCTCGCGGCGATCGGAACAGAACCAGGTCTGGGTGGGTATGGCGAAGGAAACCGCCCACCAGTTAGGGACGCCCATTTCATCGCTCATGGCCTGGATAGAACTGCTTAAATCTAAGTTCAATGCAGAGGGAGATCCGCTGATGATCGAAATGGAAAACGATGTGAAGCGTTTGGAAATGGTTGCCGACCGCTTCTCCAAGATCGGCTCCAAACCTATCCTGCAAAGCCATAATGTTTACGAAACCGTTAAAGAGTACGTGGATTATTTCGGCGTGAGGACGAGCGATAAGATCCAAATTTTAATCGCGGGCGATGATCAGGCAGAGGCTTTAATGAACATACCCTTGTTTGATTGGGTGCTTGAAAACCTTTTTAAAAACTCCGTGAACGCCATTGAGGGTGCCGGGAAAATTGAGGTTACGGTAACAGAAAACCTGGCAAAAGAGCAGGTCATCATTGATGTTTGCGATACCGGAAAGGGCATTCCCCGCCTGAAGTGGGAAACAATTTTCCAGCCAGGCTATACAACCCGAAAACGAGGCTGGGGCTTAGGCCTATCGCTCACCAAACGGATAATAGAAAATTACCACAACGGGCAAATCTATGTGAAAGATTCTGACCCCGGCAGGGCAACAACAATCAGGATAGTATTAAAAAGCAGCTTATCATATGAACCGGCCACTACCGCACACTGAGTTTGGAATATTCTTCCAAAAGTACATTGACACAGTTCAAGACGATGTAATTGGAGCTCTTGAAGAGCAGTTAGAAAGCTTTCCAGCTTTTGTAAATTCTATCCCTCATGAAAAAGGGGATTTTGCATACGCGGATGGAAAGTGGACCGTGAAAGAGCTGATCGGCCACATGATAGATACTGAGCGTATCATGGCTTACCGGGCTTTGCGGGTTGGGCGGAATGACAAAACATCACTCCCGGGGTTTGAAGAAAATAATTTTGTTGCTAACGCGAATTTCGGTGACAGAAGCCTGGAGAGCCTGGCGAAAGAGTTCAAGTTGGTTCGGGAAGCCAGCCTTGCGCTTTTCAGGTGCTTTGGTGAGGAAGAGCTATCGAGAATTGGCGTGGCAAGCGGACATCCCATAAGCACAAAAGCCCTGCTTTTTATTTGTGCAGGGCATTTAAATCATCATAAAAAGATTTTGTCTGAGCGATATTTGTAGCCCTTAAAAAAAATCAAATTCCCTTAAAACTATTTAAGAACCAAAGCGTTTAATAAATGAACCAAGTAATTGGTTTAATTGTGATAAGGTTTAGGTTGAAACATCCCGGCATTGTGTCCGGGATGTTTTGTTTTATACCTATTGGAAAGTGATAGGCAGCTCAACAGCCGTTTTATCCCAGCCCATAACCAGGTTTGCACCGCCCGGCTTATCTGTAAAGGTGATTGAAAAGTTCTCAACTACATCAGGCAATGTTTTTACCGGCACATCAACGCGGGCAATATCTTTTGTCTGGTCATAGCTGTATGCTCCCCATCTGTTTGTAGCAGAGTTTAAGATGATGGTCCATTTATCTTTATCAGGAATTGCGAACAAGCTGTAAGTTCCTGCCGCGATGCTTTTGCCCCCAACTGTAACCGGAACATAAAACTGTATCTGGGTTGATTCATTTGCACCTGCACGCCATACTTTTCCAAATGCCTCAAGCGTACCAAAAATCTCTCTTCCCTTCTTTGCAGGGCGAGAGTAGGAAACCTTGATTTTTGCCGGAGCACCTGTGTTTGCTGCCTTGAGCGGATAAATGACAAAATCTGCCGGGCTTGCGTCTAAAGCCGGAAATTTGTACTGAGCTTCTGCGCCTAAAAAGCAAATTGCGCATACAAGCGTTAAGATGATCTTTTTCATATTCTTGAATAAAATAATTTCTAAAAATAAGTATTTAGTTGTTTCATCAGCGGCTTTTTTCCGCGAGCAGTTGTATCAAATATGATATTATTGCAACTAACAAGCATCCCACCACGTTCAGCCATAGAAAAGCGATGTTCGTAAATATCCAAATCGCCATAACTACAAGCTCGGTAATCACGGCAGCCCAAAACACTGCCCGCCCCTGTACCATCCTGAGATAAAATGCAACGATAAACACGCCTAAAATAGTACCGTAAAACAATGAACCCAGAATGTTTACAGCTTCTATCAGGTTGCCGAGTTTGCTGGCATATAAAGCCATCCCAATACAAAACACGCCCCAACCAACCGTAAACCATCTCGACGCGGATAAATATTGCTGATCACTGCCACCTTTGCTCACCAGGCGCTTATAAATATCTACCACAGTTGTAGATGCAAGAGAATTTAGTCCGCTTGCTGTGGAGCCCATCGAAGCTAAAAAGATGATCGCAATCAGCAAACCTACTAAGCCCTGCGGCAGATACTTCGTTACAAAACTGAGGAAAATATAGTTGTTGTCGTTTGTGTCGGCATGCGGGTCGTTGATGAGCATCAGATCGACAACACGGGTGCGTATAGCCTTTACCTTTCCATCAGCAGCTTGTAGCAACTCCCTCGTGCCGCTTAATTGCTGTGCATTATCGTCGTTTAACTGCTCATTCAATTGCTGAACATACATTTGCTTCTCATCAAAAGCCTTTTTATAGTCAATCTTGATTTGCTCTAATTCGTTCCGATAAGGGCTCTTTTCGAGCTTGTTAAGTTCATAGCTATTGAAAAACAATGGCGGCTGCTTGTACTGGTAGAAGGAAAAAACTAAAACACCAATCAGCAGGATCAGGAACTGCATCGGTATCTTAACAAGCCCATTTGCCAGCAGCCCTAAGCGGCTTTCGCCCACGGATGCGCCCGTTAGGTACCGTCCCACCTGGCTCTGATCAGTGCCGAAATACGACAGCTGCAAGAAAAATCCTCCAATCAACCCACTCCATACGGAATATTGATTGTGCCAGTCGAATGAGAAATCGATGGCTTTTGTGCGTCCCATGTTACCCGCGATGTGCAGTGCATTACTAAAACTCACGTCTTTTGGAAGCAAATGCACAACCATGCATCCCGCTACAAAAAGCCCTGAGAAAATGATGCTCATTTGCAGAAGCTGCGTGTACGACACTGCTTTGGTGCCCCCGTAAACAGTATAAATAATTACCAATCCGCCTATGAAAATGGTGGTGTATGTGGTATCAATGTTGAGGATTATTGAGAGGATGATAGAAGGAGCGTAGATCGTTATCCCGGTAGAGAGGCCACGCTGGATGAGGAACAAAAAAGCGGTGAGTGCCCGGGTTTTTAGATCAAATCGTTCTTCGAGAAACTGGTAAGCTGTATAAACCTTGAGCCGGTGAAACGCAGGCACAAAGGTGATGCTGAGCAAGATCATCGCCAGGGGCAAACCGAAATAAAATTGAACGAAGCCCATCCCGGTTGAATACGCCAAACCGGGGGCAGAAAGAAAGGTGATAGCGCTCGCCTGTGTGGCCATCACCGAAAGGAAAACGTGATACCAGGGCAGCGATTGATTTCCTAATAAGTAACCCTGAATGTTTTGCGTGCCCCGGCTCTTGTAAATGCCATAAACAACAATGGCCAGCAGAGTGCAGGTTAAAACAATCCAGTCAAGAACGCTCATTCAAAATATTTTGTGAAAGCGTAGAATGCAGCAATCAGAACGGCAAGCCAGAATATAAGCAACAGGTAGAACTGTTGCCAGGATTTTAAAAAGGGAGGAAGTTCCTTGTCAGGTTTAGTCACGGTTCTTTACAAGCGCATTCAGATAGAAAGCGGCGAAAAGCAACCCGATAAGCCCACCTAAGATGGTCCACACAACTGAACCGCTAATTACCCAGGCAGTTAACAAGCCACAAATAAAGGATAACCAATAATAAACTGAATCGCTGTTGTTAGTTTCGGTGTGGTTTGACATGTCTATTGTTTTCTTGCGAGCAAATTTACAAATAATCTGTACGCTCCGGGAACTCCGGCAGGTAATTCTCTAAAAAACACTAAGGAGGTATACACGAACCTGCCTTTTCCATAGTTTGCAACAAGCAACGAGCCGTTCGAGGGCTTTTCTCCTGTGTCGTGCATACTTAAAGGCGTCTGATAACGCGGATCAATGTCTTGCGCAAAATAAATGCCCCGCTCTTGAATCCAGCCGTTAAAATCTGCTCTCGTAATTTTGTTTGGATAGTTCAGCACTTCATTTCCCGGGTCAGTAATAGTGGCCATTGCATCTTCTTCAGTAACCCTGGTGCTCCCTATTGTGAAAGGATAAGGGCCGATCTGATTTATCTGAAGCGGTCGGTTTACATTGTACTGAATAACCAGGTTGCCACCATTTTCTACGTACTTAAGGAGATTTGGCTGCTGGAACTTTAGCCGTGGATCGATGTTGTAAGCTCTCACGCCAGTTACTATCGCGTCATAAGCCGAGAGGTTTCCATCGCTGATCTGCTTTTCTGAAAGCACATCAACATCATAGCCAATTTGTTTAAGCATATCGGGTATCAAATCGCCTGCGCCCGCTATGTACCCGATTTTCTTCCCTGCTGTTTTCAGGTCAAGTTTTACAAGTTTAGCTTCAGCGCCGGGGAATAATGTTGTCAAAGGAATGTGATTGTAGTTGATGGTTTTATACTCCTGGCTGTAGGTGCTGCCCCCAGTTTCAACAACAGCTGTTAATGTGCCCGACCCGGCTTTTGCGGATGGGCTTACGCGGAAGTCTATCAACCTCTCATCTCCCTTGTTTTTCAGTGCAAAGTTCACGAGCGAAGGCTCACTAGTCCAGCCTTGCGGAATATCCAACCGTAGCGTTCCCGAGGCTTCATCTTTAAACGCCTTCAATCTTACCGACACCGTTTTAGGATTACCTCCGCTGAATAGCAGAACTTTGTTCTCAAGATTAGCGGTAATCGGCGGGGCGATGGCCAGAGGCTGATACACTTCGCCGCGTATTGGATCAGTGTATTTGTAAACCACCGGGCGCACATATTCAATCCGCTTCCCCGCTACCTCAAATTCATAATGTATGCTCAGCGGCTCGGGGTTTTCTGGACTGCCGATCATTAACTGATTAGCTACGGAATAATTTCCTGTCGGATGTTTTTCAGAAAGCCAATAGGGTTGCGATGTTGCTTTTGGAGTAACGCTATTTTGAACGTTGAGTAATTTCTGAGTCGCCAAGACAGCGTCCGACTTTACTGTTTCTCCGGAAACGCTGGTACTCACGAGTTTAATTGGGGCACTTGTATTGAGAAGAATTTGCGACCTGATAGTGACGGGGCTTCCAATTGCGACCGTTGGATCAGGCGAATAGCTTTCAAACCATAGTCCAGCGCATTGGGCAATCAGATTTTTAACTTCCTTGCTCTTCTGCTCTTTCCAATAATTATCCTTGAGGGATTCTAATTGGCTCAACAGACTAACAAGTGCCGCGACAGAATTTTGCGGCTGTTCAGGATTATATTCCGAATAGATCTTTTTCACCAAGGCTGACAGGTTTTCAGAACCCTTTACTCTCTCCCACGACGCAGTAATTCCTTCCATCAATTCCGCTTTCGGCATATCACCCTTCCACAAGCTGAAGTATTCAAAAGATTGCCCCCGCTGAACTGTTGAGCCCATTCCCTGGCTCTTGTGGTTGGAACGGCTTTCGGCAGCCAGTTCGCCGTAAGTTTTGCCAAGCAGGCTGTTGTAAGCGCCGATGTCAATTTTTAACTGATCTTCTGAGGTGGTATTCATTCCACCGAAGTTGAAGGTGTTCCACAAAATCCGTTTCGCCTGCCAGGGCGAAACATATTTAAGCTGCCCGGGAAAGCGGTTGGGATCGGCTGCTGCCGAAAATGCTTCCTGGGCTAAAATTGAGGAGGACTGGTGATGCCCGTGCCCGGCCCGCGAGTCAGAGGGAAAACGGGTGATGATCACATCAGGCCTGAATTTTCTGATAGCCCAAACCACATCCGAAAGGATCATTTCTTTATCCCAGATCTTTAAAGTCTCATCAGCAGTTTTGGAAAAACCGAAGTCATTTGCCCGGGTAAAAAATTGTTCAGTGCCATCAATCTTGCGGGCTCCCAGAAGCTCCTGTGTGCGTATCACGCCGAGTAGATCTCCTTGTTCGCTGCCGATGAGGTTTTGACCGCCATCGCCGCGTGTCAGCGACAAATATCCGGTACGATACAGTTTTTCCTTTGCCAGATACGCAAGCAGCCGTGTATTCTCATCATCGGGATGTGCTGCAATGTATAACACGCTCCCAAGCACATTTAATTTCTTCAAACCGAGCTGAATCTCTGCTGAGTTGAGCTGGGGCGAAGTTTGTGCGATAGAAAATTTGATAAAAAATATGAAGGCCGTTGCAAAAACTGTAATCCGCATACCACGAAAGTACTTAGTAATTGCCAAATTCTAAATCAGCATACCGCTGGTTCACGAAATTGTCACGAAGTAAAAATATTTTGTCATCAATATTATTTAATCAAACGATTGATTAATTTTGCGCCCATTGTTATGCAAGATAAGACAGATAAAAAAGACCACATTCTTGACGCTGCGCAAAAACTCTTTGCGCAGAACGGCTTCGATGGCACTTCCACCCGGTCGATAGCTTCGGAAGCAAACGTCAACATGGCGATGATCAGCTATTACTTCGGGTCAAAAGACGGCTTGTACCAGGCTGTGCTCGAGCGCAGATTTGACGGTTTCAGGCAAACGCTTTCTGATATAAACGATCAGGACATTTCCTCTTGGGACAAGCTCTACCAGTGCATTGACATTTACTCCAACAGGATTATGGGCGATAATTCTTTCCACCAGCTCATCCACCGGGAGCTTTCGTTGCACCAGCGCTCAGACATAAAAGATTTCATTACAGATAACCTGTTGCGGAATGCCAATGAAGTCAAGCGCATTATCGTGGAAGGAATAGAAAATGGCACCTTCAGGAAGGTGGATCCAGAAATGACTGTAGCAACCATTTTTGGCACTAAATACTACGTTATTAATGCTTCTGTCCTCGCTTCAAAACTATTGGGGGAAGATATTAATGACGAGAAAACACTCAACGAGAGTGTCAAGCCCCGGATCAAAGCCCATTTAACAGATTTACTTAAAGCACATTTAACCAAACCATGATATATTCATTTTTTAGTTTTCTATCCTCAAAGCCATTCCGAAGCCTGGCGATGAGCGGCATGCTTTTGTCGGCTTTGGCAGTGAGTAAGGCTTCCGCTCAGGAGGTAAAACCTCTTACGCTAAGTGAGGCAATAAACCTGGGCATTCAAAACAGCACGACGCTGAAGTTGTCTCAGGCTCGGGTTGACGAAGCAGTATCGCGGTACAACCAGGCAAAAGACAACATCCTGCCGAAGGCAAGTGCCAGCTACGCTTACAACCATGCCGAGATCCCAACCACCACTTTACAGATTGGTCCGGGCACACCGCTCCATTTACCAAAACGGGCGGATGCTTTCATTGGAACATTGTCTGTTCAGGAAATGATTTTCGCAGGAAATAAATTCAAATACGCGAAAGAATCAACCGATCTGTTGGCACGTGCGGCAAGATTAGACGCTGAACGCGATAAGGACGAGATCGTCTATACAATAGTAAACGCGTATTACAATCTCTATAAAATCAACCAGACTAAAAAGGTTGTAGAACAGAATTTAGAAGCCATCGACAACCAACTAAAACAAGCTCAACGCTTTTTTGATCAGGGAATAGTGACTAAAAACGATGTCCTCCGCTTCCAGCTTCAGCGTAGCAATTCTGAGCTCACCGGCATTGACCTGGAGAATAATCGTAAGATCGTTAATTACAACCTGGATGTTTTGTTAGGCCTACCTGAAAACACGCAAATCCAGGTAAATGAATTCGCCGATAGTCCTCAGTATGCCGGTCCTCTCAGCGCTTACATTGACTCGGCTCTGAGCAACAGACAGGAAATCAGAAGCGCCGGACTGCGCACACAATTAGCAGTAAATAACATCAACACTATAAAAGCGGATATAAAACCTACCATTGGCGTAGGCGCAAACATGTATTATATCAACCCGAGTGGCAAGTTCATCCCGCCTGCCAACAGCTTTATTGCCCCCATTTCCGTGGGAGCAACAATCGCCTGGAATTTCGACCGGTTTTGGATGAACAAGAACAAACTTGCAGAAGCCAACATTCAGCGCAGCGAAGCAGAACTGGGAAGAACCATTTCATCTGATGCTGTGAAAACAGAAGTTAATCAGAACTACCAGAACTATTTAACTGCTTTACAGCGGATCAAAGTGTACCAAACTTCTATCGCACAGGCGGCAGAAAACGATAAAATACTGGAATCAAAGTACAAGAACAATGTGGCTTCAGTAACAGATCGCATTGATGCTCAAACGCAGCTTTTCCAAACACAGGTAAATTTAGAAATAGCCAAGGCAGATGCCGGGCTTGCATACTACTCACTTTTAAAATCAACCGGATCAATCTTAACAGCACAATAAAAATGGAAACCCAAGTAAAGAAAAAGAATAAAGTTATCCCAATCATCATTGCCGTATTCCTTGTAGTTGGCGGAATTTTCGGAGTACGCGAATACATGTATTACAGCAAGCACGTTGACACAGACGATGCTCAGATTGATGGAGATATCAGCCCGGTTGTATCCCGCGTAGGTGGTTATGTCGATTCCTTGTTTTTTGAAGAAAATCAGGAAGTAAAAGAGGGGCAATTGCTGGTTAAACTTGATGACCGCGATTACCAGATTAAAGTAGAGCAAGCTTTGGCTGCACAACGCGGAGCGAGCGCTAATATCGGAGTTTCGCAGTCACAGATTAGTGCAACTGCTGCCAGTTCTACAACCGCAAAAGCGAACATAGAAGCCGCTAGGGTACGGGTTTGGAAAGCCACCAAAGACTATCAGCGTTATGCAAACCTGGTAAAAGATGGTTCTATCCCACGCCAGCAGTTTGAGCAGGCGCAGGCAGAAAAGGAATCAGCAGAGGCTGCGTACAAAGCCGCTCAAGATCAATATAAAGCTGCTTTAGAGCAGGTAGGAACCACTCGCTCGCAATTAGCAGTAACCAACACCGGGGTAGATCAACGCAAAGCGGATGTGGATTTTGCCCGCCTCCAGCTTTCTTACGCAACAATTAAAGCACCGGCAACAGGGATCGTTTCTAAAAAGAATATCCAGAAAGGCCAGCTTGTGCAGCCCGGACAAACGTTGTTCTCGATCGTTGATAATGACAACTTATATATCACCGCAAACTTCAAAGAAACACAGCTTGAGAAGTTGAAGAGTGGTGAAAAAGTGGATGTCAAGGTGGATGCTTTTCCTGATGAGAAGATAGAAGGCGAAGTCTATAACTTCTCTCCCGCAACAGGTGCCAAATTCTCTCTTCTTCCTCCGGATAACGCGACTGGCAACTATGTGAAAGTGGTACAGCGCATCCCGGTTAAGATCAAACTAAAAGCAAGCAAAGAATTGATGCAGAAACTTCGCCCGGGAATGAGCGTGAAAGTTTCTGTCCTCACAAACGATTAAGATGGCCGAAAAAGGTTTAAAAAAGTGGGTGATTACGATCACGGTAATCACCGCAGCACTACTGGAGCTTATAGACACCACAATCGTGAACGTGTCTATGCCTCAGATACAGGGCAATTTGGGGGCTACGCTTGAAGATGTCGCCTGGATTACCACAGGCTACGCCGTTGCCAACGTAATAATCCTGCCCATGTCGGGATGGTTGGGCAGCCGGCTTGGCAGGAAGAACTACTTCTTATTGTCAATCATCATATTCACCATTGCTTCTTTCCTCTGCGGAAACGCGACGAACTTGAATGAACTGATCATATTCCGGATTATCCAGGGGCTTGCGGGCGGTGGTTTGATATCTACCGGACAGGCAATTTTGCTTGAAACCTGGCCGCGGGAAGAAGTGGGCACAGCTACAGCCCTCTTTGGATTAGGTGCGGTGGTGGGACCAACGGTGGGACCAACGATCGGTGGATACATCACGGATCATTTCTCCTGGCCCTGGATATTTTATGTGAACATTCCGGTTGGAATTCTCGCAGCATATTGCACCTACCTATTTATTAAAGAAACTCCACGAGAAGGCAAGGGGCAGCCCATTGACTGGTGGGGCATTGTACTATTGGCAGTTTCGGTAGGAAGTTTGCAAACTGTTTTGGAAAAGGGTGAGAGTGAAGATTGGTTTGCAACCCCTTATATCACGTTTTTATCTGTCACTTCAGTGCTCGGGGTCCTGCTGTTTATCTGGCGTGAAATGAGTACAGATCATCCTGTTGTGAATTTTAAGATATTACGGCACAGAAGCTTTAGCGTGGGGATGTTCACCTCATTTATCTTGGGATTTGGCCTGTACGGAACCGTATTTGTATTTCCTGTTTTTTGCCAAACGCTTCTGGGCTTTTCGGCACAACAAACCGGCGAAATACTCTTCCCCGGAGGTTTGGTTACCATTATAATGATGCCTTTTATCGGCATTATGCTGAAAAAAGGTGTGCCGGCGCAGTTCATGGCTACAGCGGGAATGTTCCTTTTTTACGTGTTCTCCACCATGTTGAGCAAATCAACGCTTTCATCAGGAACATCAGATTTCTTTTTGCCTTTGATCATTCGCGGTGCGGGAATGGCACTGCTCTTTGTGCCGCTTACAACGCTTGCAATCCAGGACTTAAAAGGCCCGGAGCTCGGGCAGGGCACGGGGCTGAATAATATGATGAGGCAACTGGGCGGATCGTTTGGCATTGCGGCTTTAACCACTCTAATACATGTAAGGCAAGGTTTTCACAGAAGCGTGCTGCTGGAAAATGTCAATATCTATAATCCCGCGTATGTTGAAAAAATCAACATGATGATAAGAGGCTTTATTTCGAAGGGATATTCACTCTTAGATGCCCAGCACCTGGCGCTGAAAGCAATGGAGGGGACTGTGATCAGGCAAACTTTGCTTCTTACGTTTACTGATGCATACTGGATTGCAGGTGTGATAATGCTTTGCTGCATTCCGCTGCTTTATCTGCAGAAGTTCAAAAGAAACGTGGCTATGCCGGTGGATGCTCACTAAAATAATAAACCCGTCGTGGCTCCACACGACGGGTTTAACAATTAAAAAACCTATAATCCCTTAAGCGTACATTAAACTTTGCAAAAGCAGAATTCTAAAATATATTATAATCTAGATAATATAGAGCGCTTAGAGGGCTGATTAACCTTGTCATAAAGTTAGGGGTTTTGCCGCGGGGAAGCAAGAGTTTTTTATAATTAAAAACGTGAGCTTCTGCACAACTACACAATTTTTTAAACTCAAAACCAAATAAGTACAACGTTTAGCATAAAAAAACCGCCTGATCTTGAATGACCAGGCGGTTTTTTTTATCGAATAACTGGCTACCAGTAAATGGTATAAAGAGCAGCCAATATTCCAACTATGATCAAGGCACCGACAGCAAAGCCCGGCGTTGTTTTAAACATTTGGGCATCAACCTCAAGCCCGTTTGCTTTCTTTCCATCAGGATTTTCTATCATGGAAATGATCCACATCCCGATGATACAAATCACAAACACAATTCCCATCCGGTCGATGAACGGGATTTCGTAAACGCCTCCTCCTGCCGGAACAGCAAATCCAACCGGTCCAAGGAAGGAAAGATCCATCATGCCTGGTAAGAATTTTAGCAGCAGTGACAGTGCAAATCCTCCGATAGTTGCAAATAGGGCTGCATTGGAAGTAGTTTTCTTCCAGAAGAAACCCAAAATGAACATTGCAAATATCCCTGGCGAAACAAAGCCGGTATACTCCTGAATGTATTGGAATCCACCTTTTTTGTCGATACCTAGATTTGGAGCAATAATAACCGCCAATATCATAGCTACAACCACTGTAGTTTTACCTACTGTTACCATCTTATCTTCACTCGCTTCTTTATTAAACACTTTCTTATAAACGTCCAGCGTGAATATCGTGGCTATACTGTTTGCCTTACCTGCCAATGAAGCAACAACTGCTGCTGTCAAAGCCGCGAAAGAAAGCCCCTTTAATCCGGCTGGCAATAAGTTGAGAAGTACAGGGTAAGCCCGGTCTGGGTTTAGCTCGCCGTTCTGCAGCATGTCTGTTTGAAAATTACCTTCCTTATATAAAACATAAGCGGCAATACCCGGAATAACTACTATAACAGGCATTAACAATTTCAGAAACGCGGCAAATAAGATACCCGCACGTGCAGTTTTCAAATCCGCACCTAAAGCCCGCTGAGTGATGTACTGGTTACAGCCCCAGTAGTTCAGGTTAACAATCCACATACCGCCTACCAGCAGTGATAAACCCGGCAAATCGAGATAGTTGGGATCGTCGCGTTCAAATATCATGTGGAAGTGATCATTGGCATGTTCCGTCATCAAATTGAACCCGCTTAATACGCCTGAAGAACCATAATGGTCAGCTACCAGGTTTAGAGCAAGGTACGTTGTGGCTAATCCTCCCAACACTAAGAAGAACACCTGTATTACGTCTGTGTAGCCTATTACTTTCATCCCGCCAAGGGTGATGATGATAGCAAAAATTGCCATTGCATACATACACGTATTAAGGCTAATGCCGGAGATACTGTTTACAGCTAAAGCCCCCAGGTATAGAATAGATGTTAAGTTTACAACCACATATAACAACAGCCAAAACACCGCCATGATCATAGCAACAGTGCCGTTATAGCGCTGGCTGAGGAACTGCGGCATGGTGGAAATATTGTTCTTGAGGTAAACCGGAATGAAAAACACCGCTACTATGATGAGTGTTGCCGCCGCCATCCACTCGTAAGTGGCGATTGCAAGGCCCATTTTGAAACCTGATCCGCTCATGCCCACAAACTGTTCAGCAGATATGTTAGATGCGATTAACGATGCGCCTATTGCCCACCACGTAAGAGAACCCTCTGCAAGAAAATAGTCCTTGGATGCCCCGTGTTCGGCTGACTTGACTTTTTTGCGGTTATAAATCCACAAGCCATAAGCCGAGACTATGACAAAGTAGATCAGAAAAACAATGTAATCTTTGGTTTCAAGTTTGTTCATTCTTTAAGTTTTAGGTTGTTGTTTTAGCGACGTCTAAAATAATTAAATATCTCAATTAAAAGATTTAGATGCGTTTTTTGTAGTTTGTTGTTGATAAAGCTGATGATGTAGGCCAGATTATAAAATATAACACCTTTTTTATATGACAGTTAGAAGAAGTAAGACGCCTTGCAGGAAACATTCTTTTGTAATGATGGTTAATTCAGTGCATTTTGAGTTAAAAACTCTCCTCATTTTTTGTTATGAATAGCGAATTAATCCATCCGAATTATGGCTTTGCCAAGAGCCAGGAAGAGTCTGTTGCCGACGAAAGCTACGTTGATCCCCTTCCGAGAGCCGTTATCCGCCCAAACTCATTTGTGCTTTTAGATGGCGATTGGCATTTTGCTCACGACCCTGAGGATAAAGGCCTACGCGAAGGCTGGCATTTACACCATAAATACGAGCACACCGCTCAGTGGCCAGGCAGCGTAGAGCAACATATGGAAAAGGGGCTTAATTCCGAAACCCGCTGGCAGGATAAACTTATAGTTTGGTATGAACGAGAGTTCCCTTTGCCTCAGTTGGAACAGATTGAAGGCGCACCTTCGTCTACTTTCCAGCTAACATTCGGCGCTTGCGGTTATGAAACTCAGGTTTGGCTAAATGGATATCAGTTAAATACAGTGGAGGGCGAAGCTGTCCACGTAGGCGAATACACATCATTTTCTTTTGAACTTGAGGAACGGATTCTTCAACCGGTAAATCGCCTGACGGTTCGCATCATGGCCACCATGGACGCCGACACTCCTCGCGGAAAACAGGAGTCGTTCGTCTACAAACGCGGTGGGATCTGGTATCAAACCTACACCGGAGCTGTTCGCAGCATCTGGTTAGAAACCGTAGAGCGCAACCGCCTGCGCTCAAGAGTCGGCGTGGTAAGCACGGTTGAAGATAACCTGGTGCGGTTCAATTTGACCACACGCATCCACGATCCGGGCGCCTACATCATCAGGCTTAAAGTTTCCGACAGAAGCGATCCCGACCGGAAAGTGATAGCAAGTGATGAGTTCCCCTTGCTTCTTGAAGCAGGGCAAAAGCAGCAACGCGTTGTAATAGAAATCCCTAACGCGAAACTATGGTCTCCGGAGTTTCCACACCTCTATCGCCTTGTGGCTGAACTGGTAGATTCAAACGGCTATTCGGCTACCATAGAAACCCACTTCGGCTTGCGCAAGATCGAAGCTCGCGGCCACGCCATATATCTGAATAACAAGTCTGTTTATTTAGATGGCATTTTATATCAGCCGGGAGCGGCAACTTACCAGGAGATCAAAAAGCACATGTATGCCATGAAAAAGCTTGGCTGCAACCTGGTACGCATACATATTGCCGGGGTTGACCCACGTATTTATAAGTTAGCCGATCGGCTCGGGATGTTGCTATGGGTTGAGGTGCCAAGCCCGCACCAGTCCAGCCATAAGAGCCGGACAAATCACCGGGAGGAACTAATGCGGATGCTTGCTTTGATTGAAACGCACCCTTCCATCATTATTTGGAGCCTTTACAATGAAGACTGGGGAGCACAGGATATTGCCACGAACGCCGAAACCCGGCAATACATCATGGATATGTATCACTATATGCAGATAGCTCACCCGCAATTCTTAGTGGTGGATAATGATGGATGGCAGCACATATCGTATCAAGGCAGGCTGAAAACGGATATTTTCACAGCCCACCTCTACACTCCTGATAATGAAACCTGGTGCAAAATGCTCGATGGGTTGGTTGCAGGAAAGCTGGAAGGCGTGGCGGCATTTCCTTTAGTGGTTGGAGATCCGTTCTTCTTTCGCAGACAGATTCCTTTGCTTGTGAGCGAATGGGGCGGTTTTGGTTTTGTGGATTATGGTGGGCCGGCGAACGATAACGAGCGGGCTAACCAAATCAAGCTTTACAAACAGGAGCTGCGCAAGCGCCCCATTGCAGGTGATGTGTACACTCAGGCTACAAATATTGAAGATGAGCAAAATGGCTTAATTGATCCGATAACGGGAGAGCTAAATATTCCTCCGGGTTTGCTAAATTCCAGAAGTTACGCCGGAGATAAATACTAAGAAGAAAGCTTCGATTGTATGCGTTCGTACATGCTTTTCTCATCAAGCGATTGCTCCAGTTGAACGATGAGGTTTAGCAGATTATAGTTTTGCTCATTCAGCCAGTTCTGGTTTTCTGTTTTCACGATTTCCAGAACTGGTTCTGCTTTCAATAGAACGTCTTTCCCTTTCGGGGATAAAGAAATCATCCGCCTGCGGGCGTCTTTGCTATCCTTTGATGTAATCACAAGTCCTTGCTTCAGCAATTCATCTACAAACTGCACAATCGCGGGATGGCTGAGCTTCAGCATCTCAGAAATCTCTCCAATAGACAAAAGCTTCTCCTTTTTGAGCAACATTAGAATCAGGAACCACTTCGGCTCAAGCTCAAGTCCCGCTTCCTTATAAATCAAGCTCACGTCATTGGCTAGCCTGTCGCTTAGCCGTTTGAGTCGTGTGGCCAGAGCCAGTTCACCTAATTCATCTAAAAAGTCCATACCCATATGAATTTCAAACGCTCAGCACAAGCCGAGCGTTTAAAGCTAAATTAATTTGCTCTCCTTTTTTCCTCTTCAGCACCGCCTGTTTTCCGCGGTCCTTGCGAACCCTGGCTTTTTCCGAATTTGTAAGTGAAACTCACGGCCGCGGTCCGGGTGTCGCGTTTTTGAAAAAACTTTTCTTCGTAGCCATTAGATCGTGTAGTGGCTTTCACAGTGTTGGTATAGAACATATCCCCCACGTTCAATTTTACACTTGCTTTTTTGTTCCATAATTGCTTTTGAACCCCTGCAGACAGAGACCAGATCGGATTTAAATCCAGAAAAGCATAAATCTCACGAGACTGATAAGTACCTACGATCTCGCCGCTGAAAGTAGGGCTAAACGTCAGGTTGTTGTTGCTATTTACCTGGACCGTGGCTCGCCCGCTTCTCAGGTTGGTATTAACCAGATTGCCCGAGTATTGCCCGTAGTAAGCTGTCACATTATTGGTACTGGTAAACCAATTGGTAATTTGAGCAGGTGTTGACAGGCTGAAGCTGTAGTAATTAAGAAGGGCGAGGTTCCGGTCGGTTTGTATAACCAGATTGCTTGAAGGATTGTCTAATGATAATACTGAAATCATGTTATCTACTGTGCGGCTGTAGCTGTACTTCATGTTCAGCTGCTGGTTGTAAGTATGAGTTATCTCGAAAGAATAGGTGAGTTCCGGTTTTAAGAACGGATTTCCTGTGCTGTAGGTACTCGCATTGATGTAGTACTTGAACGGGTTTAGCTGATTGTAAGTGGGGCGGTTAATGCGTCGGCTTACGGATATTCCCAACTCATGTTTAGCATTGAACTTGTAGCCGATGTATCCGCTTGGGAAGAGTTGCGAATAAGAGCGGTCAAAGTTTTCGCCATTTGTAAGCTGTGTGCCTTTCGCCTGTGTGTTTTCTAACCTCAGTCCGAACTGAGCACTTAGCTTGCTCCAGTTTTTAGAAACGTTAACATACGCCGCATTGATGTTTTCTTTATACAGAAAATGATTGCTCTTGCCGGCATCATATACATCCGACCCGTTGCTCCTGTCGAAAAATTGAAGATTATTATCCGCTTCCACAAGGCTGCTTTTCAGTCCAGCTTCAAGCCGTGCCTCTTTACCTTTAAACGGGTGTGTGTAGTCGATTTTTGCAGATTTGATATCAAGATTCCCATTCAAAGTTCCATAAAGCAGGTAAGGTGATGCAGTTTGGCTGTTGTTGAGATTGAAAAACTTGGTTACATAATTCTGATCATCGTTTGTGTTATAGCTGGCATAATCCAGATCGGCAGTTATCTCTTTGCCCAAAGTGTCAAGAACTTGCTTAAAGTTCACATTCAAACTTGGATTGAACCTGTTGTTTGCCGACTCTGCGTCCGTAAGCGAATATGATGTTGGCGTATGGGAACTGTTTATAGAAGTTGATTTACTTTCCGAGCTTCTGTCTATGTTCAAATTAAAACCACTTGCTACAAACCCGATCACTGTTTTGGGCGAGGCGTAAAAATCGAGTCCGGCTCTGTAGTTGTGAGAATTATACTGAGGCTTAAAATAATTCTGCTGATCGTCTGATCCGGTAAAATTAACGCCATTATAGAAGTTCCGGTAAATTGAAAGGTCATTAAACTCCTTTCTGAATCCATAGTTGTATGAAGCAAACGCATTCAGTTTTTTGCTTCTGCTGTTGATGTTAAATCCCGAGCTTGTTTTGGCGTATTTGCCCTGCGTGAATGATGATGTGATGCTCCCGTTAGTTCCGTTCCGTTTGTCCTTTTTGAGTTTGATATCGATAATGCCGGAGTTTCCCGCTGCTTCGTATTTCGCTGAAGGGTTAGTAACCAGCTCAATTTTATCTATTGAACTTGCCGACATCCCCCGCAGCATCGTAGCCAATTCCGCCCCGCTCATCGGGACTTTCTTCCCATCGATCATCACCAGAATTCCCTGCCTGCCCCGCATGCTTAAGTTGTCATTTTGGTCAACTGAGATTCCCGGCGCTTTCTCCAAAACGTCCATCGCGGTGCTGCCCGCAGACACTATGCTGCTTTCCACGTTGAGCACGGTTTTATCAAACTGCTGTTGAATAAAAGGTCGATTAGCCGAAACGGCTACTTCCTTCAAAGCATTTGTCTTTTGCTCAAGAATGATCTTTCCGAGGCTGATGTCTTTTGAAAGATTAATGAGTTCTGATATGTACGGAGCCAAAGCAACGTGCGCAGTACGTAGCCGGTATTCCCCTGCCGGGATGTTCTCAAACTGAAACTCGCCGCTTGCGGATGGAAACTCAACCTTCACAAGCGATGAATCCTTCGACCGGATCAACTGTAAAGTAAGTTCCTGAATATTAATATCGGCTTTCGTGGAGACATTTCCGCTGATGCGGAAGTGTTCTGCAGTCTGTCCAAAGGCAAGATTTATGTAAGTACTTACGTAAATTAAAAGGGCAAAAGTTCTGGTCAAGCGGGTATTCATTTGTATGTATTTTTTCAATAAGACTCTGCACCACGTGAAATGTTGCACATCAGTTATTTTTTCTCCCAAAAATCACCCGGGAGGATTAGGTATATTTAATGACTAAAAATTTTTACTGTCGGAGGCAACCTTTTAATTCAGCCTTACGTGATAGGTACAAACACACAAGACACGGTGATAGCCAGGTTCGACGAAAAAGACTTGAAGCCGCTTATAGAAGGCTGTTTGCGCAACGAAATTGAGTGGCAGGAAAGGTTATACAAACGCCTTTACAGCTTCGCGATGGGAAAGTGCCTGCGGTATGCAAGTAATAGATATGACGCAGCCGAGATCCTGAACGATGGCTTTTTGAAAGTATTTAAGAACATCCACAAATATGATTACTCCTGGCCTTTCCACTCGTGGGTTGGCAAAATAATGTCGAATACCGCTATAGACCGGTACCGGGCTGAGCTAAAGCACTCGCACACCCAGGAGTTAACAGTAGTGGAAGATTACGGACAGGAAGCGAGTATTTATCAGGCGATGAATTATCAGGATATGCTGAAGATGATCCAAAAGCTTCCCGTGTCATATCGTACAGTTTTCAACCTGTTTGCCATTGACGGGTACAGCCATGAGGAGATTGCCAAGATGCTAGGAATATCTGTAGGAACATCAAAATCGAATCTCTTCAAAGCGAGGCAGAAGTTGCAGCGGGAGTTGCAAAAGAGCAATCCGGTTATCAGCCGGGCAGAATCAGAGAATGGAAAGATAATTCCGTTTCAATCAGTAACAGCCTTACAGGCTACAATAAGCGGGGGCCTATAAGCCATGGAAGATTTAAATAAGGATAAAATAGACGAACTGTTCAGCGCAAGCTTAAGCGATCCGAACCTTCAGTTTGTGGAGGCAAATTGGATGGCGATGAAGCAGAAGCTTGAGCAGGATAAGAAGAAAAGAGGATTTGTGTGGTGGGCAAGTGCAAGCGGCATAGCGGCAGCACTATTGATGGCAACAGTTTGGTGGAGCATGGATCAGCCTGAAAAGACAATGCCGAAAGTTGTCAAGCGCTTACCGAAACACGAGATTAAAACCGAGAACAGCGAAGTGGCACCCGCTCCTCTGCAAAACTCGGCTGAAACGTCTAAAGCAGTTCCATCAAAACAATTGGCTGTAACAAGTCAATCAACAGAGATAAGAGAAGTTAAAAATCCAGGAGCAAGCAGCAACATGAAAGCCGGGAGCACTTATAGCGAAAAACATATTGCTTCTGCTGCAGTAAAACCCGGAAATCAGTCCGGGCCTTCTGAAAACTCCATTCAGCCTACGGTAAATAGTGAAACAGCAAAGACAGATGCTTCTGCAGAAAGCATCGCGTTAGCACAAGCGGAAACTGGCTTAGAAAACAAGAAAGCCTCAGAAGTTGACACCACACGGACAAGCATGAATGTGGTTAGCAAATTTAAACCGTCTATCATTTTAAGCATGTCGGCTGCGCCGGATTTGAGCGGAGTAAATTCTCTGAGAGATGATAAACTTGGATTTAACGGCGGCCTATTAGCAACCCTGACTTTAAGCCCTCGCCTGAGCCTTACCACAGGGGCTGTTTTGGCCGAAAAGATCTACGGCACAAGCTTCAGTAACTACAAGCCTTACACCAATTACAAGTTTCCTGTAAATCCGGAATATGTAAACGCCAATTGCCGGGTGCTCGATATTCCTCTAAACATTAACTACAGCTTCCTAAAAAATGCTAAAAGCAATTTTGAGCTTTCATTAGGAGCGTCATCATACCTGATGCTTACCGAGAAATACGATTACACTTATGCCGGAACATACACGAAAGGCCCGCGGTCATACCAGGTTCGAAATCTTAATCAGCATTATTTCAGCGTAGGTAATCTGGCAATCGCTTATCAGCGGAAGCTAAATGCAAATACGTCTGTAAGTATTCAGCCTTACTTCAAACTGCCCCTTGCTGAAATCGGGTATGGGAATGTGAAGCTGCTTTCAACAGGGGTTGCTTTCAATCTGAACATGAATCTTTCCACCATTACCGGTAAAAAATGAAGCTGCTCGGGATCATATTGCTGATTTTTTCTCCTCTTGCACAAAGCTCGTCATCGCTATATGTGTGCAAAGCGGTTAAAGCCGTAATATACTCAGAAGCGCCGATAGAAAATATTGAGGCAACTTCCGTAAAGGGATTTTCGGTGATTGATTTGAATAAAAGCGAGGTTCAGTTTAATATCCCGATCAAATCTTTTCAGTTCAAAAAGAGCCTGATGCAGGAGCACTTCAACGAAAACTACCTGGAAAGTGACAAGTATCCGAATGCTCAATTCAAAGGCAAGATCAGGGAGTCGATTGATCCCACGAAAGAGGGCAATTATCCCGTCACGGTAACAGGCGATCTGGACGTCCACGGCGTAAAGAAGAATCGAACTATTCCTGGAGTGATCAGGATAAAAGATAACTCCGTCACTATAACTTCTAAGTTTAACGTGTTGTGTAAGGACCACAACATTGACATCCCGCAGTTAGTATTCCAAAACATAGCCGAGAGCATTCAGGTCACGGTCTCGGGCACCTTCTCAGCATATAAAAAACCCTGATTTCATGAAGAAATATCTACTCTCTTTGCTACTGCTATGCCTTTTTTTTTCTGCGACAGCACAATCTGACTCTTTAATGCAAGCCATGTCCGGCAACGAAAAAGAACCTGTGTCAGCCACTTTTAAGTCAAGCAGGCTGATCTTGTCTCAAACCACCACAATGGTCAAAAAGCACGACCTTGACTTCAAGGTTGCCCACCGCTTCGGCGACATCGGCGGAACAGACGGCGGCTCAAAAATGCTCTGGGGGCTCGACAACTCCAGCGACATCTACATCGACTTTGAGTATGGCCTCAGCGATAAGCTAAACATTGGCTTTGGCAGGAGCAAATATGAACAACTGCTAGATCTACAGTTGAAATATGCACTGTTGCAACAAACTACAAACAACGGTGCGCCGATCTCAGTAGCTCTGCTGGCAAAAGCCGGCTTCACTCCCTACAAAGTGGTAACCAATGTCTTTGACGATTATATGAATAGGTTTTCCTACCTCGGTCAGGCAATCCTCGCCAGAAAGTTCTCGTCCAACTTCTCGCTCCAGGTATCGCCAACGTTGCTGCTCAGGAGTGTAGTACCTGCAGGAGATGAAAAAACGCTTTTTGCCCTGGGTGCTGCTGCGAGGTACAAGTTCACAAAACGCTTTGGGATAGTGGCGGACTGTTATCACCCATTCTCAAATTATCGCAGCAATAGTACAAGCACCAATTTCTACGATCCGCTCGGCCTCGGGATTGAAATAGAAACCGGCGGCCATGTATTCACGATGAATTTTGTGAACGCAAAAGCCATCGTAGAAAACAACTTCCTGCCTAATTCAACATCCTCCTGGGGAAAAGGACAATACCGCTTTGGTTTCACCATATCCAGAATGTTTACGCTACACCATTAAATAAACTAATATGAAAAGAGATGAATTTTTAAGCCAACTGGGCATAAGCTTTGTTGCTGTTTGCGCCGGAAGCTGTTTAGCTGCCTGCGGAAAGGGAGATACCGGAACTCCTTCTACCGGCGGTGGCACCGTTACGCCCCCTAAGCCGCCCACCAATGTTGGCTTTACAGTTGACCTGAACACTGAGCTCAGAAATGTGGGCGATTCTAAAGTTAGCAACGGAGTAATTGTAGTGCGCACTGCAGCCGGGAACTCTGTGTCGTCATTTACAGCGGTTCAGGTTGCCTGTACTCACGAGGGCAGTTCGATAGGCTACAGCGCAAATCAGGGTAAATTTGTTTGCCCAAACCACGGCAGTGAATTCTCTAATAGCGGAAGCGTTATTACAGGACCTGCAACTGCCAGCTTAAAAACTTATGCAATAGCAATCAGCGGCACTACGCTTTCTGTCAGCGGATAGAATAAGGACTGTGTGTTTTTAGCCTTCGGAGCCATTGCTTTCAAGCTTTGTTCCGGAGGCTTTCCCAACAGAAATCAACAATCCGCCACACCAGCAGCTTCCCCTTACAGAAGTTGTAAAACATAATTGCCAATGATCAGTACTAAAAGTACTACCGGAATTAATAGTCGCCAGAGAGGAATAATCTTTCTTTTATATTTTAGAAAATTTACAATCCCTAGCACAATAGTTGGCAGTAGATAGAGCAAACAATAAGCAAGTTCCCGGTGTGGCTTGTCTTCAATAGTTCTAATCCCTAATAAGCACGCAAACCCAACAACAACGGCAGACATCACCAACAGAAACGAAAAGAAGCTCCTCCGTTGGTCTTTGTCAATGAAGAACTGATCTACATAGTTGATTAACTTTTGTCTAAATGCTTGTTTTAACATCAATTTTATAAAACATCATAAAAAAGGAATGCGATCACCGCTGCCGCAACGAAATACCCGACAATTTTGAGCCTTTTAAATGCGCTCGGGATACCTCTGCCCTGAGAGAGAAGATATTTCTCATAAAACGAAAATATTGCACCCACGCCTAACGCTAAGGTGATCAGAGGCATGGTTTTGAAAAGGAAAACCGATGTTCCTATCCATATTGCTACTAACATAACAATGTAGGCTTTATAAGCCTTAGTTCGGTATAGCTCCGGCTCGCTTCTAAGATATGATTCCAGGAAAATGAAGCCGGCAACTACAGCGAAAAGAGCTAAGTATGTGATCATCGTAAATCAAACGTTGATAACTTAAAAGTACAAAAATAAGGGGAATATAGCACGGCTTATTCATGCGGCTTATTTAAAAACAAAAAAGCATCCAGTGATGTACTCGCCACCATGGATGCCTTTGGCAAATCCTTCTTACGCTAATCTTATTTCACTAATGTTCCGTAGTAGAAAGAAGATGGATTTGAAACTACATAAAGTCCGCCGTATGAGGCGCCGCCACTTGGATTCGCCACCCAGTCTGCACGGAAAACGTTTTGATCAAAGTAGTCTTTGATAGCAACAAGACCACCGCCCACAACGCCTGCGTTGCCATCGCTTGCCAGGTAAGTAAAGTCATACTCACCATTAGCGTTTTTAGTGAAACTATACGTCATGTTGGCCTGGAAGTTTGATCCGGCAGTATTGTGATAATAGAAACGCAAAACCATCTGCGTTGGCGCATCAATTGGGAATAGCACAGCCACCCAATCTAGCGTACGTCCGGCTCCGCCCACAGCTGCAAGGCCCGTTTTGGCAGTCGCGTACTTGGAGTTCCAGTCTGCAGAAAGTCCCGTCGCCACCACCACAGAATTGGTCGGGTTAACAGCCGGGTTGTAGCTAATTTGAGAATAATCCTTTCCTGCTCCAAACACAACTCTGAATGGAATGACTGGAGTAGTGGAGTTTTGGAAGTTTACACGGGTGGTACCAAGCATTAGGTAATATTGCTTGGTAGCCGGATCGTAGAATACTTCATTGAAAGTGTTGTTCCCATAAATTAACGGCGTGTTCAGCGTAAAGCCGGTTAAGCCGAATGCAAAAGTTGAGGACACAGTTTTACTTATATCATTGGCATCTGCCCAGGTCAACACAATTGTTTTCTTAACAGGATCCATCGCCACAGCAATTTTTACTCCGTCGGCGAACTGCAGGTATGGAAACTTATTGGCTGCGAGGTAAGTTGCATTCGCATCACGCGATACTTTGTAAGCACCGGCTAGAAAACTTGCTTCCTGGGCAGGGGTAAGTTTGGTCAACACCATCACATTCAGGTTAGTCGAACCAAGTAGCACTATCCTGTCGGCACTAATTTCAGTGATATAAAACTGGAAATCTGATGTCAAGCCTTTCCCTTGGGTGCCGCCGCTAATTGCGGGGTCCGGATCAGCGGGAAGGTGTAGGTAAGAATAAGTGTCGAAAATCAGAGTTGGATATTGAAGCGCCTTCAGTCTGTAAGTGCTTTCCTTTGGAGTTACTGCTGTAGTCGAGTTAAAGTCAGATAGCATCGTAACCTTACCTGCGTTGAATTTCAGGTAATAAGAAAACCCTTTTCCACCAACTGGATATATTTCAGCCCTCCAGCCGTTAGCTGCTCCGCTCAGTATTGCTTCGTCAGCGGAAAGTGTAGCAGACAGGCGTGTATCCGGATCATCCAGAATCGGATCATCCTCTTTCTTGCAGGAAGCAAACACGCTAACTGCTAATAGAAATATGTATGTTATTTTTTTCATGATTTAATTAACCTAAAGTGCCGAAGAAGAATGAACCAGGGTTACTCACTTTAGTGAACCCACCGTACTCATACTTAAAGTCTGGGCTGTAGTAAAATGTGTATCTGAAGCTACCTGTCGTTAAATAATTAGTTAGAGGAGCTATAGAAGCGGCTATGACACCCGCATTAGCATCTAATGTAGGTGCAGTAAAAGTAATAGTGCCATCAGGAGCCGTAACCAGCTTGTAGGTAATATTAGCCTGGAAAGATGTGCCAGCCTGTGTACCGCCGGTAGCTGTGAAGGTAACCCGCAGCACGGCGTCGGTAGCTGTGGTATGCACGATAGAGAAGTTATCTAACGAGTACTTGGCCGTAGCACTAAGGTTTGCCAGATTCGTTTTTGCAGCGTTGTATGCCGTAATAAAATCTGCCGACATTCCTGACGTTGTTGCCGGATTAACCGCGACAGCAGTATACGTTTTGCCAAAACCCAGATAGCTTGATAGCTGAAGCGGCGAAGTTAAATTGTTGATCGCTACTGTGGTGCGGTTTTGCAAAGCATAAAAGTCAATACCCCAAGCTTGCTTGAAATATCCTACTACGATCTCTTCCTTCTTGCGCAACGCAGTCACTGCCGTTGCAGTGGTGTTGCTTTTGATGATAGCGTCAAAACCAGCTTTGCCCTCTGTAAGCATTACAGAAACCATCTCCGCGAAATCTTCGCCTGGTGCTGCCTGTGAGTACTGGGTAATAAACCCTGCAGCCCTTGCGCTTGCTAACGTAGTATTATTCCAGTCTGCGGTATATCCTGCCGGAGTAACCAGAGGGAAATCCTTGGGATAAGTTATGTTTTGAGCAAGGATGTGGGCAAACTCGTGATGGATGGTTTTAAGCACCGGCTTAACAACATTCCTGTTGGTTTTGTCAAAGTTGTTGACGTTGAACAGCGTAACCTTATTTCCGCCTTCAGCTTCCCCTAAGGTTACGGTATTGCCGCTATTATACTGCAGGCTGCCAACAAGAACATATTGCTTAGGGGCAAGCTTTTTAACGAACACTTCGCCGGCTTCCGCAGCGTAAACGTCAATCCAGGCAGCCTTAACAGTTTCCATGATCGGCTGTACCTTGTCTACAGATGGCGGCACAAGCGTACGGTCAATTGCCAACTCTGCGCCATCCCAACGATATTTTACATCTATGTTGTAAGGCTTGGTAAAATTGTCAAACAACCAGGTGTCTAAAGCCGTCTTCGGGTAAGTGTCCCCTCCCAAACCAACGATCTGACGGTCCAGGTTATCATCTTCCTTTTTGCAGCTCTGCATCATAGATACAGCTGACAAGAAAAGTATACTATATAAAAATTTCTTTTTCATGTTCTTTCTTAACGAGGATTAGGCTCCAAACCTGCTTGTATAGCAGCTTCGGGTAATTGGACTACTTTCCGCGGGTCATTTGCTGTCAATTCAAACACCTGGTTATCTGACGTACGATGGGTGACTGGCAGTTTGTGGCGCAAAATGTCAAGCCAGCGCATGCCTTCATGAACAAATTCAGCACGCTTGAGGTCAAGCAGCGCATTTAAATATGCCTGCTTTTGATCGGTTGTAACGGCTGCATAGTAGTTGCGGATACGGTTATCAGTGAAATTATGCGTGCCCGGGTTATAACCTACCACACGTGTGCTGATCAAGGTATTCATATCAGCCAAGGCTTCAGTATATTTATCCTGCATGATGTAAGCTTCTGCACGATTCAACAAAACTTCTTCTGTTGTAAATAAAGGCACCATTGCGTAAGCGGTACCTGTAGTTGCGTTGATATTAATCCGCACAAAATGCTCAACAAACTTCATCACGAAATAGAAGGTGCTGGATGTGGAGTAACGTGCATACGCTGTAAGCGTTTGACCAAGGGGCGCAACGATAGTATTCAACTTTGCCTGGGTTAAATCATACCTGTAACGGTAATAATTACGAGCCCACAATGAAACCGTTTCGGCGAGCAACAGGTTGCCCGGGTTAGAAGCATTGGTGAAATTAGCTCTCAATTCATCAGCGGTAAAGCTTTGGTATGACAACCACGGCCTTACGTTTGCAGCAAAGTTATTGGCCGGAAATGCTGCATTTGCATGCTCAATAACCTTAGCCGGATCCTTTTTGAACAGGTAAAAACGTGTGGCAAAAGCATTTGCTGCCTTCCGGGTGAAGTGATATGCCGGCACATCATAGTTGTCTACAATAAGCGGCAAACCTTCTTTCAGGTCTTTTTCAATCTGCTCATAAACATAGGCTACTGTTTTGCGCTCATACTTTTTGATCACCACATTCTCAGGTTCCAGCACATAAGGAATGCCCAGATCTGTTGAAGCAGTTGCAGGATCATATGCTTTTGAGAATAGTGTTACAAGCATGAAGTGTGCATAAGCTCTGGCGACTAAAGCTTCACCTTTCTGAGCACTATATTGAGCTGGATTAGAAGCTTTGTTACAAGCATCAAGTGCCTGATTGGCTGCAGCAATTGCGGAGTAACACTCGTTCCAGTAATAAGTGGGAGAATCCTGGTTGATGTCCAGTACATCTTGCCAAAAATAAGGAGCCGCGTTCCGGTTATCTAACACACCAGTAGGGCTTACATCAACCGGATTATCAGACATCGCTTCAGCAAATGTGAAGTAATGGCCTGCCGGATAGGCTGTAACAAGAAGCTCTGAAACCTTCTCAGGCGTATTCAACTGTGTACGTTGGTCTGGAAGGTGTTCCAGGTACTTTTTACATCCCGAACTGAGAACCAGTGCGGGCAAAATGAGATATAAAAATGATTTTTTCATGATTGTCTATTTAAAAGCTTGCCCTCAGGTTTAAGGTAATTTGCTTAGGTACAGGCAACGCCACCCCACCTGAGCTGAAGAATTCAGGGTCCTGGCCATGCAACTTCTTATCGGCGTAAACCAACCACAGGTTGTTTCCTACCAATGAAGCTGAAAGATTTGATCCGCCTATTGATTTCATCCATTTAGCAGGAAGGTTGTATGTTAATGATATAGTCTTCATACGTACGAATGATCCATCAGCAACGCGGTCTGACGAGTAGTTGTAAACGTTGTATGGATATATCCCGCTAGGGAACCTGCTTCTCAACAAGTAATCAGAAATTGAGGGAACTGTCGTCACACTTTGATCGCCAGGCAAGGTCCATCTGTCGCGGAATTCTTTCGGCATAGCGTCTGTGTCGTCATAATTGGTTTGGAATACCGGGCTCAACCTTATTTTATTTCCAGCCTGATACGAGAAAAATACATTGAAGCTAAAGTCTTTATACCTCAACGAATTGCTCAACCCTCCAGTAACGGTAGGATCTACTGAGCCCTCATATTTCAGGTATTTTGTCTCGCGGCTTTGCAGGTAAACTCCGTTCGCTGTATTTCCAGCTTCGTCAATGAACGTTGGGATACCCAAATCATTCAACCCCTGAAAATCTATCGAGTATAAACCACGAACTGCTCCGCCTTCAAGGGCACCACCTTCCGGAATAACCAGATCAAACAATCGCGGATTGTTTTTCAGGTTTACGATCTTATTCTTGTTATATCCGAAGGTAAAGCTTGAGTTCCAGCCGAAGTTTTTGGTTTTGAAAACCCGGTTTCCAATGGTTAGGTCTACCCCATGCGACCTCATATCTGCATAGTTAGCTTGTTTTGTATCCTGACCCCCAATACCTGATGTACGAAGGGTACTGATCAGGTCAAAACTGTTCATCTGATATACGTCCAAGGAAATATTCAGTTTGTCTTGGAATAAGCCAATGTCAAGTCCGCCATTGGTCACATACTGCTTTTCCCACGTAAGTTCAGAATTTTCAAGTTCAGACAATACAATCCTTGGCTCAACCTCTGTAAGGCGGGGGCGGCGGGATGAACTGTTGGTGAAAACGGCAAGTGAGTTAGTCGCACTACCCAGGCTCGCACGAAGTCCGTAAGATCCTCTCAGCTTCAGGTAAGAAATAGCGTTCATATTTTGCATGAACGGCTCAGAGTCTATATTCCAGGCTCCGCTCAACGTCCATGTTGGCAACCAGCGGGCAGCTCTTGACTCGCCCAGCCTATTTGTTCCGTCATAGCGAATAGTTCCATCGAAGACATACTTTTCATTGAACACGTAGTTGGCATTTGCAAAGAAAGATGCGTAACGGTCATACAACTGGTCCATGCCGAAGTAATTAAAGTTGCCTTCAAGATTCTGTTTGATGATCCTGTAATCCGTAAACGGAACGCCTCCTTTATCATACTGGTAACCGTAACCGTTACTGAACGAATTCTCGCGGTCAGCAAACTTGATTTCCTGTCCGCCCAGAGCAGTAATTTCGTGCTTGTTGCCAAACTTCTTTGTCCAGTTAACAGTGTTCCTTACGTAATAGCTTACCAGGTTGTCATCGTTACGATTGTAAAAACCTCCCTGTGGCAATACTGATTCCTTATCGATGATAGTTGGAGCATCAGGATTGTCATATAAGTACAGGTTAGCGTTGGCAATTGTAGAGTTTGGAGCGTACCGGTAAGCATTAGCCATGTTCGAATATTCTGTGATCTTATGCTCACGTGATGTTTTAACGTAACGCACAGATCCTAAGGTTCTGAATTCAAAATCCTTCAGAAATTTATAGCCAACCTCGCCCTGCAGCTTCATATCCAATTGACCAAGATCAATGTAGTTATTCTCGCTTTCGTTGATGATGTTGAACGGCGTCCAGTTTCTGGTGAAGTATTCCAGATTGCCGTTCTCATCATAAGCAGTCATGGTGCGGCTGGTATTCAGAGCATAGCTAAATGGGTTAATATCGAAATCGCGGCTGTAATTACCTTCAACCACGTTGTTGGTACGCCCTAAGGTACCTGGCGCACGCTGTTGGCGTACAGAGCCCGTGGCAATAGCTCTCGCACTCAGCTTGGAAGATAACTGATAGTCGCCACGGATATTCATGGTGTAACGTTTAACATTATCTGCTATGGTCCACCCATTATCATTGTAATAACTTGTAGAAAAATAATGTTGCGACTTTTCTGTACCGCTTGAGATACTTACTGAATGCTCCTGAACAAACGAGTTCTTAAAAAGAACATCAAACCAGTCCGTATTCGCCTGAGCGTAACGTTGCAGGAATGCAGCACGGCCTTCGGGAGTGTTAATCACGCCGAACTGACCAGTAGCATCATTATAGTTCAAGCTTTGGTACATTTTAGCGTAAACACCGCCGTTCATACCATTTGCAATATTTGCGGTGAGTCCGCCCTTACGTGCAATTTCAGAGTATACCGACATTTGGTCGGCAGAATTCATGATATTGAACGAGCTGTAAGTTGGCTTTAAAAATGTGCCGAAGTTACCTGTGTATGTTACAACCGGTTTACCAACTCTTCCTTTTTTGGTAGTGATTACCACAACTCCATTCATCGCACGTGCGCCGTATAGAGCTGTAGCTGATGCATCTTTCAAAACATTGAAGCTTTCAATGTCTTCAGCGTTCAATCCTGCTACTGCAGAACCTATAAGTGTTGTAGCATCACCACTGGCTAACTGATCGTTAGAAATGTTTACCACATCTTCCAGCACTACACCGTCTACTACCCAAAGAGGCTTGTTTTCCCCCGAGATTGAAGTAGCTCCGCGTACGCGGATTTTAGGCGCAGCTCCGAAAGTACCTGAAACGTTCTGTACAGATACACCGGCAACTTTTCCCTCAAGCATCCGGCTGATATCCGTTGTGCCTTCCTGCTTAACATCAGAGCCCTTAATGGTAGTGGCAGCACCTGTAAATTGCCTTTTGGCGATGTTTTGATAACCGGTTACAACCACGTCTTTCAACGTACTTATATCCTCTTCAAGAATAATAGTAATGCTTGTGCGGCCGTCTACAGCAATCTCCTGAGTTTTAAACCCGAGCATAGAGATAACCAGCGTCGCGTTATCCTTTACGGATAACTTGAATTCGCCGGCTGCGTTTGTCGATGTGCCGTTCTGGGTCCCCTTTTCCATGACGTTTACTCCTGGAAGCGGCAATCCTGCCCCGCCGTTTTCTGTCTTGTCCAGTACCTTACCGCTCACGATAATGTCTTTCGCCTTAGGCGACGCAGGTGCTTTCTGTTTAAAGTCAGGGCTTTTGCTCGCTGACTGCCGGTCTGGCTCTTTAAAAGCCGTAGAAATTTCTACCGTACTTGCACCAGATCTTGCCGAGAACGACAAAATCAGGATACCAGACAGCAGAAAACTTTTAAGCTTCCCCTTTTGGTAAAAGTTACCCTTCATAATTTAATGGTTAATATATAATGTAAAAATTGTGCAAAACACCCCTAGAGGAACCTGTCAGCCCTGATAAAAACTGTTTTAAAAAGAATTAAATGCCCTCAAATCTCACTTAGCTTTTTTCTATCAATGTCGCGGAATCTCAGCCTCTCTCCGAAAAAGCCTTCTAAGATAGAGATTTTTCTATTCATCTATATTGTTACACAAATTTATTTTAAAATGATTTTGCACAGTATGCGAAGATCACTTTTGGAAGCCTGAAGGGGTCAGTTAAAACTAATCTCCAAAACAGCAAAGGCCATCCCTCGCGGACGGCCTTTGCACATTATTATTAATCATTTTACTAAAAAGGTATGAAGCTCTTAGTTAAGCAAAACTAACCCCAGGTCGCCGCAAGCGATAGGAAAAAATCACCATTCCCCGCCCGGCAACAAAAAAAAAGCTGCTCTAAGGCAGCTTCATATTAACAGAATGAAAAGAAACTAATAAACAGTAGATACATTGGCCGGCTTCGCAGTGGCATCATCAATGAACGCTTTGCACACCATCGTGATCTTCCAGTCACTTCCATCATTTCTCTCAATGGTTAGGAAGTTTTGCTGGGTGAACTCCGGGTATTTAAAATCTACACGTGCCAGCACAAAGGCTTCTGTATTCCCCAGTACCTGGAAAGTGCCGGTGCAGTTTTGCTTGGTGCCCGATACTCTCTGCATTGCGCTTATAACATCAGTTCGGCTTTGCACCCTCAGGTTAGCCTGTTTAGGAACTTTATAGACTGCCTCGCTGCTGAGTATCTTATTTAAGGCCTTTGCATCAGAATTGATGTGGCTTTCGATAAAATTCTGAATAATAGGCTCGCAGGACTTTGTTTGTGCTACGGCGCTGCCTGAGCCCAGCCCGGCGGCAATCAGTAGTATTAGGATTTTTGCTTTCATGGTTCGGTCTTTTTTTATCAAAATTGACCTCCAAAGCCCCTCTCTGATGTGCCTAAAACACTATTAACATTCTGATACCCGAAATTCACCCTAAACGGGTGGTGGCTGAGAGAGCGGTCTTAAACAAAGAAAAGGTGCTGCAACCATCAGCTGCAGCACCTTTTTAAATTCCAAATTTACACTTATTCAAGTCCGTCTGTTCTGGTCCGTCTATGCCCTTTTACTGTATATGTTTTCCCGGGTGCTGCAGTACTTGTGTATTTTAGATAAATGCTGTCAGCAATAAGCCCGCTTCCTACTTTGACTGCCTGTTCAAACACCTTTGCTTCCTGGATAGTAAACGTGTTATTGGCTTTTGCATCATTAGGCAAAGCCTGGCCAGAAATGGTTCTTTGGCTAACATCGCAGGTTGCCTTGCCCCAGATAGCATATGTTTGGGTCGTACCCAAGCGAACCCACACTTTGTCACTCACGTTATCGCTTGTGTTATAGGTGCGTAATGTTATTATCCCGGTGGGGTTTGAGCCGCTGGTAGTCACCACATTAGCACCATTTTCATCGGCAACGTGTGTTTGCCATTCGCCCGAGATCGGCCATACAGGTGAATATTCTACCTCTTGGTCATCCATCGTTTCGCAAGCCGAAAATGACATTGTTATCAGGGCAAGCAAGGCAACTGTTATATGTTTTAATTTCATGTTCTTTCTAATTAGATTGTTACTATTTATGCCACCACATTTTCTGGCTTTCCGGAACCACCTTCGGCGTGTTGGTGTTGTAATCGCTGGAGTTTTTAGGGAACAACAACCTCCTTGGCAGCTCGCCGGCTGGTAGCACAGTATTCACTGAAATCGTGTATTGTCCCGGAACGTACGTTGCGCTTGTGGTAGCTACCGGGCTCACAGCAGGGTATCCGGTGCGGTTCTGATCAAAGAAGGCATCCCATGCCTGCGTACGGGTGGAAGCAACCCACTTTTGAGTTATAATTTGCTCAACCATTTTCTCTACGGTTCCCGCTACAAAGGCGTAAGCACCTCCGGCCGCGATAAACGGAGCGGCATTTTGTCCCCAGCGTTGGAACGCAAGCGTAACCCCGGTATCGTAATTAGTTTTGGCCTGGGCAGCGTTGTTTAGGCGTGCATAAGCTTCAGCTTTCAGGAAGGCAACTTCAGCAGCCGACATGAAGTAAACCGGGTCTGTTGCATCCAATTTAGCCCGCGAGGTTTGTGCATTCGAAATACCGTTCGCAGTATAATCACCTTGTTCTAAACCTACATATTTCGGCAAAGCAGGGTTGGTCGTACTTTGATCTGTAGGATAGAAGAATGATGAAATACGTGGATCATTTTTCGCCAGCAAGTATTTCAGCAATGTATTGCTAGCACGCAGGTTGGAATTTGTGTTGAGCTTACGCTGATCTTGCTCATACAGCGGATTAGACTTGTGCTCAACATCAGTGAAAATATCAACTTTAGCGTCTACTGTTAACAGGTCATTCTCCGTCAGCAAGGCCTGGATCGCAGCTTGGTTGGCAGCGAAGTCTCTCATCAGGATTTTGAGCTTCAACGACTTTGCGAATTTGATCCAGTTATTAATATCTCCCTTGAAGATGATATCAGAGTTGCCCATAGATTCTGAAGCAGTCGCATCAGCCTTCTTAGCAATAGCATCATTTAGCATATTGATGATTATTGCATTCACCTCTTTGCTGTCAACAAACTTTGGGTTTGCAAAGTTGTCGAGATCTAAGCCTTCAGTAATGGGAATGGCTCCGTACAGGTCGTTAAGAATATGAAAATCGAAAGCAGAAGTAACCTCAGCGGCAACATAGTAGCTCCACTGCCCTGAAACCTTGGTCTTCTCCATCACAGACTTTAGATCCTTTAGCCCGCCTGCCCACATACTGCTCCAGGCAGTATTAAAAGCCGAGTTGGTGAGATTATATGAATCTATTGTCCGGTATTGGCTTGAGTTATTATTCTGAGCGTAATGCTGTGCCCAGATACCGCCCAGGAGCTGGTATTCGCCGCCAATCCGCGATGCCGAAAACATTGTGCCTGAGGGCAGCAGAAGGCTCGGCGCAGCATCGGCAACATAGTTCGGATTATCATTGATATCTAGTGCCTTCTCGCATGCCGTCATAGAGAACAGCATGATGATACCGGCAAGTAATTTGAGTTTTTGCTTATTCATCGTATTTATTTTAGAAAGTGACTTTCAAACTTGCACCGTAAGTCCGCATGGTTGGGCCTGTTCCAAATTCACCAAATTCCGAGGTAATATCATTACCATAGTTGGTTCCTTCAGGATCGATTACATTGTTTGATTTAGGTGTAAATAACAGCAGGTTTCTTCCGATAAGGCTGAAATCAACTTTTGAAAGTTTAGCTCTTGTTACCAAAGCTTTAGGTAAAGAATAGGTAAATACCAATTCACGCAGTTTCACGTAATCACGGTCAATTACATAATTTCTGTACATGTACTGGTTGGTATTTCCATACCAGTAGCCGTAAATGCTTGTAGCCGGAATGCCTATGTTGTTTTCTACATAAAATGTCAGGCCGCCTGTAACAACTTCCTTAACCGAGTTCGGAACCAGGAACGGCTCACGTTGATTGAAAGTTGTTTGCGGATCGTTTCCAACGAATGTGCTTAGCTGTTTTGTATAAGAATAGAACTTGCCGCCTTTTCTCCAGTCAACCACAGCACCTAAAGAGAAGTTCTTATAGCTAAGGCTGTTATTGAAGCCCATTATAAAGTCCGGGTTTGAGGTGCCCAAGTCATCCTTAGCGTTGTTGTTGATTTTCTGGAAGCCGTTAGCGGCCACAACTGTTTTTCCCGCAAATGGTCCGCTTTGTACAACTTCTAAAGCGGGCACCCGGAAGATACCCAACGGCTCGCCAACACGTGCTACATAATCCACCGAGTAAGCACTGGTGATCAGTAATTCCTGAGCACCTCCGTAAAGTGAAAGCACTTTGCTCTTGTTGGTAGTGAAGTTTGTCGCAAGCTCCCATCTGAAATCTCTCGTCTTAACAGGAACAAGGCTTAACTGCGCTTCGAAGCCGCGGTTCTGTATATTTCCTACGTTTAGCGTACGGAAAGAGTAACCTGATTCTGCAGGGAAGTTTGCGCTGATGATCTGATCCTTGGTTTTACGATTGTAGAATGACAGGTCTAATCCCACGCGGCTGTTAAACCAACGGGTATCTAGACCGACTTCAAACTCCGTGGTGATCTCAGGCTTCAGCACCTGGTTTCCCTGGTTATTGCTTTCAGTAACACCGGCAATTCCTCCGATCGGGAATGTAACATCGCCAAAAGGCAACTGTGGTTTTGCTGTGATAAAGTTGGTACGCGTCAAGTATGGATCAGCATCTGTACCTGTTTGTCCCCATGCTCCACGAAGTTTAAGGAAGCTCAGTTTATCATTCTGCAGGTTTTTAAACCAGTCTGTCACTACTAATGAGGTATTGATGCCTGAGTAGAAATAACTGCGGTTGTCCTTTGGTAAAGTAGAAGACCAGTCATTACGCAATGACAAGTTCACAAACCAGAAATCTTTGAATCCAAAGTCTAAGCTTCCGTAACCTGCCATCAGGCGCCTTTTGCTCAGATAAGAATCTGATACTATACTGCCGCTTGTATTAGCTAAGCTATACCATTCGGGCACGTCAAGGCTCGAAACGCTCGAAGTAAGATAAGTGTAACCTCTCTGATTATAGTTATAACCTAAAACACCACCGAGGGAGATATCAGAAGTAAGGTTGTAGTCGCCTTGCAACAACAGGTTAGCATCAATTTGATTATCTTTTCTGTAGCTCTCAGAGTATCTGCCGGTAGTTCCGGTTTTTCCGCCATTAGCAGAGTATGAGCCCGGGGAGAATTTAACTACAGCACCATGGTCATCAATGCGGGCGTTTGCAAAGTCGCCACCAATCCGGGCAACTGCTTTAAGCCCGCGAGCAATACCGTAGGAAAAATCAAGCTTGCCAAATACCCGGTCGTCTTTTAAAGCTGCACCATTTTGGTCCAGGATGAAGTACGGATTTTCAGCGTAAGCAGTAAAATAGTTATCCTCATTGTTATAGACATTACGATAATCTTTCAACTGCGACAGCGGAATATCCACAGGTATCTGAAGTAATTCCTGGTACAAGGTTGCGCCACCATCGCTGGTGCCCTGCCCGGAAAATACCATATTCATATCTCTGCGCACATAATTCAGGCTGTAGTTTGATTCAAACTTGCCATATTTTGAATTACCGCGGAGCGAGAAATTGTTCCGTGAAAACTTATCAGCGTCTGTTGGCACAACTCCGTTTTGGCCTGTATTGGAGTAGGTGAATGCAAACGAGTTGTTTGCGCCGCCCCCGGATAGAGAGATCGAGTTGGTAAAATCATTTCCCGTATCGTAAAAATCACGGACATTGTTTTCTACATACGAATAGGCTTTCTGGCGGCTAACGCCGTCTACCGGAGCCCCCCAGTCTTGTACCCTTCCGCTAAGTTTTGGTCCCCATGAACCATTTTCGATATTGTCGAAAAACGGCCAGCCCTGACCAAACATATTTTGCGTTTGAGGTACCCTTAGAACATTGCTGTTGTTGTAAGCACCTGTATAAACAACCTGGAGTTTTTGGTTCAGCTTACCACTTTTAGTAGTCACCATAACCACACCGTGCGCAGCCCTCGAGCCATATAGGGCTGTTGCAGATGCACCCTTCAGGATAGTTACAGATTCAACATCCTCCGGGTTAATATCGTCTGCCTGGTTTCCGAAATCCAGCGAGCGTTCAAACTGGCGGGTTTCTAGCCCTCCTGTATAGGTGTTTGTGCGTGCAGTGTTGTTGATCGGAACGCCATCCACAACGTACAAAGGATTATTACCGCCGTTAAAAGAAGAAACGCCGCGGATAATCACTTTGGTTGAACCGCCTGCTGCACCTGCATTAGAGATGGCAACACCGGCAACTTTGCCTTGGACCCCGCTCATCACGTTAACGTTTTTGGCGGCGGTAAGGTCATCGCTTCTTACGGTTGTAGCTGAGTAACCGAGCGTTTTTTCCTGTCTTGTAATACCCAGTGCCGTTACTACCACTTCGGTAAGAGCCCGGGTGTCTGTGCTAAGCACCACATTAACCACTTCCTGGTTAGTGACAGCTACTTCTTTGGAAGCAAAGCCTATAAAATTAAACACCAGAGTTCCGCTGCCATTTGGAAGAGAGATACGGTAAGTTCCGTCGCTGCCGGTTTGAACTCCGGTACTGGTGCCTTTAACTGTTACGGTTGCCCCGGGCAATGGAAGCCCGTCGTCTTGTGCGGTAACCTTTCCGCTTATTGTTCTGGTTTGAGCAAAGGAATAGTTAACTATTACAAGCCCCAGGAGAATTAAGTATAGTAATTTTTCTTTCATATCTGTTTTATTACGTTTTCTGTTTTGATTGCCTGGTAACGAAGAGGCCATCATGGTGGTGCTGTTCTTCTTATCATATTGTTTGTATAAACTAAAGGCCACGCCATTCACGATAGAATAGCAAAGCGAAAGGTCGCGTCATTAAGATTCAGCGGATATGCTTAAATCACCTTTTTGGCACTCTGGCGCATATTAGGCTTTGGAAGCAGGGGAATAGAATCAGGTCCATGCGGCTGGATGCGGCGTACTGTGCTCCGGGGATTTAACATAGCTGTCTCCGGGTTGCGATGTACAGATAGCTTGCATGCAATAGCAGATGCAATCAAGAAAGCAACTCCCGCAGCAGGAATGAGCAATGTGTTTTTCATAAGCAAACCCTGTTTTTTGATGAAGCGAAGTTGCTATCCGGGTCGCAGCAGCCGAAGCTTCACCTTACGGCTTCAATATTAGAAATGCTGCAAAAGCTGAAATATGCGAAAATCACCTTTATCGCTTCTCCACCCGGTAAAAGGGATTTTTGGATACTTTTTCAATGAAATTTCTTTAAGAAAAAATGAAGAATCCTTATAAAATCCCCCGCATGGGGTGATGCCTGCCCTTTTAATTGCAGGTAATTTTGGTTAACAATGCACCTGAAGGTAAAATATACACCCGTATTGGTTAACAGGCCTGAAAAAGTCAGGGATTTCCTGGTTGACATGCTTGGCTTTTCATTCTGCCAGCAGACAACATTGGTGGATGGGCAGGAAGGAATAATTGTTGGAGAGAACGATACAGCTGAGTCGTGTTTTTTGCTTCTAAAAGGCACCGAAGCACAAAAGACCTGCCCTTCTCCGATTATCATCAATACAGAAGACTGCCTTCGGGACTGTCATGACCTGCAGAACCGTGGGATCAACATCATCAAAAAGCCCGAATACACCGATCTGGGGCTTACTGCCGAGATTGCCGATACTGATGGCAACCGCTACACCCTCCTTGAGGAGCGCATCTATTCAGAAAACTTATGAAAACTCTTAAGATATTACAAAACCACAATAAACTTTATAGCGAAACAGCAAGCGACGTTTTCTATCCGCAGCAGTCGGGCGATTTCTCCATGCGCCTTGTCTTTAACGGCAATGAAAGCTACAATCTAGGCTCACGCAATCTGAACGTGTATCCGGGCAGCTTTTTGGTTGTGAACGAAGGCACCAGGTATAGCCGCCGGATCGATTCTCACCTCCCGGCAAACACATTTTCGCTTTTCTTCAACAAAGGATTTCTTCAGAACTTTCATCAAAGCCTGACTCACAGCGACGCTTCTCTCCTGGACAATCCGTTCATTAGCCAGGAAGGCGATGATCCACGTTTTCTGGAAACTCTCTATCCCCTTGCCGGCGACCTGAAGTTTAACCTGATGCACTTAAAAAGCCATTTTGATGCGGGAATGGACAATGAGATGCTCCTGAACGAATACATGCATCATTCCCTTTTGCTTTACTACAAAATATACAACCGCGAAGTCATTGATAAAAGCAACAGCCTCGGCTTTCTAAATAAGCAAACCAAGGTTGAGATACTGAAGCGATTAAGCGTAGCTAAAGACTACATCCTGAGCAATTTTAGCGATCAGATAACCCTTGAAGATCTCAGCAGGCAGGCATGCTTATCCGTAAATCATTTGCTGCGGACTTTCAAGCAGGCTTTTGGCTGCTCGCCCCACCAGTATCTGATGCGGGTAAGATTGATGCAGGCTAAGTTCTTGTTAAAAAACACAGATTACCCGGTAAACGAAATTGTGGATCTGATTGGTTTCGAATGTTCGAGTTCCTTTATCAGGCTGTTCAAAAACACCTATCAGCTAACGCCACGCACCTTCAGGAATTCAGAAAAGGGAACTTTGCTCAACTGATCAGATCAGCTTATTATCTTTGGCCGTCTTGATAGCGTCTGCACGCGAATTCACATCAAGCTTTAAGTAGATGTTTTTGATGTGCGATTTCACTGTTTCCAGATCAATGAACAGTTCCCTGGCTATCTGGCTGCGGCTTTTGCCGATGCTCACCATCTCTAATATCTGAGTTTCCCGTTTAGAGAGTGGCGAATCCTGGTTCCTCCTGAATGACTTTATGACAAGCCTGGCAATATTTACGCTCATTGGGCCGCCGCCCTCGTGCGCTTCGCGTATGGCTGAAACAATCTTATCAGCCGAGCTGTCTTTGGTAAGATAGCCGGATGCGCCTTGGGCCAGCGCATCAAAAACCGTCTTTTCAGAATCATACACTGTAAGCATCAGAACCGATGCTTTCGGCACAAGCTTTTTGATCCGCGGCAGCGCCTCTATCCCGTTCATTCCCGGAAGCTCAACGTCCAGCACAATCACATCCGGATTGTCTCCCTGGAGTTTTTTCGTTGCTTCTTCAAAAGATGCATAAGCGTTTATTACTTCAAAACCTTCTTCTTCATCGATCAGAAAACAATAGCCTCCGCGGATGGTATCGTCGTCTTCAATAATAACAACTCTGATGCTGCTCATGGTTTATGCGTATCTGGATGGGTCTAAGTTTATGGTCAGTATAGTTTTGCTGCCTTTACCCGGCTCTGAACTAAACTTTACCGCACTGTTTATGCGCTGAGCTCTCAGCCTGATATTGCCAAGCCCTCTTCCCCGGTTGTTAGCTTCCGTGTCATAACCTTTGCCGTCATCACGAAGGCATATTTCTACGCTCCCATTTGGTCGGCCCACTTCCACATACACGTTGCGGGCTTCAGCATGCTTGAAAATATTGCCGAGCAGTTCGCGGAAAATCATGCTGATGTTCCGGCTGTATTCCATGGGCAAAGGCCGCCCCCGGTACTTCTTATCAATAGGCGCAAAATGGAAGTCCACATCGCTGTCGCTGAAAAGGTCAGTGCCATACTCTTTTATGTGTTCAAGCACCTCGTACAGGTTATCGCTTTGCGGATCAAGTGCCCACAGGATGTCTTTCGCACCGCTGTAAAGTGTTGCTGCGTTTTCCTTGATTTGCGAGATGAGTCGCCTTTGATCTTCGCTTTCTTCCCCAACCTTCTTGTTGAGCATATCAGAAAGTATGCTGATCCTGGTTAGTTTATTACCGATGTCATCATGAAAGTCTTCAGCAGTTTGTTGCCTGATCTTTAATTGCTCTTCGTGCTTTATCGCCGCAAGCAATTTTTGCTGTCTGGCCCTGGCAGATGTAATGTAATACTGCACGCCCACAATGCTGCCTATCAGCACGATCATCATGGAAACTCTGAAAAGAATCGTTTGGTAGAATGGAGGCGTGATCTCAAACGAAAAACTCCTGATGTTTGATACCTGTCCTCCCGCTACAGCCTTTACTTCAAACGTATAAGAACCCGGCAGCAGCGATGGATATTCGATCATGTCCCGCTTTATTGGCTGGCTGAAATCAGAATCCAGGCCTTTGAGCCGGTATTGGTAGGCTACGTCGGTAGGATTAGTGAAGTAAATGCCCCTGAACGATATCACGATCCGGTTGTCGGACGATTTGAGCTGCAGCGGCTGAGCAACACCAGTTCGGAATAATCTGACCGCCGGCAGTTTGCCATTTACCCTCGCCTGTCCGAAAACCCGTACAGATTCTATGTTGATGTATGGCTTACTGTTGTGAAGGTCGCCGCTTGCATTGTAAATGTACAGTCCTTTGGTTGAGCCCACCCAAACCTTCCCGCCCGCACTTAGAATTGAATTTTGGTTACATTCTATCAGCGCCGGCGCTGAAACATCATTCAATACCGAAAGTTCAAGTTTGTTAACGTCTACCGCTATCCTGTTTACCCCACGTCCGCCACCTGCCCAAACCTGTCCGCGGCCATCCATCGTGAGGCTATAGATATCGTTAGAATATAGCCCGTTCTTCACATCTATCTTTTTTGACCTTCTGGTGCGCGGGTCGATGATGTAAAGCCCGTCGCCAAAAGTGCCCGCCAGAACAGTGTTTTTATACTTCAGCAGGCAGAGTATCGATGAGTTTTCCAGAGGCTTAATGCTGAAATCGCGGTAGCGCTTCCCCTTGATTAAAAATATGCCATGGTTGGTGCCTGTTAGTATCGAATCCTTCCCGGCTTCGAGCAAGGCAGTACTTGAATAATCAGCTCCCGTAACTTTTACAGGATCTCGCTTGTCCAGGTAAAAACAGCCCGTGGGCGATGCCATCCAGATTGTGCCGCTTTGGTCTGTGATTACCGAATGAACAATTTCGGGGCCTTTGGTTTTGGTGAGATTTGTAAACGCTCCATTATAGCTCCACAACCCGTTTACCGTACCTATCAGCAGCCCTTTATTCGGGTCATTATACAGGCAGTTTATTTTCTGAGCGTCGGAATTGTCGGGTATCAGTACGGTTTTGAAGTTTCTCCCGTCATATCTGATCAGCCCGTCTGTGAAACTGCCCATCCAGATATTTTTAGAGTTATCTCTCGCTATCCCCATAATGCTGTGGATCTTTCCGTTGAACTTCTCATAGCTGAAGAAAGCATCTCCATCATACTTGAAAATGCCCTGTCCATCGGTACAAAGCCACATATTACCCTCAAAATCCCTGTAGATGTCTGTTACTGCATTATTTGTAAATCCATTTTCGGTTACAAAGTGCACGGGATCTTTCAGCCTGAGGTAATAAGCACCATTGTTTGTGCCCACCCATAAGTTTCCGTGAACATCCTGACCCAGCGAAAAAAGAGGTTCCTGCACCGTGTCAAGCATCGGGTGAGTGTAAGGTTTCTTGCCCCCATTTTCAGCAACATAGATTTGCTTCGGCGAAAGCAGATAGAACTTATCGGATTTCAGCCTGTCTGGAACAATGCCTGTGACCAACACGCTGTCTGTTATCCGAACCTTCTGTACCCATTTACTGCTTTGAAGGCTAAATATCCCTTTGCCAAATACAGAGGCGTAGATATTGCCGGATGCTGTTCCCGACATTGCAACGATGTATTCGCCTGCTCCGGTAATCACAGACGGGATTATTTTACCACTCCTGAAGATGTAAAGCTTCGACTTTCTGATGAAGAGGATATCTCCATTTTTGTCCTCGGCTATGCTGCGTATCCAGGTTCGGTCCGCATCATTGGGGATGGTGTAGGTGGAAACTTTGCTCCCGCGGATACAGCTCAGCCCTGCTTCCGTGCCCATCCACACATTGCCCCGCTTATCTTTTAAAATCGCTGTAACTACATTGTCAGGCAAGCCATCCGACTTATTGATGGAAACGAATTCCGTCCCGTCGAAACGGCTTGCGCCGCCGAAGGAGCCGAGCCACAGGTAGTGGTCTCTGTCCTGGTAAATTTTTAAGATTTGCGATTGGGAGAGCCCATTCTCAACATTGTAATGCGTGAAATTATATTTTTGGGAATAACCGTTTAAAGGAAGCACAGCCATGAGAAACAAAGCTGTGTATAAGAATAATCGAAAGGAGGGCAGCGGGTTTCCCGGGAGGAACATTATTTCAAATAAGCGCAAAAACCGTTTCAATAAACTCCCCCCAAAAGGGTGATTTTTCGTTCTAATTTTCGAAAATACTTGAGATGTTGGTTACCTTCCAGCCTTCTCTAGTATCGGAGAGGGTCACGTAATTGCTCTTGGTGAACGAACTGTAAATCATATTCACTTTCATCATTATTTGACCGGGAAGATTTTCAATTGTGGAATACTCGGTTTTACAATTTTGCTCTACACCCTGGATATTCTTCAGCATTTTCAGGATGTCGGCTTTGTTATACGTGAGCACCTTCTCTCCCCGCGAGGAAGTAAATTTTACTTTATCATCCAGTATTTGCGCCAGGCCCGAAATTTTGCCGTGTGCAAACGCATCTACAAAGGTGCTTATGGTGTATTTCATGCTGAACTTTTCAGCTCGGGTGCCATTCGCCCTGGCTGCAAATGCCATCAGCGAAAATGTCAGCGCAAGTGCGGCAGCGTATAACGTTTTCATTGTTTGGTGGTGAGGTTATAGATAAGACGCAGCTATGCAGCTAACGTTTCAGTAGCGCAATAAAAAAGTTGATTTAACATTTTAGCAGCTTAGGGAGAGTAGTACAGCCCGCAAGGCTTCAAGGTTATTGAACGATGTTAGTTTTCAACAGCCTTAATTGCTAATCCTCAGGTCGCTCCTTTGATCAGCCATGCGCACAATCCGGGGAGTAAATGTAGCCAGCACTTCAACCAGATCCGTCTGCGCTGCCATTACGCTGTGGATGTCTTTGTAAGCCATTGGCGCTTCATCGAGGTCTGAACCGAACAAGGTGATTCTCTTGTCAATCAATTCCGCTGCCACCAAATCTCGTTTCAATGTTTTGAAAGCTGCGCTCCGGCTCATCAGCCGCCCCGCACCATGCGATGCAGAATTAATAGATTCAGCATTCCCTTTGCCCCTTACCACAAACCCGGGCGTGCTCATAGAACCCGGAATAATCCCCAGGACACCCACACCCGCCGGAGTTGCCCCTTTCCGGTGCACCATCACTTCGGTGCCACCCGCCAATTGCTCTTTCCATGCAAAGTTGTGATGGTTCTCTATCCGCAGCAGCGGATCAAGGCCGAGCGCCTTTGAGATTTTGTTATGGATCTCGTGATGATTGGCAGAAGCATATTCGCCCGCGAGGTTCATCGATAGCCAGTACTCTTGGCCATCTTCTTCGTCCAGGTTCAGCCACGCCAGGTGTTTCGCCTCCTGCGGCAGCCGGGTTTTCGCCATCGCGATCTTGGAATAATGATTAGCGATGTTCGCACCAAAGCCTCGCGAGCCCGAGTGCGAGAGCAGCGCCAGGTAATTTCCTTTCGGTATGTCGCCCAGCACACCGTCCTCAATGCTAAGCTCGCCCCACTCAACAAAATGGTTTCCAGTTCCCGAAGTTCCCAACTGTTCATACGCTTTATCCCGGAGGGAGCGGATGAGTTTGGTCGCTTTCCATTCTTTGCTCTCGAAAAGCGAATCATCAAAATGTTTTTTGATGGTGCCGCCCATCCCGAATTTCGTGTGGCTGAGCAGCAGGCTTTTGAGTTTATCGTTTTCGCTATCGATCATCCCGGCAGGCAGGTCAAAAATGCTCATGCACATGCGGCAGGCGATATCCACGCCCACCGCGTAGGGAATGATCGTGTTGACCGTGGTAGCCAGCACGCCGCCGATGGGCAAGCCATAGCCTTGGTGAGCGTCAGGCATTAGTGCACCGGCAACTGCAATGGGAAGTTTGATGGCGGTTTGCATTTGGCTGAGAGCGCCGGGCTCGATATGCTCAAGGCCGTAGATCGGGAATTCGGCAGGACTGGTTTTGAGCCTTTGCGGCGAGCGCTCGGGCGGCATGAACTTTCCTTCTCTCCGCAGAGCGATGATGCTTTCGGCCAGATTTTTGAACTTACCGCCTTTTTTTGTGGTGAAAGCAAAAGGGTCGGAGATCAGAGCCTCGAGGTTGGCGAGTATTTCCCGCTTATCCATCACGCGATGCCTGAGCAGGCCGTTCGCAACACGGCTAAAGCTTTCGAGAAGTTCAGGCTTTTCAATGCCCAAAACTTTCAGATCGCCATTGCTGATCTTTTCCTTTTCCATGATGGGCTAAGGTGTTAAGCGGGCAGCCCCCTAAAGTGCTTTTCAATTTCAGCGCCTATCCGGTTTACAAGCTCCTGGCTTGGTGCATTGCTTACACCGCTCCACGAATTATCCCCGTTGTTGAGGATGGAAACATCTGTTCCGTTCAGGCTGAAATCAAAAGTTTCTTCCTGGTGCCTCACTTGCAGGCTAACAGTTTCGCCTGTATTATTTAGATCAACCTTTATTTCAAAAGGCTCGTTCACTCTGTTCATCATAGCGGTAGGCTTTATCGTTTAGTTGGGAACAAGCCGGTGAGCTGTTAAGTTTAGGAAATCTTCAGCTAATGCACCTGATTGATTATAACTACATGACGGATCAACAAGCTGGATTTGATGTCATTAAGTGGCCGAGATTTACCATATGGGTAAATATTGTCACCATTTTATAGCAAATAAAGTAATAGTTATTTAAATGTTTCTTTATAAGATATTTTGATGGCATCCAAACAAAAGAGAGCAGGAGGATGTAATTACAAGCAATAAAAACATCGAAGAGAATATGAAAATCATGCCGAAAAACCTTTTATGCCTGTCGCACCTGCGGTGGGATTTTGTATTTCAACGCCCTCAACATTTACTTACCCGATTTTCTGAAACATCTACTGTATACTTTTTTGAAGAGCCGATATTCGACTCTGAAACTGATTCATATCTGACATTTTCTAAAAGATTGCCTAACCTTTGGGTTTGCGTTCCGCACCTGGCACCAGGTATGGAAAAAGCTGAAATAAATAAAGAGCTGAGCAGCCTGATGAACAAGTTTCTGCAAAATAAAGACTTGGAAGATTTCACCTTCTGGTATTACACGCCGATGGCATTGGAATTTACAGAGAAGTACAATCCAAAACTGACCGTGTATGATTGCATGGATGAATTATCAGCTTTCAAATTTGCTCCGGTTGAGTTGAAGGAGCTTGAAAGAAAACTCCTAGCTAAAGCCGATATCGTGTTTACTGGCGGAAATTCCCTTTATGAAGCTAAAAAACACCAGCATGCGAACATCTATCCTTTTCCAAGCAGCATCGAAAAAGCACACTTCGAAAAAGGACGTAAAAAAACTATCCAGCCAGCAGATCAGGCCAACGTAGCAGGTCCCAAACTTGGCTTTTACGGCGTAATCGATGAACGCTTTGACATCGACCTCATCAGAGGCATTGCAGATGCACGCCCTGAGTGGCAGATCATGCTCATCGGCCCGGTTGTAAAAATCGACCCTGCAACCCTACCGCAAAACAAAAACATCCACTACTTAGGCCAGAAGAGCTATAGCGAACTACCATCATACTTGTCTGGATGGGATATAGCCTTGATTCCGTTCTTGTTGAACGAGTCAACACGTTTTATCAGCCCGACAAAAACCCCGGAATACCTGTCTGCAGGCATACCTGTAGTATCAACTCCAATCCGCGATGTGGTAAATCCGTATGGCACTAGCAAGCTGGTACAAATTGGATCGGATGTTGCCGAATTCATCAAAGCCATTGAAAAGAATCTTAGCTTAAGTGCAAAGAAAAAAACCGACTGGCTGGCAGAAGTGGATGATTTCCTCGCTTTAAATTCCTGGGACCGCACCTGCAGCGTAATGCAAAAACTAATGGAGAATACCATCAAAGAACGCATCAAAATTTCAATCGCCAGCTAAGCCCTATCACAAATTATGTTCGACTATTTAATTGTTGGTGCGGGATTCGCGGGAAGCGTACTAGCTGAGAGATTGGCTACAGTAGCTAACAAAAAGGTACTGATTATTGATAAACGCAATCACATTGCTGGTAATGCTTATGACCACTACGATGATGCGGGAATACTTGTGCATAAATACGGTCCTCATATCTTTCATACCAACAGCAAAGACGTTTTTGATTACCTATCGCTGTATACTGAATGGCGCAATTATCAGCACCGGGTTTTAGCTTGTGTTGATGGGCAAATGTTTCAGATGCCTATCAATCTGAATACAATTAATGCGATGTATGGCCTCAACCTGAACAGCGATCAGCTTGAAGATTTTTTCGCCTCCAGAGCGGAAAAAGTAAAAGAAGTTCGCACCTCAGAAGATGTTGTTGTCAGCAAAGTTGGCCGTGAGCTGTATGAGAAATTCTTCAAAGGCTACACCAAAAAGCAGTGGGACCTTGATCCATCAGAACTTCACGCGTCTGTAACAGCCCGTGTGCCCACACGCACAAACAAGGACGACAGGTACTTTACAGACACTTACCAGGCGATGCCTCTGCACGGCTATACCCGCATGTTCGAAAAGATGCTTAATCATCCGAACATCAAGATCATGCTCAATACAGACTACAAAGAGGTGATGAACGAGATCAGCTACAAAAAACTGATTTTCACTGGACCTGTGGACGAGTATTTTGATTATCGCTTCGGGAAACTGCCGTACCGCTCTATCAACTTCAAATTTGAAACCTTAGATCAGGAGAAGTTCCAGGAAACAGGAACCATCAACTACCCGAATGATTACGGGTTTACCCGGATTACCGAATTCAAATATTTAAGCGGTCAGAAAAATCCGAAAACCTCAATTGTATATGAGTTCCCAACAGCGGATGGAGATCCGTATTATCCCATACCAAAAGCTGATAACGCAGAGCTGTACAAAAAATATCAAACTCTGGCTGATCAATTAGAAAATACTTATTTCGTTGGGCGCCTGGCTACGTATAAATATTACAATATGGACCAGGTGGTGGCTCAGTCTCTCGCTACCTTTAAGAAGATCCAGCGGGAGACGTTAGACCTAGTTGCCGATGAAAATGCGGACTTACGATGAAAAAGTGGAGGTTTGGGGTGGCCTTGAATGTACAATTAACCGCATAGCGGATTCATATCTGGACCAACTCGAATACTCTGGTCATTACAAGCGGGAGAAAGACCTTGAACTGCTTGCAGGCCTGGGTATAACAAAACTTCGATATCCTGTTCTGTGGGAGAAACATCAGCCAAACGCAAACCAACAGATCGACTGGAGCCTTAGCGAAAGCCGCCTGGCAAAACTCAGGCAATTAGGCATTGAGCCAATTGCCGGTTTGGTACATCATGGAAGCGGGCCAGCCCATGTACACATTCTTGAAGAATCCTTCGCAAGCGGCTTGGCACAATATGCTGCTGAAGTCGCGGCAAAGTTTCCCTGGATCAACTACTATACTCCTATCAATGAGCCGCTTACAACCGCACGGTTCTGCGGGCTTTACGGCTTTTGGTTCCCGCACAAGCGCAGTGACAAAACCTTTGTAAGAATTTTGTACAACGAGTGCAAAGCAACTGTGCTCGCCATGCAGGAAATCAGAAAAATAAACCCCGCTGCAAAACTTGTACAAACAGAAGACTTAGGCAAAACTCACAGCACACCCTTGCTGAAGTATCAGGCAGATTTCGAAAATCGCCGACGCTGGCTGGGTTTTGATTTGCTTTGCGGTAAAGTTACTCCGAAGCACAAGCTTTGGAAATACCTGTTAAAATCCGGGCTTAAGCCAGCGGAACTGGACTTTTTTATCCAGAATCCCTACCCGCCTGATGTACTTGGCTTCAACCATTACCTTACATCAGAAAGGTATCTGGACCACAACATACGCAACTACCCTGCCCATACACACGGCGGCAACAAAAAGCAGCGCTACGCCGACGTAGAAGTTGTTCGTGTTGGTACCGCACATGCCGATGGTCCGTATAAACTGCTAAAGAGTGCCTGGAAGCGGTTCAAACTACCGATCGCAATTACAGAACTCCACTTACATTGTACCCGGGACGAACAACTGAGATGGGTACAAACAGTTTGGCACGCAGCCAACGAACTGAAAAATGAAGGTGTTGATATCCGGGCGGTAACCGCATGGGCTGCGTTTGGCTCATACGGCTGGAACAAGCTTTTAACACGTCCCAACGGCGATTATGAGTCAGGCATTTTTGATGTGCTTTCTGGTACGCCACGTACAACAGCGCTCGCCCAACTGGTAAGAGGCTTATCCCAGGGAGAAGAATTCCACCATCCGGTGATGGAAGGTGAAGGCTGGTGGAAACGTGACGACCGCATCATCTACTATCCAGAAACAAAGAAAAACAACATTTTCCCGATCCGGTCAGCAGCTGCTCCATTGCTGATTTTAGGGAAAACCGGCACCTTGGGAAATGCATTTGCCCGTATTTGCAGGTTGAGGAATATCAAACATCAACTCCTTGGAAGAGAAGATCTGGATGTTTCTGATCCTTCGAGCATCGAAAAAGCCATTTCAGAACTGAAGCCTTGGGCAATTATAAACGCCACCGGTTATGTGCGGGTTGACGATGCCGAAGACGATTGCGACACCTGCTTTTTGGTGAACTCAACCGGACCGCAAAATCTCGCTTCTGCCTGCGCTCAGTATAAGGTTAAGCTGGTGACTTTTTCGTCTGATTTAGTTTTTGATGGACGAAAAGACCAACCGTATTTTGAACACGATGAGGTAAGCCCGATAAACATTTATGGCCACAGCAAAGCTTGGGCAGAGCAGTTGGTATTACAGGTAAACCCTGATGCACTTGTCATCCGCACGAGCGCCTTCTTCGGTCCGTGGGATCAATACAACTTTGTTTTTCACGTGCGGAATTCCCTGAAGAATAACCTGCAATTCAATGCCGCCAAAGATCTTTTCATATCACCCACCTATGTTCCCGATCTGGTAAACACCAGCCTCGACCTTCTTATCGACGAAGAAAAAGGGATCTGGCACCTGGCAAACAACTGTAACCTCAGCTGGGCAGATCTGGCTTATCGTATTGCCGAGCGTAGTGGATACGACTCTCACCTGATTGTTCCATCCCACCAAACCAATCTCGGCTTCAGAGCCCAGCGCCCAAGGAACAGCGTCCTCAAAAGTGTTCATGGGAACATGCTCCCAACGCTCGACAATGCCCTTGAGCGATATTTCGAACACGCTATCAACATTGAAGCTGTGGGTAATCAATACGTTTCTTAATTTCAGTTCTTGCCAATCTTGTTCAAAAAATGCGACTTTAGCAGCCAAATTATGTAACCGATCTATGCCTATTGAAGAGCTTGCAGAACAATTTGAATTGCTATTGGAAAGCGATGGCAATGATCGCAAGCTTAAAAAGGAGTTAGATGACCTGAACATTTCGGAGGTTGAGGAGCTGATAGGCGAGCTGCCGGATCACGGGCCAAAGATCATTGAAACCCTTTCTATAAACCGGGCTGTAAACGTTTTCAGGATATTAGACTTCCCCACCCAGGAACGCATTTTCAAGAAGCTTTCTGCCGATAAAATAACCAGGCTGATTACCCAGCTCCCACCCGACGACCGTACAGCATTTCTGAGCAACCTTCATGGCGATGTGGTTAAAAATCTCATCATCCTTCTGTCTCCTGAAGACCGGAAAGAAGCTCTTTCGCTTCTCGGTTACGAAGAAGACAGCGTAGGCCGCTTGATGACGCCCGACTATGTCGCGGTGAACAAAAACTGGGATGTAACGCGGGTTTTATCGCACATCCGGCGCTATGGCAAAAACTCCGAAACCATTGACGTGATTTATATCCTCGACGAAGATGGTGTCTTGCTCGATGACATCCGGATACGCGAGATATTGCTTGTGAAACCGGAAACAAAGGTCAGCGACTTGATGGACAACCGGCTTATTGCTTTGCATGTAAACGATCCGCAGGAAGAAGCCATTAACGTTTTCCGGATGAATAACCGCGTGGCTTTGCCGGTTGTAGATGATGAAAATATACTTCTCGGCATTGTGACCGTTGACGATATTCTATGGATTGCACAGGAAGAATTTAGTGAAGACATTCAGAAAATTGGTGGTACCGAAGCCTTTGAAGAGCCTTATTTGGATATTCCCTTGCTCAAGTTGGTGAGAAAACGTGTGGGATGGCTGATCGTGCTGTTTATTGGCGAAATGCTCACTGCTACCGCGATGGGGTTCTTCGAAAATCAAATCGCTAAAGCCGTGGTGTTGGCACTCTTTGTTCCGCTCATTATCTCAAGCGGCGGCAACAGCGGCTCGCAGGCTTCTACCTTAATTATACAGGCAATGGCTTTGGGTGAAGTTACCCTCGAAGATTGGTGGCGGGTAATGCGCAGGGAAATCCTCTCGGGTCTGATGCTCGGCGGAACGCTCGGCTTAATCGGCTTTTTACGTATTTATACCTGGACTTTCTTCACCGACATTTACGGTCCGCACTGGCTGCTCGTTGGGCTCACTGTCGGCATTGCACTGGTGGGCGTGGTGCTTTGGGGTTCACTGGCAGGATCGATGCTTCCGCTGCTGCTCAAAAGGCTGGGGGCCGACCCGGCAACTTCCTCTGCTCCCTTCGTGGCAACTTTGGTAGACGTAACCGGATTAGTTATCTATTTTTCCATCGCAGTACTGCTGATGAAAGGTATACTGCTTTAGCTATTTCTTTCCTTTTTTTATTGCCTCATAAACCACATCTTGTATCCGCGGACGTATGCTCAAATGCGATAATTTGTCTGTAACCTGCGGATTTACACGGTTGGAGAGGAAAACATACACCAAATTATATTCAGGATCTACCCACACACAAGTGCCCGTGTAGCCGGTATGGCCAAAGGTTTTCGGCGATGCAAACTCCGACGGATAATGTTTAGACGTTTCCGGATCCCACCGGTCAAAACCCAATCCGCGACGGCTCACATCAGATTGCTTAGAGGTGAATAAGTCCACCGTCTCGGGGTTAAAATACTGCTTCCCCCCGTACGAACCTCTGTTTAGAAGCATCTGCCACAAAATTCCAAGGTCGTTTGCGCTGGCGAATAATCCTGCATGACCTGCAACACCACCTGCCATTCCCGCTCCCTGATCATGCACATATCCCCGCAAAAGGGTTTTCCTGAAGGTGAGGTCATCCTCTGTTGGAATTATCCTGTCTTTATCAAATCGATTACGCGGCAAAAAACCTGCTGTCTGCATTCCTAACGGCTTGTAAAATGCATCCTGAACGTAATCTTCCAGCGGCGTATGAGTAACCGACTCAACTACTTCCTGCATATAGTACATGCTCAAATCGCTGTAAACATATTTGCCACGGGTTAAAAGTTTCCCGTTCAACATCTGAGGCCACATTACATCATCATAGTAATTCTTCCGCAGGTAATAATTGTCAGCCACTTTAGTGGGAAACTCTGCTGAAGAATCACGCCGGTAATCTGCAGGAGTAAGTTTTTGGAAGAACGGGATGTATGGCACAAAGCCTGCCTGGTGCAACAGTACCTCACGAACTTTCACGTCTGCCTTGTCGGTGCTTCGGGTTTGAGCGATGTATTTTTGAAGCGTGCTGTCGAGGTTTAGCTTTCCTGTTTCTACCAGGTGCATAACTGTTGGCGTGGTGGCAGAAACCTTTGTTACAGATGCTAAATCGTAAATATCTGAGATGCGGGTCGGGCGCTCATTGGCGTAAGTTGGGCTGCCGTACGCTTTGTTGAAAATAACGTTGCCGTCTTTGATCACCATAACAACCGCACTCGGCGTGGCTTTCTCCCGAATGGCTTCGGCGGCGATGTCATCGATCTTTTTCAGGTCTTCTGAATTCAGGCCAACAGCTTCAGGCACCGTGTATGATAGGCGGGTTTTCGCGATTGCAAACCCACTGCCGCTTGTGTATTTTCTCGAAAAGTTATTTGAAAGTTTCGCGTTAACAGCAACTCCTCCGAAAACAGCCTGGGCGGTAAATTCTGCACCCGTTTTCGTGTTTTGAGCGCACCAAACCAAAGGCGACTTTACGTCGTCAAAATTGGGCAATGCCTTTCCATCGCCAAAAACCACCACGGCTACCTTAAACTTATTTTCTGCTTCACGGATGAATGCGGAAATCCCCGGATCGGGAGCCAGGAAAGCAGACGTAGAAATAATTAGAGTATTGTACAACTTTACGTCGTCCAGTAGCTTGTTAAGCCCAACAGTCCGTGGATAATTTCGACCGTTAAAACTTGCAACTTGGGCATACTTATTCAGAATACTGTCGAAAGCGCTGCTATACTGAAGGTCAAAACTGATGCTTGCAATCCTGGCTTCTTCAAGATTCTGGAGCGGGAGAAATCCATTTTGGTTATTTAAAACCACTGTAGATCGCTGTGCAAGTTTAATTGAATCAAGCCATTTTTGGCTTTTCAGGTGATTTTGCCCGGTCGCACACGCTGACAGTGCACAAGCAATTGTTAACACAAACAGGCGTTTGAGACTGCCTCGGTTAAGGCTAACGCTGATAAACTTTTTCGCCATTGATGAAGGTGCTTATAACTTTGGTTTTAAGGATGTTCTTTGGGGAAGCTTTCATAATATCCTGATCAAGTATAACAAAATCGGCATACTTGCCCTTCTCTAAACTGCCCTTTTCTTTTTCTTCAAATGAGCCTTTCGCTGCCCAGATGGTCATACCACGAAGGGCTTCTTCGCGAGTAAGCGCATTGGCGGGTTGGAATCCGCCGGCGGGATAGCCTTTTGCATCCTTGCGGACAACCGCAGCATAAAAAGTCTTAATCGGGTCGATGCTTTCTACCGGAAAATCAGTCCCCAGTACGAGCCAGCCATTTTGCTTCAGCAGATCTTTATACGCATAAGCTCCTTTCATACGATCCTTCCCAAGGCGCTGCCCCGCCCAATACATATCGGATGTTGCATGCGTGGGCTGAACAGAAGGAATGATATTATACTGGCCAAACTTGTTGAAGTCTGCCGCATCAATTACCTGAGCATGTTCAATGCGCCAGCGTTTGTTGTTTTTCCCTTTCAGCACATGGGCATAAGTGTCAAGTATTAACCGGTTTGCCGAATCACCAATGGCATGTGTGCACATCTGAAATCCTTTATCGAAAATTTTCTGAGCAACTTCCTGAAAATGCTCCTTGGTGCTGAGCAAAAATCCGGAGTGGCCCGGCATATCGCTGTACGGGTGCAAAAGGCAGGCGCCGCGTGAGCCAAGAGCGCCATCGGCATATACTTTAAACGAGCGGACATTTAACCTGGTGGTTTTGAACGGGCCGTTTTTGAATAAATAATCAAAGTTTTTCTGGCTATCCGACAGCATCACATACATCCGCATTTTCAACTGTCCGTTTTGCTGGAGTGCATCGATAACGCTTATCATCGGATAATTAAGCCCGCAATCCACAACACTCGTGAGCCCTGCAGCAAGGCAGTTTTTTTGAGCACTGAGAAGCGCATCATTCATCTCGCTAATGGTGGCCGCGGGTATTTTAGAACTTACAAGATCAACTGCATTGTCAACCAACACGCCGGTAAGCTTGCCATCTTTTGAGATGATCTCTCCTCCCTCTATTTTTTGCCCTGCTGTGATGCCGGCCTCAGCGAGAGCAACGTTGTTTGCAATGGATGCGTGCCCGTCTATCCTACTTAACAGAACAGGCCTGTTTGGAAACAACCTATTCAGTTCAGAATTATCGGGAAAGTCTTTTACTGTCCAATCATTCTGGTCCCAGCCGTGGCCCAGAATCCAGCCATCTTTCTTCACATCCGCAAACACGCGGACCAGTTCCACAATTTCATCCCAGCTTTTCGTTCCCACCAGATCTGCAGTTTGCAAACCTTCGCCATAACTATAAAAGTGAGAATGCCCGTCTATAAAACCGGGGTAAACAGCTTTTCCGCCTGCATCTATGGTGTCTTTGGCTTTGTACGAATCCAGCACATCCTCAGACGTTCCAGTCATCACTATTTTGCCTTCACGCACCACGAATGCCTCAACAGTTGTAAACAAGCTATCGGCAGTGTAAACCTTAGCGTTGTAAACAATGAGGTCTGCCCGATGCTTGCGCTTCTCGGCACAGGACGCGAAAACCAGCAAAATTGCGAGGGTATAGAAATATTTCATCAATAGATTGGGGTATCGGTAGGGGTGTAAATTAATAGAATTGTACTGCACTTCCATAACAAAAAAATGCCCGGGTTGTTCCCCAGGCATTTTTGGTTAGTTTGAAAATTTTTTGTCCCATCAATTTTCAGCATCTCTGATGCATTTCTTCTTTTTTTCGGGGTGAGAAAAGGATCCCCGTATATGTTTACACTACTTTGCCCCGCGACTGTGCGGTTTCAGCTTTTCATGTGTACGCCAGGTGCGGATTTCTGACGCTTAGCACGTTAGTTGGCGCTAATTATTCTTGAAGATAGAAGGGCGAAAGCTATTATGCAAATCCTTCTTGCCACGTTCTGGCTATCTCCACATTTCCAGCATCAAAAAAACAGGGTGATTCTTAAATGATTATCAGAAACCGAAAGCAACAAAACACATGATTATAACGCAAGTGTCATTTTTATGAAAAATTCATAAAAGTGCTGTTACGTAAAAAACATTGTACCGCATCTACTTGTCGACCCGCTTGAATAAAATCGCGTCGGCTATAACTTCACCTCCGGTCCCTTCCGAACTGATCTGGACGAACGGCTCGCTCGTTCCTTTGAATGTGTACTGGCCAACCTTCACCCATTCACCAGATGTTTGCCCTACAATCTTTACCTCTGATCTCAAAATCGGGCGAAAATGTACCTGAGCCCCATCAAAGACTTTGATATCTGTTTTTTCTGACGGCTTTTTTGATGCTGCGTAATAACTGTACACCTGGTATGTTCCACTGAGCGTTGCCGGAGCCATGAAAGTGACAGTCCCGCTTTCACCATCCAGAACCAGTTTATCCCGCCCGTATGCACCGCCTTCCTTTAACTTCCAGTTGCCTTCCTTCTTTATCGACGGATCAGAATTGTCGACAATAAGCTCGGGCTTGCTTCCATCAAGCAAAGGATCACCGCTGATCCTGTTGTTGATGCTTTTATAGCTTACCTGTTGAACAGGAATATTCCCGTCTATCGCTATACTCGCGGCAACACCCGCAACCTGGCTCAAAACCATAAACACCGGCTCCATGCGAATAGAGCCATAGGCAATGTGCGTAGCCGACAAGCAGACCGGAACTATTAGGTTAGTGCATTCATTCTGGCGAGGCAGCAATGATCCGTAAGAAATTGGATATGGGTGAAATCCGCCAATCTCTACGTTGCCTTCATTTTTTACCATGTGGTTTACAACTAACCTCTGCGTGTTATGCGAGTCCATGGTATAGGCGGCAAGGCCGATGCTATCCGGTGCTTTAACCTGACCTGTGCAGTTTGCTTGTGTCATGATGTATTGCCCACGCATCCGGCGGGCTTCTCTAATGTACGGCTGTGGCGACCAGTTTCCGTTATCGGTAAACTCATCTTTTGGATAGCCCCACTTTAACATTTGCTGACGCAGAACAAGCGGCACTCTGCTGTCGTGGCCAAAAAAGTATAGCAAACCCTTTGTGTAGGTGGTTAAGTCCTGTATATACCTTTCTCTTTCCAGGTAGCTGCCGTCAGGGTAAGAATAGTTATCGCCGATCATGTCTGTAGAAAAGCCATTGCGGTTATTAATATCCGTTTTGCGGTTGGGCATGCGGCTCCAGATGAAATAATCATTCAGGGCGAGCTTGTTTGGTTGCGCTTTCATCAGCCGAACCAACAACTCGTATTTAGTGCTGTCGTAGCCCTGAGGCCGGGTGATAGGCACCATGTTTTCAACGCTGTCTGTAAGACAAATCCGATAATTGTACGCCTGCACTTTTTTATCGCCTGTGCCGTTCGGCAACAATTTGTTGCTGCTCACGCTCCAAACCAATCCGCTTAAGGTGTCGCCTTCAATGCGGTATGGGCTAATACCATCTGGAAACTGGTGGCCTTTCAAGAACTGAACGCCGTTGTACGTCTCGCCGAACTCAGAATTAGCTTCTCTGCCTACGGCATAGCCCACTTTAGCCTTTGCCATTAAGTCGCCTTCGTAAGTACAGTCGATGAATACTTTGGCAATTATTTCCGTGCTTTTTAATGCACGTCCTGCCACCGAAGGCTCCACAATTATTGACTGGATTTTACTGCCGGATTTTTTGACGCTGCTAAGCCCATGCTGATACAGAACCTCTGTTTTGCTTCGGCTAATGTAGCCTCTGAAAATGTCTTCAGCTACATTCGGTTCAAAAACCCACTGCTCGAACTTGCCATAATGCTGGCCGATACGGCGATAGAAGTCTTTGGCAAGCCCGGTTACAACATATTTATTTCCGATGTCTGTATAACCGAGGCCGCCCGAAGAAGCGCCACCTAAATGGCTTCCCGGCTCAACGAGCAAGACTGATTTACCCATCTTTTTTGCGGAGTAAGCTGCAATCACACCGGCCGAGGTTCCGCCATAAACGCACACATCTACTTTCTTTTGCGCAAGAAGGATATTGCTACATGAAAATGAAAAAATCAGGAGCAGTATTTGAAATTTAAAAGCAGCCTTTATAGGTGATTTGATAGAAATCATGAAGAACTAGGATCTAAGACAGTTAGCAGATTATTACAAGATATTATACAGTTCTGACACTTTCGGTATCATTCAAACGGTTATCTTTGATGCACAAATTACGCACATTTACGTTAAATCTGCGCATCGGCGGAAGCAGCCAAAAGAATTTGTCTTTTTAAAAAGCCCATAGATTTGCACGATATTATTCAACTTCTTCCAGATTCTGTAGCTAATCAGATTGCGGCCGGAGAAGTAGTCCAGCGCCCGGCTTCGGCGGTAAAAGAACTTATAGAGAACGCGATAGATGCTGGCAGCGATAAGATCCAGCTGCTGGTGAAAGATGCGGGCAAATCGCTCATCCAGGTAATTGATAATGGTTGCGGGATGAGCCTTACGGATGCACGCATGTGCTTCGAGCGTCACGCAACTTCTAAGATCCGCAAAGCCGAAGACCTTTTTGCCATACGCACCATGGGCTTTAGGGGCGAGGCGATGGCTTCCATTGCAGCGATTGCCCAGGTGGAGCTGCGCACGAGGCGATATGAGGACGAGCTGGGAACCTGCATCAGCATTGAAGGCTCGGAGGTGATATCGCAGGAGCCGGTTTCATGTGCGCCGGGCACCAGCATCAGCATCAAAAATCTCTTCTACAACATTCCCGCCCGACGAAATTTCCTGAAAGGGAATTCCGTTGAGATGCGGCATATAATTGACGAGTTTCAGCGGGTGGCTTTAGCACATCCAAATGTGTTTTTTTCATTGCACCACGATGGGAATGAAGTATTTCATCTGCCTCCCGGAAGCCTGAAACAACGGCTCATTCACCTTTTCGGGAATAACTATAACCAGCGTCTGGTGCCGGTAGAGGAAGATACAAGCATCATCCAGGTGAGAGGCTACATCGGTAAGCCCGAGTTTGCCAAAAAGACTCGCGGTGAGCAGTTTTTCTTCATCAATAACAGGTTTATAAAGGATCCGTATCTAAACCATGCGGTTCTGACAGCCTATGAGGACATCCTGCCTGACGACAGCTATCCTTTGTATGTGCTGTTTATCGAAATTGATCCGGCGAAGATTGACATCAACGTACATCCCACCAAAACGGAGATCAAGTACCAGGATGAAAAGTCCATTTACGCCATCATCCGCTCTGCAGTAAAGCGCTCATTAGGCAAATACAACATTGCGCCTAGCCTGGATTTTAATCAGGAGACTGGCTTCAATAACATGATCAGCCCGAAAGCACATGAAGATATTGTGCCTCCGCAGGTGAGCTTCAATCCGGATTTTAATCCATTCAAAACAGAAGCTGGTACCGAAAGGGAAATACCATTCCTCCGCTCGGGCGGGCACCAGGTTCAACAGGTATCAAAGAATTGGGGCTCTTTATATGAGATTGCGAGTTCGGGCGCAACGCAGGAGCAATATCCGCTGCATGATGAAAAAGAACCTGGCAAAAACGCTCTGCCCAAGCCGATAGAAAAGAACATTTTCCAGCTGCATAACCGCTTCCTGATTTCACAGATCAAATCCGGTTTTATGCTGATCGATCAGCAGGCGGCGCACGAGCGAATTTTGTACGAACGTTTTTTACATCAGCTGGAAAGCAAGCAGGGAGCAAGCCAGCAAAGCCTTTTCCCGCAAACGGTCACTTTATCAGCCAGCGACTATGAATTGGTGAAGGATCTGCTGGCGGATATTCGTGCATTAGGCTTTATGATCAGGGAATTTGGCAAAAACACGCTGGTTGTAGAAGGCATTCCTGCAGATATCAGCAGTAACGTTAACGAAGTAGAAATTTTGGAGCACCTGATAGAGGGTTTCAAAAATAACCATGCTCTTTTGAAGTTTAATAAACGAGATAGCCTGGCACGTAGCCTGGCACGCAACTCGGCAATAAAAGCCGGCACCTGCCTGGAGCAGGAGGAAATGAACAATCTCATTGATGAGCTGTTTGCTTGCAGTATGCCCAATGTTTCGTTGAGCGGAAAGCCTGTTGTGCTTACTTATACAATTGAAGAACTATTATTGAAGTTTGATAAATAGATATGAATTCTTACAGGCCATCGCCTTTTGCTAATATTCCTCCCGTTACAAAGAACCTGCTGATTATAAATGTCATATTTTTTATCGCGACTTTGTTATTTCAGCGTGGGAACGAATCGCCGCTTATTGAGTGGTTAGGCGTTTACTATCCAGCATCTCCGAAGTTTAAAATATGGCAGATAATAACATATATGTTTATGCATGGTGGATTTTTTCACATCATGTTTAACATGTTTGCATTGTTTTCATTTGGACCATCACTTGAATATTTGATGGGGTCGAAGAGATTCTTTAACTTCTATTTGCTTACAGGCATTGGTGCTCTTGTGCTGCAAATGGTAGTTCAGGGTGTTGAACTTTATCAAATAGCTGGTACTTTCAGCGTTGAGTTATCATCGTTCCAAAGCAATAACCCCGATGATTATAGAACTATTGGAGGAATTTACCTTTATCCAATGGTTGGTGCGTCAGGTGCGATTTGCGGTCTTTTAGCCGCTTTTGGGCTATTGTTCCCCAATATTGAGTTAATGTTAATATTTCTGCCGATACCTATAAAAGCGAAGTACTTTATCCCGTTTTATCTCTTAGCTGAGTTGTCGATGGGCGTTTACAAAATACCTGGCGACTCAATTGCCCACTTCGCTCATTTAGGCGGAGCCATCTTTGGTTTTATTTTAGTAAAAGCCTGGGGGCTGAAACGCCCCGGAGGTTATGTATGAACAGGTCGCTATCAACTGAATTAAAATATAAAATGTTCCATTCCGGAAGCAGGCTCAACCTGTTTATCGGTATCAACGTCACCGTCTTTCTGGCTATAAACCTGATCAAGGTTTTGGTTTTTCTATTCGGGATGCAGGAAGTTGGGGAATGGCTTCCGTTCAACCTTTCCATGCCACCTTACCTACCAAATCTGCTTTTCAAGTTATGGACTCCCCTTACTTATATGTTTGCGCATGAGGAATTTCTGCATTTCCTTTTCAACATGCTCTGGCTTTATTGGATGGGGCGGATATTTGAAGATTTCCTGAATAAGCGGCAGTTTAGCTTCGTCTATATTGCAGGCGGGCTTGCGGGAGCTCTTTTGTTCATCATCGCATTTAACACGCTGCCTGCCTTCAAAGATTCTGTGCAGTTCTCAGGTCCGCTGATTGGGGCATCGGCTGCCATCAGTGCAATTGTTATCGCCACCGCAACCCTGTTGCCCGACTATGCTATCAGTCTTCTGCTTCTTGGCGAAGTGCGCTTGAAGTATGTTGCTTTGGTGTACATCATCATGGATATCATCGGGATACTTGGCAACCCCGGCGGCAGTTTCGCTCACCTTGGAGGAGCTTTGTTGGGATTTGTTTTTATAAAGCAATTGCAAAGCGGCAACGACTGGAGCAAGATGTTCCAGAAACGCAAGCCCTTGAAAGTTGTTAGCAAGAACAAAGCGCCAAATAGAAGCAGCAGTGTTCCAGATCAGGATGTGATAGACAAAATCTTAGACAAAATTTCCAAATCGGGCTACGGTAGCCTCACCAAACTGGAAAAAGAACAATTATTCAATGCGAGCAAGAACAACGAAGCCTAAAAAGCGAATGGGCTTTATTGCCAAGAGCTTGCTTATCATCAACATCGGTCTTGCTGTACTATTGCTGCTGAGTTATCTCGCTTCGGTTGTAAATCCGGCTTCTTTTTGGCCACTTGCATTTTTGGGCTTGGGCTATCCTTTCCTGCTGCTAGTTAACTTCTTATTTATCGTGTTTTGGCTGGTAGTCGACTGGAAGTTTGCACTCATTTCGTTAGTTACCATTTTAGTAGGATGGAAAACCCTAACCAACAGCATTGGCTTCAGAGGGCCGACAGCCATCGCGGTAGCTAAATCTTCAGATGATTTTCTGCGGGTGTTGACCTACAACGTTCATTTCTTCAAAAACTTCGATGGCGGAGACGAATACAGTCCGATTTATAAAGATCAGATCCTCGACCTTATCCGGCGTGAACAGCCTGATGTGTTATGTATCCAGGAGTTTCTTACACAGAAAACCGGAGGATTCAACACCCAGGAATCGCTGAAAGAAATCCTGAATACCCGCTACCAGTACTTTATTGCTTCGCAAGACAACAATTATGAAGGCATTGGCCTGGCGATATTTTCTAAGTTTCCGATAGGAAAAAAAGAAGCCATTGTTTTCAATAACACCAGCCGTGGCAATGAAGCCATTTGGGCAGACATCACGTTTAAAAATAAGCCTGTCCGCATTTACAACGTGCACCTGCAATCCATCGGCTTCGAAGCGCAGGATTATTCATACATCAACGAGGTGAAAAAGGTGAAGCCGGAAAAGAATCTGAGCGCCGGCCTGAGAATTCTGAGCAGGCTCAAACAAGCCTTTGTAAAACGAAGCGAACAGGTGAGGCAGATCAAGGAACATGCTGCTGCCTGTAAAAATCCGTACGTTATCGCCGGGGATTTTAACGATACTCCGGCTTCTTATTCAGTAAGCAACATGGCAAAGGGCTTAAACAATAGCTTCCACGAAAAAGGAAGTGGATTTGGAGTAACGTATAACGGCGAATTCCCGAACTTCCAGATAGATTATATCCTTTCATCTCCGCAGTTTAAGGTGATTAACTATCGCATATTGAATAAAAAGCTTTCCGACCATTACGGCGTACGGAGCGATCTGGAACTAACCTCAGCAGAGTGATGCGGTTTAATTCTATCAAAACTTATTAAGTTTGCGAAATGTCTCAGGATCTGGTACTCTATAATACATTAACAAGAAAAAAAGAGGTTTTTGAACCGCTAACGCCACCTTTTGTGGGCATGTATGTTTGCGGCCCGACTGTGTACAGCGATGTGCATTTGGGCAATTGCCGCACCTTTGTGTCTTTCGATCTTATTTACCGGTACCTGAAGCATTCGGGATATAAAGTCCGCTACGTGCGCAACATAACGGATGCGGGGCACTTAGAAGGCGATCGGGACGAGGGAGACGATAAGTTCTCTAAAAAAGCCCGCCTCGAACAGCTTGAGCCGATGGAAATTGTGCAGCGCTACACTATCGGTTTTCATGATATGATGCGCCTGTTCAACACCCTGCCACCAGATATTGAGCCGACCGCGACAGGCCATATTTCCGAACAGATCGAAATGATCAAGGAAATCATCGCAAATGGCTATGCGTATGAAGTGAACAGAAGTGTGTATTTTGATGTGGAAAAGTACAGCCAATCGCACAACTACACCATTCTTACCAACCGGCAAATGGAAGATCTGCTGGCAAACACCCGCGATCTTGGCGGGCAGGATGAGAAGAAAGGAAGACTGGATTTTGCGTTATGGATTAAAGCCAAGCCTGAACACATCATGCGCTGGCCTTCGCCCTGGGGCGTGGGATTTCCCGGCTGGCATATTGAGTGCTCGGCCATGAGCAGCAAATATTTGGGCCAAACATTCGACATTCACGGCGGCGGAATGGACCTTGCCGCAACCCACCACACCAATGAAATTGCTCAATCTGAAGCTTGCAGCCACACTCAGCCGGTGAAATATTGGATGCACACCAACATGCTCACTGTAAACGGCACCCGCATGTCTAAATCTGCAGGTAACGGCTTTTTGCCGGGTGAGCTCTTTACCGGAAACCATCCACTTTTAACACGTGGCTATTCGCCGATGACTGTGCGCTTCTTTATGCTCCAGGCACATTACCGCAGCACGCTCGATTTCTCGAACGAAGCATTAGAAGCATCTGACAAGGGCTTCAAGCGCCTGATGAATGCGTATAAGTTGCTGGAGAAATTGCCCCCTTCCGAAACATCCGATGTTGATATTTCAGGATTGAAGCAGCGGTGCTACGACGCAATGAACGATGATTTTAATAGCCCTGTTCTGATTGCCGAGTTATTTGAGGCGGCCCGTATCATCAACAGCGTGTATGATTTAAAATCATCTATCAGCGAAAGCGACCTGAAGGAATTGAAGAAGTTGATGAGCGATTTCGTCATTAACGTACTTGGATTGCATGAGGAGCAGGCACCCACAGATGACATCGGGAAGCTTATGGATTTTATCATAAATCTGCGGCTTGAAGCGAAGAACAACAAAGACTACGTTACGTCAGATAAAATACGGATCGGATTGAGCGACCTGGGCATTCTGCTTAAAGACAGCAAAGAAGGTACTACTTGGAATAAAGCGTAGCCCGTTTGCAACACAGCACATTAATGAAATTATTCTCCCTCATAATCGCTCTATTAACTACTACCGGAATTTTTGCTCAGAAAATTCCAACGGTTGATCAGGTGATAGACGCTGAAAACAACTTTGTAGAACTTGCCCGCGATAAAGGCATCAAAAAAGCATTTTTAGCTGTATCTGATGAGAATACGATCGTCTTCCGCCCAGGACCGGTGAGCGCAGAGGAGTTTTATAAAGGTAAGGATGAAATTCCGGGGCTACTTTCCTGGAAGCCTATGTATGCACGTATTTCCAAGAGCGGTGATTGGGGCTATACCACCGGCCCATATACTTTTCAGCAAAATGCCGAAAGTGAGCCTGTTGGCTACGGCGATTATTTTTCCGTGTGGAAGAAAGCTAAAAATGGCAACTGGAAGCTCGCTCTGGATATTGGCATTCCGCACAAAAAACCCGTCGAAAGCAGAGAGCTGATGCTCGATAATCCATTAAACACCGATTACCCACGGCTCAAGAAAAAAGCCAGTTATGACCAACGCGACGACATGGCATTCAGTAATGACCAGCTTTTTAGCACCGTTTTAAAAGCCAATGGCAAGGTTGCCCGCAAAGAGTTCCTGGCCGAAAATACCCGCCTGCTCTTCCCCGGCTATGAGCCTATCATCGGCAAGGCTGCTGTAACCCAGTTTTGGGATGCTAAGAAGTATAGAATTATTTCAGAACCTCTTAAAGTTGATCGTGCGGTAAGTGGCGAGCTGGCATTTACTTATGGTAAGGAGAGCCTATCACTCAACGGCAAGCAACAGCAGTATTATTATCTCCGAATTTGGGAATTGCAACCTAGTTTCAAGTGGGCTTTGCTGGTGGAGGTTGTAACGCCCGACAAAGGCTAATCTTTGTAGATCAGCACTTCTATTTTCCCATCGCGGGTTACAGTGCCGCGATACATTCCAGCCGTATTGAAAGGCATCGCTACGTTTCCATCTTTATCAAGAGCGATCAACCCACCGTCTCCGCCCAGGTTTGGAACCTTTTTCATGATCAGTTCGTTTGCGGCGTCTTTAACAGAAAGCCCCTTGTATTCCATCAATGCGGCAACATCGTGTGCAACCACATTTCGGATGAAAAATTCGCCCCACCCGGTGCAGGAAATGCCAACAAGTTTATTAGCGTAAGTGCCGGCACCAATTATAGGGGCATCGCCAACACGGCCAAATTTTTTGTTTGTCATTCCGCCGGTCGATGTACCGGCAGCAAGATTACCGTTCTTATCTAAGGCAACTGCGCCAACGGTTCCGAATTTATAATCATGATTCCCTGTACCCAGCAGCCCGCCTTTTTTGTTCTGAAGATTCTTGACCGAATCGTCCCTCCTGGCTTTAAGCAAACCTTTCCACCGGTCTTCGGTCCAGAAATACTTTGGATCCACAATCTCTAACCCTGCCTCCTTTGCAAACTTCTCCGCACCTGCGCCTACCATCATCACGTGTTCTGACTTTTCCATCACCGCTCTCGCTGATGAAATCGGATTTCTGATCGTGGTAACCCCTGCTACAGAACCCGCAGCCAAGCTTTTTCCATCCATGATCGCCGCATCCAATTCATTTCTGCCTTCGTTAGTAAAAACTGCGCCTTTCCCTGCATTGAACAAAGGCGAATCTTCCATCACCCTGATGGCTGCTTCAACAGCATCCAGGCTTGGCTTGCCGGCTTTCAGCAATTTGTATCCGGCTTGCAGCGCTTTTGTAAGTTCATCCCGATAGGCTTTTTCCCGCTCTGGAGTCATGCTCGATTTTAAAATAGTGCCCGCACCGCCGTGGATTACCATGACATATTTGCCCGGAGCCTGGCCAAACGCACCTTGAACCAAAAAGGAAAAGAGAAAAAGTACACGGATGAATTTCATAGCTAACTTTTCATAAATTTAACAAATTTACCGCCATGAGCAGCCTCAATCAAGATTATTCAACCCTCAGCGAAGCAGTTGAAGGGCTACAGAACCGTGGTTATACGTACCAGTTCGATATAGACAACTTTCATTTGTACCATAAAGCTACTGATGAGCGGTTTAAGCCTGAGCAGCTGCAAATTATAGCAGTTTATCGGTTTGAAGGAATGAGCGATCCGGACGACTCTGTTGCTCTTTACGCCATTGAAAGCAATTCAGGACACAAAGGGATTTTAATAAATGCCTACGGAATTTACGCTGATGAGCAGAAGTCAGCCTTTCTGAAAGATATACCGATTGTTGAAGGCTAAAAAAGCTTTTTGATGATCGCTTCGGTGGAAATCCCCTCCGCTTCTGCCTTATAGTTCCTCACAATGCGGTGGCGCAATATTGGCTCGGCTACAGCCTGAACATCTTCAATATCCGGCGAGTATTTTCCCGAGATCGCCGCATGGCATTTTGCTCCAAGCACCAGGAATTGCGATGCCCGCGGACCTGCGCCCCAGCTTAGAAATTTGTTTACATCAGGAGTTGCGGTTGCAGTGTTGGGGCGGGTTTTGGCGGCAAGGCCTACAGCATATTCAAGCACGTTATCCGTTATCGGGATGTTACGGACTAACTGCTGAAAAAAGTTGATCTCTTCAGCGTCCAATATCTTGTTTAGGTTTACCTCCCGGTTTGCAGTAGTATTTTTCACCACCTGAAGTTCTTCCTGCAAGGATGGATATGTCAACGAAACATTAAACATAAACCTGTCTAACTGGGCTTCGGGCAGCGGGTAAGTTCCTTCCTGTTCTATTGGATTTTGAGTGGCAAGCACGAAAAAAGGCTTCGGCAATACATGGGTTTGTCCGCCTACAGTTACTACTTTTTCCTGCATGGCTTCCAGCAGCGCAGCTTGTGTTTTTGGAGGTGTGCGGTTTATCTCGTCAGCAAGGATGATATTAGAAAAAACCGGTCCGGGGATGAATTTAAATGCACGATTTTCGCCCAGAATCTCAGAACCGATAATATCCGAGGGCATCAAATCGGGAGTGAATTGGATACGATTATAGCTGAGATGAAGCACCTGTGCTACAGTTTGCACCAGGAGCGTCTTGGCTAATCCGGGCACGCCTACAAGAAGGCAATGACCGTTGCTGAAAATTGATATCAGAACTGATTTAACAACATCGTCCTGCCCGATAATCACATTGCCAATTTCCTGGCGAATGCTCTTGTACGATGCGCTTAAAGCATCGACCGCCTCAATCTCCGAACTGTATTTTGCCATTAATCAGCTTGTTTGGTCCAGATCTTCAGGGTTTCGCAATTCTGGTATTCCGGATCAATTTTGATGTATGTTGTCTTGCGGCGCTTCTCAAACCACTCGCTGACAGTCCGGTTCACTTTATCTTCAAAGGCTGCATCCTTCAGCTTCGGCAAATCCTGTTCAAGGCTGGCCCGATGCGGATCTGTTTTAGACTTCAAATACAAAAAGCGGTAACCTTGTTTGCCTTGTGGATTAGTAAAAAGCTGCGGGCGTGAGTAAGTGCCAACTTTCATGGTGTCTATTGTTAAAAACACCTGCGGATCCAGCTTATCTGTTGGGATGTAAGTGGTACGGCTTTGAACGTTCTCTGCATTGAGCATCATGCCGCCGTTGTATTTGGTTTCGTTCTCATCCGACAGGAGAGAAGCAGCTGTTGAGAACGGGATTTTCTTGTCCACAACATCTTGATAAATGCTGTCGATGTGTGCTTTGGCACGGGCAAGGCTGGCGTTGGTAGGCTCCATCCTGATCAGGATATGCCGGGCATTCACCTGCTCGCCGCGACGCTCCAGAACCTGTAAAATGTGGAACCCGAATTCAGTTTCGAAAACAGGGGACATTTCGCCCGCCTTCAGTTTAAAAGCCATAGCTGTGAAGTCTTTTGCCATCACGGTGCGGTCGAAGAAGCCGAGGTCGCCGCCATCAGGAGCCGAGCCGGGGTCTTGCGAGTACAGCTTAGCAAGTGTGGCAAAATCTTCACCAGCCTTAATGCGCAGGCGAAGCGATTCGGCTTTATCGTGAAAAACCTCCTTTTCAGTCTTGTTCAATTTCGGGTAAACCACAATCTCGCCTACCTCAACTTCAGTATTAAAATATGGAAGGCTGTCTTTGGGTATGGCTTCAAAAAACCTCTTCACTTCTGCCGGAGTCACAGCTACTTTCTCGGTTATCTTCCGCTGCATTTTATCGGCAACAAGCTGCTCCTGAACATCCGCACGAATCTCTTCTTTGTACTGAAGCAAGGAACGGTTCAGAAACTTCTCAAGCCTTTCTTGTCCACCTGCCTGGGAGATAAAAGCCCGCATCCGACGGTCGAGATTATCGTCAACATCCTCATCAGTTACCGTAATCGAGTCGATAACCGCCTGTTGAGAAAGAAGCTTTTGGGTAAGCAATTGCTGGATGATGTAACAGCGCACAGTCTCATCCTCCTTGTTGCCTTTGGCGAGGTATTGGGCATATTGCTGCTCAACATCCGACTGGAGAATTACGGCGCTTCCAACAACCGCCGCAACTTTGTCTAACGTCTTTGACTGTGAAAAAACCTGTATAGTGATAAAAAGAAATATAAAACTTAGGCCAAGGGCTTTTTTCATTTTCGAATGTTCTGTGCTAATATGTTGTATCCGGCTGTGAGCCTGCGATTTTCTAAACTGTTAAAGCCGCAAAAATATCAGATATATCCGTACTTTTCAGATATTTCGTAAATGATGTCTGCGCAATAGCTGTAAAACGATAACGCTTCGAAATTAGTCTTTTCAAAAAAGGCGGCGCTGCTTTTAACTATTTTTAACAGATGAGCTAACTTTACCGCCATGCCCTCACTCACAACCGACAATCCGCTAGCTTTGCGCATTTTGATGGACTCTGATATCTATGCCATAACAGAGAAAACGCAAGTCGCCGCACCTGTAGTGGCGCCGCAAACTGAGTCAAAAACTGTTGAGGAACCGGCACCGATTATTCCTGTTGTTGAGAAAGTTGAGGCTCCACCGCAAAAAATCGCCTACAATTACCTGGGCGAGAACAACAAATACCTGCTGGTATTGCTGAACGATCCTGCTTACGAGTTCTGCTCACCTAAAACGCTGGAAGCACTCACCAATATGTTAAAACCGAAGAAACTTGAATTGAAAGATATTGCACTGGTGAATCTGGCGAAACATGCTGACGTGACCTTCCAATCGCTGAAAGACTATTTCGCCTGTTCAAAGATGGTTTTGTTTGGGATTAATCCTGCCGAGGTTGGGATAAAAAGAATCACATCAAACCAGATCAGTCCGTTTGAAGGCGTGAAGGTACTTGCCAGCTACAGCTTTGCGGAAATGGAGGAGGATGTGGCGAAAAAACGCACCTTCTGGACTGAAATGAAAGTATTATGATGAAGAAGATACTGGTATTTGCAACCAACAATGCGCACAAGCTGGAAGAAGTTCAGGCGATGGTTGGGGATAAATTCATTCTCAAAAGCATGGCTGATGTGGGCTGCAACGATGACATACCGGAAACCGGCACTACTTTCGAAGAAAATGCTTCTATCAAGAGCCAGTATATTTACCGGGCTTTTAAAATAGATTGTTTTGCCGATGATTCGGGTCTTGAAGTGGAAGCCCTGAACGGCGAACCCGGCGTGTACTCAGCCCGCTACTCCGGCACCCGCGACTCCGCCACAAACCTCCAACTGGTACTGCAAAAGCTCGAAGGCAAACCCAATCGCAAAGCAAATTTCCGCACAGTAATTTCTTTGATCCTTGATGGCGAAGAGCACTTGTTTGAAGGTGCGGTGTATGGAACCATCCGAACCGAGCCCAGCGGCGCTGCCGGCTTTGGCTACGACCCAATTTTCCAGCCCGACGGCCACTCGCAAACTTTTGCCGAGCTTTCTGCTGAAGAAAAGAACAGGATTAGCCACAGGGCGATTGCGATGGAGAAGATGGTGAATTTTTTGGGAAATGGAAGTATTGAACTATTGGAATAAGGATGTAAAAATCATCCATAGCAGCCCATATATGGGTGGATAAGGATGAAAAAATCATCCATATATACTAGTTAGCACCAATACTATGAGACGACAACAAACAGAAGATATTATCAAATTTTAAAGGACAATGTTGAACCATTAGACGACAATGCTAATGGACTTGGATATAGAGCTTCTGTTTATCTTACTGACGGAACACTTTTGCCTTGTGTAATATTTCGCAATTCAAAGACTGTTGTGAATTTGGCAATTAGACGATTTAAGGAAGAGCAGGCTGGAAAAGGAATTTTTAATCGTTCATCTGGACTTGGTTATTATAACATAGTTAAAACTTTTGTTACAAGCGGAAATTGCATAAACGACTATGACATTGATAGAGTGGAAAAAAGCAAGTTTGCGTTTCCATTAGACATACAAAGACAAATTCACGGAGAGACAACAATGGGCTGGACAGGATTTGTGAGTAAAATGAAAGACGGAAAACACTTTGGTTTTGGGACGACATTCCATTGGGAGTTTTTTCAAATGCCAGACGGTTATTCAGTTGACGACATCGAGGAAATTATTAATCATAGTTACGTTCTAAAAAATGGAGAATTGCGCTCACATCGACAAGGTCCGCAGACAAGACCCGAAGAATATAAAGACGCAGTTGTTTACAGAGAAAGACCATTTTTCGAATGTTACTTAGACAATTTATAAAACCAAAAATGACAGAAAGCGGAAGAAGTACTGGTGCTAACAGGCGTTTGGCAAAAAAGCGGGTTCAGTACTTAAATGAAGCCTTGTGCTTCGTATCAAGTTCAGTGCTGGCAGACAGTTTAGTGCTTCGAAATCCGCTTCTTCGCCAAGCGCCAAACCGTTAGTGGCAATATTGAGAGTCCCGGTACCTTATCAAAAAAATGACTGCTTTAAAAGTATTGGTAACTGTAACTCTAATAACTTTTCATCTTTCGACTTTTGGACAGCAATATCTTCGAAGGAATGAGAAGCTTATCTATTCTTTTACGACTACAAATAATAAGAAAGTAGTTTTGGCTAAAGACATCAACGATGGGTATATTGTATATCGTTTCGGGACATCAGATAAGATTGAATTAGAATATCCTCAAACCAATAAAACTAGCTGGAAACTATTCAATTATTCGCATTGGTTAAGAGGTGGTGGAGTAATGAATGAAGGCATGGATTTGAATTATGTTCACTTCATTAAGGGCAATTATAAGTATGTCATCTACGATACGTATTTTGCTCTTGGAAGCAAGAGTTCAATTGGTATTTACGTTATCAATTTAACTACCAATAAACGTGTCGACATTCAGGGAGTTAAGAAGACGAGAAAAGGCACCCTTACTGTTTTAAGAGATAACAAATTCATCGTACAAGGGGAAGAACTGTTCGACTAAGCAATACTGCCACTAACATCGGCTTGTTGCTATTTCACCCCGTCTGGTTTAAGTCTTCCGAAGGGCGACTTAAATCTTCTCTGAAAACAGAGGACTCTGTCCGGTTTAGTTTAGGCTAACACAATCGATAGCAAGCCTGCTGCTATTATCGCTGAAGCGGTACCTGGTTGCCAGTTGGAACATTTACAGCTTTTACTTAACAAGCCGGACGGAGTCCTGATTTTTCATGCCTGATTTAAGAGCGCTGCGCTGAACTCTTAAACCAGCATGGGTGTGAATTAAGTGCTAAAAGATACGAGCGATACGCTCGCACCAGCCTACCAAACTACCTCCTTATTATTGCTTTTTAACCGCTGTTTTAGCTTTTGGCTTAGCAGCGGCCTTCACCTCCCTCTTCCTCAACGACGGTATAATTTCCTCCTTTGATCTCGGCCGCTCCTTCGGCTTCCACACAAAACCCTCCAGTATCTCGTCTTCCTTTTTAACGTTTTCGATGGAGTTGTAAACCATTGTGGGCTTTCGGATAAACAGCACGTCCTGCAATTCATTGTTGACAAACGTAACCCGCATCCGGCTGCTCAGCGACTTATTCAGCCCCGTGTAGCCCGTGCTGTCGCTGGTGTAATAGAGGCTTTGCGCATTCCCATTCACATACATCCGCTGCAGCTTATTATCTTTAAAGAAGCCCGTCAGAATTTTCCCTTTTACCTGGTTGTACTTCAACGAATCAGCTTCCACGTTCACAATAAAGCCTTTGTTCTGCAGCAGCATGTTGTCAAGCTTCTGATTTTTAAGCTGCATGTAAATGGTATCAGCCGTCATCTGCGCTCCCTGCGACCAAACAATCGGGTTTTTGTAACAGCGGATCACCGAATCTTTGTAGCTGAAAAAAGCTGAATCGGCTTTTGCCTGCAGATCTGATTTGAAGATCTTTACATTGTGATATGCCAGCACGATCCTGGTTTTTGACGTATCCTGCGAAAGCACGATCGAATCTCTTCGGATGCTGTCTGTTTTCAATGAATCCCGGATCTGGGCTGGAGTCTTTGGCTTCAGCTTGGCAGGCGGTGCTTTGGCCGAATCTACCGCGGCGAGATTTGCAATGGTATCCGAAACAGCAGTAGCATCGGGAGTTGGCTGCGCTTTCTGCTTCTTAGCTTGTCTCTTGCTTAATGGCTTCGTCTTGGGTTCGGGCTCCAGCTTTACAGGTGCGGGCCTGGGTTTCGCCACCGGAACAACCGTGTTCTCATCAGCAGTTAGTTCCGACTCATCATCCTCTACATCGTTATCGACGTTTTCGTCCCGCTTAACGGGTTTAAAAGCACGTTTCTCTATTAGTTTGCTGAAGAGCGTGTCGGCAGTGAGATAAATAGTGTCAACCTTCGCCGAATCCTGTGTAAACAAGGTTACGTACGGGCTTTTGGTTACCAATATGCTCGAATCTGCACGCAAATACCTCCCAAAATTTCCTTTCAAAGTGATTTTCTGGCTCCCCGCATCGTTGAATGTAATGTTCCTGAATGCCCGGCCGATGCCTTTGATGTCGTCGTAAAAAATAGTATCGCCACGCAAAGTTTTACTGCCTTGCTGATACAGATTGTTCTTCACGCCAAAAGCCTGACGGGTTACGGTATTGTACGTGCCGTCCTCGGTGTACATAGTGTCTTTCTTGCCGTAGATGTGCGTCGGGCCATAAAAGTATGCGATTTTACTATCCGAATTGTACCGCATAGTATCCGCTTTGGTAACCGCATCTTTGGATGTGATCACCACATTGTACCGGAAATAAGCGTCTTTCGAATTAGCAAAATAATAGCCGTTCTTGCTGCTGAGCACATCTTCTCCATTCACAATTTTTCCACCGTTGGTGTACGTTCCCACTTTGGTGTTCATGTTGTAGGTAAGATGGTCGGTGGTGAGCACTGCACCGTTCTTATCAACCATGCGCACATTGTTGGTGAGGATGGCGATGCGGGTATTGCCAAAATAATTCAGCAGATCAGCGTAAATCACCGTGCCGTCTGTTTGGGTGATTACCACATGTCCAAATGCATTGAAGAAGTTTCCGTTATTATCGAGGTTGGCACTGTCGGCGGCAAGTGTGGCGCCTTCATGCTCAAAAACCGGACTAATGATTTTGGCTTTGCCATTACCGAGCCCCTGGATGAGCTGGGATTTTAGGATATGGATTTGCTTGACCTGTTGAGCGAAGCCCTGGATGGAGATACAAAAAAGAAGGATCAGGAAGAATGTCTTTCTCACCGCGTAAAATTACTTTTTTGGCTAAGGATATTAAATTAAATATTTTTGGCCATGTTGCCCCTCCAGCGGTTCAAAGCCTTCATTTCAGAACAAAACCTAATCGGCGAGGGCGATTCTGTGCTGCTGGCCGTAAGCGGAGGCAAAGATTCTGTGCTGCTGGCGCACCTGTTTAACGAAGCGCAATTGAGCTTTGGTATTGCGCACTGCAACTTCGGGCTGCGGGGTGAGGAGTCGGATGGTGATGAGTTTTTTGTGCAAGAGTTGACCAAAAGGCTGGGCGTCCGGTTTCATAGCACCCGCTTTGACACGGAAAGCTACGCCGCAGAAAGAAAAATTTCCATTCAAATGGCCGCCCGCGAGCTGCGCTACTCCTGGTTTGAAACGATCAGAAGCGAGTTCGGCTACGGTGCAATTGCCCTGGCGCACCACCAGAATGATGTTATAGAAACGGTTTTGTTGAACCTCACCCGGGGCACAGGCATTTCCGGACTGCATGGCATTCTTCCGAAAAGAGATAAATTGATTCGCCCGATGCTGTTTCTGAGCCGGGAAGAGGTTGATGAAATTGTCGAGAGCGAGAGTGTTGCGTATCGGGAGGACAGCTCGAACTCATCTTCCAAATATGCCCGCAACAAGCTCAGGAATGAAGTTATCCCCAAATTGAAAGAGCTCAACCCACAACTGGAACAAACATTTGAAGCCAACAGCAAACGTTTTTTGGAGGTGGAACGGTTCCTGGACACAGAGGTTTCCGCTTTACGCGAAGGATTATTTCGAGCTCAACCGGATGGCAGCTACAGGATCGCGGTTGAGGAGCTGAGTAAACTAGAACCTCAGGATCTGCTGATGTACGAGCTGTTCAAACCCTTCGGCTTCATCGAGCAGGTCCTGGCGGATGTGTCATCGAGTTATGGCAAGCACGCGGGGAGGATCTTTGAATCCGCGACGCACCAACTACTGCTCGATCGTGGTGAGTTCATTCTTTCTACTAAAAATGGAAGTGCTCCAGACGAAACGCAGATCGATCAGGATCAACAATCGTTCTCATGGAACGGGATCAATTTTGTTCAAAATCATTCATCCCCCGAAAGGGTAAACTTGGGGCAATCTTCTCCAGCCGAAGCAATTCTAGATGCTGAAAGCCTTGTATATCCGTTAACTATGAGGCAATGGCAGCAGGGTGACAGCTTCTTCCCACTGGGAATGAAAGGACGAAAAAAACTAAGCGATTTTTTCGTTGGCCTGAAAATACCCCTGAGCCACAAATCATCGGTTCCGGTGCTGGTTAACGGCAATGGTGAAATAATCTGGCTTGCCGGCTATCGGATTGATGAGCGCTACAAAATCGGACCGCAAACTAAAAAAGTTACTATCTTCGGCATAAACAATGGAACATAAGGACGGATTTGTCGAGAAACAATATTTAGGAAGAGATCATTTCCGCATCAGCATACGCCTGGTGATGGCCATCTTCTGTTTCGTGGCTTATTATCTTACAGAAAACCGGGATCGGGACGGGGAACTTTTTTTAATTGTAGGCGGAGCCATCCTGATTGCATCTGTTGTGATGATGTTCATGCTTCACTTCCGCACCACGGTAAAAAACAAGAGTGTGATTCTTGACGGGCTTTGGACAACTAAGCTGGTTAAAATCGACCTGAACAGCATTGTAAAAGTCGAGCGTGCGCCTTATAGCACCTATATCATCAACAATCCGGTTTACAACTTGCATCAGAAAGGAAAGATCCGGTTCTATTCAGGAGGAAAGGATGCTGTTCACCTAACAGACCGCGACGGATTGGTTTACATCATTGGCACACAAGTTCCGGGAGAACTGGAACGTGCTATCAGAAACGAAATGAAGAGCCTGGGATAAAAAAAAGAGCGATGGCCTATGCTCATCACTCTTAAATTTCAATCATAACTCTTAATTCCCTTACATCTTCAAGCCAATTTCCCTTAATCTTTCGTCCAAGTATTCTCCGGCTGTAGCGTCAGGATATTGCTTTGGATGTTGTTCATCAATACAAATATCCAGGCAGGTCAAATCCATATTTGATTTTGGGTGCAAAAAGAATGGCACGGAAAAGCGTGAAGTTTTCATCAATTCGCGTGGCGGATTAACGACCCGGTGAGTGGTAGATTTCAGCTTGTTGTTCGTTAAGCGTTGCAGCATGTCGCCAACGTTTACAACAATATCCTGCATCTGAGCTTTCACAGGATACCAGGAACCTTTCGCGGTGAGCACTTCAAGCCCGTCTGCACTGGCGCCGATCAATAAGGTAATCAGGTTGATGTCTTCGTGAGCACCAGCTCTCACAGCATCAGGTGGAAGTGAATCGGGATTTTCTATCGGGAAGTAGTGGATTCCGCGAAGAATAGAGTTCCCATTATGCACTTTGTCGTCAAAGTAGTTCTCATCAAGCCCCAGGTACACGGCTATCGCTCTCAGCAAATGCTTTCCGGCATATTCCAGCCGCTGATACACTTCGCGGGTTACTTCATTGAATCGTGGTAACTCCTCAACAATCACATTGTCAGGATACTCCTCCTTCACCGAATCACCATCTGTAACGGTTTGTCCGCTTTGCCAGAACTCCTTCATGTCAGGCGTTTTTGCACCCTTTGCCTTTTCCTTGCCTTTGCTTGTATAGCCACGCTGGCCCGCAAGCTCAGGCTTTTCATATTTTAACTTTTGCTCATCCGGCAGGCTGAAAAATTTCTTTATTTCTGCATAAAGCTCGTCCATCAGCTCCTGGGTCATGCCATGGTTCGCAATTGTCACAAAGCCTGTGTCGGTAAAAGCTCTGCCTATATCTTCAGAAAATTTCTTTTTTTGTTCCGGTGCCCCCTGGATGTAATCGTTCAAATCTAAACGTGGGATGTTTACTTCTTCTGCCATTAGGTTATTGATTTAGTAAAACGAATATACAATCATTCGTGGAAAACAAGTCCAAACGGGCTCAATTGTTTGGCTATAGCCGGTTTAATCAAGTGCTTACGTTTTGCACATTCATCGGTCGCCTGGTGGTTCTTGAGCCTTACTAATGCGACAATTTCAAATTGCACTTCCGATAAAAACAGGAATTACTTATAATTGCAGAATAAAATAGTAATTCTATAGAGTATGCAAACTTTTAGGTCAGAGCTGGAGAACCCGATCGTAGAGAAAGAGATAATTGAACTTGAACGGAAGATCCGCTTGTTTCGCGAAGGCACATTGGATTCAGAAAAATTCAGGAGCCTCAGGCTTGCCCGCGGGATTTATGGCCAGCGACAGCCGGGTGTGCAGATGGTACGCATTAAACTTCCGTACGGGAAGGTTACCACGCAACAACTAGATAAAATCAGCGATGTTTCTGATAAATATGCTACCGGCAACCTGCACATAACTACCCGCCAGGATATCCAGATACACTTTGTAAGCCTTGACCGCACGCCCGAGCTCTGGGAAGAACTTGCTGCAGATTCAATGACGCTCCGCGAGGCCTGCGGAAATACAGTTCGTAATGTAACAGCCTCTGCTCTTGCCGGAGTTGATCCTAACGAGCCATTCGACGTAAGCCCTTACGCACAAGCTACATTTGAATACTTCGTCCGCAATCCTATTTGTCAGGAGATGGGCCGCAAATTCAAAATTGCGTTTTCCTCTTCTGCAGAAGACACGGCTTTCGCGTTCATGCACGACATTGGTTTCATCCCGAAAGTGAAGATTGAAAATGGCAAAGAAATTCGCGGATTTAAGATCGTGATCGGCGGTGGCTTAGGTTCGCAGCCGCACATTGCTGAACCTGCGACGGATTTTATGCACGAAGATCTGATCCTACCTTTCGCAGAATCGCTTATCCGCGTTTTTGACCGCTACGGGGAGCGCACCAAAAGGATGAAAGCTCGGATGAAGTACCTGATACAAGATATCGGTATTGAAGAATTGCTGCGTTTAGCAGAAGAAGAGCGGCTGGCACTCAAAAATAAAGTTTATAAAATCGATAGGGGTGTAGAAGAAATTTCTGTTCCGCAAGAGCTTCATCCTTCTAACATAAGCAACCCCTTCAAGTATGAGCAATGGAGAAAAACCAATGTTTATCCGCAAAAGCAAGAGGGTTATAACTCCATTGGGATCAAAGTACAAAACGGCGACATTAAAACTCCGATAGCGAGAAAACTTGCTAATCTGGTGCGGATTGCCGCAGCAGACGATATCCGTTTAACTGCAAGCCAGGGGATATTCTTGAAGTTTGTAAAGACAGAAAACCTGCCGTTCATTTTCGAAGAACTTGACAAACTAGGTTTAGCTTCGCCAGGTTTTGAGAGCGTGGCCGACGTTACTTCATGCCCTGGTACAGACACTTGCAACCTGGGAATCTCGAACAGCACCGGCATCGCCCGCGAGTTGGAGCGGGTTCTTTTGAACGAGTATCCCGATATAATTTACAACAAAGACATCAAAATCAAGATCAGTGGCTGCATCAACGCTTGCGGGCAGCACGCTATGTCGGCTATTGGATTGCATGGCTCGAGCATGAAAATTGGCAAGCTGGTAGCTCCGGCTTTGCAGGTTTTGCTGGGCGGCGGCGGAACCGGCGATGGAGGTGGCGTGGCATCAGACAAGGTCATCAAACTCCCAAGCAAGCGTGGTCCTGAAGCGCTGCGTGTGCTGCTGAACGATTATGAAAAAAACTCCGGCGAAGGCGAGCTTTACAATCAATATTATGCCCGTCAGGGTAAAATATATTTTTATGAATTGTTGAGCCCTTTGGCTAATCATGAAACCATTGTTCCCGAAGATTTTATTGACTGGGAGCAAAGCGAGCCATACAAAACAGAAATCGGTGTTGGTGAGTGTGCGGGCGTCATGATCGACCTGGTGGCAACCTTGATTGCTGATTCGGAAGAGAAGATTGAAAAGTCGCAGGAGGCTTTTAATTTCAGGGATTTTGCTGACTCAATCTATTATTCATATTCCGCGTTTATTAACGCAGCAAAAGCAATTTTGACCAGCGAAGGAGTTAAGACTAATACCCAGGCTGGCATCATCAGGGACTTCGATGAGCATTTGGTACAAACCGGCAAAATAGAGCTTCCGGTAAGTTTTGAAGAGCTGATTTACCAGATCAACCAACAGAAGCCAGATGAAGAATTCGCTAAGTATTATCTTGATCAGGCTGTTCAGTTTAAAGAAAATGTGGCTGAATACCGGCAGGCTCAGCTGGTAGTTAGCTAAGGCCTCTGAATAGCTTGAATAATTTATCTTGCGCAATGGCCGAAAACCAGCTTTTTCCCGTTTTTTTAAAACTTGAGAAGATTAATCTGCTTCTTGTTGGCGGTGGGTACGTGGCAATGGAGAAGCTGAATGCCATTTTTCAAAACAGTCCCGAGGCGAGGGTGAAGCTTGTTGCCACGCAAATATCTCCTGAAATACGTGAATTCACCAATGCGAAAAACATTGGCTGCGAAGAACGCCCTTTTGCTTCAAGCGATCTGGACGATGTTAAACTGGTAATTGTAGCCATTAACGACAAAGAAGCGAGCCGCCAAATTTATCAGCAATGCCAGGCAAAAAACATCCTCGCCAATGTAGCCGATACTCCCGAGCTCTGCGACTTTTACCTGAGCTCTGTGGTACATAAGGGCAACTTAAAAATAGCTATTTCAACAAACGGCAAATCGCCAACTGTTGCTAAACGGGTTAAAGAAGTTCTTAGTGAAGCCTTTCCGGAAGAAATTGACGAGGTTTTGAACAACCTCGAAAATGTCCGGGCTATGCTGTCCGGCGACTTCGCTGAAAAAGTAGAGCAGCTCAATCAAATCACTTCTGTTTTGGCACCGACGAAAACCTAAGCTTTCCGCAGCTAAAAAATTAACGTTACTTTAGCAGTATAAACCAAAATCCCGTTGCTTACTAAAAAAGCTAAATACGCGTTCAAAGCTTTGCTTGTGCTGGCCAGAAATGAAGAGAACAAACCTATGCTGATCTCAGACATCGCCGCCAGGGAACAGCTTCCAAAGAAGTTCCTGGAAGCTATTTTGCTGGAGCTTAAGCGCAGTGGATTTCTGGGAAGCAAAAAAGGTGCAGGCGGCGGCTATTACCTGATGAAACCGGCTGAGGACATTAAAATGGCAGCGGTTATCCGCATCGTTGACGGTCCGATTGCGCTACTGCCCTGCGTGAGCCTCAACTTTTATGAACGCTGCGAAGAATGCACACAGGAGCCATACTGCGGCATCCGCGATGTCATGAAAGATGTACGCGATGCTACACTGAAAATTTTAGTGGAAACCAGTATTGCCGATATGATGCGCCGGGAAGATGGCTTAGCCGTTAAAACTGGTCAGGATCCAGCCCTGATCTGATTACACGATGTAATTCCACCCGAACTCATCGGGAACCAAGCCGTAACGGATATCATTTAACGCCTTAAACACTCTGTTAGAGAATTCTCTTCCGGCAGGATCGCTCAAAGTATAAAGCTTGTCATCCAGACCGATTTCGGCGATGTGAGCAATAGTAGCGGCTGTACCTACACCAAAAGCCTCTGTCAGCTTTCCGCTTTCAATGCCTTCAATCACTTCGGCAACAGAAATGCGGCGCTCCTCAACCGGGATGCCCCAGCTATTCGCGAGAGTAAGAACGGCATCGCGGGTAACGCCTTTTAGAATAGTATCGCGGGTTGATGGCGTGATCAACTTGCCATCAATGATAAACATGATGTTCGCTGCGCCAAGTTCTTCAACATAAGCGTGTTCCTTCGCATCAGTCCAGATCAACTGATCATATCCCTCTTTCACAGCCTCGCGTGCAGGCAACAAAGAGCCTGCATAGTTTCCGGCAGCCTTTGCGAAACCAAAGCCACCTTCACTGGCACGGGAGAACGAATTTTCGATCTTCACCTTCAGGTTCTTAGAAAAATAGGGTCCGGTTGGTCCCGTCAACACAACAAACTTATATGTAGATGATGGCTGTACACCCAAAGCCGCGTCTGTAGCAAACATAAAAGGGCGGATATACAATGAATGATTATCCTGCGTTGGGATCCAGTCGCGGTCTAAAGAAACAAGTGCTGCAATGCTCTGAACAAAGATTTCTTCAGGAAGCTCAGGCATACTCAGGCGTTCTGCCGACTTATTAGCACGCTCCGCATTTTTGTATGGGCGGAAAATTCCTATTTTACCATCAGGATGTTTGTAAGCCTTTAATCCTTCGAAAAAAGCTTGCCCATAATGCAACGCAGAAATAGCAGGGCTCAGCGGGATCTCGCCATAAGGCAAAATCTTAAAGTTTTTCCATTCGCCATTTTCATAATCAGCAATAAACATGTGATCAGAAAATTGCTTTCCAAAAGGCAGGTTGCTAAAGTCAGTCTGTGCTAACCTTGATTCTGCTGTTTTAGTTATTTTGATATCGAGAGCCTCTGCAACTGTATTCATAATCTTAATCTGGAATACAAATAAACGGTTTTTGTTTGAAAATAACTACGCAGAAGCCGCCTTCCCCCTCATTTACTGGGCTTTAATACAGCACACGGAACTTGATTGTATGCTCTATCTGCTTTAGCTCTTTTAAAACCTGCTTATCGTATTCTGCGCTTACATCCGTAATGGCATAGCCGATTTTCGGGTTGGTCATTAGGAACTGTCCAACGATATTGATCTGATGGTTGGCGAATATCAGATTGATCTTCGCCATAATGCCGGGCACATTCCGGTGGATGTGGATAAGCCGATGCCCGTTGGCAACTCTCGGCAATTGGAGGTTGGGAAAGTTAGTGCTCAGGTAGGTGTCGCCTTTGTTGATGAAATCAGCCATCCTTTTAGGGATGAATTGGGCATTGCGGGGATTTTCCCTGGGATCGTCAAACAGCACAATTCCCATTTCTGTACAAATTTCAGCCGAAACTTTATTCCGGCTGCTGCCGAGATATCCCAAAGTTTTCAGCTTAACTGCCCGTTTCAACTTTTCATCTTCCAGCTTTTCTCCATGTCCCAACAGCAGGATCCCTACGTCCGCTACGTACTTTTCTTCGAAGGAAGTTTTATGCCGAATAGAGAATCCATCCTTCTTCAAAACCTGAATTGCCTCTTGCGGAACATCGCCTACAATCAGGCAGAGAATGCGATTTTTAGGATAAGAAATGGCTCGCGGAAGGTTATTCACGTACAAAAACTCGTCAAAGCTTGGGGTAACGTGATCAGCTTTTTCAGCGACCGTTTTGCGTTCAATATTCTCCGTGAAAGCATAGAATTTTTTGATCATCCCAAATTCCTTCAGCTGGAAATCAGAGTGGCCGTCGCCGATGCCATAAATATCTCCCGGAAGCTGAAGCTCTTTCAGGAGTTTGACTTTACCGCCTTCGCTGGACAGCGGATTATTTTCATCGTAACCAATAATTTTTCCTTCCTCATCGAACACGAAAGTATTAGCGTAGATATTTTCTTTTTTAATGTGATACGGCAATACAACAGGCGTAATAAATTCTTTAAAGCCTCCTGAAACGATCAGCACATCATCCGCATGTTTCTTGAAGAAAGCTTTGTTCCTTGAAAACGATGACGAGACTTTCTTCTTCAAGCGGCTCACAAGCTGCTTGAGATGATCTTGATTAGCCTCCAGCAATTGCACTCTTCCCGTTAAGCTTTCGCGGAAGGACAATTTACCTTCCATCGCAGCATTGGTGAGATCTTCGATCTTCTGATAGATCTTTTCTCTGTCGGGATGTTTTTGCAGGGAAATTCTTGCCAGTTCATCCAGCGCTTCTACCTGAGTAAAGGTGCTGTCGAAATCTATGATGTAGTAATTTTTCAATGACTTATCCATTCTTGAGAGTTGAACAAATTTCGGCGATGGTTTGAGACAAAGATTTAAAATCAATGCCGGTTGCCTGTCTGATCTTGGAATTTGCGTATTCCTGCCGCACAGATGCGCTGTGGGCGGTGTATTTGGTAATTATTCGTTCGCCCGTGAAGATGGAAGCGACTGCGCTGGCCTTCGAAGCCAGGCTCATCATCCACGGTTTAACTTTGATGCTCGGAGCTGGCAGGTTAAAGTTTTTGGCTGTTTCACTGAAAAGATCACGAAAGCTTCTGTTTTGAGCGTTGAGAATGAAGCGCTCGCCAGAAATTGGGCTATTCATCAGCAGTATCATGCTTTTAGCCACATCTTCCACATCCACGTATCCGCAGGAGCCTACCGTGTAAAACTTCATGCCTTTACGCACCGTCTCAAAAATCTTCCCGCTTCCTTCTTTTCCCGCATTCTTCCCAATGATGATAGATGGATTCACAATCACAGCATTCAGTCCTTCAGCAATTCCCCGCCAAACTTCCATCTCACTCTGATATTTCGATACCGCATAATCGTTCTGAATGCCTGTAAACTCCCACTGATCTTTTTCGGTAATCTGCCCGCCTTCCTTCGCATCGCCCAAAGCGGCAATCGAACTTACGTGAACCAGTTTTCGGATTTGTTTATCAAGAGAAAGGTTAACAATATGCTGCGTGCCTTCTAAATTTACTTTGCGGATTTTCTTTTTCAGCCTGGTATCAAAAGACACAAAGGCTGCACAATGATAAACCTCATCAATCCCTTCAAAAGCTTCCTCCAGAGCGAAATAGTCCAGAATGTCGGCTTCAAACCACTCAACTGAACTTGCGGTGCTTAACAGTTCCGGGATTTTAGATGTAAAACGCTTTAAGGCTCTTACTTTATCGCCCCGCTCAACCAACTGCTTCACAAGCTCAGAACCTAGAAAGCCGGTTGCCCCGGTCACTAATATCATTCGGATTTTTTAAAATGCTTTCAAAAGTAAATTTTTAAAGCGGATATTCGTAGCCATATAGCTTAGCTGAGCGCCATACGCAGCTTTTTACCTTAAGCCTTTACCTGAAAATGTCTTTAGCTGATTTCTTTTCGCCCGTAGATATCCAGTCGTTTACTCCAAAAGACGGCTTCTATTCAAGCCAGCTCGGACAGCTTATCGACATTCATTCAAATGGCTTTCCTGATCTTGATGAACATACATTTGATATCGCCTTCTTCGGAGTGCTGGATGGAAGAAACTCGGTTAAGAATCACGGTTGTGGCGATGGGCCAGATCATATCCGTCAAAAACTTTATCAGCTTCATCAGGGCGGTTACAACACACGTATTGTTGATCTCGGGAATATTAAGGCTGGGCACAAGGTTGCTGATACCTATGTGGCTGTGAAAGTTGTTGTAGCGGAGCTGATCAAAAAGAACATACTTCCAATTATTTTAGGCGGTGGACAAGACTTAACTTATGCCCAATACATGGCTTATGAAGAACTGGAGCAGAAAGCCGACTTGGTTGTGATTGATCCGCGGCTTGATATTGATGAGACTACAGATGGCACCGTAGAAACCACCTCACAGTCTTACCTCAACAAAATATTTATCCACGAGCCGAATTACCTTTTCAACTTCAGCAATGTTGGCTATCAAACCTATTTCGTAAATCAGGACAGCTTGCGCATGATGGAAAAGGTTTATTTCGATGTACACCGCTTGGGCGAGTTCACTGGCAATATTCAATCGGCTGAGCCGATAATCCGCAATGCCAACCTGCTAAGCTTCGATATTTCGGCTGTGCGCTCCTCAGACGCATGTGGAAATGGCAACGCATCGCCCAACGGCTTTTACGGCGAAGATGCGTGCCAGCTTTGCCGATACGCGGGCATGAACGATAAGCTCACATCCATCGGATTTTACGAATACAATCCATCCTTTGACCGGAATGAACAAACTGCTACACTGCTATCGCAGATGATCTGGTATTTCATCGACGGGTTTTACAACCGGAAGAAAGAGCTGCCTCTGCAGCCAAAATCGCAATACCTAATTTACCGTGCGTCTATAAAAGGTCAGGAACATGAACTCGTCTTTGTGAAGAGCAAAAGGTCTGACCGTTGGTGGATGCAGGTGCCATATCCATCGGGCTTATCGCAGAACGAAAGATATCATTTAGTCCCCTGCACATACGATGATTACCAACTAGCCGTTTCAGGTGAGATGCCCGACCTCTGGTGGCGTACGCATCAAAAACTTTTCTGATGAAAAAATACATTTTACTTCTCCTTCTCCTGAGCGGCATGTCCACTCAGGCTTTCGAATTTGAAATCAAAGGCAGCTTTGCCGCTAAGCCCGAAAAAAATAAATTATTTATTCACCTTAAAGGGATGCTTGGGCAAGGCTCCGAGGTGAAAGCCGTTGATGTACTCGACAATAAATTCTCCTACGCGGGATCTCTGGAAGAGCCGAAGCAGTGCATTTTATCGTGGGAAGAGAAAATGCCGCAGGATCAATCGAACTCATTTTCGTTCATTTTAGACAAAGGCATAATTACAGTCAAAATTGCCGGCGCACTACCAACCGCACAAGTTTCAGGCTCAAAAGCGAACAATGACTTCATGGCGTTTTACAGCTTACAGCAACAAATGCAGCCAGAAATAGAAAAATTCAACAAGGACGTACAACTGGCAAGCGCTACCAGCCAGAATATAGATTCCCTCCAGGCTGTGTTTATGCCTGTGCTTACCAGATTGCAGCAAAAGGCAGCTGACCGGCAGGTAGGCTTTATTAAATCACATCCCGACGCTTTCATCAGTTTGCTGATTATCCCGGAACTTTCTGAAAAATCAAACAATTATCTGCGTGCTGATTCTCTATTTAAAAGCCTGAGCCCGGAAGTAAAAAACTCGCCATCTGGCAAAACTATCTATGAACGCATCACTGCAGAAAAGGCTTTATCGATTGGTTCGCTTGCGCCGGATTTTGAACTCCCCGATCCTTCAGGCAAGGTGATCAAGTTATCCAGCTTACGCGGAAAGTACGTGCTGGTGGATTTTTGGGCTTCATGGTGCGGTCCATGCAGACAGGAAAATCCAAATGTGGTGAAGGCGTATAATGCTTTTAAGGATAAAGGTTTTACGATTTTGGGAGTATCGCTGGATTCTGATAAAGCCAAGTGGCAAAAAGCCATCAAAGACGATGGCTTGGCTTGGACACAAGTATCCGATTTAAAATTCTGGAACAGTGCGGCAGCAAAGCTTTACCAAATTGATGCGATTCCCCAAAATTTCCTGCTGAACGAAAAAGGGGTAATTGTTGCCCGGGACCTGCGTGGTTCGCAATTGGAACGCGAATTAAAAAAGCATTTGAAGTAGTTACGGCTGAATAAAGAGTCCAATCATCACGAACACTACGCCCACCACCGAAAGTAAAAACGCGGGGCGGCCAAAGAATAATCCGAACACAATGCCAGCTACGGTAACAGCGGCTCCGATATACAAATACATCATTCTGCTTTCGGCTGAGCCATCCTCAGGATACTGGTCATCGCTTGAGGCTAGCTGAGCATTCGCTAAAGAATCCCATTGCTCTTGCTCAGATTCTATACTTTTCTGGAATTTTTTAAACTCCGGGCTGTCGATTCGTTTTGTGCCATCCTCCCCTACAATCACCTGTGCGGTTGTGCTTTCTTCTGCACGGTTTTCAACTGCAGCCGGTTTGGGTTCGGAGATTTCTACTTCTTCTTTCACCGGTAGTGCTGCAGGCTTCGGTTTCACAGCCTTGGGTTTAGCGACAGTCACAGCAGGCTTTGCAACAACTATCTGCTTTTCAGCGACACTTGACTTAGCCGCCTTCGCAACGCTTGCCATTGCAGGTAATTCTATCTTTGTAACTGGCTTTTTAGCTGCAAGGACCAGAGCGGCAGCTTTCCTGGAAATGGCAACTTTGGACGGTTTGGCTTTACTTGTATGTACACGTACAGGCTTTGCTTCCACAGAACTGGATTCGTTGAATAACTTGCCGTAGTCAACAGAAATTTCACGGGCCGACATTTTAACCGGCACACGCCTAATAGTGTCCTGCGCTGAGGCACTGATTTGCCCGGCAAGAAACATAACGGTTAGAGTTGTGAGAACCTTTAACATAGCGAAGTATGTATGTGTCAATACTGTGCCAAAATGTTGAAAACTATTAAAAACAACCCTTTTAACGGAATGGAGCTAGAAAAGTTATCCCCATCTGCACTTTTCCTGAAAATGCAGTTGAGGAATAATAGCAACAATCGGGGAATTTTAATGGCGCAACACCTAAAGTATGTCGAATCCAATATCGGTTCGGAAGTAACGGGCATCGAAATATATCCGACCAGCGTCGGTAACAGCATGTTGTACTGCATCAAACAAGGTATCCTGTAAAGAAGTGATAGCAAGCACCCGTCCGCCAGCGGTTTTTACAAGCCCGTTTTCAAATTCAGTGCCCGCCTGGAACACCAGGGAGTCCCGCACATTATCTATCCCGCTGATGGTTTTACCTTTCAGGTATTCGCCGGGATAACCTCCCGACACAATCATGATAGTTGCGGCAATTTTGGAAGAAACTCTTAACTCTACCTCCGACAAGGTGCCGTTGGCAGTTGCAGAAAGCAATTCCACAAAATCATTTTCGATTCTTGGGATAACGCTTTCCGTTTCGGGATCGCCCATGCGCACATTGTATTCAATCACATAAGGCTCACCCCCAACGTTCATCAGCCCAATAAAAATGAAGCCTTTGTATGGGATATTATCCTGCTTTAAGCCATTTATCGTCGGAATGACGATCCGCTTCTCAACTTTATCAAGGAACTCGGGAGTGGCAAATGGTACTGGAGAGATTGAGCCCATTCCACCAGTGTTGAGGCCTGTGTCACCTTCGCCAATTCGCTTATAATCTTTCGCCGAGGGCAATATCTTGTAGTTTTCGCCATCCGTTAACACGAAAACAGAAAGCTCAATCCCGGCTAAAAACTCCTCGATTACAACCCGGCTGCTCGCCTCGCCAAACTTAGCATCCTTCAGCATTGCGGTTAGCTCCGCCTTTCCATCATCAAGAGTTTCGCAGATCAAAACACCTTTTCCCGCCGCAAGCCCATCGGCTTTTAAAACAATTGGGAGGCGATGTGTTTCAAGATAGCTAAGGCCTTCCGTTAGTGTTTCTTTCGTGAAGGTCTTGTAAGCTGCCGTAGGAATTTGATGCCGCTGCATAAATTCTTTGGAAAAATCCTTGCTGCCTTCAAGTTTTGCTCCTTCTTGTTGTGGGCCGATGACGGGTACTTTTTTTAAGCTTGAATCTGCCAGGAAATAATCATGGATTCCTTTTACCAGCGGTTCTTCCGGGCCAACCAGCACAAGATCAACCTGGTTTTCCAAAACAAACTTGCCGATTCCCTTAAAATCCGTAACCGAAAGGTTCACATTTTTTCCATAGGAGCCTGTACCGCCATTTCCCGGGGCTATAAACAAGTTTGAACATTTTGGGCTTTGCGAGATTTTCCAGGCAAAAGCACTTTCCCGGCCGCCAGAACCTAATATCAGGATATTCATGGCGCAAAGATAAACCTATCGGGAAATTAAACGCGGAAGAGGTAAAATTCTGCTGCTAAACGTACTGCTTCAGCCAATCTTTAGCATCTGCGTCGTTAGTAAAAGATTTCATCGGAATAGGTGGCTGCTGAAATTTAAACAGCACATTCATGATCAGCTTTGCCAGCCACTTCTCTGAAACCATCGCCATAGCGGTGTAAATAACCGGCAACTGCTCAGTGGAGAATTTGCGGGCTGCTTTATCGGGAACCGGGGAGTTGCTGATGTAAATTAACAAAGGCACCCTCCGGCCTCCGGTTATTTCCTTCACCAAAGCAACGTTCTCTGAAATATTCTCTACAGTGCGAAGAATGCTTTTGGAATATGAATACAAAATGCCATCATCCCCATAATGATAGTCGGCTATTGTTCCGGGAATAAGTGGCTGGTTCTTCTCCATGCATTTAGGCGAGGCTCAAAAGTAAGTCTTGAACGGGAGATTTAATAGTTTGTCGAAATCAGCCGGAGAAAGGGCTTGCCTTCCCCGACTGATAATCTGTTGAACCTTACTCTAACCAATGGTCCTGCGTAATGTCGATGATCTTTTTATTTGGATCCTGGCACCAGTAGGCAAATTCCCGGCTATAGGTATCACTATTAAAAACATTGGCAAGTTGCTCGTACTTCTCGTTGTCTATAACCCGCGGGTACATGGCCCGTGCAACAATTATTTTGTCGCTGTCTTTAGCGTATAGTTTCAGTATCCGGCGCACCTGTGCAGTTGTATAATAGGATGTGCTATTTAAAAACCGGCTCCGAACAAGGTGCTCGTCCAGGCTGGACTGATCGCCGGTGGTTTTTAACAATTTATTAAGCGCTGCATTCGCCATCGGCTTTCTACCGACAGAGTCTACGTTCTGTGCCGCAGCATTAAATGCCACTATACTGCTGAAAATTAAAATCAGAATAGCTTTCATGATACTTCTCCTCTCTTCTTTTTCTGTTAGAAAAAGCAATTACCAGACCAATCCGATTTAGCAGTTTCCACAAGCCTCAGAGCAATCTTTAAGAGACCTGTTCCGGCATGCATTTATTACAGTATGAGGTATATGCTTTCAGCAATTTCCCGTAATTTCGCAGTTCAATTGTGCCATTCTGACCTTTGTATAAGAATGGCTTAGTTGTTGACAAACAGTTGCGCTTGCCACCGCAGGCTATTAAAATTTTAAAGCAGGAATAATGTTAGGTTTTTTAAGCAAATTATTCGGAAGCAAGTCCGAACGTGATATAAAAAGCATTCAACCGCTAGTTGAAAAGATTAAGGAGGAATATCCAAAGCTTGCTGAGTTGAGCAATGACGAGCTCAGAGCAAAAACCTTAGATTTTAAAAACCGCATCCAGGAAGCATTAGCAGGAATTGACAAGGAAATAGCTGACCTTAAAGCAGAAGCAGATTCTGAGGATCTTGCCATGCATCAAAAAACTGAGATTTATGACCAGGTGGATAAGCTGGGTAAAGATCGGGACAAAGAGCTGGAAAAAGTATTGCTTGAGATCCTGCCGGAAGCTTTCGCAGTAATGAAAGACACAGCACGGCGGTTCACAGAAAATAAAACTATCGAAGTTACAGCAACTCAGTTCGACCGTGATCTGGCGGCAAAAAAACCGAATGTGTTAATCCAGGGAGACAAGGCTATTCACCACAACACCTGGAACGCAGCAGGAACCGAAGTGACCTGGAACATGATCCACTACGACGTACAGTTGATAGGTGGTGTTGTTCTTCACGAAGGCAAAATCGCCGAAATGGCAACAGGTGAAGGTAAAACTCTGGTTGGAACCCTGCCGGCTTATCTGAATGCACTTTCTGGCCAAGGTGTTCACATTGTAACTGTTAACGATTACTTAGCACGCCGCGACTCTGAATGGAACGGTCCGATATTCGAATTTCATGGCCTGAGCGTTGATTGTATCGATAAGCACGAGCCGAACTCCGACGCTCGCCGCAAAGCCTACATGGCTGATATTGTTTTTGGAACCAACAACGAATTCGGTTTCGATTATCTGCGTGACAATATGACACAGTCGCCGCAGAGCCTTGTGCAACGCAAATTGCACTACGCCATGGTGGACGAGGTTGACTCTGTTTTGATTGACGATGCCCGTACTCCACTTATTATCTCCGGGCCAATCCCGAAAGGCGACGAGCATGAATTTTACGATTTGAAGCCACGTATCGAACGTTTGGTAAACGCTCAAAAGAACTTTGTAATTGATGTGCTGAACCAGGCAAAGAAACAGATCAATGCCGGCCAGTCTGGCGTAAATGAAGGTGGATTAGCTCTTCTGCGTGCCCACCGCGGACTGCCAAAAAGCAAGGCGCTAATCAAGTTCCTGAGCGAAAGCGGTATCAAGCAGATTCTCACTAAAACTGAGAATCACTATATGCAAGACCAGAACAAGGAAATGCCGAAGGTTGATGAAGAGCTTTACTTTATAATCGACGAAAAAAACAATCAGGTTGAACTTACAGAAAAAGGTATTGAGCTGATTACAGCATCGGGCGAAGACCCACATTTCTTTGTAATGCCTGATGTTGGTTCTGAAATAGCCGAACTTGAAAAGGCTCCGATCAGCAATGATGAAAAGGTTGCTAAAAAGGATGAGCTGATGCGGGATTTCTCTATCAAATCTGAACGTATCCACTCTGTTAACCAGCTTTTAAAAGCATACACACTTTTTGAAAAAGATGTAGAATACATCATAGACGAAGGGAAAATTAAGATTGTTGATGAGCAAACCGGTCGTATTATGGAAGGCCGCCGCTACTCGGATGGCTTGCACCAGGCAATTGAGGCTAAGGAAAATGTTAAGGTAGAGGATGCCACGCAAACCTACGCCACTATTACCCTTCAGAATTACTTCCGCATGTACCACAAACTCTGTGGTATGACGGGTACAGCAACTACTGAGGCGGGCGAGCTTTGGCAAATTTACAAGCTGGATGTTGTTGAAATCCCAACCAACGTTCAAAAGCAGCGTAAAGACCACGAAGACATGGTTTACCGCACCGTGCGTGAAAAATACAACGCTGTTGCGGACGAAATAACCAAACTTACAGAGGCTGGCCGCCCGGTTCTGGTTGGTACAACGTCTGTAGAAATATCTGAGTTGTTAAGCCGCATGCTCAAGCTCCGCGGAATTAAGCACAACGTTCTGAACGCTAAACTTCACCAAAGAGAGGCGGATATTGTGGCTGAAGCAGGTCAGGCCGGAACGGTTACTATTGCCACCAACATGGCCGGTCGCGGTACCGACATTAAGTTGGGACCAGGTGTGAAAGAAGCCGGAGGTTTGGCCATTGTGGGTACAGAACGGCACGAGTCCCGCCGCGTTGACCGCCAGTTACGTGGGCGTTCAGGGCGCCAGGGCGATCCGGGCTCATCCCAGTTCTTTGTCTCTCTTGAAGATAACCTGATGCGCTTGTTCGGATCAGAGCGTATCTCTAATATCATGCTGAAGATGGGTATCGAAGAGGGCGAAGTAATTCAGCACTCAATGATCACCAAGTCAATTGAGCGTGCTCAGCGTAAAGTGGAGGAAAATAACTTCGGCATACGTAAACGCTTGTTGGAATACGACGATGTGATGAACTCGCAACGTACAGTTATTTACTCAAGGCGGAAAAATGCGCTGTTTGGCGAAAGGCTTGAAGTAGATATCAACAACACCATTTTTGATGTAGTTGAAGACATTGTAGCGGAGTACAAGGAAGAAGCAAACTTTGAAGGTTTCCAACTCGAGATTATCAGAATTTTCTCTGTTGATCCGGAAGTAACTGCTGACGAGTTCACCAATACCAACGCTGCTAAGCTTACCGATGGCGTTTTTGAGAAGATCAATGAGTATTATCGCCGCAAGGCTGATGCAATTGCTCAGCAAACCCTCCCGGTACTAAAAGATGTACTGAGAGAACGTGGCGATTACATCGAGAACATTGTGGTTCCGTTTACTGACGGAGTTCGCGGTGTTCAGGTGGCTACCAATTTGAGGAAATCAGTTGAGACCGATGGGCGTGAAGTGTTCAAAACGTTTGAAAAAACAGTTGTGCTTTCGCTGATAGATGAAGCCTGGAAAGAACACTTACGTGAGATGGACGAGCTGAAGCAATCTGTTCAGAACGCTGTTTACGAGCAAAAGGATCCACTTGTAGTTTACAAAATTGAAGCGTTCAACCTGTTCAAAGGCATGCTTGCTACTGTAAATAAAGAGATCGTGAGCTTCTTGTTTAAGGGCGGAATCCCGTCGCAGGAGCCGGAAGAGGTTCGTGAGGCTCGCCCGCAGCCAAAGCAGGATCTCAGCAGGCTAAAAGTTTCAAAGCCGGAACTTGCGCAGGTAGCCAACGGAGTACCAATGGACGACACTCGCGAAGTCCAGAAAACACAACCAATCCGCGTTGAGAATAAAATAGGCAGAAACGACCCGTGCCCATGCGGGAGCGGCAAAAAGTATAAGAACTGCCACGGAGCTGGCATTGAATAAGTCTTAAAGGAGCTGCATTTTAAAATTCAGCTCCTTTTTTATTCACTCTTTATGGCACACAAGTAATTACTTGTTAATTTTTTAATCTATAGGATATTTCTATCTTAGCCTAATGAGTTTACCGCCGGGCTTCCGGTCAGTGTACATTTTAAATCTTCATGGCAAATAAGATATTAATTGCAGACGATGATCCCGCGATCCTGGATGTTGTAACTATCATCCTGGAAGATGCAGGCTATGAAGTTAATAGCACAGAAAAAGGCGAGGAGCTGCTTGACATGAAGGAAAACTTACCTGATTTGATCCTGCTCGACATTTGGATGCTCGGGAAAGACGGCAGGGATGTTTGCCGGAACATCAAAAACAATCCGGCGACGCAAAACATCCCCGTTTTGCTTGTTTCCGCGAATCGGGATATCAAAAAGATTGCAAAAGAATGCCTGGCTGATTCATATCTGGCGAAGCCTTTCGAGATGGACGACCTGTTAGCCATCATCAAAAAGTACCTCAATTAATCCCGATTTCTGAACCGCTCAAACATTGCTATTCTCAGAGTAGCTTATGGTGCGCAATAAACCGTTTCCTTAAATCGCAAACAGGAAAAACGTAGATTTGCAGAACCATGTTAAAAGACAAAATTCAGAAGCTCGCTAAACAGAACCTTTCTTCTAATATCGCCAACAGAAGGCATCTTCACTCGAATCCAGAGCTTTCTTTCCACGAATATCAGACCTCTGCGTTTGTAAAATCTAAGCTTGACGAAATGAATATCTCGTATTCAGCTATGGCTGATACCGGCGTGGTGGCAATCCTGAAAGGGAACAAGCCAGGCGATGGAGTTGTGGCCTTGAGGGGCGACATGGATGCGCTTCCAATTCTGGAGGCGAATGATGTTCCGTACAAATCTAAAAACGAGGGAGTGATGCATGCCTGCGGGCACGACGTTCATACATCATCATTACTGGGAACAGCCACGATCCTGAACGAGCTTAAAGATGAGTTTGGCGGAACAATAAAATTCATCTTCCAACCTGCCGAAGAGAAGCTCCCGGGCGGGGCCAGCCTGATGATTAAGGAAGGTGTATTGGAAAATCCTAAACCGCAGGCAGTGATCGGGCAGCACGTAATGCCGTTGATCGAAACCGGCAAGGTGGGCTTCAGAGCAGGCAAGTACATGGCTTCCACAGATGAAATATACGTTACTGTAAAGGGCAGAGGGGGGCATGGCGCACAGCCTCAGCAAAACATAGATCCGGTGCTTATCACCGCTCACATACTGGTGGCGCTGCAACAAATTGTAAGCCGGGCGGCGGATCCGAAGTTGCCAACGGTTTTGTCATTCGGGAAAGTGATAGCCAACGGCGCTACCAATGTTATCCCAAATGAAGTTTACCTGGAAGGGACTTTCCGGACCATGGATGAAGAATGGCGTGCGGAGGCTCACAAGAGGATGAAGAAAATGGCGGAAGGAATAGCCGAGAGCATGGGCGGAAGCTGCGATTTCAAGATCATGAATGGATACCCATTTCTGATCAATGAAGAAAAGCTAACTGCTGAAGTGCGGGCTTTCGCCGAAGATTACCTGGGGAAAGAAAATGTGGTTGATCTGGATATCTGGATGGCGGCAGAGGATTTTGCCTATTTCACACAAGCTGCTGATGCTTGTTTTTACCGTCTTGGCACACGCAATGAGGAACGGGGCATCACGTCATCTGTTCACACTCCAACATTTGATATAGATGAAAGTGCGCTGGAAACAAGCACAGGACTAATGGCTTATATTGCTTTGAAGCGACTCGGAAATTAAACAAGAAAGACTGCCCTTTGGAGACAGCCTCTTCTTGTAGCATTTAATAAATAATTTTTCCAGTTGCAGTTACCAGCGAGGCAATCCGCACTGCATCAAAAATACGCTCTTCTGTAGTGCCCATTTTTATCAGGGAATCTTCGTGAGCATTTACGCACATCTCACAACCATTTACTGCCGACACGGCAAGGCTTGCAAGTTCAAAGAACTCTTTTCCGGTAACCGGCTTTGCCATGATCTGCATGCGAATGCGGGCAGGAATCTGAGTGTATTTTTCCTTTTGGGTGAAATGCCTGAAACGATAAAAAACGTTATTTGACGCAAGCAATGATGCGCAGGCTGCAGCTTCGGAAATCTCTTCGGCGGTAGCGCCGTTTTCTTCGGAAAACTTTGCATAAAAATCTCCCAAAAGATTATTGATATTGTTCACAGCGATGCTCAGCCCCAGCAGCCCGATCTCTTTAGCAGTCAAATGTTCTGACGCAAGAGTGCTACTGAAGTTCAGCTTCAAATCACGCAGGTACCGCGACTGGCCTTTCTCAAGTAGTTCAATCGCCGGATTGCGGTATGCGGCTCCAACGCCTATCGTTTCGAGCAATTCATTTATTACTTCTGTACTTTCGTTCATGATTTATCTGTTTAGAAAAAATCCCTCCAGCCTTTCAGTGGAGGGATTTTTATGTAATGGGCAATTTACTTATACGTTCAAGGTTTCCTGGCCTTTTTCCCAGTTACATGGGCAAAGCTCGTCAGTTTGCAAGCCATCAAGCACTCGCAAAACCTCTTTAACATTCCTACCGACATTCAGGTCGTTAACGCACACCCAACGAACAACACCCGTTGGATCGATAATGAAAGTTGCACGATATGCAATCTTTTCTACCGGCTCCAGAATGCCCAAAGCTTCAGCCAATGATTTAGAAGTATCTGCCAGCATCGGGAATTTTAAGTCGCGAAGATCATCGTGATCTCTTCTCCATGCAGCGTGAACGAACTCAGAATCTGTAGAAGCGCCAATCAGACGGGCATCACGGTCGCGGAACTCGCCAAACGACTTGTTGAATTCAGCAATTTCTGTAGGGCATACAAAGGTAAAGTCCTTCGGCCACCAGAACATCACTGTCCAAACATTATCATCATTTGTTAAATAGTCTGAAGTTAATGTTTCAAACTCTTTTCCTTTTTCAATGCTTACCACAGCTTTCTTTTCAAAAGCAGGAAATTTTTCGCCTATTGTTATCATAATACGTTGGTTTTTTGATTTGTTTTACTGGCACAAAGGTACGGGTATAAACACCTCCCATCAACAAATCAGAGGTTTAATAACATTCTTTTTAATGATATGCCCATAGAGCATGTCTATACATTAAAAGCAAATTCATAGATAACACACATCTCTTAGTCCGGGTGGACACTTAACATTTCTCCTACTTTTAGGAGTATATCTACGCTTGGATCGGGAATATTGCCTGTGTCGTCAGGTCCTACATTTAACAACAAGTTTCCGCCCTTGCTGTTAATTTCAAGCAACTTCTGGTAAATGTCGGCGGCGGGCTTCCAATTACTATCGCCTGCTTTAAAGCCCCATGAATTGTTCATCGTATAACAAGCTTCCCATTTATATGGCACCTCCTTATTGAAGTGTGACTGCTCCGGTGTGCCAAAATCTTTCTGAAACAACTCCCGTTTTGCAACCCGGTTATTGATAATGATACCGGGCTTCAGCCTGCGAATGTAATTGTATAGATCCATTCCAGCCTCCATATCCCACCATTTCACCCAATCCCCATCAAACCACATTATATCTGTATCATAATTCTCAATAAGCTCCCTTACCTGATTTTTCATGAAGTCAATATACTTCTGTCTCTCACCGGCTTTCATCTGCACTTGTCCCCAACGTTCCCAGGCGTTTTTACCATTGCTATTTTCTTCCTGGGATGAATGATGCCAATCGATAATACTGTAGTATGTACCCAATCTGAGGTTTTGCTTTTTGCAAGCATCGCTGAGTTCCTTTAATATATCACGTTTAAATTGTGTGCTTGCAACATCGAAATTGGTGTATTTGCTATCCCACAAGCAAAATCCATCGTGGTGTTTGGCAGTTACCACGAGGTATTTCATTCCTGCCCTTTTAGCCAGGCTCACAATAGAATCGGCGTTGAAATTTACGGGATCGAATTCATCAGCTAAGTGCGCATATTCTTCAGGTGGGATGTCGGCGTTAGCTTGTATCCATTCGGAATAGCCTTCAACAGGCTGACCTTTCCAAACTCCGCCCAATTGGCTATAAAGGCCAAAATGTACGAACATCCCAAATTTCGCCTGCGTAAACCACCGCATCCGATTGGCAAATTGCTGATCTGATTCTTTATTCAGGAGCTTTGGTTGTGCTCTTAAAGAGAAGGCAGATAGAAATAAAAGAATCGATAGGAAACTGAGTTTCATATCGTTCTAAACCGGTAAGATCGCTATTTGTGTGCTTTAAAGGTTATAGAAAACGTTGAACCTTTGTCCACTTCGCTGTCTACGCTGATGCTCCCGCCAAGGGCAGTGATTTGAGATTTTACGATGTACAGCCCAAGCCCAACGCTCTCGGGATTGCTGTGAAACTTTTGGTAAAGCCCGAATAAACTGTTGCCGTGCCTCTTCAGGTCTATACCCAATCCATTATCAGCCACCGTGAGCAAAATATTTCCGTTTACATCTTCTTCTGTGCGAATGGATATTTCCAATTGCCGCGACGGAGATCTATACCTGATTGCATTTGTAAGCAAGTTCATCAGGATACTTTTCAGATAGGTAGTATGAAAGTAGATATTCCTGACTTTAAAATCGCGGTTTATGACAGCGCCAGTTTCTACGATTTGAAACAGCAGAGTGGAGTATATTTCTTCATAAACAGCTTCAATATCATTCTCAGACATGAGCAGGTTAGTACTGCTTTTTACGATAAGTATTTCTACCAAATCGTTGATTGTGGTATTAAGCTGGTTGGTAGACGAACGGAACATATCTATAATGTTCCGGTTTTCATCATCAAGGCTGCCTTCATCTATCAGGTTAAGCAATGCGATGAGATTGGCCATTGGTGCCCGGAAATTATGTGAGGTAATGTAGCTAAACTGCTGAAGATCGTAGTTGGACTTCACAAGTTCGCTGATCAGCATTTCTCTTTCTTCGGTGGTTTTTTGTAGTTCAATCTCCTGTTCTTTCTTCTGAGATATATCTGTTACCATCGCCAAAGCACCACGATAGCTTCCATCTTCATTGTAAACCGAGTTTGTAGAAATGCTTACCCAAACGCCCGTACCGCTCTTAGACAGAAATTGGAATTCATAGTTTTCGTTTCGCCCTTTGGTACGCTTCGCGGTTTGTTCTTCATCAACTTTCCGCCACTCCTCAGCCATAAACTCATAGCTCTTGCAGCCCATCATTTCAGATTGAGAATATCCTAAAATGTCGCACATTTTCCTGTTCACGAAAATGGTTACATTCTCCTGATCTATAAGCCAAATACCCTCTTGCGCTGTTTCAACAATTTGCCGGTAGCCCTCTTCACTATGCTTGAGACTTTCTTCAGCAGTTTTTCTGGCAGTGATATCAGACATGGACCCAATCATCCGATGCGGGATCCCATTTTCGTCATACTCCAGGTAACCGCGATCATACACATACAGAAACTCGCCGTTTGCCTTATAGAAACGATATTCCCCCGCCCATGAATGCTCTCTTTTGCTTATGGCCCTGGCAATATCACCCATTACAGGATCTTTATCTTTCGGGTGGATGCCTGCATACCAGGAATCAATACTTGATGGCGTTTCGTCTTTGTTGTAACCGAACAGTGTAAAAAAGTTCTCTCCCCACCAGAGCTCGTTCGTCTTTAAGTTCCAGTCCCAAACGGCATCGTTAGTTGCCTTTGAAACAATTTCGTAGCGTTCATTGCTGTGCTTGAGTTCGGCTTCCGCATTTTTTCGTTCGCTAAAATCGCGGATGATCATGATAGTCATGTACTCTCCGTTTGACTCAAAAACCGATGAACTCACCTCGGCGGGAAAGGTTGAGCCATTTTTACGTTTAAAGGTCAGCTCACCTTTCGCTTTGCCCTTTCTTAATCTTTCTTCCACCAGTTTTGGGAGAGCTGGGTCGCTGGTGTCTACTAAACCGTCTCTTCCAACGCGACAGATTTCTTCCTCGTTCATTTCAAACATTTCGCATGCAGCCGGATTTGCCGCAAGCACCCGTCCATCCCTTATAGTCAGAAGGGTGGCATCCATGCTATTTTCAAAAAATGATCGGTATTTGGCTTCGCTTTCGCGAAGTTGCTGTTCTGAATTGAGGCGCTCCGTAATGTCGCGTAGCAGAATGTGGAGCAACTTTTCGCCAGAGGTATCACTAAATAACGCGAGGGATATTTCTGCAGTAAACTTTGAGCCATCATGGCGAACCAAAGTGATTTCTCCCTTAGCTCTGCCGGTGCTGTCGCGTTTTTCTATGAGCTTAGTCAACTTCCCGTCGCTATTATCGACAAGGTTATCTCTCCCGGCCTCGATTATCTCAGCTTCAGTTTTCCTGAATATCTCACATGCTGCCGGGTTTGCCGATATAATTGTACCGTCAACTCTGCCAATAAGGATGGCATCCATACTATTTTCAAAGAAAGACTTGTACTTAGCTTCGCTGTCTTTGATGGCTTGTTCGGCTCGCACTTTGCTGGTAATATCCTGATTTGCTCCCACCAATCGCACGGCTCTGCCCGACTCATCCTTTTCCACCATACCACCAACACGGATATACCTGATCTCGCCATCTGGCTTTAAAATCCTTAAACTGCCTCTGAACCCTTCGCCAGTCTGGATCGCAGATTCCACCGAAGCGCCAACTTGGGCACGATCTTCAGGATACACAAGCTGCGTCAGATCTTCGAGAGAATAGCTACTTCCTTTCTCCAGGCCATACATCTCCGTCGTATTCTCATCAAGCAATATCCGATTGTCGTCTAAAACATATTCCCATATGCCCAGCCGCACGGATTGTGTAGCTAATGAGAATCGTTTTGAAAGAGTATGAAGTTCGTTCTTTGTTCGGGCTAATTCCAGTCTCAGAGCTTCTGTGTCGGGATTTTCAGAATACATTCTCTCTTATGAACAATTATCTAACGTGACTTTGACTGGCCCAGCTAACATTTATGCTGAAGCACAACCGAAAGGTAAAATAAAATTGTCAAAAAAAGGGAAAAAAGTGGGCAAGGATCAGTCGATGCTGACGGTTAATCCTTCCTGCTGAAGAATTTTTCGGTATACCTCCAGTTCTGTGAACGAACCTTCAAGGACATTGCATTTGCCATCGTTGTGGACGGTCCAGGCAATTTTCTCTGCCTGCTGGCTGGAGTAGTCGAGGTATTTAACAAGGCAATAAATTACGTGCTCAAAGGTATTGGTGTCATCATTCCATAAAATAAGGCGATGATTAACCTTTAAACCAGCTAATACTTCATCCAGAGTAAATGTTTGTTCCTGTGTTTCTGTATCAGCAAAATTAATGTCCATTCTGCAAAAATAAGGATTTTCACACGTGCCGGATAGTTTAAGTAGCATTAGTCCCACTCGAGAAACTTAGCAGTTTGCTGCTTCAATTTAGGTTTGGATTCATTTAGTTGATTTCCATTCAGCACTTGCTCATACTTGGCTAAGTATGCTAAAGCCATTTTCCTGGAGTTAAATAGCTCTGATGCATACTGGTAGCACTTGCCCCGATCAAATTGCTGACAGTTCTCTACTTGTTCGGCCAGAGACTGGTGATTGTTTGAGAGAAATCCTACATCATTATTTACAAGTTCAGGAAGCGAGCCGTAGGGCGTGCCAAAGACCGGGCAACCCATAAACAAGCTTTCGATCACCGCGAGGCCAAATGGCTCATGCCATCGCACCGGGAACACCAATCCCTTTGAACCCTGGAGTAAATTGATCTTTTTCTCGCCTGCAACCATCCCTTCAAATTCGATCCGCCGTGAAAGAGTAAACCTGAAGCCCATTTTAAAATTGAGCCGGTTACCGCCAAGTACTTTCAACGTCTCGTTCTGCGTGGCTTTAATCACTTGAATTGCTCCTTTCACATTCTTGACCCGCCACGCAGCATTTCCCAGAAAATGAAAATATCGGCGGGTATTTGTGAGTTGTGGTTTAGGATAAAAACTCCAGTCGATACCATTGTACACGAATGATGACGATCCATGGCGCTCTGCATGGCTTTTAGAGATAAAAATTGCATTCCTGTCCAACTCGGCGGATCCGGAGAGGTTTCCATGTATGGTTACAACATATGGAATGGAAACAGATTCGTTAAGGGGGCTATTGAAGTGGGCAATGTCTGTGCCTTCAGGAATTTGTTGAGAGAGCGGCTTGCCCCTGTCAATAAATAAAACCTCGGCAAAATCACAGTGAGAACCTTTGTTAACCAAATAAGTGACTTTATGCCCGAGCTTTGATAGCTCCTTTCCCAAAAACCAAATTACACGCTCTGTTCCACCATAATTCAAAGGTGGAATTCGGCTATGATCAACAATCAGAACATTCATTAGCGAAGCAGTGTCTGATTAGACGCAGAATGATCTCTACTGTTTAAGTGTAACCAAGATGTTAAAGTAAGTACATAGAACAGCAGAGCACCAATCGCTAATGTTATCAGTTCACCAGCAGCTTATACCCCTTGCCGTGCACATTAACGATCTCCACGCGTTCGTCGTCTTTCAAAAACTTGCGGAGCTTGCTCAGGAAAACATCCATGCTGCGGCCGTTGAAATAATTATCATCATGCCAGATGCTCAGAAGGGCTTCTTCGCGGGTTAGCACATCATTTTTCTTGAGGCAAAGCAGCCGCAGCAGCTCGGCTTCCTTTGTAGAAACCTTTTGCTGAACGCCGTTATAGCTTATTACCTGTGCAGTGTAGTCGAATTGATAGTTACCGATGTCAAAGCGGGTAGGCAGTTCCTCAACTGCTTTTTCCTGGTTTGAAATTCTCTTGAGAAGGGCGTTTATCCGCAGCAGCAGCTCTTCGATCCGAAATGGTTTGGTGATATAATCGTCGCCGCCGAGCGAAAAGGCCTCTACTTTGTCTTCCATCATGCTCTTAGCGGTTGCGAAGATGATTGGGACATCAGGATTTATTTTTCGCACATCTTTGCCCAGTGTAAAGCCATCCTTTTTTGGCATCATCACATCGAAAATGCAAAGGTCAAACTTGTCTTTAGAAAAAGCTTTCAAGCCTTCATCGCCATCCTTACAAAGTACTACGTCAAACTTCCCTTTCAGCTGCAAATAATCCTGCAGCAGCATGCCGAGGTTGGGATCGTCTTCAACAAGTAGAATTTTCTTCATGGCTTAAGGGAACAGTCGTTGATCAGCTATATTGAGCCGGTAAAATTATTTCGAATTCAGAGCCTTTGTCTTTTTCACTTTTCACCTTCACTGTGCCATTAAGGCGCTTAACTATGTTATTAACGTAACTTAGACCCAGACCGAAGCCTTTTACATCATGTAAGTTTCCCGTGGGGATGCGGTAAAACTGCTCAAATATCCTGGATAATTGATCTTTGTTCATTCCGATACCCTGATCAGTGACACGTATAACGAGATTTTTTCCCTGGTTGAAAGTAGCTATTGAAACGTGCGGATTTTCTTTGCTGTATTTGATAGCATTATCCAATAGATTAAAAATCACATTGCTGAGGTGAAGCTCATCGCCGTACACAACCGGCATTTCCGCTTTCAAGTCCAAATCAACTGTGGCTTCTTTCTTCTGGATTTGTAGTGCCATCGTATCAATAATTGCAGCAATTAAATCGTTCATGTCAACGGGCTTGTGCTCCAGCTTCAAGTCGTCTTTGTCAATTTTTGCAATATTTAGCACACGCTCAATATGGCTTCCAAGGCGAACGTTTTCATCATAAATAATTCCAGCCAAGCGGCTGATGCGGCTTTGATCTTCGGTAATTTCCGGATCTTTTAATGCCTCGCTGGCAATCATGATTGTGGCAACCGGAGTTTTAAACTCGTGTGTCATGTTGTTGATGAAATCCGTCTTCATCTCAGAAATCTTTTTCTGGCGCAGGATGATGTGGATAGTGTAGCCGAAGCAGAACAAAAGCACCATCAACAAGCCTGCGGATGAGCCCATCATCACAGACATGTTTGAAAATATGACCGAATTTTTTCCCGGAAAGGTCAGGGTAAGCAGCCCGGCATCTCGCACAATGTCTTTAGGGAATAAAATTGCCTGGTAAGTATTTTGCGGAACAAACGCCTGTTTATCCGAGGCTTTCGTGAAGATCACGGAATCTTTTTTTGACGAGGTGATTTTATATTCAAATGGAATATCAATCCCATTGCTTTTCAACTCAGCTTTCAATAACGAATCAAGAAGAGAAAATTTAATGCGTTCGCTTAGTGGCAAATCCACCCGCTGAAACTCTGTCACCAAAGCCTGCAAAGCGTTTTTAGTTTCTATTTTCTTTACAAACTTATTTACCCGCGACGCCTCTTTTAATTGCTTCGCATGGTCCTCTTCCAAAATCTGTGGATCAATCTGCACCATCCGTGGCTTCACCCTGGTGTAAATTCGCGGCCCAACCTGCGGGTCCATAACTACATATTGGATGATCGTATCTTTTCTCGCCTCCCTTCTTGGTTCCGTTGGCGTTTCGGAAAAGGTTCCGTTTTTGGGAACAACATTCAACTTAGCAAACTGCTGCATCCGCCCCAGTTCATCGGCATATTCCACCACATCTAACTTGAGATCCACGGGTAGGTTCTCGTTAACATCAGGTATTACGTTTTTATAAGCGAAGGCAACTGGGTGGGTTTGGCGAAAAATACTGTCGCGTTTTTCAAACAACCGGTCTGCTTTGAACTGTTCTGCTTCCAGCAGTTTCGCGTATCGCTCTGTATTTGCTTCCCGGGTGTATTCTGGTTTTTTCCTGTAAACGTTGTAAGTACCATTCAGCCTAACGGGATGAGTCGCAGTTGCGAGTTGTGCTATGTTTAGCCGTAGCGTATCTGCAGTTCCATTTTTTAAGCGGCTAATGAATGTTTCTGAATCCTGGTTCGCTTCTCCTGATTGCCTGAACACAAATCTGGAATGCCCGGAAGTAATAGATGGGAGCAAGGTTGTGGCTTCATCCACTACTCTCACCTGCTTCTTACTTTCAGCTTCCCGCGGTAGCGGTACCTTCACTTTTACTAATTGAGAAGATGGCTTAACGGTTCTCTGATACTCCTGTTCTTTCTCTTTGCTGTCTAAAAAGTTGAATGCATCTTGCTTTTCAATTTTGGCAACCAGGGTGTTCAGTGCCTCTTTCACAGCCTGGTTAAAAAGCTGGGTCTTTAACCGGTAAGACTCCCGCAGGAAATAAAACTGCATGCCAATAACGCCCAACAAAGCCAAGCTCATCAATCCTATTATCAAGCTAATGCTGCGCTTTCTCATCAGAACAAAAGTACATAACAGCTTAAGAGCCTATGTTTTGTTTAACATTTTTTAACAATCCTTTAACAGAATCAGGCTTAAGGCCAGCCTAATTTTGAGCCTAACTTAATCTAATAAACATGAGAAATTTTACTTTTAAAATTATAGCGTGTTCGATTTGTGTGCTTGTTGCGGCAACTATTAACGCCAGTGCTCAAAAAGAATCAAGAACTATTGTAATCAACAATGGCGATACGTTGGTGAATGGCAAGAAAATGTCGGAGCTGAACCGTTCTGAGCGGGAAAAGGTGCAAAAGGACTTTGATGATATGAACCAGCGGCTCAAAGAAAGCCAGGTAGAAATTAACGGCACAGGCATTATGATTGAACGGCGGTCTGAGGATGGAGCTGACCGCAACATTGTGATACAGCGTTCCCTTCCGAAGATGGTATGGAGCCATGGAGATACCTCGAACATCATGCGGTTCAGACTTGATGGAAAAGGTGGCGACTTTAAGGTTTTCAGTTCTAAAGGTGACAGCTTGCTTGCCTCTTTGAACAGCGATTCACTGCGTTTCAGAGTTTTTAAACCTAACGGGATCGACAAAGACATTCGAATTTTACGACGCGAGGGCGATACAATATTCCTGAACGATTCTGCCATGGTGAAGCGGTTCAGGTACGATTTCGAAACCAGAATACCAACTATGCGCCCCGGGCATGGCGACATTGAAATTCCCAACGGTTTCAGCAGGAACCACGATTTGTTTCGCGAAACCGCTCCAGGTATTTACATGAGAGACCGCAACAATTCGCAATCGTTTAACTACAGTAACACCGATAAAAACGGTATTACCACCCGCATGAATATCCGCGTTAGCGATGCCTCAAAAGAAGATCTAAAGAAGATCGCCGGTTCGGATAATCCGAACGATCTTGCAATAGAAGATCTAACGCTGTTCCCGAATTTTTCGACCGGGAAAATGACCTTGTCGTTCAACATCGCCTTAAAAGGCACAACGGAAGTAAAAGTTCTGGATAGTGATAAAAAAGTTGTTTTTACGGATAAGCCTTCGAATTTCTCCGGCAATTACATCAGGCAGATCAACCTTCCAAAGAATGGCGTTTACTATATTTCTGTTGCTCAGAATGGTAAATGGTTTGTGAGAAAAGTTGTGAAGGATTAAGCATTCAATATCAAAAGCAAAGCCCCGCTTGAATTAACAAGCGGGGCTTTGCTTTTATTCTGATAAAAAATTAATTCTTAAAATGGAAGGTCGTCGTCCTCGCCAGGAGCGGCGCTGATGTCAACAGGAGAAGCCAGTTCAGGCGTACTTGCTCCGGCTTGCGCTCCGCTCAACACATTGAGGCGCCATACTACCAGCGTATTGAAATATGATGTCTTTCCGCTTTTATCCGTCCATGGGCGTCCGCGTAGATTAAAGAAAACCTCTACCTGATCGCCAACTTTCACTGTATCAAAAAGGCTCACTTTATCCTGTAAAGCCTCAAATTTTATAAATTCAGGGTACTGCGGATTCTCAGCATACTCTATAATCAGTTCTCTTTTTTTGAAAGTGTCGCTAACATTTACTGCAGGAGCAACTTCGTGTACTTTTCCTTTAATTTCCATGATTATCCAAAACGTTTAAGTTCCCTGCCGGGAGGCATTCCTACAAAACTGCCAAATATTATTGAGTAACTTCGCACATTCTTATGCAAGTTTTCCACACAAAAAGCAAGATAATTATTACCTGCAATAAGCGCTTATCACCTTATTTGCACCAGGAGGTCAGCGACTTAGGCTATACGATTGTGCGCAGTTTCAGCACGGGCGTTGAATTGGAGGGAACGGTGACAGATTGCATACCCCTCAACCTGAACTTGCGTTGCGCCAGCCAAATCCTTTACTCTATCAAAAGCTTCACAGCTGATAATCCAGCCCGCTTGTATAAAGAATTGATGGAAATTGCCTGGGAAGAGCTTATCGATTTCTCGGGATATTTTTCTGTTACCTCGAATGTGGATAATGAAACTATTACGACGCCACTTTTTGCGAATGTTAAGGTGAAGGATGCGATAGTTGATCGGATAAAAGAAAAGAAAGGCTTACGCCCCAATTCCGGTGCTGAGCAAAATAAGGCAGTAATACACCTTTACTGGAAGGATGACTTTGCGGAGGTATTTATTGACACCTCAGGTGAGACCCTGGCAAAGCACGGCTATCGCAAAATCCCAGGAAAGGCACCGATGCTAGAAGCCCTCGCGGCGGGCACAATTATGGCCACCGGCTGGGACAGGAAAAGCCCTTTCATCAATCCGATGTGCGGCTCGGGAACGCTAGCCATAGAAGCTGCATTGCTGGCCACCAACAAAAGCCCGGGGCTCTTCCGCATGAACTATGGCTTTATGCACATCATCGGCTACGATGAACAGGTGTTTTTTACCGAGCGCCGGAAGCTAAAGGATCAGGCAACTAAAACTCTCGACTTTAAAATAGTTGCCAGCGATATTTCTGAAGACGCAATCGCAGTATCGGAAAACAATGCAAAAACGGCTGGCGTAGATCACCTGATAGATTTCCAGCTTTGCGATTTCGCCGAAACGGAAGTGCCTGAGGAGAAAGGAGTGGTCTTCTTCAATCCTGAATATGGAGAGCGCCTCGGAGTTCATTCCAAACTTGAACTCACTTACAAACGGATTGGTGATTTCATGAAGACGAATTGCAAGGGCTACAAAGGATATATTTTCACCGGCAATCCTGATCTCGCTAAGAAAATCGGTTTAAAAGCTTCAAAGCGCATGGAGTTCTATAATGGCAAGCTGGATTGCAGGCTGCTGGAATACGAACTTTACGAAGGCACAAGAAGGACTCAGGAACGAGAGTTATAATTTTCAGCGTTCCAGAAAGCTCATCACAAAAATTTCACCAGCATCTAGCTTTTTCATTCCCATTTCATTTAGCGGCTATAGTTTAGCATCACGATTAAACTTAAACCAATAATCCTTTATGAAAAAGTTAAACCAATTCAACGACTTTCTGCTGGCTGCAGTAGTGGCCGTCGGCCTGTCATCCTGCGACAAAGAAAGGCTCAAAGATTCTCCAGACAGCGCCTTACTTGCAAGTTCCATTGAAGTAATCGCTGCCGGTCCAACTTCCGACGCCGTTGTGGCTGTAAACGCCTGCCCTAAAGGAATGCAAAAAGACTCCGTTGCATTCAGTACGTTTCCATCAACAGTATCTGCTTACCTAAACACCAACTACGCCGGATACTCAGTTCAAAAGTCGTTTAGGATACTTACCTCAAGCAGAACTGTCGACAGTTACATAGCCGTGATCCAGTTTAACGGAAAGCCGGTAGCCATCAAGTTTGATGCTTCTGGGAACTTCGTTAAAGTACTGGAGCAGCGTGAACGCCGCGACTGCAATGGCGATGACAGAGGCAAAGGCTGGCACCGAGGCGGGCGTTTTGATGCACGTGATGGCGAAAACCGCGATTCCATTTCCCTCGGCTCTTTACCCACTGCTGTAAAATCTTACTTCGCCACAAATTACGCAACCGACACTCTCCTGCATGCACGTGTCGGCAAAGACGGATCATATTTCGTGATCAGCGCCAACAAGGTGCTTTACGCTACTGTGTTTTCTGCAACAGGAACCTTCATCAAGAGAGATCAATTACCTCCACATCCTGGCAAGCACGTAGCCATCAATGTCACCGATCTGCCCGCGAGAGTTTCCACTTACCTGGCAGCAACTTATCCGGGATTTGTGATCAATAAAGCTTTTGCTTTCAAAAATAATTCTTCGGTGCAGGGTTATGCCGTGTTTATTGATGTGAGCGGCACCAGGTACGCAATTCAGTTTGATGCTAGTGGTGCTTTTGTTAAAGTATTGCCGATCAGATAGCGAAAATTCATATCAACTATATGATTCATCTGGCTATCTGAATACATTGTCAGATTTACAGCAGCCCAATACTATGGGCTGCTGTTTAAAGTTATTTATTATTTAGATTTGTGAGAATGGTTAAACGTCTGCTCTTTTTTGTGCTACTCTCAGTTGCGTTTGCAGCTGTTACCGGAACGAGTGCTTTCGCAAGTGGCAACAACGATGGAAGAGCGAATGGATTCTTTCTCAAAAAGCTATTCAAGCACAAAACAGATAGCCTGCGCAGTTCTGTTGAACGATTGCAAGACACCTCTAAGAAAAAAATCAAAGAAATTGCTCCCGCCAAACGGCAGCCGAAACCGGAACGTATTAACGAGCCGGCGGAAGGAGGAAGGCCAGGCGTGATTAGCCGTCCGCCGGTTCCAGAAATCGGCAATGGCTTTCCTGATGCCAGAGGCGTGCAGCCCGGCAATTCTCGCCCTCAACGTGGTGGTAGCGGAGATAGCAGGCCACCACAAAGCGGCGGCGGCCCTGGTCCGGGTGGTGGCGGTCATAGCAGTGGCAGGCCAAGTGGTTAGCGATCTACGCGTACAGCAATGAACGTTCTGATTATCGAAGACGAAAAAAGCCTTTCCAGGGAAGTTGAGGCTTTCTTGAAGAAGCAATTCTACACCTGTGATGTTTCATTTACCGGCAACAACGCATCCGAAAAAATCGCGGTAAACCTCTACGACTTTATTCTTATTGATCTGGGCTTGCCCGATTATGAGGGTTTAGACCTTCTTAAAGAAGCCAAAGAATACAATCCCGAAGCTGCTTGCATCATTCTTACTGCTCGTGGCGATGTTGGGGATAAAATAAAAGGATTAGATCTTGGAGCAGACGATTATCTCGCCAAGCCATTCTCCCTGCTGGAACTTCAGAGCCGGATGCAGGCCATCGCCCGGCGCAAATTTGGGCTGAAGAACACGGTTGTGCCTCTAGGCGAATTTAGTGTTGACCTCACCAACCGCAGCATCGCCCACAGCGGCAAAGAAATTACTGCTATCACTAAAAAAGAGTTCGATCTGGTAAGCTACCTGCTTTTGCATAAAAATCGCACCCTTAATCGCATGCAACTAAATGAACACATCTGGGGAAGCGTGATTGAAGATGATTACGATTCCAACTACATAGACGCCCACATCAAGAACATCCGCAAAAAGTTGAATGCTTTTGGACCAACCGAGTGGCTTGAAACGGTTCGCGGAGTGGGTTACCGCATCCGCACAGCTTAGAACCATGAGGCTTCAAACCAAGCTCACCCTTTTCAACACCCTGTCGAAGCTGGTGATCGTGGTATTATTTGTTCTTCTGCTCCCCCGCCTCATTGGCAACATCAATCTTAATTATACTGATAACAGGCTCCGAAAGCAGAAAGACAAGGTTCTTCAGAAAATAGACAGCCTCGGCATTGAACAATATATGCCTGATGGGAAACCCTATGGGAGTTATACGCTGCTAAAGGAAGAATATGTAGGACTGGAAGAAAGTCCGCCATCCTACCACCTAAACACTATTGAAAATTCTGAACGCATTGTAGAAGGTGATACAATCCAATACCGCATCCTCAGCCATACGTTTGCTCACGATAAAAAGAACTACCTGCTTGAGGTTGGCAAGAGCGTAAAAACCATCGGCGAAACCAGCAGCCCTCTTCAGAGCATCGCTTTAGAAGTGTTGCTTGGGATGATTTTTTTTACCGTCCTCCTGGATTTCCTTTACGCCGATTACCTGCTTCGGCCTTTAGGAAAAATCATAAAAGCCAAATTGCTCGATAAACGTTTCCCCGCTGCTGGCCCTTACCAGCGGATAAATACCAGCACCTACGATTTCAAGTATCTCGATGAAAGCATTCATCAGATGATCCAGCACATTGAGGCCACTTTTCAGAAGGAACGCGAATTTATCTCGAATGCCTCGCACGAGTTGATGACGCCCATTACCATCCTGCAGAACAAAATTGAAAACTTATCAGGACGGGAAGACATCAGCGATGAGCTTCAGCTAAAACTGGTTGAGATGCACAAAACGCTGAACAGGCTAAAAAGCATCACCAAAACATTACTTCTCATATCGCAAATAGAAAATGAGCAATTCCTGAAAGAAGATACGATAAGTGTATCTGAATTGCTGAACGATGTTTCAGACGAAATTTCAATTCGGTTGCAGGATAAAAATATACGAATGAATATCGAAGTGACGGACGATAAAACCCTACACGAAGTGAATCGCTTTTTGTTGTTCAACCTATTTTTTAACCTGGTGAACAATGCTATAAAGTACAACAAGGAGCAGGGCGATATAGCCATCAAAGCATTCCGTGAAGATGGTTCTTATGTGATCGAGGTTTCTGACACGGGCATCGGCATACCTGAAGAACAGGTTCCGTTTATCTTTAATCGATTCAAAAAATTCAAGCGGTCTGCGCAGCAGGAAAGCTTTGGGCTCGGCCTTCCCATTGTAAAGTCAATAGCAGATTTTCACAAGATTGGAATTGAAGTGAGCTCAGAGTTAGGCGCCGGCAGCAGGTTTAGGCTGATATTTCCTTGATTGATTCTACTGAAACGAAAGCTCCAGCAGCACCGGACAATGGTCTGAGTGTTTGGCTTCGCAAAGGATGGCTGAGCGTCGGATGTTTTGTTCTAAAGCTTTTGACGCCATCGCGTAGTCTATGCGCCAGCCCAGGTTCTTATTCCTTGCATTTGCCCTGTAGCTCCACCAAGTGTAATTGTGCGGCTCCTGATTAAGATGCCGGAATGTATCTACAAATCCGCTTTCGAGGAAGTTTTCCATCCACTCCCGCTCGGCAGGAAGAAAGCCTGAAGAATTTGCATTCGATTTAGGATTATGGATATCAATAGCCCGATGGCAGATGTTCAAGTCGCCACACAGCACAAGCCGCGGATATTCCGTTTTTAACTTGTCGATGTATTCACGAAAATGATCCAGAAAACGATACTTAAAAAATTGCCTGTGATCGCCGCTTGAGCCTGAGGGAAAATAGGCGCTCATCACGGAGCAATGCTCAAAGTCAGCCCGCAAGATCCTGCCTTCACAGTCGTAATCCTCCATCCCGCAGCCATACTCAACATGCTTCGGTGTAATCCTGGTAAGAATTGCTGTGCCACTGTAACCCTTTTTCTGTGCCGGGTTCCAGTAATGCTCGTACCCTAGTTGCTCAAGCAAGGGCAAATCAACCAATTGGTCAGGAGATGCTTTTATTTCCTGAAGGCAAACAACATCGGCATTGGTGGCTTGTAGCCAGGAGAGAAAGTTTTTACTTAGAGCCGAGCGAATTCCGTTTACGTTATATGAAACGATCTTCATTTACATTTTGGAATTCATGATGAGCTTTGATTTCAGCTGATCATGCAAAAGCTCCTTTTCAAGCTTCCGTGCCTGGCTTTTCTTCAAAACTGAAACTTGCATCCGCACATCTTCAAGTGGGCGATTATTTGCATCAGTTGGTACGTTAGCAATAGCATCTATCATCTCAATCCCCTTCACAATTTCGCCGTAAACAGTATAGTTTTGGTCCAGATGTGGAGTTCCGCCGATAGTTTTGTAAGCCTGGCGCTGTGATGCCGGTATTTTACGGCCTTGTAAACGAGTTTGCTCTAGTCTGTCGAGTTCTTCATCAGCGAACACTTTTCCCTGCACTAAATAAAACTGCGATGCGCTCGAAGCTTTGGTGGGATTGTCATCGCGGGCTGCGGCAATTACGCCTTTTTTGTGAAAGAGGCTGTCGCGGAATTCGGCATCTACTTTATATCCCAAATCGCCTTCGCCAAGCATTTGTCCTGGTTTTGCGGTCTTAGAATCCGGATCACCGCCCTGGATCATAAATGCTTTTATTACACGGTGAAACAAAGTGTTGTTGAAAGCTCCCTGCTTGGCGAGTTTTAAAAAGTTGTCTCTGTGCTTAGGTGTTTCGTTATATAACATTACGATGCATTCGCCTTTTGGCGTTGAAATGCGCACGTAACTGTGCTGAGGTTTCTTCGCGAAAGCTGAAAAAGATACAAGGGTTAATAGAAGAAATAAGACTTTTTTCATCACAATGAAACGGCGTAGATTGTTAAAGATTATCGAAATAAGTTACAATAAGCGATTTAATAAGCATCTCCTGTTCAAGGAGCGTATAGTTGGGGATCGGCTTCACTAATTTCCAGTGCGGCCAGCCATCCTGATCAATTCCTTCCAGCTCATAAAAGCCCAGTTCACTGAACAGCCGGCAATTGGCTATGTGCATTAACTCTTCTTTCTGGCGCTTGCTGAATTTCTTCGGACCCTTCCCAAGTTCCTGCACACCAATTAAAAAAAGCATAACCTTAATGTCGGGTTGTTCACTTCCAAAATCCTCAGCAAGCATTTCCTGAAGCTGACTGAACTTAAGATTAATCTCAGCGGGTGTCATGCCATAAAGATATGACGATTTAGCGCTGAGGCTATGCCGCGGATGAAAAATTACAAGCGAATGCTAAAATCGGGATCAAGCACCATTGTTACTTTTACGTACTTCTTTTGCGTAGCTTTGCGCCCATTATGTTGAGAAAGAGGACATCCGTCCACATATTGCTTTCGGTTATTCTGTTGCTGAGTTTTTCAGTAACGGTATTGCCGTTGGATTTTCTTCATGATCATGCGAACAAAGTTGAGTGTACAGAGAAAGCACAGACCGGCACCTGTCGCCACAAGTTCCACATTTCTGAAAAGTCTTCATTTTGCTGGCTGTGCGCCATCCATTATGATAAAGCCTTTACCAATGTAGATATCAAAGAACAACTGAGTTCTCTGCCAGTTTTCTCCTATTTTTCAGAAAGCCGCATCTTAACTTGTGTTTCTGATGTAATTCTTACCACGCTTCGTGGGCCACCTTCTGAATAAAGCCCCTTCCATCCGCTTTATACATTAACTATTTGTTTCACGTTACGTACGGAGCTTATCATCCGAATGCCTGTACATACCCAGGCCAATACAATGAAATTGAAGCCTATTTATATTTTATCGTTTTTCTTCTTTCTGGCGGTCCATGCCTCCGCTTTTATCCTGAACGGCAAAGTAGTTGACACAAGCACCAAAGAGCCTCTGCCCGGGGCAACCGTCGCATTTCCCGATCTCAAAACATCCGTTAGCACCAATGCTAATGGCGAGTTTATCCTGAAGAACATCCCCCCAAAGGGAACTTACCTGGTCGAGATCAGGTATCTTGGTTATAAAACATTTACGCAAATTGTGAATCTTGCCACAGCTTCCGAAATCGTCTTCGAGCTCGAGCCCAGCGCTATTGAAACCAAAGAAGTAGTGGTTACGGGAGTTGCCGTGAGCGGGAGCAGCAGGCGCAACAGCACCACTTCCACGACGGTGAACCGGGCTCAATTATTGAATCCCTCAGCAAATCTGGTTGATGCGCTGGCGAAGGTTCCGGGAGTGTCGCAAATCAGCACCGGACTCGCCGTTTCCAAACCGGTTATTCGCGGGCTCGGCTACAATCGCGTGGTAACTCTCGATGATGGCGTTAAGCAGCAAGGTCAGCAATGGGGCGATGAGCACGGGATTGAAATCGACCAATTCAAAGCTGACCATGTGGAGATTTTGCGTGGAGCGGCTTCGCTGATGTACGGCTCCGATGCGCTTGGCGGCGTTATTAATTTGCTGGAGCCGCTGAGCCCGCCGGAAGGGCACGTGAAAGGCGAGCTTGTGAGCAATTACTCTACAAACAACGGCTTAACAGCGAATTCTGCCATGCTAACCGGTAATACCGATGGATTTGTGTGGCGGGGAAGGGCATCGTACAAAAACGCTTATTCGTACCAGACACCAATTGGTTATTTTCCTAATTCAGGGTACAATGAAACTGACTTGAGTGGGATGGTTGGCCTGAGCAAAAAGTGGGGATATTCTCACCTGAACGTTTCGAGTTTTAGAAATAATATTGGGTTTTACGAACCTAGTTTTGATGCTTCCGGGAATTTTGTTGATGAGAACGGGAATGGCTTTACCCAAGAGCAGCTTCAGGACAGGGCAGTGGCTTTGCCAAAGCAGGATATCAGGCATTATAAAATCGCCTTAAACAACAACATCATTATAGGTTCAGGAAGCCTGAAGGCGGATTTTGGATTTCAACAGAACGAGCGGCAGGAGTTAGATGGCCCAAGCCCAAGCCTTTTCTTCGACCTTAAAACCTACAACACCGACCTGAAATATTATCCCCATACAAGCAATGGTTTACAGCCCGTGTTTGGCTTCAGCGCAGATATCGCGAACAGCAAAAACAAAGGAATAGAATTTCTGGTCCCGGATTATAATACCTACGGGATTGGTGCATTTGCCTATTTGAAGAAAACGTGGGAGAACAGCACGCTGAACGGCGGATTGCGTTACGATTATCGCAGTAATACCGGGAAGGAGCTGTTTGAAAACGGGCTGCAACGCTTTGCTCCTTTCACAAATTCTTTTTCAAACATCAGCACAGCTCTGGGCTATACACACCAGTTTAATGAAGAATGGAATTTTAAATCGAACGCCGGAACTGCCTTCCGTGCGCCCAACCCAGCCGAGCTCGCCTCAAACGGAATTCACGAGGGCTCATTCCGGTATGAAAAAGGAAATCCAAACCTCAGCCCCGAGCGCAGCTATCAAATTGATGCATCCATAGAATTTGAGGGGAAAACAGTGAGTGCAAACGCGAGCATTTACAACAACTACATCCATAACTACATTTATGCAAGCAATCTAAATAATGAGCAAATTCTGGAAGATGGCAACAACTATCCGGTTTACCGTTACGGACAGGTAGATGCAAACTTGTATGGTGCGGAGGCGAGCTTAACGTTTCACCCTGTACCGTTTATCCACTTTGAGAACACGTTTGGCTACACGCATGCACAGAATACAAGCCTCAACAAGCCCCTGCCTTTTATTCCTGCCGGGAGCATGCGGAACGAGCTTCGGTTTGAGCCAAAAATCAAAAAGGTAAATGATGCTTTTTTGTCTGTAGGGGTTGCGAATTTTTTCAGACAGGAACGTGTGGATCCGGAATTTGAGATCTTATCTGCCGGATACACATTGCTGAATGCCGGAGTTGGTGCTACGTTCAACTTTGGAAAGCAGCCAGTGAAACTTGCGGTAACTGGGACTAATCTGCTCGACAAAAAATACTACGATGCGCTTAGCAGGCTAAAACCCGGCAGGCTTGATCAGACGGATCCAACGATTGGGGTTTACAATCCCGGAAGGAACATCACGTTTGGCTTGTTTGTGCCGATTTCCTTCGGAAAGCCCTTCTAAACTAATCCTTTTTAGGTGCAAGATTTAGAAGCTTGAAGGCATTCATCAGCGCCTGATGCATAATGGTGGCATGATTCTCTTCGGGCAAATAATCAAAGTAAACGTGGATGTTTTTATTTGCAGTTCGAACACCATCGGCTAAAACATTGGCATCCACTTCCATTACCCGTGGTGGATTTCCGGGAATAACCCCTTCTTTGCCTACGCCGATGTAAACTTTTGTATTCGCCGGTATCGCCTTAGCTGACGGATCAAGCTTTTCGTTCAGCAGCGATCCATTATCCCACCACAGGCTCGGGCTTACGATGATGTAATTGTTAAACAACTCAGGTTTTTTCAACAGGATTTCTGTTGCAAAAAGGCCGCCGAGAGATTCGCCGATAAGTGTCTTTGACTTTGTTGTTTTATACTTCGTCTCAATATAAGGCTGAAGTTCCTTCCCAAGGAAACTGATGAAATTGGCTGATTTTCCCGTTGTCGGATAAGCTTTCTGATCTTTAACTACAGTAGTCGGATAGGTGAAGTCCCGTCGCCGGTCCACATTCGCAATACCTACAACTATAGATTTCGGCAGCCGGTTTATCCATTCAAAACTATTAAATTGAACGAGGCCAACCACGTGGATGAAATCCTCATCCGCAGAGCCATCAAGCAAATAAATAACGGGGTAACGAGTGGTGTCGGCAGCATTGTAGCCGTCGGGAAGGTAGATGTTAAGAGTGCGCTTCTCGTTTAATATTGAGGATTGTAGTTCGTCAATCACTCCGAGCACAAATGGCTTGGTGCCGACCGGCAGCTTGATTTGGGCAGAAGCTGTAAGGCCTAAGGCACAAAGCCAAATCAATAGTAAATTTTTCATTAGTTTAGCATTACGACAATCTTGCAATTACTTCTTCCTTAGAAAGTTTTTCCTGCTCGCCTGTTTGCATATTCTTTAGCGTTAGTAAGGAACGCTGCATCTCTTCACTGCCGATCAAAATAACATAAGGTATCTTTTTCGCATCGGCGTAGCTCATTTGCTTTTTGAGTTTGGCTTGCGCCGGATACAGCTCGGCGGAAATGCCGTGGCTACGGAGTTGTTGCAGGAGTGGAAGGGCGTATCGCTCGGCATCAGTATCAAAATTGCTGATGAGCACTTTGGTGGTTTGCTCTGCGCTTTGGGGAAAAAGATTCAGTTCTTCTAAGACGTCGTAAATACGGTCGGCGCCGAAGGAGATACCGACGCCGGTCAAGCCTCTCAAACCAAACATTCCTGTAAGATCATCGTAGCGGCCGCCCCCACCGATGCTTCCCATTGCCACTTCATTGGTTTTAACTTCGAAGATTGCTCCGGTGTAATAGTTAAGGCCGCGGGCAAGAGTGATGTCTAACGACAGGTTTAAGGTTGAAGGCGTAGGGTTTAGGGTGGGTTGTGAGTTATCAGTTGTGAGGGACGAGGTCAAACCTTCTACGTACGAGAAGATAGTTTCTATTTCTTCAATGCCTTTTAGTCCTGTTGAGGACGTTTGAAGCACTTGTTTAAGGCTGCTCAACTTTTCAACGTTCGAACCTTCCAACAGAATAACCGGCTTTAACTTTTCAATGTCCGCATCCGTAAAGCCATGTTCCAGAAGCTCTTTACAGACGCCATCGAGCCCGATCTTATCAAGTTTATCAATCGCAACCGTCATATCAATGATCAGCTCTGGTTTGCCAATTATTTCGGCTATGCCGGACAGGATTTTGCGGTTATTGATTTTAATGGTGAAATTTTTAAGTGCCAATGCGTTGAGAGCTTCCTGGTAGATTAACACAAACTCTGCTTCGTTCAACAAACTTTCTGAGCCAACTACATCTGCATCGCATTGGTAAAACTCGCGATAACGCCCTTTCTGCGGACGATCTGCCCGCCAAACCGGCTGCACCTGAAAGCGTTTGAACGGAAGTGCGATTTCGTTCTGATGCATCACCACGTAACGGGCGAAGGGAACGGTGAGATCATAGCGAAGGGCTTTTTCTGAAATAGCGGGAGTTACGAGTTGTGAGTTATGAGTTGAGAGTTGATCCGGCATAACCTTTGACAGAAAGTCTCCCGAATTAAGAATTTTGAATATCAGCTTATCGCCTTCGTCACCATACTTTCCGGTCAGCGTGTCCAGGTTTTCCATAGTTGGAGTCTGGATTTCCTGGTAACCATATCTCCTGAAAACCGACTTTATTGTATCGAAAATATAGTTGCGTTTTACCATCTCGGCGGGACCGAAATCGCGTGTGCCTTTAGGAATAGCTGGTTTGATGTTCGCCATGCGGCAAAGGTAATAAATAAGGCAACGCTAAAAGCGAACGCTGTTAGCGTTGTTCCGCATCAATAATCTTCTTACAACCTTCCTCAATCATCCGGTAAACGGGATCAAAAAGAGCGTTATCGTAATATGGATCAGGAACAATTTCGTCGCCCAAAAGCAGTTTCACTTTCTTGCGCTGCTCTTCAGTTTTCGCCATATCAAGTACATCGTTGAGATTGCTCCGATCCATTACGTAAATGCGGTCGTAATACTCGAAATCTTTCGGGCTAAAAACCCGGCAGCACTGTCCTGAGATATCAAGGTTATATTTCTTAGCGATTGCAACTGAACGATGATCAGGCGGCTCGCCCACGTGCCAGTTGCCTGTTCCTGCCGAATCCACCTCCCAATCTAGCCCGGCCTCTTTCGCCTGCTTTTCCATGATGCCATGTGCCAGCGGAGAGCGGCATATATTGCCGAGGCAAACCATTAGTATTTTCATTCGAAGATGTTAGGAGTTACGCAGCAAAAATCTGGTTCAGCAATCCCGCAAGGTGCACTCCACCTTTTAATAATTGCTGGTTAAGCCTATCCACATAGTCGAAATTGTAACGGTAGCTAAGTTTAGCATCCGGCTTTGTGTTGGCATAAATGTTATCAGCAAGTTGATACGAGTTATATATCCATTGACTGATATCTTCTTTCTGCCAGGCCTGCCGCTGAGCCAGAGTGGTGTAATTGATTGCCCTTGCGTATTCGGTATAGCTTAATTCCTGAAATTCTATCAACTCGGAATCCCACAGGCTGTGCAGGTTTACAGGCTTATTAAACCACAGTACCTTAACATCATTACCACCGCGGTCGCTCACGTGCCCGGTGTGCATTGGCTGATGGATATCGCCAACAATGTGAATTACCAGGCGCAGATACATCTGCTTTTTATCAGCAGGCAGGTTCTTCATCCTGAGTTCCTTTACGAGAAAATTAAGTTTGGTGTAAGCGTTCGTACTGGTATCCTGCTTTAAAAAGCTCTGTATCTGTGGATAGGCAAACTGCCCGTCGAAATCCACATAATGCCAACTATCAAGGTATTTGTAGGAAGGGTCTGACTTGATAAAATCCGGCCAGTTACTGGCGATGGCAATAGACTCGTTTCCGAGGATTTTCCTGATTTCTGCCCTTGCTTTAGTGCTCAGATAGCTATCCGCGATTTCGCCAACAATCCGATGCCCCAGCACTCCCCATGCCATCGATTGGAAAGGCAAATAGAACAAAGCTGCAGCTAGAACAAACTTCTTAAAATTCAGTAATCTCATATTAGATCAAAGTGGTTTTGGTACGCAAGTAGTTTTTTGTTTCATCCGAAGTTTCACAGGCAAATGCTCCTGCAATCCCTGGAGGTACAGTGAATCGGCTGTATGTTTTTTAACAATAAAGATAGGCAAGTATTGCCCAATACGGTAACATCCGGAAAGTTTCTGTTTGTAATCTGACTGGGTAAAGGTGCTGTAAACAAAAAGCGTATCATTGCTGATTTTGTAAACTCCTTTCGCGTATTCATTCCAGTTCCCGTTATTAAAGCAATTATCCTCGTTGGTGTTAACCTTCGATACGGTGTTCAGAACCACATAAACAGAATCGCAGGTGAAGGTGAATTTATGAGTTGTGTACTCCAAAAGCTGACCTTGGTATTCTACGCTGTCTTCCTCCCAAATTCCCTGCACAAAATCTGTTCCTTTGCCTTGCAGGTTAGGATTGAATTTGCATGACACTGCAATGGTGCAAAGAATAAAGATGGAGGACAAAACAATAAAGATGGGGCGCATAATAACGTCTGTTTATGTTGTGCAGAGCCTCTCGACTTTGCTCACACTCACTATTTTAAACTCCCAATCATATCTTCCGGCCGCACCCAGGCATCAAACTGTTCATTGGTGAGCAGGCCCAAACCGATTGCTGCGTCTCTCAACGATGTTCCTTGTTTCAAAGCCGTCTTTGCAATTTTTGCTGCGTTCTCATATCCAATGTGCGGGTTTAAAGCCGTAACAAGCATCAATGAGTTCTCAAGATGTTTTTTAATACCTTCATAATTCGGCTCAATGCCAACCACGCAGTGATCGGTGAACGATACGCAGGCATCACCGATCAGGCGGGCAGATTGTAAAAAGTTAGCAGCCATTACGGGCTTAAACACGTTCAGCTCATAGTGTCCGTTAGCGCCTCCCACAGAAATGGCCACATCATTTCCCATTACCTGGGCGGCAACCATTGTTACAGCTTCATTTTGTGTGGGATTTACTTTTCCCGGCATAATAGATGAGCCTGGCTCATTGTCGGGGATGTGGATTTCGCCAATGCCCGATCGTGGGCCCGAGGCCAGCATGCGGATATCATTCGCAATTTTCATCAGCGAAACTGCAATCTGCTTGAGAGCGCCGTGGCTTTCCACGATGGCGTCGTGGGCGGCTAAAGCTTCGAATTTATTTTCGGCTGTGCGGAAACGCAGGCCTGTGAATTGGGCAATGTAATCGGCAACTTTAACATCGTAACCTTTGGGTGTGTTAATGCCGGTGCCAACAGCTGTACCACCAAGGGCCAGTTCAGAAAGGTGGTCGAGCGTATTGCGGAGAGCCCTGAGGCCGTGATCCAATTGGGATACATATCCAGAGAACTCCTGGCCTAAAGTAAGCGGCGTAGCATCCATCAGGTGCGTACGGCCTATTTTAACTACATCTTTAAACGCTTCCGATTTGGCCTTTAAAGCGTCACGTAATTTTTCAATACCAGGGATGGTTATGGAAGCCACCGTTTTATAGGCAGCTATGTGCATGGCAGTCGGGTAAGTATCGTTAGATGATTGCGACTTATTCACATCATCATTCGGGTGAATAAAGGTCTTGCCTTCGCCGAGCTTGTTGCCTTGCAGCACGTGCGAGCGGTTGGCGATCACCTCGTTGACATTCATGTTCGACTGTGTGCCGGAGCCTGTTTGCCAGATCACAAGAGGGAACTCCGCTGCGAGGCTACCCGCAAGTATTTCATCGCAAACCTGTGCAATCAGATCACGTTTCTCTGCCGGCAAAACTCCACAATCGGCGTTTGTGTAGGCTGCTGCTTTCTTCAAATAGGCAAATGCTTCAATGATTTCCTTCGGCATAGAAGCCTCTGGACCGATCTTAAAATTATTCCGGGAACGCTCGGTTTGTGCGCCCCAATATTTATCGGCAGGCACCTGTACCTCGCCCATTGTATCATGTTCTGTCCTGAAAGCCATAAAATTGAATATCTGCTGCAAATTTAGATTTTTAGCTTGTTCGTGGAAGCAAAGCCGGGAGGAATAATGCAATATTCCTGATGTTTAAAACTCTTTGGCAGGGGGTTTGTAATTATATCTAATTTTCGCCGATAATTATAATTATGCGTTTACTATACTCAGCCTTACTTCTTATTTCCGCCAGCTTCCTTGCCGTCTCGTGCAATTCAAATAAAGAACAAGAAGAAAACACAAAAGACCCAAAGGTTCGCACGGTAGATGATGATAAAGCAGACAGTTTGCTTATGGCTTATGATCCTGCAAATGGAGATAAGCGGATTGAGGAGTTTATGACCCGCCTGCATAATAAGTACAACTTTAACGGAAACGTGCTGGTAGCCAAAAAGGGCAAGATCCTTTACGAGGGATGCTTTGGCTGGGCAGATTACCTGCATCGCGATAGCCTGAAATTAAATTCTCAATTCGAGCTAGCATCGGTGAGCAAGACCATGACGGGCACTGCCATCCTCATGCTAATGGAACGTGGCAAGCTTAGGCTTGATCAGGATGTGAGGGAATTCTTTCCAAACTTCCCGTATCCGGGCGTTACCATCAAATTGCTACTAACGCACCGGTCAGGAATGATGAATTATGTTTATTTCGTTGACGGCATATGGAAGAAGCAACATAAGGATGAGCGTCCAGGCATCACCAATATGGACGTGATGAACCTCATTGCTCAATATAAGCCTGCCCGCTACTCCGAACCAGATAAACATTTCCACTACAACAACTCCAACTTCATGGTACTGGGTGCCATAATTGAAAAGGTTAGTGGTATGAAGTACTCGCAGTTCATGAAAGAAAATGTTTTCAAACCTGCCGGGATGAAACATACCGCAGTGTATTCGAAAGCTGAGTACGATAAAATTCCGGCTGATGTGGTGGGACACGACCGCAATAGCTGGAAATATTCTGTAGCACAAAATTTCCTGGATGGACCTGTTGGCGACAAGGGTATTTATAGCACGGTAGGAGACCTCTATTTGTTCGACCACGCTCTTAAAACCGGGCGTTTGCTAAAACAACAAACCCTAGATTCTGCTTACAAAGCCCACAATCCTTTAATTCGCGGGCACTTCAGCTACGGCTATGGCTGGCGAACCTTTGATGATGAAGGAGAAAAAGTGGTTTATCACACAGGTTGGTGGCATGGCTTCAGGCATATCTACGTTCGCGATCTGAAAGACGACATTGTTGTAGTTGTTCTGGGAAACGTGGTAAACGGCAGCCTGCTTCAACTTGACGATTTATACAAAATGCTGGATATGCCTGTGATCAGAAAGGGTGCCTACACGGGCAATGGCGATACAGAAGACGATTAAGCTCTGATATTTATTTTTATAAATAAAAAATCGTTTTATCTTTAGCCGCCTGAAAACGTCTGCCAAAGTATTTTTTTGTTTACAATTGGTTTTACTGGCAGTAAATTGGTTTCGGGTACTACTTTTGATAAACACACACACCATCCACCAATCATAATGAGTAAAGTCTTCATAATTGATGATGATCCGATACACCAGCGCATTGCGCAAATAATGATCGAGAAGCACCAGATTTTTGATGAGTACAGTAGTTATATAGATGCTTCTCAAGCCATCGACTTCTTAAAACAAAACTCTTCAGATTCTTCTGCATTGCCCGATGTTATCTTGCTAGACCTGAACATGCCGGTTTTTGATGGCTGGGATTTCCTGGACAACTATCAGCCTTTGCTTCCACTTTTTGGAAAAGAGATACGGATATATATTGTTACATCATCTGTTGACGAAAAGGATAAGGCTAAGGCACAAACGTATTCCTTTGTAAATGGCTTCATTTCTAAGCCGCTTTCGCCCGATGTGATCAGGAAGACCGCTCAACCTTTTCAGTAGATCTGTGTTATAGATCATAAAACATATTATGTTCGATAAATTGATGCAGGCTCAGCAAATGGCTGAGGAGATTAAGAAAAACCTGGAGAATGTTGTTGTAACCGGCGAAGCTGAGGGAGGTAAAATCACAGTTACAGCCACCGGAAATAAGGATATCCGCAACATTTCTATCGACCCTGATTTTCTAGCATCTGCTGATCGCGAAGAGCTTGAGGAACTACTTATTGTAGCTGTTAACAAAGCCATTCAGCAGGCAGACATTGCCGGTCAGCAACAAACGCAGAAAGCCACTCAGGATTTAATGGGCGGGCTAGGCGCCATGTTCGGCCAATAGCTGTCCACTTCAAATTAATCGCTGTGAAAATTACCTACTACGGGCAGTCGTGCTTTCTGTTTGAATGGCAGGGCAAAAACGTGCTGATCGATCCATTCATCAGCCCCAATAAACTGGCGAGCCACATCAATGTTGATGAGATACCTGCAGATTTCATTCTGGTCTCTCACGGCCATGAGGATCACGTAGCCGACTTAGTTTCTGTAGCCAAGCGGACCGGTGCGCAGGTTATCAGTTCGTACGAAATTATCCAGTGGCTCGGCAAACAGGGTGTAAGCAATGGCTACCCGATGAACCTGGGTGGAGCTAAAGACTTTGACTTTGGCTGGGTAAAGATGATGTTCGCAGCTCACTCCAGCTCACTTCCTGATGGCAGCTATGGCGGCACGGCGGCAGGCTTTATCATCAAAACAGAAGGCAAAACTTTATATTATTCTGGCGATACAGCTCTGATTGCGGACATGAAATTAACCGGAGAGCTGTTCCAGATAGATCAATGCTTCTTTCCTATCGGCGATAATTTCACGATGGGCGTGGAAGATGCCATTCTCGCTTCGAAGTTTGTAAAGTGCAATGATATCATTGGCATGCACTTCGACACATTCCCATACATCGAAATCAATAAAGAGGAAGCTGTAATGAAGTTTAAGGAAGCGGGGCTTAACTTAAGACTCTTGGAAATTGGCGAAACTATAGAATTGTAGCAGCTACAATCCTATAGTTTTTCTTCAGAACTAAATATTGGTTAGACTGCTTTGTTCAGTAAACAGCTCCTTTACCTTAGCCCATTTGAACATAAGAGTCCACAACAAAGCCATGAATACTGCTCCAAAAGCAAAGTATCCAATCGGCTTATCCCTGTGCCAAAGCACAAAATCCATCGAAAAAGTTAAGATAAACCATAAAACGGTGTACAATTATAAAGTAAGACAACAACTGGCCTGCTATTGATAGCCGCTGGTACCATTCTCTGAGTGAACTGATCATTGTTCTATTGTGCTAAATAACTGTCCCATGTGGAATCACTGCCGATTTCTTAATCACCACAATTCCATCTTTGACAATATACTTCTCAAAATCGCCATCCTCAAGATGCCCCCCGCCATTGATACGCACATCGTTTCCGATGTAGCAATTCTTATCTAAGATGGCGTTGTTGATATAGCAGCGCTCACCGACCCCCATAATTGGGTTTCCGCTTAGGCGAGCTTCCTCCAACTCCTCTAAATTCTGATAATAATCACTTCCCATTATGTAGGTGCACGCAATCGTGGTGCCTTTCCCAATACGTGTACGTACACCAATCACCGAACGTTCTATGCGGCTGGCGTTGATGATACATCCGTCAGAGATGATTGCTTTTTCAAGCGTTGTTCCGGTAACCTTGGATGGCGGCAACATGCGGGCACGGGTGAAAATACTCCGTTTATCGAAGAGGTTGAACTGCGGAATATCGTCAGTTAATCCAATGTTGGCTTCAAAAAATGAATGAATTGTACCTATATCTGTCCAATATCCATCATATTGGTACCCCACTACTTTGTGAGTGCTAATAGCTTCTGGGATTATTTCCTTGCCGAAATCCGTATGCGGATCATTATTCAGCATGTCAAAGAGAACCTTTCTGTTGAAGATATATATTCCCATGGATGCCAGATAGACCCTGCCTTGTTTTTTTAGCGAAGGTTCAACCTCTGATGCCCAGTTTTCAAAGTCTTTTTTAGGCTTTTCTACGAAGTCAGTGATGTTCTGATTTTCATCCATCTTCATAATCCCAAATCCGGGAACATCGCGTGCATGTACGGGGATAGTAGCGACTGTGATCTCAGCTCCACTGTCTTCATGCTTTTTGATCATATCCTCAAAATCCATCTGGTAAAGTTGGTCTCCCGAGAGTATAAGTATGTAATCAAACTCAAATGGCGTAATGTGATGAAGGCATTGGCGAACTGCATCAGCCGTACCCTGAAACCAGGTGGTATTTAAAGGAGTTTGCTCTGCAGCCAGAATGTCAACAAAAGCACTGCTGAAAACATTAAAATGATACGTGTTTTTTATGTGCTTGTTCAGCGATGCCGAATTGAATTGCGTTAATACAAAAATGCGGTCGATACCAGAGTTCAGGCAGTTAGAGATCGGTATATCTACCAGGCGATACTTCCCTGCGATAGGTACTGCGGGCTTGGAGCGAGTGGCGGTTAGTGGATGAAGGCGGGAACCCTGGCCGCCGCCTAAAATGACCGAAATAACTTTCGAACTCATAGTTACGAGATTAGACTAGTATAAAGATCTATATATTGGTTAGCAGACTGGTCCCAGGAAAAATCCAAAGCCATAATTTTCTTCCGTAAAGTATTAATTTTTGCTGTGTTTGCAAAAAGCGCTACAGATCTATCTACGGCAGTGCATGCACTTTCAACACCGGCATCATCAAAGCTTACCCCATAACCGCCTTCTGATTCAAAATCAATAACTGTGTCTTTGAGGCCACCGGTGCTTCGTACAACCGGCAGAGTGCCATATCGCATAGAGTACAATTGATTCAGTCCGCAGGGTTCAACACGGCTTGGCATGATCAGGAAATCTGATGCGGCATAAATCCGGTGCGATAGGGCTTCATTGTACCCAATCATCACGTTGTAGCTTCCGCTATAATTGTCGCGGATACTGGCAAGAGCTCGTTCTATCTCCGGCTCGCCCGAGCCCAGGACCATGAAGTTAAGTTCCCCCTTATGTTTGTCCAGGCTGCGGACAATTATATCATACAACAGATCGGCGCCTTTCTCTCCCACCAATCTGCCAATGAAAGACACAAGCGGCTTATCAGCATTAAGACCAAACTCGGCACACAAAGCAGCCTTGTTGGTTTCTTTTCCTTTCCCAACTGTGCGGGCAGCGTACTGTTTGACAATCATTGTGTCAGTTTGAGGATTCCAAACATCCGTGTCAATCCCGTTGATGATGCCTACTCCTTTGTCACGTTCAGCGGCAAACAGGTATTCCAGCCCGTTGGAGTACAAAGAAAGTTCCTTCAGATAACTTTGGGACACTGTGGTAAACTTCCAGCAGCATTTAACTGATGAGGCCAGTGGATTAATTCTCCCACCCCAATCCAGCAAGCCTCCTTTGGTGAGGTCCACCTCAGGCAAATACACTAATTTATCCCACTCAAAAGATCCCTGATATTGGCCATTATGAATGGTGCATATTGTCGGAATCATGGCAAGCTCCTTATATCTCGCAGAATGGCTCACGAGGAAAGGCACCAACCCGGTATGATGGTCATGGCAATGCAGAATGTCCGGTTTGATTCCGGACGAAATAAGCCAATCTAAAAACGCGATCTGGAAGGCTACGAATTGCTCGGTTTCATCACTATGGCCGTATACTTCAACACGGTCCAGCAATCCTGGGATTCTTATAAGATAAAGTTCAAAGCCGAGCTTATTGGTGCTTTCTTTAAGGATGTCGTAGCTAATCGGGCGATTGCCCAATAGTAACGGAGCCTGGTGGACTACTTTGAAGCTGTTTTCCTGAGTAAACTTCCGGTCGTAAAAGGGCATCACGACTGAGGCATCCACACCTGCCTGGCACAGGTATTTTGGCAAGGCTCCAACAACATCGCCCAATCCGCCAACTTTAGCAACAGGGTAACATTCGGCACTAAGATGTATAACCTTCATGTATGCTTATCATGATTATTTAGTATGTGGCACTTTTGTAATGGTTTGCAGCGGAAGCGGGCTCGCGATCCGGAAACGGTGATATTGTAATAGATTAAAGTAGAAGATGGTTTTAAGTTTTTTAAATTAATACTTAACAAATTTAATAGCCGCCGCACTATACTCTGTGATGGCCTGCTCTACAATCTAAATTCTGCTTTATTTATTTCCTTCTGGCTTAAAGTTTAGTTGCTATAGTTCCTGAAATTTTGATCAGCCCTATTACAGTTTAGATATTGGCAGCAATTTAATTTAACTTTCCGTGAACTTACAAATCAAAAAACTTTAGCCAATTAGCTTGTTTTATTGATGCTTTAAATCCCTCGCGTTTGATCCGCAGCTTCTTTCAAAAACTATTAAAAAAGCCAGTCAGCCGCCTGTCCGACAAATACCAGTCGAGGCCCGACAAAGAACGCGTTTACAGTTCCTTAACGGCACTCTACAATAACATACTTGAAAATCCCGGCAAACGGGGACCGATCATGCCCCTAAACCTGAACAGCAGGATAGTGGTGCTTTCAGATCAGCATAAAGGGGCTAAGAATGGGTCGGATGATTTTATGTTTTCTGAAAAAAACTATCTGGCGGCTTTATCCTACTATAATAAAAACAACTTTTGTTATATCAACCTGGGAGACAGCGAAGAGCTTTGGGAAAACTCATTTGAAGCTGTTAAAAAGAACAACCAAGCCTCTTTTGAAGCAGAAAAATGCTTTTTGCAACGCGATGCCTTTGTGAAGATATTCGGAAATCACGATTTGTATTGGGATAATGATCCACTTGCATCCTTCAATCTTGAAGGTATTTATGGCCAAAAGGTGAAAATATTTGAAGGCGCAATATTACAAGTGCCTGTCAACAATACCTTGCTCAATATCTTTTTAACACACGGTCACCAAGGCGATTTGCAAAGCGATGGCAATTGGTTCAGCAAGTGGTTTGTTTCTGTTATCTGGGCACGTCTTCAATCCTACCTCAAGTTAAACCCCAACACGCCCGCGTTCGACGATCGGTTAAAAACAGCCCACAACAGAATGATGTATGAGTGGAGCGCAGCACAAACGAACCTGCTCCTCATAACCGGGCATACGCACCAGGCGGTATTTGCCTCTCTCACACATCTGGAACATCTCTATCATCGTCTGGAGCGGGCAAAAACAGACAACAATGTTGACTCCATACAGCTTCTTGAAAAGGAAATTAAAGCCCGCATCCATGAGGGTGATCCATTGCCCGACTTTAAAGGTTATAACCCAAGCTATTTTAATAGCGGGTGCTGCTGTTTTGAAGATGGGGATATTACTGGAATTGAGATTGAGTCGGGGATGATCCGCCTGGTGAAATGGGAGTATGATTCGGAAAATAAACCCGGGCGAATTGTGCTTGAGGAGGCGGAGCTTTCATTGTTGATTACTCCGTCGAATGTTCTGATTTAAGAATTCAGGTCATCGATTAAAAAAACATAGAGCTCTTTCGGGCCGTGTGCGCCAAGGACCAGCGTTTTTTCGATATCGGCAGTGCGGCTTGGACCTGTTATGTTCGATATCATCGAGGGAAGTGCGCTTCCATACTTGTCACGTAAGCGCTTAAAACCATCTTTTAAATCAAGCACCAATTGAGATGTGTAGGCAAGCACAATATGCTGATGTGGATAAATGCTCAGCCTTCTGCCCGCAGCATTTCCATTCGACACCAGTACGCTTCCATTCCTGGCGATTAAAGATTCGCAAAATGTAATGCCGACTTCAGCTTGCATAAAATCTGTATCTGTGCTGTAGAAAGGGTATTCGTAATGCGATAAGATTTCCTGAAGCGCAGGCTCCCAGCAGTAGATCTTCCGCCAGTTTTTTTCATCAGCCAGCAGCAACAGATTCTCTATAAACTGGATTTCGTTTTCACAGAAAACAAACTTGCCTGCTACCAATGTAAACTGCTCAGCAAACAGAACTTCAAGATAATCACCGTAAGGTTCGTACAAAGATGTGTCCTCGAGATTCGGGTAAGGATTATCCCGTTTCTCAAGCAGTGCTTTTCGCACTTTTTTAAGCATCTTTTCTTTGGAGGTCGTTTCTTTCATGATGGCTGTTTGCCAACCTGAATGGAGCAGTAAATTTTACTGCTCCATCCGGCATGACAGATGTTATAGCCTAAACTTCCTTATCTAACGAAGTTTGAAGTGGGAGGGTGGAATCGCCCACAGGCTCAGGATGTATATTTTCCGCAGCCGGCGACTGATCGCCCGGGTTATCGCCATTAACAAACTCATCGTAAGTGGTCCGAGTTTCAAACGGGCGTTTTCCTAAAATCTCTTCCAGATCGCTTTGGAACAAAATTTCTTTTTCAAGGAGCTTCTGAGCCAAAAGCTCAAGACCTTCCCGTTTTTCTGTTAACAGCGTACGCGTAGCCTCATAAACATTGCCGATCAGAGCACGTACCTCTGTATCAATAAGTTCTGATGTTTTCTCAGAATATGGCTTGTTGAATTGGTATTCACCTTGTGTATCATTGAACGACACGTTTCCAACCTTTTCATTCATGCCATAAATGGTAACCATGGCATAAGCAAGTTTGGTGATGCGCTCCAGATCGTTTTGTGCACCGGTTGAAATCTTCCCAAACACTAGATCCTCCGCTACCCTACCGCCCATGGTCATGCACATGCCGTCTGTAAGTTGTTCGGTAGTGTACAAGAATTGCTCTTTCGGCAGATATTGAGCGTAACCTAAAGCCGCAACTCCGCGAGGCACAATAGACACCTTTACCAATGGATCCGCATGCTCCAGGAACCAGCCTGCAATCGCGTGTCCAGCCTCGTGGTAAGCAACAATTCGCTTTTCCTCTGGTGATATAATTTTGTTCTTTTTCTCTAACCCGCCGATCACCCGGTCAATAGCGTCCTGAAAGTCCTGCATATCAACAGATTCTTTGTTCTTACGGGCTGCTATCAGTGCTGCTTCGTTACAAACGTTAGCGATCTCAGCACCGGCAAAACCTGGAGTTTGGGCAGATAATTTCTTAGGATCAACGCCTTCTGCAACCTTAACTGGCTTTAAGTGAACTTTGAAAATCTGCTCACGGCCTAACAAATCAGGTTTGTCTATAGAAACCTGCCTGTCGAAACGGCCTGGGCGAAGCAATGCTGAGTCTAACACATCCGGGCGGTTGGTAGCAGCCAGGATAATAATTCCTGAATCTGTTCCGAAACCATCCATTTCAACCAACAACTGGTTCAGTGTATTTTCTCGCTCATCATTTCCGCCAACAATATTGTTCTTTCCACGGGCACGGCCAATGGCATCGATCTCATCAATAAAGATGATACAGGGCGCTTTGTCTTTGGCCTGTTTAAAAAGATCGCGTACGCGGGATGCGCCCACACCCACAAACATCTCCACGAAATCTGAGCCTGACAGGGAGAAGAAAGGCACTTGCGCCTCGCCTGCAACGGCTTTTGCGAGCAGGGTTTTACCTGTTCCGGGAGAACCGATTAACAAAGCACCTTTCGGGATTTTACCTCCGAGGTTGGTGTATTTTTTAGGATTTTTAAGGAAATCAACGATTTCCATCACCTCCTGCTTAGCCTCTTCAAGCCCGGCAACATCGTTAAAGGTTACGTTAACCTGCGATTCTTTATCGAAAAGAGTGGCTTTCGATTTACCAATATTGAATATCTGTCCGCCTGCTCCGCCGCCTGCTCCTCCGCCCATACGTCGCATTATGAAGATCCATAAACCTACCAATAAGAGGATAGGGAATATGAAAGACATGAACCAGCCAGCCCACGGGCTTTCGCGAGATTCAGATATCAAAGGCGTGCGGTTTGCAGCTGGAATATCCTTTTCTGCTTCCTTTAGCTTGTTTTCAAGGCTCTCGTAGGTTGCAGATGTAAAGTAATATTGAGGATTGTTCGACGACATGTAGTTCGTCTTTCCACGAACCTTCTCATACATAGGTTTAGCGTTCAAGCTATCCTTCTTGATATAAACCTCAACATTATATAAGTCGCCGTTTTTGTAAGCAACCAGTTTCTCAACATCACGCGGCTTAAGCATATCAGTTTCAAACTTCTGATAACTGATTGGCTTTGCCGAATTGCCGTTAAACATGTACTGAAGTGCAAACAAGCCTATTATAATGGCGGCATAAAGCCACATTATATTAAACTTAGGCGGCTTGGGCACCAGTTTTTTCCCGGGCAATTTCCTCACCACCTGCTTTTTATTTGAAGCCGAGGACGTAGTTTGCCCCGGCGTTTTTGATGTTTCTTCCATTTCAAAAAAGTAATGGCTCAGGCCTTGGGCCTAAGCACTTTTGTAATATTTCATCTCTGCATCGCCCCACAACTCTTCAAGGCCGTAAAAATCGCGTTTTTCGGTTTTAAAAACGTGTACTACAATGTCAACGTAATCTAATAAGATCCATTCTCCATGCTCGAGTCCTTCCTTTCTTAGCGGATCCTGCTGAATAGCTTTATAAACTTCCTCTTCTATGCTCGAAGCTATGGCTTTAACCTGGGTTGATGATTCTGCGTGGCAGATCACGTAATAATCTGCAATAGAACTATGAATATTTCTTAAGTCGAGTCTTACAATATCATTGCCTTTTTTTTCCTGAATTCCATGAATGATCAATTCGGATAGGTAGGCTGATTCATTTACAGCTTTGTTTTTAATCATTAAAAAAATTTAGTTTTGAGATATTTAACTAATTGAATATTGCAAAATAACACTTTTCCAACATTATTTGTTGGCCAAAAAATTGAGAGGTTATTATGTGTCGATTCTACCAATACTTATCTTAAATCACAGTTGTCAAATTCTGCGCCATTGCAGGAAGGTACTGTAATATTGGCAGAGGAACAGCGAGCAGGAAGAGGCCAGCAAAACAATACATGGCACAGTGAGCCTGGAAAAAACCTCACCTGCAGCATACTCCTGAAACCATCCTTCTTATCTGTTCAGGATCAATTTTCTCTGAATAAGGCTATTAGTATAGCTATAAACGAAGTATTAGAATCAATTATTGGCAGCTCAGCTAAAATTAAATGGCCTAATGATATGTATGTTGACAATGAAAAGATAGGTGGTATGCTGATTGAAAACATCATACAGGGCAGCCGCTGGAAGTATGCCATTATTGGTATCGGGCTGAATGTGAACCAGCAAGGCTTCCCACCAGAAGCCGCACATGCCACCTCGCTAATCAAAATCTTACATAGCGATTATGATTTACAAACTTTATTAGCAGAACTTTGCAGCAGTATAGAACGCTGGTACCTCAAACTCAGGAGCGGTAAAATAAAAGAGATACAGCAAACGTATATAAACAAGCTTTATCAGCTGAACACTCTTGCACGCTATCGTGCAAATGAAGAGATTTTTGAAGCTGAATTGGTGGATGTTGATGAGCAAGGCCTGTTGCAACTGTACACAGGGAAAGAAGTTAAAAGCTTCAATATAAAAGAGGTTGAATTTTTAAGATAAACCATGAAGAAATTTAGTTTAATGATTATAGCTCTGCTTCTCGCAGGCAGCAGCTTTGCACAAATATTGAAACCGGTTAAATGGTCCTACGCAGCTAAACGCACCAGCGCAACTGAGGCCGTAGTTTTCATTAAAGCAACTATAGACAAGGGCTGGCATATTTATTCTCAAAACACAGGAGATGGTCCTGTTGCCACATCTTTCACGTTTGCTCCTTCAAAAAGCTACACGCTTGTCGGAAAAGCGAGTGAGCCCAAGCCGATCACTAAATTTGAAAAGTCGTTCGGCTCGAATGTCAGCTATTTTGAGGATGTGGTCATCTTTCAGCAAAAAGTAAAATTAAAGTCCGCAGCAGCTACAAGCGTAAAGGGCAGCCTGGAATTTATGGTTTGTAACGAGAGCAAATGCCTTCCACCCGATGAGGTAGAATTCACCATCCCGATAAAAGTGGCTGGCAAATAATCTTAACTGATATCCAGAGAAAAGGCACAGCATTGTGCCTTTTTCTGTTAATTGAAATCGATGAAAATATACCTTTACCTGCTTTTTTCAGTACTGCCTTTAACCTTTACGCCGACTTCCAATCTTAGGGCGCAGGCCGCTACAGATACGACGGTTTCCACAGAAGGGCTGGAATTTACAGACATACAGCCAGAAACTGATTCTATCTCGCACGATACCGTACAAGCCGACACCGTAAAGGCCAAAGTTGTTGCACCTGCCACACCTGCCTCAAATCCCGAAGCTCCAAAAACGCTTTGGTCAATTTTCTTGCTGGGGTTTTTGGGAGGATTCGCTGCTCTGATCATGCCCTGCATTTTCCCGATGCTACCGCTAACGGTTTCATACTTCACCAAAAAAGGAGGAGGCTCAAGGGCAAATGCAATCAAACAAGCATTTTTATACGGCATATCAATTGTAGTTATTTATGTGCTGTTAGGACTTGCGATAACCCTGGCTTTCGGCTCTGACGCGTTAAATGCTTTATCTACCAGCGGCGTATTCAATTTCTTGTTCTTTTTGATGCTGCTCGTTTTCGGGATTTCATTTTTAGGAGCATTTGAGATCACGCTGCCAAGTTCGTTTGTGAACAAGATGGATGAGAAGTCTGACAAAGGAGGCTTCACAGGTATCTTCTTCATGGCCTTTACGCTTGCCCTGGTTTCTTTCTCCTGCACTGGGCCGATCATCGGAACATTGTTGGTGGATGCCGCTTCCAAAGGCGAGAGGCTTGGCCCGGCTGTGGGCATGTTCGGGTTCTCACTTGCACTGGCTATTCCATTTACGCTTTTCGCGATTTTTCCTTCTGCATTGAAATCGCTTCCAAAATCCGGAGGCTGGCTCAACAGCGTGAAGGTAGTACTGGGCTTTATTGAGCTGGCATTTGCACTAAAATTTTTATCGAATGTTGATTTAGCATATCACTGGAACTGGTTTGATCGCGAAGTTTTTCTTTCACTTTGGATCGTGATTTTCGGGATGATGGGATTCTATCTCCTAGGCAAACTCAAGTTCTCGCACGATTCGCCGACGACTCACATTTCCATCCCGCGGACCTTCCTGGCCATCATTGTTCTCGCTTTCGTAGTTTACATGATTCCCGGCTTGTGGGGAGCTCCGCTCAAATCCATCAGCGCTTTTCTGCCGCCATCAGCCACCCAAGACTTCGACCTTTCGCAAGGGAACTTTGGATCTCAAACTCCTTCATCAACTACAAAGAAAAAGTACGCTGAGATCTTCCATCGAGGTACGCCCAAAGGCTTCGACCCATACTATGATTATGATGAAGCTTTAGCTGCTTCAAAGGCATCCGCCAAACCGGTCCTCTTAGATTTTACTGGCTGGAACTGCGTTAATTGCCGCAAAATGGAAGCTAATGTTTGGACAGATCCGGAAGTATCAAGATTGTTAAAGACCGGATTCGTGATGGCTGAATTGTACGTTGACGACAAGACAAAGCTGCCGGAGCAGGAACAATTTACATCTAAATCAGGCAGGAAAATAACCACTATCGGCAAGAAGTGGAGCGATTTCCAGGCGACAAAGTTTGGCACTAACTCTCAGCCCTGGTACGTAATTATAGATAGCGACGGGAATATTTTAGTACCTCCCCAGGGTGCAGATTACAATCCTGAAAACTATCTTCGCTTCCTGAATAGCGGCATTGCTGCTTTTTCAAAGAAATAATGAGCGAAATAAAAAACATTGGTTTAATAACATCCGGGGGCGATGCGCCCGGCATGAACGCTGCGATACGAGCGGTAGTTCGTACCGCATTGTACTATAACATAGAGGTTACCGGCATTATGCGTGGCTATGAAGGCATGATCAATGGCGAGTTCTTCCCCATGAACCGGAAATCGGTGTCCAACATCATCCAACGCGGCGGCACCATTCTAAAAACCGCCCGCAGCGAAGAGTTCAAGACCAAAGAAGGCCGGCAAAAAGCATTTGATCAGCTTCAAAAGCATAAGGTAGATTCACTTGTTGCCATTGGCGGCGATGGGACTTTTACCGGAGCAAAAATCTTTATAAAAGAGTTTGGCATGCCTATTTTGGGATTGCCCGGCACGATAGACAACGATTTGATCGGGACGGATTTTACCATTGGGTACGACACCGCAATCAACACTGTTGTTGATGCAGTCGATAAAATTCGCGATACCGCCGAATCGCACGATAGGCTTTTCATTGTTGAGGTGATGGGCCGCGACTCTGGCCTTATCGCTCTGCGAAGCGGCATTGGGGTTGGCGCCGAAGCGATCATGATTCCTGAAAGCAAGACTGACATCAACGCACTTTTTAAGCGTCTGGAGAAAGGCCGTAAAGACAAAGCATCTAAGATTTTGATTGTTGCTGAAGGCGATGATGCTGGTGGTGCGTTCGAAGTCGCCGAAAAAGTAAAAGAAAAGTTTCCTAAGTACGATACTAGGGTTTCTATACTCGGTCACATTCAACGAGGGGGCAGCCCGACGTGCATGGACCGCGTGTTGGCGAGCCGTCTTGGCGTAGCGGCTGTAGAGTCGTTGATGGAAGGGCGTAAAGGTGAGATGATTGGCGTGTGCAACGGAAAAATCCATTTCACTCCTTTTAAAAACGCCATTAAGCACATCTCGGAGGTAAATCCGAGCCTGCTTAAGATTGTAGAAATACTATCCCTTTAGGTTCACCGGAATGGATCAGATCAAAAACCATTTTTTAGAAGCACAGCAAACGCTTCAGGCTTTCTTGAGCGACGATGCTAACTTTCTGAACATAGAAGCTGCCGGAAAGCTTTTGGTTGATACTTTAAAGGCTGGCAACAAAGTTATCTCATGCGGCAATGGCGGTTCCATGTGCGATGCCATGCACTTTGCCGAGGAACTTTCAGGGCGTTATAGGCATGACAGGCCGGCGCTTGCGGCTATCTCCATTTCAGACCCATCACACCTTTCCTGCGTGGCCAACGATTACGGATATGCCTTGGTGTTTTCAAGGATGGTTGAAGCTGTTGGCAAGCCCGGAGATGTGCTGTTCGCAATCAGCAGCAGCGGAAACTCCGAAAATGTGTTGAAGGCCATTGATTCGGCAAAGAAGGTGGGCATAAAAGTAATCGGGCTTACCGGAAAAGACGGCGGACAGATGGCTGGGCTGTGCGATGTAGAGATCAGGGCACCAAAATCCAACTATGCAGATCGTGCGCAGGAAATCCATATCAAGGTAATCCACTCACTTATTGACTATGTGGAGCGGAATATCTAGCTCTGTTATATGATTTTCGTATAAAATTCCTATCTTTGCAGCCCCGCAGCACGAAGCTTCCGGGAACTATGTTGAATACATAAACAAAACAAAGAATGGCAACTAAAATCAGATTGCAAAGATTCGGTAAAAAAGGAAAGCCTTTTTACCATGTTGTGGTAGCAGATTCTCGCTCACCAAGAGACGGAAAGTTTATTGAAAGATTAGGTTCTTACAACCCAAACACTAACCCGGCTACAATTGACATTAACTTCGACAAAACTTTAGACTGGGTAAATAAAGGTGCTCAGCCAACAGATACTTGTCGTGCTATACTTTCTTACAAAGGTGTTTTATACAAGAAACACTTAGAAGGTGGTGTTAAAAAAGGCGCTTTAACAGCAGAACAAGCTGAAGCTAAATTTAACCAGTGGCTTGAAGGCAAAACCGGCAAGATCGAAGGTAAAAAAGAAGGCTTAGCTAAAACCAAGCAAGATGCAAGAACAGCTGCATTAGCTGCTGAAGCTAAGAAGAAAGAGGAAATTGCTGCAGCAGTAGCTGCTAAAAACACTCCTCCTGCTGAGGAAACAGAAGAAGCTCCGGTTGAAGAGACCGTTGCTGAAGAAACTGCTGAAGCTCCTGTTGCTGAAGAAATCGCTGAGGCCCCTGTGGCTGAAGAGGCTGCTGAAGCTCCTGCTGCTGAAGCTTCAGAGGAAACACCTGCGGCTGAATAAGAACAGAAAATTTCATTATACAATAGCGAAGTTCTTACAGGAGCTTCGCTATTGTTGTTTATAGGATAACAGATGAATATTGAAGATTGCTTTTACGTCGGCTATATCACTAAAACCAAAGGCTTGAAAGGTGAAGTTCAGGTATTCTTTGAATATGATGAGCCTTCAAGATTAGACTTGAAATCTGTGTTCATTGAGATAGAGGGAAAGCTGGTTCCTTTTTTCGTCAATTCTTATAAACTTCAGGCCAACCAGACAGGTTACTTCTATTTCGACGATTTAGATACGATCGAAAAAGCTGAGAAAATCGTCCGGAAAAAGGTTTATCAGCCAAACTCGAAACTTCCTGTTCGGGATGAGGAAGATGAATTTACAATAACCGACCTCAAGGGCTTCATCGTTCATGATGAAGTTGCCGGCGAACTGGGCGAGATCATCGAGATACACGAGTACCCACAGCAGTTTATAGCTGTCGTCCCTTATCGGTTTAACGAGATTATGTTCCCGCTAAATGACGAAATCATCAAAGAAATAGATGAAGAAAAGGGAATATTGCACGTTAGCTTACCGGATGGGCTGATAGAGGTTTATGTAAACGGGTAGAGACTGTAGTCAAAAATACTTGACATGTGTCAAATTTATTTTACATTTGCGAAACAACTCGATAATGAAAAATAGATTTTTGTTTCCGCATCATCTTAAGTATTTGGGATATCTCCTTTTGTTGTTCCTTATATATCTTTCTAGATTCATTGTATTCAGTATCCCAGACTTGTATAAAAGGGCAATTCAAGTACATAATTTTCGTGACTTGACTGGAACGATATTGTTGCTATTGGTTATTTTAGGATTATCCTTGATTGCGTTTTCAAGAGAAAAGATCGAGGATGAGTTTATAAGCAGCTTAAGATCTAAATCCTCAAAATGGGCGTTAATTTTCAATATATTAGCGCTGGCAATATCTGTCCTTTTCCTTAACATTGTGCCGTTGCTCACTTTTCTTGTCTCTCTCCCTTTTCTTGGAGTTCTTTTTTTTATCATTCATTTCAGGGCGCTGCTGCTATTGAGTAAGCTCAACATAAATGTATTTTGAAAAATACGATCAAAACAGAGCGGGCTATCAAAAACCTTACTCAGGCAGATTTAGCACTTCTTATAAGCGTTTCCAGGCAAACTGTTAATACTATAGAGTCTAACAGGTATGTACCTTCTACAGTGCTTGCTTTAAAGATCGCAAAAGTGTTCGGGAAGCAGGTAGAGGAAATATTTCAATTAGAAGACACTGATTAACTTAGACCTTCGCATATGCGTTTCGACATCATCACAGTACTTCCCGGCTTACTCGAAAGCCCTTTCGCCCATTCCATTTTACAGCGTGCGCAAAAGAAAGGGTTAACCGAAATCCACGTGCACAACCTGCGTGATTATGCAGATAACAAACACAAAAACGTAGATGATTATCCATACGGCGGCGGAAGCGGAATGGTAATGAGCGTTGAGCCTTTCGCAAAATGCATTGAGTTTCTGAAGTCTGAACGTGGTTATGATGAGGTGATTTTTATGTCGCCAGACGGGGAGACTTTGAACCAAAGCATCGCCAATCATTTATCTACAAAAGAAAACCTGATCATCCTTTGCGGACATTACAAGGGCATAGATCAGCGCATACGCGATTTGTTTGTAACCCGTGAGATTTCCATCGGTGATTATGTGCTGTCGGGTGGAGAGCTGCCGGCCGCGGTACTGGTTGATGCGGTTGTGCGGCTGATTCCTGGAGTACTGTCGGACGAAACTTCTGCCTTATCAGATTCCTTCCAGGGTGAGCTTCTCGATGCTCCCGTCTACACCCGCCCCGCAAACTGGAACGGCCACAAAGTTCCAGATGTGCTGCTGAGCGGCAATCAGGCAGCAATAGATAACTGGAGGCACGAACAGGCATTGGAGCGCACTCAAAAACGTCGCCCCGACCTTCTTGAATGATCGCGATGCCAGCCTCAAATAGTTCACTCGAGAAAAGGAAGTGAATTTTAAAATTGACTTTATACTTTCAGAAAAATTTCCTAATATTGCAGTCCGATTTTTACGGGTTAAAAATCAGTTTAAGAGCTTAAAATCATGGATTTAATAAAATTTGTAGAAGAGCAGGCGGTAACAAAGAAGGAGTCTCCCTCATTTAAAGCAGGCGACACCATCAGCGTACATTATAAAATCCGCGAGGGCAATAAAGAGCGTATCCAAATTTATCAGGGTGTTGTTATTCAGCGTAACAGCGTTGGAAACAACGAAACTTTCACTGTTCGTAAGATGTCGAATGGAGTAGGAGTTGAACGTATATTCCCTATTAACTCTCCTAACATCGATAAAATTGAGGTTAACAGCCACGGTAAAGTTCGCAGAGCCAAATTATTTTATCTGCGTGCACTTACAGGCAAGGCTGCCCGTATCAAAACTAGAAGAGTTTAAGTTAACTAGTCAGATAGCATTAAAGCCTTCCTGTTTCAGGGAGGCTTTTTTGGTTTCTAAATTTGTTCTCTACCGCCTGTAAATAAAAAAAGCTCTCCTTTTTAGGAAAGCTTTTTGTCTTTTTAAAGAGATAGTCCTTCTTAGCTCTTCTTAACCGAAGCTTTCGCTTTTGGAGCTGCAGAAGTAGTTTTCTTACTGCAATCTTTTTTGCAGCAGTCGCCGCCTTTCTTGCAGGTTGCTTCTTTCTTAGCAGGAGTTTTTGCAGTTGTTTTAGCTTTAGGATCATCAGTCTTCGCCGAAGCAACCAGTACAGATGCGCAAAGTGCCAGTACAGTAAATAGCTTTTTCATATTTTCTTTAATTTAAGATTTCAGTTCAGCAAGAACGGTAATTCCGCCTTTAACCATATCGCCTAAGTTAACATTAATTTTAGTCCCCACAGGTAAAAATACATCCACGCGGGATCCAAATTTTATAAAACCGAACTGCTCCCCCTGATTGGCCACATCGCCCTCTTTCACATACCAAACAATCCTCCTGGCCAAAGCTCCGGCGATCTGCCTGAACAACACAGGAATCCCCGCCACAGTCTCCACCACCACCGTGGTACGCTCGTTCTCAGTAGAAGATTTTGGATGCCATGCCACCAAGTATTTACCTGGATGATACTTGAAATATTTCACCACTCCCGATACCGGATGCCTGTTTACGTGCACATTAACGGGCGACATGAAAATTGAAACCTGGATACGTTTGTCTTTCAAATATTCAGTTTCATCAGCCTCTTCAATCACAACCACTTTGCCGTCTGCCGGGCAAATTACATGATCATCATGCGCTGTGGTAACAATTCTTGGGCTTCTGAAGAACTGGACAATAATTACGAACAGAACGAAGGAAAGTATATAGATGCTCCAGATGAGCCAGGTTTTATCGTAAAAATAGTAATGCGCAAAGGCGTTGAGCAGCAAAATCACTAAAACGCATAAGGCAAGAGAAGTATAACCTTCTTTATGAAAAGTCATGTAGCAGATTTAGGATGCAAAGATGCAAAAATTATGTTTCGCTGGGAACGTGGATAGCCCTGTAAATGTCCTTCAGATTGCGTCCAAGCCCGTTGTAATCCAATCCGTATCCTACAACGAAGTCGTTTGGAATTTCGAATGCTGTGTAAGTAAGTTCGGGAATTTCGTGCTGGAGAGCATCCGGTTTAAGCAGGAGTGTGCAAATTCGCACAGAAGCGGGCTTATGTTTGTAAATCTCCTCCAACAAAAATCCCATCGTTGCGCCCGTATCCACAATATCCTCTACTATAATCACATCCCGATTTTTCAAATCATAATCCAGCCCGATGACCTTTTTCACCAGCCCACTGCTCGCATCCCCTTCATAGGAAGACACTTTGATAAAAGTAATTTCGGCAGAAATGTCTATTTCCTTGATCAGATCAGCCATGAAGATAAAGCTTCCGTTAAGCACGCCCACAAACACAGGCACCTTTTCCTCATAGTCTACATTCATCTGTATGCCGATGAGCCTTATCCGCTTCTTGATCTGGTCATACTCAAGCATGCACTCGAACTCTTTATCTTCGATCTGGATTTTCATACCGCAAATTTGGTTTAATTTATACAATCTTCCTCGACCATAAATCATTACTTTACATCAGCAAAGTCACTTCATGGAAACACCCATTATTAGCATTCAAAACCTTAATAAGAGTTACGGTAGCAAGCAGGTTTTAAAAAATATCAATCTCGAAATTTTTCCTGGTCAGGTGATCGGCTACATCGGTCCGAACGGAGCAGGAAAGTCAACTACTGTGAAGATTTTAATTGGCTTAATTGCTGATTTTGAAGGCGAGGTAAGCATTATGGGCAAACCTTTGCAGGAAAATGTTCTTGAGGCAAAGCGTGCGATAGGCTATGTACCGGAAAATGCCGAGATCTACGATGTGCTTACGCCGATGGAGTACCTCGATTTCGTAGGAAAGCTGCAGGGGATGGAAGAGGAGCAGATTGAGGCGAGAGCGGAGAAGATGCTGGCGCAATTTGGGCTTGCCGAGAGCATGAATGTGCGCATGGACACCTTTTCAAAAGGGATGCGGCAAAAGGTATTGCTAATTTCCGGTCTCATCCACAATCCGCAGATCATCATTTTAGACGAGCCGCTTTCCGGGCTCGATGCAAATGCCGTAATCCTGGTGAAAGAGATTATCGCACTGCTTGCAAAAGAAGGCAAAACCATTTTCTACTGTTCGCACATGATGGACGTAGTAGAAAAAGTTTCCGACAGGATCATTCTCATAAATAATGGGGAGATTATAGCGAATGGTTCTTTCGAAGAGATCAAGCAGAACAACGGCGACACGCTTGAAAGCGTCTTTTCCAAGTTGACCGGAAAAGGCAACATTGGCGATGCTGCCGGTGCATTCATCAACGCGTTTGATTAGCCATGAATAAGCTTATACTGAAATTTATAATGCTGTTCAGGCCAATGTTTGAACGTTTCGATGTGGATGCAGATCAGCTTGCAATCATTTTGGCTGTTAAGTTGAAGATGGATGACCGCCGCCCGCCCGGGCTGATGTCCGGAAGGCAGCAACAGAAAAAAACACACAACCGGGCATCATTGATGGCAATGGTTATCCTCGCCGTTATGGGATGCTTTATTGCTTTTTTCCTAGTCTCCGGGAATGCATTCATCGGGCACACCCTCTACTTCTCAATGTTTATGGTGCTGATTTCCCTCACCCTCATTGCCGATTTTACAAACGTGCTGATTGATGTGCGGGATAATTACATAATTGTGCCGCGGCCCGTGAAAGATTCTACCGTGGCAGTCTCACGCATCCTACACATTACCATTCATGTTTCAAAGATTGTTCTGGCGCTCTGTCTGCCGGGCTTGATAGCCATCACTGTTATGAATGGCGCAATAGCAGCAATAGCATTCCTTATTGAAGTGCTTTCGGCTACCACTCTCACAATTTTTGTGGTGAACATGGTTTACCTGCTTTTGCTGAAATTTAGTAGCCCGCAGCGGTTCAAAGACTTCATTTCTTATTTTCAAATCATCTTTTCCATCTTAATCTTCGCTGCTTACCAGATGCTGCCGCGACTTATTTCCAACCCCGATTACCAAAATCTGGACATCCTTTCTTACAAAATCAGTTATTTAGTTCCGCCTGTTTGGTTTGCTTCATTCTACCAGATACTGCTATTTCCGGATACGTTTACCCTGGAAAAACTTGCGCTTGCAGCACTGGGCGTGATAATGCCTTTCTTCACTTTATACGTGGTAGTGAAATTCCTGGCACCGGGGTTTAACCGGAAGCTTTCATCTATTTCGGTAAGCGGACAAGATGCAGCAGAGCCGGAGCCGGGAGCAACCCATACTCGTGTGGCACATAGCGGCTTTGTACAAAAATTATCTTCTGTAATGGCGAAGGACAAGGCAGAATTAGCGGGTTTTCGGCTTACGTGGTGGCTCACCTCCCGCTACCGCGACTTCAAGATGAAAGTTTATCCTTCATTCGCATATGTTCCCGTGTACTTTGCCTACCTGCTTTTCCTAAGGCCTGGCGCCGGGCGAAGTAAACTCACCTACGAGGGATTGCGCAGCGGGAACAATTACATTCTTCTCACTTACATAACGAGCTTTGTTATTCTAACTGTGCTGCAACAGGTTTCGCAGGCAGAAAAGTTCAGGGCAGCCTGGGTGATGTTTTCCACGCCGCACAATAAGCCCGGAAAAATATTAGCGGGCATGTTCAAGGCACTGATCATTAAATACTTCGTGCCGTACTACCTTGTTATTGCTGTATTTAGCCTTTTTACCTGGGGACCGATGGTGCTGAACGATCTGCTATTCGCCTTTTTCAACATCATGGTTTTTGCGTTGTTAACGGCACTGTTTACGGTAAAGCATTTGCCCTTTTCACAGCCGGTAAACACCAACAAGCAAGGCGGCAGGGTGATTGTGAACCTTGCGATTATGAGCTTTATAGGCTTGCTCGGCTTTGTGCATTGGGGCTTAAGCCGATGGGAATGGGCAATATCCGGGTTGACGCTGGTTTCCGCAGGAATCTGCTGGGCAATTTATCACTACTTTAGGCAGCGGAACTGGCAGGCTATGGAAGCCGATTACGATTAAGAACCGTCCTTCTTCCTTGCTTCCCGTTCTGCCTTGCGCTGCTCCCTCCGGCTTTTTGGAGTTTCAGGAACTTTAAGGGTATCGCGTGGCGGAACCTTGGATTTATTCGGGTCACTAACCCTTATAGAGTCGGTTGCTTTTTTCTCCTTCGGCCCGAGCACATCCCGTAAGAACGACTGGGTATCATCATCGTCCATTAGCAAGGTGCTGTCTGTCACAACTGAATCCGGGACCACTTCCTGCCGCAGGCTCTCTTTCAAGCGCACGCCATAAAAACCATACGCATCAGAATCTCGCTGTGTTAAGCCTTTCTTAGCCATCAAGTTCCCTATCAGCCTGAAGTAGCCATGCAGCCCCTGCCGCAAGCTTCCATCCGGCTCAAAAAAGTACAAACCTTTCTTTGGCCGCGGCACAATGCTCGCTAAAAATATGCCTTCCCCCAAAGTAATTTCTGACGGGCGCTTGCCAAAATAGTATCGCGAAGCTTCACCAATGCCGTAAACATTTCGCCCCCATTCAATCAGGTTCAGGTAGGTTTCAAACATGCGCTGCTTGCTTGATAAGCGATTGTTTTCAATCAGCCAGACAATCAGCATCTCTTCTATTTTCCGGGCAAGAGTCTTTTGCCGGTTCAGGTACACGTTTTTCACCAGCTGCATAGAAATAGTACTGCCGCCTCGCTTGAAGGCTTTTTCCTTAAAATTCGTTGCAATAGACTTCCGGATAGATTCTTCCACAAATCCATGGTGGCTAAAGAACGATGGGTCTTCTGCTGTTAAAAGCGCGTTCTTCAGGTTGCTGGAAATCTCGTCCAGAGGCGTAAAGTTGGGATTGGATGGCCCGACCACAATGTCCCGCATCGGCTTGCCATACTCGTAAGGTGTGTAAACAAACGTGCTGTTGATCTTTTGAAGATCGGTTTTGCCCCATTTCACAATCTTGAAATCCTTTTTATTCAAGCTTGAGCTAAGCCGAACGCTATCGGGGCGAGCGGTATCAATAAAAAAGTCAAGGTCGTATTGAAGTTTGCCTGCTACCTGCATACCTTCCAGAGATTCAAATAAACCTTGTGGAAAAGCATCAAACAGCGACTGAGCATCCAAATAATCGGTGTGAAGCTTTAATGCGAGCTTCTTCTTTTTGCCTAAAGTGTATTTGATGTAAGGGTTTGCTGTGATGTTCTTCAGGCGGATAACAGATGAGCTGTCAACGGAAACGAAATCCTCCCCAACAATCAAATCAGCGTCTATTGCTCCGTTGGGAACGATGATATCGTTCGCAGCCACTTTAGGATGATTGAGCAGTAGATTTTTTATCGCCCAGGTGCCCGAGATACGAAGCTCATCGCCGGTACGCTCCGCACTCTTCATTTGAGCGTGCAGGGTATCAAAATTCAATTTCAAATCATATTTCCTCTGCAGGAATGGCAACTCTAATTTCTTACCTTCAGCGAAGAGGCGCACATCAAACTGCTTATCTCCCGGATCAACATCTCCTTCTACATGCCACCTCGACTCCGATTTATTTACCAGGATAGTTGATTTCAGCTTGCCTCCGTCTATGGTCGCGGAAGGAACAGATAAACTCACCTTATCGCCATTGTCGTTGTATGAAATGGTGAATTCCCGCACATCCATATCATCAGGCACCTTGTTGAACACATTGTTCAGGAGCTTATTGGCAACATCAGCCAGGTTCACTTTCTTAGTTGAGACCGTATCCTGAGCTCTTTTTCTGAACAGAAATTCATAGTTGCGCAGGCTGTCTCTTTTCACCAATGTAATCCGGCCATCATGCAGCCCCACCTCCGCCAGCTTCACATCGCCAAAAAGAAGCGGTAACAACTTTACCCCAACACGCAGGTTTCGGATAAAGGCCAAGCTGTCGCGATTATCCGGCACCACCGACACATCCCGAAACACCACCGTCCGCAACCCTTCGAACTTTGCGCTTTTAATATGTACGTCCAGATTGTAATCTTTTTTAGCCTTTCGAACCGCCTTATCGATCGTTGCCCGCAGAATTGTCTCGCGTTTGCTGTATGCGATTATACCGCCGATAAGTACGAGAATGATGAGAGAACCAAATACAATACCTGCTACTTTGAGATATCTGGGCGGGATGCGCATGCTACGGGAGGGGTATTTGGTCATTAACGGTTTCGGCTGAAAAACGTTTTAAAAGTAGAATTATTTCTGAAATGTAAATATGTTCGAAAACGCCCGGCGCAAGCCCGATAACAGAAAACGGATTCGTAAATTTGGCATATGATTACCAGGGAGCAAGTTTTAAGCGCACTAAGCCATGTGGAAGAGCCGGATCTGAAAAGAGATTTGGTTACGCTCAACATGATAGAAGATGTGAAGATTGAAGGCCACAATATCAGTTTTTCGGTTATCCTCACCACGCCGGCTTGCCCCCTGAAATCGTTAATTGAAAATGCCTGCCGCAACGCCATTGCACACTTCATCAGCAAAGATGCGGTGGTGAATATTAACATGACATCGCGGGTTACCACGCAAAAGAACCAACCTTTATCTAACATCCGGAACATCATTGTAGTTGCGTCGGGCAAAGGTGGAGTTGGGAAATCAACTGTGTCGGCAAACCTGGCTTTAGGGCTGGTGAGCACGGGTGCGAAGGTAGGCCTGATTGATGCTGATATTTATGGCCCGTCTATTCCGATTATGTTTGGCTTAGAAGGCGCAAAGCCTAAGTCGGTGGCTGGCGCCGATGGCAAGCCTCGAATAGTGCCCATTGAAAAATACGGCTTAAAATTATTGTCTATCGGCTTCTTCACTGATCCGGAGCAACCGGTTCCATGGCGTGGACCGATGGTTTCAACCGCCGTTAAGCAATTGTTCAATGATGCTGACTGGGGTGAACTTGATTACCTGATCGTAGATCTTCCTCCGGGCACCGGCGATATTCACATTACCCTTACCCAAAGCTTCCCTGTCGCGGGAGCTGTGATCGTAACTACTCCACAAAACGTGGCTTTAGCCGATGCGAAGAAAGGCATTGGCATGTTCATGATGAACGCTATCAATGTGCCTTTGCTGGGCATTATCGAAAACATGTCGTATTTCACACCTGCCGAATTGCCGGAGAACAAGTACTACATTTTTGGTGAAGGCGGCGGAAAGCGTTTGGCTGAGCGTTTTGATGCGCCGTTTTTAGGCGAAATACCGCTCGTTAAAAGTATCAGCGATTCGGGAGATATGGGCGAGCCGGTGATTTTGCAGAAGGATAATCCTACGGGAGTTGCTTTCATGGAAATTGCGAAACGTGTGGCGCAACAGGTTTCTATTCAGAATGTTGCAGGCAAACATGCGGCAGAGCCGGTTAGTTAAGGTTAATTTGTACATTTATATAAATTTTAATTATGGAATTGTTAGCTAAAGTGGAAAGCGCATTAGACACAATCAGGCCCTATCTGGAGGCAGATGGCGGCAATGTGTCTGTAGAGGAGATTACCAGCGACAATGTAGTGAAACTGCGGCTGCTCGGCGCTTGCGGGTCTTGCCCGATGAGCATCATGACGTTGAAAGCCGGCATTGAACAGGCTATCATGCGTGCCGTGCCCGAGATTACGGCTATCGAAGCTATAAACCTGACCGATATTGATGATCCTGCGGCGGTAATGCCAAACCAGCAGTAATATTGAGCTCTCCCCACCGTTAAACATCCACACTTTAACAGTATTTAACAACCGCAAATAGCACGATATTTGTAGTTTTACCCTTGAGATGAAATACCTTCTGGCAACCATATTTTTAGTCGGTACGCTTTTTAGCTTTGCGAAAGCCCAGGAAAAGCCATTGGTACAATTCTCTGGGATAATTTACAATGCCGATAGCCTCAAAGCTGTTGTGCCTTATGTTACGGTTATCAACAAAACCCAAGGCGGACGGGTCTACTACGCAAATTATCAGGGATATTTCTCCTTTGTAGCGCACGAGCAGGATACCATCGTGTTCAGCGCCATCGGGTTCAGGCATGAGGCTTTGATTATTCCGGCTGGGCTTACCGATAAAAAATATACCGTTTTGGTTAAGGTGAAGCCTGAGGCGATAAATCTACCGATCGTTCAAATATATCCGTGGGCGAGCATCGATGAATTTAATCGGGCGTTCATGACCATGAAATTAGCTGATGATGACTTGCTGATTGCCAAAAAGAATGTCTCCAAAGCTAGTATCATGGCAATGGCCAGAACCTTGCCAAGAGATGCCCGGGAGATGTCTAACCTGAACTTCCAGAACAATCATATTGCCATGACCAATAAGAATATGAACATGCGGGGGGCAAATCCATTGCTGAACCCTTTTGCCTGGAGCGCTTTATTGCAGCAAATCCTTGAGGGTGACAAAAGCCGGTCTAGCGATTAAATAAAGTTCTGGTGTCACCCTGAGCGGAGTCGAAGGGCATTTTACTCCATCGCTATCTCCCCTTTTTCTGAGCAGGAAACTTCATTTTGTAATCCACCTTTATTTGACCTTTAGAGATCGAATCAAGGCGATTCTTCAACATCGCTTTGCGAAGTGGCGTTAGCTTATCAGTGAAAAGTTTCCCTTCAATATGGTCGTATTCGTGTTGGATGACACGTGCGGCAAGGCCCTTGTAAGTTTCCTCATGATGCTGCCAGTTTTCATCGTAGTAAGATATTGTGAGTTTTTCTTTCCTGCTCACATCCTCCCGCACATCCGGAATGCTGAGGCAGCCTTCGTTAAACGGCCATAGCTCGCCTTCTTCTTCCACGATTTGCGCATTGATAAACACTTTCTTGAAATCCTCAAGCTGTTCGTCATCCTCAGTAAAAGGCTTGGCATCCACCACAAAAAGGCGAATTGACAAACCCACCTGTGGCGCAGCTAAGCCCACGCCGTGTGCACCGTACATAGTTTCGAACATATCGGCAATGACTTGTTTTAAATTGGGATAGCCCTGGCTTATTTCAGCCGCTTTCTTTCGTAGAACAGGATCGCCGTAAGCAACGATTGGAAATTTCATTAGGCAAAAGTAAGGTATCTCAATGCGCCTTCAAATAGGAAGTTCGGTCAGCGAAGGATAAATGATGTAAATTCGATAGAAGATTTGCTACCTTGAAATTATACTTTAGAGAGAAATGAGATGAAGGTCATACATTCCCTAACTCGGGTGGTACCGAGTAACGTTTAGTTGCATGATACATTGCCGGCAAGATTAACAACGCTTTCTACATGAATAAAATAATCATTCTTCTTCTAGCGATTTCTATTCCAACTGTTACATTCTGTCAAAGAATTGAAACAGTGTATTTGAACAAAAAAGACAGTACAGCAAATATGTACGTTGCCGTAATGCCGCAAGACGGAAGAGTTAACTCCTTCATGTTTCTGTTGGACGGGTTTGGAAATTATTCGCCGAAAAACCTGATGCTCCAAACTGACTTACCTACATACGCAGCGCAACAAAATATTCTGACCATTATACCAATATTGAAAACAGGTCCTTTATACTTCGGTAGCGACTCAGCGTCACAGCAATCTTTAAAAGAATTAATAGAACTGGTCGTTGCAAAATATAAGCTACAGGGGAAGGACTTTTATCTTGGCGGGTTTTCGATCGGTGGAACTTGTGTTATTAAGTATACCGAACTAGCTATTCAAAATGAGTATCCAATAATACCTAAAGCTGTTTTTGCGGTGGACCCACCACTTGATTGGCAAAGATATTACGACTCAGCTAAGCGAGTAGTAAGAATTTCCAAGCCAAACCAAGTAAACGAAGAGGTAACTTATATGATCGACAGAATTCAAAAGGAAATGGGCGGAACACCGGAAACCGCTTTAGAGAATTTTTACATTCATTCACCGTACTCTTATTCAGACACAACGCAAAAAGCAATAAAGTCTCTAATTAAAATGCCGATCATGATCATATCTGAGCCCGACATTCAATGGTGGCTCGTAAATAGAAATTATGACTATAGCTTCCTAAATATTACAGATCAAGCTGCTATGATTAATGAGTTACGTAAGTTAGGAAATCGTAACGCGGTTTTGCTTACGACAACTAATAAGGGATATAGAAAACCTAATAATAATAGGCATCCACACTCTTGGAGCATCGCTGATCCAGTACAAACAATTGAATGGTTACGATCCCAATAGTGACAAAAGTTCCGTCTTCGGAATCTGTATCTCGAACAAGTTAAACTACTCTGGAACAAACGCTAACCTTGAAATCTCCTTGGGATCTAAAACCTCATTCGCTATCTCCAACAAAGCCGAAGATGTAACAGCGTTGACTTTCTCAAAAACTTCTTCAAGGCTGTCCACCCGACCATAATCCAGCAAGCTTTTCGCCATCGAAATAATAAGCCCCATCCTGTTCTCCTCCCCCAAAGCTATTTGCCCGATAAAACGCTGCTTTGCCTGAGCCAACTGAACAGCTCCTAACGGCTTGCTTCTGAGCTTTTCAAGTTCCCGGGTAATCAGCCGCAGGGCTTTATCTGTTTTTTCCGCATCAGTGCCGAAGTAAATAGAGAATATGCCGGTATCGCTGAAAGGCGTATAATTAGATTCTATCGTATAAGCAATGCCGTGTTTTTCCCGCACTTCCAAATTAAGCCTGGAGCTCATCCCCGTGCCGCCGAGAAGATTGTTGAGCACCAATAAACCAACTTTATTCTTATCGTGAATGTGGTAAGCACGTCCACCCAACACACAATGCGACTGAGATATTGGCTTTTTCTCTTCCTTCCGCATTGGCTGATACCTCGAAATCGCCTGCCGCTTTCTTGGCGAACTATTTTCCGGGACACCGCCAAAAATCTTCGTCATTACACGCTTCAGCTTTTCAAAATCATAGTTGCCATGCACGCCGACTATAATTTCATGCGTGTTGTAATTCTTACTTATGAATTCGAAAATATCATCCCGTTTAAAAGACTGCACGCTTTCTGCAGTTCCGAGGATGTTATTTCCCATCGTATGATCCTGAAAGATCAGTCCTTCAAAATCGTCATTCACGGCATCTTCCGGCTGATCTTCGTATGAGGCAATCTCATCCAGAATGACGCCTTTCTCCTTTTCCATTTCATCGCTTCGGAAAACTGAATGGAAAACTAAATCCTCAAACAAGTCCAGAGAGCGCTCAAGATGCGGCGTCAAAAACGAAGCGTGGATACAGGTATATTCCTTGGTGGTGTAGGCGTTCAGATCAGCACCAACAAGCTCCAGGCGATTGAGAATTTGATTTGTATTCCGCCGCTCTGTACGTTTGAAAAGCAGATGCTCAATGAAATGCGCCAGTCCGGGCCGTTCTAATTCCTCATCCCGCGAGCCGGCATTTATAATTATACAGGCGTGAGCGATGTTAGACGGAAAAGCTTTATGGAGCAAACGAATGCCGTTTGGAAGGGTAAATACCTGATAATCCATGAGCGGCGAAGATACGATTCTTTATGTGAGGTCACCCTGAGGTTCTCGAAGGGTTAATAATGAACTAGGCTTGGAGGGCCTCAGCATGACACAGTTATAGAACCCTTAACAAAAATCTGTTAACGCTTCAATTTAAGCTTGCACTCTCGTTTAAACTGCTGAAATCTTGGCATTGACACGTTCTGCACATAGCCTGAACTTGGGTTGTATTCCACATAGTTTTGGTGGTATTCTTCTGCTCTGTAAAACGCAGTCAGAGGTTTGATCTCAGTTACAATCGCTTTTTTAAATCGTGGTGAATACTTTTTCACGGCTTGTTTAGCGAGTTCGCCTTCTTGCGGAGTGAGGTAAAAGATGGCTGAGCGATAGGATGTGCCTTCGTCCGGTCCCTGGCGGTTTAATGTAGTTGGATCGTGCGAAGTGAAAAACGCATCCAGAAGCTGGCTGTAAGATATTTTTTTAGGATCGTAGTAAACTAACACAGTTTCTGCGTGCCCGGTTGTTTCGGTACAAACCTGTTCATAAGTTGGGTTTTTAGTCTTCCCTCCGGCGTAGCCCGAGACTGCCGAATCCACTCCGGCAAGTTCTTCAAATATATGCTCTGAGCACCAGAAACAGCCTTCGGCGAATGCCGCTACCGCTTTTCCGTTAGCAGGCTTCAGCTTTACAAGTGTACTTTTGCTCCGGGTTTGGGTTTGCCCGGAAGAATTGCAGGAGCACAGAACAACTAAAAGGGCACAAGCGGAAAGGGTTTGGATGAAACGTTTCATGTTGATTTTTAAACTACCTACGAAATCATAAACGCAATGGCCGCCAATTATTGTAAGATGTATTTAATCTGACAATTAGCGGTTAGAAATGATCAGCAAATCAAGATCTTTCGGTTGCATGTTGAACCTTTCTGCCAAATCTTTATTAGTAAGCTGGCCCTGGTACAAATAAATAGCATTCCGCACGCCCGGCTTATCCCAGATCACATTCATGATTCCGCCCATCTCGCCAATATCAATTAAAATGGGCGTAAAAATATTGGTAAGCGCATACGTTGCTGTTCGAGATACCCGCGAAGCAATGTTGGGCACGCAATAATGGATAACATCATATTTTCTGAAAACAGGATAGGTGTGGTTGGTTACTCTTGAGGTTTCAAAACACCCGCCCTGGTCAATGCTCACATCAATGATCACCGAGTTTGGCTTCATCTTGCTAACTGTATCTTCAGACACGATGCAAGGGCTTCGGCCGTTGGTTGCCCGGATCGCTCCAATCACAACATCGCAGGTGGTGATGGCTTTATGTAGGACTATTGGCTGGATAACCGAGGTAAAAACCCGGCTTCCGATGTTATTCTGAAGCCTGCGGAGGCGGTAAATGGAACTGTCAAAAACTTTTACTTCGGCACCCAGCGCAATGGCCGTGCGGGCAGCGTACTCGCCAACTGTGCCTGCGCCCAGGATGACTATTTCTGTGGGAGGAACGCCTGTAACTCCGCCGAGCATAAGGCCTTTGCCTTCAAAAACGTTGCTCAGATATTCGGCCGCTATAAGGATAGAGGTTGCGCCGACAATTTCGCTCATGGCCCGCACCACGCTCAGGCTACAGCCTTCATCGCGTAAGTATTCGTAGGAAAGAGCCGTAACCCGTTTTTTCATCATCGCCTCAAGCAATTCCACCTTGAGCGTAGATGTTTGAAGCGTGGAGAACAGCACCTGACCATGTTTCATCATATTGACCTCTTCCATAGTTGGCGGGCCGATTTTGATGATTAGGTCTGACTGGTAAACCTCTTTTTTGTCGTAAACAATATGAGCGCCTTGCTCGCTGTAATGGCTGTCCAGAAAGTTTGCCGCTACGCCCGCTCCAGCTTCAATACAGACTTTATGCCCATTATTTACCAGCAATGCCACCGAGAGCGGTGTGAGCGCTATCCGGTTTTCCTGGTACGAAGTTTCTTTAGGGATTCCGATATGAAGGCTGTTTTTCCGGGACCGGGTTTCCAGCATAGCCTCGAGAGGCTGCATCATAGCTTGTTTGGCAAGGTCAGAAAATTCACTCATCTTTTCCGCAAATCAAATCAGGTTCTAATTAGCAATAAAGTTAGCAAAAATCGTACTACGGTTAATAATTTTCAGCATGAATGATACGAACCCCATCACTTTCAACAGATATGTTAACCTTTACGAAATGTTCGGGAATGAGACCCGGAATCTTTTCAGGCCACTCTATAAAGCAGTAATTGCCCGAATAAAAGTAATCCTCATAACCAAGATCGAGTGCTTCTGTTTCGGTTTTCAGCCGATAAAAATCGAAGTGGTATACCGGGCCTTGCGGCAATGGATATTCGTTGACTATGGAAAACGTTGGACTGGATGTGTTTTCTGATACGCCAAGCGCCTCACAAATGGCTTTGATGAATGTGGTTTTACCTGCGCCCATGTCGCCATAGAAGAGGAAGACCTTTTGAGCGCCGGCGTACTGAATTAATTTGTTTGCAGCTTCAGAAAGCTCGTCTACTGAACCAACTTTTATCTTCATTCAGCAAAAATGATTATTTCGGACTATACGTCGCATATGGGATAATCATCTCCTCCATGGAAATGCCCCCATGCTGAAAAGTCTCGTTGAAATAGTTTACAAACTGGTTGTAGTTGTTCGGATAAACAAAATAGCTGTCTTCCTTGGCGAATATGAAACTTGAGCTCATGTGCAGTTTAGGCAACTGAGCATCGTGCGGATTTTTGATGTGGAAAACCTCCTTGGCATTGAAGTTAAGGTTCTTTCCCTGCTTGTAGCGGAGGTTCGAGTTGGTATTCCGGTCGCCGATTACCTTGCTTGGATGTTTAACGCGAATGGTGCCGTGGTCTGTAGTGATGATAACTTTTACATTTTTCTGCGATAGCTTTTTCAGGGTATCGAGCAGCGGCGAATGGATAAACCAGGAAAGGGTAAGGGAACGATAAGCGGCTTCGTCGTTGGCTAGCTCACGGATCATGGCCATGTCGGTACGGGCGTGTGAAAGCATATCCACAAAGTTGTAAACGATCACGTTGAGATCATTCCCAAGGAGATTGGTTACTGTGTCGTTCATATCTCTTCCCTGCTCGTACGTAAGAATTTTGGTGTATGAATACTTGCATTCTTTCCGCAAAACACGCTGTATCTGATCAGCAAGGAACTGTTCCTCATAGAGATTTTTCCCGCCCTCATCTTCATCGTTTTGCCACATCTGCGGAAAGCGCTTTTCCATTTCCAGCGGCATAAGGCCCGAGAAGATGGAGTTACGAGCGTATTGGGTAGCCGTGGGCAAAATACTGTAGTAGCTGTCTTCTTCGTCCTGCCGGAAATAATCTGTGATTACTGAGTTGATTATTTTCCACTGGTCGTAGCGAAGGTTATCAATAAGAAAAAAGAAAACTGGCTTATTGCTCTCCAGTGCGGGAAATACTCTTTTTCTAAATAGCAGGTTGGATGTAACAGGTCCCTTTTCCGGATCCTTAAGCCAATCGAGGTAGCTCTTTTCGATGAACTTGGAAAACTGAACATTGGCTTCCGACTTTTGCATCGTCAGAATCTCATGCATTCCGGCGTCTTCCAGGCCTTCGAGCGAAAGCTCCCAATAAATGAGCTTTTTATAAACGTCCACCCATTCTGTAAACGACAAATTATCGTTCAGGATCATCCCCAGATTACGGAAGTCCTGCTGATAAGCCATTGAAGTCTTCTCGCTGATCAGGCGCTTGTTTTCTGTCAGTTTTTTAATAGTGAGCAGGATTTGCTTCGGATTAACCGGTTTGATCAGGTAATCATCGATTTTTGAGCCGATGGCATCTTCCATCAAATGTTCCTCTTCGTTTTTCGTGATTAAAACTATCGGAACATCGGGATTAATAGCTTTGATCTTTGCTAAGGTTTCCAATCCAGTTAATCCAGGCATATTTTCATCCAGAAAAACGAGATCAATGTACCCGCTCTTGAATATATCTACAGCATCGCTCCCATTAGTAGCTGTTTTTACCTCATAGCCTTTATCGTTTAAGAAGAGAATATGGGGTTTCAAAAGGTCGATTTCATCATCGGCCCACAGTATTTTGGTGTCCTGCATGTTAGCGCTTTATTTTCAATTCGATGCTATAACAACAACGAAGGTTTTTTGTATCATTTAATTTAACAATTTTTGTGCACAGGCACTTTCCACTATTTTGAACAAGAAAAAAATTATCAATGATCCGGTTTATGGCTTCATCAGCATACCCTCAGATCTGATTTTCGACCTCATCCAACACCCGTATTTTCAACGGCTGCGCAATATAAAACAATTAGGGATGACACACCTTGTCTATCCCGGTGCCCTGCACACCCGCTTCCATCATGCGCTCGGGGCTATGCATTTGATGAGCCTCGCTATTGAAACCCTCCGCAACAAAGGCCACGAAATCACATCAGAAGAAGAAGAGGCTGTTACTATCGCCATCCTGCTGCACGACATCGGCCACGGGCCATACTCCCACGCACTTGAACATACTATCGTAGAAGGCATTTCGCACGAGCACCTTTCATCGCTCCTGATGGACAAGCTAAATATGGAATTTGACGGGAGGCTCACCATGGCTATAGACATCTTCTGCAGGCGGTATCCGAAAAAGTTCCTTCAACAACTTGTGTCGGGGCAATTGGACCTGGACCGGATGGATTACCTGAATCGCGACAGCTTTTTTACAGGAGTTTCGGAAGGCGTGATCAGTTTTGATCGTATCATCAAAATGCTCGATGTAAGCAATGACCAGTTAGTTGTTGAAGAAAAAGGAATATATTCAATAGAGAAGTTTCTTATAGCCCGCAGGCTGATGTACTGGCAGGTTTACCTTCATAAAACGGTGATTGCAGCGGAACAAATGCTTGTGAAAATCCTTGAACGGGCTCGTGAATTGGCTCTTAGCGGAAAAAAGCTATTTGCTACTCCCCACTTTGCTCACTTTTTATACAATTCGATAAGCCGCGAAGATTTCAAGAATGATCCCGAACATCTTGAATGCTTTTCAAAACTCGATGACTACGATATCTATACTTCCGTAAAGGTTTGGGAGGATGACGATGACCTAATACTTTCAACTCTTTGCCAACATTTAACGGGCAGAGATTTGTACAAAGTAGAGATTACAAACGATGCGCCTGCGGACGAAAAGATTGATCAGTTAGTTGATGCAGCCATTCTTAAGTACGATCTTGAGGAAGATGATGCATCGTACTTTGTGTTTACTGATACCGTAAAAAACAATGCGTACAGTGTAGGAAAAGGAAGCATAAACCTGCTGATGAAAGATGGCTCACTCCAGGATATCACCACCGCATCTGATACCTCAAACCTCGAAGCTCTTACCAAAACGGTGGAAAAGTACATCCTGTGCTTTGATAAGTCGCTGAGAGTTTTACGTTAGAATGTATTAAAGCCACACATTTATGAGGCTAATACATTTGTTCGTTAAGTAATATCACATAAATTTGCGGGATGCAATTTACTGCACACCAGATTGGGGTTTTGTTAAACGGTACCGTTGAGGGAAATCCTGATGCTACAGTAAGCAAGCTGGCTAAAATTGAAGAAGCAGAGGAAGGATCGCTTTCTTTCCTTGCTAATCCCAAGTACGAAGCTTTTTTATACACCACAAACGCTTCCGTTGTTATTCTCAACAACGAGTTTCAGCTTGATCATCCCGTCAAGGCTACATTGGTCCGCGTTAAAGATGCGTACAGTAGCTTTTCTGTGCTGCTGGAGAAGTACAATACTATAAAACTAGACAAGAGCGGCATTGAACAACCCTGCTTTATCCACCCTTCCGCAACCGTCGGAAAAGATGTTTACATCGGCGCTTTCGCCTATATCGGTCCAAACGCTGTTATTGGTGATAACTGCAAAATCTACCCGCACACATACATCAGCGACAACGTAAAAGTTGGCGATAACTGCACTTTCTTCGCGGGCGTTAAGCTGTATTTCGACACTGTAATTGGGAACCGCGTAATTATTCACTCCAATTCTGTTATAGGCAGCGACGGCTTCGGCTTTGCTCCGCAAGCCGATGGAAGCTACAATAAGATCAGCCAGATCGGGAATGTTTTGGTTGAGGATGATGTAGAAATTGGCGCAAATACCTGCATCGACCGGGCGACGATTGGTTCAACAATTATCCGCAAAGGCGTAAAGCTGGATAATCTGATCCAGATAGCACATAATGCAGAGATTGGCGCAAATACCGTCATAGCTTCCCAAACCGGCGTGTCTGGTAGTACTAAGATTGGCGAAAACGTAATAGTTGGTGGCCAGGTTGGGATTGTAGGCCATATCAGCATCGCCAAGGGCACACAGATCCAGGCAAAATCAGGCATAAACCGCTCAATAGAAGAAGAAGGAAAGAAATGGGCTGGAGCTCCTGCCACCACCTATAACAACCATATGCGAGCACAGGTTGTGCTGCAGCGCTTGCCAGAACTGGAGCGAAAAATCGAAGAACTCGAGCGTAAACTCAAAGAAAATAATAAATCAGAGAACAGCTGATACATGGATGTAAAACAAAGAACCATCAAATCTGATGTAACCGTTTCCGGCAACGGCCTTCACACCGGCAAGCCTGTTACGATGACTTTCAAGCCCGCCCCGGAAAACCACGGATACAAATTTCAACGGATAGACATAGAAGGCCGCCCTGTTGTGGAAGCCGATGTTGACAATGTTACTGATACCTCCCGCGGAACTACTATTTCACAAAACGGCGCAACAGTAAATACAGTTGAGCATGTGTTGGCGGCTTTGGTGGGCCTGGAGATAGATAACGTGTTAATTGAGCTCGACGGACCAGAAACTCCTATTATGGATGGCAGTTCCATCCATTTTATTGAAGCCTTGGAAAAAGGCGGGTATGTCGAACAGGAAGCAACCCGCGAGTATTACAGCATACCTTATAACATCCACTACTCGGAGCCTGATCGCAAAGTTGAGATGGTGGCCATGCCGTTGGATGATTACAGGTTTACCTGCATGATCGACTACAATTCACCTGTTTTAGGTAGTCAGCACGCAGCAATAACCACACTTTCTGAATTTAAGAAGGAAATCGCTTCCAGTCGCACGTTCTGCTTTTTGCATGAGCTGGAAATGTTGGTTGAGAATGACCTGATCAAGGGCGGAGACCTGAACAACGCAATTGTTGTGGTTGATAAGCACGTAGAAAAAGACGAGCTGAAGAAACTAGCCAAGCTGTTCCAGCGTGATGATATTGATGTAGCTAAGGAAGGCATTCTGAATAACATTGAGTTACGCCACCAGAACGAGCCTGCCCGCCACAAGCTTTTAGATATGATCGGTGATCTGGCATTGGTGGGCACTCCGCTCAAAGGCCACATCATGGCTGCCCGCCCCGGACATGCAGCAAACGTTGCTTTCGCGAAAAAGATTAAAGCTCAGATCAAAAAAGAGCGTAGCAAAAAGCACATTCACGTTTATGATCCGCACGTAACCCCGGTTTACGACACAGTTCAGATCATGAACATCCTGCCGCACAGGCCGCCGATGCTGCTGGTAGACAAGATTCTGGAGCTAACCAAAATGCACGTGGTAGGATTAAAGAGCGTAACCATGAATGAGCCGTTTTTCATCGGCCACTTTCCCGGCGCTCCCGTTATGCCCGGCGTTTTACAAATCGAAGCCATGGCTCAAACAGGGGGAATTTTGGTCCTGAACACCGTTCCTGACCCGGAGAACTGGCTCACGCTCTTCCTGAAAATAGAAAATGCACGTTTCAAGGACAAAGTACTTCCGGGAGATACATTGATTTTCCGTTGCGATCTGCTCGCCCCAATCCGCCGCGGAATTGCCCAAATGAAAGGTGTTGGAATGGTTGGAGAGCGGGTTGTTGTGGAGGCCGAACTGATGGCTCAAATTGTTAAAGTGAAGGGCAACGACGCATGATCCAGCCTTTAGCTTATATCCATCCGGACGCAAAAATCGCACAAAATGTAGTGATTGAGCCGTTCGTGACCATCAACAAAGATGTTGTGATTGGCGAAGGCACTTGGATAGGCCCGAACGTAACCATTATGGATGGTGCGAGAATCGGAAAGAATTGCAAAATCTTTCCAGGCGCTGTGATCTCCGGCATTCCACAGGACTTGAAGTTCGAGGACGAAAAAACCACTGCCGAAATTGGCGATAACACTACCATCCGCGAGTGCGTAACCATAAACCGCGGTACCAGGGATCGCTGGAAAACCGTTATTGGTCAGAATTGCCTGATAATGGCATACTGCCACGTGGCGCATGACTGTGAAGTTGGAAACAATTGCATCTTTTCAAATAACACCACACTTGCTGGGCACGTAACGATTGGTGATAATGTAGTTCTTGCGGGAATGGTAGCAATCCACCAGTTCGTCAAAGTTGGGCAGCATGCATTCGTAACAGGTGGTTCGCTTGTGCGGAAGGATGTACCACCTTACGTAAAAGCAGCCCGCGAGCCACTTTCTTACGTGGGCATCAACTCTGTTGGCTTGCGCCGCAGGGGCTTTAGTTCTGAGCAGATCAATGAAATACAAGATATTTACCGTACCATCTTCGTTAAAAAGTTTAATAATAGTACGGCTCTTGATATCATTGAAGCAGAGCGTCAGCCAACGGAAATTCGGGATGAGATTTTAGATTTTATCCGGAATTCAAACCGCGGCATCATGAAAGGATTTGGAAGCGCTTAGCTCCTGCCTTAAGTAGCATCACATTGGAAATCATCCTTGAGAATATTGGGCGCAGGTTTAACCGCGAATGGATTTTCAGGGATGTAAACTATACCTTCGAAACAGGAGAGTCGTATGCTGTGCTTGGGCCGAATGGCTCGGGTAAATCAACTTTACTTCAGGTAATCTCAGGCAGCCTTACTCCATCCGCCGGCTCAATTTCCTATCAGCAGAATGGAAAAACTCTGGATATTGAAGCCGCTTTCAATCACATCAGCATTGCTGCGCCTTACTTGGAGCTCATAGAAGAATTTACTCTACAGGAACAACTAGAGTTTCATTTCAAGTTTAAGAGCTACCGCGATGGGCTGGATGCAAAGCAAGCTTTGGAGCTTTCCGGTTTGGGGAAATCAGCAAATAAGCTAATCAAGCATTTCTCCTCGGGAATGAAACAGCGCCTGAAGCTCACGCTGGCTTTTTGCTCAAACAGCCCCATACTGCTCCTCGATGAACCCGCCTCAAACCTCGACACGACCGGGATTTCCTGGTATCGCCAACTGGTTGAGCAATTTTCAGCCGATCGCCTTCTCATCATTTGTTCCAATCAGGAGAACGAATATTCCTTTTGTAAAAACTTCATCAACATCACTGACTACAAGCAGCTATAGATTTTTTTGAGTAATATTGAGATTGTCATTATTATCAATCCAGTATGAAAAAGAAATTACTCATCGTTGCACTCGGCATTGGATATCTTCCTTTTGCTCAGGCACAGGTAGTACAGTCGCAGGCAAAGCTTGTAGAAAAAGTTGTTAAGAAAGGGAATGAGATTGTCATTCCTTATGAGAAGTATGTTTTGCCAAACGGGCTCACCGTGATCCTCCACGAAGATCATTCTGATCCGGTGGCACACGTAGATGTTACCTACCACGTTGGCTCGGCCCGCGAAGAGATCGGTAAATCCGGCTTTGCGCATTTCTTTGAGCACATGATGTTCCAGGGATCTGATAACGTAAAAGATGATGAGCATTTCAAAATTGTAACTGAGAGCGGCGGAACACTAAATGGTTCCACTAATCAGGATCGAACCAATTATTACGAAACTGTTCCGAGCAACCAGGTTGAAAAGATGATCTGGCTGGAAGCTGACAGGATGGGATTTTTGATGGATGCGGTAACACAGCAGAAGTTTGAAATTCAACGTGCAACGGTAAAGAACGAGCGTGGACAGAACTACGATAACCGCCCCTATGGACTGGCTGGCCAATACGCAGCCAAGACGCTTTACCCTTACGGGCATCCATATTCCTGGCTTACCATTGGTTACATTGAAGACCTGAACCGGGTTAATGTAAACGATTTAAAGAACTTCTTCCTCCGCTGGTATGGTCCGAATAACTCAACAATCACCATCGGTGGAGACATCAACAGCCGACAAACACTGGCTTGGATAGAAAAATATTTCGGCTCCATCCCTCGTGGTCCTGAAGTTAAAAACGTGAAATATCCGGCTCCGGTTCTGAACAAAACTCGCTATGTGTCTTACGAAGACAACTATGCGCAGCAGCCTTTACTTGATATTACCTATCCCGGAGTTCCAAACTATGATAAAGACGAGGCGGCGCTCAACGTGCTAACCAGCATCATCGGCCGTGGCAACAACTCAATATTGTATAAGAATCTGGTAAAAACCAGGAAGGCAAGCCAGGCAAGCATGTCATCTTACGGTTCTGAATTAGCCGGAGAGATCAGCATTAGCGCTTACCCTGCGCCGGGCGAGTCGCTGCAGGATGTGTATGCAATCATCCAGCAGTCGCTAAAAGAATTTGAAGCGAAGGGTGTTTCCGACGAGGATCTTACCCGTATCAAAGGCGCATCCGAAGCTCAGTTCATTAACGCACTTTCAAGCGTATCCGGCAAAGTGTCGTCGCTTGCTGCTGCACAAACGTTTACAGGAAATCCGAACCAGATTCAAAACCGTCTCAAGGCTATTCAAAACGTCGCCAAAGAAGACGTAATGCGTGTTTACAATACGTATGTGAAGAACAAAAATGCAGTTGTGCTGAGCGTGCTGCCAAAAGGCAAAGGCGATATGCGCCTGGCTGCTGATAATTATACAATCGACACTTCCGGATATAAGGCTCCAAACTATGGATACGATGGCCTGAAATATGTGAAAGCACAGGATAAATTCAGCCGAAAAGCAATTCCTGCTACAGGAACAAACCCCGTTTCAGTATCGGTTCCGAAGTTCTGGACTGCTAAAACAGCTAACGGCATCAGAATGATTGGAACAGAAAACACAGAAATTCCATCTGTTTCTCTCGCGATAAATATTGATGGCGGCGGCTTGTTTGAGGCGAAAGATCCATCAAAAGCCGGTATTGCCGGCATTGTAGGCCGCATGTTGAACGAAGATACACAGAACTACACATCGGAGGCATTCAGCGCAGAATTGCAGAAACTTGGAAGTTCGATTTTTGTGTTTGCTTCAGGCGATGGTTTTTCTTACTCGGTTTCATCCCTGACCAAAAACCTCGACAAAACTCTTAAGCTCCTCGAAGAGCGAATGATGCATCCAAAGTTTACCCAGGAATCGCTCGACCGCATCAAGCAGCAAACAATCATTGGTCTAAAAAGAGCAAAAACTCAGCCCGCATCAATTGCTTCTGATGTGTACAATAAGATTCTTTACGGGGCAGATAACGTTCGCACCATCGCCGCATCAGGCACTGAAAAAACAATCCCTAACATCACTCTTGCCGATGTTCAGGCATTTTACGGCAACTATTTGTCGCCGTCGTTGAGCTCTGTTGTGGTAGTTGGCGATGTGAAGGAAGCAGACATCAAAAGCAAACTTGCGTTCCTGAACAAGTGGTCAGGTAAGAAAATCAGCGTTCCGGCTCCTGCTCCGGGCAAAACGTTTAACGAAACCACCATCTACCTTATAGATGTGCCTAAAGCTGCTCAATCTGAGATCAGGATCGGGAACTTAACAGGGCTAAACTATGATGCAACCGGCGAGTACTATCGTCTTGGGCTGATGAACTACAATCTGGGTGCAGCCTTTACCAGCCGCATCAACCTGAACCTGAGAGAAGATAAAGGCTGGACCTATGGCGCCCGTTCAGGATTTTCATCTGGAAAATACGGTGGCAACTTTACAGCTTCGGCTGGCGTGAGAGCCTCAGCGACCGACAGTTCAGTTGTGGAGTTTATCAAAGAAATCCAGAATTATGCAAAGGATGGCATCAAAGACGATGAGCTAAGCTTCATGCGATCTTCAATCAACCAGAGCACCGCCCGCAACTATGAGACAAACTCCCAAAAAGCAAGTTTCCTGTCGCGTATCCTCGAGTATGATTTGAAGCCGACATATGTGGACGAACAAGGCAAAATCCGCAACAGCATCAGCAAATCTGATATTGATGCGCTTGCAAAAAAGTACCTTGATCTGAACAAAATGGTGATTGTGGTAGTGGGCGATAAAAAAAGCATTTTGCCCGGGCTGCAAAAACTTGGGTACCCAATTGTGGAACTTGATGCTGACGGAAATCCAAAATCGTAGCCGGCGTTTTCCCGGGCTTTAGGGCTCGGGAATTTCGGCTCTATGTAATAATATTTGCAATATGTTAATACTTTTGCGCTCCTTAAATAATGTGATAAAATGGCAAAGGCATCAGAAATAAAGAACGGTAACATTTTACGCTTCAACGGCGAACTGGTAGCGGTAGAGGAATTTATTCACCGCACTCCGGGAAATCTTCGTGCGTTTTACCAGGCTAGAATGCGGAATGTAAAGTCGGGAAAACTGGTTGAATATCGTTTCCGCACCGACGAAGAGGTTGAGATTTGCAGGGTTGAAACCAGCGATTACCAATATCTGTATGATGATGGCGATTTTTTTGTGGTGATGGATAACAACACATATGAGCAGTTCAATATTCCGAAGCCTTTATTTGGAAATAGCGCACGTTTTTTAAAGGACGGTATGAATGTGATCATAGCATTTGAAAGCGATGAGCCGATCATGGCCCAGGCACCTGCCAGCGTGGAGCTTGAAGTTACATACACCGAGCCTGCTGTAAAAGGCGATACTTCTACCAACGCTCTGAAAAGCGCCACAGTTGAAACAGGCGTAGAGATCAAGGTGCCAATGTTCATCAACCTTGGCGATAAGATCAAAGTTGATACCCGCACCGGAGACTATATTGAGCGTGTAAAATAAATTAGAACTTAGTAGTACAAAAAAGCCCATCAGCAATGCTGATGGGCTTTTTTGTTTAGCGGACAATTATCCTCTGTTCTGATCCGCGTATCCAAATACCTTCTGTAGCAATGGCGTAGTGCGGGCAGAAACGTTGCTCCTGATCCGCAGCTCTTCCTTGGCAATTTCGAAGAATAAGCCTTCTATAGCCCTTTCGGTTACATATCCAGTCAGATCAGGATTGATCTTGGTAACGAGCGGGAGTTTGTTGTAGGTGTTGGTGACATCGCCCCAATATTTTGTTGCTCCGACTTTGCCGAGGCTATTTTGTATAACCGGACTGAAAGCAGACATCAACTGCGATGTTGTTACACGTTTGAAATATTGAGTAGCAGCATCGCTCTGATTGCCAAGCAAAATGTTCATGGCATCATTGATGGTCATCTGCTTAATCGCAGAAACGAATATCGGCTTTGCCTTAGCTGCGGCATCTTCAGCAGCCCGGTTCAGGCTCATGACCACATTATCGCAAAGCTGGTTAAAGCCAAGCCCGCGAAGTGTCCGTTCAACCTTTTGAGCTTCGGGTGGGAAAAGCAGTTTGATGGCGAGGTTGCCGAGAAAGCCGTCGCGGGCAGAAAGCCGCTCAGCGCTCATAGTTGTACCGAATTCCAATGCCTGTTTTAAGCCCAAAGAAACCTCTGAAGATGTAGGGCTCACGCCGGGGATGCCGATGCCGGATTGATTTAACACCTGAGCAGCCTGGTTCAATGTATCGCAGCTTGCCAGCAGAATAGTACAAGTGGCAAAACTTGCTATTATTAATTTTTTCATAGGAGTATAATTTACATCTCGCTATTGCGATGTAAAAGTTATAACTCCTTTTAAGGCTTTTTAGTTTGCCTTTAGAATCTGGCTGGATTGGACGAGGTCCGTGAACGAACATCAAATTCGCCGATTGTTCTTAAATTTAACCGTGAACGAATTCGATAAACAGAATGACAGCTTGTGGAAGTGGGGTATTCTCTATTATAATCCCAATGATCCTGAAATTATAGTAGAGAAGAGAAGCGGGCTGGGCTGGACTGTAAACTTTGCTCATAAAACGGCCTATGTTCTTCTCTTTCTAACACCTGCTATTCTCCTTTTTAGCTTCTTAATTATTGAGTTGCTAAGTTGAAACCAGCCTTATTTCTTATCAGCGTAGCCAAAAACCTTTTGCAGCAGTGGGGAGCCGCGTAGTGAGGAGTTGCTGCGGATTTTAAGTTCTTCCCGGGCTATCTCAAAAAACAGCCCGTCTACAGACTTTTGGGTGGCGTAAGCAGTAAGATCAGTATTCACCTTAGAAGTTAGAGGAACCTTGTTGTAAGCAGCGGCTATGTCTGTCCAGTATTTGGTTGCGCCAACTTTGTCGAGGCTGTTTTTAATAACCGGCGCAAATGCACCTTTTAACTGGTCTGTAGTTGTTGCCTTAAAGTATTGTGTGGCTGCATCCTGTTTGCCACCAAGTAAAATATTCGATGCATCGGCAATGCTCATCTGCTTTAACGCCGACACAAAAATCGGCTTTGCTTCTTTGGCTGCATCCTCGGCGGCACGGTTCAGGCTGAGCACGAAATCATCGCACAACTTATTCATCCCAAGCCCGCGAACTGCCTTTTCAATCTTTTGTGCTTCGGGTGGGAAGAGCAGCTTTACGGCAGCATTGCCCATAAAACCATCCGCAACAGAAAGCCTGTCGGCACTGGCGGAAACTCCTTTTTCAAGCGCCTCCTTCAAGCCTGCCGCAATCTCGGTAGTCGATGGGCTTGCACTTGTTCCGCTTGCCGCTTGTTTGATGGCATCGCCTACTTTGCCAAGTTTAAGTTGCGCATGAACATCAGTGGCACTCATCACCAGAAAAATCGCAACAACGGAAATATACTTCATGGAATTTTTTGCTAAAGTTAACTGTTTGGAGCAGGTTTTATTATCGGGCGTACATTCACAGGCACCTAAAAAACTTTATACTTGTTATGGAATTTGGTGCATTTTGGCATCCTATCTACACGGAGAACTGACTTGAAATTTGTTAAGCATCCTTCAGCTGCAGGCGACAGAAATGAAGCTGCCCTCTTGGCCGAATACCGGCAAAGTGGTTCGCTTGATATTTTAGGCAGGTTGTATGAGCCGTATATGCCGCTTGTTTTTGGTTTATGCGTTAAATATCTGAAAGACGAAGCGCAGAGCAAAGATGCTGTGATGCAGATCTTTGAACAATTGGTAGAAAAGCTTCGAATTCACCAGGTGATAAATTTTAAAAGCTGGCTATATACGCTGGCCAGAAATTATTGCCTGATGGAGCTGCGTGATTCGGGCAAGCACCAGACCGTTAGCCTGGATGATTCATTTGTTGAAGTTCAAGGCAGTTCGGATTCGCAGGAAGGGGAACTACACGAGGGTGAGCTGACGTTGATGGAACGATGCATTGAGAAACTGCCGGAGGAGCAGCGCAAAAGCATCGAGCTGTTTTACCTGGAACAAAAATGTTATAGGGAGGTGGCTGACCTTACCGGATACGATATAAACAAGGTGAAGAGTTATATTCAAAACGGCAAGCGGAACCTCAAAATTTGTATGGAGAAGAACGGTGGAAAATAACACAGATATACTTTTGATACAGCAGTACCTGGATGGGCAGTTGGATCCCAAACAGATGCATGAACTTGAAAAGCACGCACTTGAGGATCCGTTCCTGGCCGATGCGCTGGAAGGCTTCGCAAATATCCATAATCCGGTAAGCCATTTGAGCATTCTGCAGCGTCAGTTGGAGGAGCGGATCGCAATTAAGCACGAGAACAAAAACCTGTTCAACTTTACGTGGCAGCGGCTCAGTGTTGCCGCCACTGCGGGGCTTATGTTTATTGCAGCTTGTATTTTATTTTGGATGAACAGCCATAAACGGGATGTGCCTGCGCAACCTGGAACGAAGCGTGTGGATGTGGAACTAAATCGGGGGATAAACAAAGCCGGACAATCCACAGCAAAGGATTCCCCGCAGATAGGTTGGGAAAAATATCGGGAATATCTGGCACAAAACACAAGAAATTCCGGCGCAGGGCTAAGCGCACCGGCAAGCGTAAGCCTCAGCTTTTCTGTGGATGATCGGGGCAACCCGGTTACGATTAAAGTAGAAAATGGAGTCAATGCTTATTGTGATGAAGAGGCGATCCGTCTGGTCAAAGAAGGCCCGAAGTGGAATCCGGCTCTGTCAGGGCAAACTTACCGTGCGAAAGTCGAGGTGATATTTAAGGCTGGGGAGTGATTTCCAACTAATTCCAAGATTGGATTTATAGCTGTGCGGCTGATTTAATCTGTGTAGTTTTGAGCAAATTTTGCGATGAACAACATAGCTGAGTCTGAACTGATAATCAACGAACGGGGCGGTGCCTATCACCTAAATATACGCCCGGAAGAAATATCCCACAACATTATCCTGGTAGGCGATCCGGATCGGGTTGGCGAAGTAAGCCGGCACTTTGATAGCATTGACGGCGAATTCAGGCATCGGGAGTTTGTTACGCATTGCGGATATGTGGGAAAGAAACGGCTGAGCGTTGTCTCTACCGGGATTGGCACCGATAATATCGACATCGTCCTGAACGAACTTGATGCACTTGTGAACATCGATTTCGATACCCGGCTCCCTAAAGCCGTTCACACCCAACTCCAAATCATCCGCATCGGCACATCGGGATCATTGCAAAAGGAAATACCTGTCGACAGCCTGCTTGCCTCCACTTTTGGGCTGGGAATAGACAACCTGCTAAACTTTTACATTCACCAGGATACAGACGAAGAGATCGGGATTTTAGATGCGTTCTCAACACATATGAATCTCGGAAGTGGGTTTTCAAAACCGTACATCAGTTCCGGAAGCCGCCGTTTGCTCTCTCACTTCAATCATTTTCATCAGGGTATTACGGTTACCTGCCCGGGATTTTATGCGCCGCAGGGACGGGTGTTGCGTGCAGCCTTAAGCCAGCCGGGGATGTTTGATGCGATTACCAACTTCCGCTCCGGAGATCACCGCATCAGCAATTTTGAAATGGAAACAGCCGGCATTTACGGGCTCAGCAAAGTGCTGGGGCACGAAGCGCTGAGCCTGAACGCTATCCTGGCTAACCGTATCACGGGCGAGTTTACCAGGGATGCCAAAGCTTTGATCGAGCGGCTGATCACAGAATCGCTGGAAATTATTGAGAAGATATAATGGCATCGGACAACCAAATTATTATTGAACAAACTCGAGCGTATGTTCAGCAGACACTTCAAAATGCTGAAGCCGGGCATGACTGGTGGCACATTCTTCGTGTCTGGAATAATGCCAAACTCATCGGCAGTCAGGAACAAGTTGATATGATTGTTGTAGAGCTCGCTGCATTGCTCCATGATATCGCTGATAGCAAGTTTCATAACGGAGATGAGGAGATCGGGCCGAAAACTGCGGGCAAATTTCTGAGAAGCCTGGGGGTTGATGAAGATGTTGTGTTTCATGTGGAGCAGATCATCAGGAACATGTCGTTCAAAGCCAGTCTTGGGACTGTGAGCTTTTCTTCAAAAGAACTGGAAGTGGTTCAGGATGCGGACCGGCTGGACGCGATTGGCGCCATCGGCATTGCCCGGGCATTTACGTACGGCGGGTTCAAAAACAGGGAATTGTACAATCCCGGGATTGCTCCCAACCTCAACATGAGCAAAGAGGAATATAAATCCAGCAGCGCACCAACCATCAACCATTTTTACGAAAAGCTTCTACTCCTCAAGGATAAGATGAATACTGAAACCGGAAAGCAGATCGCCGCGAAGCGGCATGAGTTTATGGAGAGGTATTTAGTGCAGTTTTACGGTGAGTGGAATGGGGAGATGTAGTAAGTGACAGTTACTTCGAAATCCAAACCACAACAAAATACAGCAGCATCATAGTTCCGCTGAGAAAAGTCATCCTGCTCATCAGCTTAAAATTGGCATTTCGCTCATCCTGCCACACCTTCGCGAACCAATAAACAAACATCCCAAACACTGGCGCACCAAAGGTAAGGAAGAGGTAAAACATAGATAGCCTACTTGCCTCGCTCCAGTAATGATATTGCAGCAGTATGGCAGCAATAAAAAGAGTTCCGGCAAACCAAAACGATCCTCTTATCCCCAGCATCATACTTAAAGTTTCATCGCCTCTTTGGCGGTCCTCCTCATGCTGATAAACCTGTGTGAGCGGGTACGATGCCCCAATCAAACAGGAGCAGATCAGTCCGGCGATAAGGAATGGGCTATCGCTCAGCAACAATCCAAGGCTAACCTGCGAAACCGCCGAATAGCTGGTGTAATACACAAAAGCACCCTGGAAAAAGAAAACCACGAGGAAGCTTACCACCGGGTATTTCTTCAGCCGCGTAGCCGGGTGGCTGTACAGCTTTGAAAGCAAACCATAAACAATCACCGCCAGCACAAACTCGAGGCTCACAAAGAAAGCCAGCAAAATGCCAACGAGATCTAAGGTTAGCGAGAGCCAGTAGAGGCTTTTATCTACTTTCGGCGGAGATTTGAGCAAAGCAATACTTCCTTCGTCTTTGTCAAAATAGCTATTGTAGCCATTGCTTGCCGGGTAGATAAAAAAGTGCCATGAAAAGAACGCAATCCAGCATTTTACCGTATCTGGATGTGGAGCCTGGCTTACAGCGAAAATAAATACCGGCAGAAGGAAGAGTGAAAATGCAAAGCGAAGGTGCAGCCAGGAAGATTTAGAAGGCATAAAATTCATTACAAAACCTTTAAGGGGCGCAACCGTTTCATAAACTTAGAAAAAATAACTGATGAACAGCATTATTTCGGCTATCGGCACTGCAAACCCGCAGCATTGCTTTGAACAAAACCAGATATTGCAGTTCATGACGAAAGCGCACCGGTTGAACGATAATGATGCGGCACGACTGAAAACCCTGTACGAACTTTCCGGGATCAACAATCGGTATTCTGTACTTGAAGATTTTGGAAGCGCTTCCGGCGATTACACTTTTTTTGGAAATGAAGCGGGGCTTGCACCTTTCCCAACTACACGGCAACGCAGTCTGGTTTATGAGGAATACGCGAAAAAGGTTGCACATACAGCTAGCGAAGATTTGTTCCGGCAAATTCCCGACCTAAAACCACAACACATCACCCACCTCATCACCGTTAGCTGCACCGGCATGTATGCTCCCGGACTGGATATTGACTTAGTCCTATCTCTTGGCCTGAACAAATCTATTGAACGTACTTGTATCAATTTCATGGGCTGTTACGGCGCTTTCAATGCCTTAAAAATGGCGGATTATATTTGTCGTGCGGATGCCGGTGCCAAGGTTTTGATTGTGGATGTGGAGCTGTGCACGCTGCATTTTCAGAAAGCAAGCACGCTTGAAAACTGGGTTTCCAATTCGCTTTTTAGCGATGGCGCTGCGGCTGTGCTGGTTGAGCCGGAGAGTAGCCGGTCATCTGAGAATGGGTTTCGGATGCACTCTTTTTACAATGAACTCGTCACAGAAGCCAAGGATAATATGGGCTGGCGCATTGGCGATACGGGTTTTGAAATGAAGCTTTCGTCTAAAATTGCTAAGAACATCAGCAGCAAAATTGATGCTGTAACTGAAAAGCTGGTGGCAAAAGCCAGGATGAACATTCGGGATATTCATCATCTTGCCGTACATCCCGGAGGCAGGCGGATCCTGGAGGTGTGCGATGAAGCCTTTAATTCAACCCTTTGTATGAAACACTCTTTCGATGTGCTGAGGGAGTTTGGGAATATGTCATCCGTTACAGTTCTGTTTGTGCTAAAGCGATTCTTAAAAGAAGTGAAATCGGGTGAAAACCTCCTGAGCTTTGCCTTTGGCCCGGGCCTGACTTTTGAGAGCATGATACTACAAGCCGCCTGATATGCCTAATTTTTCCAAAAGAAGTACCGAAGACGAAATGATGGATGATTTCAGCCTCGGAGCTGAAGTTATTGATCCGATTATGGATGAGCTGGAGGTGGTGAACAAGCTTTTGGGAGGATATACTGTGTTCTTTGATGCTTTTAAACGGATTGGGATTAAAGATGGGATGACCATTTCCGACTGGGGCTGCGGCGGCGGTGACTCGCTGCGGGTGATTGCAAAGTGGGCGAGAAAGAGAAATCTGCGTATCAGCTTAGTGGGCGTAGATGCCACCGCTTCTGCGGTGGAATACGCCCGCACAAAGGCGTCGCTCTACCCCGAAATAAGCTTTATCCACGCCGATGTTCTGAGCGGTGAGTTGAAGCCGGGGCAATTTGATGTTGTGATTTCCAGCCTCTTCAGCCACCATTTTCAGGATGAAGCCTGGATAAACTTGGTCGCTAAAATGGCTGAATGCGGCACAAAGGCAGTAGTGATAAACGACCTCCACCGGCACTGGTTCGCTTACCATTCCATCGGCGTTTTGACAAAGGTCTTTTCCCGTTCTGAGATGGTGAAACATGATTCGAAGGTTTCTGTGCTCAGGAGCTTCAGGCGGGAAGAACTGGAAGCAATGTTGTTGAAAGCCGGATTAAAAAATTATAGTATCCGATGGATGTGGGCATTCCGATGGCAGGTGATCATTTATAAATGAAAGCCAGAATTATCATCATCGGCGGCGGGATTGCCGGGCTCACATCCTCCATATTGCTGGCAAAAGCCGGTTTCGAAGTCACGGTGGTTGAGAAAAAGCAATATCCTTTTCACAGGGTGTGCGGGGAGTATGTGTCGAACGAAGTGATGTCGTTTCTGCAATCACTTAACATTGATGTAGAAGAGTGTGGCCCATCGCACATTTCCAAACTGACGGTAACATCGCCGAAAGGAAAAGGCTTTCATCACAAGCTTGAGCTCGGCGGCTTTGGCTTAAGCCGATTTGAATTTGATACTTTGCTGTACCGGAAAGCTCTCTCGGAAGGTGTTGAGTTTTCCCTTGGAGAGAAGGCGAACGATGTTGCATTTGCTGACAATCAGTTCGAGGTTACACTTTCAAATAACATTAAACTCCAGGCAGGTTTAGTCATCGCCAGCCATGGCAAACGCTCCAATCTCGACCAAAAGCTGTCACGCGACTTTTTCTACAAACGCAGTCCATACATTGGTGTGAAGTATCACATCCGCACAGATTTCCCTGCCGACACAATCCAGCTCGACAATTTTGAGGGCGGCTATTGCGGGATCGAGAAAATAGAAGGCGACAAATTCTGCCTCTGCTATCTCGCTGAAAATCGGTTGTTAAAAAAACATGGAAGCATCCAAGCTATTGAGCAAAACGTCCTGCACAGAAACCCATCGCTCAAGCGTCATTTTGCAGAATCTGAGTTCCTGTTTGATAGGCCAGAAGTGATAAATGAAATCTCATTTGAACAGAAATCGCTTGTCGAAAACCACATTCTTTTTTGCGGCGACGCTGCCGGGATGATCACGCCTTTGTGCGGTAACGGAATGGCAATGGCTATGCACTCGGCAAAACTGCTCAGCGACATTATTTCGCGGCAGCCGATTTTCAAAGAGGCGGGGCAGAGAGCGGCTATTGAGCAGGAGTGGGAAAGAATGTGGAAAGCCCAATTCGCCAGCCGCCTTAAAACCGGCAGAGCCATTCAGCGCCTGTTTGGCAATGCCTTTGTTTCAGAGCTTGCTATTTCTACCCTCAAAACAGTGCCCGGTCTTGGCGGCTTGCTGATCAGGAATACGCACGGCAAACCTTTTAATTTGTAACTTGCTTTTTTCGCACTGTTATGAAACTTTCGGTACTGGTTTTTATAAACTCCCTGGCCGTAGCTCTGTCGTTGGGGATTATCAATTTTTACTTTCAGCATGACTGGTATTACCTTCTGATTACGTTTGGCTTTACCCTTATTATCAGTTTTATTATTTTTTATTTACTGATTGAAAAATACGTTTACAGTAAGATCAAGCTGATTTATAAGCTTATCCATAACCTCAAGCTCGGCAAAGACCTCAAAGATGCGCTTGGTGAATATGTGATAAGCAGTGATCCTTTGTACGATGTGGAAATTGAGGTAAAAGAGTGGGCCCGCGACAAGAAATCTGAAATTGATACACTAAAAAAGCAGGAGGAATTTAGAAGAGAGTTCCTTTCAAACATTTCTCACGAATTTAAGACGCCGCTTTTCGCCATACAGGGATATATTGAAGCGGTGCAGGAAGATGGCTTTTCAGATATAGAACTCGGAAAACAATTTTTGGGCAAGGCATCAAAGAATCTGGACCGCCTTAGCTTCCTGATCAAAGACCTTGATGCTATTTCGAAACTGGAGAGTGGTGAAGTACCAATCAACTATGAAAAATTCGACCTTACAGCACTCATCCACGAAGTTGTAGATTCGCTTGAACTGAAAGCCAGCGAATACAAGATACACCTGGTTTTCAAAGATAAGTATGATTCTGAGCTGATTGTGAACGCCGACCGCGAGAAAATCAGGCAGGTGCTGGTGAACCTGATAGATAATTCTTTCAAATACGGCAAAGAGAACGGGATCACAGCAATCAAGACTTTTGAACTGCACGATCAGATTTTAGTGGAAGTTACCGACGACGGTTCTGGTATAGAAGAAAAGTATTTGCCGAGGCTGTTCGAGCGGTTCTATCGCACAGACAAAAGCCGCTCACGGCAGATCGGTGGCTCTGGCCTCGGGCTTGCAATCGTGAAGCATATTGTAGAAGCGCATCAGCAAACAATCAGCGTTCGGAGCACAGAAGGGTTGGGGTCAACTTTTGGCTTCACGCTTGAGCAGGTCAAGAACAACTTTATCCCGATAGAATAAAACAAAAAAGCTTAACAGTAACTTAACATTGCGGACGTAGCTTTGCGCCTAAGTACAAAAACATGGCACTAAATAATATTTTCCAATACTTCGTCCCGAAAGACCGCGTGTTCTTTCCGCTGTTTGAACAAGGAAGCAATAACCTCATCAAGTTAGCTGAAGCATTACAAGAGGCAGTTAATACAAAAGACAACAGTCGCCGAATCGAGCTTTTCAAACACATTGAAGACCTTGAGCACAAAGGTGACGACATCACTCACCAGCTTTATCTTGAGCTCGGCAAAAACTTTATCACTCCTTTTGATCGTGAAGACATCCACCAATTAGCTTCGGCTATTGATGATGTTGCCGATTACATCCATGGCTCTGCCAACCGGATGTCTTTATACAAAGTAACGGAGATGAGTGATCCTATTATCAAAATTACAGAACTCATTGTGCAAGGCTGTATTGATGTTGATAAGGCGGTCCGAGAGCTTAAAAACCTAAAAAACATCCGCATAATCACTGATTCTTGTGTGCGCATCAACAGCATGGAAAATCAGGCAGATTATATCTTCGACCGGGCTGTTGCCCATCTTTTTGAGTTTGAAACCGATGCAAAAGAGATCATCAAGTACAAGGAAATACTTGCAGCTCTCGAAACGGCTACAGACAAGTGCGAAGATGTTGCCAACGTGCTGGAAACGATCCTGGTTAAGAACGCATAAACTAAACTATACAAAGGAATGGTTACTTCCCTGTTAGTAATTGTGATTGTTCTCGCAGTTGCGTTCGATTATATAAACGGTTTCCATGATGCGGCAAATTCTATTGCTACCATTGTTTCAACCAAAGTACTCTCGCCGTTTCAGGCAGTAATGTGGGCGGCGATATTCAATTTTGCTGCTTACTTCTATTTTACAGACCATAAGGTTGCAAACACGGTTGCAAAGACCGTAACGGAGAATTTTATCACGCTCCACGTAATCTTAGCGGGGCTTATAGCGGCCATCTGCTGGAACTTGATGACCTGGTATTATGGGATTCCTTCGAGTTCGTCGCACACGCTTATAGGCGGATTTGCCGGTGCGGGAATTACAAATGCCCTGCTCATGGGCGCACATCCGCTGGACGCGATCAATTCAGGGTACGTGATAAAGATTGTAGCCTTTATTGTATTGGCGCCGGTTATCGGATCGGTTATTTCGGTGATAATAACCCTGATAATTATCAATCTTTCCCGCTGGGCAAGGCCCTCTACTGCTGAGAAATGGTTCAGAAAATTGCAGCTTTTGTCGTCGGCTGCACTGAGCTTTACGCACGGCGGAAACGATGCCCAGAAAGTGATGGGAATTATCTATGTGGCGATGATTTCCGCAAAGGTAGTTCCGGCAGAAGGCACGATGCCTGAATGGATCCCGCTGGTTTGCTATATTGCTATTTCGGGAGGAACCTTAACCGGTGGCTGGAGGATTGTGAAAACGATGGGTTCCAGGATTACAAAAGTAACTGCATTAGAAGGCGTTGGAGCGGAGAGTGCGGGAGCCGTTACGCTGGGTATAACCGAGCATTTTGGGATACCGGTTTCTACCACACACACCATTACCGGAGCGATTATTGGCGTGGGGATGACTAAGCGCATTTCGGCTGTGCGTTGGGGCGTAACCATCAACCTCGTTTGGGCGTGGATACTCACAATACCCGTTTCTGCTGTTCTTGCAGCCGGAATTTATCTTCTGATTAATGCTTTAAGATAGGTATATGCTTTAGGGGGCGCTTGCCGCCCGTAAAGCATATACCTAGATTCCAAAAAGGAAAGCGACCTTATTTCAACCTCGGCATTTCTTTCCACCATGCCATCAGCTTTGGTTTCAAGGTTGCTACCACCTGCGGATTAGCGGCTGCAACGTCTTTAGTCTCGTTCTTATCTGTCGCGATGTTAAATAGCTGCACCTTCGTACCATCGTTATTCATCAACAGCTTCCAGTTGCCGGAACGTACTGCCAGATTCGGGCTTTTGTCGCGGCCTTTGGGATATTTGAATGCGATATCATTTCTGCCATACTCCCAGAACATGTCTTTTCCACGTGGAGAAGGTGTTCCCAAAAACACGCTGCTTCTGTCGATACCATCGCCATGATAGCTCGCCGGCAAGTTTATGCCTGCTATTTTGGTGAGAGTGGGCAGCATATCTACTCCGGTAAGCACAGATTGATCATCTGTTGTTCCGGCTGCAATATGCCCCGGCCATGTAACGGCGAATGGCATCCGGGTACCGCCTTCATAAAGCGATAATTTAGAACCCCGCATTCCTGCCGCACGGCTGCCCCTGAAGCTTGGCAGCGGACCGTTGTCGCTGGTAAAAATCACAATAGTGTTCTTGTCCAGCCCTGTTGCTTTCAGCCCGTCGAGCAAACGCCCTATTTGCTTGTCATACTCTTGTAGCACTAACTTGAAGGCTTCCTCCTCCTGTGGGTTCATTGGGAACTTTCCTTCAAATTCGGTTCCGTGCCTTGGTACCCACGGTGTATGCACATCATCAGGCCAGAGATTTACAAAGCATGGCTGCCCCTTGTGCCGTTGCATGAAGTCTAGTGTTTTATCTACAAAGTAGCGGCTGCGGTCCCAGCGCTGGACGCTATCTTCGTACGACCAGATCCAGTCTGTAGCAGTAAGAGCCGGCTCAGGATCGGGGCTTTCGTATGTGCTTACATGTTCATCAAAGCCGTATTTTTCAAAGCCCGGCGCATTCGTGACGTCTCGGCCACCGCCCATATGCCATTTCCCGAAATGCCCGGTTGCGTAGCCGGCGCTTTTAAAGAATTTCGCCATGGTTGGCGCAGACGGATCAAGGAAATCTGCCTGTTCTGCATCTTTATTATGTTGCTTGTTATCGAGATACGTCGAAAAATTCCACCTGGCGGGATACATTCCTGTTAGCAGCCCTGTGCGTGATGGAGAACAGATCGGTGCAGCGCTGTAGTAATGCGTTATTTTCAAGCCGCTTTTAGCCAGCCTGTCTATGTTTGGCGTAGGCACAAAGTTGCCACCGAAAGTTCCAATGTCGCTAAAGCCCATGTCATCGGTGAGAATGATGATGATGTTGGGCTTAGAGGCCGATTGCACATTAGCAGATGAATTTGGTAAGGAGGCCGGTGTTTTGCAGGCAGATACCATCACGCAGGCAGCGAGAAGCAGGCCGGGCCAACCCTTTGATTTGGAGATGTACATATTCAATGATTGTTAGTTAAAAATCTGATCAAAAATTTGCTTTGCTGAAAGCAATGCGTTTTATCGTACCTCGGGGAACTCAGAAATCCGCAACGTTGTGCAACCATAGGGCACAAGCGTGATCTCCTGAACCGGCAGTTTCTTTGTAGTTCCCTGGATGCTGTAGGGCAATGGGCCGGCAGCTTCCTGGTACAACTGCCAGTGTTCTAAAACCTTTGCAGGAACTTTGATTTCTACCGGAGCATCCTTGATTGTCCAGGGATAGCTGGGTACAGAGTTTTTTATCGAAACCTTGAACCTGCTTTGCAGTTCTTCGTCCTTGACATTTAAAATCCCGTAGTTCCATGGAGAAAGCGGGCGAACCTCGTAGTAATCGCCGTACTTGTCTTTGCTTTTTACCTTCTTCCAATCTTCTTCGATCTTAAGCGCATAAACCAAGGGGCCGCGTTCAACCGCTATGGCGTTTTCCTGCCACTTTGATTTGGTTATTTCCATCGGCAACTGTAGTTCCAGTACATCGCCATTGCTCCAGGTTCGGGTTACGCGGGCGACACTGTCTGCCTGATTTAACGGAAAAGTGTGTCCATTAACGGTGATTTTTGGCGATTTGCACCAGGATGGTATGCGTAGCAGGAATGGAAATTCCGTTGCTTTCTTTGTTTGTACGGTGAACCGGATGATGTCGGAAAACGGATAGTTCGTTTCCTCTTTAATGCTTACAGGAACCTGATTTGCAACCTTAGCGTTCACAGTTGAAGGCGCATACAGCATCGCTGCAATCCCCCCATCCGCGGAAGCGTACCATAAATTTTGTGTGAACTTAGGCCATCCCTGGTGCATGTTAGCCGTGCAGCACGGGAATCCGGTTAGTATTCCAAGCACTTGTTCGGTGCCCTGATAATCTGTTAGGAAGTTTCGTTTCTGCCGGGTTATCATCACCTGATTTGGCTGCTGATAATATTGCCTTGCCATGTAATCATCGGTTGATTGTGTTGGCAAAGCGTTAAACGCGATTTTTTCGATGTGATCTGCAAAGGAACGGCTGCCAGTGATCTGTAACATATTCTCAAGCGAATACATCATTTCAACCGCAGTACAAAGTTCAGAGCCCTGCGTGGCGCTTTTGCCATGGAGCCATTCATCTGCTCCAAATAAACCCTGCGGCTGACCGTGAAATAGGTTCAGTTCTCTGAAACCGTTATTTACCGCATCGTAATATTTCTGCTCCGGATGCTGTTGGTAGTAGATAAGGGGCTCCTTCATTCCCTGCGCCACATTCACCCCATGCATCCCGAACAGACCTTCGAAAATGTTGTCACTCTGCAAAGTGCCTGTCCAGTCGAACGATTGTTTGTGGATAAGCTCGGCAAGATCTAGCAAAAATTTATCGCCGGTAATGTTGTATAACCAGTAAACTACCAGGAGGTTGTCGCCGGCTCGTTGTGCGCCCCACCAGGAGTAATAATCTACTTTGGTTTTGGGAAGTTCGGCAAGTTGATATTTAAAATAACGTGTTAACAGGTTAAGCGCACGCTTGTCTTGTGTAGCTTCATAATATTGCTGAAAAACCTTCAGCATCACCATTTTGGGCCACCAGTCGCGGGCACGCCCGCGTTGCAGGCCTTCTTCGTTCTTTGGTTCTTCCGCCGGAGGTATGGGCCCGAAATAGCCGGAGGCATCCTGGTTTTTGATCGACCATTCTATCCACTGTTGAGCTTTTACTTTGAGCGGCGCATCATTCAGGATGTAAGCCAAGGGCAACAACCCATCAATCCAGTACGGGCCGCGTTCCCAGACATCCCCGTCGCCACCCAGCCAGCCATTTCGCTTGCCTACTACTGCCGGATAGAACTCATCCAGCTTCCCGGTAAGCCCATTTTTCTGGCGTATAAGTTGCTCTTTCAGCCAACCATCTGCTTGTATCGAGCCGAGTGGAAGTTGAATATAGGGATTAGCTTTTAAGGGAGCTTTGTTGTTGGTGTAGTTACCGTTTTGTGCGTTCAGCGCCATTGGCAGCAAAATGGATCCACAAAAAATTAAAACCCTGACTAGCCTGTTCGTTTTATATGTCATGCGATTTGCTGTAAAGCGAAGTTGGCCATTAAACTTTACGACTCCTGTAAAATTTGTGTTAATTGATGCGATTTTTCTTGGCTGATAACAGCGACTAAGATCTAAGGCTCAATTATCGCCTCGGCTGTTCTTCAGCAAAGATGTCCTCGGAAACTTTCACTGCCAGAGCATCCTCTTCGTCAGTCAAACGGTTCTTCTTCCAGTCGCCTTTGGCGAAAACGCCCATTGTAATCAATGCAATAATCACGTTTGAAATCGGGAAAGCCCACCATAGTCCACGCATATGCATGTCGGTATGGCGCCCCAGCACATAGGCCAGCGGAAATTGTAAACCCCATTGCGATACAAGGGTTAGCACCATAGCGATAACCATATTCCCCGATGCCCGCAGCACTCCCGTTAAACAAAGCTGTATGCCGATAAATCCCCAGGCAAGTGACATCGTCCTTAAAAAAATAGCGCCTTCTCTTATCACGTTTTGATCTTCCGGAACAAAAAAGGCAATGATGTGGGGAGCAAAGAGGAACACAATTACGCCAATCCCGCTCAATATCCAAAAACCGGGGGTAGCGCCAAGCCGACCAATGCGTGCGGCCCGGTCAATTTGCCCTGCTCCAATATTTTGCCCCACCAGAGTAGAAATAGACATAGAAAGGCCCATAGCCGGGATTATTACCACCTGCAACACATTTGAGCCCACGCCGTAAGAGGCTACAGCCAGCGTACCGAAACTTGCGATCAAAAAAGTCATCACGGTTATGCCCAACGCTCGCATGGATTGTTCAATGGATGCAGGAAAGCCGATAAGGAATGCCCGTTTGATGTAAGCAGGATCGGGCATCAGGTCTTTTTTGCGGATGTGGATGAGATGCTTGCCACGGAACAATATCACCAGCCCGACGATAGCGGCCAGGCTTTGAGTTGCTAAGGTGGCCAGGGCTGCACCCTTCACGCCGAGCGGCGGTATCGGCCCCCAGCCGAAAATGAAAAAAGGGTCCAGCAGGAAGTTCAATACCACAGTTCCAAAAACAATGTAAACAGGTAAAGACGCATTGCCAATGCCCCGCATAATGGATTGAAAAACAAAAAATGTGAAATTGAATACGAGGCCAATGAAAGAGATGCGCATGAACCCCAACGCACCTGCATAAACTTCGGGTGAAACACCCATTAGGCCCAGAATGTACGGAGCGGCAATGTATCCGGCGATGCCTAACACAACTGAAACCAGAATCACCATCAGCAAAGTTTGCGCAGCAACATGGTTCACCATCTGCTGGTTTTTTGCACCAACGTATTGGGCAATTAAGGTAGAACCGGCAATCGCCAACCCAGCGCCCAGAGAGATGGTAAGAAAGCTTATAGGGGTACTTACAGACACGGCTGCCACAGCGGCTCCTCCCAATCTTCCTACCCAGAAAGCATCAATTAGCAGATATGCAGATTGAAAGATATTGGCAATAATGATGGGTATGGCAAGCCGAAGAAGCGACTTGATAATGGGCCCTTCCAACAAGCTATATTCTCTTTGCGGCATTTTTTATTAACGAAGCCGCTAACATAAAGTTTGGGCGCAAAGCCCCTGCTTAATAGCCCATTTTCGGAAATTTAACCAAGCAACTTTCTTTGGCATAATATTAGTAAACATTGTGTTAGAACAGAGAAGACGGACATGAGCAGGAGCATTTTTATAGTCGATGATTATCCAATCAATCTTAAGATTGGAGAGATGTTTATCAAGAAACACGGGTTTTTTGATAAGATTTCAACCTATCTGGATGCCGAAGAAGCTTTAAACTATCTCACCATTCACATGAACAATGAGGCTTTGTTGCCCGATGTGATCTTGCTCGACCTCGATATGCCCCTGATGGATGGCTGGCAATTCCTTGACAGGTTTGAAGATATCATGCATTTCCTGGCGAAGAATGTAGAAATCTTTATTTTATCCGCTACTATAGATTATTACGAACGACAAAGAGCAAAACGCTACCCCTCCATCAAAGGGATATTGCCCAAGCCTCTGGAGATAGATTCACTCCATGACATAGCTTTGCGGCTCGGCTCTGTGGGATAAGAAAAGCTCGCCAGCGGCAAACATCTCTACCCTCCTGCTGTATATCCATAGATATTTTTATGAAAAGTCAGAAGGAAAAGCTGGGAACAGAAATGGCGCATATTGTGGAGCGCAACATTAAAGCCCTTGTAGAAAAGCGTTCGCACGAGGAGCGTAACAAAAGTTTCCAGGATAAAATTGCTGATACTGTTACCCGCTTTACAGGAAGTATGTTGTTTGTTTACATCCATCTGGTACTATTTGGTATCTGGATATGCTGGAATATGGGCCTTTTAGGATTAAAACCGTTCGATCCATCATTTGTGATCCTGGCTATGGAAGCCTCTGTAGAGGCGATTTTCCTATCTACTTTCGTGCTCATCAGCCAAAACCGGTCAAACGCTCTTGCCGACAAACGAGCCGAGCTCGATTTGCAAGTAAGCCTCCTGGCGGAACATGAAATTACACGCGTGCTCGGTGTTGTAGTATCTGTTGCAAAGAAACTTGGCATCAGCAATGAAGAGATGCCTGAGTTGCACGATCTTTTGAAAGACGTAAAACCGGAAAAAGTACTGGATAAAATAGACACTCTCAAAAACGAGAAATAGATGGCGGCATTTGGAGAGTTTATCAAAAAAGCCATCGATGTGTATGGCATTATCAGCACTCAGCCCGATCCGGCAAAAGCTCAGAAACAGGTATTAAAAAATATGATCAAGAAAGCCAGTTTGACGGCTTTCGGAAAGAGATATAGATTTTCTGAAATATTAGAAAGCGAAAGTTTCTTAAGAGCATTTCAGGATCAGGTACCTGTTCATGATTATGATAAGATGTTCAGCGACTGGTGGCATTATCTGCTGGAAGGGCATCAGAATGTAACCTGGCCAGGTGGGCAGAAATACTTCGCCCTGAGCAGCGGTACCACCAGCAACAGCAAATACATCCCGGTAACGGATGATATGGTAGAAGCCATTCGCAAAGCAGCCATCGGGCAGGTTTTGAGCCTTAAAAATTTCAACTTGCCCGCGGATTTTTTCGGTAAAGACGTACTTATGCTGGGCAGTTCAACAGATTTGATCAAGAAAGACGATCATGAAGAAGGCGAGATCAGCGGCATCAGCGCCAGCAATATCCCTCTGTGGTTTAGAGGATATTACAAGCCGGGTGTAGAAATTGCCGCGATCAAGGACTGGGATGAGAAAGTACGCCGCATAGCTGAAGAAGCGCCGAAATGGGACATTTGTGGGCTGAGCGGTATACCTTCCTGGATAGAAATGATGCTTAAGGAAGTCATTGCGCACAACAAGCTCAACAACATTCATGAAATCTGGCCTAATCTGCAAGTTTACACATCCGGCGGAGTTGCCTACGAGCCTTACAAGAAAAGCTTCGACAAGCTGGTGGGAAAACCTTTAATTTACATCGATACTTATTTAGCTTCCGAAGGTTACATCGCTACGCAAAAACGCCCCGACACAACTTCGATGGCACTGAACACAGACAACGGAATATTTTTTGAGTTTGTGCCTTTCGGCGATGGAAACGTAGACGAGGATGGCAAAGTTAAGCTCGATGCGCCATGTCTTACGATCGAGGACGTGGAAGAAAACTGCGATTATGTGCTGCTGATCTCAACTGTATCGGGCGCCTGGAGATACATGATTGGCGATACCGTGGTGATCACTGACAAAAAGCGGGCGGAAATCAGGATTACTGGTCGTACTAAACATTACCTGAATGTTGTTGGCGAGCAGCTGTCTGTTCACCAGATGAACAATGCTATCAAAGCGCTTGATCAGCATTTTGACTTGAACATTAAAGAATTCGTAGCAGCAACTATCCTGAATAGCGAGGAATATTTCATCAAATGGGTCATCGGAACAGAGAAATCTGCTGACGTTGAACAAGCGGCTATATTTATCGACAACAACCTGCAGGAAAACAATAAGAACTATAAAGTAGCCCGATCCAAGGCGCTGCGGGGAATTAAAGTGGAGTTTGTGAAGAACGAAAACATTTATCGCTGGAGTGAAGAATTCAAAAAGCTGGGCGGCCAGACCAAGATACCGCGGGTAATGAAAGAAGATGATTTTATTGAATTTGAGAAATACCTGCGATCACTTCTGTAAAGCCTTTAGCTGAGCCTTTACTTTCTTGTCCTCCAATTTGCGTACCTGTTCTACAATGGCATCGGGAGAAAGGTAGAGTCTGGCGATTTTATCCTTATAAGCCTGAGGAAGCTCGGCATGGCTGAGGATAAACCGTTTGGTGTCGATAATATATTTTCCCAATCCGTGGTTTACCGCAAAAGTATCTGCGACGGTTTCGCCCTCGATACGATGCTTTTTTGAAAGGAGATAGGTAAACCCAAAACTGATCAGCCCCAGCTTACCCCTTTGCTCGTAGTCCATAACATGACCGAGCTCATGCCCGATCCACCCAATCATAATGTTGTCTGGAAGTTGATGAATAGGAATTGCCGAGTGCATCAGCCTCAGCATTGAAGAAATGTTTATCTGGTAGCCACGCTCTTCCCTACCTTTAAAAAACGATGCAACCCGCGGCTGGGCCTGCATAATGTTGCTCTTCAGGTTTTTCTTGAATACGAACCGAATAGGGGTATGCTCCAGCTCGGGATAATGCGATAAAGCAATCAAAACATTTTGCTCAATAATCTTCGGGATTCTTTTGTTGTGCTTAAATCTTAAAAGATCGGGCGGAAGTTCGGTTGCGGACGTGGTTAATTGTGCTAAGGTCATGAGCAGAAATAAGATTCGCATTGAGTTATTAACGAAAATGACGCTGTTTAGTTGATGTTGATTGAAGTTGCCGGATCAGCCTCACATTGCCGAACATTCGGCAAGCTTATCCGTTATCATGCCGTATCTTAACGTACGGTATCAAGTAATGAAATCGATATTAAAACTCTTCACCCTGGTTTTGGTTATAGCGGCTTGTAAAACCGTTATGCCCCCCACTCCACCGCCGGTTGTAACTCTGCCAACGCCTCCTACTGTTCCTGCGCCCCCACCGGTAAATTATACACCTGACAATAGTTTCAAGATAGTAGCCTATTTTCCATCTTATCGCAATCCAGATTCGGTTGCTGCATCTAAATACAAGATGATAACCCACCTGTACTACGCTTTCTTTGTTCCGAACAAAGATGGCAGCCTGCGAACCCTGGAGCAGCAGTCACGCTTTAACAAGGTTATATCAACAGCAAGGGCCAATGGCGTAAAGGTTGGTATTTCCGTTTCTGCACACGATAGCATTTTCAGCGTTCTGGCTTCGGATGCGGCCTCCCGCACAGCACTAGTGAGGAACGTGGTGAACTTCACCGTCGGGAATAATCTTGATGGTGTTGACCTCGACTGGGAATATCCACGTACAGGCAGAGGTACAGATTCAACCTACGTTTTACTTGTTAAAGAGCTTTCCGATTCATTGCACAGGAAGAACAAATATTTTAGCGCCGCTATTACTCCCGCCGTGTTTTCGGGCTCCGCAAGGGATGGTGTTAGACCCGAAGTTTTTGGCTACGTTGATTTTTTTAACATTATGGTTTATGACGGTTTAGGCTGGGACAATACTGAACCTAAGCAGCATGCATCTACCAACATGGCCATCAGGAGCCTGGATATCTGGCAAACAAGCAAAAGAATGCCCAGAGAAAAGACGGTACTCGGAATCCCTACTTACGGCAAAAATGCGTTGAATATGTCCAGGAGCTACCGCGATCTGATCAGGGGCGGAGCGTTGGCTGCTAAAGATTCTGCTACAGTTGCGGGTCAGCTATACTATTACAACGGCACGGAGACGGTTAAGAAAAAAGCGATTCTGGCAAAAAGCCGTGCAAATGGCATTATGTTCTGGGAGTTTTATTTTGATACGAACGACAATAGCTCTTTAATCAAAGCAGCTAACGATGCAATTGGCAGAACTTATTAGCTTCCAGATAACCTTGCAAACATTTTGTTGTTAAATACTGTTCCAGCTATTACCTAAATAGATGATAACCAATGAAAAAGGCTTGCCCACACTTGTATATGATCTTCGCCGCAGCTATGCTGCTTGCGTCATGTTCAAATAACACTTCAAAATCCGCAGATCCTGAAGTAAAACACATGGATTCTGTCTCTAAGGATCTGGAGAAATCTAACAGAGAACTGGAAGAACGGGTTAAAAAGCTTGAAGCTTCATTGGAGAAAATTGAAAAAGACTCAGCGAAATAGAATTATGAAAAAGATAGTTAAAATAGCCGTTATGCCACTTTTGGCTGTGGCGATGCTTGGGTTCACAGGTTTTCCGCTAGAAGGAAAACAGGACAAAGGTCACGGACAACAAGGCCATAGTGGTGGGAACGATAATAAGGGTGGGAAAGACAATAGGCAACAAAGCGGTGGCTCTTCGCACGGCAACGGAGGGGGAAAAGACCAGAGCAACGGCGGACATTCGCAGGGACATAAAGACAATAGTCAGTCTCAAGGGAATGGTAACGGCGGGGGCAAAGATCGGAGCGATGAGCGTTCGCAGGGCAAGGGCAATGTGTCAAAAGGGAATTCCGGGAAGCAGGACCATGGAAATCAGGAAAACAGCGGAAATGCCCAGCACGGAAATAAAGACAATCGCAATCATGGTAACTCAGTATCTGGAAAGGCTGAGCATGGAAATATGCACGGCAATCAAGGCAACGTTACCAAGAACCGCAATACTCACGGAAAGCATCACCAGGAAAGGATAGAAGGATGGAACGACAATGTGGACTGGGGATTTGACAGATATACTGAACGGAGACGTCCGGGAAATGGCAAGAAAGTAACTATATGCCATCGCACCAGCGGGGAATATCCGGTTACGATTAATGTCTCAGAACATGCCGTTCAGGCTCACATGAACCATGGCGATAATATGGGCGGGTGTAACGTAAACTACTCAGATAGATGGACTCCAAACTATATTGAAGCACGCCAATCAGTTTATAACACGTATGAGCAAACCTGGGAAACCATGTCGTATAGTGAAGCGCTGTTACGATATGCGGCAGAGAAACTGTTGGGCATCCGCAGCAATTTAACTCTTTACAGGCCAACGCTGAGCAATCAGGAAATCCAGCGACGCGAGGCTTTGATCTATGAATTGCAGAACAACATTAATGCACTCGAAGCCCAGCGTAGCTTAACGAGCCAGCGACTGAGCGGAATTAACATCAATATCGACTTATAGCTTAATGCTGAGGTTATGAAAGGGCAAGCAATGCAATTGTCCTTTCATCCTTTTCTCCGCTAAAGTAAATGTTCAGTACTTGTTGAAAGACTGGATCGGCATTGGCTACAGATGCAAATAGTGTCATGCTTGATCGCAGCTTCATGTCGTCGGGGCTCCCAAATATTTCGTAAGCGCTCTTGCCTTTGATTTCCAGGAGCAGTTTGCTAATGCTAATGAGCCTCTCGCCCAATACCGGATGGTTCAGGTAATCTTCAGCCTCCTTTAGGTTTGCGATGCCATATCTATTAGCCATCTCGCTATACCCGAGACCACGTATTTGCGGAAAGATGAACCACATCCAATGGCTCTGCTTCCGACCGGCTTTTACCTCCTTGCAGGCGGTGTCAAACGTATGTTTTTGTGCTTCAAGAAAACGGTTGAGATTCGCTGAATTCATTTTGGTTTAACACCCATCTGTTATAAAAAGTTGGTCAAAAAGAAAAGCGGGCTTTCGCCCGCTTCACAGCTTAAATTATATATGTTGATGGGGACCGCTCCCTCGAGTGATGGGTCAAAGGTTAGATATGGGCGAGCATGCTGCTCAGCTCGATAGGCGCTTCTTCATCAGCATTGCCGATAACGAGTGGTGCTACATGTAATTGAATTGAATGAGCTGGAACATTTTTCAATTCGACCGGCGCTTCTTCGTTTGCATTTCCGATAGCCATTGGCGCTGGTGCAACAATTGCCGGTTTAGCTAACAAATGAGCCAGTTCTTCTGGTGCTTGTTCATCGGGGCTGCCCATTATTTTAGAAGCGATAGTTGTTCCTGCTGATGTATTGTTTTTATTCCTCTCATCAGCTTTGCTGCTAAATGTTAGTGTTAAGAATGCTGCTGCTGTAAGTAATAAAGTTTTCATAATTCTATATTTTAAATTCGTTGTTCCGTGTTGTTGAATCAAAAGTAGGCTCAGTATCAAAGCTCCGAAACAGGATTCTGGTATAAAGACGCAGGTTTTCGGTAAAGGTGACAGTATGGTCGGCGAAAATTTTTACCGGTTGCCAATTCCACCTCATTAGGTCCTATCCTGATGCCATGTTGTGATACGCTGTAACGGTTTCAGCTTTTCAGCGTCTTATTTCCCAATCAAACTGAATTATTAAACATGAAGATCAAACTTACACTCGCTCTTGTATGCGTGTTTGCCACTGTAAGCGGCACACAGGCGCAAGGGCTGCTGAAAAAGCTAAAAGACAAAGCAGAGCAGGTGGCAGATAAAGCCATCGATAAGAAAACTGATGAACTGCTAAACGGGAAAAAGAATACCTCAGGTTCCGGTAGCGATAGCCAGGGCGGCGACTATCAATCTGGTATGGGCATGCCATCCGCCACAGACGGAAATTACTCAGGCATTCGGAATAAAGGTGGCGCCGGATTGGTGAGCACTCCACCCGATGTTTTGAAGAATCTTGATGAAAGCGAAAAAGCGTTCAATTCCAACACACTTGGAGAGGCTCGCTTGAGCCTTCAGCAGGCGATGTTGGGCGTGGAGATGCAGATCGGGAAAGATCTGTTGGCCAAGCTTCCTAATCAGATAGATGGTTTAGATTCCGACAAAGATCAGGAGAAAGTGGTAAGCTCGGGCTGGGGCTGGCAGGGGCTTGCACTCACCAAAGTTTACCAGAAAAATGATAAAGCTTTAACCATTAACATCGTGAACAGCAACAGCATCGCAGCGGCGTACAACACGTTCCTTGGCGGCAATGCTTACGCCGCTCAAAACACACCGAATATGAAGCAGGTGAAGGTGAAGAATAAGCGTGCGATACTTGAGTATTCCGATAACGATGGCTACAAGCTGAGCGTTCCCCTCGGACAAAGCACAATCGTTCTGGTGCAGGGAGTGAATTATGCAAATGAGCAGGATCTGATGAATGCTACTAATGCCATAGACCTTGATATGATCAAAAAAAGTTTAGATGAGAAATAACATGAAAAGACTAATACTAACAGCATGCACGCTGACCGCGATATACACAGCCAAAGCGCAGGATTTTAAAGCCACTTTAGCTGAAGCTAAAACCAACTACAACGCCGGCAAGTTAGCCGAAGCTCGTTTTTCCATGCAGCAAATGATGCAGCAGATTGATGAAAAAGCGGGGCAGGAAGTGTTGAAGGCTTATCCGGCTGAGCTGGCAGGCTTCAAAGCGTCTGACGCGGGAAACGTAAACGGCAGCAGCGCATCCTTTGGCGTGAACATTATACGCAGCTACAAAATCGGAGATAAAGAAATTGAGATCAGGACCATTACAAACTCTCCGCTAGTGCCATCCATCAATGCCATGCTTGGAGCCTCGGCGTTTCTTGGCGGAGCGGACCAGAAGCTGGTGAGAATTTCAGGGTATAAAGCGCTACTGCAAAAGAGCAGCTCAGATACAGGTTATAACTATCAGTTGCAAATACCAATGGGCAATACGCTCATCAGCCTTGAAGGCGAGAATGGGGTGACAGACACTGAATTAATCGCCGCCGCACAAAAGCTGCCACTAGCGGATATCAACAACCTCCTGCAATAACGGGAGAGATAAAACGCTATAAAATGCCCTCGAGAGTAATTCTGGGGCATTTTGACTGCTTTAGGATTTTCCTAATATTTTAGCTGCACTTGCCCGGCTTTCCCGCTCAGCCCGTGTACCCAAATCCAATGGCTATCGCCGGAGGCAAGCTTTTCAAAATCAACCTTCCCCCCATTTAGAGTTACCGCAGATACTTCTTTTCCATTCGGAATCGGACCCAGCCGCAGGCTCATTTTATTCACAGATGTATCCAGGTTAAAACTAAAATCCTGCCCTCCTTCAGTACGATTGTAGGAGTACGATAAATTTTTCCTTTCCCTGCCAATCAGCACAGGAAAATCGCTGATGCCGGCTTGGTTCCACGACGCTGGAAATCTCGGCACCAGCCGCAGGTAATCCGGGTTGTTGTCATCCACTCCCAACATCACACGAAGCCCCTTCTGGCTGTCGGCAAGGTGCGAATCCTGACCAAGATATCCGCAAATCGGCATCCAGTACTCACCACTTTTGTGCAACATAATACCTTCGGGCGCAGCCCACCCCTCCATTTTTGGAAGATAACAATGATCAACCATCACATTGATGAACCGCTCGGCATCATACATCTGGTCCATCAACAAAGCCGACTGCACCATCATGCCCTGCCCGTAGCCATACATCCGCAGGCAGTTATAATTCTTATCCCGCATCACATACTTGTACGTATTCTTATCTATTTCGAGATATTTCTTCTGCATCTCATCTCCAGTTGCATAATCCTGAAGCGGAGTATATGTAATACCGTCGGTAGCAAGCTGTATGTGTGCTAATTTCTGCGCTTCGTCCATCCAATGCTCTGAGTTTGTGTACCAGATTGGACCGAACTCGCTTTTTCGAACAGCGTGATCTAAAATGCCCTTTTGCAAACGGTTATAGAGCGTTGTCCACTCCTCAACTTCGGCGGCTTTCCCAAGTTCCTGAGCCATTTTAATAGAGAGCTGCAAGCCATGAAGGCAATTGTAAGAGCTGTAAAATTCATAACTGCCGCTCTCGCTTTCGGTATAAAGCAGGTCAATTCGTTTGCCCGGAAAAATTGTATCTGTTTCAAGCTGCCACTTGATCCAGTCAACTGCTGCTTTGGTTGCTTGCCAGTGTTCGCGGTTCCACTCTTCCGGATGCCCTTGCCAATGATAAGCCATGTAACGGCCCATCATGCAGATGCCGTGCCCGTCGTTTTCGCGATTGCCTGTTTCGATTATATCTCCAACTTTGCGCTCCTTCCACGCTCCCGATTCCTTGCGTTTACCCGCAATCCTGATCCAGTGCGGCGGACTGGCTTCATGAAGTAATGTGCTGTCAAGCCAACTTGTATATGAGTTGATGAACTTGCCATAGCCAAAACTCATGGCTTCTCGCACCAGCTCACCAATTCCGCGGCTCCAGGCGTTCCCAGCACCGGGCAGCTGTCCGGGTTCTCTTGTTTTATAAAGTGTAAACCAGTTTTGGATGTCCCCGAATAAGGGTTCTATCCCGATCCATATTCCTGTGCCCAACATGTAGCGCAAGGTTCGTGAACGTGCCAGGGTTGACGAGCAGGTGGTGCCATCATCGGCGATTTTAGCACCGCATTCCGGTCCGTTCCTGAACAGGTAAGTTGCTGCGTAAACAGCTTCCTGGGTTCCTTTAAAATCGTATCGGGGACCGAAATAGCCTTCCGGGATTTCAGGCTCTTTTAGCTTAGGAAGTTCATCTTTGAACGAGTAAATCGCTCTCTTCAATTTCTCAATACCCGGTTTGTACTTGCCGTCAACAATGTACTGGACTGTAACCGGGTTGATAGCCGGCTTCGGCTGGCCAAGATCTGGAAGTGGCTTGAGCACGGGCGATGGAGCTGCTGTTTCCACAGTGATACCCGTTACAAGTGGGTAGCCATACATATCATCCACACCTTTTATCTCGACAGATTTAATCGGCTGGTTTCCGGCATCTATGGAAAAGATAAAACGCGTATTGCTGCTTCTGGAGCCAATTTGCCGTGTGCCGTCGGAAAGCGCCACTGTGTTCTCAATGAGTGTTCTCGGCTCCGGGTCGCCACTGAACAGGCCGGCATCAAAATTTTCGCGATCAACCAGCTCAGTAGAACCTTTCGGATAGTGAAACCAAAGCATATCCCAGGGACGCCCGAACCAAATATTGAAGCCAAATATTAGTGGGATAATAGCGGTTTTATTGTTTTGGTAAGTTAGCACGATTTCGCCGGCCTTATCGCCAATGAAATGAGCATAGCCGTTGTCGCCTTTAGGTGCATACCAGGCACCGTTAGAAACATCAATCTTGTGGATCATCCCAAGGAAGTGAAGTTTGTTCACCTTAGTGCCGCCAAGTTCAAAAGCCATTTTTCCTTTTGCATTTTGCAACGCTCCACGATCCGCAGTTTCTGTAGGGTGTTTCCCGCTCATCCCGATTCCGTATTGCATATTGTCTGTTTTGCGCACCAGAAAAGGGATTTGATGGATGAGTAGATATTCGTTTCCAGCCCGGGGGCTTACAGCAAAATAGCTCTTGTTATTAGTTTGTAATGAGCTCCCCTGCAGCCAGGTGCGAATTACGCGAGTGTTGTGAATAGAAAGCTCGAGGTGTATTGGCAATGAGGAATTCTCAACTGCAAAATGTGCTTGTGCGGTATAGATTTCCTTTCTTGTGTTGACCGGAGTAAAAACAAGTGTTTTTACAAGCCCATTTATCTTGAAACCATTGAACTTGTCGAAGTTGTTTTTAAGAAGCCCGCCCACAGTACGGTCGTAAGTAGGTTCGTATTCGAACAGAATAGTATAGTTTCCCTTTGGCAGTTTGATTTCCTGAGAAAAGGTTTTTGCCTCACCTGACTTGAGCTCGGGTTCGCGGGTTTGAATTACGGGTTTGAAGCTCCCGTCCTGCCAGTTCCCAGTGATGTCGATCCTGGAAACAGGATCAATAAGCTTTGCACCCGATGCAAAAACGGTTAAAGGGATCGCCAGGATCAGGTACGTAAACAATTTCTTCATTGCAGCTCGCCGAATTCAAAAATATCGGCTTCTAAATTTGATGAAAAAAGTTTACAGAAGGTGGGTTGTTCCGAAACAAAAAAGATATGGAAACAAAAAGCCGGCACTTGGCCGGCTTCCTTTTTAATAACGTTTTCCTACTGCGTTTTCTGCTGAAGTGTAATCTGGTTCCCTCTGCCAAGAGAAATGAAATCGGCCATTACTTTCAGGCTTTCATCCTGAATAAAGTCAACATCATTTTTAGGCCTTGGTTCGTTTTTGGCCAAGGGTGGCAATCCTTTCAATGCACGTCGCTTATTATCGCGGGCAAGGCTTTTGGCAGCTTGCTCTTCCCGTTCTTTTTTCAGTTTCTCTTCATTCAATGGCACGTTAGTTTCTGAATCACGTTTCCGGAGTTGATCTATGTCTTCCAGCAGAAACTTATATTCTTCAGATGCTTTCATCCTTTGCTGATGCAGTGCACTAAGCCTGGCTGTAACCGGAGATAAATTTGCAACAGGCGCATAGTTGCTCGGCTTGATCATATCAAAAGGCAGTGCAGATGGTTCAGAACTCTCGCCGTATTTGTCGGCTGGGTAAATCATCGGGAACTGAATGTCTGGCATTACGCCTTTGTGCTGCGTGCTACTGCCGTTGATGCGGTAGAACTTGCCGGTGGTAAGATTGATCTGGCCATAATCGTTATCGGCTGTGGCGATATCTCTTCCATCCGGAGTTTTCTTGGTGTTCTTGTCCTTGATCCGGGCTGCCATCAATGTGAACTTGTCTGCGGCCGTCAAAACATTCGACATATCAATTGCAGACTGGATTGTACCCTTTCCATAGGTTTGCGTACCCAGGATAATGCCTCGGCCATAGTCCTGAATGGCTGCCGCGAAAATCTCCGACGCTGATGCGCTAAAGCGGTCTACCACTACACCAAGCGGTCCGTCCCATGCAACGCCCGGATCTTCATCCTCATCTACCTCCACGTTTTTGCGCACATATTTTGCCTGCACTACCGGTCCGGTTTTGATAAACAAACCTGTCAGGTTTATAGCTTCGGTCAGCGAGCCTCCTCCATTCGAGCGAAGGTCAAGCATCACAGCATCAACCTTTTGCTGCCTAAGTGTGTCTAAAATAAGTTTTACGTCTTTTGAAATGCTTTTGTAGCTAGGATCTCCGGCTTGTGCAGCACGGCTGTCAAGGTAAAATCCAGGAACATCAATTACGCCAATTCTGTAGCTTTTGCCACCAGATGTTATTGTTTTGATAGTCTTTTTTGCTGAAGTTTCGGCAAGCACGATTTTGTCGCGTACAAGCTCAACAATTTTCGGAGTGGATGTAAGCTCCTGTCCCGCAGGAATAATTTTCAGTCTTACAATCGTTCCTTTCGGGCCTTTGATCTTTGAAACGGTATTATCAATCCTCCAGCCAATCACATCCACAAACTCTCCGCTGTGGCCCTGTGCAACACCGATGATCTTATCATCAACATTCAGTGTCTTAGCCTTAAAGGCCGGACCTCCCGGGATGATTTCAGCCACCTTCACAACCTCATTCTCAACCTGAAGCCTGGCGCCGATCCCCTCAAAAGAACGGGCCATCTCTTCGTTAAACTCCTGCGCTCTGATTGGCACAAAGTAGTTTGTGTGCGGGTCGATAGACTCGGTAAATGCATCCATCATCACCTGAAAAGCATCAGAGCTGTTAGTCTTAGCCGACTGCGACAGCAGGTTCTCGTAACGTTTCTTTAACGTTTCAGAGTTTTTTGTGCTTTCGGTACCGGTAATTTTAAGGTTTAGCAAGTCATATTTTACCCGGTCTGACCACAATTTATTTGCTTCCGTAACAGATGAAAGCCAAGGCATCTTGCTCCGGTCGTATGTGTAAGTATCGTTTCCGGTAAATGTATAGTTTGAGTTTACCTGCGATAGCGAGTACTTAATCCTTTCGTCATATCTCTTTTGAAAAGTATTGAATATCTTAAAGAAGGCGCTTAAATCTCCCTTACGCAAATCATCATCTAAAGATGTGCGATATTGATTGAAATCCTGAATATCGCTTGCAAGAAAATAGGTGTGACCGGGATCAAGGCTCTTGATGTATCTGTCAAAGATTACGGAAGACAGCGAATCATTCACGCTGACTTTTTTATAATGATAGTTCTCAAACAGCGAAACAAGTTGTTTAGCAACTACTTCCTGGAGCGGCTCCGGTTGCAGATTATTTGAGCCATCTACTGTCACATCCACCCGATGACCGGCTTTGCAGGACAGAGCTGCAACAACAAATAAGCCCAGAAATATATTTTTAAGCATTTCTTTAAATGTTTTAAAATCCATTAGAATTATAGTGCATCTTTTGCGGACGCCAATTTATAAATAAACAAAAAAGAGGCAGTTTAATTGCTGCCTCTTTTGTAACAAAACTTATTAAAATTAGTGTTTTTACAATCAAAAAACATTCTTTCACACGAAAGATGCTTTCAGCTTATTTAAAATAGGAATCTTTGAGCTTTCGGTATTCATCAATTGCTGTTCCCGCCGAAGCGTAATCGCCCTGCTGCAGGTATATGTCTCCCATGTTACCTTTGATTTCAATTAAGCTGCTGAAATACCTATTCTGTGACGCAATGCGTTCGGCTTCTTTGTAATCGTTTAAGGCTTGTACCTGATCTCCAAGTGTAGTTTTTACCTGAGCTATGTTAATCAGCGATGCAATTTTTGTTTGCTGATCATTCAGGAAGTCCGCTACCTTGCTTTCCTGCAGATAATACCATTTTGCTTCAGAATATCTTTTCTGAGCCATGTAAAGTTCGGCAAGGGCAGAGAAGCTTCTCATGCGATTTGGCTTGCTCCATTTAGACAGTGGCAAAGCTTTCTTGAAGATGATCTGTTCTGCTTCCGTGTACTTTTTCTGCAGCCCTTTCACCGTGGCAATATCTATGTAGGCTGAAGCTGCTTCTTCGTAGTTTTTAAGTTCCCGGTTTGTTGTTTGAGAGTATTCATAATAGGTAAGAGCCTGTCCGTAATTCCCCATTAACTTAAACACACCCGCCAGGTTGTGAGCTAAATATGCAATTGAACGTCTGTCTTTCAGTTGCTCCATCAGCTGTAGCGACTGCAGGAAATACCCGATTGATTTTTCAGGCTCGCCCGAACGCACATAAAAAACGCCCAGGGTGTTCAATACTAAAACCTGGTTTTTCAGGTCTTCAGCATATCTGAATGAATTAAGAAGAGAAATGAGAGAGTTTGCATTTTGCTCAACTGGAGCCGGATACAAGCCAGTATTGGACAGCAGATTCGCCAGAAGTTGTGTGGCCTGGTATTGTTTGATGCCAGGTGCTTCTACGGCTTTTTGCTTATAGCGCTCATCTATCGCAAGCTTCTTTTGCTCTTCCGGACTAATGACAGGCAGAACGGGCAAATAGTAATTTTCCGGACCAACTTTCGCCGGCTTCAGGAACTTTTCTTTTAAGGATTGAGATAATGTGTCTGCCTTAGAATGGTCGTCGGCATAAACGGAAGTAAAGAGTAGCAGCGATGCAGCAAGAAGCGAGAGCGTTTTTCCCATAAACAAGATGTTATTCAAAAGTAACATGAAACGGGATAGTATGCAAAAAATTGCCGCTTAGAAAATTATATCTGTTGCAAAGCCCTTCTGCTCCTGATATAAAAGAAAAGAACAAGGCTCAAAAGACCTAACCCAGCACAATAAAACCAAATATAAGAAATCTGTGGTTTAGGCAGAATCACCGCCCGCTTTTTTACTGGCTTAGGCGCAATAATTAGAGGCTTGACATTTTTTGCCACTGCTATTTTTTCCTGTTCAAGCGCATGCATAGAGTCTTTGAGTTGCCCATACATGCGAAGTGAAGCAAAGGAAGCATCCTTGTTCCCTGTCTTAGAATAAAGCTCCGCGAATGCATCATTTACATCACGCAACTGCTTAAGGTACTTATGTTTTTGTGCCAGTCGCTCAGCCTCACGGAAATCTTTCAAAGCCAGTTTATAATCTGAGATGCTCGTCTTCACACGCCCGGTATTGATTAGCGATTCAGCAATAGCAACAGTGTCTTTTAACGTGCGGGCAAGTGTATTGGCCTGAAGAAAGTACCATTTTGCTTCTGAATAGCGCTTTTGATCGTGATAAATGTGACCCAACGCATCAAAACAGCCAATGCGCCCCGGAACATAGCCCGCCGAGCGATAAAGAGGCAAAGCACGCCTTATTATCATAAATTCAGCATCTGAAAAACGTTGTTGCAGCCTGCGCACATTGGCGAGATTCACATAGTTTTTCGCTGATTTTGCATTCAGATCTGCACTGTCGAATACCTCAATGGCATTAGAAAAATATTTAGCGGCGCTCTCATTTTTTTTCTGTTGCATATACGCCATCCCCAGACGGGAAGAAACGTTTCCTTTTAACTCGTAATCACTTTCGTTCGCCAGCTTCAGAGCCAATTCATAGTCGTTCTGTGCCTTATCCCACACGTAATTTGAAAAATAGTAATCACCAAAAAGCTGGTGTACAAAGGCTTGGCCTGTGCTGTTACCAGCCTCTTTATAAAGCTCGTCTGCTGAATTAAGATGAGTAAAAGCCTTGTCAGGATGACCCGCGAGAAATTGCTGCTGCGCATTTTTAACGCTGGCGTTGGCTTTTGTAAGAGCCGCTCTGATGAGGGTGCTATCCGGCGCAGAAACAGAATCCTGATATCGGGCAGCTCTCGCCTGAAACGAGCATAATAAGATTACGATTGCTAGAAATCGCCTCAAGGTTCAATCCCCACAAAGGCTAAATGCCGAGACAAAACTGTGCGGGGGGCGAAATTTACGAAAAATCTTCTATTTATCTGAGGATGATTTAGATGCGAGCACCGAAGAAGCTTGCAAAGGCGCATCGTATTTTTTCTCCTCAACGCGGACGGCGGCAACTCTGGCAGCAAATAATTTTGGCGCTTTAGCTTGCAAAGCTTGCTGTGCCGACTTGATCTCCGGCAGGAGCTTTGCATAGGCTTCCGCCTGAGCCAGTTCTTCTGCTTCATCCAAATCTTTCATCGCCAACGAATACTCTTTTATAGCCATTTTTACCCGACCCAATTCTGTCAGAGAGTTTATAATATTGCTTGTATCCTGAACCTTTCGGGAAAGGCTATTGGCTTGCAGGTAGTACCATTTAGCTTCCGAAAAGCGGTTTTGTTCCTTGTAAGTCCTTGCAAGGACATTGTAGCAGGCAAGATTATCTGCAGGACCGCAGAGTGGATAGCCCTTTTTGAGGATAAGTGCCTCAGCTTCTTTGTATTTTTTCTGATTTAGCTTGATGGTAGCCAACTTAATGTAAGTTTTGCCCGCAACTGTCTTCAGCCCAATAGTATCGTAGCTTATTGAACACTTCAACAGATAGTTCGCAGCATCATCATATTTTTTCTGCTTCATGTAAACCTCAGAAAGGCTAAAAGCCATGTCGGCGTATTGCTTGCTGAACCTAAAGTTTTTCAGTTTCACAAGTGCTTTTAAATAGTTGTCGGCGGCTTTCGAAAGAGATTTTTGAGATGCTGCATCAGCCATAGCTTTGAACGAAGCCGCTTCTTCAACCGCCCGGTATAAGGCAGCAGATTTGGCAATTTCATCAAGGCCAAATGCGTAGTCAGATTTTAAAGGCTTGATGTATGTATGTTCAGTTGCAGCAAGGGTATCAGTTTGATCGGCTGCTGCCGAAGCAAATCCCGTTGCAGCGAAGAAAAAGAAAATCAGGTTATATAGTGAGAATCTGTTCATGTCCATTGTTCTTGCATAAGCAAGTGCAAATGCTTTGCCAATGAAGAGAAATGGCTTTTAGAAGATAAACACAAAGCCCAAGCAGATTCTCCCGGAGGAAAGTGCCCTCAAATCAGAACACTTTTTTGCTTAATCGAAAACATTTACTTCCGAATCAAAGGAAGCCCAGACCATGTAGGGGTGCGAATCTTGGTGCCAGATATCGCCATTAGCGGAGATCGCGATAGCTCCCGCGAAACCATCGAACGGCTTCAGTTCACCAAAAGACCTTTCCATTGCCTCTCTAAGTGATAGCCCGTCTGTGGTCCGGGTTACTATTTTTGCAGCCAGAGCCCCGCTTACGATGTCCTCACCCACGCCCGTACACGAAACCGCCGCAAACCTGTTCGCGTAATTGCCGGCAACAGTTGCAGAGTCGCTTATTCGCCCGGGCATTTCAAAACCTTTTCCACCTGTAGAAGTAGCCGCCGCTAAACGGCCCTCGCCGTCCAATGCAACGCAACCCACTGTTCCTGTCCGGGTTTTTTCCAGTTTCTCCTGAAATTCTTTTCGGCGCTGCGGGATTTCTGCGTAGAAGTAATCGAAACCATGTTCCCGTGCAAAAGAAGTTGCGCAAGGCCCGCCCAACACACTATCTTCAAACTCCATCAGCTTTTTCGCCACGTGGATGGGATGTTCAACATCTTCAATATTTATAACGCCAGAGAATTTCTGCGTAAGGCCGTCCATCAGGGATGCGCTCATCCGAATTTTGCCGTCGCTTTGGATCTGAGAACCGAGCCCGGCATTGAACAACTCGCACGATTCAAGCAGAGAAACAGCGTAGGCAACCGTTTCCACCGCAGTGTGTTTCAAAAGAAAACCATGCGCTTTGGTTGCAATGTCTTTCAAGGCCTGTTGCTTGGCGGTCCTTATTTCGTGATTAGTTCCCGATTCGCTAAAAAATCCTCCGTGGATTATGAGTTTAGATGGCATAAGGCGGCAATATTTGGCGGAGATAAGCCGAACCTAATCGTAGTCTTTAATGTTCAGGTAAGATTCTCCTTCCACCTTAACAGCCTTGCTGATGATAAGTTTATGTTTTTGCAGATCGTATTTGTCGGAAATTGACATTACATGCAGCGTAAGATTATCGATGGATACGGGCGCACCAATCTCTACATCATAAATGCTGGTTTGGGTGATGTGCCGTCCGTCAACCAAAATGGTTAGCCCCGAGCCGATTGCTTCCATGGAATTGCCTTCGGTAAGCAGGAGCCCCGCGTCTTCGCCAAGGCCGATGCCGAGCATGCCCGGGTTGCTGGCCACTGCGTACAAGAGCCTACCAATACGGCCCCGCTGCACGAAATGGGTGTCAACAATCACATCGTTAATAAAGCCAAGGCCTGCGGTAATTTGAACTTCGCCTTTAATTAATGCTTCACTGCTGCTGCCGCGATAGATCATATTGTTAGAAGCTGCTGCCGCACCCGCAGAAGTTCCGGCAATCAGAAAGCTATCATCTTGATAGCGGCTCTTGAGCACTTTCAGAAATTCAGTTCCACCAAAAATTGCGCTCAGGCGGAGCTGGTCGCCACCGGTAAACATAACTACATCCGCTTTGCTGACCCGATCTATAAAATCTTTTCGATTTGCATCTTCACGGCTCCTGATATCCAGTGTGTGCACATTTTCCAGCCGAAGCTGTTTGAAGGATTTGATGTATTCAGCGCCAACAATATCCGGGATTTGGGATGCTGTGGTAATTACCTCTACCACGGACTTCAGCCCTTGGGCAGATTCATTGATGATCCGACTTAAAATGCCTCGCTCAAAGAATTTTATATAATTAGGATGACTTATATTCTCATTGTAATTCAGGGAAGTTCCTAAATCTACAGCACCCCCAATAATTACAAGCTTCCCTTTTGGCCCCATTTCTTTTCTTTTGGTGAAAGCTTCAAATATATCATGCTTCCTGAAGTTTCAACAGCCAAATCGGATTTTTGTGGCAGTACTATATTCTTCTTTTGAGGGTGAGTATCACACGATCTGTGTTCTTCTCGCCTTTTGGCAATACTTCAATCACAATACCTCGGCCATCCCTTGAGCGGAACACTTCATCCATTTCCTGAAGATTCATCTGTTTGACAGGTTTGAAGTTTACCGCTACTATCTCGTCACCTTCTTCAAGCCCCACATCGTCAGCAGCCGATCCTTTTTCAATACGTGCGATCATGATGTGGTCAAGTTCCTTTCCGGCAGCTACTAACTCCATGCCCGACATATCATGTTCAAATGGTTCGTTATACTTGAGCGAAGGTCGCAAATACATTAGTTTTCGGCTGTAATCAAAAACAACATTAAAATGCTTGAGTACGCTGTTTCCGATGTTTCCATTCCGATTAACCGATAATGCCTTGCCGGCTGCTTCATCATAATTTGGGAAAGCCGAAATAACATCTTTCAACTCATACCTGCCTATTTTAAGCGAGTTAATCCTTCCTAAATAGCCCTTGATATTACCGGCGAGCCCAACACCTAAGTTTGCAGCAATATATTTTTCATCAATGTTGAACGGCTTGCCATCATCTGTTTCCAGCGATAGCGGATGACCAGCCCCGGTATCGATAATCAGCTTTGATTTAGCCTTTTTGCCCGGACTTATCGCTATTTCAGAAACCAGGTAGGGCTTACGTTCTTCAATCGTGATCGGTACTCTAAATCCTTTTTTCAAGATGTATCCCCCTTCTGGCCTGTATGCTGTTAAAACATTGGTGAAGTAGTTGATCCTCACTATGAAGCTGCTGAAAAACTCATACCCAATTAACCCGTGTATAGGAATTCCGGCATAGCTGGATAGATTGAAGGCATCCTTTGTCAGGATAGCCGCCGGGACAATTCCGGTAATGTTATTTCCGATTGAGATGTTAAGTGCTGGCGTTACATAGGCTGTAAGTTCCTCTCCCTCTCCAAACCCACTGATTTTAATACTCCGCAAAATATCTGCGTTTACCGAATCTTTTAATGCAGGGTCTGTGATCAGGAACAGGCCAACGCCTGTGTCCACCACAAAATTGAACGGCCCCTTGTTATTTATAAACAGAGGAATGATTATGAGATTCTTGATGTTCTTAAACTCTATCATCTCCCGCTTTCTTTTACCCATAGAGAGTGCCTGGCTACAGGCAGGCTCATGCCGCAGCAATAAGGTAAGCCCAAGCAACAACACTAAAAAAATATTTAATCGCTTAAGCATCAGTCGATCTATAATCAAGGCAATTTAAGGTATTTGGGAGAGCTTAACAACACAATAGTTGCCTCTATTTAAAATTGTTCTAAATAATTCTTGTGAAACAGAGAGTCGTTTCTATCTTTGCGCTACTTAGAAACAGTCTAAATAAATATGGAAAGGCTTTTTACTTTTACTTTTTTCTTTACTCTATTCTTAACGTCGACAGCAATCAGGGCACAGAATGCTCAACAGATATATGTACAAGGTATCATCACTACCGAAGGACAAACCTTAGCAGGTGCAACCGTCAAGGTCGATGGAAAATCTACCATATCTGAAAAGGATGGCTTGTTCATGGTCCGGGTTGAGAAGGCGGGCACCTATAAACTAAAGGCCACCCATATTGGCTTTACAGCGAAAGAAATTGTTATCGAGGTATCGCGTGGAATGAACACAGTGAATCTGGAACTCCATCCGGAAACAGCCAAACTGGCCGGCGTTACAGTAACTGCTACAGAAAATGAACGCTCCACACTGATTGGAAAATCAGGATTAGCTGTGAAGGATTTGCCGCAGAGTTATGTTGTGATCAACAATCAGACAATTAAGAATCAGCAGGCTCAACGTTTAAGCGATGTAATAAAAAATGTCAGCGGAGTTTCGTTGGCGGATACGCGGGGGGCAAACTCTGAAACCTTTTTTGCCCGCGGCTATAGACTTGGGGCAAACAATATTATGAAAAACGGCTCCCGTGCCAACTCTGCGGTTATCCCGGAAGCGAGTACCCTGGAGAAAGTTGAAGTACTCAAAGGGAGCGCCGCTTTGCTTTATGGTAACGTTGATGGAGGTGCAGTAATTAATATGGTTACTAAAGAACCTCAATTCAAATTTGGCGGTGAAGTTTCTTTCAGGACCGGCAGTTATGGTTTGATAAAACCTATCGGCGATCTGTATGGACCGGTTAATAAAAAAGTGGCCTACCGGATTGTGAGCACTTACGAAAATGCAAACAGCTACCGAAAAGGCGTAAACTCTTCCCGTACTTATGTCAATCCTTCGTTGCTGTTCAAATTCAATCCTAAAACGAGCTTGTTAGTGCAGGGAGACTATTTGAAAAATGACTACACTCCCGATTTTGGAATTGGTACCATAGACAATAAGATCCCCGAAGCCATCGACAGAGCACAGTCCTTCAACCCTCCCTGGGCTTATGCCAAAATCCGCCAAAGCACGGCATCAGCAACTTTAAATCACAAGATTAACAGCACCTGGAAAGCCACCCTGATTGGTTCTTATCAAAAGTACGGCAGGAATTACTTTTCTACGGAACGTATTGCTGCAAACGACGAAGGCGACTGGAGCCGCTCGCTTACACGGGCAAAAACAGAAGAAGATTATTACACCGCACAGGCGAACTTAACCGGTGCATTTTCAACCGGTGTAGTTAAGCATAATGTATTGGTCGGCACAGATGCTGAAAGATATATGAATATCTCAAATGCCTTTAGTTTCGCAAGTGCTTATGACAAAATCAACATCCTCGACGAAACCAAATACACACCCCGCACTGATGAGCCGGCAACCACCCCGGTGAGCCGCTCAGAAGCTCCCACTTACAGGTTAGGATACTACGTTCAGGATTTGGTGAGCCTCTCTCCGAAACTGAAAGTTTTAGCTGGATTAAGATGGTCGTATCAGAAAGCCGCTCTAGCAAAAACCTTTGATGCCGTTACAGACGAAAGGATTGCTAATACAACAAAAACTAAAGTCGACAAGGCTTTCTCTCCACGCCTCGGATTGGTCTTCCAACCGAATAACCGAACTTCATTGTTTGTAAGTTATTCAAATAATTTTAGCGAAAACAGAGGACGCGATATTTACGATGCTAATTTAAAACCGTCTTTGATTGATCAATACGAGGCGGGAGTGAAGCGAGATTTTCTTGCTGGGAAGCTTTCAGTTAATGTAACAGCTTATCGTATTATCAATAACGATTTAGCTTTACAGGCACCATACGACCGTAATGGCGGAGACAACACAGATTCGCAGGTAAAAGAATTTTCCGGGCAAACAACCAGCGACGGAATTGAAACAGATATAACGGGCAATATTGCGAAAGGCCTGAATTTTCTTGCCGGATATAGCTATAACTTTATGCGTTACACCCAAACTCCTGGCGGCACAGGCAGTTACATAGTGGGAGAGCGGCTGGTTAATAATCCGGCTCACACGGCTAACGCCGCTCTTTTTTACACTGTTCCGTCAAGCAAGTTGAAAGGGCTTAAGCTCGGCGCATCAGCCGTTTACACAGGCGAACGTAACGCGGGCTGGAACAACACGGTTGGGCAATCTCAGAAATACAACAGGCTTATTCCGGTAAGCGGATTTACTACTGTTGATGTAAGTGCCGGATATGCTTTCGGCAAGTTTACTGTACTCGGCAAATTATCAAACATCACCAATACGCTCAATTATTACGTTCATGAAAACTATAGCGTAAACCCTATCCCGCCAAGGCAGTTTATCACCACCTTGAGTTATAAATTTTAATCAGAGTTCCCGGACTGGTTAGCCAGTTCGGGATTTTGAGGAGGCAACTCGCTTACCTTACGCTCCTTTTCAACTTGTTCAACGTGTACCGCATAGTCCGCAGGTTCAATTACGCCGCAAGTGTATTCAGTATACACCTGGGTAAACTCGGCACCGAAGTATAAAATAGCGGAAGTATAGTAAATCCACACGAGGATCACTACTATAGACCCAGCCGCCCCGTAGGTAGAGGCAGTGCCTGTGGTTTCAATATAAAGCCCGATCAGGTATTTACCGATAATAAACAGTACTGCTGTAAAAAGGGCACCGATGCGGACATCTTTCCACTTTATTTTTACATCGGGCAAAAACTTAAATATTATACCGAATAAAAATGCTATCACCAAGAAGGTGATCACAAAGTTTATAGCATCGATCAATACTACGGTTACATCAGGGAAGTGCCGGACTAAATAATCCCGCAGGGCACTTACCAGCCCACTGATCAGCAACGAAACCAACGATAAAAACCCAAGGCTTATGATCAGTGAAAACGACAGGAAACGATTCTTGATCATTTGCAGCCAGCCGCGTTTGGGCTTTGCACGCACACGCCAGATCATGTTGATGGAATCCTGAATTTCCAAAAACACAGTAGTGGCACCAATAAACAGCGTAATTACGCCTGCAACTAGTCCCCACCATTTTGTATCTGGCTTTAAGCTAGCATTTTTAATAATCTCCTGAATTTGTTTAGCTGCGTCATTGCCCACAAAACCATTGATTTCTGAAAAAACCTTGCCTTGAACAGCCTCAGCGCCCGCGAAAAAGCTGGCCATTGAAATCATCATAATGAGAAGGGGCGCAATGGAAAATACAGTGTAATATGCCAGCGATGCGCTGAGTTTGAGCCCCCGGTCATCGTTAAATCCTGTAAAGCTGGCGGAGAGAATTTTCCAATCTTGCTTTAATGCTTTCTTGTTCAAATATTTCATAGTTGGCGCTGTTCAATAGCAATCAACAAACTTTAGATTACATCGTTTGGATTTTTAGCATGAGAAACGACGAACAAAGCTGACCTATAGCTTACAGCTGTTTTATACACGCATCGATAATCCTATCAAACCCTTTCAATCCCTATCTTAGGGCCGCTACTTTGCCCACACATGGATAAACAATCCCTTAGAAAAATCTACTTAGAAAAGCGGAGGAGCTTAAACGCAGATAAATTGGGAGAGCTGAGCGACCGCATTTCGCAACAGTTCTCGTTTCTGAGCTTTAGTAGCGTGGAGTATATCCATCTTTTTTATCCGATAGCAGGAAAGAACGAGGTTGATTCGCTGAAAATCGCGGAATGGCTGCGAACGAACAAGCCTGATATAAAACTTGTGCTGTCAAAAAGCGACTTAACAAGTCACTCACTTCAACATATTCTTTGGGATGAAGAAACAGAGTTTGCAGTAAACAGCTGGGGAATCACAGAACCAGTTTGGGGAAAAGAAGTGAAGGCTGAGGACCTTGACATGGTCATTATTCCACTGCTCGCTTACGATATGCAGGGGAACCGCCTGGGTTATGGCAAAGGTTTTTATGATCGATTTTTGGCGGAGTGCCGAGAGGACGCCTTAAAAGTTGGGCTTTCCTTTTTCGGTCCAGAGCCGAAAATTACAGGAACTGACGGTCATGATATCCCACTTGACCTTTGCCTTACGCCCGAAACTATCTGGAAATTTAACAGCGATCTGCACTGATGCCGGTTTCCAAACGCTCCCGCAATAAGCTGATCCTCGCTGCCGCCCTTGCGCTGCTTATTATTGCCATTTTCTCACTCCAGAACTTCCCGGATTTCGTAGAAAAATATTACGCTCAAGGCTTGCATCCTTACATCGCCACAGCTCTTCAGTGGTTTTATGGCATTTTCCCGTTCAGCGTTGGGGATATTGTTTATGCCGCAATCATCGTATTAGCAATAATAGTTGCGGTAAAGCTGGTGGGATACGTGTTCTCCGGTCAAGGCAAGGCTGCCGCCCGATTGTTGCTGAAGGGCTTAATTGGCTTAGAGTTTTTCATCCTGCTGTTTTACATTTTCTGGGGGATGAATTACTTCCGGGCTCCGGCGGCAAAACGCCTGCACCTGACTGATACCTGCTACTCCGATAGCGCTCTAACTGAACTTACTTCCATAATGATAGACAGTGCGAACTCTTTGAGAGCAGGACTGAGCACATCAGACTTTCAGAGAAGCGACTCGAAGATTATGCAAACCTCGGCGCAAACGGTTCGTGCGTTCAGAGCGGAGGGCTTTGCAAGCTATTATCCTGAAATTAAGAAATCTCTTTTTTCGGCTTTGATGAATTACACCGGCACATCCGGCTATTATAATCCGCTTACCGCCGAAGCGCAGTTGAACTACAAGATGCCAGTTTTTTTGAAGCCATTCACCGCCTGCCACGAGATGGCGCATCAGATGGGCTTTGCAGCGGAGGATGAAGCAAACTTTGCAGGATTTGTGATCGGGATTTCTTCCAAGGACAAGCTGCTGAGATACTCATCCTATTACCTCGGCGCAGCGGAATGCCTCAATTCGCTAAGGCGGCTTGATTCAGTGACATACAACACATTTCGAAATCGCATATCTCCAATGGCCATGCACGACTACCGCATTGATCAGCAATATTGGATGAAATATCAAGGGCAGATTAGCTCAGCCACCGGATTGTTCTTCGACAAATATCTGAAAGCCAATAATCAGCCGGAAGGCTTAAGGAGATATAACCTGATGATCAAACTTTTGCTGGGCTGGTACAGGAAAAATGGACTTTTGAGAAGCCCGTGCCTGAGCCCCTCAAATCCTAGTTTATCGCCTCGACAAGAATAGGAATTAAGTAATAGCTGAACAAAGTTATTAATATGGTGGATATGATGTTCATTACAAAGCCCGTCTTGACCATGTCGTTCAGCCGCAGTCGACCGCTTGCGAATACAATTGCGTTTGGCGGCGTTCCCATCGGTAGCATACCAGCGCATGATGCTCCCAAAGCCATGGGTATGCCTAATAGAATTGGGTTGATATGAAGAGCATCGGCCATTCCCGCAGCCACGGGGGCAAAAACTATTACCTGTGCAACATTGCTCATCACCTCGCTTATAAAGATCGAGACCAGCGAAACCGCAAAGATCAGCAGGAACAAATTACTCCCGGCATACTGCGCTATAAAGTTCCCCATTAGTTGAATCAGTCCGGCTTTTTCAAGCTGATTAGCCAGGCTAATCCCACCGCCAAACAGCAGCAAAATCCCCCAAGCCATATTCCTGGTGTCCGGCCATTCAAGCAATTGAGCGCTCTTATCCTCAGCCTGGCGGCTGGGGATAATGAATAACAATATTGCGCCCGCCATTGCAATCATGCTGTCATCAAGTTTGATCAAAGTTTCTTGCTTGTTCAAAATATCTTTTGTTATCCATAAAAATGCAGTGAGGACGAAGACGAATAGCACTCCTTTTTCGGGTGCAGAAAGCCTGCCTAAGCCCTGCAGTTCGTTTCGGATCAGATCGGCAGTAGCAGCATCTTTCTTAATTTTATTGGGATAAAGCCACATCGTCATGCACCAGTATAGGACGAACATCAGCAATAGAGACAGCGGCATGCACAGCATCAACCAGTCGGAGAACTGAAAAGTGTAATGATATTTTTTTTCAAGAAAAGCGACGAATGCCACGTTTGGCGGCGTTCCGATGATGGTGGCGATGCCCCCGAAATTGCTGGCGTATGCGATGGACAACAGCAGGCAAATTGCCAGGTGCTTGAAATTGCCTTCGCTTTTGTGATTAGCTTCAATTACTGTAATTACGCTCATCGCGATCGGATACATCATCATCGTGGTAGCCGTGTTGCTCAGCCACATGCTCAAAAAGCCTGTCGCGAGGATGAAGCCGAGAATAATTCCGTTGCCGCTTGTGCCGGTAAATTGAACGATATTCAGTGCAATCCGTTTATGCAAATTCCATTTCTCTATGGCAAGCCCGATCAGAAATCCCCCCATGAAAAGGAAAATAATCGGATTAGCGTAAGGAGCAGCGGCCTCGTCTAACTTACAAATGCCCAACAATGGAAATAAGACCAGAGGAAATAAAGCCACTACCGGCATAGACAAAGCTTCAGTCACCCACAGGGTAATCATCAAAACTGCCACCGAAAGCACCTTGGCTCCGTTAGGGGATAAACCCAGAGGATTAAACAGCAACGCTACAAAGAATAAAATTCCTGCTAATGCAAAAGAGAGTGTTCTGCGGCTTACAAGGTTCATTTTAACTGGTTTCCTTGTTGAAGATAGTATAAATACAGCATTGCAATATTGTTCCTTGCACCCAATCCGAAATAAAACTTACTTTTGTGCCATCAACAGGGGTGCCTTGTTTCTTGCAAACACAAAAACAGGCTGAGAATATACCCATGGTAAGGTTGAAAGGTTTATGCTCAAAGGTGAAAGGTGCACGTGCCCCTCAACCTTACGCCTCTCACCTTCAACCTTACCAGCACCTGATCCGGATAATGCCGGCGTAGGGAGGTAAAGTTAAACGGAACTGCACGTTCCCCGCATGCAGATTTTTTAACTACAATAAACAATTCAGTGAAAAAAATCTTCTGTTCTGCCGTCATGGCACTGCTGTTGCCTGTGCTGGCATCGGCTCAATTCATCTTAGATGGTAAAATTACAGACAAATCCACCGGGCTTCCATTAGCTGGAGCCACAGTCAGCATCGGGCAGGCTACCGCACAAACCAGCGCCAATGGCGAGTTTCTGTTCAGGAATTTAAAGCAGGGAAGCTATGAGCTTCGGGCAAGTTTTGTGGGTTACAAAGCAATCGAACAGCCCCTCCGCCTTACGCAAAACCAAACGCTCAACCTCCAAGTTGAGCAAGCCAGTTACGTTCCTGATGAAGTACTGGTGAGCGCAACACGTGCTTCTGTCAACTCTGCAACCACCTACACCAACCTGAGCAAAGAGGATATCGAAAAGAACAATCAAGGCCGTGATCTGCCTTACCTGCTCAACCTCACACCTTCGGTGGTAATCACTTCGGATGCGGGCGCAGGCATTGGCTATACAGGCATTCGCATCCGCGGAAGCGACCCAACAAGGATAAACGTAACCATCAACGGCATCCCATATAACGACACAGAAAGCCAGGGAACTTACTTTGTGGATATTCCGGATATTGCTTCTTCGGTTGACAACATTCAGGTTCAGCGTGGAGTTGGAACTTCTACAAACGGTGCCGGAGCGTTCGGCGGAAGTATCAACATCCAAACCAACACCCGCCGCGATTCTGCTTATGCAGAGCTGAGCAATACCTTTGGCTCTTTCGATACCTGGCGCAACACGCTGAACTTCGGAACAGGCATGATCAGGGACAAATTTACTGTGGATGGTAGACTGTCGAGGATTCAGTCGGACGGCTACATTGACCGGGCTGCATCAAAACTGACGTCATACTTTCTGAGCGGTGCTTATTACGGCAAAAAAGATTTGTTAAGGGCAAATCTATTTTCGGGCAGTGAGAAGACGTACCAGGCGTGGAACGGCATCCCGGAAGCGAAACTAGAAAACGACCGCACATTTAATGAGTTTACGTACCCGGATCAAACCGACAATTACACGCAGGATCACTATCAGCTACTTTACTCACATTCTTTCAATCCGAAGCTTTCGTGGAACTCTGCCCTACACTACACCCACGGCTATGGATATTATGAGGAATATAAAGCTGGTGCAAAACTTTCTTCGTACGGTTTGAACCCGGTTGTTGTTGGCTCAACTACTATTTCGAAGACAGACCTGATCCGCCGCCGTTGGCTTGATAACGACTTTTATGGTGCTACGTATTCTTTGGCTTACACGCCGAGCTCAGTTCTGAATCTCACATTGGGCGGCGCATACAACGAGTATAAAGGGAACCATTTCGGTCAGGTTATCTGGGCGCAATACGCTTCAAACGGGAATAACGAACAACATTATTACGATGGCGACGGGTTCAAAAACGATTTCAACGTGTATGGAAAAGCTTCTTATTCCTTCGGAAAAGCGACGGCATTTGCAGATTTGCAGTATCGGAACGTTGGTTATCAGATCAGCGGAACAGATAAGAACAGGTTGCCGCTAAACAACTCGGATGACCTTAGTTTTTTCAATCCTAAAGTTGGGATAAGCTATCAATTAGATGAAAGGAATAACCTGTACGCCTCATTTGCTATAGCAAACAAAGAACCGAACCGGGATGACTACATCAATTCAAACGGAGGATCATCGCCACGTCCTGAAAACCTGAAGGACATTGAGACGGGATATCGCACAAGCGGAACCAACTTTAGGCTTGGGATAAATGGATTCGGGATGTTTTACAAAGATCAGTTGATCTCTACAGGAAAGATCAATGATGTGGGCGAATATATCCGCCAAAATGTGCCTGAGAGTAACAGGCTCGGGCTTGAATTAGATGGGCAGGTGAAGCTGGCAAATAATCTATCGTGGGCAGCAACGGCAGCGCTCAGCCGTAACCGCATCAGGAACTTCACTTCTTATGATGATGATTATGACAAGGGTGGCCAACTCGCAACCACTTTCACAAAGCCGGTAATTGCCTTTTCGCCATCATTTGTCGGCTCCAGCGAGCTTGCATATGTGCCGTTTTCAAATTCAGAAATCGCATTCATCAGCAAATACGTGAGCCGGCAGTTTCTAGACAACACATCCAACAGTGCCCGCAGCATTGACGCGTTCTTCGTGAACGATCTTCGCCTGCAGCACAACTTTCACTTAAACAGTATCAAAGATATCGGCGTAGGCTTGCTTATAAACAATATTTTCGGAGAACGCTATGAAACCAATGGCTACACTTTCAGTTATCTGTATGGGGGCCAATACACAACCGAAAACTTCTACTATCCGCAGGCTGGCCGCAATTTTTTACTTTCGCTGAATGTTAAGTTCTGAAATTAGCTGGCAAGACTTTGAGAAAGTGGAGCTGCGTGTCGGCACCATTCTGGAGGTTTTAGATTTCCCTGAAGCCAGAAAGCCTGCTTACAAACTTAAGGTTGATTTTGGCGAGTTTGGCCTGAAGTGGAGCAGCGCACAAATAACGAAACAGTATTCGAAAGAGGAACTTATTCAAAAGCAGATCATAGGCGTGGTGAACTTCCTTCAAAGCAGATCGGCAAGTTCATGTCTGAGTTTCTGGTTACCGGCTTTGCTGATGCGACCGGCGATATTGTTCTTGCAGCAGTTGACAAGCCTGTACCAAACGGATCTAAATTAATCTAACATGAGATACATCAGCTTCTCTGAGGAAAATAGCATGGCTCCTGATGAGTTCTTTATGAACGAAGCGCTGAAGGAAGCCAAACTTGCGCTGTCGAATGATGAGGTGCCTATCGGGGCGGTGATTGTGTGCAACGGCAGGATCATCGGTCGCGGCCACAACCTTACCGAAAGACTTAATGATGTAACGGCACATGCCGAGATGCAGGCCTTCACCGCGGCAACCAATCACCTGGGCGGGAAATATCTGCAGGGATGTACTTTGTATGTAACTATGGAACCGTGCATCATGTGTGCGGGAGCTTCGTTCTGGTGCCAGATCAGCCGGATTGTTTTTGGCGCCCATGATCCGCAGCGTGGCTTTATGCGCATTAATCAAAAAATCACTCATCCCAAAACTGAGATCGTTGGCGGCATTAAAGAAAATGAATGTAGCATTATTGTAAAAGAATTCTTTAAGCGGAAAAGAACTTAACTATTATGTCAACATTCTTTTAGTGCAGGGGTTATATTTGCGACGTTTAATTGTTCACCTTAAAATTTACTATAATGGCATTTGAATTACCAGCGTTGCCTTACGCAACCGACGCACTCGAACCGCACATTGACAAGCTTACAATGGAAATCCACCATGGCAAGCACCATCAGGCTTATGTAGATAACTTGAATAAAGCTATCGCAGGCACTGAAGCGGAGAATTTGAAAATTGAAGATATCATCCAGAATATATCAAAATATCCGGCGGCGGTAAGGAACAATGGTGGCGGACATTTTAACCATAGCCTGTTTTGGTCCATCCTTTCGCCAAATGGCGGCGGTCAGCCAAGCGGCGAGCTGGCATCAGCAATTAACGAAGCTTTCGGCTCTGTTGATGAACTTAAAAAGAAAGTTTCTGAAGCGGGAGCTACTCGTTTCGGTTCAGGCTGGGCGTGGCTAATTGTTGGCGCAGATGGCAAACTTCAAGTTTCCTCCACACCAAACCAGGATAATCCGCTGATGGATGTTGCAGAAGTAAAAGGCACCCCGATCTTAGGAATTGATGTTTGGGAACATGCTTATTACCTGAAATATCAAAACAAGCGCCCGGCATATCTTGAAGCTATCTGGAATGTGATCAACTGGGATGCAGTTGCTGACAGATACCAGAAAGCAAGGAAATAAGCCTCTATAAAACTTTTTGTTGAAATGTAGTGTATTGATAAAGTACACTACATTTTTTATTTAAAGAATATGGACAAGAGAATTTTCGGCTTTATTGCCCTTTTTGCAGTAACACTATTTAGCGGTTGCGAGTTAGCAGGCGATATTTTTAAAGCAGGAGCTTACACTGCTATTATCGGGATAATAATTGTTGTGGCTTTGGTATTTTGGCTTATCTCCAAGTTCAGAGGCCGCGGCTAAGCGGAATAGATTTCCATTACTGCTTTCTTGTTGTTGTTTCGCATCTTCTTCGGAACAACTTCAAGAACCTGGTTTTTCAGCGCTTCAATAGCATTGCGCTTCACATAGCTTCGATGGGTAACAACGCTGATTTCGCGTGCCGGTTCGGGAGATTTGAAATACCGTACTCGCTCAAGCTGTGCGGGGGTGAAATCTTCAAGGCTTAGCGCCGGCAGTATTGTAAAACCGTTATTCACATCTACCATTCTCTTCAGGGTTTCTACACTGCCGGTATTGTATTCAAAATTTCGGGCCTGGTGCCCTGATCTTTTTTGCTGGCAGATATTCATCACCTGATTGCGCATACAATGACCTTCGTTTAAAAGCCACAGCTCGTTCACGTCAATGTCTGCTGCTGACAGCGTTTTACTTTTGAGCAAAGCATTTCCCTCCGCAGCATACGCTACAAAGTTTTCATAGAAGAGCGGCATTTCTGCGATGTTGTGATCTTCAAGCGGCGTCGATAGCAAGCCGCAATCAAGCTGGCCTGTTTTTAGCTGAGCAACGATCTGGTCGGTGGTTAGTTCCCAAACCTGCAATTGAAGTTTAGGGTACTTTTCCATGAAAGCCGGGATCACCTTCGGCAAAAGATATGGAGCAATAGTCGGGATAACGCCCAGCTTCAAATCCCCTTTGATTTCACCGGTATGTCCGCTTACAATCTCTTTTATTTCCAGGCTCGCGGCTAAAGTTTTTCGTGCATGCTCAATAACCCTGACGCCAATTTCGGTAGGTGTCACAGGCTGACGGCTACGGTCAAAAAGCTTTACACCCAATGTTTCCTCCAGCTTTTGGATTTGCATGCTGAGCGTTGGTTGCGTGACGAAACACTTCTCCGCTGCTATCACAAAGCTGCGGTACGTGTCCACCGCGACCACATATTCAAGCTGAACTAAAGTCATGTTCTTAGCAGCTGCTGCGCAGCATTACTCAACCGTTACCGACTTAGCAAGATTACGGGGCTGGTCAACATTGCAACCTCGCATAACAGCGATATGGTAAGAAAGAAGCTGTAGTGGAATAGTCGCTAAAAGCGGCAGGAAAGCTTCGCTTGAATCCGGGATTTCGATTACGTAATCCGCCATCTTAGCAACTTCCTTATCACCTTCCGTTACAATCGCCACCACAATCCCGCTTCGTGATTTCACTTCCTGGATATTGCTGATTACCTTTTCGTAAGATGAGTTTTTAGTCGCGATAAAAATTACCGGCATTTCTGCATCGATCAAAGCGATTGGCCCGTGCTTCATTTCTGCCGCAGGATAACCTTCTGCGTGGATGTATGAAATCTCTTTCAGCTTCAACGCACCCTCCAGCGCAACCGGGAAACCGCTTCCCCGACCTAAAAACAGACAATTACGTGAGTCCTTAATCGTCTCAGCAATGGCTTTGATCTTGTCGTTGGTCTTAAGCGTTTTGGTAACCAAAGCCGGAATTTCGTCAAGTTCAGTTAACAGATTTATTAGCTCAGATTGAGTTACTTTTCCACGAAGCTGAGCCATATAAAAGGCCAGCAACGTCAGAGCGGTTACCTGAGCAGTGAACGCTTTTGTTGAAGCAACCCCAATTTCCGGGCCGGCGTGGGTGTAAATCCCGGCATGTGAAATACGTGGAATGGAGGATCCTACAACGTTACAAATTCCAAAGATGGTAGCTCCTTTCTCCTTAGCCAAAGTAATGGCTGCCATAGTATCGGCGGTTTCGCCGGATTGCGAAATGGCAATCACCACATCGCGTTCGGAAATTATCGGGTTTCTGTACCTGAATTCGGATGCATATTCAACCTCTACAGGGACACGGGAGTATTCTTCAAGCAAATATTCGCCTACCAGCCCCGCGTGCCAGGATGTTCCACAGGCGACGATGATAATCCGATCTATATTCTTAAGCTTCTCGGCGTATTCTTTGATACCGCCAAGCTGCACCTTCCCTTCTGTCGGGTAAATCCTCCCACGCATAGAGTCTTTGATGGAACGCGGCTGCTCATTGATCTCCTTGAGCATGAAGTGGTCGTAGCCGCCCTTTTCCAACATGTCGAGCTTTATCTCCAGCTCCTGTATGTATGGAGTTTGTACCGTATTGTCGATATGCTTGATGAGCATATCTTCGCGGCTCAGGAAGGCAATCTCGCTATCTTTTAAATAGACTACGTTCTTGGTGTATTCTACTATTGGTGATGCATCCGAAGCGATGAAATATTCCTTCTCACCAATACCAATTACCAGCGGGCTGCCCTTTCGGGCGGCAATCAGCTGATCGGGCTCATCCTGGCTCATCACAACAATCGCGTATGCGCCCACAACCCGATTTAAGGCAATCCGTACTGCCTCACGTAAACTTACTTTTTCCTGATTTTTAATCTCTTCAATGAAGTGAATAAGAACTTCTGTGTCAGTATCGCTTTGAAAAGTGTGGCCACTGGAAACGAGCGCTTCTTTCAAAGCACCGTAATTTTCAATAATCCCGTTGTGGATTATAGCAAGCTTGCCGTCGCCGGATGTGTGTGGGTGGGAATTTCGGTCGGAGGGGGCGCCGTGAGTGGCCCAGCGGGTGTGACCCATGCCGAGTGTGCCGGAAAGGTCTTTATCGGCAGCAAACTCTTCAAGCGTGCTTACCTTACCCGCTTTCTTATAAATATTTAAGTTGCCGTTATCCAACAATGCTACACCTGCACTGTCGTATCCGCGATACTCAAGCCGGTGTAAGCCTTTTATAACAACATCCCAGGCTTTTCTATTTCCGATGTAACCAACAATTCCACACATAAAGTAATTTTTTAGGTTGCCAATCTACGTTAAAACAACTGATTGGGAACAACCGGCAATTACTTTAGTTTAGTGTAAATGATGTTTAGCTTCATTTTATATGTGCCGCTGCCGCCACCTAAAACAGACCGTGCGGCTGTTGTTGCAGAAGGCATGATATCCGAAGGATCGTTCTGACTGCTCGAAACAGTACTCTTTAGCGGAGAAAGGTATGTTGCATACTGAACAGACCTGCCGCTCAGAAGATCCTGAATATAAGAAGTGATTGTAAAGACATACTGCTTCTTAGTTGCATCATAAAAGCCGCCAAACGCTGCCGGAGTAAGATACCGTTGATCACCATAAGTTCCCTGAACCTGAGCCAGATCACGATCAGGAAGCTCTCTGCGCTGGCCAGCAATATCCGTTCTGTATAAGGTAAGCCGGGGTGCGGCTGGAAGAGCTGCATCAGTTCCGCCTTCAATCTGAACGATCAGCTGAGCTTTGTTTACAGTGATGTTGGCAAGTTCCTTCAGTTTGTTCAAATACGGGAAAATCACCTTGGTGCGTAACCCTGCCATTGGCTGCGCATAAACTGTACTAAACTGTTGCGACGGATTGCTCAGCTGAGTTTGCACGGCAGTAGTGTACGTATGTGTGATATTTGCAGCTGTAGTGGCATTGGTAACACCGAACTTAGCAACGTTTGTATCGATTGTTGTGCTTACATTTCGGTAATAAATTTCAAGCCTGCTGCTATCTGCCTGCGCAAGGTTGAAGAATGCGATACCTCCTCTTTCTCCCGCCTGCGTTTTCACCGTGAGGTATAACCCCTTGATAAATTTCTGGAAAGCGGTTGTATTAGCAAGATCAGAACTGGCCGCGTTAATAAAATTTGAATTTACAAAAGCATTGCTGATGGGGATACGCAGATGTGGTGCAGTGTTTTTAATTACATCGCCTTTGCCTTTTACTATCTGCGTAACTTTTACGCTATCGTGAATGGCAAATTTGGTTAGGCTTTTGCTTCCGATAACGGCGGCATTAGCGGACCAGGTTTTTTGATTAGAGTAACTGTTAAGAGTGTTGTATTTCTCAGCGAGTTGTCTCACTTCAACCGTGTAGTGGCTGTTAACAGAGTCTCCGTAGAACTCATCGCCATATTTCAATACCAAAACGGCAGAATCCAGAACGGGAGAGGTGCCGAATGTATACGTGTTGCTTCCGGGCAGATTAAGAGCCATCGCCAGCTTTGATTCTGTATCTCCAATTAGTGGGTCACGTAACAGGCCGAGTGGGTGCTGACTTAAGCCAGAAGTAATAACAGTATCTTCTTTTACAGTTGTTGTACGTATGGTAGCAGTATCAATAAGCTTGAGCTCTATTTGATCTTCCGAAGAAACATCAAGCCCTAATTGATCATTCTTATTGCAGGCACTTAAAACAAAAAGACTTATTAACAGAGTCAATAAGTCTTGTTTAATATATTTCATAAAAGTATTTCCTTGTTAAGCTATAGAAACGAATTCTTCGTTTGCAATTTCTTCGTAAAGGTTGTAATAATTTTCGTAATCGGTAGACGCTTCAAATTCTAAAGCCGGTTTTTGAGCTGTTTTAACATAATTTAACAAACCTGCGTCAATATCAGCACTTCCTAAAACAACGGCATCAGAATGGCTTATCGCACCACGGTGTAAAGACTCGCAAGTTCCGGAAGCAAACATCTCAGTTTGTTCTGGCTTCATCCCATTCAGCACAGCTTTGCGTGCAAATTCAGGATTAAGAAATTCTTCAAAATCATCGTTATACAACGAGTAAACTATTTTGGAGTTTTTGAAAGTCGGATCGTCTTTGTAGATAGTTTTAAGATAAGTTGGCACTAATGCACTCATCCATCCATGACAATGAACAACATCAGGAGCCCATCCTAATTTCTTAACGGTTTCCAATGCTCCTTTGCAGAAGAAGATCAGGCGTTCATCATTATCTGCATAAAACTTGTTATTATTATCCCTGAACACATACTTGCGTTGGAAATACTCGTCATTGTCGAGGAAATACACCTGCATACGTGCCGAAGGTATAGAAGCTACTTTGATGATCAACGGATTATCATTTTCATCGATAATTATGTTCATTCCCGAAAGACGGATAACTTCGTGCAAGCGGTTACGGCGCTCGTTGATGTTGCCAAAACGAGGCATCAGGATGCGGATTTCGTATCCTTTGTCTTGCATGGCCTGAGGAAGCTGGCGGGTAATTTCTGAAATTTTGGTAAGCTCGAGGAAAGGCGACATCTCGTGGGTAATAAACAATAACTTCGTTTTTGCCATCTCCAATAATGTTTTTTTAGTTTAAGAAAAGAAAATTCGGAATGCAAATATAGGCATTATTTAACACATATCAACGAATTCTGCAAGTGCTATTGCATTTATATAGGCAATTGCCCACTTTTGGCGGTTTAAACCTTTATAGTGGAGATTCTAAAAACGCGGGCTCAGCTTGCTTCCCGCCTGAGTGCTTTCCGCGATGCCGACAAGCTGATTGGGCTTGTACCAACGATGGGCGCTCTGCACAACGGGCATTTGTCTCTTGTTAATGAAGCCAGAAAACACACCGACATCGTTGTCTGCAGTATATTCGTTAATCCCACGCAGTTTAATGATCCGACCGATCTTGAAAGATATCCACGACCAATCGAGAACGATATCGAGAAACTCACCCCGCTTTGCGATGTGCTGTTTATGCCTGAAGTGAGCGAGATGTATGCTTCCGGCGAGCAGTGGCACATTGACTTGGGGAGGCTCGAATACCTGCTCGAAGGCCGCTTCCGACCCGGTCATTATCAGGGAGTGACTCAAATAGTTAAAAAGCTGTTTGATGCGGTGCAGCCGGACAAAGCATTTTTCGGACAAAAAGACTTCCAGCAATTCAAAATCATAGATTCGATGGTGAAGCAGTTGCATCTTCCTGTTGAGCTCGTTATGTGCCCTATCATCCGCGAAAGCGATGGGCTCGCCATGAGCTCCCGAAATGTCCACCTCTCGCCCGCCGAACATCAACAGGCACTCGCTCTGTCGAAAACCCTATTGTTTGTTCAACAGAATTTTGAAAACCGCAGCATTGCAGAGCTAAATAAATCGGCTTTAGAAATGCTTAATAGAAGCGAAGGAGTAGAACTTGATTATTTCCAGATCTGCGATGCGGATACTCTGGACGTAGTTAATGAAAAAACCAGCAAACATGTCATTGCTTTGTTGGCTGCAAGGGTTGGCAATACCAGGCTTATTGACAATATAATCCTACAATAATGCATCAAACCAAGCTCGATCTAATAGAAAACAAGATACTCACCCTTGAAAAACTCACTCCGATTGTTCATATCTGGCGATTTTTGGGGAAGAAGATCGTTTTTACAAACGGATGTTTTGATCTTTTGCACTTAGGCCATATAGATTACCTCGCCAAAGCTGCCGACATGGGCGAAAAGCTAATTATCGGCTTAAACTCTGATGCCTCAACCTCTGCCCTTAAAGGCCCAAACAGGCCTATCACAGACCAAAAATCAAGATCCCACATCATTGCTTCCCTATCCTTTGTGAGCGCCGTTGTGCTCTTTGACGAAAGTACGCCACTGAATCTTATCAGCTCGATAGAACCAGATGTTTTGGTTAAAGGTGCTGATTATTCCATCGACCAGATTGTGGGTGCGGATGTTGTTTTAGCCAGAGGTGGAGAAGTGAAAACCGTTGAATACATTTCTGGTTATTCTACAACAGCTATAGAGAACAAGATTAAAAATAGTTAGCCAGCAGGTGCTATGCATGCATAGCAATTTGCGGATTAATGCATATGTTTGTCTATAAACCCTGAGATGCATTTTAAACTAACCGAAGAACATTTACTAATTCAACAGGCAGCCCGCGACTTTGCACAGAACGAGTTGAAGCCTGGAGTAATAGAACGCGACGAACACCAGAAATTTCCCGCAGAGCAGGTGAAGATGATGGGCGAGATGGGTTTTTTGGGGATGATGGTTGATCCGAAATACAACGGTGCAGGCCTTGATGCCGTTTCTTATGTCCTGGCGATGGAGGAACTTTCCAAGGTGGATGCCTCTGCTTCTGTGGTGATGTCGGTTAATAACTCGCTGGTTTGTTTTGGGATTGAAAAGTACGGTAGCGAAGAACAGAAAGAAAAATACCTGAAGCCTTTGGCCGTGGGCGAGAAGATCGGTGCTTTCTGCCTATCAGAGCCCGAAGCCGGCTCGGACGCTACTTCCCAGCGCACTACCGCCGTTGATATGGGCGACCACTACCTCCTCAACGGCACGAAGAACTGGATAACCAACGGAAATTCCGCATCAATTTACCTCGTTATCGCCCAATGCGCTCCCGAAAAACGGCACAAAGGAATCAACGCGTTTATAGTTGAAAGAGAATGGGACGGCTTTGCTGTTGGGCCGAAAGAGAATAAATTAGGCATCCGCGGCTCCGACACACATTCGCTCATGTTTACCGACGTGAAAGTGCCGAAAGAAAACCGCATCGGCGAAGATGGCTTTGGCTTCTCCTTCGCAATGAAGACTTTGGAAGGCGGGCGCATCGGCATTGCGGCACAGGCGCTGGGCATTGCATCGGGAGCTTACGAACTCGCCCTGCAATATGCCAAGGAGCGCAAGACCTTTGGCAAACCTATTGCAGATCACCAGGCAATCCAATTTAAGCTTGCCGATATGGCAACGGAAATTGAGGCTGCACGCCTGCTCTGCCTGAAGGCCGCCTGGCTCAAAGATCAAGGGCAGCCTTATGTACAGGCAAGTTCAATGGCCAAGCTTTTTGCATCGCAGGTTGCTATGAAAACTACGGTAGAAGCTGTCCAGATTCATGGCGGCTACGGATATGTGAAGGAATACCACGTTGAACGCTTGATGAGAGATGCAAAAATCACGCAGATTTATGAAGGCACCTCAGAAATCCAAAAAATGGTCATCTCCCGCCAGGTTTTAAAATAGCCTGGCGATTAAAATATCACTATGAAAGGTCTCTGGTCAAAATCTCTTCTGCTCCTTGTAAGCGTTTTATCTGTGTTGACAATCGGATGTAACACCAAAGACCCAGAGCTGAAAAATGGCACATGGCGTGCAACTTTAAAGACCGATTCAGGAGTGGAAATCCCATTCAATTTTTCGGTCTTCGGCAATGCCGGAGAAAAGCAAATAAACATTTTAAACGGCAGCGAAACGTTCAACGTCAAGGATATAAAGCATGTGGGAGATTCAGTTTTTATAAAGATGCCTTTGTTTGACTCCGAAATCAGAGCTGCGTACAACGGCAACAACCTGAGCGGAAACTGGATCAAGCATTTGGCAACTTCTGATGTGCTTATGCCGTTCAACGCTGAACCGGATGCTTCCTGGCGCTTTTTTAAAGCTGACAACAAATCTGCCTACAACGTAAACGGCCGGTGGTCGGCAGTATTTGTGAGCGAGGACGGGAAAGATACCACCATTACTGTAGGAGAATTCAACCAAAAAGGAAGCCACGTAACAGGCACTTTTCTAACCACCACCGGCGATTACCGCTTTCTGGAAGGCACTGTTTCTGACGACAACTTGTACTTGTCATGCTTTGACGGCTCTCACGCTTTTTTATTCACCGGCAAAATTCAGGATAGCGTAAGCATCACAGACGGCAAGTTCTATTCAGGCTTCAAGTCAATTGAGAACTGGACTGCAAAGAAGGATCCGAAAGCGATGTTGCCAGATGCGTATGCCCTCACCGCTCTCAAAGCTGGGCAGAAGACCATTTCGTTCAGTTTTCCTGATCTCAATGGAAAACAAGTGTCGCTGGCAGATGATCGCTATAAAGCCAAAGTAGTTGTTGTGCAGTTTATGGGATCATGGTGCCCCAATTGCATGGACGAAACGGCTTATCTCGCTCCGATTTATGAAAAATATAAATCAAAAGGCTTAGAGGTTATAGGTTTAGCTTATGAGCGATCCACAGATGTTGAAAAAGCCCGCCGCAATGTAGGAAGCCTGAAGGACAGGTTTGACGTTACATACCCGCTTTTGATTACCGGTTATACCAACGATAAAGGCCAGGTGACTAAAAGCCTTCCGATGCTAAACTCTTTTGAGGCATTTCCAACTACTATCATCATTGATAAAAAAGGCCAGGTGCGTAAAATCCACACAGGCTTTAGCGGTCCGGGCACAGGCAGCCACTACACAGAATTCACAGCTGAATTCGAAAAACTGATCAATAGCTTACTAGCTGAGTAGCCTATGCGCTGTTGGAGAATTGCCTGCGGCTTCGCGACCATTATTTTTCTGAGTTTTTGCCGCCCGATGCAGAATACTGCCATCGTCAAGCCCATCCTGCAGCAACAACCTGAAAAGCCTTTTCGCGGCTCATATCCCAAAACAACAGATATCCTGAACACAAAACTTGAGTTAAGTTTTAACTGGGATAGCGCTTTCGTGATAGGTAAAGCCTACATCAAGGCAAAGCCGTATTTCTACCCATCTAATCAGGTTATTTTAGATGCACAAGGCTTCAGGATCAATCAGGTAGCGGTGATTAGGGACCAAAGAAAGCTTCCGTTGAATTATTCGTACGATGGAAAAGCTATCGCGATACAGCTTGACAAACTTTATAGCCGCGACGAAAACTATACTCTTTTCGTGGATTATGTTGCGATGCCCAACAAGCTGAAAACAGGCGTTGATATCAATTCAGCCGATTCGCGTGGCTTGTATTTTATCAATCCTACCCGGAAAGACAAGGATGTGCCGCGGCAATTATGGTCGCAAGGCGAATCTGAATGCAATTCTACCTGGTTTCCAACTATCAATGGGCCTCAGGAAAAAATGGAGCAGGAAATCAGCCTCACTGTCCCCGACACCATGAAAACCCTTTCCAATGGTTTGCTCAGGCAATCTTCAGAAAATTCGGATGGCACACGCACAGACACCTGGCGCCTGGAAAAACCCCATTCCACTTACCTCACCATGATAGCCGCCGGCGATTTTGTGAAAACTACAGATACCTGGCGGAATAAAGAGGTGAGCTACTACATGGAACCGAAATTCGCGGCAAATGCCAGGCTGATATTCGGAAAGACGCCTGAAATGATGGAAGTTTTTTCCAAAAAATTAAGCTTGGAATATCCCTGGGAAAAGTATTCGCAGATTGTAGTGCGGGATTTTGTGAGCGGTGCGATGGAAAACACAACAGCAACCGTTCTTTTCGACCGGATGAACATGACAGAAGGCGAGTATCTCGATGAGAATTACGAAGAGATTATTTCTCACGAATTGTTCCATCATTGGTTTGGCGATTATGTGACAGCCGAGTCCTGGGCTAATCTCCCCTTAAACGAATCTTTTGCAGCTTACGGCGAGTACCTCTGGAATGAATACAAGCATGGCCGCGATTACGCCGATTACTATGGGTTAAAGGATCAGCAGGCTTATTTGAGCAATCCACAGAACCACCTCAAAGATGTGATCAGATACCATTATGAGCATCAGGACGAGATGTTCGATAATGTAACGTATGAAAAGGGAGCCCGTATTTTGCACATGTTGCGCAAAACGGTTGGCGATGATGCCTTCTTCAAGGCTCTCAATCTTTACCTAACTCGCCACGCTTATCAAACTGCAGAGATTGATGATCTGAGGCTGGTGTTTGAGGAAGTGACAGGTCAGGATCTTCATTGGTTTTTCAATCAATGGTTCCTCGCATCCGGGCATCCGAAGCTGAACATCGCAAGCCATTATGATGAGGCGTCATCACAAGTGAAAGTGACCATTAGTCAACTACAGGATCTTTCTACAACACCCCTGTACAAGCTTCCGATGGCCATTGATATTTATACAGGCACAAAGCCAGACCGTAAGCAAATAGTACTGGAAAAGCAGGAGCAAACGTTCACGTTTCCTGTACACCAGCGGCCTAAACTTGTTAATGTAGATGCAGAGAAATATTTGCTATGCGAAAAAACCGAAGAGAAGAGCCTGAGCGAATATGTATTCCAATACGAGTTCGCACCTTTGTTTCTGGACAGGCTGGAGGCTATTAACTTCTTTAAAAAGAATAGTGGCGAGAAAGCAGCGAGGCAGGAGATGGTTAAGGCTTTAGGCGACCAGAACTGGTACATTCGTAAGCTTGCCGTCGACTTTGTTCCGCTGCTAAGCGTTGAACAAAGAAACTCGGTGTATGAGCGCCTGAAGGTTATGGCTGTTTCGGATGAGCGTTCGTATGTGCGGGCGGCTGCAATAGCAATCTTGAAAAGGTTATTCAAAAATCAAGACAACTCCGAAGTTCTGGAAAAGGCATCAAAAGATAAAGCGCCCAGCGTAATGAAAGCTTTGAGCGGCTGGTAAATTACAGGATAACAGGAACATGATCCTTTGCTCCTTATCTTTCTTTGTCCTCAGTTACTTAGTGTCGCTACTCAACGCACCAAACACCATTTTGATCAACGCAAGAACGATGGCAAACAACATGGCAGAGAAGAAGCCGGAAGTATTGAACCCATCCATAAACCTATCAACAAGCAAGACCATCAGTACAGTGATGATAAAGGAGAATAAGCCTAAGGTCAGGATTGTGACCGGGAAGGTGAGGATGCGCAAAATGGTCCCTATTGTGGCGTTCACCAGAGCGATTAAGATGCCGGCAATGATGGCGCTTAAAAACCCATCTACACTAACTCCGGGAATCAGGAAGGCAGCAACTGAAACAGCCACGCCCATCAATAAAATTTCTATTATAAGCCTCATGTTAAAACAGTTTAAATATTTAGTTTTTTGCCTTTCGGCGATACTTTTGGCATGCGGCAACAACTCCAAACAGGAAAACACGGCCGCATCCGTACAGTTTCAGTTAAATGCTGATAGTTCTGAAATTGTTTTAAAAGGGCTTGATCATGATGTGCTTCAAGCCATTCAAGATGATTCCCTGACGCAGGATCAGCTTGAATCAATTTTCGCCGTGTACAAACAAGCAAGCGATGAACAGTTGATCGGACTGGAAAAGCCTCTGCCGGGCAGGTATAAAGCGATGGCTGATCAGATTATCTTTACGCCTGATTCTGCTTTTTTGAAGGGCAATCTTTATCGGGCTGAGTTCAGGATGCCCCAGTTCTACGATCAAAAAGATGTGGTAACCAGTAGGGAATTGCCTGGTAAAGTGCGAACTAAGGAGGCAGTATTTCAGTTTTAAAAAGCCTCTCTTAGGCAAACGGGGCTGTTTTCAAACCGCATCGCTAACGTTAGCTCTTTTTTCCAATCTTCCGGATCAAAACCGTTTGCTGATTTTCCATACCCTATGCGTTCCAGGGCATGGATATTCCATTCCTGTTCAAAATGGCTGCTTACACATAGCATGAATAATCCAGCTTTCAGGCCCGCGTAAATAGTTCCGTTGCCGCCGTGGCAAATCAGCAGGCTGCATTTAGGCAAAAGCTCATCGAGATATACAAAATCCCTGGAACAGATGTGCGAGCCCGCAAGTACCCCCTCTTTGTCGCCCGCTGTGATGATGGTGTACTCACTAAACTCCGGTTTGTTCAGAAAAGCAAGCTGCTGCCAGTCGCCGCTACTACCCATACACACGCAAATGATGTGTTTAGAAGTGTCTAATTCTGGAATCCACTTGCTGTCCAGCCCATTTGGCTTATACATCAAAGGATCAATAAACCTATAATTATCCGGCAAAGTAAGCTGAGGAAAAAGCTTTGGTAAATCGCAGATCAGGTTTTCGTCGCCTTCCATCTCAGCCAGAAAATCACCTACCTTTTTCAAGCCATATTGCTTTCTCAACCGGTCAAATGGCTGATGCACTTTCCTGAATGCCCGCTTTTCAGCTAAGCTTGTGATAGAGTCCGCCCACTTCTCCGGCAACTTGCTTAAGTACTTATAAGCCGGATGAGTTCTTGAAAGCTCCCGCACATGAGCGTAATAACGGCTCATGTACCCGTTCATCAAGGCAACGTATTTTGATGAACTAGCCTCTGCTGCCATCTTCAGGCATGGAGCCATGTCACCGATGACAAACTCCGGCTTATACTGCTCTATGGCTTGCTTCTGCGATAGGTAAACTCGTTCGATGTCTTTCTGGTTGAGCCATCCGAAACTGAACTTAGCAGAACATTGCATCACATATGCTGAATCAAACTGATCCGCTCTGAAAGTTTCATAACCATGTTCGCGGATGTGGGTAATATACTCTTCGGAATGCAGAAACAGCACTTCGTAGCCGTTATCGCGATAGCGACCGGCAAGCACCAAACATCGCAGGTAATGCGAAAGAAGATTAAACGGAAAGATGAGGATGCGTTTGTTCTCCCTTGCGCTTTCTGAAGTATTCATAAATCAGCGTATTCAGCAAAATCAACAACATCCCGTAAAATACATCTTCAACGGGTATAGTAAGAATTCTTATGCCGAGGTTCTCGAGGTTGTTGTACCAGACCACTGGTTCTTCTAAACCCGTACCCGTAAGCACGCCATTCACTAGGCAAAATGGAATAAGCAATACCATATAGCTGAAGTAAAATCGGCTAAGCCAAACTGGTTTGATCAACAATTGTGTGAGGATTAAAACCACAGCCAGCATCAAAAACGTAACAGCCGGGTAGAGGCGATCAATGAAAACCAAGCCCGACACTAGTAAGCCGATAATCAAAACCCACGTCACGATGTTTTTTGCAGGTGAAAAGTAATCCTTTTCTATCAAGACACTGAAGCAATGGTACGTGAAGAGGCAGGAGTACGGAATACACACAAAAAAGAGTATCTCCTCAATCGGAAGCTCCAGCACTCGAAAACCTAAAGTATACCTGCTGTTAAATCCCCAAACACCTATGCTGGTGAAGTATGCATCCCAAACTAAAAACGGAATTGCTGAGAGCGCAATTGCCGGCCATAAATACTTCCACTGTTTGTAGAATGCGAGTTTGGGATGAAACGAGAAGATGAAAGGAACGATGAAAGCACAGAAGTTCACCAGCAAGTATAGCCACTTCATTGCCTGACTGTTTTCTTCGCTTCTTTTAAATATTTAATCGGCACCCACAACATCCCAAAGCACTCGCCATCGTGTTTGTCCAGATGCTTGTGATGCGATTTGTGAGCTCGCCGCAAGGCAAGCAAGTAGATAGAATTGCTGTTCCGGAACATTTTAAAGCGCTGGTGAATGAAGATATCGTGCACGAGGAAATAGGCAAGGCCATACAGTGTAATCCCGATTCCAATCCAAAATGGGTAGCTATAACCTTGGCTTAAACCAACAAACAGGCAAATTATCCCTGGAATGGCGAAGATGAGGAAGAAGAAATCATTCTTTTCAAAAAAATTACCGTCATCGCGTTTGTGGTGGTCGTGGTGCAATGACCAGAGAAGCCCGTGCATGATGTATTTATGCGCCAGCCATGCCACACATTCCATCATGAAAAAGCTTGCCAGCACAATCAACAAGTTAAATATCCACGGTTCCATATAGTGTTTGTGTTAATGCAGGAACTAACTTTTTTGTTTGGCGTACTTCGCAGAAGTTTTCTCGAACGCAATCTTTAGCCACTCGGTGTAAGAGCCCGGGTTTGCGGCTATATCAGTTGTTAGTTCGTCTTCCGCAATGTATTTCCAGGCGCTTACTTCGTCAGGATTTGGATTCGGCTGCTCGTCTGTGGTTCCAAAAAACACGTGATCAAACTCGTTTTCAATTAGCCCGTTCGAAAACTCACTTCGGTAGGTGAAATGAAAAGCTTTTGTCAGCTCGCACGTCATGCCCATTTCTTCATAAAGGCGGCGGCTTGCGGCATCGGCAGGAGTTTCTCCCTGTCGGGGATGGCTGCAGCAAGTGTTAGACCAGAGCCCGGGTGAGTGATATTTGCCATCGGCTCTGCGCTGGAGAAGAAGCTCGCTTTTTTTGTTGTAGATGAAAACAGAAAAAGCCCGGTGCAGCAGACCAAGTTTGTGGGCTTCTAACTTCGGCATGAGCCCGATCTCGTTATCGAACTCGTCCACCAGCACCACCTCTTCGCTATCTGAATACCGATTTTTCATGTTCGTTGCACTCACTCGAAGCTAACATATAATTTTTGATCCGGCTTTTAAGATCCGCATCGTTAATCTCTTTCCAACCTCTCAAAATTGCCTGCTTGTCGCTGCTAATGTTTGAAGAATAGTTTAGAAAAAAAGGTGCATTCGTCTGAATGCTGAATCTTAAAAACCTAAGCTCAGCATTTGAGGGTGCACGCTGCACCGCTTTCTCCAAAATCTCGCGGCCTGTTTTAAAGTTGCTCATTTTAGCGTACGGATTGAAAGCGTACTTGGCCTGCAGCATATAGGCCATTGCCCTATACGCCTGAACAGTTACTGCTTGCGATTTCTGTTCGTTTACAACAGTGAGAAAGCGTTTAGCAGCTTCTTTATCTACGCTCGCAGCATAATACATCTTCCGAAGCTCCAGCAATGAAGCTTCAGTGTCGGTGCCCGCCAGAAAAGCCGTTAGGATAAACGCTAAAATCATAAGGAATTAAGCTGATGCTTTACTAACGAACCGAACATCAGCCCTATTTTGTTCATGTTGTCGATGCGCACACGGGTGCTCATCACATTTTCCGCAGGAAGTTTTTTGATCCTGTTAAACAGCTTCCGGTAGTACACGTATGCCACGTACACGCCACGGCGGGCAGATAATGGAAGTTTCCTGATGCCGATCAAAGCTTGGTTAAATTCGGCTTCAATCTCCTCCTGAATTTGTTCCTTTTGCTGCAAAGAGAAGGTTTCGAAATTCACGTTCGGAAAATAGGTGCGGCCCAGCACATGGTAATCGGCACTGACATCGCGTAAAAAGTTCACCTTCTGAAAAGCCGAGCCCAGCTTCATGGCGTACGGCTTCAATTCTTCATATTGATCGGCATTCCCGTCGGTGAATACCCGAAGGCACATCAAGCCAACAACTTCAGCAGAGCCTAAAATATATTCCTGGTAGTGTTCGCGGGTGTATTGGCTCTGATGGAGGTCCATTTCCATGCTTTTCAGAAAGGTATCAATCAGCTCCCACTCAATGTTGTACTGATGTACGGCTTCCTGAAAACTGTTCAGAATCGGGTTTATGCTAATTCGCGAAGCAATTGCCTCTTGCGTATCAGCCCGGAACTTTTCAAGAAGATATTTTTTATCAAAATCATGAAAACTGTCTACTATCTCATCCGCCAGCCTCACAAATCCGTAAATGCCATAAATAGGGCGGTGAAGCTTTCGGCTCAAAAAGTAAATGCCAAGTGAGAAGCTGGTGCTGTATGCCCGTGTGGTTGTTTTGCTGCAGCTTGCAGAAACTGTGTCGAAAATCTCCTTCATGCTTTTACATCGATTTTAAAACTTCGGCGGCAGCAACCTGCCCGGAGATTATTGCGGGTGGAACTCCCGGTCCCGGAACTGTTAACTGACCTGCGTAAAAAAGGTTGCTTACCTTCCTGCTGCGGATTTTCGGCTTCAATATAGCCGTTTGCCGCAACGTGTTTGCCAGCCCGTACGCATTCCCTTTGTACGCATTGTAGTCATGTACGAAATTTGACACGGAGTAGGATTTCTTAAAAATAGCATTTTCGGAAATCTTCTCTCCTGCAAAAGCTTCTATCCGCTTCATGATCAGAGAATAATAATGATCACGAATTTCCGGAGCATCGGTTAATCCTACTGCTATTGGCATCAGGATGAAGATGTTTTCGCAGCCCTCGGGCGCAACAGAACTGTCGGTTTTAGATGGCACACACACGTAAAATAAAGGTTTGCCAGGCCACTGCTTATCGGTATAAATGTCTTGTGTGTGTTGCTCGATGTCTTCGTCGAAGAATAAATTATGATGCCGCAGCTTGGCGATTCGTTTGTTGATACCCAGATAAAAAATAAGACAAGAGGGGGCAAACACCCGGCTATCCCAGTACTTTTTTGAGTAAGTTCTGAAGCTTTCGGGAAGCAATTCCTGCTCAATATGATGGTAGTCGGCAGAGCCGATGACCGCGTTAACAGGCAGCGTAGAACCGCCGGCATTCACTCCTGAAATGCTATTCCCATTCCAGCCAAAGCTTTCAACGGTAGCGTTCGTGTGGATTTTTGCGCCTTGTTCTTCGGCTATTCGCCGGAAGGCATCAGCCACCTTTGCGAAACCACCCATCGGGTAAAAGGTACCAATCTTTAATCCCGAATAATTCATCAGGCTGTAGAGTGCGGGCGTGTCTTTGGGAGCAGCGCCAAGGAAGAGCACCGGGAATTCAAGCAACGAGATGAGCTTGGGATTTTTGAACCTGCTACGCACATGTTTGCTGAAAGACGAGAATATCTGTAACCTGAAGACATCCTTAGCTAAATCATAACGCATAAACTCAGTTATGGAAAGCCCTGGTTTGTACACAAGATCGTTCATGCCCGCATTGTACTTGTATTCTGCTTCATCCATGAATTTCCTGAGCTTCTCAGCTGAGCCAGCTTCTGTTTGTTCGAAAAGAGCACAGAGGCTGTCGAAGTCTGCCGGAACATCCATCACATCATCTTTTCCGAATATTACGGCGAAACCGGGGTCAAGTTTTTTGAGTTCGTAGAAATCGGAAGCTGTATATCCAAACCGGTTGAAGTACTTTTCGAACACGTCGGGCATCCAATACCAGCTCGGCCCCATGTCAAATGTGAACCCGTGTTCGCTCAACGCCCTTGCTCTGCCTCCCAATTGCGAATTTTTCTCCAGAACATGCACATCAAAGCCGTTCGAAGCTAAAATCGCGGCAGCAGATAATCCAGAGAATCCGGATCCAATAACTGCGACTGTTGGTCGATTCGTTCTCAAGTATGTTTTAGGGGACTTTAATTTATGATATTTCTGCGGCTACAGAGCACTTTTTAGTGAACAACGCCTGCCGTGTTATGTTCGAAACAACTTACGAAGATTGTTAGTACATGGTTTTGGGCCTTACAACTTTGTCGACCTTTTGTGATCATAAAAATCTTTTGTTAAGTTTAGGGATGAGAGCATGGCTGGTCCTAAGCATCGTTTTTTTGGCCACTGGGACGTATGGCCAGGCATCAAATACATCCTACGCCCATCTTTTCTCCGATACAACACTTTACGGTAGCTCCGTCACTTTAGCCAAGCCTTTCCTGCGACAAAAGTATCTGATGATAGGCTCTCATCGAATAGGCTTAGACAGTGTTAAATCCTACCAAAATAACAAAGGAACATTTGCCAATGTAGGGAAGCGCTTTCTTTCAGGACCCCGGTTCGCAGCACGGGTTTCGGAAGGTAAAGTTAACCTTTATCAAAAGGTTGATTTAGACGCAATAGCTGTATATGGATATTTACGCCCAACCGTCAGGATGTATTTCGATAGTGAGTCGACTAGTATTCAAAAAGCAAACTATTCAACTTTAAAACCTGTTCTAACAGGTGTACCGGAATGTACCCAATATCTAAATCGTTACCGAACAAAAGAACAGGTCCAATACGGACTTTTGGCAGGTGGAGCTGTGGTTACTGGTGCGGGAATGGTAATGTTGCTAAGAGAACTAACACGAGCGGGACTAAACACGTTGTTTGGAGGTATCCCAACGAAAGCAAATACAGGGCCTGCCTTAACGTTAATGTGTACAGGTTCTGTAGCTTTGGCCGGCAGCTATTGCATATCACTTTTAAAACATAAGCATATAAAACAGGCAGTTGACGCGTATAACAAATAATCTGGTTAAGCTATGATTACAGATCTTACAGGCAAACGAGCACTGGTTTGCGGCAGTACACAGGGGATTGGGAAAGCATCGGCCATTGAGCTGGCTTTGCTGGGAGCAAGCATAACCTTGGTAGCACGAAATGAAGAAAAGCTGCAGGATCTGATTAAACATCTGCCGGCTGACGATACCGAGTCGCATCATTACCTTGTTGCTGATTTCTCTAACCCACCGAACTTAAAAGCAGTTGTGGATGACTACCTAAAGAATCATAACATTGATATTCTCATTAACAACACAGGCGGGCCTCCTGGAGGTCAAGCCATTGATGCCAACCTTGATGAGTTCACAAAGGCATTTTCGCAGCATCTTATTTGTAATCAGATCCTCACTCAGGCTGTGAGCCCATGGATGAAGGAAAACAAGTGGGGCAGGATCATCAATATTATCTCTACTTCAGTTAAAACTCCGATAAAAGGGCTGGGGGTATCGAACACGATCCGGGGTGCGGTAGCAAGCTGGTCGAAAACTTTGTCTTTAGAATTGGCTCCTTTCGGGATTACTGTCAATAATATCCTGCCAGGCTTTACCATGACTGCACGTTTAGAGTTTCTGATAAAAGGCAGAATGGAAAAAGAAGGAAAATCTTTTGACGAAGTTTTAAGATTGATGGAGAGCGATATTCCAGCAGGCCGGGTTGGCGAGGCTCATGAAGTGGCTGCTGCCGTGGCGTTCCTGGCAACACCTGCTGCTTCGTACATCAATGGAGTGAACATCCAGGTTGACGGCGGAAAAACTCCCAGCATGTAAAGCTCAGATAGGCTATAAAACCACTACACCATTTGCTTCAAAAGCTATTTGCTTATCAGCAGGATGGATTTCTTGGATTTCTTGGATTTCTTGGATTTCTGCCTCTGTCTTACCTGCATCGGCAGCGTAGTGCTTTTCCTGTTCCAGAGATGGTGTTTGATGATAAGCAAAACCATTCAAGATCACCTGCTTACCTTTTAATGATTGCGGCACGAAAAAGCCGTAGTCCTTAAACGTAACCCGCATCTCAGTTCCATCGGTGAGCTTCATGGTCATCCAGCACCCTTTTTCCTTGCAAACATCCTCCACACGACCGATTAAAAGCATATCTGCTTTATCGGATTTCTGCATTATAGTTTGCACTCCTGATATGTCCACAAGGCTGCCCTCGCGGATTGAATCGCCATAAGCGGCCTTGCCTCGCAAATTCTTCGCACTATGCAATTGTACTTTTGAGCTGTTGGTACAAGCAGCAAGAATTGCCAAAATGCTAAAGAAGCACGTTAATCTTTTAACCGTTTGCATAAGAGTGCGCAAAAATGCAAACAATTTTCAATAAATGTAACAGAGTTTGACTGTGAATTGTAAATTTAACCAAACAGGGCGGCGAACACCTCATCTACTTTGGCAACGGTTTTGATTTCAAGTTTATACCTCGATTCATCTAAACCTTTCTTGTTGTATTTTGAAATATAGATTTGTTCAAAGCCGAGTTTCTCCGCCTCGGCAATACGCTGCTCTATCCGGTTCACTGCCCTGATCTCGCCCGACAGCCCGACCTCAGCCGCAAAACAGATCTTGGTTGAGATCGGCATATCCTCATGAGAAGATATTATAGCCACAATCACGCCCAAATCAATTGCCGGATCCTCTACCCTCAAACCGCCCGCAATATTTAGAAATACATCCTTGACGCTGAGTTTGAACCCGCAACGTTTTTCAAGCACTGCAAGCAGCATATTCATCCGTTTGGTATCGAAGCCGGTGGCAGAGCGCTGAGGCGTTCCGTAGGCAGATATGCTCACAAGAGCCTGAGTTTCTATCAGCATCGGGCGCATGCCTTCCAGCATAGCTGAAATTGTAATCCCGCTTAGTGGCTCCTCGCGTTGCGAAAGCAGGATCTCTGAAGGATTAGATACTTCGCGTAAACCGCTGCCCTGCATCTCATAAATACCGAGCTCCGCCGCCGGGCCAAACCTGTTTTTTACGGTTCTCAGAATTCGGTACATATGATGGCGATCGCCTTCAAACTGAAGCACCGTATCAACCATATGCTCCAAAATTTTTGGCCCTGCAATCATGCCATCTTTGGTGATATGCCCGATCAGAAAAACGGGAGTTGCTGTCTCTTTAGCAAAACGAAGCAGTTCGGCCGTACATTCCCGTACCTGCGAAACACTGCCGGGGGTAGATTCTATGTGTGATGAATGCAGCGTTTGAATTGAATCTACGATGACGATGGTAGGTTCAAGTATCTCGATTTGCTTGAAGATGTTTTGTGTAGAGGTTTCCGTCAGGATGAATACCTCACTCCCTGAACGGGCAGTTTGTACTTTACCCCCTTCAGGGGGCAGGGGACTTAGCCTTTCCGCCCGCATCTTCACCTGCTGGCTGCTTTCTTCACCCGAAACATAAAGTATCTTACCGGGCAGAGCCATTGCAATTTGAAGCATGAGCGTTGACTTTCCGATGCCAGGCTCTCCGCCTATCAGCACAAGGGAGCCGCCCACAATTCCTCCTCCCAAAACCCGGTTAAGCTCCTTGTCGGGAGTTATTAACCGGTTTTCTTCTGTGTAAACGATGTCCTGAATAGCGGAAGGTTTATTTGCCCGCTGCAGCGATGTAGAAGCAGAAGACTGCCAATTGGGAACCGAGCCAGAAGGTTTTTCTATAATTTCTTCTACAAATGTATTCCACTGACCGCATGCCGTGCATTTGCCCATCCATTTAGGTGATTCAAAGCCGCAGCTCTGACAGAAATATGCAGTTTTGGTTTTTGCCAAGATGGTAGTTCAGAATTTAAAATTAAGAATTAAGAGTGTGCTCGCATTAAAAACACTCTTAATTCTTAACTCTTAATTACAGCTTGATTTCTTCCTCTTTCGAGTTAAGGAAGTTAAACTGTGTTAGGAAATACGATGGAACGCCTTTTACGTTGATCCATTTTCCATATTTGAAGAACCAGCGCATCTGGCATGAAACCATTCCTTTTTTGATGTATGCTTCAATATATGGATGCACACAAAGCGTGATCTTCTTCTCGTTTTGTTCGGTAAGGATGTAATTCAAGTTATTCTGAATATCATCCATCAAAACGATACTTGCTTTGATTTCACCGGTGCCGTCGCAAGCAGGGCATTTCTCGTTCGTTACGATATTCATCTCCGGCCGCACACGCTGACGGGTTATTTGCACCAGTCCGAATTTGCTCGGAGGCAGGATGGTGTGCTTGGCTCTATCCAGCAGCATTTGCTCCTTCAGATAATCGAAGAGTTCTTTGCGGTTTTGGGGTTTGTGCATATCGATAAAATCGATCACCACAATACCGCCCATATCGCGTAAGCGCAACTGTCTCGCTATCTCGCGTGCAGCTTCTTTATTTACCTGAAAAGCGTTTTCTTCTTGATTTTCTTTGCTTGCAGTGCGATTTCCGCTGTTAACGTCGATCACGTGCAAAGCCTCTGTATGTTCTACAACAAGGTAAGCACCACCCGCGAGGTTTACTGTTTTCCCAAACGATGTCTTTATCTGCTTTTCTACCCCGAAGTGCTCGAAAATGGGCTCTTTATGCTTGTAAAACTTTACAATCTTATCAAGATCTGGCGAAATCTCGTGAACGTAGGATTTAATATCCTCGTAAATCGCCGGATCATTCACATGGATGTTTGTGAAATCCGGGTTTAGAAGATCGCGTAAAATGGTGGATGTACGACCCATCTCACCTAATATTTTCTTTGAAGGTTCGGTAGTTTCCAATCTTCTTGAAAACGTCTCCCATTTGGCAATCAGATCAAGCAGATCCTTTTGAAGCTCTTCTACTCCTTTGCCTTCAGATACTGTACGTATTATGACACCGAAATGCTTCGGCTTTATGCTTTCTACAATTTTCTTTAAACGGTTCCGCTCTGTGTTGCTCCTGATCTTTTTCGAGATAGAAATAACATCCGAAAACGGCACCAAAACAGAGAAACGGCCCGCAATAGATAAGTCAGAGCTTAATCTGGGACCTTTTGTAGAAATCGGTTCCTTTGCAATCTGAACAGGCAAAAGCATGTTCCGGTTAAGAACCTCTGATATTTTGCCGGACTTGTTTATATCCTGTTCCGGCCTGAAACTATTAAGCAGTTTTTCTTTGTAACTGCCGTTCTTTACAATCTTGGTCAGCTTAATCAGCGACTGCACCTGGGGACCCAGGTCAAGATAATGCAGGAAAGCGTCTTTTTCATAGCCAACGTCCACAAAAGCGGCATTTAGCCCCGGCATGATCTTCTTGATCTTCCCAAGGTAAATATCACCAACAGCATAATTGTTGTTAATGTGCTCTGTGTTAAGTTCTACGAGTTGCTTGTCTTGCAGTAAAGCTATAGTCACCCCGTGTGGGGTTGAATTGATTATTAATTCCTTTACCAATAGCTACTCCATTAGTGGCAGAGGACTCTGCCATAGTTAACACTAAGATGAGTAATAAAACAAACACAAGAACCTCCGGCGCCTGAGGCGTGGAGGCACATAAGTGGCAGTAAATTGTAGAGATTGGCAGTAGTTTAACAGATTGCTATCAAACTGCTACTATTTACCGCTACTATCCGCTTACTTTTTCTTGTGACGGTTTTTTCTTAAACGCTTTTTGCGTTTGTGGGTAGCCATTTTATGTCTTTTTCTTTTTTTTCCGCTTGGCATAGCTTTTAATTTTTAATGTTTTTATAATTTGTTATTTCTTCAATTCTTCTACTTTCTTATCTACAAACTTAGATAAGTTAGGATCTGCTGCCAGTTCCTTGCTTTTTTGGAAGGCGAGTATCGCCTCCTGTTTTTGACCCAGGTTCTCATAGCTGGTAGCCAGATAGAACCAGGATTCGGGATCGGGCTGTTTAGCGATTACAGTTTTAAACCTGTTAACAGCTTTGTCAAATTGCCCGGAGCGCATGGAAAATAAGCCCAGGTTATAATTCGCCTTTACATTCTCAGGATCTTCTTTCACAACGCCCAACAAAAGCTGTATGCCCTGCATCGGATTGCCCGTTCCACTCACATAAGCTACGCCTAAGCCCGTTTTTGCATCAAGGCTGTTGGGTTGCAGAGCTAATGCTTTTTGATAAGCATCAATGGCCTTTTGTGTAAGGGCAGGTTGGACAAGCGTGTCAGGAGCGCTTTGGTAAGCAGCGGCGAACAGATCGCCGGTTTTAAGCCAGTTTGCGTAGGTGCTATCCTTAGCCGCTATCATCTGGTAATAAAACGCCTGAGGAGCCGGCTGATTCACATCATCCCACTTCTCTGCCAGTTGCTTTTGAATAGCTAATTTTCCTGAGGCTGGTGCCTGATTCAGCTTTGCTTCCAGAGCAGTTATCTCTTCAGCGATGCTGGCATTCAATCCCTCCTTAGCTGTTTCAGAAATACTTTGAAGGCTGAGTGCAGGCATTTGAGCCTGGCCTGCATCGTGAGAGCTTTCTGTTGCGCCTTCTTTTGGTTTTACCAACCCTTTGATATCCATAGAAAGCAATAGCCCCATCAGTATCACTACCGACCCAATTACAACTATTTGCTTTTTATTTACCACGATAAATCAGCTTATGCGAATGCTTTTTTCTTGTTGCCTGTTTTTACTTTTTCTACAAAAACTTTTGCAGGCTTAAAGCTTGGAACGAAATGTTCCGGGATAATAATTGCAGTATTCTTTGAAATATTCCTTGCGGTTTTTTCTGCTCTTTTCTTTACTACAAAACTTCCGAAGCCTCTAACATACACGTTTTCGCCGCTCACCATAGAAGTCTTAACCACTTTAAAGAATGCTTCTATTGCTTCCTGTACATCAGCTTTTTCAATTCCGGTTTTGCTAGAGATTTCTGAAATAATTTCTGCCTTAGTCATGTCTGTTACTTATAAATATATATCCTAAAACCACCTGTTTTGGGGTTGCAAAAGTATCCTTTTTAATTGATGTTTTGAAATATATCGGGCTTTTTTTTGAACCAACTCGTTAGAATACAACAAGTAAGGTATTTTTGCACTCCTTTAACGTTAAAGCTTTGATAATCATATGAATTTCGCTCAGGAAATTATTGCCTGGTACCAGATACACAAACGAGATCTGCCGTGGCGGAACACAAATGATCCGTACATGATTTGGCTCAGCGAGATCATACTTCAGCAAACCCGGGTGGAACAGGGGACTCCTTATTTCCATCGGTTTAGCGAAAAGTATCCTACGGTGGCTGATTTCGCGGCTGCCAGCGAAGCAGAAATCCTGAAGCTGTGGCAAGGCCTTGGCTATTACTCGCGGGGGAGGAACATGCATCATACAGCCAATATGGTGATGGAGGAGCATGATGGATATTTTCCAAAAAGCTACGATAAGCTGATCAAACTAAAAGGTGTGGGAGAGTACACAGCTGCCGCAATATCTTCGTTCGCCGGCAATGAAGCTAAAGCCGTTGTTGATGGCAATGTATTCAGATTGTTGTCGCGATATTTTGGCATCAACACGCCCATCAATTCGCCGAAAGGCAAAAAGGAATTTACAGAACTTGCAAATCAGCTTATAGATGCTTCTCAGCCGGGCTTGTTCAATCAGGGAATTATGGAGTTTGGCTCGTTGCAGTGCAAGCCGCAAAATCCGTTATGCGGCACGTGCCCTCTCCGTCCAGGATGCCAGGCTTATAATCAAAACAGAATACAAGAGCTTCCTGTAAAACTCAAAAATTCGAAGGTACGCTCCCGCTACTTCAACTATGTTGTGGCTATTAAAGAGAAACAAATACTGATGAATAAACGGGGTTCAGGTGATATCTGGGAAAATTTGTACGACCTGCCCCTCTTAGAAACCAGTGCACCCATCGCTGCTGGCGAGCTTATCACCAGGGACCAGTTTGTAAACAGGTTTGGAAACGGAGTGAAGTTAAAAGAGGTCTTTGTCCCTGCCCCCCACCTTCTTAGCCATCAAAAGTTGCACGCCCAATTCCTGATTGTTGAGCGTTTCGAGGAGCTGTTCAGCGCCTCGACAGATTGGTTTTATATTGATTTTGAGCAGCTTGGGGAACTCGCACAGCCGAAATTAATTTTTGCATTCTTCAAAAAATATCTACATTCAATCACTTAAACTTCACATAAACTAACATGTCGGGTATAAATAAAGTAATTCTTGTTGGGCATTTGGGCAAGGATCCTGAAGTACGCCATTTAGACGGAGGAGTTACAGTGGCGAGCTTTCCTCTGGCCACTTCAGAAAGTTACAACAAAGATGGCCGCAAAATTGAACAAACCGAGTGGCACAACATTGTAATGTGGCGTGGCCTCGCTGACGTTGCTTCTAAATATCTGAAAAAAGGAAAGCTTGTTTACATTGAAGGCAAATTGCGCACCCGCCATTTCGAGGACAAAGAAGGCCATAAGAAATACACAACGGAAGTCGTAGCCGAGAACTTCACACTTTTAGGCAGAAAGAGCGACTTTGAAGACGATCAGAATACAGCAGCAGAAAATAAGCAAGAAGAGCAAATTGATTTCAATGCAGATGGCGGCGAAGACGATTTGCCCTTCTAATACTTAGAAAACGTTAAATAAATTATACTCCAATCGCACCAAATACATATTTTTCGTAGTACGGCTCATATCACCCCACAGCTGAAACCGCTGCGAGACATCCACCCTGAACTTACTATTGAATATAAACTGAATAGCCGGAGCCGCATCCATCAGGTTTTTTCCCGACTGCGGATTGTATTTCCCCAAGAGCTCCAGGTATATATTCATGTTGGTTTGCTTGTAATCCGTGTAAATCTTTGGAGAGATCAGGTATCCTGATGACAGTGAATAGCCTAAAGTTTGATCATCCTGCCCCGGCAAGAAACTATAGCCATTATTCTTATACGCTTTGGTGTAACTCGCGGTAGCTGACAAAGCCAATCTATGCAACAATTGGGTAAATACCACACCAGCCTGCCAGCCCGTGTTATCGCCTTCGAGACTTATTTCATCATTCAACAAAGGATTGCTGCTGCTGGCGTATCTGCCAAACACCGCTCCTCTGAAATGCTTTTGAACACTATCGACAGACAGAAAACGGTATTTACCATAAAAGCCGTAACCCTCAAGCCTTTGCTGTTTCTGATAGAAATCGGATGCGTAAGCATTCGCATGAAGCATGAGGCTCTTGCTTGCCCCAACCATCACCTCGAGGTTTGTTCTGGTTTGAACATCGCGACGCAGCATGCCTTCGTTTGCCAGACGTATTCCTACGGAATGCCGGGCCATATTGCTCGCCGGTTCAGTTGCAACGAAGAGTTCCTGCGCAAACAAGCCGGAGCTCCACAGGAGCCCCAGGCTTAAAAAAACGATCTTCAATTTCTAAATAGTTACGTGGACAACTTTCTCTTTGCCCATTGTTCCGGTTTTGTAGCAGGAATAAGTGGTTTCTGAAGCATACTTCTTGTAATCTGCGGCGGGAATAAAGCCGTTGCTGATCACGGTAAGGCGCACATTGCCATCAAGGGTTTTGGTAGGAACATCCATAAAATGATAAATGGTGCCTGCATACTTAAAGTGATAGTTATTGCTGATGGACAGCTTGTCGGCATTAAAAGTTGCAACAAGTTTATTCACAGAGAAGCCAGCGTCTTTGACTTTTTTTCTAATCAGGTCGAGATCTACAGATGAACCCGGCTTGAATGAAAGCACAAATAAGTTCTTGTTAAGATCTGGCTTAATATCGCTGATGAAACTTAATGTCTTAAGCGATTTTTGAGTGGCAAGCTGGCACATTGAGCAGGTTAAGCCGCTAACCTGTAGTTCTGCCTTAACAAATTGAGCCTTTACTGTTACTGATGATATAATAATTGCTGCAAGCAGCAGAAGTGATTTTATAGTTTTCATGATTTTTGATTTTGAATAAATATTGACCTGAATAGCATCAGGAAACAAAAAAGGATGCCGAACAAGCATCAGTAGCCCGGGCGGGCAATACTCAAATCAAATACGGTAGTTACAGTTCAATACTGTGGTAGAAGCGTTTCTTGATGAAGGCGGACCGCGATATGACGCGACATCGCTTTTTGGCCTTAAAAGATTGAATGGGCCGAAGTAATCAACAGCTTCAAGGAAAATGTCAAAACCTGTTGGCTGCGATTTGACGGGCTCATTAACAGGCTTGTGCTTATCGGAAACTTTTATCTTAAGGTTTTTGTCGTGGCAGCATTTCATCGGCTTTAAAGCCTCCTTCTTGCAGCACGATTTTGCTGTAGTATTCACAGTTACCTGCGAAACCTTGGTTCCGCAATAATGCAGGTTCACGGCAAAGCCCGATGTACTGGTTAAGTACAGAATGAGCAAACATAAACCGGCAACTTTTCTGAGCATCAATACAAAAGTACGTGTTCTAATTTAATACACAAAAAAAAGCCGCTCCCGAAATTCGGGAGCGGCTTTAATATAATCGAAATGATTATTGTCCTGCGCTCTGTTTAGCCTCAGCTTTCATTGCTTCGTTGGCCACAATAACGATCTCTACACGGCGGTTCTGAGCTTTTCCGGAAGCAGTTGAATTATCTGCAATCGGCTCAGTTTCACCTTTACCCAGCGTTGTTAAACGTGAGGAAGAGATTCCCTGAATTTGAGCGTATTGCTTTACAGAAGATGCTCTTCGCTCTGATAAGCCATAATTGTAAGTGTCAGATCCATCAGAGTCTGTGTGCCCGATGATGGTGATATTAGTTTCAGGATTATTTTTCATTGAAGTTGCAAGGTTTGCGATGTTGCTTTTTGCCACATCCTTCAAATCAGCCTTATCGTAGTCGAATAAAATACCTGAATCAAATTTTACAATCAGTCCTTCACCGGCTTTGATAACTTCAGCATTTGGAACTGTACGTTCGATTTCCTCTGCCTGTTTATCCATTTTGCGGCCGATGATTGCTCCAGCTGTACCGCCAATAGCGCCACCAATGATAGCTCCCACGGCAGTGTTGCCAGCTTTTTTACCAATTATAGCGCCTATGGCACCACCCGCACCCGCACCAATAACAGCGCCTTTCTGAGTCTTGTTCATGTTGCTGCAGCTCGGAGCCACCATAGCAGTTGTTGCCATTGCGATGCAAAGCGTAGCTATTTTAACTTTCATAGTTTTCATAAAATTCTAAATTTAAAATACGTTGGTTTATTCAAAGTAAATGCCAAATACATTTATCTAGACGTATAACGCATAAAAGTGTAAAATTGTGTGATGGTCAATTTTTCGTCAGTTTCTGTGCTGGGCTGTGGATGGCTTGGCCACCCGCTTGCCAAGCACTTAGTTCGGGCAGGATACGCTGTAAAAGGCTCTACAACCTCTCCCGAAAAATTAGAACTTCTGAAAGCTTCCGGTATTGAGCCGTATTTAGTACAATTTCCTATTGATGAAGCTGCTCCAAGTGTCGAAAGCTTCTTCCAATCTGAGCTGGTGATTGTAAATATCCCACCAAAAGGCAATCCGAAAGGCTTTATTGAAGCTGTGAAGGCTATTGCAGAGTTGGCGTCAGGCAAGGCAAAGCATGTGGTGCTTATCAGTTCTACTTCGGTCTATACAGATACAAATTCGATCATAACTGAAAAAGATGAACCCTCGCCGACTACAGCATCGGGAGCGGCAATGGTGACGACAGAACAAATTTTGCATTCTCAAAAATCTTTTACGACAACTATCATCCGTTTTGCTGGATTGATAGGCCCAGGAAGGCATCCCGGAAAGTTTCTCGCTGGAAAAAAGAACGTGCCGAATGGATTGTCACCGGTTAACCTCATCCACCTGGATGATTGTATAGGGATTGTGATAGAACTATTATCGCGTGAAGCTTTCGGGCATACGTTCAACGGCTGTTCGCCCAGCCATCCCACACGAAAAGAATTTTACACAAAAGCCGCTCAATCTTTGAATTTAGAGCCGCCCGATTTTGTAAACGAAAAGCTCAGTTACAAAATAGTTGAGAGCAAAAATGTGCCTGCAATCTTAAACTACCAGTTTAAAATCGCAGACCTTCTGCAATGGCTAACCTGAGCTTACTTGCTCAAATACATTGATTTTTCTTTGTACAGATGCCTGAAGTACGGATCATCCAGATCTTTGATAAACCTGATTGCCTCGCCTGTCGACTTCATTTCCGGGCCTAATTGTTTTTCAACTTCAGGGAATTTATCGAATGAAAATACCGGCTCCTTGATTGCGTAACCCACAAGCTTCCGCTCAATTTTGAAGTCCTTCAGCTTGTTAACCCCAAGCATTACCTTTGCGGCGATGTTGATGTAAGGCACATCGTAGGCTTTCGCGATGAAAGGAACCGTTCTTGATGCTCTCGGATTCGCTTCAATCACATACACCTTCTCGTCTTTAACCGCAAATTGGATGTTCAGCAAGCCACGCACATTAAGCGCTTTCGCGATTTTAATAGTGTATTCTTCCATCTGCTTGATCACAGAATCAGAAAGGCTGAACGGTGGCAAAACAGCGCTTGAATCGCCTGAATGGATACCGGCAGGCTCAATGTGCTCCATCATTCCGATGATGTGCACGTCCTCGCCATCGCAAATAGAATCTGATTCCGTCTCTTCAGCCCGATCAAGGAAGTGGTCAATCAATACACGGTTTCCCGGAAGGTTCCTCAACAGCTTTACCACTGCAGTTTCCAGATCTTCATCGTTGATCACGATGCTCATTCCCTGTCCACCTAAAACGTAGCTTGGGCGAACTAGTACCGGATAGCCGACCTCGTGTGCTACCTCAATAGCTTCTTCAGCACTCTCAGCAACGCCATATTTTGGATACGGGATATTCAGCTCCTTCAACCTGTCGCTGAAACGCCCACGATCCTCGGCAATATCCATATTGTCGTATGAAGTTCCGATGATCTTGATCCCGAACTCATGAAGCTTTGATGCCATTTTCAAAGCAGTTTGTCCGCCGAGCTGAACAATTACGCCTTCAGGCTTTTCCAGTTCGATGATCTCACGCACGTGTTCCCAGAACACCGGCTCAAAGTAGAGCTTATCTGCCATGTTGAAATCCGTAGAAACTGTTTCAGGATTGCAATTGATCATGATGGCTTCAAAGCCCGATTCTTTCGCCGCAAGCAAACCGTGAACACATGAATAATCAAACTCAATTCCCTGACCAATGCGGTTAGGCCCTGATCCAAGTACGATAATTTTCTTACCGTCGCTTACTACAGATTCGTTTTCAAACTCAAAAGTCGAGTAGAAATACGGGGTTTGCGCCTGGAACTCCGCAGCGCAGGTATCAACCATTTTATAAACACGATTGATGCCGATCTCTTTGCGGCGGGCATAAACTTCATCCTCAGTCACGTTCCCTAAAACCCAGGCAATCTGCGCATCAGAATAGCCTTTTTGCTTCAGCGTTAGGAATACGTCATGTGGGATATTTTTTAACGAATATCTCTTCAGCTCAGTTTCAAGGTTCACCAGCTCCTGTATTTGCAGCAGGAACCATTTATCAATTTTAGTCGCTTTTCGAATAGATTCCATCGGCACGCCCAAACTCATCGCATCTTTAATGTGGAACAGCCTGTCCCAGCTCGGATGCTCCAGGCTGTGCATGATCTCTTCAAGATTGCGGCTTTGTTTGCCATCGGCGCCAAGCCCAAGCCGATTGGTTTCTAAACTCTGACAAGCTTTCTGCAGCGCTTCAATAAAGGTTCTGCCAATCGCCATCACCTCGCCAACCGACTTCATCTGCAGCCCAAGCTCTTTATTTGCGCCCTTGAACTTATCGAAGTTCCAGCGAGGTATCTTTACAATCACATAATCAAGCGTTGGTTCAAAATATGCCGATGTGGTTTTGGTGATCTGATTTTCAACTTCATCGAGGTTGTAACCAATAGCCAGCTTTGCAGCGATCTTAGCAATGGGGTAACCGGTAGCTTTTGATGCCAGAGCAGATGAGCGGGAAACACGTGGATTAATTTCGATTGCAATAATAGCTTCCGTAGCCGGATCAACAGAGAACTGAACGTTACATCCGCCCGCAAAATTCCCGATGGCACGCATCATCTTGATTGCCTGGTTGCGCATTGATTGGTAGCAGCGGTCGCTCAGGGTCATGGCCGGAGCCACGGTTATTGAGTCGCCGGTGTGGATGCCCATCGGGTCAAAGTTCTCGATTGAGCAGATGATGATTACATTGTCTTTGTTATCGCGAAGAAGCTCCAGCTCATATTCCTTCCAGCCCAGAACGGCTTTTTCCACAAGCACCTCGTGAGTTGGAGAGGCCTGAAGGCCACGGCTCAGGGCTGCATCAAATTCTTCTTTTTTGTGGACAAAGCCACCGCCTGAGCCACCCAAAGTATATGAAGGGCGGATTACCAGCGGGAAGCCTATTTCCTGTGCCGCCTCTTTTCCTTCAAGGAAAGAGTTAGCAATCTTTGACGGTGCAACTCCTACGCCGATTTCCACCATGAGCTTGCGGAATTCCTCACGGTTTTCAGTCTTTTCTATCGCGGCAACGTCAACACCGATTACTTTGACGTCGTATTTCTCCCAAATCCCCCGTTCTTCTGCTTCCTTGCAAAGGTTCAGAGCAGTCTGGCCGCCCATGGTTGGAAGCACAGCATCAATCTTGTTCTCCTGTAAAATCTGTTCGATGCTTTCGCAAGTTAAAGGCAACAGGTAAACATGGTCGCCAATAACCTTGTCGGTCATGATGGTTGCGGGATTGGAATTGATGATGGAAACCTCGATTCCTTCGTCTTTCAACGAAAGTGCTGCTTGTGAGCCGGCATAATCGAATTCGCAAGCTTGTCCGATGATGATCGGGCCTGATCCAATAATAAGAACGGATTTGATGGAAGGGTTTTTCGGCATTTTTGATAAGTCAAAAAAGGTGAAGTGACTTTACATGCCGGAACTTGCAAGCCCGGCTTGTTTGTCGGGATGCAAAGATATGATTTTGTAAGGTTTTTAGCTTATCTATTGGATATTTAATGCGATGCTTTGAGTGTACGAGACGCGAACCGGAATACCGCGTTGTTTGCCGGGAACCCAATTTGGGGAGGTCTGAAATAAGCGGATGGCCTCAGCATCTACGGAAGGCCAAAGGCCCTTTACTATGCGCAAATCACTAATGCTTCCATTAGGCTCGACAACGAACGCGACAGTGATTTTACCTGAAACTTTAGCCTTACGAGCATCTGATGGATATTTATATTGTTGGATAAAATGTAGCCAACCTTTCGGCCCGCCTGGAAAGACTGGTAGTTCTTCAAATTTTTTATACGGATATAAAACATCTGATTTAACTGATATACCCGAGAGCAGCTCACCCAATTGATTATATTCTTCCTCGAATCTTGAATCGCTTTTTTTGTACCAGCCTTTCCATTTCCCAGTTTTAATTCCATATGAATACGTACCCTCTTCATGAAAATCAATTTCATCGATTTTTGCGTAGCCATTACCAGCACTCACAAATTTTACACCGGTTGAATCATAGAAATCCACCAACTTATAAGTACCGTCTCCCTTATGATTTTCTGTCTTTTTTAAGTTTCCGTTGGGGTAATAGTACGTTGACACACCTTTAAGCATTCCTTTTTCGTAGGTATTAGCCTGAATTTTCCCACCATTTTCATAGCTAACAACAACTCCTTCATAAACGAGCTTCGGATAGTACTCAGATACCAAGCCGCTCGTCCTAAGAATACTATCCAACCCGATTTCGATTAATTTGTAATTCACACTACCTGAGTCTGGCTCTCTTATAATCCGGATGTAATTCGCACTATCCTTGTTTTTAACTTCTTGTCCATTCTTCTTAAAGTAATAAACGTTCTGCCGCTGAGCTGTAGCTGTAAAAACGAAAAGGAATAACAGGATTAATATCGAACCTGGTTTTTTGAGTCGGCAATTAGCCATGTTGAACATTGAGTTAAAATTTGAGTTCAAGATACATACTTTCACAATTTTGCAACACCAGAAAATGGATTTATGACACCACCACCTCTCCGACCAAACTTGTACCTTCGCCCATTGTTAACCTCATATGCCGAGACAGAAATTTTACGACACCGCGATAAAGCCTGAGCGGGCGGTTTTGGTCGGGATCATCACGCCCGGGCAAAAAGATGAGCAAACCCGCGAGTACCTCGATGAACTTGCCTTTTTGGTTGAAACTGCGGGTGGCGAGACCGTAAGCTCATTTACCCAACGCATGCTTCGGCCGGAAAGGGCCACTTTTGTGGGCACGGGAAAGCTGGAGGAAATAAAGGACTTTGTGAAAGCGGAGGAGATAGATATTGTAGTTTTTGATGATGAGCTTTCGCCTTCGCAGCTCAGAAATATTGAAAATGAATTGCAGGTAAAAATCCTCGACCGCAGCAACCTGATCCTGGATATTTTCGCCAAACGTGCCCAAACCTCACAGGCCAAGGCGCAGGTTGAGTTAGCACAACTTCAATATCTGCTACCGCGATTAACCCGCTTGTGGACTCACTTAGAGCGTCAAAAGGGCGGTATCGGTATGCGTGGTCCGGGTGAGAGCCAGATAGAAACAGACAGGCGTATTATCCTTACCAAAATCACTTTGCTGAAGGAAAAGCTGCGCCAAATTGATAAGCAGAACGAAACCCAGCGCAAAAATCGCGATCAGCTTATCCGGGTTTCTTTGGTGGGATATACCAACGTCGGCAAATCAACGATCATGAACATGATATCCAAATCGGAGGTGTTTGCGGAAAATAAGCTGTTCGCCACGCTCGACACTACTGTTCGGAAAGTTGTGATTGAGAATTTGCCCTTTCTGCTTTCCGACACGGTTGGCTTTATCCGGAAGCTGCCTCACCATTTGGTTGAGTGCTTCAAATCAACACTGGATGAAGTCCGCGAAGCTGATATCCTCGTGCACGTGGTTGACATCTCCCACCCGAATTTTGAAGATCAGATCCAAACGGTAAACGAAACATTGAAGGATCTTGGTGCAATTGATAAGCCCATCATCACTGTTTTCAACAAAATCGACGCTTACGTTCCGCCCCAAAAAGATGTCGAGGAAGAGGATGAGCCGAAGCCGCTTACCTTAGCCGATTTCAAGAAAAGCTGGATGGCATCGTACAACAGCCCGGCTATTTTCATTTCGGCATTAAACAAGGAAAACATTGAGGAATTCCGCTCGTTGCTTTATGAAAAGGTGAAAGATCTGCACACCAAGCGGTACCCGTACGATAAGCTGCTTTATTGAACGGCTTGTCATGCTGAGGTAGTCGAAGCACACTAACCCTCAGAAATCTGAAGTGGACGACATGATATTTTTACTTAATTTGTAAACCTCTCTCCTAAATACGCTATCAATCATGGAAAGTAAACGCCAACAAAAATTTGCAGGAATAATTCAGAAAGATCTTGCGGATATCTTTCAAAGGGAGGGCATGAATTATCTGCCGAACACACTCGTCACGATCACAAAAGTGCGCATGACACCAGATTTGGGTATTGCACGTGTTTTCCTCAGCTTCTTTAACAACACCAATACTTCGCTTGCTTTAAACACGGTGAAAGCTCACTCAAACGAAATCCGTTACAAGTTGGGCAGCCGCATCCGCGATCAGGCACGCGTTATCCCGCAGCTTGAATTCTTTGTTGACGACACCAACGAATATGTTGAGCGGATGGATAAGATTTTCGATAAGATCAGCAAAGAGCCACGACAGCCCGACACGGAAGAGTAGTGGACAAGCTTCTGCGGCTGCAGCAATATTTAGAGGCGCATCCCGAGCGGGTAAGCGGGGTTGTTGACTTCGATCAGAGTTCAGATAAACTATATCCGTTCGACTTCACAGCAGCGAACAAGGAGTTTAGCCCGGAATTGCTTGAGGATACAGCGCAGTTCTCAAATTGGATATCCAAAAAGCTAACAGAAAACGACTGCCGCTACGGCATCGGCGGCTACAACGAAAATCGCACCATTTACTCCAGAAGCGAGCATTTTGATACCGGAGCAGAGCCCCGTCGCCTCCATCTCGGCACCGACATCTGGGGCGATGCCGGCACAAAGATTTCCAGTCCTTTGCTCGCCAGAGTCCACAGCTTCGGCTTCAACAACAATTTTGGCGATTACGGCGCCACCATCATTCTCCAACACGATCTCGACGGCCTAACCCTACACACACTTTACGGGCATCTCAGCCTTGCAAGTTTATCCGGTTTAACCGAAGGGAAAGAAATCCTGCAAGGAGAAGCCTTTGCTGAGTTTGGCAGAGAAGAGGAGAACGGGCACTGGCCGCCGCACCTGCACTTCCAGTTAATAATCGACATGAACGGCTACAAAGGAGATTATCCCGGCGTATGTAGGTTTTCAGAACGCGAGAGCTGGCTGCGGAACAGCCCAAATCCCGAGCTGCTACTTCGATATACTTTCTGAACCATATTTCTGCACAATTTGCGTTAGCTTAGTATGATGTTCCCGAATTTGATCATTTCGATACTTACGTTTTTTTCTGCGTTCCTGTTTGATGGCCGCCCCGAGTTCAAGGGCGGTGCGCAAAAGCTGAACTATTTTATCACATCGAACATGGTATATCCTGAATTCGCCAAGCAAAATTGCCTTCAGGGAACCATCCAGGTAAACTTCAAACTCGGCAAAACAGGTAAGGTGTATGATTCTTTTGTTCAGAAGGGATTTGGCGTTGACCTGGATAAAGAAGCTTTACGGATTGTGCGGCTTACATCGGGAAAGTGGGTTGTCCCGGCCGGATATGATACTACTGTTGCCATAGTTCTCCCCATTAACTTTTCATTACAGGAATACAAATGCGAGCAGCGTTCCCCCGAAGATATAAATGCCGCAATAGCTGCTTACCAGGCTCGTGAAAGCATGACGAAGGCAGTTACCAATTTTTATCAGAAGAAATATGCAGGCCAGGCGGATATTGAAGACGAGGCCAAAATAATGCAGTTAAAAGTGGAGCTCGGCTTTGATGACGCCTTTATAAGTCGTGTTTTAAAGCAAGCACAAACCAAAATAAAGCAAGGCGACAAAGAAAGTGCTTGTGAAGATTTCAATTTTATACATAATATTGGCAGCGTTAAAGCCGACAAGCTTATAGCTCAATATTGCCAGTAAATGCCCTTTAAATTCGCGTATCGTTTCTTTGCAGTGTTAGATATCATCAGCATTGTGATGCTTGGTAAGCAAGTTTTCAGTATCGTTCAGCACATTGGCGAGATACCTGATCAGAGTTTATCCAAAATCCGTATTGGAATAACAGTATTGCTATTCCTTTTGCTTTTTGTTTCGGCAGCAGGGCTGATGATGCTGAAAAAGTGGGGAGCTATCGCCTATTATATTCAATTTCCGTTCAGGCTTGTAGTGTGGGGATTTTCCTTCGGGTTCGTCACGCTTTTCTATGATTTTACAGAAGCTCAAGTGCTCGACTGGGTTTTCAGGATATTGATGGTGCTGGAGTTTATGCGCTTATATTTTACTGTTCAGCTCCAGCGGGAATATTTCCGATGATTTTTCGCCTTCTTGACGATGATATTTCTTTTCCAGACCCTCGTTTGGCAGAAGAGGATGGGCTGCTTGCCGTCGAGGGAGACCTCTCCATTCCTCGCTTGTTATTAGCCTATCAGCTCGGCATCTTTCCCTGGTATTCTGAAGAAACGCCTATTTTATGGTATTCGCCGCATCAGCGTTTTGTGCTTTATCCCAATAAGGTGAAAGTGAGTAAAAGCATGCGGCAGGTGCTGAATTCGGGAAAATTTACAATCACTTTTGACCAGGCTTTTGAAGATGTGATCAGGGAATGTGCTCAGGTGGAGCGAAGGGATCAGCCGGGCACCTGGCTTACGGATGAAATGCAGGAGGCATACATCGAGCTTCATAGATTAGGATATGCTCACTCTGTTGAAACCTGGGAAAACGGCGAATTAGTTGGAGGCTTATATGGCGTTGCCGTGAACAATGTTTTCTGTGGCGAAAGCATGTTCAGCAAAACGAGCAATGCTTCTAAGGCAGCTTTGATCTGGCTGTGCCGGAATAAGGATTACGAACTTATAGATTGCCAGGTGCATACCGAACATCTGGAAAGTATGGGAGCGGGGTTTATCAGCAGGGCAGAATACATGAAGGTTCTAAAGTCCTGTTAATTCAAAATCTCCTTAATATCATCCGCTGAAAGCGATTTAACAAAGCTTTCCTCTGTTGTGATGAGTGATTCGGCTACTCTGCGCTTACGGTTTTGCAGAGCGAGGATTTTTTCCTCGACGGTATCTTTGGTGATAAACTTGTAAATAAATACATTCTTGTCTTGCCCGATGCGGTGCGTACGATCTATCGCCTGCTGCTCAACAGCCGGGTTCCACCAAGGATCCAGGATGAACACGTAATCGGCTCCTGTTAAGTTTAGCCCAACGCCGCCCGCCTTAATTGAGATCAGAAAGAGTTTTATGTCGTCGTTTTCCTGGAACTCCTTCACCACGTCGCCCCGGTTTTTTGTAGAACCATCCAGGTAAACGTACGAAATGTTCTCAAGGTCAAAATAGTTGCGATAGATATTTAACTGCTTTACAAACTGAGAGAAAACCAGCACCTTGTGCCCGCGGGAGAGCACATTTTGTAGCGTGTGGATCACATTTTCAAATTTACCGGAATCGCCTTCATAACTCTCATCAATCATCTCCGGGTGGTTGGCAATTTGTCTCAACTTCGTTAGCCCCTGCAGAACCTGCACCTGCGATTTTCGGAAAGTGCCATCCTCAATACTCTTGATCAGCTCATTCCGGTATTCTGACTTAACTTTTTCATAGTATTCCGCCTGCTCTTCGCTCATCTTGCAATACAACAACTGCTCGGTTTTCGGCGGAAGCTCGGTTGCAACCTGATCTTTGGTCCGGCGCAAAACGAATGGTTTTATCATGGCCTGCAGCTTCCGGGCCTTTTCTTCATCTTTCTTTTTCTCAATCGGCACGACGAAATCGCTTTGGAAAAAATGCTGATTGCCCAACAATCCCGGATTGATGAATGACATCTGTGTCCAGAGGTCATTCACCGAATTCTCCACCGGTGTACCACTCAGTATCAGCTTGTACTTTGATTTGAGCATTTTAACTGCCCGGTAAGCTTTGGAAGACGGATTTTTAATATTCTGGCTTTCGTCGAGAATGATATAGTTGAAATACAATTCCCTGATGAGTTCAACATCCACCCGGGTAATGCCATAAGTGGTGAAAACAACATCGTAGTTCATGAACTTGAAGACATCTTTATCCCGGAAGGTACCGGTGTGTAACAGGATGTTCAGGTCGGGCGCAAACTTGGCTGCCTCATTAATCCAGTTATAGGTGAGCGAAGTAGGCATGATGATGAGCGAGGTGCTCACCTCCGAGGTGTTTTTACCGTCCTCCTTCAACTTCTGTAAAAGTGCCAGCGTTTGCACAGTCTTTCCAAGCCCCATATCATCCGCCAGGCAGCCGCCGAAATTGTACTTTTTAAGGAAGTGGAACCAGTCATAACCGGCCTTCTGGTAAGAACGCAGAGTGCCTTTAAAATTCACCGGCACGCTCATGTCCTCTATTTGTTCAAACTCCGATAAGCGCTGTACTTTTCTATTGAAAGTGACGCTGGCTAAATCGCCTTGCTCCAGATCGTTTATCAAACCGATATGATGTTTCTTGAGCTTCAACTGATCGTCGCCTTCTACAAAATGCAGCAGGTTGCTGTACTCAGAAAACCACTTTTCCGGAATTATGGCGATTTCGCCGGAAGGCAAAACGAATTCGCGGATGTGGTTGAGGATATGATTTCTTAGCTGAAGAAACGGGATTTGGTACGGCCCAAAGAAAACGATAGCATTGATGTCGAACCAGTCGTTGTTTTCTTTAAACTCGAGGCTGATCTTGCTATTGCCCAACAAAAAGCGCTTTTGTCCTTCGGGCTGCTCAAACTCAAAACCTTTTTCCAGTAACACCTCGTGGTGTTCGTTCACCCAGTTGATCACGCAGAAAGAAGCATCGGCACCATCCTGCTCACCGGAAGAAGCAACTTCCAGGTTCGAGAACAAGGTTCCGGCAGTTTCCAACCCCATTTCCAGAAGTTCATCCAGCTTGTTCTTCTCCCACTGCATACTCCGCTTAATGCGATGAAAGATATAGTCATCGCCACGCTTTTCTGCCCGAACGGATACCTGCCTATCATTCCCGGCAGGAAAAATATAATCGGCGTACCTGAAATACAATTGCAGCTGCGAGACGCCATCGGGCACAAAAATTACCTTCAATACCGGCGTAGCCTCATGCTTCTCGGTTTTGATCTCGAAACCCTCAGCATAAACGTGATGCTTCTCGATAAGCGGACCAACAAACTTTTCGAAATATGCTTTTTCTGACGTTTTTGGTATCGAGATGAAGCGTTTGTTCAAAAAGGGCTGCAGTTTTTTGCCCTCGATGTTCTCGTCGAAGTAGTACAAAACATCGTCCAGCAACAGCCAGGCGGGCTGGTTGGAGATTATTTGCCCATCCTTGAACATAAATTCAATGCGCAAGCCCTGATATTTTATGGTCGGGAAATAGCGAGTTTCCTCATCATTTCGCCTGAAGTGAAAGAGAATTGATGCGGCTTCTTCAGCCAGGTGCAAACGCCGCTCTACGGGCCAGCCTTCTTTGCTTGTAAGATAAATCTCTTTATCCGCCAACATCTTAAATGCCTCGCCCATGCACTTTTCAATTTTCGGGCGTATCACTTCATTTAGCTTTTCATCGAAAACTTTGCTGAAAAACTCAACAGGCCTGATTGGTTTCTTATAAAACCGCTTGATGATGTTGCCCTGCTCGGTCTCTTCCAGCAATTTGATCAGCTTGAAGTCCGTTTCGTCTAAGATCTTTGCGAACTCTTTGGCAGTGTTTGAGAAGAGGCGCTGGTAGGTTAAAGAAAAGTCGCCATCGGGATTTAGCTGCACAATATGCGGCTCAATAAGGAAACCAAGAAATTCGTGCTTGCAAATTGCATACACGATCTTACATGGTTTGGCACTATCAACACGCAACATCAGGTAGGTTAAAATTATTTAAAGCTGAAGCTCTAAAAAATTCTAAACCTAAGCAGAATATAAAGGAATACCAAAAAAACTTCCTAAATCCCCCTAAATGCCGTCGCCATTTTTGAAGAAGGCATTAATGTCCACGGGTAATTTTCCACTGGCTTTCATCTGGCCGGCGACAACCTTGGCCGCCGCTTTTTGCATCTCGTCGCTGTTCTGATAATTCACCAGCAAAGTTCTGCTCTGCTCAATTCCCGGCAACCCGGCAATGGTATAAGGATTTGCGAAAACCGATGTGACAGTATTTAGCCTTGCCAGATCAGCGATGAACATCTTCAGCTCCGGATTATAATCCAGTACACTGGCCGGCCGCTTACGATAATCATGAATAGCAAGTATCACTTGTGAATATGCCTGTAACTCGGTTTTCATTTTTTGGATATCTGCAGCTGAAGCGATCTTTGACAAGATGAAATTAGTTGAATTTGGAAAGCTTGCTTTCAGCCCCTTTTGAAAAGTGGTAATATCTGTTACGCCCAGGCTGATAATGGCTGTCTTTTTCTCTTTGTCCAGCGCATTTAACAAACTATCGCTCTTAAGTACGGTAACCGCAGCATCGCTTAGCCGCTGATTTAAAGAAAGCGCCTCCGGCCGGTTCATGAAAGCTGTTACTCCGGCGGTATCAACCAGATGAGGTTTGTTGAGCCCAACCCAATACTTTGCCGCCAGCACTTTTTTTACGCTTGCATATAGCTCATCTTTTGAAATTCGCCTTTGCCGGATGGCCTTTTTGATCATCTTCACTGCCCGTTCCGAATTCTGTGATAGTTCAAGAATGTCGTTCCCGGCAATAATCGCCCTTACATCAGCCTCGCCATCCGGAAAATACTTAATCACGCCTTTCATTTCCATGGCATCGGATACTACCAAACCCTTAAATCCAAGTTCCTTTTTCAACAGATCGGTGATAATGGGGCGAGATAAGGTTGAGGGGAGATGCGGTGTGGGATCAAGGCTGGGGATGCTCATATGCGCAACCATTATGCCAGAGGCACCTTCCTTGATCAGTTCCCGAAAGGGATAAATTTCCAGAGAGTCGAGCCGCTGCCTGTTGAAATTTAGCTGTGGCAGGTCCTGGTGCGAGTCAACGTCGGTATCGCCGTGGCCCGGAAAGTGCTTGAGCGTGGTGAGGATACCTTCATCCTGCATGCCCTTCATGTAAGCACCGCCCTTGGCTGCAACCTTGTATTTATTATCACCAAAGGAGCGGTAATTGATTACTGGATTCTTCGGGTTGTTGTTGATGTCTACATCGGGTGCAAAGTTCATGTTGGCGCCTAATCGCTTGAGATCTTTTGCCACCTGAACGCCCATATCGTAGATCAAAGCATTGTTCTGGATAGCGCCTAAGGTCATTTGGTAGGGATAGGAGATGGTGCTGTCGAGCCTCATGCCCAAGCCCCACTCCGCGTCCTGCGCCACTAAAAGAGGCACCTTGCTTTCAGATTGGTAACGATTGGTAAGCGCCGCCTGCCGTGCCGGACCACCCTGAAAGAAAACCAGTCCGCCAATGCGTTCTTTGTGGATCAGTTCTGCAATAGAATCTTCATAGCGCTTGCCTTTATCAGTATGCGCACGCACCATGAAAAGCTGTGCAATGCGATGAGTGCGGTTCAACTTCCTGAAAACAGAATCCACCCATCGGTTTTCCTGGTCGAGTGATTGGATAAAACTTGGTTTAGTTTGAGCTGAGGCTACTCCCGAAAGGAGCAACAATATAAAAAGAAGGGTTTTTGTCTTCATCAGAGAGAATTTACATCCGCAAAACGGCCATAAGGATCAACAAAGCTATCAGAAAAGTTGAACCGAGGCATAATGAAATGCTGAAAAGCCAGGCCATACCTTTGCTGTTGATACGCCTGAACAGCCATTTGTACACCACATAAATGCAGATCAAATTTATTGCTATGTAAGCGAGAATAAGGGGCGTGAGCGAAAAATTTGCTGACATCTGGCTGTGATCAGGTTTCGGAAAGTACGTAGCGGAAACGTAAATGCCAGCAATCAAACATTCATGCGGCACATTGGTTTTATAGCAGGTTTAATTATCAAGAACATGAAAAAAATAACAATATTATGTGTAGCACTGATGATTTCAGGGCTTGCAAAGGCGCAGGTAGGCTTTGGGATAAAAGGCGGAGTGAACTTTGCCAATATCATCAAGAGCAATGATGACAACTTTAAAACAGATTATAACACCGGCTTCAATGCGGGTTTGTTCGTGGATTTGCCGCTGATTGGCGGGCTATCGCTTGGCCCTGAGCTGATGTATTCTCAAAAAGGATACAAAACCAGCGGCAACAGCCTCCTTGGTGGCGCTTATGAATACCGCCTCACCAGCAACTTCATTGAAGTTCCGGTTTTGTTGAAGTTAAAAGCTGCTGGCTTTAGCATTCACGTTGGCCCGCAGGTTTCATTTTTAACATCTACTTCTACTGTTTACGACTCTGGTTCTGATCAGTATAAAAAGAAGGTGGATGAGAATGTAGATAACCTGAAGAAAAACCTGATTGGCGGCGTTATCGGTTTAGGCATCAACGCAGGGCCAAAAGCTGTGGTGATGGCGAGATATGCGATAGACCTTCAAAAGAATAATGAAAACGGCACATCGGAAGTTCCTGAATACAGAAATCAGGTGTATCAACTAAGCCTTGGCATAAAGCTATAGCCGCATGAAGAACAAGCTGCTTATCCTCATTCCACTTCTGTTACAACTGCAAAGCTGCATTGTGGTGGGCGGCAGCTGGGGCGGCGGAGGCGGAATGACGTTCGGCTTGATTCCTCTGTTGCTGATAATTGCTTTCATAATTTATCGCCTCTTCCGTAGAAGGTATTAGCCTTTTCAGATTACTCACAGGTTTTGTGGGCAGGTATGTTTAATTTGCCTGCCCATGATTTCCTTTTTCGAAGCCACTCTTTCCCAACTCTCCATCCACCGCATAGGCAATAAGCTGCAGGATGAGTACATGATCTTATCCGAAGAACCTGTTTATGTTCGGGATGAACTTCTCAGCCGCCTGCTTCAGCAGTATTTCCTCAGTCCGTATGAAAAGGTGAATGAGGTTTATCGCTTCATGCACCCCAGCAACAACCTCGACCTGAATGAAGCTTTTCATTTTGCATCCGCAATTTTTGAGGACAAAACCACCTTCCACGAAAACAGCAAACAGTTCGCAAAACACTTGTATGATATTTCAAATCATCCAAAAATAAAGTCGGGCGAGCTGTACGTGGCATACTTCAACAATGTGCAGATAGAAGGCGAGTTGCTTGACGCGATCGGGATCTTCAAATCAGAAACCAAGGAAACGTACTTAAAGGTTTATCCCGAAAAGGAAGGCTTTAACGTGAGCTATGAACAGGAGGCGATCAACATCAACAAACTTGATAAAGGCTGCCTGATTTTCAACACAGAAAAAGAAGAGGGCTATAAGGTTGCGGTGATTGATCAGACCAACCGCAGCACCGAAGCGGTGTACTGGAAAGATGATTTCCTGAAGCTGAAGATCAGGAACGATGCGTACACCCAGACACAAAATGTGCTTGGTGTTTACAAGAACTTCGTAACGCAAAAAATTGATGATGAGTTTGAGATTTCGAAAGCTGATAAAATAGATTTGCTGAACCGTTCCATGAAGTACTTCAAGGAAAAGGAAACCTTCGAAATGGATGAATTTTCAAATGAAGTAATTGGCAATCCGCAGGGAATTGAATCTTTCAAAAACTTCAAAAAGAACTACGAGGATGAATTTGAAACCCCAATTGCCGACAGCTTCGATATTTCTGATGCAGCCGTGAAAAAGCAAGCCCGGGTTTTCAAAAGCGTGTTAAAGCTTGATAAAAACTTCCACATTTACATTCACGGCAATAAAGAGCTTATTGAAAAAGGCTTCGACGATAGCAAAGCGATGAATTATTACAAGGTGTATTTTAAGGAGGAGCAGTAGGCAGGGAAGCTACTTTGATGAATGGATACTAATGAATAGCTTTAAAAATAAACGGCGTATAATTTACCTGCTTTATCGCATATATCCCACCCATATAGGGTGTTTGTGGGCATAAAGTAGCAGAGCGATACGCATATATATACAAGTTAGGTGAAATGCTATGAAAACCCGAATAAACGTTCTACCAGTCGTTCTAGTCGGACTTTCGATTGTCTTTTTGTATTTACAGCTAGATTTGTTGAAAGAATCGTACTATGCGATATTTAGGATAGGTAATTACAGCCTCAATACTTCGATTCATAACAGCGATAGACTCCTATTTGCAAGTCGGGGTATCTTCTATATCGTCTTAATCGGAATCTCAATTGGTTACGGACTACTTCTATTATTTAAGCCAAAGCCTCGACCGACCTTTGGAGTATTAGTTAGCCTTATTATCGTGGTGTTTATAGTTCTCGAGTTACCAATTTACTCGTGCTATGCGAAAGTCCGACACTCGTTCTGGAACAACACTTTAAGTCATTTCCACTGACGAAGTAGGCTTGATTGTCACAAAAAGCACTTCACCTAACATGGGCTATTGCAAAAATGGCGGGTAACGTTGTTCTCGAAAATTTTCTACATTTAACTAAGTTTTGTGCCGAGGGACAATGAAGTACTTTCTAATCCGCCATCTTCGCAAAGCCCTGAACGTTATGCGCAACCATAAAACCCATGAACAATTTCGAGGAAATAAATAACTACGGAGGACTGTTTCTTACGAAGCTATATGAGCCTAGTGACAACTCCCTCGAAATCGAAGTTCGAGAATCATTTACATCACCGCTTTCGACAGACGTAGTTGTTGGAGAAAAAACTATCAAGGACTGTTATGAAGTATCTATTAATGAATACGGAACATCCTTTAATATCTCCTTTATAAATTATGTAGCATATCAAGTTCTTAATGAGAGCTTCTACAGCTTTCGTGAGAATGAAAACTATGTTGCTGGAAAGTACTCGACCTTTTGCATTTTTTCGGAATCGAGTTATCGGGACTTCGTTTTAAAAGAAACTTATGCGGACGAGATTTTCCCTAAGGAATTGAGACACTATGGACTGTATTGCCAAAATCACATTGTTCATATTATAGCATTAAACGAACCAGAAATTACAAAGAATGGCAGCGCATAACATCGCCTTGTTACTATTGCTGGTTTCGGTGGTGTATATTATTTCGCTGATTTCTATTACATTTATGCAGGCTTGAAAGTGACGTGCAATTAAGGTCGCAACAGCAACAAGCCTAACCGTTATGGGCAATTTAAACACTGAACCACAGTATGACCGTTGAATTAAGGAATTTGTTCGTTTTTTTCTTGTTGACAATAGTTGTCTCCTGCAGCCCAGATTCATCGACAACAGGCGACAATGAGAGAGAGCTCATTGGAACTGACTACTCCGACATCAAGTCAACCCAAGCTAGAGATATTTTTGCCTCAGGAATGGAGGCGGTGAATACTCGAAACTATCAGAAAGCACTTACATATTTCAGAAAGTCAAACAATATAGAACCCAATAACGGTACTATCTTAAATTCAATTGCAAACGCCGAAGCTAAGTTAGGCATGAATGACGAAGCTTTTTCGCACTTCGAGAAGGCTATTCAGGCAGATAGCTCTTATTTAATAGCGTATGCCAGTTACGGTACTTACCTCGGCGAGCAGGGACGATATAGCGACGCGATACATATTCTGAAGACGGGTTTATCCAAATCTACAGAAAGGCAGTTCGACCATTATGTTCTATGTTTCAACTTGGCGGTTTATTATTATAAGATGGATGACTGTCAAAATGCTAAACACTTTGTCAAAATAGCTTTAGAAAACGGATTCAACGATGACAGATTCAACAGCGAGACGAACGAGATAAATGAGGTTATTCAAGAAAACTGCCCATAACATAGGGTTTAAATTATGCCCGGGTGACGTGAATCTCGTTCCTATCTTCTTTTTAACTACTTTAGTACTGGGTGACAGGTAACCGCCTTCTAATCGGGCACAACCTAAACCCTTAAACGTTAGGGGCAAGCAAAATAAAGACCGACCATGAAACTCATTTCCGACGGAGCATTCTCTGTTTACTGCACCGATGGCCTCATATATTTTATAAGAAAGAACCCGGACAATCATCACGACGAGTTTTACAAGACCGACCTAAACGGATTAGAGAAAATTGACCTCGAAGAATATGCAGAAGCTAAGTTTGGAAATGCTTGGAAAAAAATTGATTCTCCGTATGCTGAATGCATAAAACTAAATAACGGACAATTTATTACCTGCCATTTTGAAGCGTCAATTATATATCTACACGACCAAAGCGGTAAAAAAATCAAACAGTTTAATATTGGTCGCTTCGACAATGGCTTTGATGCTATTTATAGCATTGCATTAGATAAAGATAACGCACTGTGGATTGCTCAACCCACTTCGCATTATGTTGGACAGTTTTCTTTAGAAACAGAAAAAGAACTTTTCCTCGCTAGCGCACGCGTGCCGCGTGTGCATCAATGATACGATGGTAAAAGCCACGAGCCGCACGCCCGCATCAGCGCATGTACCCGCGGAAGCCACCTTAGCATAGCCTCTCTCAATCTTCTCAAAATAAAAAAAGCCACCTTTCCAGGTGGCTTTCTCCTAACCAATTTACACTCAATGAAATTATTTTTCCGGCGCCTTGCCAATCAGGTCCATAAACTGGTCCAGCTTAGGCGTGATGATGATCTGTGTGCGGCGATTCTTGGAGCGCCCGGCCTCTGTGCTGTTATCAGCTATCGGGTTGTATTCTCCTCGTCCTCCCGCTGTTAAACGTTTCGGATCTACGCCGTACGTATTCTGCAAAGCCTGCACAACAGACGACGCTCTTAGAGCACTTAGATCCCAATTGTTGCGAAGGTTCTTCTGTGCGATAGGCACATTATCGGTATTTCCTTCAACAAGCACATCGTAATTGCTATAGTCTTTAATGATTTTCGCAATCTTGCTTAGAGTTTCTCCTGCACGGTCAGACATTTCATAGCTGCCGGATTTGTAGAGCATGTTATCCGACAAGGAAATATAGACCACGCCCTTCAAGACCTGCACATCCACATCTTTCATTTCCGACGCACTTAGAGAACGGGTCAGGTTATTGGTAAGCACCATGTTAAGCGAATCGCTTTTGTTTTTGGCATTCACCAATTGCTGGATGTATTTGTTGGAGCTGTTTATCTCATCAACCAGCTTAGAAATATTCACATTTCCCTGATTGCTGGAGTTTAAGCACTTGTTCAGCGCATCCTGTAAAGACTTAACGTTTGCACGTTCTGAAGCTATCTGAGTTTCGAGGCTGTTTGCCCGATCATTCAGCACCGCCACATTTCGTTCGCTGCTTAAAAAGCGGGTATTCAGGTCGCGGGTATCGTTCTGAAGCTTAGTATAATCTGTTTGCAAATCGTTGTATTTCTTTGAACTTACACAGCTTTGGGCCATTACGCCTACCAGGAACAGTCCCGGAATAATAAATTGAAGTTTCATGATTTTATGTTTAAACATTCATAATAACTAACACCTCCAGCATGCACTTGTTTGGACGAATTGCTTCGGCAAACCATTTATGGCTTCAAACGTCTTTCTATAAAAAGCCACAACATGGACACTTTTGAAGATAGAAATACCAAGCATTCCGCTCAGGAAAATGAGGAAGATTTACAGAAGCAAACTAACGCAGGCGACAAGAAAGAATCCGGCGAAAGCCAGCCGCACAACGAGCTAATTGGCTTAACCGGCGGGCAGCCCAAAGATGACGACAGCGGGATGGATGTTAGCGATTATACCGGTCCGCACTCCAAAGCGGGTGCCGTGTTTGACGATGCTGAAAGGCCGGCAGAGACGGAAGCAAAGCTGAACAACAACCAAGCACCGGACAGTTCAGAATGGGAGAATCCTGAACCGAAGGACAATTCCGGCGTATAGATAACACCATCTTAAATTATCCTTATTCTTGCGGCATAATATGAAAGCCAAAAATCTTTCATGGATTGCAGCAGGCTTGTTGTTTTCTATATTTTGGGCATCGGCATCTACAGCTACCAAAGTAGGGCTTGCCGTTGTACAGCCTCTGATCTTAGCCATAATACGTTTCGCCGTTGCCGCAGCTATTATGCTGGTATTTGCGCACGGCATTAAACGATATCGTCTTCCGAAAAGCTCCGAATGGCGTGGTATAGCGATTTATGGGATTCTTAACATCAGCATTTACCTCGGCTGTTATGTGATAGCGATGCAGGAAGTTACCGCCAGCATCGGCGCTTTGGCTACCGCTACCAACCCGATTTTCATCAGCCTCATGTCGGTGTTCTTTCTTAATAAAAAACTCACCTGGAAAATAGGTTTATCACTGCTGATTTGCATGTTGGGAGTGGTTTGTGCAGCATGGCCGAACCTGGGAGAAGCTTCGGTTACTGTAAGAGGATTGCTGCTATTGTTGTTCAGCATGGTTTCGTATTCGGTGGGTGCGATCTGGATTTCAGGACAGAAGTGGGAAGGGCTGTCGCTCATAACTATCAACGGCTGGCAAACGCTCATCGGAGGTGTAGTGCTGGCACCTGTTGCACTGTACGTTTTTCATCCAGACAGCAATAATTTAAACACAAGTTTTTGGGAAGCTGTATTGTGGCTGGCGATACCAGTCTCGATTTTCGCCTCGCAGCTCTGGCTTTGGCTATTGCAGATCAATGCCGTCAAAGCGGGATTTTGGCTCTTCCTATGTCCGCTGTTTGGTGCCTTGATAGCTGCAGCCCTGTTGCACGAAGCCATTTCTGTTTATACCTGGCTCGGGATAATCCTGGTAGTGCTTGGGCTTTTGATTGCCCGTGGCAGCTCTACGAAAACTCCCGCTTCGTCATAGCCAATGAAATAAGTAATTTAGTAAAAACTAACTCATGAAGCCAATCCTTTCCAAACTGCTGCTTGTATGTTTTCTTTTAGGTTTTTCACAACAAAGCATCGCTCAGGCGGATAAAACCAAAGCCGAAATAGCTGCTATGATGCAGAAGTTAAAAGTGGTGGGACTCTCCGTAGCGGTGGTGAAAAAAGGAGATATCATCTATAAAAACTCTTTCGGACTGCGGGATATTGAAAGCAATGCTCCGCTTAAAGAAGGCGATCTTTTCCGGATAGCTTCTATATCGAAATCATTTTCCGCTACATCTATCATGCAACTTATGGAAGCCGGAAAGCTGGCGTTAGACGATGATTTCAGCAAGCTGATCGGGTTTAAGGTTCGCAATCCCAAATATCCGGAAGCGGCAATCACCTTGGCTATGGTGCTTTCGCACAGATCGAGCATCAACGATAGCGAAGGATATTTCAATTTGGATGTGATTAATCCCGACAAAAACCCGAACTACGCTAAATGCTACAATAGCTACGAGCCGGGCAAAGGCTACGAATATTGTAACCTGAACTTCAACATGGTTGGGAGCGTAATCGAGAAATTCTCAGGCGAGCGGTTCGATAATTACGTTAGCCGTCATATTTTAAAACCCTTAGGGCTGTACGGCGGCTACTGTGTTGACTCTCTGGATGCGAGCCGATTTGTCACGTTATATGAATACGATAGCATTGCTAACAAATACACACCTCAGCCAATGGCTTATGCTCCGCGGCGGGAAGAGATCAGCAAGTATGTGATGGGTTACACCACGCCAATATTTTCGCCTACCGGCGGAATGAAAATCTCGGCAGTTGATCTGGCGAAGTACATGACCATGCACATGAACCTCGGCAGGTACAAGGGAGTGAAGATCATGAAGAAAAAGAACGCCAGGCGAATGCAAACCAAAATCTCGGAAGAGGAGGGTTATGGGATGGCGATTATGACGCTGGATAACTTAATCCCGGGCAAAGTGATGAAAGGGCACACGGGTTCAGCGTACGGACTTTTCAGTGCCATGTTCTTCCATCCGAAAGAGAAGTTCGGCATTGTGGTAATTACAAACGGATGTAAAGAAACTTACACCGGAGGCATGAACAATGTGCTGAGGGAAGGGGTGAATATTTTGTACAATAATTTCATAGCCAGCCCAACCAGGTAGTTCTCCGCGTCACGTTCTGATGCGTGTTATCTCTAATTTTCAATCACCTTCATCGCGTCTGCAGATTTTTATTACATTTGCCTACCATTTCTATAGACTAAAATATTTTATGCCTTGGTGACGAAGAATCATACCTTTGCGCACTTCGGGTTGAGTTAAAAATGTCAGATTTAAAAGAAAAATGTGAGTCGTTGAGCGGCATTAGCGCACTTCCGCCGGAGGAAGCTCTCGCTATATTGGCTAAAGAGTTTGCTGGGAAGGCCACCTTTTCAACCAGCTTTAGTTGGGAGGACCAGGCTATTGCGCATCTCATTGCAACTAACAACATACCGGTTAAGATATTCACACTGGATACTGGAAGGCTTTTTGAAGAAACCTATTACGTGTGGAGCCGCACAAAAGAGCAGTACAATATCCAGATTGAAGCGTACTATCCAAATCAAACTTTGCTTCAGGAGTTCGTCGCCGATAAAGGGCCAAACTCCTTTTACGAAGCTGTTGAAAACCGCAAAACCTGCTGTGGCATCCGCAAGGTAGAACCGCTGAAGCGGGCGCTTGCCGGCAATGAGCTCTGGATTACAGGCTTGCGCTCTGAGCATTCGCCTGAACGCGAAAACCTCCCGCAACTGGAGTACGACGAAAGCAACAACATCATCAAATATCACCCGCTGCTGCACTGGAGCACAGAAGAATTAAAATCGTTCATCTACAGCAACGGCATCCCATACAACACTTTACACGATAAAGGTTTTGTGAGCATCGGTTGCGCACCTTGCACACGGGCTGTCCGGGAGGGCGAAGATTTCCGTGCTGGCCGCTGGTGGTGGGAGAATAAATCAACAAAAGAATGCGGGCTTCACGCCCATTCATAAGAGTAAAATATGTCTTCATATAAATTAGATTATTTAGACCAGCTTGAATCAGAATCCATCCACATTATGCGTGAGGTGGCGGGGCAGTTCGAAAAACCGGCTTTGCTGTTTTCCGGCGGAAAAGATTCAATTACACTGGTACAGCTTGCGCTGAAGGCTTTTAGGCCCGGCAAAATCCCATTTCCCCTTGTTCATATCGATACTGGCCATAACTTCCCTGAAGCAATTGCTTATCGCGATAAAATAGTGGAAGAGCTCGGCGTAAAGCTGATTGTGCGGTATGTGGAAGATACTATCAAATCTCGTGGGCTGAAAGAGCCTGTTGGCAAATTCGCTTCCAGGAATGCGCTGCAGGCTTACACGCTTCTCGACACGATTGAAGAATTTGGTTTTGACGCATGTATCGGCGGGGCTCGCCGCGATGAGGAAAAAGCCCGGGCAAAAGAGCGGATTTTTTCTGTTCGGGATGAATTTGGCGCATGGGACCCAAAGCTGCAAAGGCCGGAGCTCTGGAATTTGTACAATGGCAAGATCCACAAGGGCGAGAACGTGCGGGTGTTCCCGATAAGCAATTGGGTAGAGCTGGATGTTTGGAATTACATCAAACGTGAAGGCGTAGAGCTGCCGTCAATCTACTTTGCACATGATCGTGAGGTGTTGGTGCACGGCGAGCACTTAGTGGCTGTTTCGCCGTTCATCAGGGTTGATGAAGGCGATGAAATTGTAACCAAACGGGTACGCTACCGCACCGTGGGTGATATGACCTGCACAGCAGCGGTAGAATCAACAGCATCAAGCATTGACGATATTGTTTCAGAAATCAACATCACCATGATCAGCGAACGCGGTGAAACCCGTATAGACGACCAGGTTTCTGAAGCGGCAATGGAAGACAGAAAAAAGAACGGATATTTTTAATTGAGTTGCGAGTATTGAATTGTGAGTTGAGCGTCCGCCGCCCCGCCACACATTATCCGCAACCCACAACCCATGCACATGGATTTACTAAGATTTATAACAGCAGGAAGTGTTGACGATGGCAAAAGCACATTGATTGGCCGTTTGCTGTACGATACAGGTTCGATAAAAGTCGACCAGCTCGCTGCGATACAGAAGCAGAGCAAGAATAAAGGCGAGGGCGAAATCGATCTTGCTTTGTTTACAGATGGCTTGCGTGCTGAGCGTGAGCAGGGCATCACGATTGATGTTGCTTACAAGTACTTCAACACCGATAAACGTAAATTCATCATCGCCGATGCCCCTGGACACATCCAGTACACCCGTAACATGGTGACCGGCGCTTCCAACTCGGACTTGATCATAATTTTGGTTGACGCACGGCTTGGCGTAATTGAGCAAACCCGCAGGCACAGCATCATTGCATCGCTTTTGCAAATCCCGCACGTGGTTGTTGCCATCAACAAGATGGATATGGTGAGCTACTCAGCAGATGTTTTTGCCAATATCCTCATCGAATACAACAAAATTGCCGAACAGCTCGGGCTGAAGGACATCAAATTTATCCCAATCTCTGCTTTAAAAGGCGATAACATTGTACAGCCATCGACCAATATGCCGTGGTATGAGGGTGAAACCCTGATTGATATCCTGGAAAATGTTGATGTTATCCATGACATCAACCTCACCCACGCCCGTTTCCCGGTTCAATACGTAATTCGCCCCCAGTCTGATGATCTGCACGATTATCGCGGCTACGCCGGAAAAATTATCAGCGGAACCTACAAAAAAGGTGAAAAAGTTGTGGTTCTTCCCGAATGCATCCCATCAACCATCAAAGCCGTTGAAGTAAATGGTGTTGAAGTTGACGAAGCGTTTGCTCCACAAAGCGCCGTAATCCGTTTAACCGACAACATCGATATTAATCGTGGAAACGTGCTTGCCAAGCCGGAAACTATGCCCAAAACCGAACAGGAAATACAGGCAATGTTATGCTGGATGGACAGCCGCCCGCTTGTGCCTGGCAACAAATACCTGCTTCAACTCCACAGTAAACGCGTACGTTGCGTAGTTAGAGAGATTCATCATAAGCTGGATGTAAATACGCTGGAGAAGCAAACCGGCATAACAGAAGCAGGGCTAAATGACATTGTTCTGGTTAGCTTGAAAACCGCTTCACCAGTTGTGTTCGATGGTTATAAGGAACTTCGGGCAAATGGTGGAGCCATTTTGATCGACGAAACTGCCCATTCAACAGTTGCCGGCTGTATGCTGCAATAAAAGTTTTACAGATTTTCTTCGGTGCCTGAAAATGTAATTGCCCTAATTTCGTTAAATTACGCAATTATTCACTATGGCTGCACAGGGATCATCAAATCAGAACTACAGCTATCTCCTAAAAAAGATTGATGAGTTTATACGTAAGTACTACCTCAACAAGATAATAAGAGGAAGTATTTACCTCGCTGCAACTCTCTTTGCAAGCTACATCCTGGTTACCCTTGCCGAGTATTACGGAAACTTCAATCCGCAGGTACGCACCTTGCTTTTCTATGCATTTATCGGTGTAAACATTTTCATAACCGCACGCTGGATTGTCATTCCCGCACTTTCGTATGCTCACCTCGGTAAAACCATTTCTCACGAAAAAGCCTCTGAAATTATTGGAGAGCATTTCAGCGATGTTAAGGATAAACTCCTTAATACGCTCCAGTTAAAAAAACTGGCCGACAGCGGACAGCAGGCGGCACTCATTGAGGCAAGTATTAATCAGAAAATCGGCGAGTTGCGCCCTGTGCCCTTCACTTCTGCTGTTAAGCTGCAGGAAAACAGGCGTTACATCAAATATGCGGTGGTGCCGTTTGTCATAATCCTCGTCATTGCCGTTACTGCTCCTTCAATTTTCAGCGAAAGCACAGAAAGGTTGCTAAACCACGACCGTCGCTTTGTAAAAAAAGCTCCCTTTCAATTTGTATTGCTGAACAAGAATTTATCCGCCGTGCAAGGTGATGATTATACCCTTCAGGTGAAAATGACGGGAAATGAAATCCCGCAGGATATTTATGTTGAGGATGGCGCAAATACGTTCAAGCTCGATAAAGAAAGCATCATCCGCTTTAACTACACTTTTAAGAATTTGCAGAAGGACAAGAAGATCAGGCTTATTGCCGGTGAATTTTCTTCTGAGGATTACTTTTTAGAGGTTAAGCGCAAGCCTTCTCTGCTCAATTTCGATGTTTCACTTGATTATCCGGCTTACCTTGGGAAACAAGATGAGACAGTTAGCAACTCGGGCGATCTAACCGTCCCGGCAGGCACAAAGATCAACTGGAAGTTCAAAGCGCAGAATACTGATGCTATCAAATTCGTGTTAGGCAGTCGAAAATTAAACCTTCAACCAACAACAGAAAATAAATTTAGCCTTGCCTATCGTGCAATGGCGAGTGCGCAGTACAGCGTGAGGCCGATAAATAAAGAAGTAGCCACAAACGACTCTGTTTCTTACCGCCTTACGGTAATTCCGGACTTAAGCCCGGCCATCCAGGTGGAGGAGCGCCCGGATTCTGTGAATAATAAGATCATGTATTTCGTCGGTCAGGCGAGTGATGATTATGGCTTCACAAAACTGAATTTTACCTATCGGATTGTAAACGATAACAAGGTTCAGAAAACTGTCTCTACACCGGTGAACCTAGATAAAAATGCCATTCAAAGTAATTTCTTCCATGCCTGGGATGTAAATGAAGTGAATGCAGAGCCCGGGCAGCAGGTAGAATATTTCTTCGAGATTTTCGACAATGACGGCGTGAACGGCCCAAAATCCAGCCGTTCCGCTGTGCGGACGCTTAAGATGCCAACCAAACAAGAGCTGGAGAATAAAATATCAGAATCTTCTGAATCTGTTAAGTCGAAGATGGAGCAGGCAATTAAACAGGCTGCCCAACTCGAGAGCCAGGCCAAAAAGGTAGCTCAGAACCTGATGAACAAGCGTGAGCTTACTTATGAGGAGAAGAAGCAAATCGAACAGCTTCTCGAAAAGCAGAAAAATCTCGAATCCCTCGTAAAAGACATCCAGAAGGAGAATAAAGAGAACCTGAACGATCGACAGGATCTGAATAAGGAACAGCGCCAGGAAATCCTCGACAAGCAAAAACAGATCGAAGATCTATTCAACAATGTTCTTGATGAGAAAACCAAAGAGCTGCTAAAGAACATACAGAAATTGCTTGAGCAGAATAACAAGAACATGACCCAGGATGAGCTTTCCAAAATGCAGATGGATAATAAAACGCTGCAAAAGGAACTTGATCGAATTCTTGATCTCTACAAACAGCTTGAATTTGACCAAAAGCTTACGGAATCCATAGACAAGTTGAAGGATATGGCGAAGGAGCAGCAAAAACTCGCCAACGATTCTAAAAAAGAGAGCGCTGAAAAGCAGAACTCAAAACAAAAGAACGCCGACGCCGAAGCTTTGAAGCAAAAGCAGGATGAGCTAAACAAAGAGTTTAAAGATCTTCAGAAAGATTTGAAAGACCTGGAGCAAAAGAACGAGGAGCTGAATGATAAAAGCAATTTCGAAAATCCCGAAAATGACCAGCAGGAAATAGAAGACCAGCAGGAGCAGAGTTCAAAAAATCTCGAAAACAAGAACACGCAGAAAGCTTCTCAGAGCCAGGAAAAAGCCGCCCAGCAAATGCAGCAGATGAGCGATAAGATGGAGCAAATGCAGCAGCAGGAGGAAGAGCAGGAAGCAAAGGTGAATATGCAGCAGCTCAGAGATATTTTAGACAAGCTGGTTACCTCGTCTTTTGACCAGGAAGATGTGATGCAAAAACTGCGGAATGCCCGCCCTGGAGATCCTGGCTATGTGGCTCTGGCAAAAAAACAAAGAGATGTTCTTGATAACCTCAAAACCGTTCAGGACAGCTTATATCAGCTTAGCAAGAATGTTCCACAGATACAATCTGTTGTAAACAAGGAAATAGCAGAAATTAATAAGAATATTAATTCGGCGCTTGCGTATCTTGGCGACCGCCGAACAGCAGAGGCAAATCGCAGTCAGCAATACGCCATGACATCTATCAACAATCTGGCGTTGATGCTCAGCGAAGCGCAGGAGCAGATGCAAAAGGCGATGCAGAATGCGCAGCAGGGAAAGGGCAAGAAGGGCAAGCCGAGCTTGTCGCAATTGAGTAAAATGCAGCAGCAGCTCAATAAGAATATGCAGAAAGCCCGTGAGCAAATGCAACAGCAGGGGCAGCAGAAGCCTGGCCAGAAAGGGCAGCAGCAACAAGGGCAGGGCATGAGCGAGCAGCTCGCACGCATGGCAAGAGAGCAGCAGATGATACGCCAGCAGATGCAGGAAATCAACCGCGAAATGAACAAAGATGGCAAGGGCGGGCTCGGTAATTTAGATCAGTTGTCAAAAGAAATGGAACAAACTGAGACTGATCTCGTAAACAAACGCATCCAGCAGGAAACGTTGATACGCCAACAGGAGATATTAACGAAGCTTTTAGATGCTGAAAAAGCTGAACGGGAACGCGATCAGGATTCTAAAAGAGAAAGCAAGCAGGGAAAGGATATGGCGCCCAACTACAAGTTGGTATTAGAGGAATACAAAAAATTAAAACAACGCGAAACAGAATTGTTAAAGACAGTACCGCCTGCTTTAAACTCCTTTTATAAGATCAAGGTAGGTGATTATTTCAAATACTTAAATTCAGGAAAATAAACATGACTGAAAGCCAAACTATAAACCCCGCAAACAACGCTCTTTTCACGATGCAACTGCCATCGAGATTGGAAAGCCTGAGCACTGTGGAGAATTTTGTAGAGAAATTGACTGCCGATTACCAGATAGCAGATGATACTCATGCGAATATACTTACCTGCATGAGCGAGGCAATTATGAATGCAGTTGTGCACGGCAATAAGGAGGATCCTGAAAAGAAAGTGTTTGTAAATGTGGAAGTTCAGGATGGCAAACGCGTCATCTTTACCGTCGCGGATGAAGGCCCTGGCTTTGACTACAACCATATTCCTGACCCAACCGCACCCGAAAATATAGAAAACCTCACCGGAAGAGGCGTTTACATCATTAAACAGTTAGCAGATCAGTGCATATTCAACGCCTCGGGGAATGAAGTTGAACTGCATTTCAAGATATAATGCCAAAAGTTAACTTCTTTAATGAAGATATTTCCTTCCAGCCAAAGCACAAAAGAGCCCTCCGCGAGTGGGTCAAGCGTACAATTGGAGCAGAATGCCATACTCTCGACGAACTAAACTTTATCTTCTGCAGCGATGAATACCTGTTGCAGATAAACCAGCAATACCTTAAACACAGCACCTACACCGACATTGTAACATTCGACAACAGCGAGGTTGAAGGTTCAATCACAGGCGATATCTTCATTAGCGTAGATCGCGTACGGGAAAATGCTTCTAAATTCCAAGTCCCGGAAGAGAAGGAGCTGCACCGTGTAATGATACACGGCACACTCCACCTGCTTGGCTACAAAGATAAGAGCAAAACCGATAAAGCTTTGATGACATCGAAGGAAGACGAGCACCTAAAGCTCCTCAGCCTTTAATTACTCCATCGGCACTTCAACTACCAAAAGGCTCGCCTTTCCTTTTACATCAATGTCAAAGCTTTCCGTGTCAAACACGCCGATTGCATCCCGGCGACTTAAGCTTTGGCCTGCAATCTCCGCCTCGCCCTCAACCACCATTACATAAGCTCCGTTACCGGGATGCTTGATTGTATATGTTGACTTTTCCGCTTCAAAATCACCTCTCGAAAAGAATGCATCCTGATTGATCCACATGGCTCCATCTTCTTCTGCAGGGGAAACAAGGGTTTTGAACTTGCCCTTCCAGGTTTCAGCATCAAATGCTTTTTGATCATAACGAGGCTCTATATTCCTCACTTTCGGGAAAACCCAAATCTGAAATAGATTTACTTCCTCAGTTGCTGATCCGTTATATTCTGAATGGCGTATGCCTTTCCCAGCCGACATAATCTGCACCTCTCCGGGCTTGATGAACCCCTCAGAGCCAAGGCTGTCTTTATGAGCGAGAGTTCCCCGCAAAGGGATGGTTACAATCTCCATGTTATCATGCCCGTGCGTGCCGAAGCCCATTCCAGGTGCTACAATGTCATCGTTCAATACCCGCAATAGTCCGAAGTGGACTTTGGCAGGATCGTGGTAATTAGAGAAACTAAAAGAGTGGGCAGCTTTTAGCCAACCGTGATCTTGGATACCGCGATCACTTGCGGAATGAAAAATAGTCTTCATATCTGTTTTCTTTATGTAAATACTCCGATTTCAATTTATATGTTTAAACATGCAAATGGTGTTCCAATGCTTAATTTACGTACTTTTGCGCCATAATTGTTTAATTTATGCCAAAGTCGGCTTCAACGTTCGGCACAATGGCAGGTTGCTCATACTGTTTTATGTGGGCAGCCGTTTTAGGAATACCGCATCCCGCACAACATGAGCATTCTATCTACAGAGCAACTTGGCCATTCTTTTAACGACACCTGGTTATTTCGCGAATTAACCTTTGGGCTGGCGAAAGGGCAGCGGGTTGCACTGGTTGGGCCTAATGGTGCGGGAAAATCAACTTTGATGAAGATCATGGCAGGGAAGTTAAATCCTGCAGTGGGAAAGGTTGTCACCGAAAGGGATTTGAAAATTGGATATCTTGAACAAGATCCAGATTTTTCAGGTCAGAAAACTATTGCCGATTTCATCTATAGCATAGATAATCGGCAACAATTTGTAATTCGCCAGTATGAAGAGTTGCTTGAACAGGAAAATCCGGATCAAAGCAAGCTTGAACAGCTAACAGACGAAATAAGTGAGTTGAATGCCTGGGAATATGAATATGAGATAAAGACTATTCTCAATCGGCTTTCAATCAATCGTCCAGAACAACAGATAAGCAGTCTTTCCGGCGGGCAGCGAAAGAGGCTTGCATTGGCAAAGCTCCTGATAGATGAACCGGATGTTTACATTATCGATGAGCCCACCAACCATTTGGATATCGAAATGATTGAGTGGTTGGAAAGCTTCCTGACAACAGGCAGAAAAACAATTTTCATGGTGACTCACGACAGGTACTTCCTGGATAATGTGTGCAACCAGATCATTGAACTTGAAGCGGGAAAGATCTATACCTACAAGGGAAATTATAGCTACTTTCTTGAGAAAAAATCTGAGAGGGAAGCAGAGAACGCCAGTACTTTACAGAAGAATACTAATCTTCTGAAGAAAGAGCTTGAATGGATGCGGAGGATGCCTCAGGCGAGGGGAACGAAATCTAAGGCACGAATTGACGCTTATTACGATCTTGAGGAAAAAACGAAAGGGGGCGGAGCTAAGGGCAAAATGGAACTCAGCGTAAATGTGGCTCGTCAAGGGAACAAGATCCTTGAACTTGAGAATATCAGCAAGTCTTTTAATCAAGTCGGAATCATAGAAAACTTTTCCTATGTATTTAAAAAAGGCGATCGCATAGGAATTGCCGGAAGAAACGGAACAGGGAAATCTACCTTGCTGAATATAATCACCGGGAACTTAAAACCTGATTTTGGCAAAGTTGCTCCCGGGGAAACTACCGTTTTTGGTTATTATCATCAATCGGGGTTAGAGATCGTAAAAGATGAACGGGTAATTGATGTTGTGAAAAACATAGCTGAGTTTATCCCGATGGCTGATGGCAATGTTATATCAGCATCGCAACTGCTTACTCATTTTCTATTTCCGCCAAACAAGCAATACGGAGTTGTCAGTAAATTAAGTGGGGGTGAAAGAAAGCGCCTGCATTTGATGAAGGTTTTAATCAAGAACCCAAACTTCCTGATCCTCGATGAGCCCACAAACGACTTAGATATTGATACGTTGAATGTGCTCGAGGAATTCCTAGAAAAGTTCCCGGGAGTTTTGCTTCTGGTTTCCCATGATAGATACCTCATCGACAAATTAGTTGATCAATTGTTCGTGCTGGAAGGCGATTCAAATATCAAAATATACAATGGGAATTATACAGAATACCGTCTCGAAAAGGCAGCAGCACCCATTACGAAGCCATCGCCGCAGGCAGCACCGGCAAAAAATGAACCGGCAAAACCAAAACACAAGGTCAGCTATAAAGAACAGAAAGAGTTTGAGACCTTAGAAGGTGAAATTCCAAAGCTTGAAAAAGAAATGGAACTGTTAAGCACAGAACTAAACAATATCAGCGATCATCATAGATTGATAGAAGCAAGTGCCAAAATAGAGGCTTTAAAGACCACGTTGGATAAAAGTATCACGCGGTGGCTGGAGCTTACAGAATTAATTGAAGGATAAGTTCCACGTGGAACTTACAAGAATAGAGTTCCACGTGGAACATTGAACTATGTTTAAAAAATACGACATAATAGTAGTGGGTGCAGGCCATGCAGGCTGTGAAGCGGCTATGGCTGCAGCGAACCTAGGCTCGAGTGTTTTGCTCATCACCATGAACATGAACACGATTGCCCAAATGAGCTGCAATCCCGCAATGGGCGGTGTAGCGAAAGGTCAGATTGTGCGAGAAATAGATGCTATGGGGGGCTTTTCAGGCATCATTACTGACAAAACCAGCATCCAGTTCAGAATGCTGAACCGCTCAAAAGGACCGGCGATGTGGAGCCCCAGAGCACAAAGTGACAGAATGCGTTTTGCTGAAGAGTGGCGTTTAACCCTCGAGAGCAATCTTAATGTCGACTTTTGGCAGGATACGGTTTCTTCGATCTTAGTTAAAGGAGATAAGGTTTCTGGCGTAAAGACCTCATTGGGAATTGAAATAGAATCTGATGCCGTTATATTAACTAATGGCACTTTCCTGAATGGACTTATTCATATCGGCGAGAAAAGGTTTGGTGGCGGCAGAGCAGCAGAGCGTGCAGCAACTGGAATAACAGAACAGTTGATGAGCCTCGGCTTTGAGTCCGGGAGAATGAAAACCGGAACCCCACCACGTGTGGATGGCCGCAGCCTTGACTACTCCAAAATGGAAGAACAGTGGGGAGACGAAGAACGGGGCAGGTTTTCCTTCACCGATGTGGAACTGTCGAAAGAGCAACGTTGCTGCTGGATCACGTACACAAACTCGACAGTACATGAGACATTGAAAGAGGGATTTGAGAAATCCCCGATGTTTACAGGCAGGATAAAAGGTTTAGGACCTAGATATTGTCCATCAATAGAAGATAAGATTAACAGATTTGCAGAGAGGGAACGGCATCAGATATTTGTAGAGCCAGAGGGATGGAATACAGTAGAGATTTATGTAAACGGCTTTTCCACCTCCCTTCCGGAAGACGTACAATACAAAGCCCTTACTCTTATACCAGGCTTTGAGAAAGCACGAATGTTCCGTCCCGGATATGCGATCGAATATGATTACTTCCCCCCAACCCAGCTCAGCCTCACTCTCGAAACCAAACTCATAAACAACCTCTTCTTCGCGGGTCAAATAAATGGCACAACCGGCTACGAGGAAGCAGCGAGCCAGGGCTTCATCGCAGGCATCAACGCACATCAGAAGATCAAGGACAACCACGAACTGATCATGAAAAGATCAGAATCATACATCGGAGTTTTGATTGATGATTTGGTAACAAAAGGAACTGAAGAGCCTTACCGCATGTTCACTTCGCGGGCAGAGCACAGGCTTTTGCTGAGGCAAGACAATGCGGATATCCGGCTTTCGCCAATAGGGCATAATCTTGGGCTGATAAGTGACGAACGCCTACAGAAGGTAAAAGATAAAGTTGTGAATGCCGAAGAGATCGTCGACTTTACCAAGCGGCATTCACTCGAGCCCTCTTCCGTCAATGGCATTCTGGAAGAGGTTGGCACCTCAGCGATATCTCAAAACGCCAAGCTGTTTCAATTACTCAGTCGGCCACAGCTGTCTTTTAAAACCCTCCGATCAGCAAGTCCGTCACTTGACGAGCTGTTGGGTAAATACAACAAGGAAACGATAGAAGAAGCTGAGATCAAAATAAAGTATGAGAGTTATTTTGAAAAAGAACTTGAGATCGTAAACAAGATGCAAAGAATGGAAGATCATCAAATCAATCCTGAATTTGACTATCACACTTTAGGATCATTGTCAAAAGAGGCTCGCGAAAAACTGATGAAGATTAAACCACGAACATTAGGCCAGGCATCAAGGATTTCGGGAGTTTCTCCCTCGGATATTTCAGTTTTAATGGTTCATATTACTCGATAGACATATAACTAATTGGTTTATAGCTATTTATCATTTAAATATGCGGGACCTTTTTAAAAGCTATTAGAGGAAATATTTTACGAAAAACGACCTGCAGTTCATCGGCAACTAAAAACTCGTATAAAGGCTTATAAATGCGCAAATTTTTAAAGCACTATAAAAAGTTAAATTTTTTAACCGTATTGTGGCTTATCCTGGGGGGAATAGTTGGCTGTGCAAGCATTCAGCAACCTACCGGAGGTAAAAGAGATCTGGAACCACCAAAAGTTTTAAAAGAAACACCACCTAATCTGTCCAGAAATTTTTCTGCGTCAAAAATTCAGATTGAGTTCGACGAATATTTTAAACTGAGTAACGAGTTTAAGGAAATCAGCATTTCTCCGGCGATGGAAAAAGCGCCCGAGTTTAAAGTGAGGAAGAAAGTACTGGAGATCACATTTAAGGACACGCTGGAGAAGAACACCACTTATACGATAAACTTCGGAAAGGGTCTTGTTGATTACAACGAAGGAAACATCCTGAAGAACTACAGCTATGTTTTTGCTACCGGGAACGTAATCGATTCGCTAACGATTTCCGGAACAGTAACAAACGCTATTACCAACAAGCCTGAACTCGAAGCAACTGTTTTCATTCTTCCACTCAGGCAAGATTCTCTATTTGGAAAGCGTAAGGCAAGCATATTTACCAGCACAGATTCATCCGGCAACTTTACACTCCATAATTTAAGAGAAGATACCTATAAAATATACGCCTTAAAAGAGCAGGGCGGAGACAGGATTTACAACTCCAGCAATGAGGGGATTGCGTTCAGGAAAGAACCAATTGTGCTCAATAAAAACGTAAGTAATATTACCCTAAGTCTTTTTAATGAAGAGCCTCCCGTGTTCAGGGTATTGGAGCGTAAGCTACTATCCGATGGACATTTGATATTTACCTTCAATAAAGGACTTAAAAAACCGGGATTGACGATAATCAATCCCGCCGAGCTGAATGCAACAAAAAAACTTGAGTTCAATAAACTCGCTGACACTGCTCTGGTTTGGCTGCCGGAAATATCCTTCGACTCTATCCTTGTTGCTGTTCAGGATAGTGGAAAAAACCTGGATACCATAAATATCCGAAGGAACAAAAAAGATACTTACAACACTGCTGTAACGATTTCAGATAATGCACCTGCTAACAAGGTGCGGCAGGGAACCGATCTGATCTTAACCTTGTCCTCGCCGATTACTGCGGCAGATCCCACTAAAATAACGCTGCTGGAAGACTCTATTCCAAAAGCATTTAAGTTCACGCAGGATACATCATCTTTCCGAAAATACCGAGTAAGCTATCCATGGCGGAACAAGCGAAAGTACATTCTGGACATAGGAGATAATGCCTTTACGGGATTAATGGGAGGGAAGAATAAATCGTATTCCAGAACTTTCACTATGGATCCTGATGATAACTACACAAATCTTATCGTCAATGTTATTCCTCCCGATAGCGGCTCCTACATTCTGCAACTGGTTAGCAAGGATATTCCTGTAAGAAGTTCAGCTTTGCACGGAAATAAAAAGATCGTTTTCAGCGGAATAGCGCCCGGAACGTACAACTTACGCGTTATTTATGACCAGAATAACAACGGCAAGTGGGACACCGGCAACGTTAAGGAACAGCGGCAACCTGAACCGATCTGGAATTACGCACAAGAAATTATTTTACGCGTTAACCTTGATGACGAGGAAACGCTCAGAGTACCACCTCTGAAATAACTACTTAAACCAGTCTGAGTACATAATGTAATTGTCCGGCAACCGATTCAATAGCTCCCTCTGCTCATCCGTTATTGGCTTGATTTTCCTGGCCGGAGTACCCGCATAAAGGAAACCAGACTCGCAAACGAACTTCTCTAGCACAACAGAACCTGCAGCGATAATGCAATATTCTTCCACAACAGCATCATCCATTACAATAGCTCCCATGCCTATCAAGACCCTATCTTTCAGCGTACAGCCATGCACAATGGCATTATGCCCCACAGAAACATTATTACCAATGTCGGTAGCCGCTTTCTGGTAAGTGCAATGGATGACAGCGCCATCCTGAATGTTGGTATTATTCCCAACTTTGATATAATTAACATCTCCCCGCACAACCGCATTAAACCAAACTGAGCAATTGCTGCCCATTTCCACATCTCCGACGATTGTGGCATTTTCGGCAATAAAACAATCTGATCCAAAAACCGGATATTTTTCTTTTACAGGAAGGATTAATGGCATTTTTTCTAATTTAGTTGTGTTGAATACAAGCGGAAATAGCTCAGTCGGTAGAGCATCAGTTTCCCAAACTGAAGGCCGCGGGTTCGAATCCCGTTTTCCGCTCTCTAAAAAATAGTGTCTGTAGGATTTTCCTGATGCCCAGGGTAATCGGTTGTAAAATGCAGCCCCCGGCTTTCCTTCCTCAACATTGCGGACTTAATAACCACATACGCGGTCTGGATCACATTCCTCAGCTCACATAGTTGAACAGATAATTTTGTTTTCTTGTAGAAATCTTCTGTTTCCTCATAAAGGAGCCCAAGCCTCCGCATCGCCCTTTCAAGCCGGAAATCCGACCGCACAATGCCGACATAATCGCTCATCACCTTCTGCACTTCACGAAGGTTGTGTATCACCAAAATATCTTCGTTCAGCAATTGCGTATTCGTTTCATCCCACTCAGGCACTTCGCCAGGATTAGAATACGACTCAAACTTATCGACAGCGTCATTAAATATCCGATGAGCAAAAACTGCAGCTTCCAACAGCGAATTAGAAGCAAGCCTGTTAGCGCCGTGGAGCCCTGTTGAAGAACATTCTCCGCAGGCATATAATCTTTTGATTGAGGAGCGCCCCATTTCATCCACCATTATGCCGCCGCACATGTAATGAGCTGCGGGAGTAACCGGGATCATGTCTCTAGTCATGTCGATGCCTATGCTTAGGCACTTTGCATAAATGTTCGGGAAATGTGATAACAGGTCTTCTTTTGAGCGATGGCGTATATCAAGATAAACAAAATCACTGCCGGATTTTTTCATTTCAGAATCTATTGCCCGAGCCACAATATCCCTCGGTGCAAGCGATTTCCTCGGATCATAGTTTTGCATGAACTCATTTCCCTTCTGATCCTTCAACACACCGCCAAAACCTCTTACAGCCTCTGAGATCAGGAAAGAAGGATATTCGCCAGGATTATACAAAGCTGTAGGATGAAACTGGATAAACTCCATATTCCGCACCTTTCCCTTGGCACGATAGACCATCGCAAGGCCATCGCCCGTTGCAATCACCGGGTTGGTAGTGGTTGAATAAATATGTCCTGCGCCGCCGGTTGCCATCAGCGTCACCTTAGATAGGAACTTTTCAACTTTGTTTGACTGCGTATTCAAAGCATAAACTCCGTAGCAGGCAATATCATCCGAGCTTTTATCCACAAATTGTCCGAGATGATGTTGTGTGATTAGCTCGACAGCAAAATAGTGCGTCAATAGCTCAATATTGGGGTCTTTATGTATCTGTTCGAGCAAGGCACGTTCTATTTCAAATCCCGTTATATCCTTATAATGTAATACCCGATGTTCGGAATGCCCGCCCTCTTTGGCAAGATCAAACATCCCTTGATTCGTTTTGTCGAAGTTTGTTCCGTAATCAATAATCTCCTGAATACGTGCCGGACCTTCCTTTACAACGATCTCAACAATCTTCTCGTCGCATAAGCCATCTCCGGCAATTAATGTGTCTTCTATATGTTTATAGAACGAATCCTCTTTGTCCACAACCACAGCCACACCGCCCTGTGCATATTTTGTGTTAGATTCATCGGCATTTGCCTTGGTAACTATCAGCACCTTACCGTATTTTGCTGCCTTAAGAGCGAAGTTTAATCCGGCTATGCCCGAACCTATCACAAGGAAATCAACAGTCTTCATTAATAAAATTTATGTAACAACAGCCTACTTATCTTCTTTGTTGGTAAACGGTATAAAGATGTTGATTTTGTGTAAATAAGATTTCATTAATCTGTATAAGTTCCGGCTAAGAGTAAAAAGCGCCTGTTGAATACTTATTTTTGCAGAAGTTGTGAGCATAATATCCGCAGATATCAACGTTTTAGAGAGCAGCAAATATTGCACATATAACTTTCGAATATTTATCCGCCTATATTAAGCAATCTGATAATCAATGAACTAAGTTGCTTCTTCTGTGGATAAATTGTTTAGAAAAGGCTAAAAACAAAAACTTTAAAAAAAAGTATATCGACTTCTTCACAATACCAACACACTAATAAACAGTAAAAGATTCTTTTAAAGAATTAATTGTATTTATTGAAATGTAGATAAATGGATACCTTCGAAGACATAAAAGTTAAGGGTTTTATTGATGAGCCCATAGATCCAACCCTGGATCTTTTTGATGAGATTAATAAGTTAAAAAAGGAAAAGAATGCTGTTGTTCTTGCTCACTATTATCAGGAACCTGATATACAGGATATTGCCGATTATATCGGCGACAGTCTCGGTTTATCGCAGGAAGCTGCCAAAACAGATGCCAAGATCATCGTCTTTGCAGGAGTGCATTTCATGGCAGAAACAGCCAAAATTCTATCTCCTGACAAGAAAGTACTTTTACCCGACCTTAAAGCCGGTTGCTCTCTCTCAGATAGTTGCCCGCCGCACCTATTTGCAAAATTCAAGGAGAACTACCCCGATCATCTTGTTATCACCTACGTAAACTGCACAGCCGGTTTAAAGGCCCTGAGCGATATCGTTTGTACCTCATCCAACGCGGTCCAAATTGTAGAAAGCCTGCCGAAAGATCAGAAGATCATCTTCGGCCCGGATAAAAATCTCGGAGCTTACGTAGCAAAGAAAACCGGAAGAGATTTAGTGTTGTGGAATGGTGCCTGTATGGTCCACGAGATATTCTCCCAGCAAAAAATAACCAGGCTAAGAGAACGGCATCCCAGCGCTAAATTCATCGCTCACCCTGAATGTGAAGATGTAGTATTGAACATGGCAGATTACATTGGCTCAACCACCGGCCTGCTGAAATATACCATGAACAATCCTGCTAAAGAGTTCATAGTAGCTACAGAAAGTGGCATTATTCACCAGATGGAAAAGGCTAATCCTGGCAAAGTATTTATCCCGGCACCGCCAAATAATACCTGCGCCTGCAATGATTGCCCGCACATGAAAAGGAATACCCTGGAAAAACTATACCTCTGTATGAAACATGAACTGCCAGAAGTTACTGTTCCTTCTAACATCATAGAACGTGCAAAACTCCCAATACAAAGGATGCTGGATATCTCTGAAAAGCTCGGGCTGGTTTAATGAAATTTAGGTTTAGCCGCCGCTTTAAGCTTCTTTGTTTTAGTGTGCTGATTTTATTTACGCAAGCCTGCGTGAGCTTAAAAACATACAACTACAACGTAACAGAACGAAAATTCAGTCCTGAAGAGCTACGGAAGGACTTTTCTGTAGTGCGTGCTTCGCTGGAAGAAGCCCATCAGGGCATTTACTGGTACATATCAAAAAAGGACTTAGATACTAAGTTCGACAGTGTGTACAACACGCTAAAAGATTCTATCACCATGATGGAATTCTACAAGCGTGCGGCTCCTGTGGTGGCTCAGTTGCGATGTGGCCATACAAGATTGCTGATGCTTTCGCCCAAGCTTTCCCGACAACAGTTCAGGGAAAGCAAAGCCAAAGGAAAATCATTATTAAGCGAGCTGTATTACAGAATTGAAGACGACAAGCTGTTCGTAATTAACAATCCTACAAAAAATAAACTACTACACCCGGGTGATCAGCTGGTTTCCATCAATCACAAATCTGTTCAGAACATCCTCGACACAGCTCGTACGCTGATCAGTTCTGACGGATATAACACCACGTATTACAACCGTTCGCTGGAGAAGAATCCCTATGGCTGGTATCGCCTGTTCAATAAACAAGCAGATACGCTGCATTTGCAAATTCGGGATAGTACAGGCTTAAAAGACACCGTGTACGTCAGGAAAGTAAGCAAGGATACTGCTGATGTGGCTGCGAAGAAACAAGCTCATACAAGGCCTAAGAAAAGCCCGCGATACAAAGGATCAGATGAACATGGTCAGCCTTTATTGAATTTGTCATATCTGAACAGCGATTCTACTGCAGCCCTGTTGAAGGTGAGGAGTTTTTCGTTTTCGGGAAGTAACCACAGCCGCTTTTACCGCGAGAGTTTTGCTGATATTAAACAACATCATGTTAATATGTTGATATTGGATCTTCGGTATAACGGTGGCGGAACCTTGCAGGCCAGCAGAAATTTATTTGCATATCTCACCGACTCACCTTTCGTTTTCCTGGGAGAAACGTACGCCAGGAAGCGCTTTTATAAAGCACCTATTCCGATTATTTACCAGATCAATTATTTCTTGAGAAGCCTTGTAATGTTTAAAAAGGATGCGGAACATGGCTACACAGTGAACCTTAAAGGGAGCAAGCCGCTCAGGCCAAAAGCTGATAATTACACCAGCGATTTAAAAGTGCTGATCAATGGATCCACTTTCTCTGCATCAAGCCTGCTATCGGCTAACCTAAAGGAAATAAACCGGGCAACTTTTATTGGGGAAGAAACAGGCGGAGGTTTTAATGAATGCTCGGCCGGGTACCTGCCATTGATAAAACTACCAAACACACGATTGATATTGCGAATGCCGCTTTACAGGCTTGCGCCGGATACCAGCACGCCCGTAAAAGGGCATGGTGTTTTCCCGGATGTTGAGGTGCTGCCGAAGGTATCAGAATTGAAGAAAGGAATGGATGTGGAATTGGAGAGAGCGATGAGAAATTAGCTGCTAACGTTGAGTGTTTATATTGTGCCCGATTAAAAGCACTTCCGTGTCGAGCTGCACTAATGTAATTAAAAGCAGAAAACTTCGAGAACCATGTCACC
>JAQSWM010000018.1 GCA_029266635.1 Sphingobacteriaceae bacterium | reverse complement strand
TGCGGTGAGGAACAAAATCATCCATCGTATATATGCAGTAATAAAAAACCAAACCACTTATGTAAATGATTTGGTTTTATCATAGAAATCAGCGTGACAAAGTGCCTCGACTCCCCGCCAATGGTCGGGCAGGCTGCTCGGCAAGACAAAGGCTTTTGAGAACCTCAGCCTGCCAAAGTACTGGGCACAGTTTAGGCCGTTAGTCACCCTGAGGTACCAGAGGGTGTTTATAGCGCTTCGACTCCCCGCCAGTGGTCGGGCAGGCTGCTCAGCGTGACAGGGGCTTCGAGAGCCTCAGCCTTAATTTCTAATGAAAACAGCTTATCAGGATTTCCTTTTGCCCAGTTCGTCCCTGATCTTGGCGGCCCGCTCATAAGCCTCATCGGCAAGTGCCTGCTGAAGCTTTTCTTTGAGCTCATCATCTGTAAGCGAGGTGTAATCGTTTCCGGCCGCAGGAGCCGCAGATTTTTCTTCTGTGGTTGTGCTGTCGATGTTTTCCAGGAATACGAAGTCGTTCCCTTCAATCACAATGCCTGCGCTGGCAAGTATAAATTCGTAAGTGTAGATGGGACATTCGAAACGTACCGCAAGAGCAATGGCATCTGAAGTGCGGGCATCTATCTCCGTGATTTTTTTGCCGTCGTTGCATAACAGCTTGGCGTAGAAAATGCCATCTACAAGGTTGTAAATGATCACTTCTTCCACGTTGATATGGTAGGTTTCAGCGAATGATTTAAAAAGATCGTGGGTTAAGGGGCGGCTGGGAGTCATTTTCTCGATCTCTATCGCGATAGCTTGCGCTTCAAACCCTCCGATGATGATGGGCAATCGGCGCCGGCCATTCACCTCGCCCAGAACCAGTGCATAAGCGCCAGATTGTGTCTGACTGTATGATAACCCTACTATATCTAATTTTAGTTTCTTCATGTTGTGATGAGGAGTTCACGGATTGCTTCAGCAGCGACCCTGAATTGTGAACTCTAACTCTTAGTTATTCGCCTTATAAGCTTTAACAGCCTCCGTTAGTTTTGGCACGATCTCAAAAGCATCGCCTACAATGCCGTAATCTGCCACCTTAAAGAACGGCGCTTCGGGATCTTTGTTTATGGCAACAATAACTTTTGATGAACTAATGCCGGCGAGGTGCTGAATGGCTCCTGAAATGCCAATGGCGATGTACAGGTTCGGGCTTACGGAAATCCCGGTTTGGCCTACGTGCTCTTCGTGCGGGCGCCATCCGGCATCTGAAACGGGTTTTGAGCAGGCTGTAGCGGCGCCAAGTGCGTTGGCAAGGTCTTCGATCATGCCCCAGTTTTCAGGTCCTTTCAGTCCGCGGCCGGCAGAGACAACGATCTCAGCTTCCGGAAGCGAAACCTTGTTGCTTGCCCGAACAATGTCTTTTACCATGGCTTTAAAGTCCGAGTCGTTGGTTGCTGGCTGAAACTCTTCTACCTGTGCAGCTGATCCGCCTTCGTTTACCTGGTATGAATTTGGGTTTAGGGAGATTACCTTATTTTCGGAATCAAGTTGCGTAAACGCGAATGCCTTTCCAGAGAAAACCGTGTTCTTTACTGAAAATTTGCCTCCATCAGTCTCCGGCAGAGCCACTGCTCCGGCAACAAGTCCGGCCTGAAGTTTTACCGCCACACGTGGAGCCAGCCCTTTTCCGGTGAAGGAATTAGAAAGCACAACCACGTTGGCTCCTTCTTTCTTTGCAGCCTCGGCAATTACAGAAGCGTATGCCTGGTTTACAAAGCTCTTGAGCTTTTCGGCAGAAACCGAAAGCACCTTTGCCGCACCGTATTTGCCCAATGATGAAAGTTCATCCTGTGCAACAGTACCTATTGAAATAGCTGTTAAACCTGTGTTTAATTTATCTGCAACTGATTTGGCGTATGAAACAACCTCGAAAGTTGACTTCTTAAATTTGCCCTCAGCATGCTCAACATATACTAAAACCGACATATCGTTTTTATTTATTCCACCTTTCGGCGGATGTAGTTTAATTCAATAGATTGTTATGGATTAAATAACCCGGGCTTCCGTGTGCAGCATGTCGACGAGTTTTGCAACTTCATCGGCTGACACCATCTTCACTGCGCTTCTTGGGGCAGGAGTTTCAAAAGAAGAAATGCTGGTGAGCGCCGTCGCGGCCACAGGCTCAACAACCGCCAGCGGCTTGGTACGTGCCGACATGATTCCACGCATATTCGGGATTTTAGGCTCGGCAACGCCTTCTGCGCAACTCGCTATGAAAGGAGTAGGAAGGCTGATCACCTCTTTTCCGCCTTCAATTTCGCGATCAAGAGTGGCAGTAGTACCATCGAAATCCAGCTTCTTAATGATAGAAACAGATGGAATGTTAAGTAATTCGCCAACCATTGCAGCTACCTGAGCGCCATTGTAGTCGATAGACTCCCTGCCGGTAAGAATGATGTCAAAGCCTTTGTCCTTCGCGTATTCAGCTATCTGGGAAGCCACTGTATAGGAATCGCTCGGGGCGATATTTATCCGCACTGCGTCATCAGCACCAATTGCCAGAGCTTTACGGATGGTGGGTTCGGTACTCGCTTCGCCCACATTGATCACCGTTACAGTGCCTTTGCCGCCTTCGCACAATTCGATGGCACGGGCGAGGGCTATCTCGTCGTAAGGGTTCAGAATGAACTGAACGCCTGCGGTATTAAATTGCGTATTATTGTTGGTAAAGGTTATTTTTGTCGTCGTGTCGGGCACATTACTGATACATACCAATACTTTCATACTCTTTCGATTTTCGACAAAATTAGGCAAAAAAGCCGCTTATTTAAAATGCAACGCAACCGACTGCAAAAGCTTCTGGAGTTTTTTGAGAATGAGCCAAATGACCCTTTTTTAAAGTATGCACTTGCAACCGAGTACCTTCGGCTCAATGAAGCCGATGCTGCTTTGGGCTATTATGAAGATCTTGTAACCAATCACAGCGACTACGTGGGCACCTATTATCATTTGGGGAAATTATACGAGGCACTTAACCGCAAGGACGATGCGATAAAAACCTACCAGAATGGGATGGAAGTTGCCCGAGCCGCCCGCGATAACCATGCCTTTTCAGAATTGCAGGCGGTTTATAATTCTGCGATGGGAATGGACTACGAAGACGATTAGCCTGTGAAGAAAGCCAAGCAGATACTTTTCCTGAGAGATGTATTTCTATACACGATTACAGCTTTCGGGGGAGCCCATGCGCACATGGGGATAATGCTTAAAGATTTCGTTAAAAAGAGGCACTATGTTACTGAAACCGAGTTGCTGGAGCTGAATGCGCTCGCCCAGGTTCTGCCCGGTCCGGCTTCTACCCAAACACTTATCGGAGTTGCTTATAAAGTAGGAGGGCTTCCGCTCTCGCTGCTTACATTTTTGGTCTGGATATTTCCCTCTGCAGCCATCATGTGCTGTATAGCAGTAAGCTATAATCTTTTAGACCGTTACGGGAAATTTGAACATGTGCTGCAGTTTGTGCAGCCTATCGCGGTAGGCATAGTTGCGTACGCTGCTTATGCCTTTGCCCGGCGAGTGCTCACCAACGCAACAGCGGTGTGGATGGCTGCGGTAGCGCTGCTGGTGACAATGATCCTGAAAAATGCCTACGTATTCCCATTGTTGATCCTGCTGGGCGGAATATTATCGTCTGCGCTCGAGACTCCCGATGAGGAAAATCAGCTGAAGCAAAAGCTGTTTTCAAACCTGAACAGGAATAAAGTGCTATACTTCCTGGGAGTTTTGCTGGTCTTTGCGGCGCTCGGGGCCATTATTAACCGAACATCGCCTTTCAGTTTGCCAATACGTTTGTTCGAGAACTTTTACCGGAACGGGATAATCATTTTTGGCGGCGGGCAGGTGCTGGTGCCGCTTATGTTTACTGAGTTCGTGGAAATGAAGCACTACGTTTCTGCGCCTGAGTTTATAACAGGTTATGCCTTTCAGCAGGCTATTCCCGGTCCGACGTTTTCCTTTACCTCATTCGTGGGAGCGATGGCGTTGAAGAACAATGGCTACGGCGTAGGCGGACAGATTGTGGGAAGCATTGTGGCAACGCTGGGAATTAACCTGCCGGGAGTGATACTGGTGCTTTTCCTCGTGCCATTCTGGAATGACCTGAAGAAGGTTAGCCGGATAAAGAAATCACTGTTGGGAATTAATGCCGTTTCTGTAGGGTTCTTTTTTGCTGCTTTTCTTTTTCTCCTGAAACCCATCGGGATTAATTGGATGTCAATAGGCTTGGTGACAGCGTCTTTTCTGATTTTGAATTTCACCAACATCCGCACGCCATTTTTGATTATTGCGGGGATTGCGCTGGGATATTTCTTCTGATGCTATAGTGGCAAGTGCTTTGAGCTTACTTCTTGCCCAAAAAAGATCTTAGCCTTTACATCAAAGCTTTTCGTTGATTCTGTTGTGTAAAACTGCCGTGAGCCTCCTGTGCTGCACAGTTCATCAATTTCCGGATGACGGTTCAAATAATCTTCCAGGCTCTCAGCTACGAGCTTTCCCTGCGAGATTAATTGAATATCGGGAGGGAGGAACTCCCTGATCTTGTTGATGAGCAAAGGATAATGGGTGCAGCCCAGGATGATCGCGTCAATGTCTTGCGACTGGCCGAGCAGATTATCGATGTGCTTTTTTACAAAATAATCTGCTCCCGGCGATTCATGTTCATTGTTCTCCACCAGAGGTACCCACATCGGGCATGCTTCCTGGAAAACTTCGAGATCCGGGTAGAACTTTTCAATTTCAATAGGGTAGGATTGCGAGGCGACGGTTCCGCTTGTTGCCAGCACACCAACTTTGCCGTTTTTACTGTACTGTCCAACGATTTCAGTGGTAGGGCGGATCACGCCAAGCACTCTTTTGACAGAGTCCAGCTGCGGAAGATCGTTTTGCTGTATGCTGCGGAGGGCTTTCGCCGAGGCTGTGTTGCAGGCCAGGATCACGAGGTTGCAGCCCATCGCAAACAGATGATTTACACATTCAAGCGTGTATTCGTAAACGGTTTCGAACGAGCGTGGACCATAAGGAACCCGGGCATTGTCGCCGAGGTAGATATAATCATAATCCGGAAGCTTATCGGCTATCTCCCGGAAAACGCTCAGCCCACCGTAACCTGAATCAAAAACACCAATCGCACCTGCTTTATCCATTATTCAACAACTCCTATCCTTAGTAATATCGGAAACTCCATAATCCTGCTTTCGCCGGGCCTCCAATGTTCGTTGAGCCTCTTTTCCACTTCCTCAACAGGATTGTGCCCATGCTGTTTTATATAATGCTGCACTGCCGACCATGTATTGAGGTATCCTAGCAACTGCTCCAGCGTCCAGTTATATTTTGAAACGAATTGTGGTGCATAGATTTCTTTGAAGGGGAATGGAATCGTCTGATAAGCCTCGTCCAAGTACCTCCGCTCAGCATCCCAATATGGACCAGTTACATCTTTATAGAAGTAATCAATTTCCCTGTTGATCTGATCGTCGCCTTGCAACATTCCGTAGCCGATCACTGCGATAATCCCGGCGGGTTTTAATGTGCGTTTTACTTCCTTGTAAAATGCATCAAAATTGAACCAGTGAATTGCCTGCGCAACAGTGATCAAATCAAACTGATCATCGTCAAAGCTCGAGTTCTCTGCTGACTCCTTTATATATGTAATGTTTGGTTTATCAACTGCGTTCGCCAGTTGCTTTTCGCTGATGTCTGTAGCGTAAACCCGATCAAAATAATTAGCAAGCTCTGTTGCGGCTTGCCCGTTGCCTGTAGCGCAATCCCAGGCCACGTTTTTCTCCTTGACCAGTGTGGCAATGTATCTGAAAAGCTCTTCGGGATAGCCGGGGCGGAATTTGGAGTAAATCTCTGCCTGTTTGGAAAAGTTGTCTTTCATCAGAAAGTCGATCTAAGCTTTGCTGCGGTTAAGATACTGGATTTTAAGCTGTCTACAAAAGCATGCCGCCGAGCATACATAAAAATGAAAATTTCTTGATTTTAGAAGGAAGATTGTTATTTTTGCGGCAAGCAATCCCTCTTAAAGGAGAGCAAAACACGGTGGTTGTAGCTCAGTTGGTTAGAGCATTGGTTTGTGGTGCCGAGGGTCGTGGGTTCGAGCCCCATCATCCACCCGTTTTAAAGCCTTCAACGAAAGTTGAAGGCTTTTTTTGTTCTTCAACCTTTCCAAACTCGGCAGAAACAAGAAAGCCCCGCAATATGCGAGGCTCCGATTGAAATGTATTAGCTTCTTATCTGCTCAGGTTAAATCCGTAAGCGATGCGAAGTGCAACCTGATTCGGGTTGTTGAAATTGTTGCTTTTAGTCATTCCTTCGTAGCGCAAGCCAAAGTCTAAGCCTGTGTTGGTGCCCACGCCAATGCCCGGAGCAAACACAAAAGCGGTTCCCTGGTTGTCAGTACCGAATGCTGCACCAGCTTCGCCCGAAATGTAGAAGCGCTCTACCGGGAAAATTTTGATGCCTGCTTTTACAGGAACGTAGCCAAGGTTTGCGTCAGTAGCTTTCACCGAAAAATTGGTGTAACCAGCACTTAAAGTTCCGGAAATGTTGGATGCAAAATCCATCTGCAAGCGAAGGTCGCCGCCAATAGCCAGATTGTAGATGTCGTCTGTAGGTAGACCGATGTTAAAGCCGACGCCTAAGCGAGTATCCTTTGAATCGCCTGCCGGCTCTTTAGTTTGTGCGTTTACTGACGTGTTCAGGAAAAATAATGCTGCTAAAGCAACTCCGATTTTAGTAATGTTCTTTTTCATAATAGTTATTGTTTACGATACGCCAGTTATCAAGGATGATGCCAAAGGAAAGGTTTGTTCTTGATAGTAGTGGATATGGCAGAAATGACAGCTGTTTAGATAGGATTCTGCCAATCAAAGAGGCTTCGACTCCGCTCCTTTAGATTTGCTACGTTAGATTTTATAATGAGAAAGGAAGCAAAAGCGAACTAAGACACCCGCTCCGAGATTACGCCTCAGACTCTGATCCAGGCTTTTGCTTCCCTTTCATC
>JAQSWM010000017.1 GCA_029266635.1 Sphingobacteriaceae bacterium | reverse complement strand
GGTTGTCAATGAAAATGCTGTCGCCTTGAATTTCTATTCGTTTATGTCGTTTCTTGAATAGTCCGAGCATTATGAGGGGTTTTTAAAATGGTACCTAACGGTTATCAGCTTATGCAGTAGTGGCATTTGTTGTTCTACAGCCCACAATTGTTATAAAGCTCATTAAAGATATTCCGTTTACATTTATTCCTAAAGCCACTATTGCATAAAACTGTTGTTAGCAGCATGCCTTAGTCCAGCCAAAACTTAATTTCTGGCTGTGTTATCGGAGGACTTTCAAAATCTGAAACGTTGTAAATAACACCAGAAAAAATTTCATTTGCTAATAGCTTACTCAAGTTGTCTGCATAGTAAATTATATCGTCACCATACATTGAAAGGATTGGATTGTCTGGAATGTCAATAAGCATGAACCGATGTCCATAGACTGGGAATATTCTTGATACTCCTAAATTTTCAAGGTCTTGCTTTTTAACCGATGTTGCTTCATAAATCCAGTCTATTTGTTCTTGAATTAATACTGTGTCTTCTGGATAAGAATAAAAGACAGAACGAAAAGCATGTGGTGTGCCGTCATTGCCATAGATGTTTATTCCTTGCTTTGTCAACCCGTTCATTGTTTTATAGAAATTCAGAAGTGGTGTCGGGAGTGAAAAACCGAAAGAATTTTCAAATTCATTAAGTTCTGTGTCAGTAAGCCCTTCTCGCCACTTAGTGCCTTGCTGAATTTGGAAACCATAAATGCTTTTATTTGGATTTATGTCAGCCCAAAATATTTCGCTTTCTTTTTTTATAGTCTCAAAGAAAGAGAGACTGTCATCTGGCTGCGGAAGCGTCACCCAATCTATATTGTCCTTCTTTTTGAATAAGTTGAATGCTGCCATAAAAGGTTGCTGCTAACTAGTGTATATGGATGATTTTCTACTTAAAATTACAAAACAATCTCCACATATTCCGTCCACAATTTTACAGTTTCCGGTCAGCCTCTATTCGTTGATTTTGCTTTCTTAAACCGTCTTTATGTATGCAAGCTTCACACCTCCAAGCTTTTCAAATCGAGCGATAACCTGATTTACCCGTGCTTTTGGTACCTCAAGCTCCAGCAGGCAATTGTTGTCAAATTCCTGTCGCAAAATCTTTAGGTTTTCATCTTTAGTCAGCTTCATCACTTCATTCATCTGCAAGTAATCAAAGGAGATCAGGTAAACGTCTGTAAGGGTTTTTTCGATAATTGTTGCCACTCTCATCGCCTCCTGCGTAGCAGTTTTGTAGGCGTTTATCAATCCGGGAACACCTAAAAGCGTTCCGCCGAAGTAGCGTACAACCACCACAAATATGTTGGTTACATCAAGCGAAAGCAGGATGTTGAGGATTGGGCGGCCGGCAGTACCGGAGGGCTCACCATCATCGTTGATGCGGAATATCGAGCGGTCTGGGCTGAGCCTGAATGCCCAGCAATAATGCCGAGCCTTTGGATGTTCGGCTTTGATGCCGGCTAGAAGAGGCTTGATGTCTTCTTCCGATGAGATCGGGAATGCGAGTGCTATGAATTTGCTCCCGCGATCGCGAAAAATTCCTTCCGCAGGGGCTTCTATGGTTTTGTACGTGTCGTCAAAAAGCATTTCAGGCAAAGGAGATTACGAGAATTGCTGCCACCGCGACTACAATCGCCAACTTATTTAACAGGCTAAGTTTTTCTTTGAAGATCAGCAATCCCACGAGCGAGCCAAGGGCGATCACTCCGATGTTCATGGCTGTAAAGACCAGCGACGGCCGGGCAGCTTCCGCCTGATGCGCTTTCAGGTAAAACAAAATGTTTCCAAAGTTAAAGATGCCCAAAATCCATCCGCACAACATGTTTATCCACGAAAACTTCGAAGCCTTAGACATGAACAAGTAAGCCAGAAGCAACAGCGAAACAACAAATGCCAGCGCGTATACCACAAACAACGAACTCGTGTACGATACGCCTTTAAATAACGCTATTTGCTTGAAAAGAACGTCTATGATTCCCATTCCCGCAAAAACTACCAGTGGATAAAACCAGGAAGACGAACTTTTCTGTTGTTTACTGCCTGTCGGGATAGAAAATGCAATGGCCACAAATCCCAGCACAATGCCGATGCTCTTCACCGGCGACAAGTTTTCCCCGAACAGCAAAAAGGCAGCCGTGAGCGGGATAAAGAGGGAAAGGCGCTGAGCCACGTCCGTCCGCACAATCCCGGTGTGCTCTACAGAGGCGGCAATCGCCCAGAAAATCAGCGGAAGCAAAATGCCAAGGCTGATGTAAATGCTCCATGGCGCTTGTTCCAGCCCGTTCAGTTGCGGACGGTAAACTATCCAGGTAAGCAGCATGGCGATGGAATAATTCCAGGTTATCGCCTGCTTCACATCAATGGAGTATCGCCTGGCAAGCTTGAGCATCACCGAAACGATAACACTGCAGAAAATGCTCAATAAAATATAAATCATAGGGTAGCGTTTTGGATGATTTGCAGCGTATCCGGACCGAGTTGATGTTGCTCAGCAAGATTGCCTTTTAGGATAGGAGCCTTAATCCCTTCGCCCCAAAGCACCGGAGCGTTAAAGACCCGGGCTTCGTCCCACAAACCTGCATCTAAAAATAACCGAAGCGTTTTTGCTCCGCCTTCTACAATTACCGACTGGATGTCTGAAATGTACAATTGATAGCAAATGAGCTGAGGCAGATAGTGATCAAAATCCTCAAGCTGCAGATACTTTATATTTTGTTGTACGTCTGTTTTAAGAGCGTTGAAAACGAACGTTTCAACAGATTCATTGAACAGGTGAAGGCTTGTTGGCAATTCAAGGTTTCGATCTATCACAATCCTTTTAGGGTTGCGCCCCGCCCAGTCACGCACATTAAGCTGTGGATTATCAGCCAGAGCAGTGTTCTTCCCCACCAGCACGGCATCTTCCTCGCTACGCCATTTGTGAACCAGCTGTTTGGACAAATCAGAGCTGATCCATTTCTTCGAACCATCGGCAGGAGCAAAGAAGCTATCAGACGTCTGAGCCCACTTGACGATGATGTAAGGGCGTTGCTTCCGGACCCGCGTAAAAAAGCGTTTGTTTAGCTCTTCGCATTCTTTTTCAAGGATTCCCGTAATCACCTCAGCTCCGGCGTGCTTCAGTTTCTCAATTCCTTTTCCATCAACCGCTTCAAAAGGATCCCGGCAGCCAATCACCACTCTTGGAATACCATGCCGGATGATCAGATCAGCACAAGGCGGAGTTTTGCCGAAATGTGCACAGGGCTCAAGGCTGACATAAATTGTTGAGTTCTTAAGAAGGTTTTTAGCTTCGGAATTCTTTGCGAATACATCATTGACTGCATTCACCTCGGCATGAGCTTCGCCATAGCGGCGATGATAACCTTCGCCAATTATCCGATCTTCATGAACAATCACGGCACCCACCATCGGGTTCGGGCTTACGTTGCCTGCCCCGAGCCGGGCAAGCTCAATACAGCGCAGCATGTAAGCTTCGTGATCGGGCATGCGCAAATGTACAGCTTAAGCTTGCTCCGCCAATTTTGGCAGGTGAATTTCTGCAATCATACACCGGGCGCTGCCCCCACCGTTGTTTTCTATAGTTTCGATCGGGGAATAAACCAGCCGGGTGTATTTCTCAAGTTGCTGCACCTGTTGTTCCGTTAAAGATTTAAATGCACGTTCCGACATCACCAGCAGGCTTTCGCCGGACGTGCTTTTCAGGTTCAGCATGTTGCCCGCGAATTGTGCCATCTGAACAAATGAGATTTCTACTATTTCCTTGCGGGAGTTTTCCAAACTGTTAATTAGCTGTTGGCGTTCTTGCTGATATTCAATCGATTCCAGGCAGATAACCGCGAACTCCTCTCCAATGCACATCATCACATTGGTGTGGTATATCGCGATGCCCTTGCTGTCGGCGGCGTGAAAGCAACAGGCGGAGTAACCTTCCATTTCGCAAAATTTGCTGAGGACTTCTGTATTGGTGCGGGGCGATAAGCAGGCATAAGCGATCTTATTCTCACGATCTAAAACCATGCTACCGGTGCCTTCAAGAAATTTGTCGTCGTTCTCAAAGAAACTTAAATCCTGAATATTCTCTATTCTAAAACTGTTCTTTAGGTCTCGAAGAATTTCCCGCCTGCGCTCTGCCCTGCGATTTTCGGCCTGCATGGGGTAGAGGTACACGGTTCCATCACCATGAAACGAGATCCAGTTGTTTGGGAAAATGGAGTCGGGCGTTGCCGGGGAGGGCGTATCTTCTATTACGGTGACATCTATCCCTTCCGACCGGAGCTTAGCAACCATGTTGTTAAATTCCTGCAAAGCTTGCCTGTGAATGTGCTCGCCTTCAGCTTTTACCTGGAATGCATTGCTCCCGGCAGTTTGCTCATTGAACCCGAAGTTTACGGGCCGGATCATAAGTATGGAAGAAGTGGATTGCATATCTAAATAATTTCTTCCCGAAAGATCGGCATACTCATACAATGGAAGCCGCCACGGGCTCGTGAGAGTTCTGCAGAAGGAATTAAGATAAGCGTGTCATGAATGTTTTCTGTTGAAAGCTCGCCGGCTTCGAGTTTTTGCAGCAGCTCAGCCGACCGCAGTACATTAAAGCCCGCCGACTTGAAAGCTTCCACAGTCTTGTCGTTGCGGTCATATCCCAATACAACCCCTTCTTTTAATGCCAGAAGATTGCAGGAATCGGTCCACTGCTCCCGGGCATCGTAGGGGAAGATGTTGTTTCCGGAGTAAATAAAACGGGTCTCTTCGGTGCTTCCGAGATCATTCCGGCTGATGTCGTCTAACAATTCTTCTATGCTGCCAAATATCTTCGGCTTGCCGGCATCATGCGCATAAAACTGCATGATTTCAGGTTTCTCCTTGTTCCTTTTTTCAGAAAGGTAATCAATTGGTTCAAGGCCGGTGTTTTGCTGCTGCGATGAAATGGATCCCAACACCGCCCAAACATTTCGTTTTACCTGGGTAAAAATCGTGTCGATATGCATGAAATCGCGTTTAAGCGGAATCTTAACAACAGTGGCTTTCTTCACCACGCCTTTTTGAAACAGCAGTTTAATTGCCTGGCTTGCGCCGCTGGCGGATGTACGCTCGCTCACGCCAATAACCACATGATCCTTGCTCACCACCATCACGTCGCCGCCTTCAATTGTAGTGCGTTCGCCGTGCCCTTCGCCCGGGCGCAGGAAATACTGGAAATTATCAGGTATTTCGAGTATGTTGTTGTGATAGGCCGCGAAGAATGGATGATTGAAAAAGATGTAGCGGGCAAGAAGAGTCTCGCGGGAACGGGCAGCTTTTGCGGGTTTGTTAAGCAGAATGTGATTATTGATGGCAATGCCGATGTCACGCGTGAAAATCAAGTTAGGGATAGGAGCGAAGAGCATATCTCCTCCGTCTCTCGATCCTGAGATAAATATCTTCGCCAGGTCGGCAGCACTCGTATGGTTCAGTTCATCTTGTTGCTGGTAAGAACAGCCTTCAATGGCACAGACGGCCGCTACGAGTTTCTGACATACCGAGGGATCTTTTAGAATATCCGTTAATAGGTTCTGCAGCTCAATCACATTTTCCGAAGCATGAAATGCCGCGTTGTCTGGCTTAAAAAATGCTCGGCCACTTTGCTCGCTATCCACTTCAGCAAGCCGACCCTTTATCTTGTCGGGATCTAAGAAGTAGAGGAGAATCTTGAGATAGAAATCGTATTCGTTCTTGCGTACTATATCCAGATGCACGATGTCTTCAAAAAGCCAGTCTTGCGCTTTAGAGGGCACAACCTTGCCTAGTCCCGCATCAGGGCTGTGTATAATAAGTTTTCGAAGCTGCCCTATTTCAGAGCTGACGTTGATAGTAAGAGGAGGGATTTGCATAGAGGCAAATTGGTTGCTGCAAATTTATCAATAATAATAACCCCGCACACAGGTTTCAGTAGCGGCAATCAATTTGTTGATAACCATGTTAGTTGCAGTTGATAACGTGTTCAAAAATCGCAGAAGATTTCTCTTGACAAACCTCGGCAAAGCGCTACCTTAGTTCTATCAAATACGAAGTACTTTGATAGCCTGAGCGAAAGGCCGCAACAACCTAAACCCACAAGGAAAAAGTTTTTCGGCACTCAAAACCAAGCCAACAAGAGCAAACCCGAAAGGAGAGCGGCGGTCGGCAGAAGATCCGGAAGGACAGGCAGAGCAACAGAGCTGGAAATATCTACGGAGAAGATCAGCAGCAAGGCTCAGGAAAACGGGTTAGCAGCTAGCAATGGCTGACAGCCACGAGCCGATCAGAGGCACAGAAGATTTGATACTTTCCTTGGCTACGGCCAATGAATTTAGAAACGGGGATCAATTTCGAAAGAAGCTGATCCCCGTTTTGCTTTTCAGGCGTTGGTGAAAGCTCTGCCTTCTCAATCTTCAGTTGCTGCGGCTTGCTGAAATGACTAAATTTAACCATGATGAAAGATGCCGGCACCAGGAGCAAAGCACAACAGAAAATTTTCGTGTTAGACACTTCCGTAATCCTTTACGACCACAATGCCTTCAGGAATTTTCAGGAGCATGACGTAGCGGTGCCGATCCAGGTGTTGGAAGAACTGGATAACTTCAAGAAGGGCAACGACACCCGCAATTTTGAGGCCCGCAGCTTCATACGCCTCATCGAAGATATTTCTCACAACAACCTGCTCAGTTCGTGGATCCCGCTTCATGGCACTAAGCCCGGCAACTTTAAGGTTGTAATGGACATTCGCCCACTGCAGGGCGATGCTGAGAAAATTTTCGGGGAAGGCAAGTTCGACCATCGCATCCTTAACGCAGCACTTCACCTCCAGCAGGAAAATCCCACAAAAAAAGTGGTATTAGTTTCCAAAGACATTTGCCTGCGCCTCAAAGCCAAGGCTCTCAATCTGTATGCAGAAGACTATGAGACCGGCAAAGTAAAGAACGTAGAACAGCTTTACAGCGGCAAAACTACTATCGGAAAAGTAACTGAGAAAAGCATCGCTGCTCTAGCGAAAACAGGCGAAATTTCCATGGAATTAGTGGATGAGCCCATGCCGGAAGGCAATCACTTTTACATTTTTAAAGGCAAGAGGAAAAGCGAGGCTGCATTCTACAAAACCGGCAGTGATACCTTGCAGCGTGTTCCTGAGC
>JAQSWM010000011.1 GCA_029266635.1 Sphingobacteriaceae bacterium | reverse complement strand
ACCGTATATTTTTATCGCAAATAATATTTTTTTGCGCATACTGTTATTGTAACATCCAAGTTGACCAGTTTGAAGCCCAACTCCATACCTGCTTTTTGCTTGGCTAGCGCACGCGTGTCGCGTGTGCTTATCATGCCGTCACAAAAGATCTATTTCCAATATTCCTTTTCCGCCCGAATAATCTATTGCACTTGAATATTTCCAATGCCATGGCTCTGAGACAAAGCCAGATTCTACAGGATTATTATGGATGTATTCAGCTTTTTGCTCAATTACATCAGCACTCCAAAGCTCAATTGGATGATTATTATGCTGCCAGAATTGGTACTGCTTTGTATTGCTGCTCTTTGCTCCCGCTCTTCGGAACATCCACAACAGCCATTCTTTTCTGGATTCCTGTATGTTTTCAACTATTGCTTTAACAATCTGTTTCGACGTATGCTCCTTGATCCTTCCCAATACAATATCAGGATTGTTTTCTTTAGCCCTGAACATCAAGTGCACATGGCTCGGCATAATGCACCAGCAATATAGCTCCAGTCCCAGGTTAGCTTTGCAGTAAGCCAGGCTTTCCACTACAATGTCGCAATATCTCGGCCGGACGAACACGTCTGCCCAGTTAACTACTGCGAAGCTCACGAAGTATAAACCTTCTTTATTTAAAAACTTATATTTACGGCTCATGCATTTTTTTAAAAATAAATTTAGAGGTTTTTAAAGAAATGCACACGCGGCACGCGTGCGCCAGCATGAGGTTTCTGTTGATGAAATAAAAAACGCTACGGCGGGTAAACCGTATATTTTTATCGCAAATAATATTTTTTTGCGCATACTGTTATTGTAACATCCAAGTTGACCAGTTTGAAGCCCAACTCCATACCTGCTTTTTGCCTGTTTTTATTCTCGCTATTCCTTTCTGCTTGCGGTTCTAATAAGGATACGGTAGCGAGCCGGAGCATGCAGAACCTTACATCCCGTTACAATATTCTCTATAACGCCAACGAGTTGCTCAAGGAAAGTGAGCAGGTTTTACAGGAAAGCTATCCCGATGATTACTCGCAGTTGCTAACGGTTTACAAAGAGCCTAACTCAGATTTCGCAAAAGCCGAACTCAAGAACCTCGACTCTATCACATCCAAAGCAAACACCATCATCAGCGAAAAGGCGCAAAGCCAGTATGTTAAAGATGCGTACATGCTGGTAGGCAAGATCAATTATCTGAAAACGAATTATTTTAACGCTGCTGAATTTTTCAACTACAACTATATCACATATCCGGATGACGATGAGTTGCGCCAGCAGTCGCTCGTTTGGAAAGCCCGGTCCCTGATGCAATTGAACAGGCTTGACGAAGCCTCCGTTGCGCTCGATTCCGCTTTGAAACACGTAGAAACTGCCAAAAAAGTGGCTGCCGATGTTTACGCAACTGAGGCGCAGTTTAACATAAAGACCGGTAACGAGGCTAATGCGATCGAAGTCCTTCAAAAAGCGCTGAAAGCCGGCACTTCCAAGGCAAACGAATTGCGCTGGACATACCTGCTGGCCCAGTTACAGGAACGCAACGACAAGCTGCCCGAAGCTTACGCCAACTACACCGCTGTTGTGAAGAGCAATGCGCCTTTTGAAATGGCTTTCAATGCTAATGTAAATCGTATCGCCATCGCCAATGGTGGCTCCAACTCTGTTGAAACTCGGATATCACAATTAAAAGCTCTGCTCAAAGAGGATAAGAACAAAGACTTTTTAGATCAGATTTATTACCGGCTCGGCGATATTTATATGGGGCAAGGGGAGCGGGATAAAGCCATTGAACAATACAATATGGCGCTTCGCTTGAGCACTAAAAATGCCAACCAAAAGGGCCTTACTTATTTGAGATTAGCTGATCTGAATTTCAGAGAAGCGAATTATGTAAAGGCGAAGGCGTATTACGATAGCACGCTTACTACGCTGTCGCCTGGTTTTCCTGAATACGAGAATATTCGACTTAAAGCCAGCAACCTCGACCTGCTGGCAAACCGTTATCAAATTATAGCGAATGAAGATACTTTGCAAAGCCTCGCTAGGCTTCCGGAAACGGAACGCGAGGTCAGAATTGGAGAGTTGGTGCGTGAGCAGGTGAGAAAAGCAAGCGGGCAATCGCCCACAACTCCTGACACTTTTATTGCGGGAATAGACGTAGCGAGCAAAGGCACAACCGATGGCAAATTCTATTTCAATAATACCGTCGCTCTGAGCCAGGGCTTCATAGATTTTAAGCGCCGTTGGGGAAACAGGAAACTGGAAGATAATTGGCGGAGGAGCAGCAAGAGCGCAGCTGAAAGTGTGATCATGGCAGGCACAGATCCCGATGCTGCGGGCAGCGGCGTGGGCCAGCCCGGCACTGATGTTAACGCGGATGCACTCTCCAAAAGTTACCACGACAACCTGCCGCTCACTCCATTGCAATTTCAGCAATCGACGGAAAAAATTATCAGTGCGTACTACGATATTGCCGGGTTTTATAAAGACGATCTCCGGGATAATGCCGAGGCAGTCAAGATCTACCAGAAGCTTCTGGCCGATTATCCGGAGAATACCTACGTGCCTGCTATAAACTATAATCTGTATCGCATTTACTCCGAAAGCGACAAGGCAAAATCAGATGAATTTAAGAACATCGTGATAACTCGTTTCCCGGAATCAACGTATGCGAAGGTGCTTCTTGACCCGCACTTCGGCGACAAAGCAGACGAGAAAAGTGCTGCGGCAGCGGAGGCATACAACCAGGCTTACTTGCTTTACGAGCAGAAAAAATACAACGATGTTATCGCGGCTGTTACGCAAAGCGAAGCACGGTTCGGCAAAAATGCGTTTTCACCACAATTTGCATACTTGAACTCCCTGGCAATAGGCCGCACACAGAAACTTGATGCGTTTGAGCAAAGCCTCAATCAGTTGGTGGCTGCTTACCCGGATGACCGGCTGGTAACGCCTTTAGTTAAACAACACCTGGAATTTATATCTGCTAACCGCGATGCGCTGGCAAAGCGTCCGGTGGCGCTCATAGATTTTGATCCGAACGAGCCGAGATTTGTGAGCGAGCCCACAGCAGATAAAAAGCAGCCCATTGCAAGTCAAAAGCCATCTGCTTCAGTGGCCGTTAACGATCCCGATGCCGGCTCAAGCGTGCCCGCCAGCCCTGTTGCTTCCGGCACAAATGATCCCGATAAAGCTCCTCAAAATCCATCAGTTTCTACCCCACCCGCTAACAATTCCATGTTTAGCCTTCCTGATTCTGCGGAATATTACTTCGTAGTGAACGTACAGGATCCGGGTGCAAACCTTAGCTCATCCCGCTTTGGAATCGGGCAGTTTAACCGTGCCAACTTCCCGCAAGGACAAATAAAGCACCAGTTAAAAGAGGTGAACAGCCAGAACCAACTTATATTTGTGGGCTCGTTCCATAGCCTGAACGTGGCGAAAGAATACGAGCGCAACATTGTGCCGCTTATGAGCAGCATAATGAAAGTCCCGGCTGCTAAATACAATACCTTTGTAATCACAAAAGCGGATTTAGATAAATTGGCGAGCCGGGAAAGAATAGAAATGTACATCGATTTTTACAGGCAGCACTAGTTTATGCAGCAAAAAAACCAGTTAACCAAGCAGGAAATAAAACGATATACCGTCACTCTCTGGAAGATTGTGATAGGAGTGGTGGCTTTCGGGATCATTCTGCTGTTTAGCATCGGACTTGGCTTGTTTGGCAAACTGCCTTCTTCAAGCGAGCTCGAAAATCCAAAAAGCAACCAGGCATCAGAGGTAATTTCTTCGGATGGGAAGTCGCTGGGAACCTATTTTGCTCAAAATCGGACAAGTGTAAGATACTATCAAATCTCGCCTAACGTAATAAATGCGCTGGTTGCTACCGAGGATAAACGTTTTTACAACCACTCCGGAATAGACTTCCGTCGGAACATTACCAGCCCGCTCTATCTTTTAGTTGGAAAAAAACAAGGGGGAAGCACCATTACACAACAGCTCGCCCTGAACATGTTTTCTAAAGAAGGGCGCTCAAAGAACGTGGTAAAGCGGATCATCCAGAAGCTACAGGAATGGATCCTGGCGGTGAAGCTGGAGCGCAATTATACCAAGGAAGAAATTCTCACCATGTACCTCAACACTGTCGATTTTGGGGCTTACAATGTGTATGGTATAAAACAGGCAGCTTTAACTTACTTCAACGTAACCCCCGATAAACTGGAACCTCAGCAGGCAGCTTTGCTGATGGGCATGCTTAAAGGCCCTTCCCAATACTCGCCGATTAATTATCCCGAAAAGGCTCTTGCCCGCAGGAACCTGCTCCTACAGAACATGAATAATGCCGGCTATCTGAGCGATTCGCAAACTGCAGAACTGAAAGCAACCCCTTTGGGCCTGTCGTTTAAAGCTGCCAAGGATAAAACCGGTCAGGCGGCTTATCTCAGGGCGGTGTTGAAGCGGGAGGTTCAGAAAATTTTTGAAGATCAATCTATCCAGAAAGCTGATGGCACTCCTTACGACCTTGATCGCGATGGGTTAAAAATCTATACTACCATAGATTCGCGGATGCAGGCTTATGCTGAGCAAGCTCAAAACGAATATCTTAAAACGCTACAGGCGCAGTTTAATAGCCAATGGCGGCGTAATGGCGATCCGTTTAAGAAAGATAAGACGTTCCAGATGTTACTGGATCAGGGAATCAAACACTCCGACCGCTACGAGCAGTTAAAGCTTGAGGATAAATCGGAAGAGGAGATAATGGCAAACTTCCAGGAGCCGGCTAAGATGACCATTTTTAGCTGGCACGGAGATGTTGACACCATGATGCGCCCTATTGATTCCGTGAAGTATTACAAGTTGATGTTGCGTAACGCCATGATGTCTATGGAATCCAAGACCGGGCACGTGAAAGCCTGGGTGGGTGGCGACGATTTCAATTACTTCAAGTACGATCAGGTAAAAATGGGGACAAGGCAGGTGGGCTCAACCGCTAAGCCTTTTACCTATTCCGTAGCGATTAATAATGGAATTTCGCCGTGCTATCAGGTGCTGAACGAGCCGGTAACTATTACAGAATATGGCCAGCCCTGGACGCCCAAGGCACACAGTCCTATTCCAGGTTACATAAGCCTCATTACTGCCCTGGCTCACTCAGAAAACTACGTAACTGCTTACCTGATGAAGGAAGTCGGTGCTACGGCAGTGGCAACTCAAATAAAGAAGATGGGTATCTCGGGCAAAGTACCGGCTGTGCCTTCTATTTGTCTCGGTTCTTTCGAGGCCTCGCTTTATGATATGGTTGGCGCATATTCCACTTTTGTAAATCATGGAATCTGGCAGGAGCCCACATACCTGTTGCGGGTAGAAGACAAAAATGGCATTGTTATTTATGAGCATAAGCCAAAACCGCCGTCGGTAGCCTTGAATCCGCAAACCGCCTATGTGATGACGCGGATGCTGGAGCAGGTGGTAAAGCAGGGAACTGGCTTGCGTTTGCGTGGCCCGCGATACAGGCTGTTAAATCCAATTGGCGGGAAAACCGGTACCACACAAAATAATTCAGATGGTTGGTTCATCGGGATAACCCCTGAGCTTGTTACCGGGGTATGGACCGGATGCGAAGACCGGGCAATACATTTCTACAATCTGAATGATGGTGAGGGAGCCAATTCGGCCCTTCCTGTATTTGCCATTTACATGAAAAAGGTTTACGCCGATAAGAAGCTTAACTACAGCAAAGGCGACTTTGAACCACCTCCGGGTGGTGTAAACATTACGCTTGATTGCAATGCATACGGTCCGGCACGGCCTGATTCGGCAAAAGTTATTCCCCCCGCTCAATCTGCTCCGGTAGTTCAATAAAGCAATCCGGCTTATGGAAGAGTTCGATTATCGTGCGGCGTTAAAACAGATCCCACCCAAACCGGGCGTTTATCAATATTGGGACTTGGCAGGCGAGCTGATTTATATCGGCAAAGCCAAAAACCTTAAAAATCGCGTTAGCAGCTACTTCAATAAGGATAATTACAAAGTAAACGCTAAAACGCGTGTGCTGGTCAGCAAGATCAGGAAGATCACTTTTACCATTGTTGATACTGAAATTGATGCCTGGCTGCTTGAAAACAGCCTAATCAAAAAGCATCAGCCACGCTATAATGTACTGCTAAAGGATGACAAAACATACCCGTGGATCATCATAAAAGGTGAGCGCTTTCCGCGGATATTCTGGACCAGGCGCATTATTAAAGATGGTTCAAAATACTTCGGACCGTATGCTTCCATCAGCATGATGCATGCGATTCTGGATATGATCAAGGAAATTTATCCGCTGCGCACCTGCAACCTGCCTCTCACTCCGGATAATATCAACGCCGGAAAGTTTAAGGTCTGCCTTGAATATCAGATAGGGAACTGCAAAGGCCCGTGTCAGAATTTCCAGTCGGAAGAGGATTACAACCAAAATATTGAAGACATCAAATGCATCCTGAACGGGAAGATAAATGATGTAATCCGGCAACTCCGATCCAAGCTGGAGAAAGCTTCCATGGACTTGAACTTTGAGCTGGCTCACAAATTAAAAAGGCAATACGATCTTCTTGATCGCTATCAAAGCAAATCGACCATCGTTAATTCTTCTATCACCGATGTGGATGTTTTTAGCATTGCAACTGATGAAAGGCATGCCTTCGTAAACTTCCTGAAAGTGATGAATGGGACCGTTATCCAGACGCAAACCATTGAGATCAAAAAGCGCCTGGATGAAACTGAGGAAGAATTATTGAGCATTGCTATTTCAGAGTTCCGCACACGATTTAATAGCAAATCAAAAGAAATTATTGTTCCTTTTGAGCTGGAGCTGGACGATCCGGGAATACGATTTACCGTACCAAAGCTCGGAGAAAAGAAGAAGCTGCTTGACCTGTCACAGAAGAACGTGACTTTCTTCCGCCGCGATAAGCTCGATCAGTACGAAAAGCTTAATCCCGAGCTGAGAACAGAGCGTCTTCTTACCCAAATGATGAAGGATTTGCGGATGAACCAACTGCCGCGGCACATCGAATGTTTTGATAACTCCAATTTTCAAGGGAAATACCCGGTCTCGGCAATTGTGGTCTTTAAAGATGGCAAACCATCCAAAAAGGATTACCGGCATTTCAATGTGAAGACTGTTGAAGGGCCCAACGACTTTGCCACGATGGAAGAGGCGGTGTTCAGGCGTTACCGCCGGATGCTCGAAGAGGAAGAAACTTTGCCGCAGCTCATCGTAATTGACGGGGGCAAAGGGCAATTGTCGTCGGCGGTAAAAAGCCTGAAAACACTCGGAATTGAGAAGCAGGTCACAATCATCGGCATAGCCAAGCGGCTGGAGGAGATATTCTATCCGGAAGATCCTTACCCGCTTTACCTCGACAAGCGTTCTGAAAGTTTAAAGATCATTCAAAATCTTCGCGACGAAGCCCATCGCTTCGGCATCACCTTCCATCGCAAAAAGCGGAATAAGGGAACTTTGGTGACAGAGCTTTCGGAGATTTCGGGCATCGGGAAAACATCTTCTGAAAAGCTGCTGAGGCAGTTTAAATCGGTAAAGCGAATCCGGGAAGCCAATGAGGCAGAGCTGCTGCAGGTGCTGAACAGAAAGCAGACGCTGGCAATTCTGGAGTATTTTGGCAAGAATGCTGAGGAGGCGGCTGGTCAGCCTGAGGCTCTCGAAGGCAATTCAGTTCCTGATGGATTTCCTCACAACCTCGACGGCGATTCTTCGTAAGCACTAAGATTCTTCCTGCGTCAGAATGACAAGTGCTAAGCCGCCTTCGAAATAAATTTCACCAGCGTTTGTTTTGCTACCGGCAATAAAGTTTGCTCCAGCGGGAACATAATATCACTTTCTACCTGGTAAACCGCAGGATTTGGCAGGTGCTTTCGGCGGGTAATCAGGTCAACTTTGATCGACTCGGGTGTATTAACGAAGTTATAAGTGTAATTCTCCACGAACTCCGTGTTTATCCCGCGATACTTGTCGTCCTTCCCTTCAAAAATCGTGATCTGGTATTCGTAAACGCTATTACTTCTTTCATCGCCATTCTTCAGCAGAAAATATCCGTGATACGGCACCAGCGGCACAACCCCGACGGGGGCAATGTTCAAACGGCTTTCCACAAAATCATAGATTTCTTTTCCTTCGCGTAAAGCCGGATCGATTTTGTTCAGGGAATAGCTGATGATGCGTTCAATCTCCTGCATCAATCCATCATCTTTCACCATCCTTTCGTAGGTAAGCTGTACTGCTTCGATATCTGCCTGCGTTAGCCGCGAAGGAAAGGCTTTCTGGATGGTGAGTTTATTTTGTTTGAAGTTCAGCAGGTTATTGTAATGAAAAACCAGGTCGCTGAGGTTTGGGTAAAGCCTGCTTTTGTGAAAATGCTGATTAATTTCCTGCAGGTAAGAAAGGATCAGGTACTTTTTATGTTCAAAATCAACCGATCCTTCAATGAACCAGTTTACGCTTAAAGTTCTCATGGTCTCCTCCGGAATTTAAATACAATAAATACAGAAAAAACATCATTTTTGCAAGCATGCCAAAAGGGACTCTCTACCTTATTCCCGTTCCGTTAGCCGAGGGTTCTGTAGCCAAAGCCGTCCCGCCGCTTCATCATACCGTCATTAACAATCTTCGTCATTATATTGTTGAGAACGAGAAAACGGCTCGCCACTGGCTGAAAGCGATGCAGCTGGAGATTCCGCAAAGCGAGTTAAAAATCCAGGTGTATGGCAAGCATTCAGAGAAAATCAGCCTTGCAGAATATTTTACCGATCTGGAGAGTGGGAGAGATGTTGGTCTGATGAGCGAAGCCGGCTGCCCGGCGGTGGCTGACCCCGGCTCTGACCTCGTAGCCGAAGCGCATCGTCGCGGCATAAATGTAGTTCCATTGGTTGGTCCGAGCTCCATCATGCTGGCGCTCATGGCTTCCGGGTTCAACGGACAAAGTTTTGCATTTTATGGCTACCTGCCAATAGATAAAGTCGAGCGGAGCAGGCGTATAAAAGAGCTGGAAAGCCTTTCCGACCGCCTGAGGCAAACGCAAATATTTATCGAAACGCCTTTTAGGAACAATCAGTTACTGGAAGAAGTATTGAGAAGTTGCAATCCCAGCACAATGCTGTGCGTGGCGGTAAACTTAACGGGAGAAGATGAAGAAATCCACTCGGCAAGTATCGCCAACTGGCGAAAAAGGAAAGCTGATTTTCATAAAAAACCGGCAATATTTTTGATCCACAAACGCTGAGGTTGAAAACCCCTGTCAGCGTTTGCGTAACTCTATTATCGTAATCTCCGGCCAAATGCCAATCCTGCCCTGAAATCCCAAAAAGCCGAAGCCACGGTTTACGTACAAATACCTGCCATTTTCCTCTGCAATTCCCGCCCAGTTTGCGTAGCGGTATTTGACAGGGCTCCATTTAAATTTTCCAATCTCGATGCCAAATTGCATTCCGTGTGTATGACCTGAAAGGGTGAGATGAATCTTCACGGGATTATTTTTCACCTGCGCATCCCAGTGCGATGGATCGTGCGAGAGCAGTACTTTGAACTCTTTCTCATCAACGCCCTGCAAAGCTTTTTTCAAGTCGCCACGCTCCCCAAAGCCTTTGCCCCAGTTCTCAATCCCCAGCAAGGCTATTTTGAAATCGCCTTTGTTTATCCAAACGTGTTCATCAAGCAAAAGCCGGTATCCAATTTCGGCATGATGGCGTTTCAAGTCTGCAAGGTTTTGGGCTTTTAACTGTATAGTTGGCCATGCAACGTAATCGCCGTAATCATGATTTCCCAAAATGGAAAATCGCCCGTAAGGAGCCTCAACTTTGCTGAAAATATCGATGTAAGGCACAATCTCTTCAGCCTTGTTGTTCACCATATCGCCGGTAAAAACAAACAGATCGGGCTTTTGCGCATTCAACAGAGCAACGCCTTTAGCCACCGCCTCAGGATCATCAAAACTGCCGGAGTGAATATCTGATATCTGCGCAATCTTGAATCCGTCGAAAACTTCAGGCAACTCGTCAAAGTAGAGTGTTGTGCGGTGCACCGTGTAGCGATATTTGCCTTTGGTAAGCCCGTAAGCAAAGGCGAGCAGCGGAACAGCAGACATCAGCAAACCAAAACTGCTCAGCCACAGAGACCTCTCCGGCATCCCGGCATCATTGCCAACAGCAAGGCTTCCAACTGCAGCCATCATCCGGTACACATCGCCGCCGAGCAATATAATCGCGAACACCAGTTTGGCTACAAAAAGAGCAAGAAAGGTGTTCATTACAATGCTAAACAGGCGGTTCTCACGTCTTTTCGGGAAGACAGTGCCGAACAGGTAAATCAGCAGAAACAGAAGAGCAGCCGAAAATATCATCCACCCGCATGGGATGTAGCGGGCTGCCTCGGTATTCTCCATAGCTGCAGCCACAGTCGCTAACCCCAAGCTCACATACCAGTCGAGCAAGAGCGAAACGCTGACCAGGATTGCCAGCGGCAACATCATTCTGCGCAGCATTCCGGGCTTAATCCTCCAAAAGGTGTTTGAAAAACGGATCGGTGTAATCGGCTGCAAAGGCCAGGATGTTAGGGAGGTCTCCAAATTCGTGCTCTTCGTGCATGGTTGTTAGAACAACCGAATTCATGCTGCCGTTCAGCGCTGCCTCAACGCCTTTCGGATTATCTTCAAACACAATGCAGTTTTCAGCGGGAACGCCCATCAGCTCTGCCGCTTTCAGAAAGGTTTCAGGATGTGGTTTGCTCAACTCAACATCGTCTGCACTCACAGTTACGGGCAGGTATTTGCGGATGTTCAGCCCATCCAAAATAAAATCAACGTTTCCCGAAATAGCGGCTGAGCCAATTGCCATTGGGATATTGTTTTTCCAGGCTTGCTCTAAAAATTGGTCGAGCCCGGCAATGAGCTTCAGGTGCGGACGGAAAGCCGTGCGATAAGCCTCTTCTTTTTTCATAGCAATGCGATGTATTTCTTCATCGCTGAACTTGCCTGCCGGGAAAAGGCGTACAAATAACTCCTCGTTCTTGCCATACATGTGCAACTTCACTTCGTCAAGGCTCATTTTCAGCCCAAGTTCTGAGGTCAGGATGGAGTGCCATGCTTTTGTGTGGAATGCCATGTCGTCAATCATGGTTCCGTTTAAATCAAATATGAACGCTTTTGCGGGTTGGTCGGCCATATGGATGAGATTGCGGATGTCGGCGAAAAGCGCATCAACATCGTCAAATATTAGTATTTTGGGCAAAGATAACATTTGCCCTATGCTCCCATTGCGTTTGCTGGTTGTGCTTGTTTTTTTTACAATGCTTGTATCATGCAAGCAATCCGAGCCTGATAACAGAACAGTTTTTACCCTCAACCTCGATCAGGGCTTATCATCGCTTGACCCGGCTTTTGCCCGAAATCAGTATGTAATCTGGATGGATAACCAGATTTTCGATAGCCTTGTTCAGATGAACGACAGCCTGGAAACAGTCCCATCAGTGGCTAAAAGTTGGGAAATATCGCCGGATGGCAAAACCTACACCTTCCACTTGCGCAACGATGTTTACTTCCATGATGATCCGCTTTTTGTGGGAGGGAAGGGCAGGCGCTGCGTGGCTTCGGATTTTGTGTACAGCTTTCGCCGGATTATCGACCCCAAAATCGCCTCTTCGGGGGGATGGATTTTCAACGGAAAGGTGAGTGGGATGGATGCTTTTGAAGCGCCAAACGACAGCACGTTCGTGGTGAAACTGCTGAACCCTTTCCCGCCGCTGCTCAGCATGTTAACGGCTCAATATTGCTCTGTTGTGCCGCATGAAGTTGCGGATCACTACGGGAAAGATTTCCGGAGCCACCCCATCGGGACCGGCCCTTTTAAATTCAAGTACTGGAAAGAAGGAGAAATATTGGTTTTGCTGAAAAATGAGAAGTATTGGGAAATGGATGGCGATCAGCGGTTGCCTTATTTGGACGCGATAAAAGCCACCTTTATTTCCGATAAGCAGACTGCTTTTATGGAGTTTGTGAAGAAGAAGCTCGATTTTTTTAACAGCCTTGATGGCAGCTACCGCGATGATATACTTACAAAATCGGGCAAGCCGACCAGGAAATATAAAGGCAAGTTTCAGATGATCATTGCTCCGTATCTGAACACGGAATACCTGGGTATGCTGGTTGATACCAATCTTGCTATTGTGAAAAGCTCGCCCACGCGTGATAAGCGTATCCGGCAGGCTATTAGTTATGCGATAGATCGGCGGAGGTTGGTGAAATATCTCCGGAATAGCGTGGGCACGCCGGGGCACGCTGGCTTTATACCGAGGGGGATGCCGGGTTTTAGCGCTACGGAAGTGAAAGGGTATGAGTACAATCCTGAAAAGGCAAAGAAGTTGCTGGCAGAAGCGGGATATCCCAACGGGAAAAATATGCCGCCGATAACGCTTCAAACAAGCACAACCTATAAAGACCTGATCGAATTTGTGCAAGGCGAGCTGAATAGTGTTGGGATCAGGTGCGTGGTGGAAGTGAACCAGAGCACCAGCCTTCGCGATCTGATCGCCAAAAATAGTGTTAACTTTTTCCGGGGCTCGTGGATAGCTGATTACCCGGATGGGGAAAATTACCTGTCGGTTTTTTATTCAAAAAACTACGTTCCCATTGGCCCAAACTATACAAGTTTCAAGAACGCAAAATTCGACCGGCTTTTTGAGGCTTCCTATTACGAACCTGATAACGAAAAACGTTACGCCATGTACCGGCAAATGGACAACCTCGTGATGGAAGAAGCGCCGGTGGTGATTCTGTATTACGATCAGTTAATGAATTTGTATCAAAATGGGATAAGTGGCTTCAGTACAAATGCGCAGAATTTACTCATTCTAAAGAGGGTGAAGAAGAAGTAGCTTCTGCGGGAGTAGCTTGGGAATCAATCAGAACTTCTAATCCCTGTTATGTTCAGCCCTAATTGTCTTGCCAATTTGCGCCCTTTCAGTTCATCAATAATTAGCAAACAATCTTCTTTTTCCATAGCTAAAGCAATCGCACTTGCTTCTCCTTTGTCAAGTGATGTTTCTAAAACAAGTTGATTCCTTTTGTTGTCTGGGTCTTGAATTTGAATCCATTCAGGAAGAACTTCTCCAAATTCCGTTGCCACAATTTTTGTGGTAACAACTTCTCCGAAGAGCTTTCTAAGCAAATCCAACTGTTCTATTTTGTCCAGTAAAATAAGGCAGGATGTGTCAGAGATTATAGTGGGCTGCATTGCGGATGTCATTTTCCAGTTCCTGCTCGTCGTAATTAAAGATCGACACGTTGTAGGTGCCTAAAAGTTCCATAAAAGTTCGCTTGCTGTAACCCGCTAATTCTGCTGCTTGTCCCAAAGAAAGTTTACCTCGCTCATAGAGTTTTGTCGCTAAAAGCATGGCTGCTTCACGATTATCCAAGTCTAAATTGTCCGGTATGTTCAAGGTCAATGTCTTCACTTTTCAAAAATACTTAAATTTTAGGAAATGGTCGAAAACGCTTACTCCTAACGGTTGAAAATTTGCGCAGATATGGCATTACTTGCAGAACCTTTTTCAGCCCGCACCAAATTAAGTAAATAACTGATTAATTTACGTAAACCACCGTCAGCCATTTTTGCGCAAATTTGCTGTTACCAGCAGGCTTTTTATAGGTCGAGGTCAGTTGTGATTATTTGATTTTTATTTCTTCTTTCTTTTTTAACTCTTTCAGATTTAATTTTTGGTGAACGTGTACTTCTGTCAGATTTAAAATGAAGTTCTGATTCTGCAAACCAAGAGCCTTGTTTAATCATTATTCCGTTGTAAGGACAATTTTCTTCACCACAATTATGTTTTGAATAATCTCCAAAATTTCTATGCTTGATTCTTTTATCTTCTAAAATTCGTTGCTGATTTTTTCTTATATCTTCCCAAATTTTATCTTGGTCACCTTTTGTAAGGTTTTCTCCTAAATGTTCAACTTCCTTAAATGTTCCAACGTCTTTCAGCTGAAAAAAGTCAAAAGTCTTCTTAAAGGTTTTGTGTGCATATTCTCTGACTTCGATTTTATTTTCAAGACTTAACTTTTCATTTTCTAAAATTGAGCGATAAAGTCCAAGTGTATTGAAGTCCTTATATTTTTTATAATTGTCGATATAGAAAAAATATTCCTCTAATTTCAGCTGATTAAATTTTCGTCCTATTTCCATTTTTCGATGATTTAAGGTTTTCAGTAAGCTTGCTGGTAACTAGTATATATGGATGATTTTTTCATCCATATCCACCCATATATGGGCTGCTATGGATGATTGTATCATCCTTATTCAAATATAGAGTTTCATAGCTCGGAAAAAGGATTAAAGACTTACGAAGTTTTTAAAACTTCGTAAGTCTGCCAATGAAAAAGCCATTCCGAAATTCTCCGGAATGGCTCACACTAATCATTAACTAAAACTACCTTATTGTGCCGGGCCGCCTTGTCCGCCCTGCGTGCCGTCGCCGCCGGATTTCAAGTCGTCATTGTTTACGCCGCGTTTCTTTTTAGGTTGTGCGTTGAAGTTCATTTTGCCGAATGTCCAGCTAAAGTTCACGCCAACAGAACGGAACGGCATTGAAAAGTTGCTGTTCTGAACCAAAGATGTACTTGTTATCTGGCTCTTGAAATTTTTGCGTTCATTAAACGGATCAATCACATTCACGCCGATTTTCCCTTTTTTGTCGAATATCTGCTTGCTCATCGACAGCACCCACATATTAAACGATGGGTTTTTTCCCTGAAAGGTGTATCGCGGTGAGTTGAAGATTGCAAAGGTCTCTGTTACCAGATTGTGAGGCAGGTTCAGTGAGCCGCTTAAAAAAGCATTGTACTGTAAGTAAGTCTGGTCTCTGCCCGAAATGGATGTAAAGTTTCCATTTGCCTCAGGTTTGTAGCTGAATGTGTTCAGATTCCCGCGTATTGTTAAGTTTTTAACCGGCATAATTTGTCCGAAGAAACTGGCGCCAAGAGAATTGTTATGCCCAATGTTGCCGAACGTGGTAAGCGAAACCTCGCCATTCGCTCCTGTTTCGGGCGTAACATAGCTTTCAATCAGGTTGCCTGTGTGTTTAAAGTACACTGAAGCATTTATAACGGACGTTTTGATGTAAGTAGAGAAATTGAACTCTACGCTTTGCGCAATTTCAGGTGAAAGAAATGGATTACCAACTGACTGGAATAGCTGATTAGCCGTATTCCGGAAGGGGTTGATATTCTGTAAGCTCGGGCGCTGGATGCGTTTCGTATAGCTTAACCTGTAAGTATTTGATTTTACGGTTTTCGAAATAGCGAAGCTTGGGATGAAGTTGGTGTAGCTGTTCGAAAAAGATTTCAGCCCACTCACGGTTGTACCTCTCACAGACCCACCTTCGATCTGAGTATTTTCTACTCTCGAGCCTAGTTGCAAACCTGTGCCATCTTTAAACTGGAAGCTCATAACTGCGTAACCGGAATAAACATCCTGGTTGTAATCATAGTCGTTTGATGCAGCTGTGTTGTACACATAAGTGCCATTTGCGGCATTAAAAAAGTCCGACAAGCTGTTGATGTTACGGCTGATAGTTTTAGCGCCCGTTTCCAGCTTTAATTTTTTAGTGAATGGCAGCGAATAGTCTAGCTGAGCGGTGTATTCATCATTTTGCCCGTCATTACTTCCCATTTGGCTGGTGATGTATGCAGAATACAAGCTATTGAAATCAGTCTCGTTCTTGCTGTGGCTCCATTGTCCGGCTAAGGTGATTTCGTGGCCTTCTTTCTTGAATTTGTGCGTATAGTCAGCGTTCCAGTCGTATCCGCCGAATTGTGTTTTGCTGTCGTTATCTGTGGTATAGAAAATTTGTCCGCCTGTAGTATTGTATTGGCTGCTTTGGGACAAACCGTCTGTAGAGAACTGCGCCTGGTTAAACCGGATGCCTGTAGAAAAACTATTGTAGCTATTAAAGTCATAGCCCACATTTCCAGATCCTACAAAAGCATAACGCTTTGTTTTTGAAGTCCCGGTTTGCATCGAGCTTGAAAGGGTTACCGGATTGTAACGGCTAAAATCAAGTGTGCTTGTTTGCGGCCAGGTTGCATTGCCACCAAAGTTGCCGCTCACGCTGAGCCTGTTTTTATTGATGTTCAGATTGGCGTTGCCGTTGTTCTGGCGTGTACCAACGCCGCCGCTGATTGAGCCGCTAACGCCCGACATCTCTTTCTTCTTCGTAATGATGTTGATAATGCCTGCTGTTCCTTCCGCATCATATTTAGCCGAAGGTGAAGTAATTACTTCTACATTTTTAATTTGATCAGCAGGAAGCATTTTCATGGCATCAGCCACGCTGCCGGCCACTGCGCCTGTCGGACGGCCATTTATCAGGATTTTGACGTTCTGGCTTCCGCGAAGGGATACATTCCCATCCTGGTCAACAGAAACCATTGGCACTTTTCGGAGCACATCCCCTGCGTTTCCGCCGGAAACTGTAGCGTCCTTTTCCGCATTGTAAACAACTTTATCTACGCGGTTTTCAATGATCGCTGCCTGGCCTGTCACGGTAACATCTTTCAGGGCTTTCGCTCCCGGCGATACCACAACATCTCCCAGGTTATTGTCGGGCTTTTCCGGTGTGGTAGTAACCGGATTTATAGTTTTAGATGGATAGCCGATGTAGCTGATCACAATTTTATAGGTGCCTGGGGCAACGTTCGTGATTTTGAATCCGCCTTTCTCGTCCGTCAGCATCCCGTTCAACGGAACTTTGCCCGTGCTGCGGAAAAGCGTTACGGTTGCGTAATCAAGAGGTTGTTTGGTGATTGAGTCTACAACGGTGCCAGAGATTTTCCCGGTAATGCCCGATGTGGCAGCCGGCATCTGGGCTTTCGCCGAAATAATCCCTGCTAAAAAGGTTATCAGTAAAAGAATACGTTTCATAAAATAATGGTGTGTTTGGCTATTAGTCGGTGAAAGCACCGGATTGTTACAGCAGCTGAAATGTATTTTTACTGCTATTGAAAGGTTATACTTTGCCCGTTCTTTTAAGAAGGATGTAGTAAAGCAGCGTGAGCAGGAGAGCAATTGCAAATGCTCTTACGAAGAAAAATAGATCAACATTCCTGTCAAGGTTGAACAGGTAAGCTATCCCTGCCGGGATGATCAGCATGGAGATAAAGTAAACTACAAAGCGGCGTTGAAATATTTTCATAAAAATGCCCTCTCCGGGAGGAGAGGGCTTAATGTTTTAGAATCTCTCTAAGCCAGAGAAGAAAAAGTTACCTTCAATTTGCGCATTCTCATCAGAATCTGAGCCGTGAACTGCGTTAGCTTCAATTGATTTTGCGTATTTGTTGCGGATGGTGCCTTGCTCAGCCTTAGTTGGGTCTGTAGCGCCGATCAGCTTGCGGAAATCTTCAATCGCATTGTCTTTTTCAAGAATTGCAGCGATGATGGGGCCTGAAGACATGAAGTCGACCAGCTCTCCGAAAAAGCCACGTTCTTTGTGCACTGCGTAAAATGCGCCAGCGGTTTCGTTAGTTAAACGGGTATATTTTAGAGCGATAATCTTAAATCCTGCGGAAGTGATGTCGTTTAAAATTGCACCAATATGCCCGTTGCTCACTGCATCAGGCTTAATCATTGTAAAAGTTCTGTTAGTTGCCATAGTCGTTTTTAAAAATCGCTGCAAAAGTAGTGTTTTAAAGGCACAAATCGCACGCGAACCTGTCTTATCTAAGCAATATAAATTCTTGTATGAACCTTGTTTTTAATACCTTTGCGTTCTTTTGTCGATAATGTTAGAAATCACCCAGCTAAAGGAAATCTTAGCTCAGCCAAAGCGCATCGTTATTACCACCCATCATAAGCCAGATGGTGATGCTTTAGGCTCATCGCTGGGGCTTTACAACTATCTCGTACAAAAAGGGCACCATGTTCATGTAATCAGCCCTACAGATTATCCGTATTTCTTGCAGTGGCTTCCTAATAATCCGGAAGTATTGATTTTTACTGAAAAGCAGGAAGAATCAAAAAAGCTTATCGCTGAAGCAGAACTTATCTTTTGCCTTGACTTTAATTCGCTTTCGCGGATAAATGACATGGGCCCCTTGGTAAAGGAATCGGCTGCTAAAAAGGTGATGATAGACCACCATCTTGAGCCTGAAGATTTCGATGATTACCGGCTCTGGAGCATCAATGCCTGTGCTACGGCTCAGTTGGTGTATGATTTCATCGCCAACAAGATGCAGGACAAGGGCCTCATAAACAAAGATGTGGCAACCTGCCTTTACACCGGCATCATGACTGACTCCGGTTCGTTTAAATTCCCAACTACAACCGCCGAAGTGCATTACATCATTGGTGATCTGATAGCCTGCGGAGCAGAAAATTCGAAAATACATCAACTGGTGTACGATAACTTTTCAGAAAGCCGCCTCCGCTTCCTTGGCAATGCCTTGTTGAATAAGCTGGAAGTGCTTCCTGAATACAATACCGCCATCATCAGTATTTCCGGCAAAGAGCTGCAGGAATATAGTATTGTAACCGGAGACACAGAAGGCCTGGTGAATTATGCACTTACCATCAATGGGATAAAGCTCGCGGCACTTATCGTAGAGCGTCCGGATCGCGTTAAGCTGTCGCTGCGTTCAACCGGCGAGTTTCCGGCTAATGAAATATGCAAAAAATACTTTGATGGTGGGGGGCATAGAAACGCTGCAGGCGGCCATTCAGAACAAACGCTCAACGAGGTGATATTGAAATTTAAATCTATATTGCCCGAGTATAAAAACCTGTTAATATCATAATCAGAAATAAACAACAATGAAGAAAAGCTTAGTTATTTTAGGCATGGCAGCACTGGCATTTGCCGGTTGCCAACAATTTAAAAAGGGCGAAGGAGATATGCTCTACAAAATCCATGAGGATAAAGATGGCCCGACCATTAAAGAAGGAGATTTTATTGCATTAAAGGCAGTTCAGAAAACAGAAGGCGATTCTGTGATCTACAGTTCATACGATTTTGACCGCCCATCCTTCATCCCACAACAAAAGCCTGTTTTTAAAGGCGATTTGTTCACAGGGCTTGCACTTTTAAGCGAAGGCGACAGCGCAACTTTCAAAATCAGCATAGATTCTATGGAGAAAAAGATGGGCGCTCCTCCGCGTAAAGCAGGCTCTAAAGAGAAGTACATGATTTATGTCCTGAAGATTGACAAAGTGATCCCGAAAGGGAAACTTTCTGATGCAGACTTCAACGCGAAAGTAGAAGCGTATTTGAAGAAAGAGTCTCAGCTTGCGAAAAACAATGAATCTAAAAAGCTGGATAAATACATTGCTGATAACAACCTGAAAGTTCAAACAACTGCATCCGGCTTGAAGTATGTAATCACCAAGCAGGGAAACGGCACTAAAGCTAACCCCGGCGATACAGTTGAGGTGAATTATACCGGATATCTGGTAGGCGGAAAAAACAAGGTGTTTGATACCAGCCGCGAAGCAGACGCAAAGAAAGCAAACATATACAACCCTCAGCACGGTCCGTATGAGCCTATAAAAATGCCAATCGGCGTACAGGCCTCTATCGCCGGGTTTGACGAAGCACTTGCAATGTTCCCTGTTGGTACATCAGCTAAAATCTTGCTCCCATCAAACCTTGCTTATGGCGAGATGGGCAACCAGATGATACCTCCGTTTACATCATTGGTGTTTGACATAGAGATCATGAGAGTTATACCAGGTAACGGCGTTTCAGCACAACAAACTCCGCCGCCGCCTCCCCCAGCTGCACAATAGAATAAAAAAGAGCAAAAGCCGTTTAGGCTTTTATCAATATGAAAAAAACGTTCAAACTGGCAATACTCATGCTATTCGCATCGGGTATTGCTTCTGCTCAAAGCATGCAGCATTTGCCGAATGGCACAGAATACAAAATTATTGGCAGCAGCGCCGCTAAAATCAAGCAGGATGATGTAATCACGTTCAATTTCATTCAGAAAACCGATAAGGATTCTGTTCTGATGAGCAGTTATACAGGCGGACAACCTGTTAAAATCCAGGTTCAGCCTGCTAAAAATATCGGCGACTTAATGGAAGTCTTTACGCTTCTTGGTGAAAAAGACAGTGCCGTTGTTCGCATTCCAACTGATTCACTTTTCAAAGAATACGAACAGTCACGCCCGGCATTTTTGCCAAAGGGAAGCTTCCTGACTTTTAATCTTAAAATCGAGAAGGTTCAATCTGTAGAAGAAGCTACCGCTGAGGCGGCCAAGATGATGGAAGAGTTGAAAATGCAGGAGAAAGCCGGACTGGCATCTTATATTGCTACTAACAAGCTTGACGTGAAAGCAACTCCTTCTGGCCTGATGTATATTGTTACCAAGCCATCGGTTAAACCGAAGCCGGTTGTCGGCGATACCGTTTATGTAAACTACACAGGCAAGACCGTTGATGGAACCGTATTCGACAGCAGTATTGAAGCAGATGCCGTAAAGGCAGGCCTTAGTCAGCCGGGCAGAAAATACGAGCCGATCAGTTTGGTAGTAGGCGAGGGGCAGGTGATCAAAGGCTGGGACGAAGGCTTGTTGCTCTTTAACGAAGGTGCAAAAGGAAAGTTGCTCATCCAGTCTGACCTAGCCTATGGCCCTCAGGGTGCCGGCGACGCTATAAAGCCTTTCAGCAGCTTGATTTTTGATGTGGAGATTGTAAAGGTTAAGCATCCGAAAAAGGCAGTAACTACGCCTGCGGCTAAAAAGCCGGTTGCAAAAGCACCTGCTAAGCCGACAGCAAAAACTCCTGCAAAAACTTCAGCGACCAAGCCAGGTACAACTAAGCCTGCGACCAAACCAGCTGCGACAAAAGCGCCGGTTAAGAAATAAGATATCTTTTAATATTAAAAAAGCCTTCCGCCTTGCGGGAGGCTTTTTGCTTTCCGGTAGAGGCTACCGCGAACAAACATGTATTTTTGCCTTATCCGTTTTCCGGATAGAATTATGATACTGACTGACACCCACACCCACCAATATTACGAACAGGATCCGGAGAAGCTGACGGCGCAAATGCAACGAGCGCTGGACGCCGGCGTTGAGCGCCTTTTTCTGCCAAATGTAAATGTCCGTTCGGTGCCTATGGTGATGGGATTGGTGGAAGCCTACCCGCAAAACTGTTTTCCGATGTTGGGTTTACATCCCTGTGATGTGAAGCCTGCAGCTGATGGCGATGTTGGATTTTACAGAGATGAGTTGGCTGTGCTGAAAGATGCCCTTGGCAAACATAAGATTTACGCCATCGGAGAAATTGGCATCGATCTGTATTGGGATAAAACCACGTTGGCAATTCAACAGGAAGCATTCCGCGAACAAATAGGCTGGGCGAAGCACCTTGATTTGCCCATTGTAATTCATTGCCGGGATGCTTTCGACGAGGTTTATGAGATACTTCGGACAGAGAAGGATGAAAAGCTTCGCGGCATTTTTCATTGTTTTGCCGGAACGAAAGAGCAGGCAGACAAGATTATTGATTTAGGTTTTTATCTGGGAATTGGCGGTGTGGTAACCTACAAGAATTCAGGTTTAGATAAGGTTGTACAAGCTCTCGACTTGTCAAACATGGTCCTCGAAACTGATTCGCCCTACCTCACGCCAGTGCCATATCGCGGCAAGCCCAATGAAAGCAGCTACCTGGTACACATTGCACAAAAAGTAGCTGACCTCCATCAAATCACGATAGAGGAGCTTGCACGCATTACCACAGAAAATTCAAAAAATATATTTTCCATCTGACGTCCCGTTGTTTTTGCTAATTTCAGGGCGGTTTAAGGCTTAATGATGAGGATATTGATAATTTATACCGGCGGTACTATTGGCATGGTGAATGATGCCAACTCCGGTGTGTTGCGGCCTCTTGATTTTAGTCAGATACTGGAAAATGTGCCTGAGCTCAACAGGCTGAAGTACGAAATAACTGTCCATTCATTTCAACCGATCATCGATTCTTCAAACATGAACCCAGATGTTTGGGTGAAGTTAGCGGAGAAGATCGAAGAGCATTATACCGAATACGAAGGCTTTGTAATCCTTCACGGATCCGATACAATGGCTTTTACTGCGTCGGCGCTCAGCTTTATGCTGGAAGGATTGGGCAAGCCGGTGGTTTTAACAGGATCGCAACTCCCAATTGGCCAGGTGCGCACAGATGCCAAAGAAAACCTGATAACGGCTTTAGAAATTGCTTCTGCTAAACAAAACGGCAAAGCCAAAGTGCCGGAAGTTTGCATTTATTTTGATTCGAAGCTGTTCCGGGGAAACCGGGCATTTAAATATAACTCAGCAAAGTTCGAAGCATTCCGCTCGCCTAATTACCCCGTTTTAGCCGAGGCAGGCGTGCATCTTCGCTTCAACGAAGCAAATATCCGGAAGTGTGACGATTGCATTTTTCGGGTTCACAAACGCCTCAATAACTCAATTGCAGTACTGAAATTGTATCCCGGCATTAGCGAGGCGGCGATTACTGCGATTGTAAACTCCGACGTAAAAGCTATCATTATGGAGACGTTCGGAGCGGGGAATACTACTACTGACGAATGGTTTTTGAACTGCCTTCGGAAAGCAATTAAGAAGGGGAAAATTATCCTTGATATCTCACAGTGTAAGGTTGGGATTGTTGAGTTGGGACGTTATGAAACCAGCCGTGAACTTAAAGCAATGGGCGTTGTGAGCGGTTATGATATGACGTACGAAGCGGCAGTTACCAAGCTGATGTTTCTCCTCGGCCGCGGGCTTACAGATGATCGACTGGCTCAGCTTTTGGAAACCGACCTTCGCGGTGAGCTAAGCAAAACCAGCTCGCTTTCCTGGTCTAAATCGGTGTTTTAACTACTTCTTCGCCGTACAGGTAACCGTTGTCCCGCTGTTCGATAAAATCATTTTATCATCTGAGATTTCATTGATCACGTACACCAGCGTTCCGCGGCCAGCTTCAGAAACCGTAGATAAATTCTGCCCATCTTTCTCAAAAGTATAAGTCCCTTTGTCGGCTCCGATACCGCCCGTAGCGGTGTAATGTCCGTCGTCAGTAAAGGTCATTTCAGAGCCCGCGAGCACACGGTTTATTACAGAATCTGGCAGGGGAGTAGGCGTTTGAAGCCCAACCACATTCCAGGTTTTTACAAGCTGTTTTTTTCTGTCGCTGTTTTGGCACGATATAATGATAGAAGCTGCAATTATAAAAAGGAGAGCTATGCGTAATTTCATTGGATTTTTATTAGGATACAAGTAATCTGGCTTACTTCATTGCTTGTCTAAGCAGGTCAATAATTGGTTTTGCGAGTTGCTTATAGCCTTCATCGGAGTAGTGAACATTATCAGCTCCCAAGCCCAGCTTTTGGTGTATTGATACTGATGGCTGGTGTAGGTTGTTAATGGTTATGCCGTTCTTTTTCATCAGGTCAATTGCAATCGCGTTGTACTTATCTTCATCGCCAACAAAGCGGCCGGCTTCTTTTTCAGGAACAACTGTGGTGGTTACGAAAATCAACTTTGCCCCAGTTTTCTTAAGCTTCGCGATAAGCTCTTCCATGTTTTTCTTGTACTGCTCAGGGCTGGCGGCTATGGTGCCGTTTATCTTGTCGCGGTTACCTTGTTCTTTAGAGGCGGGATTGCGATAGGCAATGTCCCACAAACCCCAATTAAACTGAATGATATCCCACTTTGTATTGCCCAGCCATGAGTCAATTTTTTTTAAGCCGTTGGCTGTGTCCTGCGCATTGCCTGCGTTGTGGACGAGTTCGGCTTCATTTTTCAACTCCTCTTTCACAAATGGAAAGTAGCCGATGGAGATAGAATCGCCAATTATCAGAACCTTAGGCTTAGGCGCAAGCTCGAGGTAAGGAAGAATAGACAACAGCACAATAAACAGTGGCTTGATCATATATTAAAAAATAAAAGTAAATATAGCTTTTACGTATAGTGCAGCCAAATATTGCATTATAGCAGCTCGCTTTAGATCCTGCTATTTGCGCAGATGGCATACAATCTTTTGAGTATTTTTGCTCGCTCATGGAGTTAAAGAATACTCTTCGAACCGTAAATGTTACCCGCTATGTCACTCCTTTGCGGGAAGGCGGTTCCATGCCCGCTATTTCGGAGGCAGATGATGGGTTTTTATATGTTCTGAAGTTTCGTGGTGCCGGGCAGGGCGTTAAAGCGCTCATTGCCGAACTGATTGGTGGTGAGATTGCCCGGAAGCTCGGGCTCAGGGTTCCGGAGATTGTTTTTGCCAACCTCGACGAAGCCTTTGGCCGCACAGAACCTGACGAGGAAATACAAGACTTGCTTAAATTCAGCACCGGGCTCAACCTGGCGCTTCATTACCTCTCCAGCGCTATCACGTTTGATCCTGCAGTTACTGTTGTTGATGAAGAACTTGCCTCTCAAATAGTCTGGCTCGATTGCTTCCTGACAAACATGGACCGCACCGCCCGCAACACTAACATGTTGTTGTGGCATAAAGAACTTTGGCTGATTGATCACGGCGCTTCCCTATATTTTCATCACTCCTGGCAGGATTGGGAGGAGAAAGCAACGCAGCCATTTCCCTTGGTGAAAGATCACGTCTTACTGCCCCGGGCGAGCAAATTGTTAGAAGTTGATGCAAGCTTTCGTAAAATCCTGGACATTGATACTATCAATTCAGTCTTGAGGTTAATTCCCGATGAATGGCTTACCGGGGTATTTGATACTCCGGCGCAACATCGAGAAGCATATTCAAAATACCTGCAAATCAGGTTGGCTAACTCAGAAATTTTTGTAAAACAGGCAATCGATGCAAGAGAAGCACTTATTTGAGTATGCCGTGGTCCGGTTTGTGCCAAGGGTAGAACGCGAAGAGTTTGTGAATGTGGGCGTGGTGTTTTATTGTGCGAAACTCAAGTTCCTAAAGGCGCTTTTTCTGCTGGATGAGTCGAAGATTGATGCATTGTGCAAGGATATTGATTGCGATGGATTAAGACAAAACCTCGAAGCCTTCGAGCGGATATGCGTAGGTGGAAAAGGTGCCGGGCCAATCGGGCAGCTGGACGTGGCATCGCGTTTCAGGTGGCTCACAGCAGCCCGAAGCACCGTGTTGCAGACTTCAAAAGTACATCCCGGGTTCTGTGAGGATCCCGACGCCACTTTGCGCAAGCTCTATGAAGACCTGGTACTTTAGTTTACTTCGCTGTAAGCGAGTTGATGAGATTAGCCAAAGCCTTGGGGTCTGTAGTATCAACAATATAGTCAGGCTGAAACCTGTCTATGGCTTGTTGTGGCATAAATGCTACTTCTGCGTTTGACGGGTCCTGCACGGCGGTGATCCCCTTCATCTTATTTACCAGTTGTAGCCCTTCAGCGCCATCTGCACTTGCTCCCGACAGTAGAATACAAAAACACTTTTCGCCAAATGCTTCAGCAGCAGTTTGAAAAGTTACGTCGATGCTCGGGCGGCTGTAATTCACTTTTTCAGAAAAGTCGAGAGAGAGAGTATGATCTTTTTCTACAAGCAAGTGATAGTCTGCGGGAGCTAAATAGACTGAATCGGGTTTCAACCTGTCCTTCTCACCTGCCTCTTTGAGCTTGAGTTGTGTTCTCCCTGCTAAAAGATCCGCTAAGGAAGAGTCATCTGAGTTTTTTCTATGGATCACAATAATTACGGGCGGACAGTTTTTTGATCGAAGAAAGGAAACGGTATTTAAAATTATGTCGAGGCTTCCGGCAGAACCTCCGATCACCACTAATCCTATCAAAGCAGTTTTCTCCATATTTTTTGCTTGTTCAACTGCTTGTATTTTGAGGCAATTGTGGAGAAATTAAGTGTTTCTTTGGAACCGAGTGCAAGGTATCCGAGCTTCTCCAGGCTTCCATCAAACAGGGAAAATACGCGGGCTTGCAGGTCTGTATCGAAGTAGATAAGCACGTTTCTGCACATAATTAACTGGAACTCGTTGAACGACCCGTCAGAGACCAGGTTGTGAGTAGAGAAAATCATTTTTTCCTTTAAAGTTTCGTCGAACTTTGCCATGCTATAATTGGCAGAATAGTAATGAGAAAACTCCCGATTTCCTCCCGAAAGGATGTAGTTTTCTGAATACTGCTTCATTTGTGCCAGCGGGAAGAGCCCTTTGCGTGCACGTTCCAATACAGAAGGATTTATATCTGTAGCGTAAAGCAGGCTTTTGTGATAAAGGTTAAGTTCTTTAAGCAGGATTGCCATCGAATAAACTTCCTCGCCGGTCGAGCAGCCCGCATGCCAGATGCGGATGAGCGGATAAGTGCCGAGCGTTGGCAGGACATCTTTTCTGAGCACCTGGTAAAAAGACGGGTCTCGGAACATCTCCGTAACATTCACCGTAATTTCCTCAACAAAGCGCTTCAGGTATCCGGTATCATGTTTCAGTTTATAGCGCAGTTCTGCAAAGCTGGGTATTTTATCTACTGCATAAACCCAGTTAATACGTCGTTTTATAGAAGCTTTGGAGTAATCTGTAAAATCATATCCATGCTGCTCAAAAATATCATTCAATATGACTTCAATATCTTCGTCGCTGATTTTATACTCCACTTCAACAGATCAAAACTGGTTTAACACGTCTAATAATTGGTCCACATCAATTGGCTTCGAGATGTAGGCATCTGCACCAGCCTCCAAACACTTTTCCTTATCCCCGACCATGGCCTGAGCCGTTACTGATATGATAGGCAATGATTTGGTTTCCTGCATCTGCCGCAATTCTGAGATTGCCTGGTAGCCGTCCATCTCGGGCATCATCATATCCATTAAAATGATGCCAATATCATCGTCTGAGCTGGCTAATTTTATTCCCTCCTCGGCTCCCGAAGCAGAAGCGCATGCGTAGCCTCTTGCTTGAAGTGTTAATTTCAGAGCAAAGATGTTCCGCGGATCGTCGTCTATGATGAGTATTTTCTTATTCCTGTCCACAGCGCTAAGCAGTTTTATCGTACAACCATACACGTAATAAAGACACCAGCTGATCGATATCGACCGGCTTGGAAATATAGTCGGACGCACCTGCCTGAATACATTTCTCTCTATCTCCCAGCATTGCTTTTGCAGTTACCGCCAGGATTGGCAGGCTCTTGTATTTGTATTGTTTCCTGATCCGGGCAATCGATTCGTATCCATCCATTTCGGGCATCATCATGTCCATCAGCACGGCGTCAATTTCCGGATGTTCCTCCAGTTGTTTCAGGGCTTCTTTTCCGTCCATTGCAGAAACTACCTTCATTTGATGCTGCTCCAGCGAGCGGGTAAGCGAAAAAATGTTTCTCACATCATCGTCTGCTATCAAAACAGTTTTCTCCCGAAGTACGTCCGTTAATGCGCCAAGATTGCCTTTAGTGTTGGTTGGCGTAGACTTCTTCTCTTCTATAAGATGGAGGAATAGTGCTACTTCATCAAGGATGCGCTGGTAGGAATGTGCAGTTTTAACCACTATAGAATCTGCGTACTGTTTGATGCGGTTTTCTTCTCCTTTGGAGAGATTTTTTCCTGTAAAGATGATGATAGGCAAATTCTCCAGGCCGGGGTTTTTCTTGATCGTGTCAAGCGTTTCGTAGGCGTTTTTGTCAGGAATCCCCATATCGAGGATCACGCAATTTGCTTCAGCACCCTGTAAAGCGCTTACACCTTCGTTAATGCTGCCCTTTATTTCTGCGTTGATGCTAAAAGTTTCAAGGAAATAGGCAAGGGCTTTAGCATGCTGCGGATTTTCTTCAACGATGAGCACCTTTTTAGGGCCACTGGTCAAAGCCGATTGAAGCTTTTGGAAAACCTGTTGCATCTGCTCTATGGCAAATGGCTTATTAATAAAATCAACAGCACCTTTAGTGAGGCTTTCCTTTTTCGCATGCATAGACGACATGATGTGTACCGGAATATGCCTCAGTTTAGGATTGGACTTTAGCTCTTCCATTACCTCCCAGCCATCTTTTACAGGAAGCTGGATGTCCAGCAGGATAGCCACCGGCTTGTATTCCAAAGCCATTTCAGTTGCCAGGTCGCCACGTACAGAAATTATTCCTTTGTACCCGCTTTTACGCGTAAAATCGAGTAGGGATTTTGCAAAGTTGGTATCATCTTCAACTATCAGCACCACCTGATCCTCTGTTGTTATTTCATTTCTGTCGTCAGGAATATCGGCGGGAATTACGGAAGAATGGTACCGGACCGGAACGGCAGCTTTGGGCGCTTCTGTTCTCGAAGGGGCTTCTACAGCCGGCTTGAGTTCCAGCGGAGCATTAGTGCTTTCGGATTTAGCTTTAGGGATGATAGCCGTAAACTCGCTTCCCTTGTCCAATGTGCTTTTCAGATGAATGTCGCCGCCCAGCAAACGGGCAAGCTCCCGGCTAATTGAGAGCCCCAAGCCCGTCCCGCCGAATTTGCGTTTTGTAGAGCCGTCTGCCTGTTGAAACGCTTCGAAAACAAGCGCCTGCTTATCTTCTGAAATACCTAAACCGGTATCGGTGACTTTAAATGCGAGCAGCTTCTCGTTTTCCGGATGCTGAGTGATCGAAAGCTTCACTGAGCCTTTGCTTGTAAATTTGAGTGCATTTGAAATCAGGTTTTTCAGAATTTGCTCCACCCGAAGCTGGTCTGTAAAGATTTGCTTCTGGAGTAAAGGATCAGTCTCAATTAGCAGTTCAAGATTTTTATCCTTCGCAATGGGCGAAAAAAGGCTTCTCATATTTCTCGCGATATCGTCTATGCTTACATGCGAATAGTCAAGATCCATTTTGCCGGCCTCAATCTTTGAAAGATCGAGGATTTCATCGATCAGCACCAGCAGTCCCTTGCCCGAGCTTTGAATCACCTTTGCAGATTCTACCTGATCAGCATTTAGATTGCTATCGTTGTTTTCTGATAATAATCTGGAAAGAAGCAATATTGAGTTGAGCGGCGTGCGCAGCTCGTGCGACATATTAGCCAGGAATTCCGACTTGTATTTGCTGCTCAGTTCCAGTTCTTCGGCCTTGCGCTGGATCTCCAGGTTCCGATCAACAATCAGCTGGTTTTTTTCTTCGAGAAGGCGGCTGCGCTCTTCAAGTTCCTGATTAGCCTGTTGCAATTCCTCCTGTTGTACTCTTAGCTCTTCCTCAGATGCTTGCAGGCTTTGCGTTTGAGCCTCCAACTGGCTGTTTATATTTTCCATTTCGCCATGCTGTGCCTGCAGCTCTTCAGATTGTGCCTGCGTTTCTTCAAACAATTCCTGTAAGCGCTCGCGGCTTTTTGCCGCCTGCAGCGCAATGGCAATATTTACTGTTGCCTGGTCCACCAGTTTGCGTGCTGCCTCGCTGAACGGCGTGAACGAACCGATCTCCATTACGCCTTCAACCACGTCATTGTGGATCAATGGAACAACGGCGATGTATCTCGGCGCAGCCTCTCCAATTGCCGTGCTGATCTTCACAAAATCTTCCGGGATGCTGTCGAGATAAATGGCTTTCATCTGCCTGGCCGCTTGCCCGATCAGCGTTTCACCGATGGTAATTTCCTGCGGCACATTCTCCGCAGCTCCAATGGCATAGCCCGCAGTAAACAACAGGCGCTGGTTTGTAGAATTGTTATAAAGCGCACCTACCTGTGCTTCAAGGTATGGCACCAGGCAATTCATCACCGAAAAGCTCAGCTCGTTTAATGAGCGGTCTCCGCGAACGCTGTCGTTTATCATTGAAAGCCCGGTTTGCACCCAAATCTTTTCGGCACTTTCTCTGGAGAATTCCTGCAGGTCGTCCTTCATTTTCACAATCGCGTTTCCAAGAATGTCTTCAGAACTGCGGGGAGTAATTGCAACCGAAAAGTCGCCTTTGCCAATAGAATCAGCGGCTTGTGCAAGAGCAGCGGTGTTGGCCTTTATCGCTTTGATTGATTTGGTGAGGCCGCCAATCGCATCGTCTGTATGTACTTGCAAGCGGAAGTTAAGATCCCCTCTTGATATTTTCTCTGCTCCATCGCGTATTTCGTTCAAGAGTGACGCAATGTTTCTGATAGAGAATGAAATCAGGACTATCACCAGCAAAATTATAAGTGCCAGCACCACAATATTCCACATCAGGCCTGTTGCCTCCTCCTGCTGAATATTTACTATTTTTTGCCTGGTTTGAAGGATCAGATTGTTTTCAATCCTCCGCAGTTTGTCGGCTATATTTTCAGAGTTCTTCCACCATTCCTCAGGGTTAAACCTGTCGGGATACCGGTGTTCTGTTGTTACAAGCGGAAGTACTTGGTTCATGTAAAGCGACTCAGGCGATTGGGTTAATGCCGTAAAAGCTTTCACAGATTCGGGCGATGACTTTACCAGAAATTCGTTCCAATACGACAGGGTGAGGTCATAATCTCTTTGGATACTGTTAAAGTCCTGTTCAGTTGTAGTTGGCTTAATGGATGTGAAATAGATTTGAGCCCGTAAGCCGCCAAAATGGTTCAGCACCTGTGCCATGATCTGTTGTCCTTGCAGGTCCTTGCTTACGCTTTGAAGAAAAGGTAGGCTGCCAACGGAAACGCTGCTGCCGGCGTGTATCCTGAACAGAGCCGTGGAATAAAAGTTAAGGGCGGCATCGGCGGAGACGGCTTTTACTATAATTTTTTTTCTAAATGCTTTTACTTGATCTAGGAGCGAGTATTTAAGGTAATCATCGTAACCTGAGCCGGATGTTTTCTCGAGTTCACGTAGGGAATCATCAGTTTTGGAAAACTGAGCCACCAGTTCTGGGAGGGTAGATTTCCCGATCAGGTAAGAAAAGCTAAGCCGCCTTTCCAGGTGCATGGCTTGTGCAAGTTCCATGGTTGACATGGAAATATTGATCTTGCCAATTACTTCATTTACCGTTTTTATGCGCTGATTACGCTCATAAAGTATCTGGCCTGCAAAGTACAGAAGGAATAACAAGGGTATCAGCCCGATCAGCACCAGCTTGACCGGAAAGGTTAAGGTTTTGAAAAACTTGTTCATTGATGTAATGCCGTTTTAATGTTTTTGCTCTGATGCCAGGGGAAGGGTGAAGTAAAAAGTAGAGCCTTTGCCGGGTTCGCTTTGAACGCCATATTTTCCGTTATGCCGCTCCAGTATTTCGGAACAGATGTACAAGCCAATGCCCAGCCCCTGGAACTGGTAGGAGGTGTCTTCGGCCCGGAAATATTTTTGGAAAACCTGGCGTTGTTTCTGTTCATCGATGCCAATGCCAAAGTCTTTTACAGAGACTTTTAGATCGTTATCGGGCGTTAGCTGGCAGGTAACATATATCTCGTTGCTCTCGGGCGAATATTTGATGGCGTTTGTAAAATAGTTAATGAGAACCTGCTCGATGCGCATTTCATCGCCATAGATGTCTATGTCTGTATTGTTGCTTACGTTGATCGTGCAGCCTTCATTCGTTTGCCTGATGATTTCAACGGTGTTGGTCAGAAGGTCATTGAAGCGGAAATGCTTGTAGTTAAACTCAATTTTGCCGCTTTCAATTTTTGAAACATCCAGCAGATCAGTAATGAGGTTGTTGAGCTTTTCGATTTGCGTTTTTGTGCGCTCAATGTATTTCCTGCCATTGGCATCGGAGTTGCCAATGGTGCGGTCAAGCAGGTAAACATAGCCTTTTATACTTGTTAAAGGAGTTTTTAATTCATGGCTTGCAATGCTGATGAATTCATCTTTTTTCGCTTCCGCCTGTTTCCTGAATTCAATTTCTGATTTAAGCTCCCGTTGGATTTTTATCAGTTCAAGCTTCTGTTCATAAAGCCGGTGAAAGGTCTTGACTTTTAGCATCAGGATATCCGCATCAACAGGCTTGGTGACATAATCAATGCCTCCCGAAGCATACCCCCGTGCTATAAATTTCTTATCCGTGTTAACTGCTGATAAAAAAATGATTGGGATGTCTTTGGATCGGCTGTAGCCTGAGATAGTTTCGGCAACCTCAAATCCGTCCATGCCCGGCATTTGCACATCAAGGATTATTAACGAATAAGTAGTCTTTAAAATTTTTACCAATGCCTCCTCCCCGGAGAGGGCAGTGTCAGTTTCAAAGCCATTCAGGTCGAGAAGTTGTTTTAAAGAGAATATGTTTTCAGGCTTGTCGTCTACAATAAGGATCATTTATACGGAATAGGCTGTGTGGAACGAGCTGTGATGAGATAATGGAACACCCTGCTACAGTTTTAGTTTTAAATTTTGTTTGGTTTAAAACAATAAATAAATGTATCTGTATATGCGGCTTGTAATGTACAAAAATAAAGTTAGTAGGGTCTTGGAACATCGAATTGCGGTCGATTATGGGGCAAAAACTCCTGGTTAAATTACAGTTCTTCAGGCTTGAGAAGCTGAAGCCTTAACACGACATTTCTTTTGTCAGAGATGGCTTGTAGGAAGCTCCGAGGTAGCTTTGAACATTGAGCTACTGGATTATAGTTTGTTCTAATCGGAGGGAACTACTTGTGCTTCTGTGTGAAGGATTGCTAATGAATCATATCGTTAAGGTCCCTCGCTCCTCGCCATTATCGCCTAAAACTTTAATGTAAATATGCTTGCTGTCTGTTTTTATTGACGTGATCGTTCGGTTCCCGTTGCCTGGCCCACCTCCAATCACGATAGGGTAGTTATGCTGGCCGGTAACCGCCGGATGAATCCCGAACTTGTGAGTATGTCCCGATAACACCACGTCCACTTTGGCTTTGTTGAAAATTGGTCCCCATAGCGTCCTGCAATGCACCGTGCCATATCCCTCGCCCGAATAGTAAGGAGGGATGTGCGAAAACACGATGTGATATTTTGCTTTTTTATATTCGGGGCTACGCACCTCCTTTTCCAACCATCTGTGTTGTTCCTCACGGTACTGATCAAACGCAACTATCCCTCCGTAAACCTCAACATCATCTTTTTTGTCTTCTCCTGAATCAAGCACAATTATTCGTGATGTTCCGTGTGTAAAAGCGTAGTAGAACTTTTCCCCCGGCTCGTTAAAATAAGGATGGATGTTCCGTGCAAAAAGTCCCCGCGTTTCATGATTTCCTCTGGAAAGGATAAAAGGCAGTTTTGAACCAGATGCAGCCGTTAACGGATTGATGAGATGATCAATTAACTGCTGTTCGCCCGATTGGAAATTAAACATATCACCGTTCAGGAAAATGAAATCAGTCTTTTTATCGTGTAAGTTCAGCAAGGTGGCAAAAGATTCAGGCCGGTCGTGAATGTCGTTCAACATAATTATCGAAGTTTGGTCTGTTCCCGGTGTGAAGGTAGTGAAGCTTTGCACCGGTCCGCTAACCGGCTCTCCGTAAGAAATTTTGTACGGCTGGAACTCCAGTATCGGCTTAGACACAGGCTTGAAGTAATAGGTGGCGCCACTTTTAAGCCCGGTTATTTTGATTCCGCAAACATTCTCGTAAGCATTCACCAAGCCATCTGTAACCTGATGGGCTTTTTGCGTCAGGTTCCCTGGGTCTGTACCATATTCTACCCAGCTGTATGCCGGGGCACTTGTTATCCACCGCAGGGTAATAGAAGAAGCTGAAGGTGACTGCATATAGACCGACGATTTGAACAGCGGCTGATCACGGTTATCAGTTTTAATAGAACCTTGAGGAAAAGCAATTTTTGGAGTGGCTGATGCAGCAGTCATCACCCCCAGATAGTTCAGAAATTTTTTTCGTGAAATTCGCATTGGCAAGTGGTTCGAAAGGAAGCCCTAAGATAACCATCAAGCTGCATAGATTAAAATACCTAATTCCTAACGGTGGCAGATAGAATGCTCACGACAATTTTAAGAACGTTTAGTTATACGACTGCTGGTCGTTTGTGCCGATATTAGTTCTATAATCATTGCTTCATGAAATCCGAATTTCCCAGAATGTTTAACCGTCCCCTTATTTGGCTGTTATTGCTGCTCATAGTTATTACAATTGCCATTGAGGGTTTTCGTAACTATAGTAGTTTTGATAAGGTAGACCTGTTTCATAGCGGTTATCCGCGGGCATTTTTCTTCCGGAGGAGCGAGGGGCTTGTAGTTGCTGGATATGAGAAATGGTCGAAGACTTTTTCAAGGCTCGGCGGAATCATGGGCAAAACCCAGGAGGAAGAGCTGATAGGGCGAAGTGCCTCACTACCGTTTTTTCAGAAGTTCAAAGCTGAGTTCCCTTCGCAAGCAGTTTTTCTGCATTATAATGGTAACGCCCGAGATCCGTTGCAGAACAAGAACTTTTTCGACGGCCATTGGCTTTATTACGAAGGCACGCAACTCTTGCAGGATGTGCCGGCAAGCTCTGTAGAGATGGTTATTAAAGTGGCAAAGGCAAACATTTTTAAAATTAAAACAGGTCGAGGCAATCTTAAGAACGATGATCTGGCAATCTGCCGATTGAATTCTGACGGCAGCCCCGACTGGAATCATGCTGAACAATTAAAACTGGTGTCTGCAGACTATGAAAATAATACGTTGACGGTTCTGCGGGGACAGTACGGAAGTTCAGCAAAGGCATTTGCTGCTGGAAAGAGCCTCGTGTCACCTCATGCTGTAGAAGGCCCATGGGGCGATACCAACAACCTACTTTGGCTTTATAACCATTCGGCAGCTTGCCCGCGTGACAAAAATGGTAACACCTGCGACGATATTTTGGTTTCTGAACTCGCCTCAAAATTCAATAAAGGTGGCGAAATGAGCATGTTTGATGGACTTGAATTTGATGTGTTATGGAACGAGCTGAAAACCGAGAACAATACCAGTTCCAGAAAGATTGATGTGAATGCAGACGGCAAGGGCGACAACGGAATAGTGAACGGAGTAAATCTATACTCAATAGGAGTATTTAACTTTTGCAAAGCCATGCGAAGTGCGCTCGGGCCTGAAAAGCTGATCATGGCAGACGGAATGACCACGCAGTTCCAGAGAGGCGTTGGCTACCTAAACGGGATCGAGAGCGAAGGCTGGCCCGATTTACGTGACACTGCCATTATTGACTGGGCAGGAGGTTGGAACCGTCATCAATTCTGGACCGCCAACGCATTTAAGCCAGCTTTTAGTTATATCAACTTCAAGTACGCACAAAATATAGAGGAGCCACCAATTGAACGGCAACGCCTGGTGTGGGCGGCTGCACAACTGCTTGGTGTGGGCAGCACTTCGAGCGGGGTGCCGATTGAAAAGCCAAAAGATGGCATTATGATCGCTCCATTGGATGAGCTGTTTGCAGGGACTGAGCAGAAGAGATATTGGTTGGGAATGCCAACATCAGGACCGGTGCGCCTGGCATTTAGCCAACCAGACCTCCTAAACGGGGTGGGAACAAGCCTGAAAGAATCGTTTCTGGATAAGATATCAGGTGAGGGAATTTCTAAGTCGGTAACGGAAGGTGCTATACGGGTTTCCGCTGCAAGGCAGAACCTCAAATTTCAAATCGGAGACATCCCAGCTAAGAACTCAGATATTGTGATCAGTATGAAAATCAAGGGCAAACCCCGGGCTGCTTATCCGGCCGGAATGCCGCGTTTGTTTACCCTGTCATCCACTGCTCAACCGTTTAAACAGATGAGCTTTGTAAATGACAAGTGGTTTGATGCGATCTTTTATTTCAGAGATGTGAAAGAGGCTTCGATTGCGTTGAACGTTGAAATTGAATCGTTTGAAGATTTGTTTATAAAAGACATCAAGGTTTACGCATATCCAGACGCTGTTTACAGGAGATTTGAGAACGGAATTGTGCTCATTAATCCTTCCCGCCATCCATTCACTTTTAATCTTGATCAGATTGCTCCGGGGATAAATTACGCACGTTTAAAAGGCACGCAAGATCCTGGAACAAACAATGGTCAGCCAGTAGGCAAGTCTTTGACGTTAGGAGAAAGGCAAGGCCTTTTTTTACGACGGGTGAAGTAAACAGCTGGTAATTCTATATCTTAGTAATGCTTGTTCTGTCTTGTCAGTTCGCTAGGGAATGTTTAAGGGTGTAAGGTATTTAGCGCTGCTATTTTTTTCGTTCATGTTGGTGAGCGACAGCCGTGGGCAAGCTCCTTTTAAAGAGTTGAACATCAATAATGGACTGCCGCATACCGATGCTATGTGCACTGTTCAGGATAACAAGGGGTTCTTATGGTTTGCAACTTTGGATGGCCTCTGCCGGTACGATGGCGTGGACATGGTTATTTACCGGAATGATCATGCAGATAGCACTTCATTAAGCAGCAACAGGATCTCGGGGCTTGAATATGATGCGGAGCGGGTCGGATTGTGGGTGGCGACGCAGTCGGGAGGTTTAAATTTTCTTGATCTTGTAACCGGCAGATTTGTTCGGCTGCGAATTCTAAACGGCAGCCAGCAAGTAAATGAAATAGTAAAGGTTAAGCTAGCCAACAAGAGAGACTTGTGGGTGTCGACTCCGGAAGGTGCTTACAAAGCAGTATTGACTTCCCCAATCAACACAACTCTCAAGTTTGTCAAATACCCGATGCCGCAGCAAGGCGGTGTAAATTACATCAGCGTAGACTCCCGGGGAGGGGTGTGGGCGGGGACACCCGCAGGGCTCTTTTATAAAACACCGAAAGGGGCAAAGTTCTCGGTAGTGGATGCTGCTGCGCCCACGGATATTAACGCAATCATTCAACAAGACGAAGATCAGCTGGTGATTGGAAGTTCGCACGGTTTATATGCGCTAAACCTGCAAACCTTGCACCTCAAAAAACTAAATGATCTCCGCGTTAGCTCCCTGCTAAAAGACACAGATAAAATTTGGGCGGGAACCTTTGAGGATGGCCTTTTCTTATTGAACGGAGCGGGGCAGGTTTCCTATAAATATTCGTTTGGAAGCAGCTTTGACGAGAAGCAGGGGACAATCAGGTATTTGTTCAAGGATAAACAGGCAAGCATCTTTGTTTCCACGATAGGCGATGGAATAAAGGTCATCAGCCCTCACAGCAACAGCTTCAAATCATTCCCCTACAACGTAAGCGCTACTGATTTTGCTCGTGTAAAACGACCTATTTGTTTTTATACCGATGATAAGAGATACGTATTGCTTGGGTTGCATGGCAGTCAGTTCAGCATTTTTGATCGTTCCAAAAATAAGTTCGTTTTTATTAAATCGAGTCTAGAAGGTGCTGGCGCCGAGTTGAACTACGATGTAAGTGCGCTTTACAAGTCGCCTGATAAGACCTTGTGGGTTGGTACCGTAAGTGGTTTAGCTTACGCGGAAAATTTTGAGTACGAGCAGGCAATTTCAAAGCCGCCAAAGCTTCGGCCTCTAACAAATTTCGAGCAATCGTATCGTATAAATAGAATAATAGCCGATAGTCAGGGACGAATTTGGGTGGCTACCCAAAGAGGGCTCTTCTGCTACAACAGCTCGCGGCAACTAATCTTTGATAGCAACACCGCCAACAAGGGGCGGAGTTGTTTGAGTAATGCTACAGTTAATGGCATTCTCATCAAGGAAGATCCGAAATCCAGATCAACGGTTCTCTGGCTGGGCACCAAGCAGGGCTTGAGCAGGGTAGTTTTGGATAAGCGAACCTTGCGCCTGAGCTCTGCGAGCCATTATCTGGCGGGAAGTAACGCCCAAAACCTTTACAGCAACTGGATTTCGTTATTGCATGAAGATCCCAAAGGAAACATTTGGGCAGGAACAATTGGCGGCGGTCTGAGCAAACTGGCTTCGTATACAGCAAGTGCTGCCACATTCTCCACCATTACAACTACAGAAGGCCTTCCCACTAATGATGTTGAAACTTTGCTGGAAGATTCTGAAGGGAGCTTTTGGATTGGAGGAATCGGGCTAACCAAATATGATCCTGCAAAAGGCAGCTTTCGCTATTTCGATGCTTCTGATGGTTTGCAGAGCAATGCGATTAAGATATGGTCGGCTTTCAAAACAAGCTACGGTGAGATGATCTTCGGCGGTATTAATGGTTTTAACATTTTCTATCCACAAAATATAGATCCTAAGATTTCCATTTCTCGACCGGTTCTCACCAAGCTCATCATCAATAATATTGTGGTAAAGGCCGGAAGCAAAATTGAAGGAGAGCAGATATTAGGCAAAACGCTTGAGTACACATCTCAAATCACTCTGAACCATAAAATAAAAAACTTCGGTCTAGAGTTTGCAAGCGTGCATAGCCACGACTTTTCAAAGATCGTATACAAATATCGCCTTAAAGGTTTTGATAAAAGCTGGAGCTACACGAACAGCAGGAAGAGGTTTGTAAATTATACAGGCTTGCCGTCTGGCAATTATACATTTGAGTTATATGCTTCGGGGGGAAATGGAAACTGGGGAACTTCCCTCACCACGCTCCAAATAGAAATACTTCCACCTTTCTGGAATAGCAAATACGGGTATGCGTTTTATGCCCTGATTATTCTCGGAGGCCTTTTCACGCAGAGGAGTTATGCTTTGATGCGAATTTCTCAGAAACACAAAAGAGAGCTCGAGCTGGCAAAACAGGAACAGGAAATAAGGCAGTATGAAGATAAAATGCAGTTCTTCACAAACGTTTCGCATGAGCTTAGAACGCCCTTAACCTTAATTTCAACACCGATCGAACAGATCATCAATGACGGAGATGCTCCTCCACCTGTGCTTCACAGCCTGAATATAGCCCATGCAAATGCCAACCGGCTCAAAAAATTGATTGATCAGATTCTCGACATACGTAAGTTAGAAATCGGAAAACTTGAATTAAATAGCACAGCAGTAGCGCTAGACGATTTTCTTAACACAGTTTTCCTGCAGTTTAAGGACATCGCATTAAGATCTGATTTAACTATTGAACTTCAATCTGTAACGGATTTGCTTATTGAGATAGATGCGTTCAAGCTAGAGCAGGTGCTCGGAAACCTTCTTTCAAATGCTGTAAAATTTACCCCGACAGGCGGGAATATCAGTCTGAAAGCAGCTGAACATGAAGGAATTGTTGTTATTGAAGTAAGTAATACTGGCTCTTACCTCAGTCCCGAGGAAGCCTCGCGTGTGTTTGAACCGTTTTATCAGGCTCAACAACCAGCCGCCGCTAATGGAACCGGGCTTGGTCTTACCATCTCCCGTTCTCTTGTAGAGCTTCATGGCGGAACCATTGAGGTACAAAGTATTCCTTCATCTCAGCGACAAGCCGCCATTACCACTTTCAGGATTTGCCTGCCACTTTCGACTATTAATTTGCCCTTGCCGTTGAGCCAAAGGCAGTATTTGCAGACGGAAGCGGAGGAGGTTAATCTTCAAAGCATCGCTGTAATTGACGACAATGCTGAGCTTCGCCAAATGTTGGTGCAGGAGTTTGCTAAAGATTACAAAGTTTATCAGGCTGCAGACGGAAAAGAAGGCTTGAAAATCGTCCGGAAGGTAAAGCCATTGCTGGTGATTACCGATGTAATGATGCCTGAACTAGACGGGATACAGCTTTGTAAGTTGCTTAAAGGCGATTTGGCAACAAGCCACATACCGGTACTTATGCTTACCGCCAAAGGAACTGAGCAAAGTCGGTTGCAAGGGCTGGAAGCACAGGCTGATGACTACATATCAAAACCCTTCAGCCTTAAAGAACTCAGGGTTAAAGTCAAAAACACTATTCAGCAACGAGAGAATTATCGCACCAAAGTTAGCAACGAAGCTGCCCTTCAGCCAGCGACTTTGTCGTTTGATTCGCGGGATCAAAAGCTGCTAAAAGATGTTATTTCTGCTATTGAGCAGAATATGGAAAATGCAGATTTCTCTGTAGAAGAGCTTTGTCAAACGGTGGCTATGAGCCGGCCTGGACTGTATCGAAAAATCAAAGAGCTTACGGGTATGTCGATTCAGCTCTTCATTCTAGATCTCCGGCTGAAGCGGGCCGCTCAATTGCTTCTCACAAAAGGCTTTTCGGTATCCGAAGTGATGTATAAAACTGGCTTTGTAAGCCCTTCGTATTTCAATAAAGCTTTTAAAAATAAGTTCGGCCACAATCCCAAAGCCTATGCAGGCAATTCTACTGCGCCCATCAATTAAGCAGTTCCTTATTCCTTATTGATCAACTTCCTTACGGTGAGTACAACTTTTTGAACGATTGGTTATTTCCAGAAAATAGGTTTGAGTTAATTTAGCTTAACTAACTAATGCGTCAGGACCTCTCTGACTGATATTATATAAATTAACTTGTATGAGCGAACATTTTACCAAGAAAATTTCTCTTATCGTTCTGTTTCTATTTGCCTGCCAGGTTGCCTGGGCGCAGCAATTAGTGAAAGGAAGGATAACCGGGACAAACGGCGAGGCGCTTGCCGGCGTTGCAGTAAGTATTAAAGGCACCCAAAAGGCTACTGTAAGTAATCCCTCAGGCGACTTCAGCATCGCAGCTAACAACGGCGATATACTCGACTTTACTTACGTCGGTATGACTCCGAAATCTGTTCAGGTAACATCGGCGAACCTGGGAAATGTAGTTCTGGAAGAGGATGTAAAAAACCTGAACGAAGTAGTTGTTATCGGATATGGGACTGTTCGGAAACGTGACCTGACAGGCTCTGTAGCATCGGTAAGTGCTGAGCAACTAAAAGATGCGGGATCAGTCTCGTTTGGGGATCAGCTTCGCGGCAAGCTTTCAGGTGTGCAGGTAACCAGCAGCGGGGGGGAGCCGGGTGCGGGCCTCGACATCCGGATACGCGGCCTGAATTCCATCAGTGCTTCAAGCAATCCATTATATGTTATAGACGGAGTGCCGATTGAAAGTAATCAAGCGGAAGTAAAAACAGGCGGTACGCCTTTGAATGATCCGGTGGTCAATCCTTTGAGCTACATCGATCCGAATACAATTGCCTCTATTGAGGTTCTAAAAGATGCCAGCGCAGCAGCTATCTACGGATCAAGAGGAGCGAACGGAGTTATTCTGATTACTACCAAGACAGGAGCAATCGGGAAGGGAGAGGTTAATTTTAACACTTCTTTCGGATCGTCCGTGTTCAATAATCGCATAGAAATGTTAGGTGCTTCGGAGTACGCCACCTACATCCATACAAGGTATCCGGATAACGCATTGTACACAGACATCGCAACAGGTGCCGCAATACCTTATGGTGATGATCAGACCATCGACTGGCAGGATGTGATATATACATCTGCCCCGCTTCAGAACACCAATATCTCCTTCTCGAACAATACAGATAAGACGAAATTCTACACGTCTGTAGGCTATGGAGACACAAAAGGCGTGATTCCGGGCTCAGACTTCAAGAGGTTATCGCTTGTGCTAAACGGAGACACCAAGATATCTAAGAAATTTTCACTTCAGCTGAAGTCAACATCCGGCTTGTCAAATCGCCAGGGGCAGCTTTACGGAACAGGTCAGGGAAGCTCTGCGGGAATTACCTATCGGATCCTTTCTTCCAGGCCGCTTAATCCAAACGCCGCCGACGCTAACGACCCCGATTTCTCAAATCTTTTCAAATTCATAGACCTAAGTGAAAAACTGAACAAGTCTTTTACCAATGTCAGTAACCTGACCTTAACATATAACCTCGCTAAAGGCTTGAATTTAAAAGTACTTGGCGGCGGATATTTAACAAGTGCGAAAAACACTACTTTCCTTTCAAAGGAGGTAACGCTGTCTTCAAATGCTAATGGGCTCGCTTCGCTCGGATCGGCTAATACCTTCAACTGGCTTAATGAAAACACACTCAATTATTCCACTGCAATTAAGAAGCATACGATTAACGCCCTGGCCGGCTTTACTCAGCAGCGTAATACTGTTGAAAGCTATTTTCTGCAGGCCACCAACTTCCCAATTGAGATAAATGGAGCCAACTCTATTCAAGACGCGTTATCTATAAACAGCTACGGAAGCGATAAAACTGAGTGGTCACTACGTTCTTATCTCGGGCGTATTAACTATTCTTACAACGACCGTTATCTTTTCACCGCCAGCCTACGAGTAGATGGTTCTTCGAAGTTTTACGGTAAAAACAAGTATTCTTATTTCCCCGCCGCTGCATTATCCTGGCAGGTCGCGGAGGAGCCGTTTGTTCAGAAGCTAAAAGTTTTTGATCAACTCAAACTCCGGTTAAGCTACGGCCAGATCGGTAATCAGTCGATACCAGCTTACAGTGCTCTAAGCAAAGCAGGCACGGTTTCATATTTTAGCGGAACTACAGAATACAAGGGTGCATCAACCGCCTCGGTAGCCAACGTAGATTTGAAGTGGGAGACCAGCGAAACCTATAATACCGGTATTGATATGGCTTTCTTTAATAATCGGATAAGCGTTACAGCCGATGCGTACGTGAAGAACACCAAAAATTTGCTTCTCAGAGCTCCGGTTGCGGGGAGCTCGGGTTTCAACTCGATCTTCCAGAACGTTGGAAAGATCAGGAACAAAGGATTTGAGCTGGTGCTGAGCACACGGAATATTGCGAGTAAGGACTTTTCCTGGAATACTGACCTCAACTTTAATGTGAACAGGAACACCGTGTTAGCACTGGGCACACAGTCGCAAATCCTCACAGGCGACCTGATAAACTCTACTGTTGCCCCGAACGTAATACAGCCCGGTTATTCCCTGGGATCCTTTTACGGATATATACAGGATGGTTTATATCAACCCGACGATTTCGAAGCCAACGGCACCACGCTCAAGGCTGATGTGCCCCGTTATAACTCACCACGGGCGGGATATCTCAAGTTCAAGGATATCAGTGGTCCTGCCGGGCTGCCCGATGGAATCATTAATGCTTATGATCGCACGGTGATCGGCAACTCCAATCCCAAACATTTTGGAGGCATAAGAAATACGTTTGGCTATAAAAATGTGTCTCTAAGTACATTCTTCAGTTGGCAAGTTGGAAATCAGTTGATAAACTGGAACCGATATATTTTGAGCGGTGTGGGAAACAACAACCTGCTTGCTGACTATTATCACGAGATGTGGACACCTACAAACACAAACACAACCACTCCTGTGTACCTGGATATTGCAGGCAGAAATGAATCTTCAACTATGTATGTAAAAGATGCATCATTCCTGCGCTTTCAAAATCTCACCCTGAACTATAGCCTGCCTCAGCAGCTTACACGCAGGATGAAGATGGCAGCTTTGGGAGTATTCTTCTCTGCAGACAATATCGTTTTATTCACAAACTATGAGGGGTATGACCCTGAGATCACATCTACTAACCCTAATAACTTTGGAGTAGATTATTTCTCATACCCTCGCCCTAAAACGTACACATTCGGACTTAACGCAAGATTTTAAGAGTTATGAAATCACTTAAATATATTTTCCTGGGGCTTTTGTTGGTTAGCTCCCAGTGGGGATGTAAAAAATTTCTCGAAGAGAATGCTTACTCCTTCAAAACGCCTTCTAACCTTATGCAAACGCCTGAGGCTGCCCAGGCCTATTTAGTTGGGGTTTATGATCGCTTAGCTTCCACCTCACCAACGTTTGATGCTTCTTTCAGGAGAGGTATGCTGATCGTGGCGAACTTTGGTACCGACGACTTTGCGCCAAAAGGTGTATCGAATGGAATAGTAAGCGATTACGCGAACTATACTTATACAGCTAATGACGCTAAGCTCCCGCTTATTTGGGATAACTTCTACGCAGGTATTAACCAGGCTGATGATATTATCGAAAATATAGGTGCCTCGCCGCTTCCGGCCGAAACAGTTACCCGTATCACTGCGGAGGCTAAGTTCTTGAGAGCTCTTTTCTATTTCTACCTTGTGCGCATGCACGGCGGAGTTCCGCTTGTACTGAAGCCAACAACAGACCTAAGCAACCTGAATACGCCGCGAGCGACTATTCAAGCAGTTTACGAGCAAATTCTTAAAGATTTAAACGAGGCCACCCCTGCTTTGCCAGAGGTAAGCGGCACTGTGCCGGGGCGGGGAACTCGTGGCGCTGCTCTTGCGCTGTTGACAAAAGTTTATCTTACAATGGCATCTTATGCAAAGTATAAAACCGTGAGCGGCTACGAATGGGTGAATGTAAACGAGTCATTTACGAAGGCGGTTTCGACAGGGAAACTGGTTCTGGCTATAACCGACTACAGCCTTGTAAGTAATTATGGTTCGATATTCGATTCAGAAACAGAAAATGGGCCAGAAACCATTTTCAGTGTGCAAATGGAAGGTCGCTCTACGGTAAGCGACGAAGGATCTTTTCTTACAAATCTATTCGGGCCTACAAATATCGGCGATATCAATGTTTCCCGCGGCGGGCAAAACAACGCACGCCCTACACGGAACCTTGTCAACCGTTATGATGCTACCGACACCAGAAAAGCACGGAACATACAACAGTTGGGCTACAATGGCTGTACACCTGTGGTGCAAACAGTATTCTACTGCGGTAAGTTTATGAAGCCCTGCGGCTACGACGGGCAGCACTTTTCCGATCCGAATAACTTTCCACTTCTACGTTTAGCCGATGTGATGTTAGAGATTGCTGAAGCAGAAGCTGAACTGAACAACGGTGCGGCAACTCCTTTCGCATTGCAGATGGTAAACACGTTAAGAGCAAAGCGCTATTCAACAACTCCGCCCGTTCCACCTGCGACAAACTTCCTGAACTTTATATTCGATGAGCGATCCCGCGAGCTTTGTTATGAAGGCCAGCGCTGGTTTGACCTTGCACGCACGGGCAGGCTTATAGCTGCTGTGAAAGCTACGGTGTTAACTGCTGCTACGTTTACCGGAGCGGCTAATATTAAACCAATGCACTACCTGTTTCCAATTCCACAAACCGAGATTGATAACAACAGTGCCATTGAGCCATCTGATCAAAACCCAGGCTACTAGCCTTAATAGAGATTCATGTTTAAGAAGTTGATTTGTGCGGCTGCCCTGGCATGCCTATGCGCCGGGCTGCAGGCTCAGGAGCGAGTTTTGTACGCGAAAGATTATATTAAGAGCGGTGCGCCGGATGCTGTCCCGGGAGTTTTGGCATTAGTTAAAGCCGCTAAGGAGCAAAAAGCTACTAAAATTATCTTCGAAAAGCAGGTTTATCAATTATATGATGACCGGGCTTTTGAGAAATATCTTTCAATAACCAATCACGATTCAGGGCTGAAGAAAATCGCTTTGCCGCTGTTCGATTTTCATGATCTGGAAATTGATGGCGGCGGCGCAACCTTTATGATGCACGGCCTTATTGTGCCCATCTGTATAGAGGATTCCGATAACATCCGCATACGAAATCTTACTATCAATTGGTATCGCCCTTTACACAGCGAGCTTGTTGTAGAGGCGGTTGACAGTGTAAAGAAAACTGTTGATTTTCGGATTGCGCCAGAATATCCTTATGAGATCAGAAACAGGCAATTAGTCTTTCTAAAGAAAGGTTATGAGCACAATATCGATCAGGCAATTTATTGGGATAATAAAACCAATGCGGTCGCATTTCAGAACAACCTCTATGTTCCAATATTTCGCCTTAATAAAAGCATTGTTCAAAGCAAACCAAACGAAGAAGCTTCACCTTATCCGGTTGATCCGGTTGATCCGGCTTATCGCTATCGTGGTGCCGAGCCTTCCATATCAGCAACTCAGCTTAAGCCGGGCTTGGTAAGGATATCCGGCGTGGCGCCGAATATGCCTAAACCGGGCTGGGTGCTGGTTGCTAAAGGGCTAAATGGCTACAACCGCATGGCACCTGCAATACGAGTGGCACAAGCTAAAAATTTAACCATAACAGATGTAACGGTAAACCATGCCGGCGGGATGGCTTTTGTAGCGGAAGATAGCGAAGATATTCACCTGAACGGCTTTCGCGTGCTGCCCGATCCAAACGATCACCGGATGTTATCTACCACCGCAGATGCCACGCATTTTTCAGGCTGTCGTGGTAAGATTTTGATGGAGAACTGTGTATTTCAGAAACAGCTTGATGACGCAACCAACATCCACGGTATGTACGTTCAGGTTGCGGATGTTCAAGGCAATGTGGCGGGGATCAACATCGGTCATTTTCAACAAACCGGAAATAGTTTTGGACACCCGGGGGATCAGGTAGTTGCTGTAAATCCTGAAGTCAGTGCTGTGCCCATTGCAGATCTCACAATCCGCAGTGTAGAGCAAGTGAGCGGCCGGTATTACAAAGTAACGTTCGATAAAGATGTTCCCGCTGCGGTAGTTCCCGGATTGTATCTGGAAAATACGGATGCGTATCCGGAGGTCGTGATAAGAAACAACAACTTCACTAACAACCGTGCCCGGGGCTTGCTCATTTCAACCCCGAAGCCTGTCTTGATAGAAGGAAACACCTTTAGCAATATGATGTCGGCTGTACTCAGCCCGAATGAGTTCAGCTTTTGGTACGAATCTGGATATGTTGGCGACCTCACCATTCGAAACAACACGTTTTTGGATGGAGCGTATGGCACTGCGAAGCCTCAGCCACTGATCAATCTTCTTGCGGTCTCCAAGAAAGGTGACTACATCCATGGAAATCTCGTAGTAGAAAACAATACCTTCCGTACTTACTCGTCGAGCCTCCTTTTTGTAGAACACGGAAAGAATGTAGTGTTTCGTAACAATCGTATCAGTTATTCAGGCACTTACCCAATCAATTTCGAAAACCCGGTTGTTGATCTGGAGAATGTCGGGACTGCCGTAATCGAAAATAATCAATACGATCCTCTGTTCAAGGTATTCCTTGCACCTGACATGAAGGTAAAACAACTAAAGGCGAAAAACAATAAGGCAGTAAAACCATAAGCAATGCAAAATTTTCGAAATATGCTCTTGGTTGCATTTGCTGCGCTGTTAATTGTTTCGGCGAATGCCGGCGCACAGCAGAAAAGCACCGTGCCTAATATTCTCTTCTGCCTGGCTGATGACGCTTCTTTTGAACATTTCAGTGCCAATGGAAGCAAATGGGTGAAAACTCCGAACTTTGATCGTATTGCCAAAGACGAGCTTTTGTTCCTCAACGCCTATACACCTAATGCCAAATGCGCTCCTTCGCGGGCGAGCATACTCACCGGACGGAATTCATGGCAATTAGAAGAGCTGGGAAATCACCTCGCCTATTGGCCAGCGAAATATGTATCGGTGATGGAAGTGATGGGTCAAAAATATTTTACCGGTTACACCGGGAAGGGCTGGGCTCCCGGAGATCCCGGAAAGATAAACGGCAAACCACGGGAGGTTACCGGTAAAGCTTATCAATCCGCTACTCTGGTGCCGCCTACCAGCGGGATAGCAAACACAGATTACGCAACCAACTTCAAGAACTTTCTGGGAGCGAAACCCAAGGGACAGCCTTTTTTCTTTTGGTTCGGTAGCAAAGAGCCACATCGGGAATATGAATATGGCTCAGGAGCCGCTAAGGGAAGCAAATCTTTAAAGGATATAGATAAAATCCACCAGTTCTGGCCCGATGCAGATAGTGTCCGAATGGACATGCTCGACTACGCTTACGAAGTCGAATACTTCGACAAACAGCTCGGCAGAATCCTCGAGGTGCTTGATCAGTCGGGTGAGGCAGGGAACACCATCGTTGTAATTACGTCAGATAATGGGATGCCATTTCCTCGGATAAAGGGTTTTGAATACGAACTTTCTAATCACATGCCGCTGGCAATCCGCTGGCCGAACGGTATTCAGAAGCCCGGGAGAAAGATTGAAGACTTTGTGAGCTTTATAGATTTCACTCCTACATTCCTTACAGTTTCAGGTGTCAAGCCCGACGCTGCAGAACACAATCAGCCGCAAGGCAAATCGCTGACTAATATTTTCAACAGCAACCTTTCCGACTTGATTGATCCAACCAGAAATTACGTGTTGCTGGGACAGGAACGGCACGATGTGGGCCGGCCGCACGAAGCCGGGTATCCAATCAGAAGCATCATCAAAGATGGATACATGTACATCAGGAATTTTGAGCCAAGCCGCTGGCCTGCCGGAAATCCGGAAACTGGCTACCTGAATACAGATGGGGGACCTACAAAGACAGTTATCTTAAACCAAAATCGCAGAAGTCCCGGGAACATTCCTTTTTACCAGTTAAGTTTCGCGAAGCGTGGAGCTGAAGAATTTTACAACATAAAGGAAGATCGGGATTGTGTTAAGAATCTGATCAATGATGCTTCGTTGCAAACCAGGATCGCTGCTATGAGGAGCCAACTTTTAACAGAGTTAAAACAGCAAGGAGATCCGCGAATGTTTGGCAAAGGATATTTATTTGATAACTATCCGCCATTTGAAGGGTTCCAATTTTATAGTAAGTTTATGAACGGGCAAAGAATGACTACGCCGTGGGTTAACTCTACGGATTACGAAACCGATCCGAGAATAATCAAAGGAGATTGAAATGAAAATGTATTTGTCCACGGCTCTTTTTGCCTTAGCTACAATTATTGCAACTGCTCAACAGAAAACTTCCGCTAAACCCAACGTGCTGTTCATAGTAGCAGATGATATGTCAAAAAATGCCGGAGCCTACGGTGACTATACCATCAGCACGCCCGGCATCGACGGTATAGCGAAGGACGGTGTGGTGTTCGACCACGCCTACTGCACAGCTTCCTCCTGCAGCCCGTCGCGGGCGAGCATTTTAACAGGAATGTATCCTCACCAGCTAAAAGAAGGAGGCAACTTGTGGGGAACATTACCGGTTTCTTACCCTACTTACACACGCATACTTGCTGAGAACGGATACCAGATCGGCTTGACAGGAAAGGGCTGGGGACCCGGCGATTTTACGGTGGGCGGATATAAAGAGAATCCTGCCGGGCCTGACTTCAAGAACTTTGCTGCTTTCTTGAATACGAGCGATAAATCAAAGCCCTTTTGTTTCTGGATCGGGAGCCATGACCCTCACCGGCCTTATGAATCAGACCTGAAAAATTCTGTAAAGTTCAACCTTGATGCCTTACGGGTACCAGCCTGGCTGCCCGATAATGCAACTGTAAGAGAGGATCTTATGGACTATTATGCCGCTGTAAAGCGATTTGATCAGACTGTTGAAGAAGCTGTAGCTCTGTTGAAAAAGAACGGACAGTATGATAACACATTAATAATCGTCACCAGCGATAATGGAATGCCCTTTCCGCGGGTAAAGGCGAATGCTTACGATGCCAGTACGAACATCCCACTTGTAATGCGCTTCGGTAAGCAGTTTAAAACTGGCAGGCGCACAGAGCTGGTCAGCCTGGTGGACATTGGCCCTACAATCCTTGATGCAATGAAAGTGATGTCACCAAGTTCTATGACTGGAAAATCATTCTTGCCTCTGTTGTCCACTGCTGCCAAAGACCCACGGTTTGATATTGTTTTCACAGAGCGTGAAAGACATGCTTCTGTGCGTCAGAATAATGTAGGCTATCCAATGCGGGCAGTGCGTACCAAACAATACCTGTACATAGAAAATTTAAGGCCTGAGCGCTGGCCTGCGGGAGATCCGAAAAGCGAGCAGGCCACCGGCTCTTTTGGCGATATCGACCCTGGCTTAGCTAAGCAGTTCTTAGTAGAAAACAGAGATAATCCTGCCTATACGCAGTATGCTGGCTGGAGCCTTGAGAAGCGCCCGGCGATAGAGCTTTACGATCTGGTCAAAGATCCCAATCAACTTAAAAACCTTGCGGGCTACAAGCAGTACACCAGTATCAAACTTCAACTTGGTGCAAAACTGACCATCTGGAGAAAGAAGACGTCAGATCCATTATTGCTTAGCAAAGAAGATGTTTTTGATTCCTATCCATATTATGGTGGCAAGGGCAAAAAAGTTAAAGAATAGAATCATTTTCTGAATAGTTCGGTACTCGCGAAATCAAAAGCTCAACTCTTGATTTTTACATGATATTGCAGGATTTTAGCTGGGCAAGCTTTTTTTAATTTTACAAAACACATCTTCATCAACATTGTTAAAACACACGTGAAGTTGGCTTTGCCAGGCTTCTGTTCCAAAAAAAATTACATTTCGTCTTTTCAATTCGTACGTATAAAGTGGGCATCCTAAATCCTAACCTTTGATATTTTTTAGTTTATGAAAGAAGATATACTCGAGAAACCGGTAGTAAAAAGAAGCATTAAAAAGCCTGCTGTGAATGGCAAAGGGCACGTAAACGGAAATGGTGCCGAGCATCACGATGAAGAGCCACTTGACCTGAAAGAACTTCTCAATGTTCTCTCTATGGTTAAAAGCGGCAAACTTGACGTGCGGATGCAGGTTAAGCAGGCAGGTATCAGCGGCCGCATCTGCGAAGTTCTCAACGAGATCATCGACATGAATGAGCGGCTGGTTACTGAAATTACTACAGCCGAGATCAACATCGGTAAAAAAGGAAACCTTGCTAAGCGCCTCGACCTTCCTGATGCCAAGGGGCAGTGGGCAGTTGGCGTTAAATCGATGAACAATCTCATCACAGATTTAACTTATCCAACTCTTGAGATCGCGAGTATGATCAACTCGGTTGCCAATGGTAACCTTTCAAAAGAAATATCCTTAGAAATTAACGGGCAGCCGCTCAAAGGAGAATTCCTCCGCATAGCCAAAGAATCAAACCAGATGCTTTCCAAACTTCGCTTGTTCTCTGCGGAGGTAACTCGGGTTGCAAGGCAGGTAGGTTCTGAAGGGCAACTGGGCGAGCAGGCAAAAATCAAAGGTGTAGCGGGTGTGTGGGCAGAGCTTACAGATTCGGTAAACCAGATGGCGGGTAACTTAACAGCACAGGTACGTAACATTGCGGCGGTAACAACGGCGGTGGCGAAAGGCGACTTAAGTCGGAAGATTACGGTGGAGGCGAAGGGGGAAATCCTGGAGCTCAAGAACACGATCAACACGATGGTGGATCAGCTAAACTCCTTCTCATCCGAGGTAACCCGAGTGGCACTCGAGGTGGGTACGGAAGGTAAGCTGGGCGGTCAGGCGAAAGTGCCGGGCGTTGCAGGAACCTGGAAAGATTTAACTGACTCGGTAAACCGGATGGCGGGTAACCTGACATCGCAAGTGCGTAACATCGCGGGTGTAACTACGGCGGTGGCGAATGGTGACTTGTCGAAGAAAATCACGGTGGACGTAAAAGGGGAGATGCTTGAGCTGAAGAAAACCATCAATACTATGGTGGATCAGCTGAACTCCTTCGCCAGTGAGGTAACGCGTGTGGCACTTGAGGTAGGTACAGAAGGAAAACTCGGAGGCCAGGCGAAGGTGAAGGGTGTCGGCGGGGTTTGGAAGGATCTGACGGACTCTGTAAACCAGATGGGTTCGAACCTTACCGACCAGGTGCGGAACATTGCGGGTGTGACAACGGCGGTGGCGAAAGGTGACTTGAGCCGAAAGATCACGGTAGATGCAAAGGGTGAGCTCCTGGAGCTAAAAAATACAATCAATACGATGGTGGATCAGCTGAACTCGTTTTCATCCGAGGTAACTCGTGTGGCGAGGGAGGTAGGTTCCGAGGGCCAGTTAGGTGGCCAGGCAAATGTACCGGGTGTAGGTGGTACCTGGAAAGATTTAACTGACTCGGTAAACCAGATGGCGGGTAACTTAACCGGCCAGGTGCGTAACATCGCTGAGGTAACAACGGCGGTGGCCAAGGGTGACCTTTCCAAGAAGATCACGGTGGACGTTAAGGGTGAGATGCTTGAGCTGAAAGTCACCATTAATACGATGGTGGATCAGTTGAACTCATTCGGTTCTGAGGTAACCCGTGTGGCGAGGGAGGTAGGTTCTGAAGGGCAGCTCGGTGGCCAGGCGAATGTGCCCGGCGTAGGTGGTACCTGGAAGGATTTAACCGATTCCGTAAATAAAATGGCGGATAACCTTACATCGCAGGTGCGGAACATTGCCGAGGTAACAACGGCGGTGGCGAAGGGTGACTTGAGCCGCAAGATTACCGTAAATGCCAAAGGCGAGCTTTTGGAGCTGAAAGAAACGATCAATACGATGGTGGATCAGCTCCGGGGATTTGCATCCGAGGTAACGAGGGTAGCTCGTGAGGTAGGTTCTGAAGGGCAGCTCGGTGGTCAGGCGAATGTGCCGGGAGTGGATGGTACCTGGAAAGATTTAACGGATAGTGTAAATAAAATGGCCGGTAACTTAACGGCGCAGTTAAGAAATATAGCAGATGTATCCATCGCGGTAGCGAATGGTGACTTATCCAAGAAGATCACGGTGGACGTACGAGGCGAGATCCTCCAGCTGAAGGAAACTATCAATACGATGGTGGATCAGCTAAGGGGTTTTGCATCTGAGGTAACCCGTGTAGCCCGGGAGGTGGGTACCGATGGTAACTTAGGTGGACAAGCCTTTGTGCCGGGGGTAGCAGGAACCTGGAAAGACTTAACAGACTCTGTAAACCAGATGTCTTCGAACTTAACATCGCAGGTGCGTAACATTGCCGAGGTAACAAAAGCGGTGGCATCCGGCGACTTAAGTAAAACGGTAATCATTGATGCGAAGGGTGAGGTATTGGAGCTGAAAAACACGATCAATACGATGGTGGATCAGCTGAACTCATTCGCATCTGAGGTAACCCGTGTGGCGAGGGAGGTAGGTACAGAAGGAAAACTAGGTGGTCAGGCGCAGGTGAAAGGTGTGGGTGGTACATGGAAGGACTTGACTGACTCGGTAAACCAGATGGCGTCCAACCTAACAGGGCAGATCCGGGGTATCTCTAAAGTAGCGAGTGGTATTGCCAAGGGTAACCTGAAACAAAGGCTTTCCATCAACGCTCTCGGCGAGGTGGCGCAGCTTACAGATACAATCAACGAGATGATTGATACCCTTGCGGTGTTCGCCGATCAGGTAACTACGGTGGCACGTGAGGTGGGTGTGCAAGGGCGATTGGGCGGCCAGGCAAGTGTGCCGGGCGCATCAGGAACCTGGAAAGACTTAACGGAAAACGTAAACCAGTTAGCACAGAACTTAACGACCCAGGTGCGTTCAATTTCTGAGGTGGCATCGGCGGTAACGAAGGGTGACTTAACCCGGACCATCCGCGTGGAGGCCAAAGGTGAGTTGGAAGCTTTGAAGGATACCATCAACCAGATGATTGCCAACCTGAAAGGCACCACGCTTCGTAACCACGAGCAGGATTGGCTCAAGTCCAACCTTGCCAAGTTTGCGCAGATGCTTCAGGGCCAGCGTGACCGGAATGCGGTGGCGAACAAAGTGCTTTCTGAACTTGCTGAGTTGGTAAATGCCCGTTACGGTGCATTCTACATACTTGAACAACCGGATGATTATTCACAAGAACCTAAACTGAGGCTGTTTGCCGGCTATGCGCCAGACAATCAGCGGACTATTAATTCTGAGTTTTCGCTGAACGAGGGCTTGGTAGGACAGTGCGCTATAGACAAAGAGCGTATCCTGTTGACCAACGTTCCGGGAGATTACCTGCAAATCAATTCCGGTATCGGTGGTGCGCCACCATCGGCTCTCGTAATCCTGCCGGTGTTGTTTGAAAATAATATCAAGGCGGTAATTGAGCTGGCATCTTTCGAGAACTTCAGCCCAACCCACTTAGACTTCTTAGACCAGTTGACTGAAAGTATTGGTATCGTGTTGAACAACATTGAAACCAATACTCGTACGGAAGAGCTTCTTTCTCAATCTCAGTCGCTTTCTGGTGACTTGAAAGCACAGCAGGAAGAGTTAAGGCGTGCGAACGACGAGCTACACGATAAAGCACAGCTTCTGGAGAAACAAAAAGAAGAGGTGGAGCAGATCAATAAAGAGGTTGAGGAAGCCCGCCGCTCGCTGGAGGAAAAAGCCGAGCAGCTCACCCTTACCTCTAAATACAAATCAGAGTTCCTGGCCAACATGTCGCACGAGCTGCGCACGCCCTTGAACAGCTTGCTGATCCTCGCACAACAATTGTTCGAGAACCACGAAGGAAACCTAACAGAGAAGCAGATCAGGTATGCAAAAACCATCCACTCTTGTGGAGATGACTTGATCCAACTGATCAATGATATCCTCGACCTTTCTAAGATCGAGTCCGGGGTTATATCAGCGGATATTATGCCGGTTAGCTTCAGGGAGATTGCATCGTTTGTGGAAACCACATTCAAGCCGATCTCTGAGACCAAGAACCTCAACTTCGCTATCGATATCAACAATGAGCTTCCTGAAATAATGGAAACGGATATCCAGCGATTGAATCAAATTCTGAAGAACCTGCTTTCTAACGCGTTCAAGTTCACAGAGAAAGGAGAGGTTAAACTTCGTATTTACAAACCCGAACATACTGATGACCTGTCGCTCAAAACTAACGATCCGGTTATCGCATTTTCGATCCAGGATACAGGTATCGGTATCTCCAAGAAAACCCAGGGAATCATCTTCGAGGCGTTCCAGCAAGCGGAGGGATCAACAAGCCGTAAGTACGGTGGCACTGGACTGGGGTTGTCAATCAGTAAAGGTTTCGCCGAGTTATTAGGCGGTACTATCGTTGTAAACAGCGAGATTGGCAAAGGAAGTACCTTCACGCTTTACCTGCCATTGAAATATAAAGAAGGCGGAAAAACTGTAGGCGATTTGACTAAGAAGGAGATGTATGTGGACAACGCTCGCACCAACCTTGCAGAAGTTGCCGAGACTACTTTCGATGATGATAAGCACAATGTCGCTCCTGGCGATAGGGTGATCCTTGTAATTGAAGACGATCCAAGGTTCACCAAGATTGTGTTAGACAAGGCACATGACTTGGGGCTGAAAGCCATTGTCGCGGTTACGTATCTTGAGATATTTAATAGCATCAAAGACTACAATCCTATTGCCATTACGCTTGATGTGAATTTGCCGGAATCGAACGGATGGAAGCTGCTGAAGCTGCTGAAAGACGATCTCAACCTGCGCCACATCCCCGTACATCTAATTTCAGGAGAAGAAAACAGAGCTCTTGCGCTTAAGCACGGAGCCCAGAGCTTCCACCTTAAGCCCCTGTCAAACAAATCGCTTGAAGAGCTGCTGTCGGGAATTATTGCCTTTAATGAAAAAGATGTCAAAAATGTACTGGTTATTGAGGCAAGCGAGCAGGAACAGGAGAGAGTTACCAATTTGTTGAAAACAGATTCTCTGCACGTGGAAACTGCGCCAAATGCCAAAAAGGCAATTTCAATGCTGAAACAAACTCCATACGATTGTATTGTACTTGATTTCGGCATGCCAGACGCAAAGACCCTGCTAAATCACCTGAATGCGCACACCCAACTGTCAACCTCAGTTATCCTGCATTCAGAAACAGAGCCTGCACAAAATGAGCTTATTTATTTGAAGCGCCTTCCGCATAAACTCATCACTAAATCTGAGTATTCTGACGGCAATTTGCTGGACGAACTTTCAATGCTGCTGCACGTGGATACTAAAGCATTGCCTGCAGATAAGATTGATCTGATCAGGAAATCAAGAGGTGAAAGCGATATAATAGACGGCAAAAAAGTACTGGTTGTAGACGACGACGTACGTAACCTGTTTGCTTTAACTGCCGCTTTTGAACGCTCCAAACTGGAAGTAATTACAGCAGAAAGCGGGCGTGAAGCACTGGAAATCTTGAATAGGGATAAGGACATTGACATTGTGTTGATGGACATCATGATGCCTGAAATGGATGGTTACGAAACCATTCAGTGGATACGGAAAGAACACCGGAACAAACAATTGCCAATTATAGCAGTTACAGCTAAAGCCATGATTGGGGATAGGCAAAAGTGTATTGCATCCGGGGCGTCTGATTACATTACCAAGCCGGTTAAAACAGATCAGTTGCTTTCGTTGATGCGGGTATGGCTTTATAAATAATTGATAGCTTAGCCGGCATAAACATATAACGTGAGTTCTGATTCAGCGATAAAAATCCTTCTTGTAGACGACAGGGAAGACAACTTAATGTCGATGGAATTGGTTTTGGAGAAGGAAGGATATTCCTTCTCTAAAGCCACATCAGGTACTGGTGCATTGCAGATCCTGCTTAAGGAAGACGATTTTTCGCTTATCCTGCTGGATGTCAAGATGCCGATCATGGACGGGTACGAAACCGCCGAGCTGATTTACCAGCGTGAAAAGCTGCGGCGAATCCCAATTATTTTCATTACCGGGCAGGACTACGAAGAGGGTGGAATATTCAAGGGCTATCAATACGGTGCGGTGGATTACATCCGCAAGCCCGTTAATCCGCAAATCCTTCGCTCCAAGGTGGCGGTCTTCGCCGAGCTTCATAAGAAAAACCAGCTTCTGCAGCGTCAGGAAGAGAAACTGAGGGTTATAAACCAGGATTTGCTGTTGTTAAACCAGCAGTTAGAAGACAGGGTAAGGGAACGTACGCTGGAACTTGAAAAGCTGAACCAGGAACTTAAAGAACTCAATGTTTCAAAAGACAAGTTCTTGTCGGTTATTTCGCACGATCTCCGAAATCCGCTTACCGCACTGATTGTTTCATCAGAAAAGCTAAGCCGCGATGTAGAGAAACATTCTCCAGGCGAAGTGCTGCACCTTTCGGGGATTATCCACCGAACGTCTAACAAGATTTTGCAACAACTGAATGAGCTGGTTGACTGGGCTAAAAAGCAGCGGGAGAAAACCTCATTCAATCCTGAGAAAATCCACCTTCTCAATGGCATGAACGAGTCGCTGGAACTTTTGAAAGCTAACGCGATCCAGAAAAATATTGCTTTGGAAAATCGTGTGCCAAAGAATATCCATGTTCATGCCGATGCGCTTATGCTAAGGTCTATTCTGCAAAACCTGGTTACCAACGCCATTAAATACACTCCCGAAGGAGGCTCAGTATCGGTTACAGCCGAAGAGCAGGATACAATGGTTGAAATATGCGTCTACGATACGGGGGTAGGAATGACCGCAGACGTTATGGAGAAGCTTTTCACAGCGGATTCTTCGGGTTCCGTAGCAGGCACTAATAATGAAAAAGGAACCGGTCTCGGCCTATTGCTTGTACGCGATTTTGTAGCCCAGCATGGCGGAACGATAGATGTAAAAAGCAATCCGGGTTCCGGTACATGCATTAAGTTTACCATGCCGTCCGATCTCAGGGCTAATTAGCCCTAAAACACCGATATGAAGTTATCTACCCAAATACTCTTAGGCTTTTCGCTGATAATTGTCCTTTCGGTAGTAAACTCCTACGTGAATTACACGCTTTCGCAACAGGTAAACCAAAACAGTACCTTCCTCACAAACTCTGAAACCATCATCCGGAATTCGGGTCGGTTAAACAAAAGCATTATCGATATGCAGAGCGCTTTTCGCGGATATCTGCTTACTGACGATGATGACTTTCTGGAACCTTATTACAGCAGCCTTAAGGAGATACCTACTTTGTTTAAAGAGCAGTCGCAGCTTGTTCAGGAATATCCGGTGCACAGGCAGAGGCTTGATTCCATCAAGGTACTCCACCAGGAGTGGATCGATTATGCCAACTCGCTTATATCGGCAAAAAAGAAGCTGGGCGATAAGGGCGACTACGAGACCTTGTTTAACACGCGTTTCAGGAAGCAGTTCGGGCAAAAGCTTAATAACCAGATCAGCGACAAGTTCCGCGAGTTTGACCGCTACGAGTACAAGGTACGGCAGGTTAGAAGAGAGACTTTGAGCGAATCTATTTCGCAAACAAACACCTATTCCATTATTTTCCTCGGGGTGATAATTTGCATTGGCGCCATCAGTACCATTTACATTGTGCGCCTTATCTCCAAGCGAATTGCCGCCATGGTTAATGTTGCGCATAATATCTCCAACGGCAACTTTGTGAATGTTGAAGACAATCAGAATGATGAGCTGACCAGCTTATCTACTTCGCTGAATATTATGTCTGCCACCCTGAACAAAAATATCCGGGAACTGGAGAAAAGGAATAATGAGCTGAATCAGTTTGCCTATGTCGTTTCGCACGACTTAAAGGCACCGCTAAGAGGCATTTACAACGTAACCCAGTGGATAGAGGAAGACTTACAAACAGAACTCTCTCCAAGCCTCAAGCGATATTTGAACATTATTCCCGAGCGTATTGCACGCATGGAAGGGCTTATTGACGGATTGCTTGATTACGCCCGTATCGCGAGGGAAAAGCCGCTAAAGGAATACGTTGACGTAAACATCTTGGTGAGAGATATTGTAGATGATATTGTACCAAAAGATACAGAAATATCTATCGGCAGACTGCCGGGCTTTGCTACAGATAAGCTTCGCCTTGAGCAAGTTTTCAGTAATCTGATTAGCAACGCAGTAAAATACGGTTCCGCAGAACACCCCAGAATTGGTATAGACTGTCATGAGTTGCCCAAGTTTTATGAGTTCACCGTGTCAGATAACGGGATCGGGATTGATCCGGGCTATCACGATAAGATATTTGTTATTTTTCAAACTTTGCGGGAGAAGAATGCGAAAGAGAGCACGGGCATCGGGCTCGCCATTGTGAAAAAGATCTTAGACGATCAGCATTGCAGCATTCGTGTGGAGTCTGAGCCTGGCCACGGCTCATCATTTATATTTACCTGGAATAAAAATTAAGCATATGAAGAAGAACGTAATTTTATTGGTTGAAGACGATGAACTGGATGTGATCAGCGTACAGCGGTCTTTAAAAAAGCTTGATCAGGAGTACGAACTGCACAATGCATATAATGGCGTGGAGGCGCTGGAACTGCTCCGGGGGCGCAAAGGGCATGATGGAATAATTCCTGACGTGATCCTTCTGGACCTGAACATGCCAAAAATGAACGGTATTGAGTTCTTAAAAGAACTGCGGAAAGACGAGCAGCTGAAGGATGTGAAAGTGTTCATCATGACTACATCGGGGGAGGAGACCGACAGGAAAGAGGCAGATCAGCTTGGGATCTCAGGCTACCTCATAAAGCCTTTAAACTTTACCGATAACCGCAAGCGCACCGACTCGCTCGATGCTTTCTTTCAGTTCCATATCAGGAAGATACTGGCAAATTAATGTTCAGGGATTGGTTTTGGCAAATACCAGTCCGGCAACAATTGCCTGCGCCAGGCCATAGATAAACCAGCTGCTTACCATGAAAGGAGTGATATCCATTGCGCTGAAAGTAATCCACATCACAGGCAGCAGCGACACCACTCCATAAACCAGCCCGAACTCCGCCCCACGAATCAGAAAGGAGCCGTGGAAGAGGCTCTTGAACCGCTCCCAAAACCAGGAAAGGGCCAGGCTGAAGATGAAGGCGTGCAGATAAAACAGCAAGTCGCGGCTGCCATCAGAATTGAAAAGCGGGTTGTTGTATTCCACAAAGATCCAGGGAAAGAACTTTACAGCCAGGTACAAGCCTCCGTAGCTTAGCACAAATAATACGCTTCCCGCAAGCAATCCTGTGGTTAAGACCTTTCTCATAGCATTAATTTTGTTCCTGTTGTTTTTAGCGACAATTTACTAATAAGCCCGGCTTATGGCCAGGCTCACTCTACTAACTTATTAACCAATTTTTATTGAACAAGCTCTGGTATAAGCTGGCTGTTCTCATACTTTTTGTAAAACGCATATACCTCTCGCTTGATATGAATAAAGCGTTTATTGAGGTCGCGGATTTCATCCTGCATACGTTCGCCTTCTAATTTCAAAAACTCTATGCTTCTGGCACCAACGTCCTTAATAGTCCCTTCCAAATGGCTACGATGCACAGTTAGGTCACGCAGGATACTTGCTTTCATCATGTTTAATTCTGTAAGCTGCTTATTAATGAGTTGTGCCCGGTTAACATGGTATTCATGAAGCATAGGCAAAAAGAACTTTTCGAGCGTGTTTTTGATGAATTTTGCTTCATCATCAAAGAAGTTAATATCAGACAAATGGTGTCTGTTGAGCTCGTATAAGTTCTGTAATTCTGATTTTTGGTAGGTTTCCATGATCTGTTAGTTTTGGTTGTTGATGTAAAAGTCAGCATTGTAACAGGCTTTGGGAATGACTCTCCTCAAGCAGGATGGTGACTTTGGTCATCTATTGGAGGTGATTTACGTCATTCCAACCGGATGCCGATAGTGATACATTTAACTCAGAAACAAGAACACTAAATTTAAGATCATGAAAATCGACATCCAATCCATTCATTTCCATGCAGGACAAGCACTTCTGGATTTCATAACCGCTAAAGCTCAGAAAATGGAACACCATTTCGCTCATATTATACATACCGAAGTCTTCCTGAAGGTTGAAAAGCCAGAGGCTGATGATAACAAAGTAGTTGAGATCAGGGTGCATATTCCGGGCAATACGCTCTTTGCGAAAGAGCAATGCGATTCATTTGAGGAAGCCACTCTCCTCGCTGTCGATTCTGTTACCAGGCAGCTGGATAAAACCAAACAGAAGCTCCAGTCTGCATAAGGGCTATCACTAACAAAAAATCCCCGCATATTCTGCGGGGATTTTTTTTGGTCTTGAACTTCGCTTTCAGCTTAATCAAGAGCTTTTAATCGCAGCTTGAACTCAACCTTCAGTTCATCATTAGTTTGAATCATGCCGCCAAGTTTTCTGGGCGGAACAATGTTAAAATCAGAAAATTTGATATCTCTGCTGCCTGTAAGCGTAATTGTTTGCCGCTCGCCGGGAACAATGGTATAATTCACTTCGAACTGCCTGGCAACACCGGCAAGTTCAATAATCACCATCCCTTTTACATTTTGCTGATTTGCTCCGGGAAATTTATTTAAGTTCAGGAACTTTATTCCCAGCCGCGGGTGCTGTTTAGCTTTGAGAGTTTTCCTTAAGTCTGCAGTCATTACCAGGTTATGGCAATCAAAATCTTCTACATCCAGTTGTACATTTCCGGTCATGCGCACGTTGTTGCTTGTTCTGTAAACCGATAAAGTATCTGGCCTGGAGTAGTTCATAATGGAACAGCTAAAATTGTTCACGTTAGTGCTGCCGACTACCTTTAAGCTGCCGCCATGCGAAATAACCCACCTGATTGAGCTGCCGCCGCTGGGCTGCTCCACGAATGCTGAGAGCAGGATCAGCATAAGTATCAGGTAAAGTTTTAACGAGTTCATGATAGATATTGCATAAAAAAGCAGGCTGGGTATTCGCCAGCCTGCCTTGGAGTTAACAGATTAGAAACCTACTACTGCCTGTACAACGTAGCCTTTAAATTCGCCGCCATTCAAGTAGTTGGCTGCGGGAAGGTTTTTGTACTGCTGTTTCACGTATTCGCCTTTCAGCAACACATTGCGGGTAAGGAACCAGCCTGCGCCAATTTCGGTGCGGTTAACTTTCATATCCTCTGTGTATTTAATGGCTGGAGTTGTGCCAGCTGCAGGTGTGTTGGCAAGCCTTGCCTTTACAATGTTGTAACGGGCACCTACAAAGAAGCTCTCTTTTTTGCCGAAGCGGTAGATTGCATCAAGTGCATATTGAGTAGCTTTCCTTTGGTCAAGCTCTGTTTTAGTACGCCCTTTAGCAGCTTCGTAAGTAGCAAATAGTTCGGCACCTTTCACTTTTACAAATCCATTAAGCTGGAAGGCGTTTACTTGTTTGCTGAAGCCAGGGTTTACACGGCCAGAGAATGCATTGGCTGAATAAGTGCCACCCGCTTTCTCCATTACCATGAAGTAGTTAGATCCTGTGCGGTCGCCGCCGTAGAGTGTCTGGCCGCCAGAGCTTTTGTTGGTGTAATAAGATGCTGACAAGCGTACTCTCAACAAATCGCTAAGCTGTTTGTCAAAACCGCCTTTAAAGTAAAACGCAGGAGATTTGTGGATATTGGGATCCTGTTCGGTAGCGATCAGGCTGTCTACGTTGCCTTTGATCATACCGTTTGATGCAGCAACCATACCGAACAGATCGCCTTTTCTCACCAAAATTTCTCCACCGATTTCTGTTGTAAACGCATCCATGATGTAGTTTTCAACAAATGGATTGTAGAGGGTTTGCCCGCCGTCTGACCTGCGGAAGTGCTGGTCGCCGTAGTTGATCTCCATGTGCCCAACTTTAATAGTTGTCAACTCCATAATATCCTGCCAGATCTGTCCTTTGAAAGGAAGCTTATCGAACTGGATATATCCCCCTTTTACCCAGGTTTCATTGTGGTGGCGAGATGATAAGTAGCTGGTCAGGTTCAGGCGGATGCCATCAGCAAGCTGTACGTCCATGAACAAGTTAGCGTTGGCAGTGTTGAATCCGGGAGATAATTTATAAAGCCCGCCAGATGTGTTTTTGTGCTCAAGTGCCTGGAAAGATTGGGTAAAGCCGGCGCCGAATTTGAGCTTGAGGTTTTTGAAGACAGCATCGTTATCTTTTGGTGATTCAAATACGTTAATCCCGCTTTGGTCGTAAGGCCTTAAGTTAGCCACTTCGGTTTCGGTAGCAACAGTGTCGCGGGTCTGAGCATTTGCCATTGCTCCTGCCATCAATAGAACGGCTGTAGCAGATGCTTGAAACAGTGATTGGATTGTAGTTTTCATCGTTTTGTGTATTATAAATGTTCTATAGTAAGTGTTGGTTGGTTTTTAGTTGCTTGTGTAGGCTACGCTTTTTGTAAGTTTTAAGTTGATATCGATATTCACATTATCGCCGACCTTTAAAGCGCCCAGCATGAAGGTTGGAGCTTTGATTTTGTAGTCGCTCATTTTTACAGGTTCTATAGCTTTGATCGTGATGCTTTCATCAGAATTTACCACATAGTTAGCCTGAATAGCGATCAGCTTTGTAGCACCTGCGATAGTTAAATTACCTGTTGCTTTTATAGTTTTCGATTGTGTTGACACCACTGCATCGGTGAGCTTAAATGTGATTTTTGGATACTTTTCTGCATTCAGCGCTTTATACGCCCGTTCGTCCATCAAATCTTCCTTGCTTTTTAAATTGGAGATCGGCAGAGTAAAGGAGAGAGCGCTCAGATCCTGTAATTGTCCGTTTTTCACAACAAAAGTTCCTTCGCATGTGAAGGCTGTTGCTGCCATTGTCCAGTCGTGCAGGTTAGAGGATCCGGCAACTTTTATTTGGGATTGAGCAATTTTGTATTGAGTTTGCGCAAGAGCTTTTTGGCTGAACCCGAAAGTGCTTAATACCGCTATCAGGATAAGGACAGGTCTCATGAACCTGGATTTGTCGATGTTAAAAAATTGAGTTCTCATTGTTTTATAGATTTAATTATCTGTTTTTCTTTATGCCTCAAAATTACCGCGGGCCGCAGCGCTGGAGAATGACTTACAGACTGCTAAAAAGTGATCTTCGACACTTACAGGATGATTTTTTGCAGGTTTGAGATGTTGTGCGAGGGCTTTATTTGTTTGTCCCGCTGATCTAGCTGGTTTTGGCGGACATCTGGTGCCACCCTGTTTGTAGAGCGATCCGCGGTGATCTGCGCAATCTGCGGGCTCTCTTTTCTTCCCGCTGATCTCGCTGATTTTCGCAGATTTCTGAGCGCCGTCCCATTTGGAGAGCGAACCGAGGTGATCTGCAGGGGCTTAGTTGTATGTCCCGCTGTCCCGCTGACCTTTCGGTTTATCCTATCTGCGGTGAACTGCAAAAATCTATTGCAAAAAAAAGGAGCGACGTGCGCTCCAATCTTTCCTCGTTGTCTCGGTTTTATCTTGAACTCTCGTTATCAAAGCACAATTGATCGAGCTCTTCGTTTGTCATATCGGGTACATCCATACTAAAGGAATATGGAAGTACCAGCAGCGGGATGATTGCTGTATGTGCCAGTTGCTTGCTGATGCTAGCGTGGAAGATCCGATCGAAGAAATCATATCTCTTATGTACCAGTGCCAGTACGTCAACCAGCCCTGATGTGGTGATCTGCTGCAGGGTGCTTTTTACGTTTTCTCCGGTTATGGTGCGGTAAGCAATTCTTGGATGATTGAGCTTCATATGTTCCTTTAAGGAAAACCAGATATTCTGCTCAGCATCTGTTACAGGATAAGCAGGAGAATAAATGTGGTTTACTGCAATACCCGCATCAAGGGGCTTGGCAAAATCAGCCAGGTAATTGACAACTTTTAGATTATTGAAGGTTAGGTCTGTGGCATAGCTGATTTGCTTAATGCCTTTGAATTTTAGATTTTCTGGCACCAACAACACAGGGCATGAAATTTTATCTAAAAGTGTGTTGGTGTGGCTGCCAAATAAAAGCCTTGAAATCCCACTGGATTTATGTGCTCCGATTATAACCATATCAGGATTTTTCTCTGAAATGGTTTTCTGAGCTACTTCATCTAAAAAGCCAAACTCAGTAAGGTATGTGATAGCCGGAACAAAGTTTCCATTCTCCTGGGCTATTACCTCAAGGCGGTGAGCCAGGGCTTTAAGTTCGTGAACAGATTCGTTTTTTACATGGTTGTAATCAGCCATTGGCCAGGTGAATTCAACGCCCGGGGTAATTTGAGCTGCCAATTCCATGGCGTGCAACAGCAATAAATTTGCATTGCTTTTTATTGCTACGTTCAGGGCATATTCAGCAGCGCTGGCTGCCCGGTCAGAAAAGTCGGTGAGAACAAATATGGTTTTCATAACAGTTTATTTTGGTTCGCTGTTACAAAACTCCTTTGTTTACGATCGCTTTTATATGACCTGTGTCACGTATGAAAATGATCTTTTTAGCAATTAGAGGAATTTGCCTAAGGAAGATTGCTTGTTTCTTGATCAAGCAGCTCTTTGCACTGGATTGCAATTTCCAGTTCTTCATTGGTTGGTACCACCAATATTTTTGTGCGGGAATCGGCAGTATTGATCTCACGGATACCAGAGGCAGCGGAGATGTTTTTTTCCTGATCAAGGCTGAGTCCCAAAAAGTCCATGTCCTTGCAAACCAATTCGCGGGCCAGTGTATCGTTCTCGCCTACTCCTGCAGTAAAAACAATGGCATCCAATCCGTTGAGGGCAGCAGCGTACGAACCGATATATTTTTTAATGCGATAAGCGTACATCTCATAAGCCAGTTTAGCGAACGGATCTCCGTCCTGCAACATCTTGCGCACATCACGCAAGTCATTGTATCCGGTTAAACCGTACATGCCGCTCTGCTTATTGAGCAGATTATCTATCTGTTCAACTTCATATCCAAATTGGGTGCGGAGGTAAAATATCACCGATGGATCAATATCGCCGCTGCGGGTACCCATTATCAATCCCGCAAGGGGAGTCATGCCCATGCTCGTATCAATGCAAGTGCCGCCGTCCACCGCTGCCATGCTGCAGCCATTCCCTAAATGTATGGTAATGATTTTTGCATTCGGTTTACCCAGATATCTCACGGCTTCCTGGTTCACATATTTATGGCTGGTTCCATGAAAGCCATACACGCGAATTCCGTAGTTGGTATAGAACGCATTTGGAATAGCGTACCGAAAGGCTTTCTCCGGCATTGTCTGATGAAATGCGGTATCAAAAACTGCAACCTGAGTGGCTTTAGCAAAAATGCGTTCAGCTACATCAATACCGAGGTAATGCCCTGGATTGTGAAGGGGCGCTAAGGGAAAAAGCTTTTTAATTTCTGCCTTTACCTCGGGGGTGATGACGGTGGTCTTTGAAAAGCTTTCGCCGCCGTGCACAACCCGGTGCCCAACCACCTCAATTTCATCCGGATTTTGAATAACGCCAATCTCGGGCTCCATGAGCAGCCTGCCCACTTCCAGCATTCCTTTTTCATGGTCCTCAATGTCCATGATAAGCTTGGTGGATTTTTCTTCTCCGCCCACATTGGATTTGTGAGTGATAACCGAATTTGCCAGCCCGATCCGTTCCACCAGCCCGGTGCAAATAGGCTGTGGCGACGGCATTTTGAATAACTGATATTTTATAGAGCTGCTGCCCGAATTGATAACTAAAATGTTCATGTTCGATGTATTTAGTGCGCAGCCTGGGCTCTTATCCTTCCTGGCTTTGTATAGCAGTAATAACTACTGTATTAAAAATGTCTTCAACGGTGCAGCCGCGGCTTAAATCGTTCACAGGTTTGTTCAGTCCCTGCAACATTGGCCCGATTGCCAGCGCACCGGTTTCGCGTTGCACGGCTTTATACGTGTTGTTTCCGGTGTTAAGGTCGGGAAAAATAAGCACACTGGCTCTTCCTGCCACTTCAGAATCAGGCATTTTTTGTTTTCCCACCACAGGATCTACCGCCGCATCGTATTGGATTGGGCCTTCCACTTTCAAATCGGGGCGCTGGGATTTCACGAGCTCAGTGGCTCTGCGTACTTTGTCCACCTGCTCGCCCTCGCCCGAAGTACCGGAGGAGTAGGAGAGCATCGCAATACGCGGCTCTATGCCGAAGCGGCTGCTGGTATCAGCAGATGAAATGGCAATTTCGGCCAGTTGCTCTGCAGTTGGGTTGGGGTTTACAGCGCAATCTCCGAAAACAGAAACGCGGTCTTCAAGGCACATAAAAAACACTGACGAAACCGTGGAGATTCCGGGCTTTGTTTTCACGAATTGAAGAGCCGGGCGAATAGTGTGCTGAGTGGTATGCGTAGCGCCCGAAACCATTCCGTCTGCATCACCTTTAAAGACCATCATCGTCCCAAAGTAGGATACATCTGTCATCAGGTCACGTGCCATTTCCATAGTCACGTTCTTGTTTTTGCGGAGTTCGTACAAGGTTTCTACGTAATCACGATAGTGTTCTGAGTTTGCCGGATCAATAACTGTCACCTTGCTAAAGTCGAGATCCAGCCCCAGGCGCTTAACGGATGCAGCGATCTCTACAGGATTGCCCAGCAGCGTGAGCTTTACAATGTCTTTGGCCGAGAGCCGGGCTGCGGCTTTCAAAATGCGGTCATCATTTCCTTCAGGCAACACAATGTTTTTGATCTGTTTTTTAGCCCATTTGCTCAGCTGATACTGAAACATGTGAGGCGTAATGGCTGTGGAATGATAGGTTACAATCCGTTTATCAAGCGCATCTGCATCTATATGGGTGTTAAAAGTGTCTATCGCGAGCTGGATTTTTTTGGGGTTATCTGGTGTAATCCGGGCCTTAATAGACGCAATTTGCGTGATGGTCTGGAAAGTTCCTGTTTGTACCAATAGCACGGGGACAACATTTTGAAGCCCCTTAATAAGGCGGAGAATGGGTTCGTCTGGTTTGTAGCCGGTTGTAAGCACAAGCCCGGCAACCTTTGGATAACTCGATGAAAGGTTGGCCTGTAAGGAACCGATGATAATGTCGCCACGGTCGGCAGGCGTTACAATCAACACATTCTCCTTAATGTGATTAAGGAAGTTGGGCACCTGCATGGCTCCAGTTACATAATTATCAACCTGGTTGGAGAGATATTCCTGGCCAAAGAGCAACTCGCCATTCAAATCGTCAAAAATATCTTTGATAGTAGGGTTTTGAAGGCCCTTGTCAGCCGGGATCACCGAAAGGATGACGTCTTTTGGAAGCTGGTCTGAGAGGAGCTGCCGGACGTCTGTAATTTGCTCGGGCGCAATTTTGTTGGCAATTATGCCGAGTACCTGTATCTCTCGTGCTTCAAAGCCCCGGAGGAAGTTGAGTGCGGCATGGATAACCTGTGCGGTAGTTTTATTCTCTCCGGAAACCACCAGGATGGCCGGAGCGCTCAGGTTTTTAGCGATGAGTACATTTGATTCAAACTCAAAGGCTGTTCCTTCACCGATAAAATCGCTGCCTTCGAGGATTGTAAAATCAGTGTTTTCCTCCAGTTTTTTGAATTTCCCGATGATCGCTTCTATCATCTCGCTCTCCCTGCCGCTTTCCAGGTATTGCATAGCTTCCTGACGGGTGTAGGCATAAGCATCCTCATATTTGGTTTGTAATGAGAAATGCTCAATAACGGTTTGGATATGAGCGTCTTTCTTTTCTGTGGGATTGCTGTTGATGATGGGCTTGAAGTAACCGATCTTTTGAGCTTTCCCCAAAAGCATGTTCATTAAGCCTAATACTACCAGCGATTTGCCGCTGTAAGGTTCGGAGGACGCAATAAATACCGTTCGGGTCATCTTTGAGGGCGAAACTTGATTAACAAAGGATTCGCTTAAGCGTTTGTAAGAACCCGAGAATCTTTGATAACATCCTTGGTTAATGCAAATACCTGGTTTTTTATCGCCTTGTAAGTAGCGGACGTTTCATACAGGTCGTGCTGCAAAATATTAAAAGTTTCCAGCAGACTGAACTGAAAAGTGGTATCAGAATTAATAATCAGCGGTTCTATTGTGTGCAGATATCCGCGAATGCGTGATTTTAAACTGCGTTGGCTTTGTTCAAGCGCACCAATGCCGATAGCCGTATCAGCACTTGGTGCAGCACTGTTCTTCATCAGCCCGAAATATAGCTTTTTTAGAAAATCTATGTCGGTCTCCATGAAATCCAGATCGGAAATCCATTCTTTGCCTTCCAAATAGAGTTCCTGCAATTCTGCGGTAAGCTCTTTATCTTCTATTTGTGTGCTCATTTTTTTCTTAGTTTATAACGGGCGGCTTAATGCCGCACCGCCTTATGAAAATATTAATGGGAGGACTGAAGCAACCATCACTATGTGCACTAGCAAGCTAAACACAAATGAATTGAAGGTGAACTTGAATGATGCCCCACCCATATTGGCTATAAAATTTACAAAAAAGCAGATCAGGCTTATCCCGAGGAAGAGTGGAGTTGGCCCCTCTAGAGTGTACACAAGCAAAAATGTAAGCGGAACTAGAATACCGCCATGAATAAAAAGAGAGCCTACCCACCATGCAACTGCATTTGGTTCCTGGCTTTTTGCATATGCTGCATATCTTGTCCAAAAACCTGAAGACTGCTCTGATGATTCCGCGAATACAATTGAAGATGAAATTTTATGTGTTGCCATGATTTTAATTTTTGATTGGCACAAAATTCAGGCGTTTGGGGTCCGTGAGAAATGACGTCCGTCACAAAAAAGTGTGATTGTGTGTTTTGGGCTATGCTTACGCAAAATACTTTTCATATTTGTGGATATTGATTTGATATGGAACAGGCAAGGCTTCTCAACGCAATTATCAACACCGCCATAGATGGAATAATTACCATTGACACTCGCGGCATAGTAGAGTCTATCAATCCTGCTGCGCTGGCCTTGTTCGGATATAGAGAAGAGGACGTGATTGGCAGAAATATTTCTATGCTGATGCCGGAACCCGATAAAAGCGCCCACGACGGTTATCTGGAGCGCCATCAGACCACCGGCGAAAGAAGGATCATTGGCATTGGAAGGGAAGTGCTTGGGCTTCGCAAAGACAATACTACATTTCCCTTCAGGCTTGCTGTAAGTGAGGTGGAGTACGAAAATCGTGTGATTTATACAGGCTTTATTCATGATCTCTCGAAAGAGAAATCGGCAGAGACCAAGCTGAAGAAATATACTGAACAATTGGAGGAACGCATCCGGGAGCGTACTGAAGTGCTGCAAACACTTGTCCACGAACTGGAAAAAGCAAAGGAAGACGTGAGTTTATCGCTTGAAAAAGAGAAGGAGCTCAACCAGCTCAAAACGCGGTTTGTGTCCATGGCTTCGCACGAATTCAGGACGCCACTCAGCTCTGTGCAACTTTCGGCATCTCTTATTGAAAAGTACCTGCAAAAGCCGGACGTAGAGAATATTTTGAAGCACACCGGAAAAATCAAGAACTCTGTTGGGCACCTTACCGGGATTTTGAATGATTTCCTTTCGCTAGAGAAATTGGAGGCGGGGAAAACGCAGGCCAGCTATCAAGAGTTCGATATCGTCAGGTTCTCTGAAGAAATTATTGAGGAGATGCAGCTCATCGCCAAGCAAAACCAGAATATTGTCTATCAGCATACAGGAGTTTCAGCAAAAGTGTACCTGGATCCTGCATTGCTGAAAAATACCGTGATCAATCTTATTTCAAATGCTATCAAGTATTCAGGAGAGAACACTTTCATAGAGTTTGATACAGAATTAACTGATAACGAACTTAGCATCATGGTAAAGGATAACGGTATCGGGATACCGGAAGAAGAACAGAAAAGCCTTTTCGAACCATTTTTCAGGGCTCATAACACGGGCAACATTCCGGGCACGGGCCTGGGCCTAAACATCGTAAAACGTTACGCCGAGTTGATGGGCGGCGAAGTAGTATATAAAAGCGTGCTGAACGAGGGCACAACCATTAAGTTAACATTTAAGCAGAAATGAAATCTATTTTAATTATTGAGGATAACCAGGATATCCGCGAAAGCACTACGGAAATTCTTGAGCTTGCTGATTACAAAGTTTACGCCGCAGAAAATGGGAGGAAGGGAGTGGAGTTGGCCCAGGCGCATCTGCCAGACGTTATTCTTTGTGATATTATGATGCCAGAACTGGATGGCTACGGCGTGCTGTATATGCTCAATAAAAATGAACAGACTGCGAATATTCCGTTTATTTTCATGACCGCCAAGGCCGAGCGGGCTGATTTGCGCAAAGGTATGGAGATGGGCGCCGATGATTATCTCACCAAGCCTTTTGATGATATGGAGTTATTAAATGCCATAGAAACACGCTTGCAGAAAAGAGATTCGCTTAAAAAGAATTTAGGAAGCACTGCCTCGTTCGAAGGCTTGCTGGATGAGGCCCGTTCGGCAAAGCTGCTCGATGAACTATCTTTGAACAGCCGCCTGCGAAGCTATAAGAAGAAACAAAATATTTATTCCGAAGGCGATCATCCGCTGAGTGTTTATCTGGTTAAAAGCGGCAGCGTACGTACTTACATGGTTTACCAGGATGGCCGTGAAATAGCCACCGGTATGTATGCAGCCGGCGAATTTTTTGGCTACGATTCTGTGCTGCTGAACAAGCCGTGCCGCGATAATGCAGAAACGCTCGAAGCTTCAGAATTGCACCTCCTTTCGCGTGATGAATTCAATGCTTTGTTGTTCAAAAATCCCGGGATATCAAAGAAGTTCATCGAACTGCTCTCAGGTCATGTCCAGGAAAAGCAGGAACAATTGCTTAAGCTGGCATACAATTCCGTTCGGAAGCGTGTAGCGGATGCACTGGTGAATCTGGCTGAAAAGTTCGGTGGCCAAGCCGATAAATGTTCCGTGAAAATATCAAGAGACGATCTTGCCGCGATGGTTGGCACAGCGAATGAAACTATCAGCCGTACGCTTGCAGATTTCAAAGATGAAAGCCTGATTGAAAAAGAAGGAAGCGTGATCAATATTCTGTCTGTGAGCAAGCTGAGCAGGATCAAGCAGTAGCGGTGACAGAAAATGAGATTTCATATGAGATAAGGCGAGCGATTTTTGCAGTCTTTAATGCTCTCGGACCGGGGCTGCTTGAATCTGCCTACGAAGCGGCACTAGCATACGAGTTGCAGAAAAATGGGTTGCATGTAAGGCAGCAGACCCCTTTACCGCTGGTCTATGATGAAATTAAATTAGAGGTTGGCTACAGACTTGATCTGCTGGTGGAGGATAAGGTGATTGTTGAAATTAAGTCGGTGGAGAACTTGGCGGAAGTACATCATAAACAAGTAATTACTTATTTGAAGTTATCCGGTAAGAAGCTGGGTTTGTTGGTTAATTTCAATTGTGTGGAGATTGATAAAGCTATTTTCAGGAAGGTTAATGGGCTGTAATTATTTCCGCTGATCTCGCTGATTTCCGCAAAATCCAATCAGCGCCATCTGCGATTGTTCTCTCGGCTGGAGAAAGGCATCTGCGGTTCTCTGCGTAATCTGCGGGAGCTCCTATATTTTTCTTTCCCGCTGATCTCGCTGATTTCCGCAGAACCTGTCAAGCGCACATCTGCGTACTCTGCGGGAGCTCTATATTTTTCCTTCCCGCCGATCTCGCTGATTTTCGCAGAACCTCAGCGCACATCGGCGTAATCGCGGGACACCTTTTCTCATCTCACAAGAACTTATCAGCGCACATCCGCGAGAGAGTTTGTGACGAAGATCACTTTTCTCTCTGATTAGCCTCACTCGTATGGCCTGTGCCCAAAGCTAACTTTGATGCAAAGAAAAATTGCATGAAAGCTGTAGCGTATAGCATAAAGCCTTGTGAGAAAGAACTGTTGATTAAAGCCAACCGCAAGCGGCATGATATCACCTTGATATCTAACCGTTTGACATTGGCAACGGCGTCGTACGCTGAGGGCAAAGACGCTGTATTGGTTTGTTCTTGCGATGATGTTTCGGCCCCCATCCTTCATAAATTAAAAGAATACGGGGTTAAATATATTTCAACCCGTTCTACCGGAACCGATCATATTGATCTGGTAGAAGCCGCCCACCTGGGCATTAAGGTTGGCAACATTCCCGTTTATTCAGCAGAATCAACAGCAGAGCACGCCATTGCGCTCATACTTGCTTTGTACCGCAACATTATTCCCGCACATCAGAAAATGCTTGAGCACAACTTCGCTCTTGATGATTTGGTTGGCAGCACCATTCGCAGCAAAACAATCGGTATAGTTGGCTTTGGACAAACCGGACAAGCCTTAGCGCAAATTTTACGCGGGTTTGGAGCTCGCTTGTTAGTATGCGACATCACTGACGTGAGTGAAAAAGTTGCTGCTTTGGGTGCCGAGCAGGTTGAGCTAAAACGACTTTTTAAAGAGTCGGACATCATTTCTTTTCATGTTCCGCTAACAGGCCAAACCAGGCACATGGTGAACGCAGAAACCATACGCCAAATGAAAGACGGCGTGGTGCTTATCAATGTAAGCCGCGGGGCAGTATTCAATTCAGCTGATGTTTTTGCTGCTCTGCAGGATGAAAAAATAAGCAAGATCGGCATGGATGTGTATGAATTTGAGCAGAACGTGTTCTTTTTCGACCATAGCCGATACCCAATAGAAGATCAGCTTCTCAAGGCATTCATTCAACATTCGAGAGTGCTGCTTACTCCGCATCAGGCATTTTTAACTGCCGAAGCGCTTGGCGTTATCGCTGAAAAGACCATTAAAAATCTCAATCTCTGGAATTCTGATAAATGTGTGGGCCCAGCTTGTTGCTGCGTAGAAGCCTGTGCTGTAGAACCCTCAAAAATTGCCGTATGACAAGCGAAAGCCTGATAAAAAAATATAATGTGGCGGCGCCACGTTACACCAGCTATCCTACCGTGCCGTTCTGGGAGCCGGAACAATGGACGGAGCCGGGATGGCTTGATTCAGTAAAACGATCATATCGCGAAAGCAGCGAAGATGGTATTAGTTTGTACATCCACTTGCCTTTTTGCGAGAGCCTTTGCACCTTTTGCGGATGCACCAAACGCATCACAAAAAATCACAACGTAGAAGGGCCTTATATAGCTGCGGTGCTTAAAGAGTGGCAAATGTATTGCGCCGAACTTGGCTCGCGTCCCCGCATCAGGGAGATCCATTTAGGAGGCGGAACGCCCACCTTCTTCAGTCCTGAGAACCTTGATAAGCTAATGTCGGGTATTGTTGATAATGCCGAAATTGTAGAGGGTGCTGAGTTTTCATTCGAAGCCCACCCGGCAAACACCACTACCGAACATTTGAAAGTACTGTACGAATCCGGTTTTCGCCGACTGAGCCTGGGAATACAGGATTTCGATCCGGTAGTGCAGGCAATCATCAACAGGCGTCAGAGCATTGTGCAAGTGGCAAAAGTAACTTGGGAAGCACGTGAAATCGGATTCACATCCATCAACTATGACCTCATTTATGGCCTTCCGCTGCAGAAGCTAAGCAGCATTGAGAACACGGTTGCAGAGGTGGCAAAACTCCGGCCAGACCGCATTGCGTTTTACAGTTATGCGCACGTGCCATGGATAAAATCCGGCCAACGCCGATTTACCGAAGCCGACCTGCCAGACAATGAAGAAAAGCGGGAATTGTATGAGCTCGGCAGAAAACTGCTGCTTGCTGAAGGTTACCACGATATCGGCATGGACCACTTCGCCCTTGAGAGCGATTCTTTGTATAAGGCTTCGCGTGAGCACAAGCTGCACCGCAACTTTATGGGATATACACACCAGTTTACCCAACTTTCAATCGGGCTCGGAGTTTCCGCGATCAGCGATAGCTGGTATGCTTTTGCACAGAATGAAAAGGAAGTAGAATCGTACCTGCAAAAAGTAGCTGCCGGACATTTCCCACTGATAAAAGGACATCTTCTATCTACAGAAGACATGCTGATACGCAGGCATATCCTGAATATTATGTGCTTCGGTAAAACACTTATCAATGCACACTATCCTTTGTTCAGGGAGTTTATAGATCGGCTTCTTCCGCTACAATTCGATGGATTGGTAGAAATTGACGGAGAGACTATTACAGTTACGCCAACCGGCACAGCCTTTCTTCGCAATATCTGTATGTGTTTTGACCAAAAGCTTTGGGATAAGAAGCTGGAGAGCCAATTGTTCAGCAAAGCAGTTTAAATCGGGTGAAATGGAAACTCAACTATTTGCCTGTAAGGTTAAAACTAAATCGGGACTGCTGAATATCTTAAAAGCATATCAGACAGCGATTGACCAAAATATCGTGTGTTCGATTACAGATGCAGGCGGAGCAATAACTTACGCAAATGACCATTTCTGCAGGTTGAGCCAATATTCGCGAGAGGAACTCTTAGGCCAGAATCACAATATTGTTAATTCCGGTTATCACTCGGAAGAGTTTTTTAGGGACTTATGGCAGACCATTTCGGCAGGAAAAGTATGGCGGGGAGAAGTGAAAAGCCGAGCCAAGGACGGTAGTACTTTCTGGCTCGACAGCACAATCCTCCCGCTGCTAAATCCCGATGGAACCGTGTTTCGCTACTTCTCTTTGCGACATTCTATCGACTCCAAAAAACAATTTGAAGAGCGGCATCAAGCTTATCTCAACTCCTTGAAAAAGATGCTGTTTATGACCAATCACGAGGTGAGGCACTCTGTGGCGAATATCCAGGGCATAACAGACATGCTTCAGAATTTCGAAAATACGGAGGAGGAAACTGCGCAGCTGATTGCATCTATACGCTCTGCGGCAATTTCTCTCGATGCGTTTACTAAAAAGCTCACTGCCTTTCTGTATGAAAGCGAACAAAAGGAAGAATCCATACAAATCCATTAGCTAATTGACTTAAACTTTATGAGCCACACTTTTCATATACCCGTTCTGGGACTCGGGTTTTCTATTGATACACCTCTAAAGGTTGCCCGCTACGGCATCTCGTCGGTGGTTTCCATTGTTGATGACCAAATGATAGAGCGCATGCGTGAACATCATTTGAGGCAAAGCGGATTACCTTACGTCAGCATTCCCGCTACGGAAGAGGATTTCAGAGCGAAACGAATTACCGCTTACCTCGACCTCTTGCACACACTCATAAGCAAACAAATCAGCATACTGAAGGCAGAGGAATTTAGCGAAGGAGCAGACATTTGCAAGTATTTCGAATTGCTGCCTGACCATCTGCCTGAGAAAAGGCTATACGAAGAGATGTTGATGGAAACAGATGCAGCCACGAAGAACATTCTGCAGCAGAGGTTGCGGACGCTGATATGCCAGGGCGCTGTGGATGTAAACATCATGTCTAAGGTTGATAAAATCAATTACTCGAAAGATGGGCAGCCGCTCGGCGACAAATTTTCCGATGCGCTTGCCTCGCTTCGTGGTTTTGCAAACAGCACCTTGTCGTCTTCAATTATCTTATCTGCTGGAATGAATCCGCGGCTATACAGTTACCTGGAAGAGTTTGAAGGCTTTTTCCCGGCAAACGGCCTTCCCGCTGAAAAGAAGATCATCCTGAAAGTTAGCGATTACAGATCTGCTTTCATCCAGGCGAAGTTCCTTGCCAAAAAGGGGCTTTGGGTACATGAGTTCAGGATAGAATCAGGCCTGAACTGTGGCGGGCATGCTTTTGCTACCGAGGGCTTTTTGCTCGGCCCAATCCTGGAAGAGTTCAAGCATAAACGGCAGGCAATGACGGATGAGCTTTTTGATAGTTACCAGTCTGCATTAACGTCAAAAGGTATACCGGAAGCACAAAAGCCTGTCACCCGGATCACCGTTCAGGGCGGCATCGGCACAGCGGAGGAAAATGAATTCTTGCAGGATTATTATCAACTAGATGGCACCGGCTGGGGCAGTCCTTTCCTTTTGGTTCCCGAAGCCACGAACGTTGACGATTCTACGTTAAATCTTCTCGCAACGGCAGATGGCACCGACTTTTACATCAGTGGCGCATCTCCCTTGGGTATCCCTTTTAATAACTTCAGAAAAAGCACGGCAGAGCAGCAAAGGCTTGAGCGAATTGCTAAAGGTCGGCCCGGTAGCCCCTGCACAAAGAAATATCTTGTTTCCAATACTGAATTTACGGAGCAGCCCATCTGCACGGCATCGCGGGAGTATCAGAACTTAAAGATCAAAAACCTCAAAGAACAAGCCCTTTCGGAAGAAGAATATGATAAGGCTTTCGCGACTATAACTGAGAAAATTTGCCTGTGCGAAGGGCTGGTTACTTCGGCTTATATCAAAAAAGGAATGCTTAAGCCTCGGGAGAATAAGGCAGTGGCAATTTGTCCTGGCCCGAACACGGCATACTTCTCAGGTATTTACACCTTAGAGGAAATGGTGAAGCACATTTACGGCAAAATGAACTTGCTCAATAATGTAAGCCGTCCGCATGTTTTCGTCAATGAACTTAAGCTCTATGTTGACTATCTGAAAAAGGATGTAGAAATGAGCGTAAAGCCTATGGCTGATAAAAAGGCAAAGCAACTAAGCAAGTTCAAAGAGCAGTTGCTTATAGGCGTTGATTATTACCTGAACCTGTTGCCAAGTGTCAGTGCCTGTGCAGATCAGGTGAGTGCTGAAATAAAAAAGTTGCAGCAGAGCATTGCGGAAATCAATGTGGTAGTGGTATAAAATGATAGTGTTACTGATTCGCTGCTTGTAAAGAATACTCTTTAAGCAATGCTTCAGCAGGGATATGCAACATCTGGCTAAATGCTCTTATCATAGAGAGTGAAAGTGGCTGCTTGTAATTTAAAACCTTGCTTACAGTACCTTTGTCGCCATACTTTTTAGCTAAATCTGCCGCTTTATAGCCGAAATCATCCATCCTCACCTTAATTAATTCAATTGGATCAACTTCGGGAAGTTCTCTAAAAGATTTTTCATATTCCGATATCAGGTGTGCTAATAGCAATTTTTCCTTGTGATCTTCGGTGCCTTTAGCTGATTGCTTTACTTGCTCGTACCTGCCGATTGCCTCGTCATATTCAACTTCAGAGTTAATCAAATACCATTGTCTTGTCATGTTGAGCTTTTTTATATAGTTGTCGCATCGATCACATCATATTCAGAATGTGTGCCAATAAACCTGATTTCCACTATTTCATCAATATAATCAACCTCTACTACCAGTCGATATTTGTTGCCCACAATTTTGAACCTTGCTCTACTGCCACTGATGATTTTCGCATTTGGAAAATCTTGCATTACATCTGTGCCCTTTCTCCAGCGTGCACGTTCAGTAACGGTAACCCATGTCCTGAGGCTTTTTCCCGAATCTGCATGCTTCCTGGCAAACTGGTCCAGCCTTCGGGAATAGATGATCCGCATGGTTATTGATGGCTGTTTTTATTCTACGAACAAATATAAAGAAAGGTTGGCAAATACTCAACTTTAATCAGTTAGTGATTTAAATCACATTCCTCTATAATATCCCTCACTTAATAAAATCGCTGTAGCTGCAATCTTTGCTCATAGATTTTTATTGATGTCAACATTTACCTTAACAGATACGCAATGCTATCATTGCGGTACAGAAAATCCGAAAGCACCTTACCAATATGATGGAAAATCTTTCTGTTGCATAGGCTGCCAGAGCGTGTATCAGGTTCTGTCTTCCAATAACCTGTGCAGCTATTATACTTACAATGATGCTCCTGGCCAAACTCAGGCTCAGTCGCTTCAGCATTACGAATATCTGGATGAACCCGGGATTGCTGCCAAATTGGTGGATTATGCTGATGAAAATATAACGGTAGTAAGCTTTTATGTTCCGGCAATCCACTGCAGCTCTTGCATCTGGTTGTTGGAACACTTGCACAAGCTGGATAAAGGGGTTGTGCATTCGCGGATAGATTTCCTGAAAAAACAGGTTTCCATCACGTTTAAACATCAGGAAATTTCCTTTCGGAAACTCGTGGAGCTCATGGTTTCGGTAGGATATGAGCCGCTCATCAGCTTGCAGGATGTTGTGAAAGAAAAGCAGCAATCTGTAAATCGTGAACTGATCAAACGGATTGCGGTTGCCGGATTCTGCATGGGCAACGTCATGCTGCTCAGTTTTCCCGAATATCTCGGCCTTTCTTCTTTCGAGCAGCAGTTCCGGACCTTATTCACCTGGCTCAACCTCGCCTTTGCCATTCCAGTTACTTTTTACAGTGCACGCGAGTTCTTTGTTTCCGCTGTCGCGGGATTGAAGAACAAAATGGTGAATCTGGATGCACCCCTGGCTCTCATCATCGCTGTTTTGTTCCTGCGCTCTGCTTTTGAGATTATCGCCCAAACTGGCCCAGGTTTTACTGATACCTTAACTGGCTTGGTCTTTTTGCTGCTAATGGGCAGATGGGTTAAGCAACGCACCTATTATCACCTGTCGTTTAAACGCGATTACCGTTCCTATTTTCCTGTTGCGGTTACGGTGCTCCGCGGAATCCGGGAGAAGTCTGTAGCCATTGAAGAACTTGCAGTTGGCGACAGGATCTTCATCCGTAACAACGAGATCATACCTGCAGATGCCATTCTGATGAAGGGCAATGCTACAGTCGATTTTAGCTTCGTAACCGGCGAATCTGAACCAGTGAGTAAGGTTTTGGGGGAGATTGTTTACGCCGGGGGCCGGCAAGTGGGCGAAGCAATTGAGCTGGAGGTTGTAAAACCTGTTTCGCAAAGCTATCTCACCCGTTTGTGGAACAATGATGCGTTCGCCGAAAAGGATAACAGTATCCAGAACTTCAACGACAACATAGCGAAGTACTTTGGAATAGCCATGTTTGTCATCGCCATTGGCGCCGCGGCTTACTGGTTTTTGCAGAACGATAGCGCCCGGGCATGGAACGCCTTCACGGCTGTGCTGATTGTGGCTTGTCCATGTGTGCTTTCGCTCAGCACGCCTTTTACGCTTTCGGCGGTACTCAGTATTTTCGATAAAAATCGCTTTTATCTTAAGAATACTGATGTTGTTGAGCAGCTCGCCAGGGTAGATACTATCGTTTTTGATAAAACCGGCACCATAACTTCGCCCGATGCGATTGGCCTCTCATTCTCGGGCACTCTTACCGAAGATGAGAAAGTGATGGTGGCATCGCTGGCAAGGAATTCTACTCACCCATTGAGCCGGGAGATCCTGAGATGGCTCGACCCAGGTCTTTACTTTGATGTGCTGGCTTTTACTGAACTGCCCGGCAAGGGTGTGTATGGTATCATAAAAAGCCAGCAGGTAATAATGGGGAGCCCGGCAATGCTTGCATCGGTAAGCAAAATGAACCTAACGAAGGTGCCGTCTGTGGTGCATCTTGAAATTGCGAATGTTTACAAAGGCTATTTTCAGCTAAAACAATCCTGGCGACCGGGGCTGGCGGGGCTCTTCCAGTCTTTATCTTTAAAATACGATATGCACCTGTTATCCGGCGATAATGAATCGGATGGAAACCGCCTTGCTGAGATATTCCCGAATACGCAGATGCATTTCCGGCAATCGCCCCAGGACAAGCTTGACTATATAAGCAAGCTCCAAACACAGGATAAAAAAGTTATGATGTTCGGCGATGGCCTGAACGATGCGGGAGCTTTAAGGCAGAGCGATCTGGGCGTAGCTGTTACAGATAACATCAATAGTTTCAGTCCCGGCTGTGATGCCATTTTGGATGGGCGCTCTTTAAGCTCCCTTCCTAAGTTCCTCCTGCAGGCAAAAGATGGTGTAAAAACCATCCGGCTGAGCCTGTGCATTTCGGCTTCATATAATTTGATAGGAGTTTGGTTTGCCGTTCAGGGCTTGCTTTCGCCGCTCACTGCCGCCGTGCTCATGCCGCTCAGCACCGTTACCATAATTGTTTTTACTTCAGTGGCAACACACTTTTTTGCCACTAAAAATTCGCTCACATGAATATCATTTACATGCTGATAGGTTGCAGCATCTTGCTTGCACTTACATTTCTTATGGCTTTTTTCTGGGCCATGAAAAATGGCCAGAATGACGATATGCAGACCCCCGCGATCCGGATTCTTTTTGAGGATGACAAGCCCACAGAAGAGCCATGATTTGAAGCCCTCTTTAAAAAAGTGACGAAGATCAGTTTTTGGCAGAATCTTCATCACTCAGCAAAATACCCGCCCCCAATAATTTTACATCGTTAAAATCACCCTTTCTTTTTATATGCAGCTCGAGAAATTTAATTACGACAACAAGATTGTCCGCAACTTCGGTATAGCCACCGTTGTTTGGGGGCTCATCGGCATGACTGTAGGCTTATTGGTTGCCACTCAGTTATTTAGTCCTGCCATGAACATGGCTAACCAATACACCACCTTCGGCCGCATCAGGCCACTACACACCAATGCCGTAATTTTTGCATTTGTTGGCAACGGGATATTTATGGGAGTTTACTACTCTCTTCAGCGTCTGCTAAAAGCCCGGATGTACAGCGATATGTTAAGCAAGATCCACTTTTGGGGATGGCAGCTCATTATAGTTTCAGCCGTAATTACGCTTCCGCTCGGTTTTACCACATCGCATGAATATGCGGAGCTAGAATGGCCGATCGATATTGCCATTACAGTTATCTGGGTAATTTTTGGTGTAAATATGTTTGGTACTATCATCAAACGCCGGGAGCGGCACATGTATGTGGCCATCTGGTTTTACATCGCCACGTTTGTTACGGTGGCTGTTTTGCACATTGTCAATTCGTTTGAGCTTCCAATCTCTGCTTTCAAAAGTTATTATCTCTACGCTGGCGTGCAGGATGCCCTTGTGCAGTGGTGGTATGGGCATAATGCCGTGGCGTTCTTCTTGACTACGCCATACCTCGGCATGATGTACTACTTCCTGCCTAAAATGGCAAACCGCCCGGTTTATTCTTACAAACTGAGCATACTCCATTTTTGGTCGCTAATATTTATTTACATCTGGGCAGGCCCGCACCACTTGTTGTACACTTCCCTTCCTGGATGGGCGCAATCGCTGGGCGTAGTATTTTCTATTATGCTGATTGCCCCAAGCTGGGGAGGCATGATCAACGGGCTGCTAACCTTGCGTGGTGCCTGGGATAAAGTCCGTGACGACGCCATTCTGAAATTTATGGTTGTTGGGCTTACCGCCTACGGTATGGCAACTTTCGAAGGTCCAATGCTGGCACTCAAACAGGTAAACGCAATTGCTCACTATACCGACTGGATTGTAGCGCACGTACACGTTGGTGCGCTGGGCTGGAATGGATTTCTGACCTTCGCCATTCTTTACTGGCTGATACCGCGTATTTATCAAACTGAAATTTTCTCCAAAAAGCTCATCGGCGTCCACTTCTGGATTGGCACACTGGGGATCTTATTCTATGCGGTTCCGATGTACTTGTCGGGCTTTGCGCAAGGCCTGATGCTTAAAGAATTCACCTCTGAAGGGCTGCTGAAATATCCGGCATTCCTGCAAACAACCCTCGAGGTATTGCCAATGCACATGTTCAGGGCTGTAGGTGGGGGTATGTATCTGATCGGGGTGATCGTGATGACATACAACCTGATTAAAACAGTTAAGAAAGGAGTTTTGCTTGGCGATGAACCTGCCGAAGCCCTGGCGCTTGCACCGGTATTTGTTCCTGGTGCTGGAGAGAAAACAGCCCACAGAGCCTTAGAACGCCGGCCAATGCAGTTCCTGATAGTTTCGCTTATCGCGATCCTGATTGGTGGTATGGTGGAAATGATGCCAACATTTATGATTTCATCTAATATCCCCACCATCGCCAGTGTAAAACCTTATTCGCCGCTCGAGCTGCAAGGACGCGACATATACATCCGCGAAGGCTGTGTAAACTGCCATTCGCAAATGATCCGCCCGTTCCGTTCTGAAACTGAGCGCTACGGAGAGTATAGTAAGGCTGGTGAATTTGTGTATGATCACCCATTCCTCTGGGGATCTAAGCGCACTGGGCCTGATTTGCAGCGTGAAGGCGGCAAATACTCAAATGCGTGGCACTTCAATCACCTGATGGATCCAACAACCATGTCGCCAGGCAGTATTATGCCTACTTACCCGTGGCTGATTGAACAGCAACTGGATACAGTAAGCACCGCATCGAAGATTAAGGCTATGCGGAGATTAGGCGTGCCTTATGCGCCAGGCTACGAAGCTTTGGCTAATCAGGATTTAGATAATCAAGCCCAAAATATTTCTGCGGATCTGGAGAAAGACAACATCAAAGTTAAGAGCGATAGAGAAATAGTAGCTGTAATCGCTTACCTGCAGCGCCTGGGAGTTGATGTGAAAAACGTACGCAAATAGTAAATCAAAACTTAAAACAATGTTTAAGCAATTTATAGAAAATTTCCCCGGAAGCCAGGTTTACCTGATCACATCTCTCTGGCTCTTCCTTGTGTTTTTTATAGCGGTTGGCATTATGCTTTTCCGGATGAATAAAGAACATGTTGATTATATGAGCGATCTGCCATTAAGCGAAGAAGAAGAAATATGAAAAAGCTTGTGTACACATTTTTACTGCTTTTGCCTGCAAGTACCCTGATGGCGCAACAGGCAGCCGCACCGGCTGAACCGGTTACTTCTTCCGGAGACCTAAGTACCAACCTCTTTGTAGCAGTTTGCATTTTTGGGGCTATCATCGTGCTGGTTGGATGCCTCGCTTTACTAAGAGCGGTCCAGGTTATGGCAGAGGAGTTGATGAATCCCAAGCCATACGTTAAACCTGTACAGCAATCTGCTATGGAGTACGCTGACTGGGCGGCGCACCAAAGGGAGCTGAAACAGCAAAAGCCGAGCATCTGGACTAAAATCCTGTCGCTACGTCCATTGTCTGAAGAAAAGGATATTATGCTTGAACATGAGTTTGACGGAATCGCAGAGCTGGATAATCCTACCCCAGCGTGGTTTATGTGGTTGTTCTATGGCACCATAGTTTTCGGCGCAGGTTACCTGATGTACTATCACGTGCTGGGATATGGCAAAATGCAGGAGCAGGAATATGTTGCTGAAATGCAGGTTGCAGCTAAAGAACGTGCCGCTTTCCTGGCTACCTCTGCAAATAACATCGATGAAAGTTCTGTAAAAGAAAGCAAAGATCCTGGGGTGATTGCATCCGGTAAGGCAATCTACGCTGAAAACTGTGTGGCTTGCCATGCAGACAAAGGTCAGGGGCTGGTTGGGCCGAATCTGACAGACGAGTTTTGGCTGCACGGCGGCAAAGTGGGTGATATATTCAAAACAATAAAATACGGGGTTCCGGAGAAGGGGATGATTTCGTGGGAGAAGAAGCTGACTCCTAAACAGATCTCTGACGCTACAAACTTTGTGCTTTCATTGCAGGGCACAAATCCGCCAAATCCGAAAGCTCCGCAGGGACAAAAAGGAGGGTAACAGATGGCAATGGCAACAGTGACAGGTGCGAAGGCGAAAGAGGTAGCGGGCAGCTCTGCAGATGCCAGGAAATGGATCTATCCCAAGCTAATTAAGGGGAAACTCTATAGGTACAGGAGCATAGTAAGCTATTTTCTGCTTGGATTGCTGTTTGCAGGCCCTGTCGTGAAAATTAACGACGAACCTCTCATTCTGCTAAATGTACTTGAACGCAAGTTTGTGTTTTTCGGAGTGGTGTTCCTGCCGCAGGACTTTTACCTGTTTGCGTTTGCACTGCTTTCCCTTATGGTTTTTATCGTGCTCTTCACCGTGGTTTTGGGGCGGGTTTGGTGCGGCTGGGCTTGCCCGCAGACCATCTTCATGGAAATGGTTTTCCGCAAAATTGAATACTGGATAGAAGGCGATGCACAGCAACAGAGAAAGCTGAATGCGGCACCGCTAAGCCCCGAAAAGGTATTCAAGAAAACCTTGAAGCACACCATCTTTGTGGCTATTTCGTTTTTAATAGCAAATGTTTTCCTGTCATACATCATAGGGCTGGAGGCATTGTTAAAGATCGTCTTTGAGCCGGTTGTAGAACACATTTCCGGTTTTATCTCAATTACCGTTTTTACAGCACTGTTTTACCTCGTCTTTGCCCGCCTGAGAGAGATCGTTTGTACCACCATTTGTCCGTATGGCCGTTTGCAGGAAGTCTTATTAGACAGGTCTACACTGGTGGTTGCATATGATTATGAACGGGGCGAGCCGCGAGGGCATATCACTAAGTTCGAAATTGCACCTCTTGGCGACTGTGTTGATTGCGGCTTGTGTGTTCAGGTTTGTCCTACCGGGATAGACATCCGCCAGGGTACCCAAATGGAATGTATTAACTGCACAGCCTGCATAGATGCCTGCGATATGGTGATGGAAAAAACTAATCGTCCCACACGGCTCATCGGCTTTAAATCTGAAGAGCAAATTGTTGCGAAAATACCATTCAAGCTGAACAAAAGGGTGTACGCTTATGCCGCAATACTGCTGATCTTGTTTGGAACACTTGTTACATTGCTGGTGAGGCGGTCGGATATTGAAGCCCGGGTTTTGCGGGCGGCGGGCACTTTGTATCAGCTTCGTGATGATGGTACAGTGAGCAATCTCTACAACATTGAGCTGGTGAATAAAACGCCCGGAACAATGTCGTTCGAAATCAAACTTCCCGAAAAGGATGCGAAGATCCAGTACATCAATCGGGCAACCGACATCGCGAAAGGCGAGAGCGTGAAGCTGACATTCTTCATTATCAGGCCTCGGGCCTCTATCAAAAAATATAAATCTGATATCGGCTTAAACATTACTTCCGAAGGGAAAATCATCAGCAAAACGGAAACCACTTTTATTGCGCCACCTAATCTCTAATAAAATGAACTGGGGAAAAAAGTTAATTATCGGGATGGTGTTGTTCATGATATTTATTGTGAGCCTTGGCGCCATCATGATTATGCGGAACGGGGATGATGCTCTGATCGAAAACGATTACTACGAAAAAGGGCAGAACTTCAACAAGGATTATCAGCTCAAACAGAATGCAATAGATGACGAAGTAATACCCGCCATTGTGGTGAATGAATATGGAATCATTATAACTTTTCCTGTTCCGGTTAAATATCAGATGCTTTTCAGGCGCCCATCTGATTATCACATGGACAAAATGATGAATGGTTTCACAGATGAAGACCGAAAGGTACAAATTGCGAAAGGGCAGTTAGAGCCGGGCAGGTGGATGATGCGCATTCAATATACTGCCAAAGGCAAAGATTATCTGTTCGAAACCGAAATTGAAATGCCGTGAGCTACGAAGCCCTCGCTTTTTTTACCGGTTTGTTTGGTGGCTTGCACTGCGTAGCCATGTGCGGCCCACTGGTTATGGCGCTTCCGTTTGGTGGAAACGGGTGGCTGGCCCTGCTGCAGCGCATGCTGTATCAGTTGGGCAGGATCATAACCTATTCGGTGTTTGGGCTAGCCGCCGGCCTGATTGGGCAAGGGCTGAATATTATCGGCTTACAGCGGATGCTTAGCCTTATAACAGGGGTGTTGCTCATCGCGATAGCCTTTTCACACTTCTCGGGCAAAAAGTCTAGCCGCTTTTCACGATTTCAGCAGAGGGCTGTGGCGCCCATTGCGTTAATGCTGGGCAAGTGGCTCGCCAAGCCTTACGGCGGATTCTTTGCCGGGGCCTTGCACGGGCTTTTGCCTTGCGGGATGGTTTATATGGCAATGGCAGCATCTTTGAACTCGGGTTCGGCGTTAGCAGGAGGGAAGTTCATGCTCTTTTTTGGGCTCGGCACTACGCCCTTGCTTCTTTTTGCTTCATTTCTACCATTGTTTTTCAGAAAATTTCGGATCCCCGCACTGGCTATTTCTGTGCTTTATCTGTTTGCTGGAACGTTCCTGTTGACGAGGGGGATGAATCTTGATATCCCTTATATCTCGATGCCGATAGAAAACGGAGGAGCGCCGGTTTGTAATTAATGAAAAAAGCCATTCTGATTAGAACGGCTTTTAGCGGAGAGTGAGAGATTCGAACTCTCGATACCCTTTTGAAGTATACACACTTTCCAGGCGTGCTCCTTAAACCACTCGGACAACTCTCCCTGAAAAAGGATTGCAAAACTATCAAAATTTACATAAACATCTCTGTCTTTTCATAAACTCTTTACTGCCTGTGGTGTTGGTAATTGTATGGCAAGTTTCAACGAAATAATAAACTCGGGCAAGCCTGTGCTGGTCGATTTTTTTGCAACCTGGTGCGGTCCCTGTAAAACAATGGCTCCGATTTTAGACGAGCTGAAAAAGAAGATGGGCGAGGAGGCTACCATCCTGAAAGTGGACGTAGATAAAAACCCTGCCGCGGCCTCTGCTTTTGGCATTCAGGGAGTGCCAACGCTCATCCTGTTCAAAGAAGGCCAGCCCAGGTGGAGGCAATCGGGCGTGGTGCCCGTGGGGCAGTTGGAAATGGTGGTGCGGAATTACATATAAGAAATGGTGCGAATGGCTGTTCAGGCGCTGTATTTCAACATTTTTGAGCTATGTTTGCTGCAAAAACCTACATCAGCAATGGTGTTGCGCCTGAATGTTAGACCTTAATACGATAAAGCACCCAATTTCAGCAGAACTGGACGTGTTTGAAGAGAAGTTCAAAGACTCCATGAAAAGTTCCGTGCCGCTTCTTGACCGTGTAACTCATTATATCGTTAAACGTAAAGGGAAGCAAATCCGGCCGATGTTTGTCTTTTTTGCTGCAAGCCTTTGCGGTGGCATCAGGGAAGCTACTCACCGCGGTGCAGCCCTGGTCGAGCTGCTGCATACTGCCACATTGGTACATGATGATGTGGTGGACAATGCCTACGAGCGCCGTGGCTTTTTTTCGGTGAATGCGCTTTGGAAAAATAAAATAGCCGTGTTGGTAGGCGATTTTTTGCTTGCCAAAGGCTTATTGCTTTCCATTAACAACGACGATTTTCAATTGCTGAAAATCGTAAGTGAAGCCGTACAGCAAATGAGCGAAGGCGAGCTTCTGCAAATGGAAAAGGCTCGGAAACTTGACATTGACGAGAAGGTGTATTATGAGGTGATCAGGCAAAAAACAGCATCATTAATTGCGTCATGCTGTGCTTGTGGTGCCGCCTCTGCCGGTGCCGACAAAGAGGCGGTTGAACGTATGCGCATGTTCGGAGAGAAAACCGGCATCGCGTTCCAGATAAAAGATGATCTCTTTGATTTTGGAACTGATGACGTGGGCAAGCCTCTGGGCATTGATATTAAAGAAAAGAAAATTACATTGCCACTGATTTATTCGCTGAGTAAAGCTTCGCGTGCGGAGAAACACCGGATTATCAACCTGGTTAAAAACCATAATGAAGAAATGGACAAAGTTGCCGAGGTAATACATTTTGTAAGAAACAGTGGCGGCATGGCTTACGCCGAGATGCAGATGCACCGCTATCAGGAAGAAGCCTTCGAAATACTGAATACATTTCCGGAGCACGAATCACGCACGGGGCTTGAGCAGTTAGTGCGATTTACAACTGAACGTAAAAAGTAGGAGATGTCTAACGAATTGCTGTTTTTCGCCGGTTTTATATTGTTCATCGTGCTGATGCTATCGATAGACCTGGGTGTGTTCAACAAGAACGAACACGTGGTAAGCTTCAAAGAAGCTGCCATTATGAGTGCCGTGTGGGTTGCATTTGCTATAGGTTTTTACTTCATCCTGCTCACGGAGGGACAGATACTGCATAACATAACCAACTACGCCGAACTAGAGGCAGTTACCCAAAAGAATCTCCATAATATTACGCTCATTCCCGGGCACTTCGCTGAAAGCACACACATCTATAACCAGAACCTGGCTTTAGAGTTTATCACCGGGTATTTGATTGAATACGCCCTTTCTGTTGATAATATCTTTGTAATGGTCCTCATTTTTACCGCCTTTGGCGTGAATGAGAGATATTACCATCGGGTGCTGGTGTGGGGGATAATTGGTGCAATTGTGATGCGCTTTCTGTTCATCTTCTTAGGCGCTACTTTAATAAGCCGCTTCGAGTGGATCATGTATGTGTTCGGAGCTTTTCTTGTTTATACAGGGATTATGATGTTCCTGAACCGTAACCATGAAGAAAAAATAGACCCTAAGAATCATAAGGTTGTAAAGCTTGCCTCAAAATACTTCAGAGTGCATCCAGAGTTTGTGGGGCATAGTTTCTTTGTGCGAAGAAATGGGCACAGATACATCACGCCGCTGTTCCTGGTTCTGCTCATCGTAGAATTTACGGATCTGATATTTGCTGTGGATTCCATTCCTGCAATTTTCGCCATTACCAAAGATCCTTACATTGTGTTCTTTTCGAACATCTTTGCCATCTTGGGACTGCGGTCAATGTTCTTTTTGCTGGTAAATGTGATACACAAGTTCCATTACCTTAAAACTGGGTTATCTTTCCTTTTGATCTTCATTGGGATCAAGATGCTGGGACATCACTGGCTTGCGGAATGGGGCTTCACCACTACGCATTCGCTTCTAATAATAGTGCTGATTTTAACGGTCAGTGTCGTGGCATCCCTGATGTTCCCGCAAAAGCGAAAGGCAACCACGCACGCCTAGATTTCCATCAGCTTCAGAATGTCGTCCACGTATTCCCGGTTATTTGCGAGGCGTGGAACTTTATTCTGCCCGCCTAGCTTGCCACGGGTTTTCATCCAGTTGAAAAACGTAGCACTTGGCGCCACACGCACTAACGGCCTGCGGAGTGCAAGGTCTTTGAAGCGTTTGGCGTCGTAATCAGAATTTATTTCGCGTAGGGTGCTATCCATAACATCCGTAAAATCTTCAATGCAGGATGGAGCCAATTCAAATTCAATAATCCATTCGTGAGCCCCGGCCTCATCTCCTTTGAAATAAACCGGACAGGCAGTGTAGTCGCGTATCACGGCTCCCGTTTTAGCGCAAGCTTGTTGAAGTGCCCGTTCCGCATTGTCTATGATCACTTCTTCTCCAAACGCATTGATAAAGTGCTTGGTACGGCCCGTGATTTTGATGCGATATGGCGATAAGGACGTAAATTTTACAGTATCGCCAATCATATATCGCCACAAACCAGCATTGGTAGATATTACAATTGCGTAGTTTTTTTCCAGTTCTACTTCGTTCAGACTGAGTGTTGCAGGATTTTCATCCTCCAGGTTTTCCATCGGGATAAACTCGTAGAAAATTCCGTAATCAAGCATTAGCAGCATTTCCTCAGATTTTACCTGGTCCTGAATGCCAAAAAATCCTTCCGACGCATTGTACGTCTCCAGGTAGTACATGTCATCTGATGGGATGAGTTGCCTGAACTGTTCGCGATACGGAGTGAAGTTTACTGCACCATGAAAATACAATTCCAAATTTGGCCAAACTTCCAGCAGGTTCTTCTTGCCGGTCATCTCAAGTATTTTCTTGGCTAGGACAATGTTCCAGGTTGGCACACCTGAAAGATTGGTTACGTTCACATCAATGGTAGCCCGGGCAATTTTTTCAATTTTCTCTTCAAAGTTTTCGAGCAGGGTGATGGAAGGGTCGGGAGTGCGGTAAAAGGCTGCCCACATCGGCAGATTCTTGATAAGTACAGCGGAAAGGTCTCCGTAAAAAGATTCTTCATTCAGCTGGTTGATCTGATGGCTGCCTCCAAGCACCAGGCATTTGCCTGTAAATATCTTAGCCTCCGGCCGATTGTTGCAGTAGATTGAGAGCAGGTCTTTGCCACCTTTGTAGTGGCACTCTTCCAACGATTCATCCGTTACCGGGATGAATTTGCTGCGGTCGCTGGTTGTGCCCGATGATTTTGCAAACCAACGCACTTCCGACGGCCAAAGCACATTTTGCTCGCCCCGCAGCATACGCTCGATATAGGGTTTAAGTGTATCGTAATTTTGTACCGGAACTCTGTTCTTGAATTCCGTTTGTGTAAAAATAGAGTCGTAGCGATATTTTCTGCCCCACTCGGTGTGTTGGGCAGTAGAGATAAGATGCTGAAACCATTCTTCCTGAACGTCTTCCGGATATTTTATAAAAAGCTCAATCTGGTGGATGCGCTTTTTCATTATCCAGTTAAAAATGGAATTTACAATTGGCATAGGTAGGATGGGTTCTTGGCTAAGATACCTTCTTTTTGCGTAGCTCGAAGTTCTGCCCGAGGTAAAATTTCCGTGCCATTTCGTTCTCTGCAATCTCCGGAGGCGTGCCCGTGAGCATGATTTTGCCTTCGGCGAGGAGGTAGGCCCGATCGGTGATGGAAAGGGTTTCCTGAACATTGTGGTCTGTGATCAGGATGCCGATGTTCCGGGTTTTAAGTTTATCCACGATAAACTGGATTTCTTCAACAGCGATAGGGTCAACGCCGGCAAACGGCTCGTCAAGGAGGATGAAGTTTGGGTCGGCGGCAAGTGCTCGGGCAATCTCCGTGCGTCGGCGCTCGCCTCCGGAAAGCAGGTCTCCACGGTTCTTGCGCACTTTATGAAGGCTAAACTCGTCAATCAATATCTCAAGCTTCTCTTTCTGTTCGTGCTTGCTCAGCTTGCCCATTTCAAGAACTGCCTTTACGTTGTCTTCCACGCTCAACTTTCTGAACACAGAAGCTTCCTGCGCCAGGTAACCAATCCCCTTTTGTGCACGGCGGTACATCGGGTCTTCGGTTATATCCTCGTCCTCCAGGAAAACGTGGCCTTCGTTCGGCTTGATCAATCCCACAATCATGTAAAAGGAAGTGGTTTTGCCGGCTCCATTAGGCCCTAGCAAACCAACGATCTCTCCCTGCGATACATGGAAAGAGACGTTGTTTACAACTGTGCGCTGTTTATATTTTTTGACTAGGTTTTCTGCTTTTAGAATCATCTGTTACACAATTGTACGTATGCCTTTAATGTTCAGTTGAACCGTTTTTCTATCCTTCCACACATTCTCTTCTATGGTATAGCACATCTCAAAAGGAACACCTTTGTTGACGTGAACAATATAGTCTCCCAGCCCGAAACCAATGCAGTCGAAAGTTGCCGAATCGTCCTGCTTGACACACATTTTAAGGTGATTGTTGCCCACCAACGAGGCTGAACCACTTACATACACGCTTTTACTTAAAAAAACCGGAGCCATGTTCCCCGGGCCGAACGGCGAAAACTGGTTGAGAATGCGAAGGAACTTTGGTGTGATATTCTTGAAATTAAGATTTGCATCTATTAGGATCTCCTGGATCAGCAGCTCATCGGGAATAGTGCTTGATACAATCTCTTCAAACTTCTGCTGAAACGCCGGTACATTCTCCGGCTTCATAGTCAAGCCTGCTGCGTATTTGTGCCCCCCAAACTGTTCGAGCAGATCACTGCATGAGCTCAATGCTTCGTACAGGTCAAAACCTGTTACCGAACGTGCCGAGCCTGCAACATGATCGTTTGATTTGGTCAGGACAATGGTTGGACGATAATATTTTTCCGTTAACCGCGATGCCACAATGCCGATTACGCCTTTGTGCCAGTTTTGGTCAAAAAGGACCGTTGTCTTCCTGTTTAAAAGAGAAGAATCAGCCTGGATCATCGCAAGCGCTTGCTCGGTGATTGAAATATCGTGCTCTTTTCGCTCGGTATTTTTAAGGTTGATTAGCATCCCCCTATCCCGGGCTGAGTTTGCGTTATCCGCGATAAGCAGGTTCACAGCGTGCTTTGCATCATCAATGCGGCCGGCAGCGTTGATGCGTGGGCCAATTGCGAACACAATATCCGAAATGCTGTAGTTTTCTTTTCTGCCTGCTACCTCGATGAGTGCAGCCAGCCCGTTACAAGGCTCGGTGTTCAGTTTCTTTAAACCAAACCAGGCGATGGTGCGGTTTTCACCAGTTATTGGAACAATATCTGAAGCAATGCTAACGGCTACCAGATCAAGGTAGCAGCTTATTTCGCTGAAATCGATATCGTTTTTCTGAGCGAAAGCCTGAATCAGCTTAAAGCCAATCCCGCATCCCGAAAGTTCTTTATAAGGATACTCACAATCTTTTCGTTTCGGGTCAAGAACTGCATAAGCATCGGGCAAAGCATCTCCCGGAAGGTGATGGTCGCAAATGATAAAATCTATTCCGAGGTCTTTCGCGTAAGCAACCTTGTCAACCGACTTGATCCCACAGTCGAGAGCGATTATTAATGTGTAATGGTGCTGGGCTGCAAAGTCAATTCCTGCAGTCGAAATTCCATATCCCTCCTTGTACCTGTCGGGAATGTAGAAGTCTATGTTCCGCAAATACTTTCTGAAGAAGCTGTAAGCGAGAGCTACCGATGTGGTGCCATCTACGTCATAATCGCCGTAAATCAGCACACGTTCTCCAGCATTTATCGCCTTTTCAATTCGCAGAACGGCCCGTTCCATATCCTGCATTAAAAATGGGTCGTGCAGGTGGCCGAGGCTTGGGCGGAAATAGCTCTTCGCCTCGTCAAAGCAGGTAACGCCGCGTTTGGCGAGGAGGGTGGCAAGCACTTGGTCTACTTGCAGGCAGTCTTGCAAATCGGCTATTGCCTCCTGGTTTTCTGCCTCCCGTTCCACCCACCTTTTTTGCATATATTTGCTGCTTTTAATTGGTAAATATAGGCATTAATTGAACTGATTTCATCAGCCCAAATGTTAACCGGTTAACATCCAGCCACTAAAAACATCCACATCTGTGAAAACGTTTGCTCTGTACGAAGGCTCCTTTTCTGTAGATACTTCAAAAAAGTTTATCCCCTTTAATCCGGCTACGGATGATCCAAAAAGCCGTCCGGCTTCGCTGTTTATTTACGTACAGCCTTTTTTGCTTGAGACTAAATCAGGGTTGGTAGTTTTTGATGCAGGGCTGGGATACAAAGATGAATCTGGCGAGCTGATGATCCGCCGAAATATCCGTGAAGCGGGATACAATCCTGGAGATGTAAACCTGGTGCTAATGTCGCACCTGCATTTCGACCATTCGGGTGGGATGGTGTATGAGAAGGATGGGCAATGGCAGCTCAGCTTTCCGAATGCCGAATACGTTGTGCAAAGAGGCGAGTGGGAAACCGCGTATAGCAAGCCATCCAAATCGTACAAAACTGAAATATTCGATGTGCTTCAACGCAGCGGAAACCTGGTTTTTGTTGAGGGTAGCGGACAGCTCACGAATGAGATCAGCTATGAATTAACGGGTGGGCATTGTGAGTATCACCAGGTTTTTTTGGTCAAAGAAGGTGAGGTGGCTGTTTTCTACGGCGGAGATATTTTGCCGGAGCCGGAGCAACTGCTCAGGAAGTTCATTGCTAAGTATGATTTTGATGGTCGCAGGGCGATGGAGCTGCGGGTGGAGTATGGCAAACGGGCTGCCGAGGAAGGCTGGACCTGTTTATTTTATCATGCCAAGAGCAAGCCGATCGGAAAAGTGCAGTTTGAAGAAGGTTCTTTTTCGATAATAGAAGCATAAAAAAAGGCATACATTTCTGCATGCCCTTCTACTCAACCAAACCTATTTCTTTGCAAGCAGATTGATCGACAACTCAAATTCATCATCAATCGCTTTATCGCCTATGCTGTCAAAGAAGCTCTTTGATCCATAGCGGATGTCATATTTTGTGCGATCTACTTTTACGCCTTTTGCTACCGCAACTACATTATTTCCCTGTTTTTTAACTGCTGCAGGAAATGTGAGCGGCTGTGTAATTCCTTTGATAGTTAGATTTCCGGTGATATTTACCTTGTCCTGTCCGGCAGAAGTAACTTTAGTTATCACGAATGTAGAGACAGGACTGTTGGCCACATCGAAAAAATCAGGGCTTTTCAGGTGATTCAACAAGTTTGCGCCGCTACCGTCTGTGGCGACAAGGGTGTTCATATCTATAGCGAAAGTGCCGCCTTTTAACGAATTGCCGTTGTAAACTAACGATCCGTTTTTAATTTTTATAACGCCATTGTGCTGACCGGTAACTTTCCTGCCAATCCACTCAATTGTTGATTTCTCTGTGTCTACAGTAAATGTGTCGGCTTTTTTCGGCGTGAATGCTGAAAAGAAAAGTGCTGCTAAACCTAAAATTGCAATAGTTTTTTTCATGTATTGTTTATCTTCTCTACAAAAGTACTATTAAGAATACATGTTTAAACATTCATTCTTGATTTATTGCACTAGTGTGATTTTTTAGGCGGGAGGGTTGTGAAATAGTATCTTGAAAGTTGTGCCCTTATCAACCTCGCTTTCCACTTTGATTTTACCATCTAAAGCTTCGATTTGCGATTTGATAATGTACAATCCCATACCTTTTCCGTCTCTGTCTAAGTGGAAACGCTGATATAGCCCAAAAATTTTCTGGCTATACTTTTCCAGGTCTATGCCGATGCCATTATCCGAGAAATTTAGGTAGATAAAATCTTTGTGGGGATAAGATTTCAGGCGGATTTCCAAAGTTGTTCCCAATGATCTGTATTTGATTGCATTTGTCAACAGATTAATGAGCGTACTGTGCAGGTATCGTTTGGAGAAATAGATGTTTTCTGCTTCCGAGAAATCGTATTGTATGTTGGCACCTGCTTCTGAAAGCTGATTTTCTACACTCTCCATCACAGCTTTGAACTCTGTTTCAAGGTGCAGGTATTCACGCTTTACTTTCTCGCCGCCTTTGCTTGATACAATTTCAATCAGATCGTTTAGAGTGGAATCTAGCCGGTTTACAGACTGGCGGATTTTAGCGAAAATATCTTTAGCCGTAGCTTCATCGGCATTTACCTCCTCATAAATATCCGTAAGGCTTTTTAAGTTAACAACTGGTGCCCGGAGATTGTGAGACGTGATGTAGGCGAACTTTTCTAACTCGATGTTCTTTTTTATGAGTTCTTTGGAGACTGCGTTCAACTCATTTTCCTTGCCTTTAATTACATCTATGTCTACATGGATCCCGGCAATGCGCTCGGCTATCCCACTGGCATCCCGGCTAACCGCTTTTCTCACGGATAAAATCCACTTCCACTTGCCGCCTTGAGTTTTTAGGCGATATGCAATCGAGTTGGACAATGCATGCCCGTTTATTAGTTCTTCTGACGAAGTGTTGAGGTTGGCGACGTCTTCAGGATGAACTAACGTTGTCCAATCGCTATTGTTGGTCGGGATATCCTGGAGCTCGTAACCTAGCATCTTTGCCCAGCGCTCGTTGAACTCCAGATTGCCGGTCGCAACATCCCAGTGCCAGGTTCCCAGCCCGGCAGCCTCCACAGCAAGCTCAAGTTTCTGCTCCGCCTCATGTCTTTGTGAATTCTCGTTTTGAAGAGCTATTGTTTTTAGGTTCACCTGTCGCCGGAGCTCCCTGTTCCAAAAGAAAATTCCAAGGGCAACCACAATTCCAAAAAGAAGGATTGAAAATATGTATGGATACGGTGTTTGAATATGGCCTAACAGCGGCAAGGAAGCGTAACCTGTGAGTTTAAATGAGCTTATGCCGATGGCGATTTTTTGAGCGTGCGCATAGATTAGGTACCACAACGGTAACGGCATGTTATGTAGATATGTAAGTTGGTTTAAGTTATCAAAAATACATCAAATGCCACTAAAACCGCATTTATATTCGTGGTAGCAAACTGTCTTCAATAAAAAACCCTTCTTCCGAAGCGTCAGTTACTAAGCTTCTGCGTATTCTTCAATCGGCGGACAGGCGCAAATCAACGTGCGGTCGCCGTAAGTATCATTCACTCTGCCAACTGAAGGCCAGAACTTATGCTCCGCCACGTAAGGCAGCGGAAATGCCGCTTTTTGTCGATCGTATGGACGATCCCAATCATTTCCTGTTACTACAGCAGCAGTATGGGGCGCATTTTTCAGCGGATTGTTTGTTTTGTCGGATGTGCCTTTTTCCACCGCATCTATTTCCTCGTGGATGGCAATCATCGCATCGCAAAAGCGATCAAGTTCATGTTTAGGCTCAGATTCAGTTGGCTCAATCATGAGCGTTCCCGCAACCGGAAAAGAAACGGTAGGTGCGTGGAAGCCATAATCCATTAGCCGTTTGGCGATGTCAGTTACCTCAATGCCGAAATTTTTGAATGCACGGCAATCCAAAATCATTTCGTGTGCGCAACGGCCATTAACACCTGAGTACAGAACCGGATAGTGATTCTCTAGTCTTGCTTTTATGTAGTTCGCATTCAGTATGGCATATTTAGTTGCGTTGGTCAAACCCTCTGCGCCCATCATCGCGATGTAGGCATGTGAGATCAGCAAGATAGAAGCGGAACCCCAAGGTGCTGCCGAAACTGCAGGAATCGATTTCGCTCCGCCAATCTGCACAACCGCATGCCCTGGTAAATACGGCACCAGGTGCTTGGCAACACCAATCGGCCCCATGCCCGGACCGCCGCCGCCGTGCGGAATACAGAATGTTTTATGCAGGTTCAGGTGACAAACGTCTGCGCCAATATTCGCCGGACTGGTAAGCCCAACCTGCGCATTCATGTTGGCGCCGTCCATGTAAACCTGTCCGCCGTTTTGATGTATAATTTCGCAGATCTCGATGATGGATTCCTCGAAAACACCGTGCGTAGATGGATAAGTAACCATCAGGCAAGATAAGTTGTCTTTATTCTCTTCAGCCCGAAGCCTCAGATCATTCACATCGATATTCCCACGTTCATCGCACTTTACCACGATAATCTTCATTCCGGCCATAGCCGCAGAAGCGGGATTTGTGCCGTGAGCAGAGGATGGGATTAGCGCAATATTTCGGTGATGATCGCCGCGGTCCTGGTGATAAGCCCTGATCACCATCAACCCCGCATATTCACCCTGAGCGCCGGCGTTAGGCTGGAGGCTCATCGCTGCAAAGCCGGTGATTTCGCTCAACCAGTCATTTAGTTCGCTAAAGATCTGCATGTAACCGCCGGTTTGATCTGTTGGCGCAAAAGGGTGCAGTTTACTAAACTCTGCCCACGTAATCGGAACCATCTCAGTAGTTGCGTTCAGCTTCATGGTGCAGGAGCCAAGCGGGATCATGGAATTACAAAGCGAAAGGTCCTTAGCTTCTAGCGATTTGATGTAGCGCAACATCTCATGCTCCGAATGATGCGATGTAAATACCGGATGCGTTAAATATTCTGATGTGCGTTGCAGTGCTTGCGGGATATTGGTCTCTAAAGCTGCCTGAATTCCTGCGAAATCAACATCACTCAAGGTTTTGCCTTTCACCTTCGCGAAGATGCGCACAAGAGTTTTGACGTCTTCGGGAGAAGTAGTCTCATCAAGTGAAATAGTCGCCAGAGAATCCTGGTAGTTTAGATTGATATCGTTGTTCAGGCATTCTGAATGTATTGAAGAAACCAGGTCCGCCAGCTCGACTTTTATCGTATCGAAAAATGCGGCGTTTGCCTGTTTGTATCCGAGGCTTTCTAGTGATTGTGATAGCAACACTGACAAGCCATGCACCCGCTCGGCAATCGCCTGGATGCCTTTAGGCCCGTGGTAAGAGGCATACATTCCAGCCATGATTGCTAATAAAGCCTGTGCTGTGCAGATATTTGAGGTTGCCTTATCGCGGCGGATATGCTGCTCGCGGGTTTGCAAAGCCATCCGTAGTGCATAGTTGCCGGCTGAGTCTATCGTTACACCAATGATTCGTCCGGGCATTGAGCGTTTGTATTCTTCTTTGGTCGCGAAGTAAGCTGCGTGCGGACCGCCGAAGCCCATCGGCACACCGAAGCGCTGGCTGGTACCTACCACAATGTCGGCGCCCCATTCTCCCGGAGGAGTTAAAAGTGCAAGGCTCAGAAGATCAGCAGCTACCGTAAGCTTAATTCCTTTTTCGTGAGCGTTAGCCGCGAATTCTGCATAGTCAAATACTTCTCCGCTTGCAGCGGGATACTGAACGATTGCACCGAACATAGATTCGCTCAGCTCGACTGTGCGGTGATCGCCGATTTGTATTTCTATACCGTAAGGTTGTGAACGGGTTTTTAGAATGTCGATAGTTTGCGGGAATACTTCCTCAGATACAAAAAACACTTTTGCATCATTGTTTTTGCGAAGGCTGTACTGCATGAACATGGCTTCTGCCGCTGCGGTGCCTTCATCGAGCAAAGAGGCGTTGGCAATTTCCATCCCGGTTAGGGAAATAACCATGGTTTGATAATTCAGCAAGGCTTGCAAACGTCCCTGCGAAATCTCCGCCTGATACGGTGTATATTGTGTGTACCAACCCGGATTTTCGAGGATGTTTCGCTGAATTACAGCCGGCACATTTACGTCATAGTAGCCCTGACCGATGTATGATTTGTAAACCTTGTTCTTAGATGCTACGTTTTTCAATGCCGCGAGATAATCAGCTTCGCTCTTTGCCGGCGGAAGATTGAGCCCGTTTTTCAGCCGGATTGCTGCCGGAACTGTTTGTTCGATCAGTTCATCGAGAGAATTTACTCCAATTGTTTGGATCATTTTAGCAGTTTCCTGCTGATTAGGAGCAATATGGCGGGACTCAAATTTTTCCTGATAATCTACATTCAGCTTCATGCAAAGAGTGGGATTTTGTGCGCAAAGGTACGGAAAAGGGATAGATATTTCGGGTGCAAGAGCAGGGGTTTGCAGGAAAAAGTTGCCTGGATTAGGAAAGTTGAAGTTGTCCCGCAGATGACGCAGATGTACTCTGATAGATTCTGCGAAAATCAGCGAGATCAGCGGGAGCAGAGACTTTAACATCCCGCAGATTACGCAGATCAGCGCTGACAGATTCTGCGAAAATCAGCGAAATCAGCGGGAGAAAATTAAGCAAGAGGGCTCGCAGATTCCCTCAGATTGGCGGCAGCCATAAATCAATAAATTATATCTTTGCCCATGATTAAATCCATGACCGGCTATGGAATTGCCACCGGCGACTTTGCACAGGCAAAATATACCGTAGAGATCAAATCTCTCAACAGCAAATTCCTGGAGCTATCACTTAAACTTCCTAAGTCATTTTCAGATAAAGAGTTGCTGATCCGCAATGAGTGCAGCAAGCAAATTGAGCGGGGAAAAGTAAATGTCAGTTTAAACGCTGAGTATGCCGAAGGCGATGCAAAAACGGCATCGATCAACCAAAACCTGCTAAAATTATATTACAAGCTGCTTCGCTCTGCGGCGGATGAGCTGGGCGATACCGGAAGCAACTTATTACAACTGGCACTGAACTTTCCGGATGTGATCCGCTACGAAGAAGATACGGTCTCCGAGGAAGAGTGGAAGCAACTGTTTGGCATCTTCAGCCAGGCAATGACCGGATTCCAGAAGTTCAGGGAAGACGAGGGGAAAGTGTTGCAGCAAGACCTGGTGCTACGGATCAACAATATTCTGGAAGCGCTTACAAGAGTTGAAACCCAGGACCCGAACCGTATCCCGCAGATCCGCGAACGTATTAACCAGGTCCTGGAGCAATTTGTTGGGAAAGAAAATATCGACGAAAACCGCTTCGAGCAGGAGCTGATCTTCTACATCGAAAAATTAGATATCACGGAAGAAAAAATCCGGCTGCGCAGCCATTGCGATTATTTTCTGCAAACCCTCAAATCGCCCGACGCGAACGGCAAAAAGCTCGGCTTCATCTCCCAGGAAATAGGAAGAGAAATTAATACTCTTGGCTCAAAAGCCAACGACGCACAGATACAACAGGTGGTAGTGGGCATGAAAGAAGAACTCGAAAAAATCAAGGAACAATTGTTGAACGTATTATAGTTGTGTGTTGAGCGTTGTGAGTTGCGAGAACCGCCCACAACCCATCCCACACAACCCGCAGCCCAATGAACGGTAAACTCATCATATTTTCAGCTCCTTCCGGCGCAGGCAAAACCACCATAGTCCGCCATTTGCTGGATGTCTTCCCCGAACTGTCATTTTCTATTTCGGCTACCACCCGCCAATCACGCGGAACGGAGCGCCACGGCGAAGACTATTACTTTATTTCCAAAGAAGAGTTCCTGCACCGCATTGCGCAGAAAGAATTTGTGGAGTTCGAAGAGGTTTATTCAGGCACATTTTACGGCACCTTACGTTCGGAGATTGAACGGATTTGGAAGACGGGCAAGCATGTGATTTTTGATATTGACGTAGAAGGCGGCTTGCATCTTAAGCGTAAGTATGAAGACGATGCGCTGGCTGTTTTTGTGCAACCGCCCTCGCTGGATGTTTTGATTGAGCGCCTTCGCGGCCGTGGCACCGACAGTGAACTGAAGCTGAGGGAACGTATAAAGAAAGCTGAGAAAGAGTTGGCTTACGCGGATCGGTTTGATGTGATTTTAA
>JAQSWM010000001.1 GCA_029266635.1 Sphingobacteriaceae bacterium | reverse complement strand
CTTGCCACTTCAAAAGACTGGGACATGCTGCTACCTGCAAACGATCCGGCATTTCCCTGGACCATGTACCTCGGCGGAGCCATTTGTACCAGCGTGTTTTATTGTGCTACCAACCAGTTTATCGTTCAACGCACACTTGCCGCCAAAAGCGAATGGCATGCACGTATGGGCGTTGTCTTTGCCGATTACCTGAAGTTCATTATCCCGTTCATGATCATTGGCCCTGCGCTTGTAGCAGCTAAAATGTTCCCTAACCTTGAAAAAGCCGACCTGGTTTTTCCAACGCTCGTAAAGAACCTGCTACCTTCCGGGCTAGTTGGGCTAGTGATGGCGGGGCTGATTGCAGCTATCATGTCGCACTTATCAGGAGCAATAAACTCCTGCACCACCATCCTTACTATGGATGTTTACTTACCGTATTTCAAGAAAAGCGCAAGCGAAACCCAATCGGTGATGTTTGGCAAAATCTCAGGAGCGGTCATTGTTGTGCTTGGGATTATGTGTACCAGCCTGCTGATGAGCCATTCGGATAAACCCGTGTTTTTATATCTTCTCAACGCTTACGGTTTGTTCACGCCCGGCATTGCAACCATGTTTTTGATGGGGACTTTGTCAAAACGCACTACTCACGCCGGTGCTTTAACTGCGGGGCTTTTAACGGTTCCCATGTCTATCGTCATGCAACTCATCTGGCCCGATATGCCATTTTATAATCGCACGGGCATTGTGTTCTGGACCTGTATGGCAGTTTGTATGGCGGTGAGCTATGCGGGAGTGCCAAAGACAGCTGCCGAACTGGAAGGGCTCATCTGGAGCAGATCCAGTTTATCGTTACCGCTGGACGAGAGACATCAGCAGAGGGGCTTGCGCAATCCCTTCATTTGGTGGCTTATTGTTACTGCAATGGTGTTGTTCTTTTATATACGGTTCGCTTAACTTTTACAAATATCCCGCAAGGTGTTACCCTCCCGGGATGTTGAATACAGACATAAATATTCTATATGAAACTTATCAGATTTGGAGAGGCAGGAAATGAAAAGCCCGGATTTATTGATGCGGGCGGAGTACGAAGAGATGCTTCAGCTTTTTTCAGCGATTGGGACAGGAAATTTTTTCAGGATGGCGGAATCTCGCGATTAGAGTCGCTGATCTCAAAAGGCGAGTTCTTCCCGAAAGTGGATGAGAGCTTCCGTTGGGGTTCGTGCGTAAGCCGTCCGGGGAAAGTAATTTGCATTGGATTGAACTATTCTGACCATGCAGCAGAATCGGGTATGCCTGTTCCGCAGGAGCCTATTATTTTCCAAAAGGGATCGAACACGGTAGTTGGTCCCTACGATAACATTATCATTCCACGGAACAGCGAAAAAACCGACTGGGAAGTGGAATTAGGTGTAGTCATCGGTAAAGATGCTCGCTATCTTAACAGTAGCGAGGAATCCGATGCGTATGTAGCCGGATATTGCGTGGCTAACGATGTTTCTGAGCGAGCTTTTCAACTGGAGCGTGGCGGGCAATGGACGAAGGGCAAGTCGTGCGATAATTTCAGCCCGCTTGGGCCATACCTGCTTACAAAAGATGAAGTAAGTAATGTCTCGGGCCTCAAAATGGAGCTATCGGTAAACGGGAGCAAAATGCAATCTGGAAACACAAGCTTTATGGTTTTCGATGTTGCATTCGTCATCCACTATCTATCGCAGTTCATGACGCTGGAGGCTGGCGATGTAATCCTCACGGGAACGCCTCCCGGAGTTGGGATGGGCATGAAGCCACCGGTTTATCTGAAAGAGGGAGATGTGGTAGAACTAACTATCGAGGGTCTCGGCTCTCAAAAACAAACATGTATACAAGCTTAAAAATATGGATATGAGATTTGCTGGCCAGGTAGCAGTTATTGCCGGCGGCGCAGATGGTTTGGGCAAAGGAATTGCAAAACGGATCGCCAGCGAAGGTGGGCGCATCGTGCTTTTAGACATTGATCATGCCGGGCTGGAAAAGACTGTAGCTGAATTCAGGAGCGAGGGCTACGAGGCAGAGGGTTATCAGGTTGACGTTGCGGATGAACAATCGGTTGAACGGGCATTCAAAGCTGCGGAAGCTTCGTGTGGGAAGATTGATGTTGTAGTAAACTCGGCAGGAATTGTAGGTCCGACAAACACCAAAATCACAGACTACAGCACTGCTGCCTTCGACCAGATCTATGGCGTTAATTTACGGGGCACTTTCCTCGTTTGTAAATACGCTGTAATGTCAATGGAGAAAAGAAATTACGGAAGGGTACTGCTGATTGCTTCAATCGCCGGAAAGGAAGGAAATCCGCTTATGGTCGGCTATTCGGCGATGAAGGCTGGCGTGATCGGGATTGTGAAAGGCATCGGCAAGGAATACGCGGGTACAGGTATTACGGTAAACGGACTGGCTCCGGCTGTTATCCGCACAGCGATGAACGACAATACATCGCCTGAACAAATGGACTATATGACAAGCAAGATCCCTATGGGCAGGCTTGGGACCATTGACGAGGTAGCCTCAATTGCTGCATTTATCGTTTCGAAAGAAGCCAGCTTCAATACCGGTTTTGTATTCGATATTTCCGGCGGCAGGGCAACCTATTAACCCCAATTCAGACTTGCGAAGTTTCGAAAACTTCGCAAGTCTTTCCCTCTTTATAGATCGCTCATCCCTGATGCGTTCTCAACATCTCTGTTAACATTTAACAGTCTTTAACATTTAGTTTAAATTCTCCTTGATAGCTTTACCGCTGATTAAAGATTATTTAACCTAATAAGTATGAGACTAAATTTACTCTATATTCTTTCTCCGTCGCTGCTCATGTTTGGGCTTAGCGTTAATGCCCAGAAATTGGCTGATATTCAGGAAAAAGGCGTTTTGGCTCCTGAGAAAGTGAAAGTTGATGGGAAGGCCACCGAATGGCCGGCTTCCTTTCAGGCATTCAACAAAGCTACAATGGTGTCCTACACCATTGCTAACGATGCCAAAAACCTCTACCTCGTTGTTCAGTCGAACGACAAGGTGACAACGAACAAGATCATGCGTGGCGGTATCACCTTTGCATTTAACCTGGAGGGGAAAAAAAAGGAGAACGAAGGTCCGCGGGTTACCTTTCCCGTTCCCGGCAACTCCGGCTCCCGCACATTCTCGCGGCCTGCAGGCGCTGCGCCAGGTACACCCGTTCGCATCGAGATGCAGGGAAATCCTGATCAGATGATGAAAAGGATGGACTCCGCAATGGCTGAATCCAATAAAAGGCAAATTGCTGCCCTGAAGGAAATCAAGGTAATTGGTTTGAAAGGAGTAACCGACAGCTTGATTTCGATTTACAACGAGTATGGTGTGAAGGCTATGGCAGGGATTGACGACAAAGGAGTCTTCACTTATGAGCTGGCAGTTCCGCTGGATGCACTCGGGCTGTCGGATAACTCAAAGGAGTTTGCTTACAATATCAAGTTGAACGGTTTGCAGTCTAATATTCGCATCAATGGCGAGGGACCGCCTGCGGGTGGCGGTGGTGGCGAAAGAGTCATTGTGATGAATACTATGGGTGGCGGTGGCGGAATGCCGCGAGGTATGTCGGACATGATGAGCATGATGACCCCAACTTTCTTTTGGGGAAAATACAGCCTGGTTAAACCATAGTTGCTGAAGTTCGATGAAAAAGATCCTTATCCTGCTTGCGGTACTGGTATCGGGCAAGCTAATTGCCCAAACGCCGATTAGTTCCCGTCCAACTCCGGCTGCCCTTCCTTCCCGCGAGGTAAGCGGCATCCTTAAAGACACTGCGGACAACACTGTTGCAGGTGCGCTGATCACCCTGACATCCGCAAAAGACACCTTGAAGATAACATCGAATTCTGATGGGATCTTTGTGTTCAAAAATGTGAAGATGGCTACTTTTTATCTCACCATCAGCAGCCTTGGGATTAAAACAATAACCATCAAGCGGCTGGAGAATGATGCTGTGCCACGGTTGGTACTTGCACCCATCATATTGAAGGAAGAACCCAAGCAATTAGCCGATGTGGTAGTGAATGGCACTCCAACCATCACCTATAAAACCGACACAATTGAGTACCGGGCCGCAGATTATAAAGTTCGCGAGAATGCAACCGTAGAAGACCTCATCAAAAAGATGGAGGGGATTGAAGTTGATAAAGACGGCTCTGTCACTGCCCAAGGGCAATCTGTTGCAAAGGCACGGCTTAATGGAAAAGATTATTTAGGTGGCGATGTTGCAACTGTAATCCGCGACTTACCTGCTGAAGTAGTGGATAAGATCCAGATTGTTGATGATTATGGCGATCTGGCTGCACGAACCGGTATCAAAGAAGGCGACCCCAGTAAGTTGCTGAACATTACCACCAAGGCAGACAAGTCGGCTATGAACAGGGGCAATTTCAACGCTGGCATAGGCACAAATGACAGGTATCAGGCGGGAGCATCTCTTACCCGCTTGAATGGCAATCAGCAGATAGCGATGTATTCAAACTGGAATAAGAGCCCGCTGAATGCTGGTGGCAGCGGGATGCCGGGCGGTAGTGGCGGCTTCGGCGGGGGACAAGTAATCATCATGTCGCCAGGCAGAGGTGGCGACTCAGGCGGAGGATATTCCGGTGGCGGAGGAGGCTTTAGCGGAGGCATGCAGAGTTACACTCCTTTTTCCTCGCCTGGCGGTGGTTCAGGTGGGATTGGTTCCAGTACAAATGGGTCGATCCGCTTAAGTCACAGCGACAATCTGAACAAAAAGATGCAATCGGACCTTAGCTACTCGTACTCTTACTCAAACCGGGATGCTTTCAGCAACACAACTTCCGTAGCAAATTACCAGAATGCCGTGTTGAACAGCCTCATAAATGGCACTAGCGCCTCCGGAAACGGAAACCATAACCTAAACTGGAGGTTTCAATACGACATCGACAGTGCGAATTATCTTACCGTAACGCCGAATCTCAGCTATTCGCAATCAAAGAGTGAAAGCACATCTTCAAACGTTCAGAGCGGTTTGTACAACCAGTCGAATGTTGGGGCACAGAACAGCACCACTTACACACCAAGGCTCGGGCTCAACCTCGGCTATCAGCACATCTTCGCAAATCACCGGCGTAATATGTCCTTCGGGTTTGATTACCGTTGGTCTGATCAAAATAACGACAATGATTCTGATGAGGATATAAAAGACTACGACGCAAACGGCAATCTTGTAAAAGCCACTCCGCTGCACAGGCTTATTGCCAACGACAATACCTCTACTACTTACAGTGCGAGCCTCACTTACACAGAGCCGCTCGGCACGTATTCCAGCCTCAATTTCAACACAAACCTGAACCGCAGGATTTACGATAACAGCAAAATAACCGAGCTGATCAATGCTGCCGGTGTGCCGGAGGTGAATAACGATTTGAGCAACATTTTCAATTATTCATTTACAACCGGCAACATCGTGATGAATTACCGCTACGGCGGATCAGGAAAGAAAGCCAGTTATTCTTTAGGGGCCAGGGCTCAGCCATCTTTGCTGGAAGGCACATCAGAATCAAGGAATGTTTCTGTGAGCAGGAGCCGGATGTATGTGGTGCCGGTGTTCCGTTTTCAATACCAGTTTACCCGTGTTAAGCAGTTTGCGCTGAACTACAACGGCAATCCGCAGGAGCCGAGTTATTCACAGATCCAGCCGGTGCGGGATGACACAAGCCCGCTAAATCCGGTTATCGGTAACCCGAACCTGAATGCTTCTTTCAACCATTCTGTTACCGGAAGCTTCAGCAACTACATCGCAAACTCGAAGTTCAGTTACCAGACTAATCTTACAGGAACTGTCACCAATCAAAAGGTGATCACCAATCGGTATACAGCTATTGAAGATCAGGTTTCGAAACAATTTACAGAATATCTGAATGCTGATGGCGCCTACAGCCTTAGCACCAATTACAGTATCGGAAAATCATTTGCTAGTCGGAAATATGGGCTGCGGCTAAACGGATCTGCGGGTTATGCCCGCGATGTTGCCATGGTGAGAGGAAATCAGAACTTCGCAACTACCTGGAATTTTGCCCAGCGGTTTACAACACAGATCAACCCGGTTGAGTGGTTTGAATTGAACCCAACGCTCAGCTTTACCAACAACAAACGGAACAATACCTTGCCATCTTCACTCAACTCACGCACTACAACTGCTGCATTCAGCATAGACGGAAGAGTGATAGTTAAGGATAGCTATATTTTGGGATACGATGCCAGCAAGAGCATTGTAAGAGGCGTTAACATTGCGGCGAATAACAATCCTTTCATCGTGAATTCATACATAGAAAAGGAGTTCTTCAAAAAGAAGAACGGGACGATCCGCTTGCAGGCGGCTGATATTTTCAACCAGAACGTAAACCCGAACCGTACGCTAAACTCTGATGGTGGATATACCGAAACGCAGAGTAACCCGCTCAGCCGCTACTTCCTGTTAAGCTTCAGATGGTCGCCATCTAAGTTCGGCAGCAGTACCAGGACGATGGGACCGAGGAGAGGCGATGGGAGTTTTATTATACATTAATTACTGCCACCATCGTTCTGTGGGATAGTTTTCATCCAGCACAACCGGCTCTCCGATTCTTGGCGTTGTGTAAGCAATGCCAGCCTCTTCCGCAGCGGTAACAAAGCGTTCTGCCGGCTCATTCCAGGGGTGATTTGATAGTGCGAACTTGCCCCAGTGCACGGGCATCACAACTTTTGCTTTCAGTTCCTGCGCTTCGGTGATGAGCTCTTCCGGCATGGAATGGATGTACGGCCACAGCACGTTATACTGTCCGCATTCCAATAGCGCCAGATCAAACGGCCCGAACTTATCGCCGATTTCTTTGAAGTGAGTGTCGTAGCCGCTATCGCCGCCAAGGAACAATTTGTAGCCTTTGATCTCTAACACGTACGATGACCAAAGAGAACCGTTCCTCTTCAATCCGCGTCCTGAAAAATGCCTTGCGGGTGTGGCTGTAATCTTGATCTCAGGCGAGAGCTCTGCGCTCTCCCACCAGTTTAGTTCAGTTATCTTTTCTTTCGGGATGTTCAAACCTTTCAGGCTTTTGCTCACCTGCGAAGGCATCACGAAAGCCTTCGTTTTTTCTGTCAGGAGTTTAAGGGCTCCACGGTCGAGATGATCGTAATGATTGTGCGTCAGGATAAGGCAATCGATATTCGGCATATCAGCAACTTTGTAAACATCGGCACCATTGAAAGCTTTGAACTGGAAACTGAAGGGCGCTGCATGTCCGCTTAGCACCGGATCAACAAGAATGTTGATGCCATCGGCATGGATGAGATAGGAGGAATGTCCGAACCAGATAACGGAAGGACTTTTAGAGTAATAGCTTTTGAGATCAGTTTTTACCGAAGGGATTTCCGCACCGGGCTTCAGTGTTTTCGGCCTGTTGAATATTGTCTTGATAGCATCGAACATGCCATATCCTTCTCCGAATTGAGGAGTGGGCGAAAGGTTGTTGAAAAGTTTTGGCGGTTTCGGACGTGGTGGTTTATCCATTATCTTGTATGATGAGCAACAGGCAAAGTTCAAAAGATTAATTTTCGCCTTTTCTTCGCAACATGCCTCCTTTTTTCCCAAACTCAAATATCCGGTTCGACACACCTTCGAGCAAAGAGTCAATTGGCTGGATCCCTTCGGCAGATTGCTGATTGTCGAGTTGCCGCGGGTATAAAATGATAAAGCTGTTTGATGTAAAGTAGTTGCTCAAATAGTGTGGCAACTTTTCAAGGTGATCATCGTAAGATACATTGCCCTTCCTGGAACTTACAATCACAAACAATTCATTTGGTTTAAGCTCACGTGTAAAAATCAGGAAATCTTCCCAGTTGCGAAACTCATTGTAGGTGACTTTGGCTGTGCCATCCGGGTTTTCCATTGCTCGCTTTATTTCCACGATGCTCGATTGCGCAGCATAGAATGCAAGGGGTAGAGCGGCTTCCCGGGCAATCCGGCTTATTTTGTGCAGCCAGTACAGGAATCCGGGCTCAAACTCAGCCTTTTCAGGAACGAGTACTACAATCCTCTTCAAAGTGTTAAACGGCTGATGAGGCTTATAGATGTAGATTGTTTCTGTGATACGCCTTAAAACAGGCTCGGCGGTAGGGCCAAAAAAGGAATGTTGTGCAGCATTTTGGTGCAAACCAATTACAGCATCGGTAATGGAGTAATCTTTTATGGAATAGATAATGCCGTGGCTGATGTTTATGTCGTGGCGCATTACCGGTATGAGCTGGCTTTCGGTTGCTGCGGCATGCACAACAGCCTTATTCAGAATTTTTTGCCCCTGCGCCTCGGCTTTATCGCCATTCGTTTCATCATGGTTTACATGTAAGGCATAGACTGGAGTGTCGCTTTTTGGAGCCTTGAGCATCAGCCCAAAATCTACCATATCGCTTACCGTATCCTCATATGCCAGGGAAATTAATATTTTACCATCGGTGCCTTTCTTTGCTTTGTTCAGATTTTCAGCATTGAGGGCGATTTTGCGGGCGGCTTTTTCAACCGTGATGGAGCTGATGATGCAGGTTATGAGTATCAGGATAACGGCTCCGTTCAAAACATCCTCGCTCAAAAGCCTGATCGGATCGCCGGTTTCGGTTTCCATCAGGATGATGTTATATCCCACCAGCACGATGGCCAGCGTTGCGCCCACTCTGGAGTTGCTCAGCCCGAAAATCAGGTTCCTGTCTAATCGCGTTAGTTTGAAAGATTTTTGTGTGATGTAAGCAGCCAGGAATTTAGCGGACACTGCTACCGTTATCATCAATGCAGCAAGCTCAATTGCTCCCAGCCCTTTGTAGAGCACGCTTATGTCCACCAGCATCCCCACGCCGATTAGAAAAAACGGTATGAAGATGGCGTTCCCGATGAAATCGATCCGGTTCATGAGGGGCGACATGTGCGGTATAAATCTGTTGAGCACCAATCCCGAGAGGAAAGCCCCGATGATAGGTTCCAGTCCTGCCAGCTCGGCAAGGAAGGAGCCCAGGAATACCATGGCCAGCACGAAAATATACTGAGAAACATGATTGTCGTTTTTCTTGAAAAACCAGCGTGCTATCAGTGGAAACAAAAGAAAAATAATAGCTCCAAATATCGCACAGCCAATAGCCAGCTTTATCCAGAAAGAAGCCCCGATATCTCCCTTGTTCATCCCGGTTACGATCGCGAGTACCAGTAGCGCAAGCACATCGGCAACAATGGTACCGCCAACTGTCAGCGTAACTGCACTGTTCCTGGCAATTCCGTATTTGCTTACAATGGGATAAGAGAGCAGGGTGTGAGTGGAGAGCATACTTCCAATTAGCACAGAGGCTGCGATACTAAAATCCATCAGGAAATGAGCCGCAATAGTTCCGAGGATAAAGGGTATGGCAAAGGTATAAAGGCCGAAAACAAGGCTCTTGACTTTATTTCGTTTAAACTCTTCAATGTCGATCTCCAGGGCTGCGGTGAACATGATGTAAAGCAGCCCCACAGTTCCGAAAAGCACAATACTGCTGTCTCTGAGCAGGAGGTTAAAGCCGTAAGGGCCAATCAAAATACCCGAAAGGATCAAACCGATGATATGCGGAATCCTGATGCGGTCAAAGACGATTGGTGCAAACAGGATAATGAAGAGCACCAGCGAAAATATGATCACCGGATTTTGCAGGGGAAGGGAGAGGTCTATCGCCGAAAGGATTACCATAAGGCAGCAATTAGAGCTTTTCCAGATTAACTGAATACCGAATGCGGCATTCTTCTCCGCGGACTATTTCACGCACGCCTTCCAGCTTGTTTTGGCCGCTTCCTTCCTGCAGGCTTACGGTTATGAGCGTGTTTCCCGAGGCTTCGTCGGTTTTGAGTTCAATCTGGTTGTTTTTAAGTGTTCCGCGGTAAACCCGTGTTACTTTTTTATCAGTGTACGCTTCCGCGATGAGGCTTGTTCCTTCGTAGGATAATTTCCACTGCTCGTTTTTAACGTCGCCTATAGCAGAGCCATCGCACGATGTTTCTATGCACTGCATCTTCACCGACCAAAGCCCAACCAAAGCCGGGTTATAAACCCCTGTATCCTGAAGGGCAATTGTGCTGTCGGCTGCCTTTTTCAGCAAGTTGAGACTATCATCCTTCGCCTTCAGCTGCTGCTGGAGAAGAGCAATTGTTGCGTCTCTTTTTTGAAGGCTGTCCTTCAAGCTTTTCGGATTATTGTTGCCTGTACAGGATTGAAGGGCGGCAATGGCAAGAAGGAATACTGGAAGTTTAAGCGTCATGACATAGATATTGGAGGTAAACAATCGACCGGAAAAGATCAGTAGATTCCGGCATCAACATCTCGGTATTGGCTCAAAATAGCCAAAAGCAGCATAAGTTTTCTGTATCATCTTTGTGAAACAGCCTTGAAGGCGATTGGTTGGCGTTCCGGTATTCCGCATCCCAAGCGCTTTAAGGTTCCTGCTTCCGCAGGAATCATGGTCACATTGTACCAACCAATTAGCGTAACCTTCGTGCTAACTTTTAGAATAATCCTGTTCGGTACTTTTGGATTCCTTGTAAGTGCGGGCAATCAGCAAGGGCGTGAGGATGCATACAATTCCAAGAATGTTAAGAATTGTATTTGGGGTTACAAAGTTCACTACGATCAGGAATAGCCCGCATGCGATGATCAGAAGCTTGAAAAGTTTGCCGTCCCAAATGAATCCCATTGCGAGGTAAGCAATGCCGATGAGGCAATACATTGCAGCGTTCAGCAAGCGGTTTGTCTCATCATTAAAATGGAAGAACCAGTTGGAGATTTTTGCCACCAGAATTATCGCGATCAAAACTCTAAAAACCTGGAAAAGTACTCTCATAATGTTTTGCTTACGGGTACAACAAATACTTCTTCCGCATTTCTTTGTATTGCGACAGCCCCGGCTGCCAGCTTGCTCTTATTTCTTTCTCGGGCGTGCCATCAATGATCTGCTGCCTGAATAATCCCGAGCCAATCAGCCGCTCAATTACTCCCATTTCTTTGCTGAGCTTGGAATTGAAAAAGTCTTCTTTGTTAGGTGAGTTTCTGTAAAGTTCCATGATCCATTGCAGGTTGATCTGTTTCTTTTTGCGCAGGATGCTTACATCGTAATCTCTTAAGTCCAGCCCGTAACAAACCTGGTTCATGAAAAGCGGCGTTTCAGACATCCCTTTGATCCCGGTAGGAGTGAATGAAAAGCTGTATTTACTTTTCAGATATGGGCTGCCGATGACGGTGAACGGAAAATAAGTGCCACGCCCGTGATTCAGGTATGTGCCCTCAAACATGCAGGTAGATGGATAGAGCATTATGGACTGCTGTGTGTTCAGGTTCGGCGATGGGGCAACCGGTAAGGTGTAAGCCATCTCGTGATTATAGTTGGCTACCGGTACAATGCGAAGCTTGCATTTCACTCCGTTGGTGAGCCAGCCCTGGCCATTCGCCATTTGAGCAAACTCGGCAACTGTTAAGCCGTGCGACATAGGTATCGGGAACATGCCAATACCGGATTTGTATTTCATGTCGAGGATCGGGCCGTCGATCAGGTATGCGTTCGGGTTGGGGCGGTCGAGTATGAGAAGTTCTTTGTTATTTTCCTGGCAAGCCTCCATCAGACGGCTTAGCGCATTGATGTTGGTGTAGAAGCGCACGCCTACGTCCTGCAGATCGTAAATTACTACGTCAACATCAGCCAGATCTGCTTTTGAAGGTTTGTTTTTCGGACCGTAAAGGGAGATGATCGGAATGCCGGTTGCTTTATCTACTTCGTCGGAAACCTGTACACCGGCACTGGCATTGCCGCGGAAGCCGTGCTCAGGGCCAAACACCTTTACTATGTTAATGCCAAGCTTTTGCAGGCTGTCCACCAGGTGCCTTTTGCCGATAATGGTTGTGGGATTGGCGAGCATGGCCACACGCTTTCCTTTCAGGTACGGAACATACTTTTCGGTTTGTTCAGCACCGGTTTTTATCTGAGCTTGTTCAGTGCTTTTCAGATCGGCGGGCAAGCGGCTGCCGGTGCAGGCAAAGTTGGCGCTGAGCAGAAGGGCGAAGATGTATTTCATAGCGGTTGAGCAGATTGGTTAGGCTAAGATAGGAGATGTAGGTGAGAGATTGTAAAAGTTCAGCAGCTGATAGGAAATTGATCGCAGGAAGTCGCATCAGATTCCTGCCACGCAAACTGCAGAATTTATTTGCTGGCAAGATATTCAAGTATTTTGGCTTGAGCTAGATATGAAGCCATGAAATGTGAGTCAGAGCGTATGAAAACAAATCTTTTGTCGGGAACGACAATGATGGAATTGCCACACGTAGCTTTGTCTTTGAAAAGCAAGTTCATTAGCTGTTTTGAATCGTCAATAATGATCGTACTATCCCACTTCTTTAATTTATTAAGATTATTGCCCGGCTCGCGGAAGTTAAGCACCGAAGCATTTGGCCTTGTCAGTAATAATGTTTGTGCTCTTTCTTTGCTTCTTGTTAGGAAGCCTTGAATATAGCTGTCATCCTGCTGGTCTAATAAATTCCAACAGCTTTCATTGTTGTAATCGTATTTAATAATAATAGTGTCTTTTATTGGCGAAACTATTTTATTGGATAAAAGTTGCCGCAAAGAATTGTAAGTAGAATCGGCTAAGGTTCCTGTTGCAATACTCAGATTGTCGCGTGTTCTATAAAGCCGTTCACTGGAACCACAAGCCAGGAGAAATGTTAAACATACAATGCTTAGGGTTATATTTCTAAATGGGTTTATCATATCCAGTGCCGGTAGAAATAGTGCCAAATTACAATTTTGTCCTCAGTAAATTTCCTCCAAGCGGCGTGTGGCTGTGTTGGGCACAAGTATGTAGCGATGCCCCCGGCTGCTGTTATTTGCGACAATTAAACAATCAAGCTCTATCAAAATATACAGCTTGTTTGATTTCCAAACTGTGCTCCACCCCGTCCATACCACGTCACCATATTACGTCAGTTGTCTTGAGACCGTGTAAACCTCTGTTCTCAATCTGTGGTTTCTCGCTTCAGAAACCGGCTCAATTTTATCTCATCAGCTATTATCCCAAGGAGTAAAATCGCCCCGGCAATAGACAATACGTAAATACCGATCATTGAATACAGGATGCCACCGGCAATACCTCCGAGAAAGAAGAACCCGATAATAGTTAGCCGCAGCTTTATAGACGACCAGAGTTTGCCTGCCTGTTTTCTTTGCTTATAAAAGAAAAGTTGCGCCAGTTCAATTCCTAAATCGGTGAAGAGCCCGGTCAAATGGGTTGTCCGAACCCGAGCATTTGAAATCTTTGTGACTAGTGAGTTTTGAAGCCCCATCGCGAACAACAGGCAAAACGCAAGTATGTCGGGATACTTTGCGATAAGCTGGTTCCCGGAGAATGCTACTGAAAACAGAATGGTACTTTCAAAAATGGTGGGAATTACATAAACGTACCTGTCGGCTCTTTTTGAGATCAACTCAACCATAAAGCTCGACACAAATGAGCCGAAAAAAAAGAAGAAGATGTACAGGAAGTAAATCAGGCCTTTCAGAGGATCCAATTTGAACACTTCATCCACAAAATAGGCGAAATGCCCGGTTACGTTTGTGGTCAGGCGCTGGACTGACAAAAAACCGGCAACATTCACAATGCCCGCCACGAAAGACAGCAGCGACGCAATATCCATGTTATGTTTAAATGTCCTTTGTATTCCGTGGTGCCGAAACATGAAGTGTTATATTGACGCAACAGCTGTTGCAGATCGAGTGCCCTTTTCTAAATCCGAATCGCTCTTCCGAAAGTTGAACGTCTGGGAATTGACAAGCGAAGATAGCTAATTCACTTGTGAAGGGAGGGAGGAAGGAGCATACGTCTTGAGCAGGAATGTCCAGCGATGATTGGAGGACTGTAAAGCAAACAACCCGCTGCTTTTATCAGGCGGCGGGTTGTTTGCAAATGAAAGCCTACTGCTTTCGGGGCGATTAACTAAACTCTTCTACGCAATTCGTCGTCATCGTCAACGTCCGATTCCGCGTCGTCATCACTGTCAATCCGGTCTATGTCTACCTCAGTTTTCCTGACTGTGTCGTGGATGGTTTCATCATTCTCTTCTACGGTTTTGTTCAAAGAGATTTCTTCCACTACGCGGGCATCCTTGTGGACAACCGGCACTTCTTCATGCGTTCTTAACTCCATATCCACGTCGTCCATGTTCTCAAGATCAGCTTCGGTGGCTGGCCTGTTCACAGGATTGCGTTCAATGTTGACATGCTCAGATTTAAGATTGATATCTTCCTGAACCTCTTCCTCTCTTATCCTGCTCTCAATGCGCACTCCTCCGCTTTGAACATTTCGCTTGCTCACATCCAAATCTTCTTCCATTACCTGGATTTTATTTTCAGTGTCGGGCACTGAGTCGGCAAAAGTGTCGGACATGCCGCGGCGGCGCTGATACAGGTTGTCGTCGTTAAAATGCTCATGATCGTAGAATGACCGATCTCCTGCAGCCAGCCCTGCAACTCCCGCACCGGCAAATGCATTCCGCACATTTCCTTCATGCTCCGAATTGATGTCGCCGTCATATTCAGGTAAAGCTGCAAGCTGCTCTGTAGTGACGTTTGTTAGAATCACGTCGTCATCATCTTCATGTAATTCTGCCAAGCCTATCGGGATAAGCACATCATGCTCTTCGAGGTCAAGATCATTTCCATCCATATCGAGGACAATGTAACGCACCTTTCTCGACTCCGCATCGAATATCAGCTCATCCACTTCTCCAACGGTGCGCCCTTCGCGATCTTTTACTTTCCAGCCTTTTATGTCAGGCTGGCCATCTACAATTTTAAAATCACTTCCGCCAAGCTCCTGCAGACGGGTGTTTGTATTTGATTCTTCGTTATAAGCCATCTCTGTTTCTCCTTTTATTAGTTTACTTTTTCACTGCTATCTCTACACGCCTGTTCTTTTGTCTGCCTTCTTCGGTAGCGTTAGATGCCACAGGCTGGCTTTCACCAACTGGATTTATAGACAGGCGGTCTTCAGCTACGTTTGCATTTGATTTAAGCCAGTTGCTCACCGCTTCGGCTCTCTGCTCTGCTAATTCTTTATTTGAAGCTGCGGAGCCTACTGCGTCTGTGTAGCCATAGATTCTGATCTTTCCATTAGAAAAACGCTTTTCTGCCGATCCTGCTATTTGCTTAAGCTTGTCTTCAGCTCCAGGTCTTAGCGTGCTTTTTCCTTCATCGAAAAGAATGGTTTCATCAACGCTGTACACCGCATACTCGTCATTGCCACGCACTTCAATATCCCGGTCGGTAATCTCGTCGTAGTTGGCGTTGCCGGCATTGTGGTCAACAGTGCTCCAGTCGTCACTCATCGGATGGACGCCATTATTGTCGTCAGCGTTCGACGCCATGGTTGAACTTGAATCAGTGTCTGTCAATGCAACTTTATCATCGTTGCAGCCCCTTGCCAGAAAAAACAATAATGCAAGAGCAATCAAAGCAATAAGCAGCCATAGCCACCACGAGTTGCTTTTTTTAGGTTCTACATCTAATTGTGCCATTATTTATAGATTGTGTTTTGTTAAATAAAATTTGATCCTTATTTTTAAGTAAAATTCCTTTCTCAGGAATTCCGTTGACCCAAACACGGATTTTAGATATGATGAGTAATGATATTAGAGTTTCTAAGCACTACATTGTGTTTAGGATCGGTGCGGATACTGACATTAAGAACGGCCGTATTAAATTGGTAGAAAAAACATTGAAGGCACTGGAAGCGAAAGAAGACTACGTTGCCTGCCAGGCGCTTTTTGATGCTTTGAGCTACCAGAGTTTACAGCCATTTCAATAAATAAGCGGTAGCAATTGCCACCGCTTAGATATTGTTTTAGATGTCGCGATTGCGATCCCTGTTAGAGGTGTCGTTATCGTCGTCGTCCATGTCTGTATTTTCGTTGTAGAAATTCGGCCTTGAGCTAACATCGTCGTGCTCGTCGATGTTGTCAATGTCTACCTCTGTTTTGCGAACAGTATCGTGGATGGTTTCTTCGCGTTCTTCCACTTCCTTGTTTAAAGAGATTTCTTCTTTAACCCAGGCTTGCTTATTTACAACAGGAACTTCCTTGTGCTCAGTCATCTCAATAGTGCCTTCTTCAAAGGCGTCAAAGTCAGCTGAAGAAGCTTCGCGGTTTACCGGATTCCGTTCTACATTTACATGTTCTGAACGCAATCTAACGCTCTCTTCAACGGGCTTTTCTACGATATGGCTTCTCACACGCACCCCACCATTCTCAACCTCACGTTTGCCTACTTCCATGTTTTCTTCAATAACCGGAATTGAGCGGTTGGTGGTTTCGTCGCGGTTGTAATCAGAGCGGACGTTTGTTTCGTCGGTGTTATAATCAGAACGATCCGACATATCTGATGCTCCCGTGAAATTGTTGCTGCGGTACTGGCTTGCTTTTTCATCCACATCTACGGCTCCGCAGTTGTCCAGAATGTCTGCTGCCCTTTCCGCCTGGTCTTCAGAGCGTGTGTGGACAGTTATGGTGCTGCAACGTTTTGCTACTTCAGAGTAATTGTTTGCACGATCATCATCGTCATCAAACAGGTTCTTGAAAAAATTGGAAATACTGCTTCCAAAACCTTCATCATCGTCGTGATGGCTTGTGCTGCTGGCTGAGCTGCTGCTGTTCTGCGCAAGGTCAATATCTTCACGATTAAAGCCCTGATTCACTAAATTCTGTACTGCTTCGTTTGCCTCCCTTGGGTTTTCGAAGATTCCGATTACGGTCTGTGACATAATGTTTCTCTTTTTTGGTAAATGAATTTGTTAACTGCTATTCGTGGGTCCGGTTTCGGTCTATCTTTATTTCCTCGCGTTTAACGGGGATGTGTTTGGTCTGTGTTGTTTCGGTAGAGGTTCGGGTGATATGGAGCTCTTCAACAAGCATTAGCCGTTTTTGTACAACTAAAACTTCCTTCAGAACCGGGATAATGGTTTTGTCTCCCTCAAGCCGCATGGAAGGTGCCGACTCTACGTACTGGTTGACGGCAACACGTTCTACATTTACATGATCTTCTACGAGCGGGATATTTATCACCTCATCTTCGATATGAACTTTCTTGGTCAGGATGATCTTGCCTGTTTCTACAATCTCCTTTTCTACTGCTACCTTTTCTTCCAGTACCTGGATTACTTTACGCCCGTCATTATTTTCATCCGCGAAAGCGTTTTGACGATTGTTTAAAATCTCTGCTTCCATGTGCATATTTTTGTTGGTAATGTCTCACATTCAAAGCCAAACCGTGGAAAAAGCTCAGATTAAAAAGAATTTAACTAAGTGAAGAGTATTTTATCCTATTACTATCTGAAATGTGCCAGGACGGAAATATTGCCGGTGCAGTTTGATCTAAGCTGTGTAGTTATATCCGTTCAGTTGGACAGAATAAAAGGCAAGATGAGCGGGCTTTGGCATGGAATGCAATTGCGGGATGATGTGCCGTACGATATTCGCGATTAATTTAGCCTCGCTGATTCGGAGCAGTATTTGTTGTAACATGTAATGAAACAATACCAAAAACTATGAAAATGCGATATCAGGCAATTGGGGTGGTGCTGTCATTAGGGGCCTTGGCGGTGTTATCTTCTTCTTGCGCAAACATCCCGAAAAGGGCAAGAGCCGTCAGCAACTTTGACATTAACCGGTATTTGGGCACCTGGTACGAGATAGCTCGTTTTGACTTCCGGTTTGAAAAGAACCTGGACAATACCATGGCGCAATACAGCCTTAAAGATGACGGCAATGTGGATGTGCTAAACAGCGGATATAATTTCAAGAAGAATGAGTGGACCAAAGCGAAGGGCACTGCAAAGTTCAGGGGAGATAAAACTGTAGCTGAACTGAAGGTGAGTTTCTTCGGGCCGTTCTACTCGGGCTACAACGTAATTGCTCTGGATGAAGATTATAAATATGCTTTGATAGCCGGGAAAAACCTCGACTACTTGTGGATATTATCGCGAGAGAAGGCTATACCTGACGAAATCAGAGCCAGGTATTTAACGCTGGCGCAGGAAATTGGCTATGACACTTCGAAGCTGATTTGGGTGAAACACGATAGGAAGAGCCCGTTCGAACAGTAGAAATAAGTTGCCGGGTTTAAAAAAAACGATCAGCGAGTATTTGATGCCTGTAGTCAAATATGGAGGCAATTTTCTTGTCGACGAAAAGCCTTCCCGCCAGAGTTCCTAAAAAAGAGAAGCCTATCTCATAATAAAGGATATCTGTCATGATGATGCCGTTTTCAACTTCTTTAAAATGATGCTCATGGTGCCAGATGCGGTAAGGCCCTTTGCGCTGTTCGTCTATGAAATATTGATGATCTTTGATTTTCGTGATCTCAGTACACCATTCTATAGGAATGTTCAGGATGGGCGTTATACGGTAGGTGATCATCAATCCTTCATACATCTTTTCCGGGAGCTCGGATGTAATAGTGAAAGTCATGTTGGGAGGGGTGATCTCGTTGAGATTTTTTGGGGTGCTGAAAAACTCCCAGGCTTCGTCCAGGCTGATGGGCAGAAATTGCGTGCGTTTTAACGTCTTCATCGTTCTGTTTTCCTGATGAGCCACTCAGGATGCTTAAATGTACGAGCTTTGTCCAAAAGTAGATTTTCTCTGGCTACTGCATCTGATCTTTTCCTTTATGAATACTCCAAATGCAACAACAAATCTTTAAACTGGCAAGCACAACCTTATTTTGTAACTTCGCCTCATGATTAATTTCAAGCTCGAAGGCGAGTTTATCCCACTTATCCAGCTTTTAAAAGCTACTAATCTTGTCCAAACCGGAGGGGAGGCACAGAACATTGTAGCCGATGGGCTGGTGTTTTATAATGGAGAAGTGGATTACAGAAAAAGATTGAAAGTGAAGCGTGGCGACGTAGTCGAGTTTGAAGGCCAGAAAATAGTTGTACAATAACATGCAAACCGTAGTAAGCAACGGTTATTCCGTTTATTTCGATAATAGCTTTTCCGCTCTTTCACAATTCGTTTCAGAAAACAGGTATTCAAAAGTGTTTTTCCTTGTTGATGTACACACCCAGGAAAAGTGCCTTCCTTTGCTCACAGAGGCTGTTCCCTCGCTTTCTGATTATAACATCATTGAGGTTGATCCCGGCGAGGAAAATAAGAATATAGATTACTGTATTGGTATTTGGCGAATGCTCCTGGATTTTGGTGCCGACCGCAACAGCCTGCTGATTAATGTGGGCGGTGGTGTGGTAACGGATATGGGCGGTTTCGCAGCATCAACCTTTAAACGCGGGATTGATTTTGTACAGGTGCCAACGACCCTGCTTTCGCAGGTGGATGCGTCAGTGGGCGGGAAGACAGGCATTGACATGGCGGGGGTGAAGAATATCATCGGAACGTTTACGCAGCCAAAAGCCGTTTTTATTTGTACAGATTTCTTAAAAACACTTGATGAGCGGCAGCTTGTGTCTGGTTTTGCGGAAGTGGTAAAACACGGGCTGATCTACGATAGCGCCTATTTTGGTGCGCTGAAAACAATAGCTCCAACAACCGTTAGCCCTGAGCTCATCCACCGCTCTGTTGAAATTAAAAACGAAGTAGTAACCTCTGATCCCTTCGAGAAAGGCCTGCGCAAGATCCTCAACTTTGGCCACACTATCGGTCATGCCATTGAAAGCTATTCACTGGCTAATGATAAAAGCCCCTTGTTGCATGGTGAGGCAATCGCTATCGGGATGATCTGTGAAACGTATCTGTCATACAAGCACAATAAGCTGAGTGGCGCTGCCCTGGACGAAATTACAGGCTACATAAAAAGCGCTTTTCCTGATTACAGGTTTTCAAATAAGATATATCCGGATTTGTTCGGCTACATGCATAATGACAAAAAGAACGATCAGGGGAATATTGGATTTTCCCTGCTCTCAGGCATTGGCACCTGCACCTTCAACCACTACCTGGACGAGGCGCAGATAAAAGAATGCCTGGATTTCTACGTTGATCTATAATGGAAGCCACGTTTACAGGTCGTGATTCGGCGGTAGTTATTCTTTTCAGTTTCGTGATTTTGCTGGCATTTGTAGAAATGTTCTTCAGCTATTATCATGATAGGAAGTACTATCAGAAGCAGGATACCTGGACAAACGTGTACCTGATGGGCATGGCTTTTCTGATGAACCTGGCTACTAAAACGGCTACTTTTCTGTTGTTAGAGTATACGTACCAGTTCAGGTTCTTTACCATTGAGAATGTATTTCTTTACTGGCTGGTGCTGGTAATTGCGGAGGATTTCCTATATTGGGCACTGCATGCACTGGGGCATTTTTCACGATTTTTTTGGGCCATCCACGTTACGCATCATTCATCAGAACATTTTAATCTTACTACCGGTTTTCGTTCTACCGTATTCGAGCCGCTTTACAGGATGTTTTTTTATGCACCGCTTGCGCTGATGGGCTTTACTGCAGTAGACATTTTATTTTGTTACCTGATAACTCAGATGTACGGAAACATCGTGCACACACAATCTGTAAAAAAGCTCCATCCTGTTATTGAATATATTTTTGTAACGCCTTCGCACCACCGGGTTCATCATGCAAGCAATGTGCGTTATTTAGACAGGAATATGGGGATGATGCTCATACTCTGGGATCGGCTGTTTGGCACTTTTCAGGAAGAGATACCTCAGGAAAAAGTGAAATACGGCTTAACCAAACAGCCTGAGGACGTGGGCTTCGTAAATATCATTTTTCATGAGTTCTTTGCCATCTCAAAGGACCTCAAATTAGTGGAGCATCCTGCCGACAAGCTCAAGTATATATTTTATCCACCCGGCTGGAGCCATGATGGATCAAGCAAGACTGCAAGGGTAATGCAACGGGAGCTGAGAAGAACGGAAAAGCAGAGTTCCTGATCTTTTATTTCATTATCTTTTCATTTAGATGGAATAATTTTATTATTTGGTAAACGTATTTCATGCAAACTACGTTACAGCTAAAAACAATTCCATTTGGTGATCCCTTTTTACAATGCTTATGTAAGGATTATCATTTCCAGCCTGTTAGGCTTGCTGGGGTGCTTTGTTGTGCAAAACGCACAGGGGCAGAGCATATCTAATGAAGGGACAGATTTTTATGCCGTTTTTCCAACGCACGTGCCTGCTCAGCAACAGCTGGCCAACTACACCATCTTTATAACAGGCAAACAGAATTCAACTGCGACGGTGAGCGTAGGTAATTTCTCGCAACGCGTTTCTGTTACAGCCAATGTGGTTACCCCGGTAAACATACCCCGAAACGCAGCGTATATTTCTGATTTTGAAGCTGGGACGGTACTCTCTAATCGTGCCATTCATGTGGTTGTAGATGTGGGCCAGCCTAAGGTTGTTGTTTACGGGCATATTTTTGCAGGTGCCCGATCTGCCGCATCTCTCATTTTGCCCAAGGAAGCAATGGGGCAACAATACTTTAGCTTCAACTATGTGAACTACCCAAATGGAGGAGGCGATAATTTCATCATAGTAGTTGCCACTGAGGATAACACCAAAGTCTTCATGCGCCGAAGTGGCTCAACCATCCTAACCATAAATCTTCAAAAAGCAGGAGATGTATATGAATACCTTTCCAACTCGGGAGATTTGACTGGTATGGAGCTAGTAGCTGACCCGGCAACGTCTAGCTGTAAGCGTTTCGCTGTTTTCTCGGGCGTTACCAATGTGCTTATCAATACTAATACCTGTGACCCTCAAAATATTCAGGGTTCTGATCCTTTGTATCAGCAGAATTATCCGGTGGAAAGTTGGGGCACAACCTACGGCTTTGTCCCGTTCAGTTCCGTGAGCGTATCTGGTGCAGCAACCCGCACTGCCGGAAGCTACTATCGGATATTAGCAAAAGACAATGGCACCCAGGTTACCATTAATGGTACCACCGTTATAAACCTCAATTCAGGCCAGTACTACCAGCCACTTTCGCCATCTACTACGCCCAGCCTTATTGTGTCCAACAAACCGATTGCTGTTGCGCAGTATGCGCTCTCCCAAACTTGCCAGGGAGGTCCGGGGGTGGGCGATCCCGACATGGTTATCTTAAACCCAATCGAATACAACATCAAGAACATCACAGTTTATTCCTCAAGCGAGGAGAATATTTCTGAACAGTACATCAATATTCTGATGAAAACCAGCGGTGTGCCCAGCTTTAAAATTAACGGATCTGCGGTGGGCGGATTTAAAGCCCTTAATTCCACCTATTCATATCTCCAACTGAACGTTAATAAGTTCGGTACCCAAAATTTCGTTTTATCTGCTGATGAAGGCTTTAATGCAATAGCGTATGGATTTGGCGATCATGAATCATATGCGTATTCTGCGGGTACTAACCTGGCATCGAGCCAGTTTATCACTGCCGTAAAAAACAATCGGACTGAGGAAGTTACCAATGCGTGTACGAAAGAGAATTTTGAGTTTAAGCTGGTGCTTCCTGATATCGCCAACCAGCTCAACTGGCAATTTGAAAGTGAACCACCGATTATTGAAAATAATCCCTCTTTCACAGCTGTAACCCGAAACGGCAAAACTTTATACGAATATTTCTACCCTAAACCGCAGATATTTCAAACACCAGGACAGCGCAGTATCAAAGTGCTTGCATCTTTTCCGTCGGCTAATACCTGCTATAGCACTGAGCAGGAGATTAATCTTGTTTTCGATGTTTACGATCCACCGGAAGCGAAATTCACCGCACCAACAAGCACTTGTCCGCTTACTGCCGTTAAATTCACTGATCAAAGCGTTTCAAACGGTAAGCCAATCACCAAGTGGATTTGGGATTTTGGCGATGGTACCTTCTCGTCAGATCAAAATCCCGAACATTCTTATTCCGTTTCCGGAGCTTACAACGTAAAGCTGAGCGTTGATAATGGTACTGGCTGTGCCAGCAATGTGTTTATGCAAAGCATCAATGTGAGGCCGCAGCCGGTAGCCAGTTTTACAGCTCCGATAGGGAATTGCGATAACTACTCGCTGATTTTCACCAATAATTCCGATGGCTCTGACGGTACATTGGTGAGGTGGATTTGGGATTTTGATGATGAGACCGTAATTGAGCGTACATCCGGAGAGCCGTTTGAGCATGCGTTTCCCGGCTACGGTACTTATAATGTCAAGCTGACCGTGATAAACAGCAATGGCTGCGAAAGCAAACCTCTTATCTCAACCGTTGAAGTGTTCGCACCTTCGCTGGAAGTGGGAGCCGATCGCACGATATTAGTTGGCGGCGGAATAACCTTAGACCCCGCGGTTAAAGGCAACGGCATAACTTACAAATGGTCGCCATCTATTGGGCTCAGTGCGGATAACATCAAAAATCCTTTTGCATCCCCCACGACGGATACAAAATACGTACTTACAATTACTACACAGGAGGGCTGCCAGCTAACAGATGAACTAACAATCAAGGTGGTTGAGAATTTTGTTGTCCCCAATACCTTTACGCCGAATGGTGATGGGGTTAACGACGTGTGGAACATTCTGTACCTTGACAGCTACGCCGATGCTGAAGTGGCTATTTTCAATCGCTACGGGGAACAGCTTTTTAGGTCGGTTGGGTATGCCAATCCATGGGATGGCACATACAGGGGAGGGAGTTTGCCCGTAGGCACATACTATTACCTGATCAGGCCGGGTCACGGACTTAGATTATTTTCGGGTTCTGTAACTATTATCAGATAACAATCGTTTAAAAGCATAATTTATCAAGCCCATGCTCGTTTAAGTCAATTTATGTATAATTGCTTATCGATTATGACCGCTGCACAACGCTTAAGATTATGAAGAGAGGGATACTTTGCGCATTAGCAATGTGCAGCTTTGTTCTGGCATTTGGCCAGCAGCGGCCGCAATACACCCAATACATTTTCAATAACTATCTTCTTAATCCCGCCCTTAGCGGCATTGAGAACTACACCGACGTAAAGGCTGGTTATCGTAACCAATGGCATGGCTTAGAGGGGGCTCCCGTGACAACCTACTTTTCAATCAACGCTCCGATAGGAAAAGACTTCATTTACGGAAACGCTACGTCCACTCCCGGAGCAGGCAACAATCCTATGAGCCGGAGCTATGTGCAGGATTATATGGCTTCAGAGCCGCACCACGGAATAGGTTTTCATGCTGTGATTGACAAAACCGGACCATTGAGCCGTACTGACCTTAACGCAACCTATGCCTATCACCTGGGCTTAACCAGCACGCTGAATGTAGCAGTTGGAGTTGCAGTTGGATTGTCAAAAATCGATTTGGATGTCAGCAAGATTACGCTTGAGAATAGTGTGGATCCGGCTATCATTGCAGATCAAAATAATAGAATGAAGCCCGATGCCAGCGCAGGTATTTGGGTATATGGCCCCCGGTACTTTGCGGGAATTTCCGCTCAGCAGCTATTGGGGCAAAGTATCAGTTTCACCAACGATAATAAATATGATCAGGGAAAGCAGGTGCCGCATATTTTTGCGACGGCTGGCATAAAGCTGTTCCTTGGCGAAGATATTGCTGCCATTCCTTCTATAATGGTGAAATACGTTTCACCAGCCCCAACATCTCTTGACCTGAATATGAAGTTTGCCTTCCGCGACAGGTTCTGGATTGGAGGAAGCTATCGGAAGAATGATTCGTTTTCTGCTCTGGCAGGATTTAATGTGAGCTCGTTGTTTGGCCTGAGCTATTCGTACGATTTCACAACTTCGGAACTGCGTTCGGTGAGCGATGGCTCACATGAGATAGTGCTCAGCCTTTTGCTCAACAACCGGTACAAGGTTACTTGTCCCCAAAAAACTTTCTAATTACAGCTCTTTTCGCAGCCTTGCTACCGGGATGTTCATAGCCTCGCGGTATTTGGCCACGGTGCGGCGGGCAATATTGTAGCCTTTTTCTTTAAGGATTTCTGTGAGCTTTTCATCAGCAAGTGGCCGATGCTTGTCTTCACTACCAATACAATCTTCCAGAATCTTTTTTACCTCTTTGTTTGATACTTCCTCGCCACTCTCGGTTTGAATAGCTTCAGAGAAAAATGATTTCAGCAGGAATGTTCCAAACTCTGTTTGTACATATTTTGAGTTAGCCACCCGCGATACTGTTGAAATATCCATCCCGATTTTATCGGCAATATCTTTCAAAATCATTGGACGCAAGTTGCGTTCATCGCCGGTGATGAAATACTCATACTGGTAGTTCATGATGGCATTCATGGTTTTCAGCAGTGTTTGCTGGCGCTGCTTGATCGCATCAATAAACCACTTCGCGGAATCAAGCTTTTGCTTCACAAACTGAACAGCTTCTTTAAGTTTTTTGTCCTTCGCAGAAGCTTTATCATAATGCTCAAACATCTCCTGGTAAGAGCGGCTAACGCGAAGTTCTGGTGCGTTCTTGGAGTTAAGAGTGAGAATCAGCGTGCCATCGTTGTTGGTGATGTGGAAATCCGGTATTACCTGCAGTTGTTTGGTGGTTTGGGCACTCGCATCGCCGGGTTTTGGGTTTAGCTTTAAGATTTCAGCCACAATTTCCTTCAACTCTTCCGAATCAATGTTCAGCAGCCGCTCTAGTTTGTCGTAATGCTTGCGGGTAAATTCATCAAGATATTCTTCTACGATAACAATGGCTTTTTGAATAACCGGGTTGCTGATATCGCGTTTGCGCAATTGGATGAGCAGGCATTCCTGCAGATCGCGGGCGCCGACGCCGGCAGGATCAAAGGATTGTATCAGCTTAAGCATTTCCTCGATCTCAGCTTCATCCGCAAATACATTTTGCGAAAAGGCAAGATCGTCTACCAATGAGCTAATAGGCCGGCGGAGATAGCCATCATCATCCAGGCTGCCAATAATCTGCATCCCAACATGAAAATCTTTATCAGAAAGAGGCACAAGGTTCAGTTGCTGCTCCAGGTTCTCAAAAAAAGAATTTTGTACAGCTATCGGTATTTCTTTGCGCTCCTCATCATCATCTCCATTCTGATCATATTTTGAACCATAATCGCTGATGCTGTCATCCTGAATATATTCGTCTACGTTAAACTCATCAAAATCTTCGTTGCTTTCATCTTTATCAAAGTTTTCTTCCGGGTCCTTGTCGGGATAGTCCTCCGCAGGCTCGTTCATGTTAGCCAGGCTCAAGTCTTCTAAAGCGGGGTTTTCCTCCAGCTCTTCCTTGATACGTGTGTCTAACATCACGGTAGGCACCTGCAACAATTTAATGAACTGAATTTGTTGTGGAGAAAGTTTTTGTAAGAGCTTTTGCTGAAGGTTCTGTTTGAGCATACTGCCTTGAAATGGATCAAAATTACACTAATATCTACGAGGAAACAGGGCAAAACATCAAAAGTTCTGTTTGCGAAAGAAAATATTACATTTAGCAATTATTAATAGTGTTTCTTTAAACTTAATATTTATACCAATGAGTATGATCAAAGAATTTAAGGAGTTTGCCATTAAAGGAAATGTGGTAGACTTGGCAGTCGGTGTGATTATCGGCGCTGCCTTTGGAAAAATTGTTACTTCTTTTGTTGAAGATATCGTTATGCCGCCAATTGGTTACATCACAAATGGTATAGATTTTTCTAAGTTGAAGGCTGTTTTGCGTGAAGGCAATGAGGCGCAGAAGATTTCAGAAGTATCTATCAAGTATGGCAATTTCATCAATAATATCATCCAGTTTGCCATTATTGCTTTTGCAATATTTTTAATGGTTAAACTGATCAACTCTCTGAGGCGCAAAGAAGAGGCTGTTCCAACCGTAGCACCTGCGCCCACTCCAGACCAGCAATTGCTTATGGAAATTCGCGATGCAATTAAAACTAAGAACGTCGGATAGCGCTTATCTGGCAGCTTTATTTTTCGAGGTTCTATTTGAAATCAGGAAAAAAGCTCCTATATTTGCGCTCTTGTTTTTTTAAAGCAAACAGCAAAACGTCATGAAAAGAACATTTCAACCTTCTCAGAGAAAAAGAAGAAATAAGCATGGGTTCAGAGAGCGCATGAGCACTGCAAACGGAAGAAGGGTTTTGGCTTCAAGAAGAGCTAAAGGCAGAAAAAGATTAAGCGTATCAGACGAGCGTCGTCATAAAGCATAATTTTGATTGCAGCCATGCCTGCCCTTGAGGTTGGTACGCAGGCAAAAATCTGCTGAAGGCTAAAAAGCAATCAAAATGTACACTTTTAAAAAAGAAGAACGGTTATGTAGTCATAAGCTTTTAGAAAAGCTTTTTCATAGCCGTTCTTCTTTTCTTTTATATCCCTTCAGAGTTGTATGGCTTAAAGAGCCATTGCTTGTGCCGGCTCAGGTGGTAATCAGCGTTCCCAAACGCAAATTTAAAAGAGCGGTTGATCGGAACCTTCTTAAACGCCGCATCCGCGAAGCTTATCGGCTCAACAAAGGGGACATTCTTTACCCATTCCTTCAGGATAACAATTCTCAAATTCTGCTTTCTCTAACTTATGTGGGCAAAGAGATTGAGGAATTTGAGTTCCTAGAGAAGCGTCTTAAGGCTGCTTTAGTTCGTTTAACTGAATTGTGCAATGGATAAGTTGTGGAGCGGCATGAAATGGCTGATTGGTAAATTATTCCTGATCCTTATAAAAGCATACCAGTATTTATTATCACCGTTGCTTGGGGCGTCTTGCCGCTACACACCCACTTGCTCGCAGTATGGGATAGAAGCCATCCAAAAATACGGGCCGTTTAAAGGTGGTTGGCTAACTTTAAAACGTATTGGGCGTTGCCATCCCTGGGGCAGCCATGGGCACGATCCTGTTCCCTGATGCAGTTTACTTTTCGTTAATTTGTCAGCCTTATGCCTCTCATCCTACAGATTGAAACTGCCACTACTTCCTGCTCGGTTACGCTTGCCCTAGACGGCGAAGTAGTTGCGCTTAAAGAACTCACCGAAAGGAATATCCACGCCAGCCATATTACTTTGTTCATTGAGGAGGTGATGGCGGCAGCCGGAAAAAGCCTTAAGGAGCTGGATGCAGTGGCTGTGAGCATGGGGCCGGGCTCGTACACCGGGCTGCGCATAGGCGTTTCTACAGCCAAAGGCTTGTGCTACGCCCTCGAAATTCCGCTCATCGCTGTGAATACGCTTGAAGCGATGGCATCGGCAAAGGCAAGCCAGCTAAATCCGCCGAAGTTTTACTGCCCAATGATCGATGCCCGTCGCATGGAGGTGTACCTGGCAGTTTACGATCCAGACTTAAACCCAATCGTACCAGTGCAGGCTAAGATCATTGATGCTGATTCTTTTTCAGACTTGTTAAAACAACATCAGATTGTGTTTTTTGGCGATGGTGCAGAGAAGTGCAGGGAGGTACTAACGCATCCAAACGCTGAAGTGATAAGTAGTTTCGAAAACTCTGCCGCACATTTAACCGCTCTGGCTTTGAAGAAATATGAATCTTCAGCGTTTGAAGATGTTGCATACTTTGAGCCTTTTTATCTGAAAGACTTCATCGCTCTGCCGAAGAAAAGCCTTATTTAGATCTTCTCCCGAACAAACGCCCAAAGAAGCCGGGACGTTGTTGTCCGTCGCTAATTATTTCAACGCCCGGAATAGTATTGGCATTTGCAGGATGTTCCATATCCGGGCCGAACTTGACAGAAAATCCTAAATAGACCGAAGCACCTGTATATCCGCTGCCAAACACATTGTTAGACTGTAATACAGCCTTTGTTGTACGGTAGGTTTTGAAAAGTTGATCGGTGCCCAGGTAAAACTCGAAGTTTGGCCATCTTAACATCCCCATCCCGCCAAACTGGAAAATGTCGTCGGTGTTATATACCGTGGAAATGCTCCCATTGAAGCGCCCGAACGTCAGGTTGTTGATAAGCCCGATGTCTGCACTTCGATAAAACAGATTCTTAGAAATAAAGAAGTTCGGCTGATAAGCTCCGAGGTTTTTATTGACAAGTATTTCGGCTTTCCCGTTCAGTAAAGAGGTGAAACTTTTTTGTTGGAAATTGGAGGTTACAAGGCTGTCTATCTTGTCGCCGGTGTTCGCGTTAGTGGCTTTTATGCTGTTGTGGAACTTGTATACATACGAGTTTTTGCTCCACTTAATAAATCCGATATCCTTCAGGTTCCCTAAAATATACCAGTTGTTGCCGGGGCGCACCGCAGCGCTGGCTGTGATGGCAAAGCCGGGGTTTTTGAAACCCGGATAGGCAGTTTTCTTGCTTACGTTATCATAAGCCAAATTAGACCTGAACTGTCCATCCAGGAACAAGTTGTAGCTGTTGGATTCCCTGTTGATAGAAATAGCTGAAGAATCTATTTTAAGTTTGTTATAGGCGATGCCGCTGATGTAGCTCAGCTTTACGCCAAAACCTAGCCTGCTGTTGTAGTCTTCCCGATAGGTAAAACTGAACTGATGATAGTTCTGGTTTACGCCTTTGTTGTTAAACAGATCGCTATACCGGTCGGCAGTGAAACGACGCGTGTCATCAAGCAAGCCCAACGTTTCGTTGGTCACATCCATGCGAGTGTCAGACCTGACCTGCCATGCAAAACCCATTTCACGGTCGTACTGCACAGTTTTATGCAGCCTGAACATCAGCAGATAAACATTGGTATTAAATAGTATCGTATTTATTCTATTTTCTCCAAGAGTCAGGTTTTGTGCGGTGTAAGCCTGTTTGGCGAGCAACGTCTTAAAGGTGAACTGGGCATCGCCGCTGGCTGCCAGGTTTGTGCTGAAGTTGGGTATAAAGAAGTTGAATGCGAATTTGCGGGTGGTATCTGTTTTAAACGCCTTTACAACCGGATTCTCAAACGAATCATACAGGGTTTTAGAGTTGTAAAGCGAGAATTGAGCATCGGCTTTTAATATCGCCAAAGCATAAAAAACAAAAACGAGCAATGCGGCTTTAAATCTCATAAGTCAGATGGGACTGTGGTTTCGGTTTGCGTAGTGTCGGCGAGATTCGCATAAATGTTGGTGAAGAAATGCCCTCCATCAGCACTCCACTGATAAGAAAGCCCGTAGAACTTATCTAATCCAAACGTCTCGGCTTTAAACTTGTTGGCGAAATTTGATTTAAAGACTGAATTGAAAACGCCTTTAGATTTTTCTATTTGTACAAAGTACGAGATGTTGCTTTGGTTGGCGATGTATTGATTGAAGTTTGCAAACGCCGGTGTTTTTACAAGCAGGTTTTCGCTCAGGTAATTAAAAAGGAATTGCTGTAAAGTTGACTGTGCGTTGGCAAGCACAAGGTAGTTGTCCACCGTGATGAAAAATGGGCGTGGAAAGCCAAGCATCGGATCGCCGAATGAATAATAAAAGATGTTTGCATTATTCAACTCACTTATTTGTTCGGTGACCGGACGGCTTATCAGGTTGAGCACCCGGCTCATGTTAGCGCCGTTGGTGAGTTTAATAACGGCAAGCTTTTGTTGTCCTGAAAGTTCAAGAACAGCGAACTCGTTGCCGTAATATTTTTTTACGTCCTCATCTATATCAATTCCGCTTGAAGCTCGCAACAAATCAAACTGATGCTGAAGCTTCTTCAACTCATTTCGTGTATTCAGAAGCCTGTTTAATCCGGTATTAAACTGCTTATAATCTGAAACCGCAAAGGCGGTATAGTTAGCTGTTGATTCGGGAAATGCACGGATAATGGTTGTGCTAACCGGCTTTTGGTGCCTGAATAAATTGAAGTATCTGAGAGTGGTGGTATCAACGGTTGCTATTCCGTTAAACATCAGAGCATCGCTTTTAAAATTCAGGTTTAGCGTTGAATAACCGCTGGCTTGCTTCAGAAGAGACGAATACCCGGATAAACCTCTGCTAAAAAACCTTTCGAAAAAACCCGCTGCGCCTGCGTGGTTCAAAAACAGGTTAACCAATGAGTTGTGGTTGTTCTGAGTTCCCGATATGATTTCTGCTGCGAAGGCATCATTGATCTTTGCACCCGTGCCTAAGCAATCCCGCAACAGCGGTTCTGAAAAGCTCCCCACAGCTGTATTGTTCTGGATGGAAAAGTAAAATGGCTTTTGAGTTTTGCTGAAACTTATTTCAATCCCATCTGCATTAGAAAGGCTGATCTTGCGAGAAGAATAATTAGGGCTTTTGGATAAAAGAGCATCGTAAATGTCTTCTTTATTCAGGCTCTTGGGTAGCGTCATGAGCCATAGTAAACCTACTTCGGCCTTAGTTTTGCTGTGATGAAAACTTAGATATGTTTCATTCCGTTCCGTATTGGCGAGCAGTTCCAGACGGGTTATCAACTGCTGTACACCAGTCAACCCATCTGATTCCGTTTTTCCTATCACAGCTTCGAATATGGGATAGCCCTTAAAAATCTCTTGGAACGACTTGTCGTTAGTGAATTCTAAAACAGCCGCTGCATCTGCCGGAATCAGCGAAAGAGCCTTGTCACTGCTGCGCTGATCAAGGTTGAGCTTTGAAAAATACATTACAGCCCCAGCAATTACAGCAACCAGTAAAACACAGATGTAAATTATAGTCCTTTTCATCAAAGCTCTGAGCAAAATTAACCTTTTAAGCCAAAGAATATGAGCTGCTGTTTGTTAATTTAGCAGCATAAATCCACAATATGAACAGGCAAATTGTAGTAACCGCCGCTGTATTCGGCATCATCGCTGTTATACTCGGTGCCTTTGGTGCACACGGTTTAAAAGACAAGATCAGCTTAGGCGATTTGGAGAATTGGAAAACAGCGGTGAGCTACCAGTTCTATCACACGCTGGCCTTGCTGTTCCTCGCCAATTATGCGTTTTCATCACGTGGAATGGCCAATGCTTCGTTCTATTGCTTTGTTCTGGGGATATTGCTTTTTTCGGGTTCTTTGTATTTGCTCGCAACAAGATCAATTACCGGGTTCTCCGGAAAAATATTAGGCCCAATTACTCCGCTTGGCGGCTTGTTTTTTATCCTCGGGTGGATATTTCTGCTCGTAGCAGCTGTTAAAAAACAATAATGCTTGAGCTCAACGAAGATCATACTCAACGCGAAACCTTCTTTGTTGAAGTAATATTACCACTTGCAATTTCCAAAACTTACACCTATCGAGTGCCTTTTGCACTCAACGGACAGGTTGCGGTTGGCAAGCGGGTTGTAGTTCAGTTTGGCAAAAGCAAGATCTATACTGCCGTTGTGTATGGCATCTCTAAGAACCCGCCTGCGCTGTATGAAGCGAAATACATTTTAGATATCCTGGATGAAGAGCGAGTTGTAAATGCTCAGCAGTTGCAACTTTGGGAGTGGGTGGCGGCTTATTACATGTGCAGTTTGGGTGAGGTAATGCAGGCAGCCCTTCCTGCCGCCCTGAAACTTGCCAGCGAAACCCGCATTACCCTCTTAAAAGATGCTGAGTACGATAAGTCTGAGCTGAGTGATAAACAATATCTCATCCTCGACGCACTTGAAATCCAGCCCGAACTCCGCATCAGCGATATCATCAAGCTACTTGGCCAAAAAACCGTATTTCCTCTGCTAAAGCAGCTTTTTGATAAAAATATCATTCATATTTCCGAAGAAATTGTGGAGCGGTACAAGCCGCGAAAGAAAGCTTTTATCGTTCTCAATTCAGAATACGAGGATGCGGACAATCGCAAAGCCTTATTTGAGGTACTGGAGCGAGCGCCAAAGCAACTTGAGGCACTGATGGGCTACATGAAGCTTAGACGGGATAAACCTGAAATATCTAAAAATGAGCTTCTTGAGGAGACGAATTGCGGCCAGGCAGCTCTGAAGTCCCTCATTGATAAGTCGATTTTTGTTCAGCAGGAAAAAGCGGTTAGTCGCCTGAGCCACGAAGAGCTTGAGCTACTGCAAAACTTCACTCTAAGTCCGGCGCAGCAATCCGCATACGGCTCCATAAATGAGCAATTTGTTGAAAAGGACGTGGTGTTATTGCACGGTATCACCTCATCTGGAAAAACGCAGGTTTACATCAGGCTTATTGAGGGAATATTGGCACAGGGTAAACAGGTGCTTTATCTGCTGCCTGAGATTGCGCTTACAACACAGCTGATCACCAGGCTTCGTCATTATTTCGGTAATTCAATAGGTATTTACCACTCAAAATTTAGTGATAATGAAAGAGCAGAGGTCTGGAATAAAATCCTGAAAAGTGAATATCAGATAGTGCTTGGCGCCCGCTCGTCTGTGCTGCTGCCCTTTTCAAACCTCGGGCTCATTGTGGTGGATGAAGAACATGAAACATCATACAAGCAATTCGATCCGGCTCCGCGTTATCATGCCCGCGACACGGCCATCTACCTTGCACATGTTCATCAGGCAAAGGTACTTCTCGGCTCAGCCACGCCTAGCCTGGAGAGTTATTACAACACCAAAACTGAAAAATACGGACTGGTGCAGCTTTCAGAAAGGTTTGGTTCTTCGGAACTCCCACAGATTGAAGTGGTAAGCATCGCCGAGGAAACTCAGCGGAAGACCATGCAAGCGCATTTTACAAGTGTGCTGGTGGGGGAGATGCGGCAGGCGCTTGAGCGGAAGGAGCAGATCATTTTATTTCAGAATCGTCGCGGCTATTCCCCGTTTTTGCTTTGTCGTACCTGCGGATATTCACCGAAGTGTATTAACTGCGATGTGAGCCTCACGTTGCATAAAAGTACGCTTAAACTGCATTGTCATTATTGTGGATATAAGCAGGACCCGGTTCAGGTGTGCCCGGCCTGTGGCTCAGCGCATATTGAGCAAAAGGGTTTTGGCACTGAAAAGATAGAGGATGATCTGGCGATGATCTTCCCCGAAGCTTCCATTGCCCGGATGGATTTGGATGCTACTCGCACCAAAAACAGCTTTCAGAAACTGATTTCGGATTTTGAAGACCGGAAAATTGATGTGCTCATCGGGACACAAATGGTCACAAAAGGACTTGACTTTGAACATGTCACTGTGATTGGAATCATAAGTGCTGATAGTTTGCTGAACTACCCGGATTTCAGGGCTTACGAGCGGAGCTTTCAATTATTGTCGCAGGTATCGGGGCGTGCGGGCAGGCGGGACAAGCCCGGAAAGGTGATCATCCAGGCATATGATGTGCACCATCGAATTTTAAGCCAGGTTATCCGCAACGATTATGATGAGATGTTTAAAACAGAGGTATTGGAACGACGGAACTTTCAATATTCTCCCTTTTTCAGGATGATACAACTGGATGTAAAACACAAGGATTTTCAGCAGTTAAACTACATTGCCGAGCGGATTGCAATTGAGCTGAGGGGCGCTTTTGGCGAACGGATATTAGGGCCGGAATTTCCACTGGTGGGTCGGATCCGCAACTTTTACATAAAAACCATTATGATTAAGGTGGAGCGCTCAGGAATATCCATCCAAAAAGTAAAGCAATCGCTTGCCGAAATACTTCTCAGGTGCGAAGTGGATAAAAATAATAAAGGAATGATTGTCAGGGTTGACGTGGACCCGTATTAATCAATACTGCCCAAATTGTATTGAAGCGACAAAATGTTCAGCGGTTTAATCAGAAACTCCCACTTATTATACTTTTGGAAAGTCCGGGTACGAGCCAGATCGCGATACATCTTTTCCTGTGTTTCATAGGAGTAGAGCAGGTCTACACCAGTTTCGGCACTTAAGGTAAACTCGCTGTTGAGTTTGAATTTTAACCCAACAAACGGTGTTAGTACCCCACCGTTTTTCTGATTTGTCACGTCATAGGGAGCAGTGAAGTTTATTGCTCCCGCATTTTTCGAATCGCCGGTAAACCTGGTTGATCTGAAACCTATGTCGGACCCAAAATATGGTTGCAGCCTTGAATAGGTTATCTTTTTCTCAAATCCTATTTTGACGCTGTAATCTGTAACCTTTCCATCAACGATTTCGCAATCAACACACTCATTTTTGAACGAGTGGTTTTTGCTATAAACATCAGCGAAAAGCCGGTAACTGATCTGATTATCGTTTACTTTCAACATTAAGCCGGTAAGCGAAGAACTGTAAAAATCTGTGGCGTCGACCTGCTTCAGGAATTTCGGGAGTTGTTGTACCGTCAGTAATTTTAATCCAATGGAGTACAAGTATTCAGCACGAATGCCTGATTTGCGAGCTGGCTTATACTTGAACGTAGGCTTAACAGTGTCAATCCGTACTATTTGCGCATTTACAGAATGAAGTATCGACAATAGAAATAGCAGCAGTAAAGTTTTTTTCATATCTGTGTATTAGGCTCAAAGGTATAAAAAATGTGTGTACGGAGTGCCATAACGCAAAATGTAACAGGTAAGAACAAGAATTGATTTACTTTTGAATGCTGGTGCAGACTTATTTTAATGGCATATAAATTTATTGATAACTATCGTGAGCGGGGAGCACGGAAAAAGCTTGTACAAAAATTACGCGAGCGGGGAATAGAGGATGAAAACGTGCTGGCTGCGATAGGCAAAGTGCCCCGCCACTACTTTTTTGATGAAACCTTTTGGGTTCAGGCATACAAAGACATCGCGTTTCCGATAGGGGATGGTCAAACCATTTCCCAGCCTTACACTGTGGCTTATCAATCGCAGTTGCTTCACATAAAAAAAGGTGATAAGGTATTGGAGATTGGAACCGGCAGCGGTTATCAGACCTGTATTTTGCTGGAGCTCGGAGCCAAAGTTTATACCATTGAGCGTCAGGAAAGCCTGTACAAGCGGACAATACAGGTTTTGCCTTACATGGGCTATGACGCTGAATTTTTTTGTGGGGATGGCTCCAAGGGCATGCCCGAAAATGCGCCCTTCGATAGGATTATCGTTACGGCCGGCGCTCCTTTTGTGCCTGATCTTCTATTGAAACAGTTGAAGGTTGGTGGAATTCTGGTTATCCCGGTAGGGGACGAAAAGGAACAAAAAATGGTCACGGTGATCCGTGTAAGCGAAACCGAATTCGATAAAATTGTACTCGACACCTTTCGATTCGTGCCGTTGGTCGGCGATCAGGCCTGGTAGCTACTTTTGCTCGTATTTCCACATCCTCGGCTTACCCTCAGCCAGCCATTCCATGGCAGTTGCAATCCGCTTCTCCCTTGTAGCCTCCGTCTTAGCTTCCATTATCCATTGCACATACTCCTTTTTATTGGAGTAGCTAAAATTGTCAAAAGTGGTTTTAGCCTCCGGGTGCTCTGCCAATACCGAAGCAAAATAATCAGGAATGATCAGTTCCGTGCGTGATTTAGCGGGTTTTACAACTTTAAGGCCTGCTTCGTTCAGCTTTGCTGCATCACGTATATACTCTAACATCACATTATCCGGTGGCAAATCATTGATTGACGTGATTCTCCCCATTTGCCCCATGGCGCTTACAGTGTTTTCCTTTAAGAGGTTATGCGCATCTGGCATCAGCGAGCTCTTCCAGAACCCGAAACTGCAGTGTGCTTTGAAAGCTGCCATATTGCTGATCGGGCCCTTGTAGTCGAAAAACGGCATACCCCACTTAATAGTTTCACACATCTCTGGACACGCCTTATGCATCAATTCGCGGATATGATTTAGAATAGGCTTCGCAAAATCGGCAGATTTAGCGATGTAAGCATCAACTCTTTCGTCGTGATTTTCCATAATCGAAATTAATAAATCAAACCATAATTAATCACGATGCCAGGGCGAAAGAATGCCTCAGTGAATTAGTTAGCATAACAAGTAAATTCTGTACTTTTGCAGATTATCTTCTACATGGACGCTGAAATTAGCAAAGTTCTCAAAGGCCGTTATTGCAATTCGCTTACGTCATATTCGCGTTGGCTTACCCGCGAAGTTGCCATTGGCGATGTACCGATGGGAGGAACAAATCCCATCCGGATCCAAAGCATGACGACCACAGATACGATGGACACCATCGGCACTGTAGAACAGACCATTCGGATGGTGGAGGCTGGTTGCGAATATGTCCGTATCACGGCTCCAAGTATTAAGGAAGCGAATAATCTTGCGGTGATTAAAAGCGAGTTGCGGAAGCGGGGCTACAGTGTGCCGTTGGTGGCCGATATCCATTTCACCCCAAACGCTGCCGAAGTTGCAGCCCGTATCGTAGAGAAAGTGCGGATCAACCCCGGCAATTACGCCGATAAGAAAAAATTCGATCAGCTAAATTATACTCCTGCCGAGTACGAAGCTGAGCTCGGGCGCATTTATCAGAAGTTTTCACCACTTGTAAAGGTGTGTAAAGAGTACGGAACGGCGATGCGCATCGGTACTAATCACGGTTCTTTGTCGGACCGCATCATGAGCCAGTACGGCGATACTCCGCGTGGCATGGTGGAATCTGCGATGGAATTCATCCGCATGTGCGAAGACCTGAATTTTTATAACCTGGTAATCTCCATGAAATCCAGCAACCCGCAGGTGATGGTGCAGGCGTACCGCTTGCTGGTTGAAACTATGGTTGCTGAGGGTATGAATTACCCGCTGCACCTCGGTGTTACAGAGGCGGGTGATGGAGAAGATGGCAGGATTAAATCAGCCTTGGGAATAGGTACTTTGCTGGAAGATGGCTTGGGCGACACTGTACGGGTTTCGCTCACGGAGGAGCCCGAGGCTGAAGCGCCGGTCGCCATTGATCTTGTAAACAGATATGTAGAAAGAGCAGCAAGTAAATCGGCAACGGCAATTCCTTTCATCGTAACAGATAACCTCATACCGGATGGTTTTTCTCCTTATGAGTATCAGAAGCGACATAGTTATGAGGCAAACGCCTTCATTGGCGGGCATATGGTTCCCAGGGTTGTGCTTGACCTTTCTAAGTCTAATTTAAAGGATCCCGCGATTTTGGCTGATGCCGGATACCTGTATTCTCCGGTTCTTGATAAGTACAACATGGCGGATCAGTCGGTGGATTTTGTCTATCTGGCTGATGAATTGTCGTCGTTCAACTTCCCGGCCAATTTGAAGCAGTTGTACAATTATGCAACCTGGCAAACACTCGCAAATAAAGTCAACTGCCACCCTGTTTATAGCTTGAATGAATATGTAAATGCCGCATCGCGATGTCCGTCGCTAAATCTTGTACGTGTTAATCTTTGTGATTTAGATTCGGATGATTTTTCTCGCCTACAGCCCGACAACAGCCTCGTTTTTGTGCTGGAGGCAACATCGGAACATGGAATGGCAGAACAGCGGGAGTTCTTTTTCAAATTGCTTTCCTTCGGATTAGAATCACCGGTGATTATCAAAAGGTCTTATGATTTTGACCAGGCCGATAGGGCAACAGCAACAGAAAGGCTGCAATTGTATGCTGCAACTGATCTCGGCGGCTTGCTGGTGGATGGCTTTGGAGATGGAATCTGGATTGATGCTCCCGCTGTGAACGCAAAAAATATAACATCGACAGCTTTCGGCATACTTCAGGCTACACGGTCACGTATCTCAAAAACCGAGTATATTTCCTGTCCGAGCTGCGGCCGCACCTTGTTTGACCTGATGGAAACCACTCAGATGATCAGAAGCCGAACCTCGCATCTTAAAGGCCTAAAGATTGGCATTATGGGATGCATTGTGAACGGGCCCGGCGAAATGGCTGATGCCGATTACGGCTATGTGGGTTCCGGTCCAGGAAAGATTACCCTTTATCGCGGGAAAGAAGTAGTGAAGAAGAATGTAAACACGGCTTCTGCTCTTGATGAGCTTATCGATATCATCCGCCAGGATGGAAACTGGGTTGATGAGCAATAATTAACTTCTCAAAAAATAATATAGAATTTATATACAAGAAAAAAGCGCAGCCTCTTTTTGAGAAACTGCGCTTTCGTAGCCCGTAGGGGAATCGAACCCCTGTTGCCAGAATGAAAATCTGATGTCCTAACCCCTAGACGAACGGGCCATAAAAAAAGAAGTGTCTTTCAACTTCTTTTTGGTAGCGGGGACCAGACTCGAACTGATGACCTTCGGGTTATGAGCCCGACGAGCTACCAACTGCTCCACCCCGCACTCTATTTCCAGTTTTTAGGGCTTGAAATCTATTTCCGTACCCCTTAAATTGGACTGCAAAGATATATTTCGTTTCTTTGCAGTCCAAATAAATTTTGAAAAAAAATTCCATGCCTCACAAAGCCGGATTTGTTAGTTTGATAGGTAAGCCGAATGTTGGGAAATCCACTTTGATGAATGCTTTGGTTGGCGAAAAAATATCCATTATCACCCCCAAGGCACAAACCACAAGGCACCGGATTATGGGCATTGTTAACGAGCCTGAATACCAGATAGTTTTCTCAGACACGCCCGGTGTGATCAAGCCTCACTATGGTTTGCAAGAATCTATGATGAGCTTCGTGAAGGGTTCTTTAGTAGATGCTGACGTGATACTTTTCGTAACCGACATCAATGAAAAGTATGATGAGGGTGATGTTCTCGAAAAATTGCAAAACACCTTATCGCCGGTAGCGGTTATCATTAACAAGATCGATAAATCTACCGAGGAATACGTAAAAGCAAAGATCGAGTACTGGCAGGAGAAACTCACTCCGAAAGCGATTTTTGCCGTTTCTGCTTTGCATGATCATAATGTACCTGCGGTAATGCAGTTCATTTTGGATGAGTTGCCGGAGCATCCCGCATATTATGATAAGGATGCTCTTACTGATCGGACGGAACGGTTTTTCGTTTCAGAAATAGTACGTGAGAAGATATTCAAACTCTACGAAAAGGAAATTCCGTACAGCACTGAGGTAATCATCACCGCCTTCAAGGAAGACGACCCAAAGATTACCAGGATAAGTGCAGAGATTATAGTAGAACGCGATTCTCAGAAAAATATCCTGATAGGAAAAGGCGGCGAGATGATCAAGAAGGTAGGAACCTACGCCCGGAAGGATATTGAAGAGTTTTTAGATAAAAAAGTGTTTTTAGAAGTCTTCGTCAAGGTCATACCGGATTGGCGAAACAAAAAGAACTATCTGAAAAGCTTCGGGTACGAGGGATAACGGAGTTAGAAATCAGAATTATGAGTTAATCAGACACTCTTAATCATATTCTCAACTCATAATTAAGAACATGAGCAACATAGTAGCAATAGTAGGGCGCCCGAACGTAGGGAAATCAACATTATATAATCGTTTAACAGAATCCCGCAAGGCGATTGTGGACGATATGAGCGGCGTAACCCGCGACCGGCATTATGGCGCCGCCGAATGGATCAACAAGCCTTTTACCGTTATTGATACAGGCGGCTATGTGGCGCACTCGGAAGACGTGTTTGAAGCAGCTATCCGTGAGCAGGTGCTGATTGCCATAGAGGAGGCAACGGTAATTTTATTTGTGGTTGATGTGACTACAGGCGTAACAGACCTCGACGATGAGATTGCTGATATTTTAAGAAGAGGCAAAAAGCCGGTATTGGTTGTGGTTAACAAAGTTGATAACAACAGCCAGCGCAACGACGCCGCGATTTTCTACAGCTTCGGCTTAGGTGAGCTTTATTTAATTTCTTCGATGACGGGCTCAGGAACGGGCGAACTGCTGGATGATGTGGTGAGCCACTTTGAAGATATTCCTCTTGAAGAAAACTCACTTCCCAAATACGCGATCGTTGGCCGTCCGAACGTGGGAAAGTCCAGCTTTATCAATGCGCTGATAGGTAAAGAGCGGAATATCGTTACGCCAATTGCCGGCACAACCCGCGATTCTATCCATATTCACTACAACCAGTTTGGTCATGAGTTTATGTTGATCGACACGGCCGGGATGCGGAAGAAGACCAAGGTGAAAGAAAATATCGAGTTCTACTCTGTAATGCGCACCATCAAAGCCCTGGAAGAAGCCGATGTGGTAATCTTGATGATCGATGCTACGGAAGGTTTGGAGTCGCAGGACATCAATATTTTCCATCTGGCGGAAAAGAATAAAAAGGGTGTGGTGATTTTGGTGAACAAATGGGATTTGGTTGAGAAAAATCACAAGACCACCAAAGTATTTGAAGAGTTGATCAGGGATAAAATTGCTCCGTTTACAGACGTTCCGATCATTTTTACATCGGTAGTTGAAAAGCAGAGGATTTTCAAAGCCCTGGAAGCAGCGGCACACGTTTACAACAATAAGCATAAGAAAATCCCAACGTCGAAACTGAACGAAATTATGCTTCCAATCATTGAAAACAATCCGCCGCCTGCGCTGAAAGGGAAGTTTGTAAAGATCAAGTTCATCACGCAAATCAACGGCTCTTCGCCCATGTTTGCATTCTTTTGTAATTTGCCTCAGTACATTAAGGAATCATACCGGAGATTTATTGAAAACAAACTTCGCGATAACTTCGATTTCCAGGGAGTGCCGATTCAGATATACTTCAGGCAGAAATAGTAATACCTATTATATGAAGAAAGCCTTATTAATAGTTGTTGCATGCCTAAGCTTTGCAGCCTGCAACAGCGGACAATCAGAAAGAGAGAAAGAAAAAGCTGATTCTATAGCTGCGGAACGTGCCGCGGATTCTATGCTTAATGCTGCAGCAACGGATACGCTGGGTGTGGATTCGGTTAAAGCTGCTGGTGCTGCGGAGTTGGACTCGGCAAAGTAACGGACAACTTACTTTTTTGAGATAAGCCCGGCGCTCTTCTCTGCATCAAAAACCTGTAGTGATTTTGCGAGAGCTTTGTCATTGCTGTTTATCACGCGGTAATATCCCTCATCACCGTAATAATAACGGGCTATCAGGGCCTTCAATTCGGTATCTATTACAGAGCGGCTATTAAGTGCTTCACCATCAGTCACTTTAATGTTCCTTCCTTTGGCAATAGCTAACAATGAGCCATATTGTTCGTCGCTTAGCCTGAAGTTCTTAACTAAACTATTAAGCGATTTTGGTAAGGTCATGTTTTTCAGTAAGCTTGAAAAAACAAAGTCATTCAAAACGCCTTTTCCCGAAAGTTCGTAATAGAAGCCAGTGTTACCAGTGGTGTCAATAGGGACGTAGATATCGGGCATGATGCCACCGCCGCCGTACATCACCTTTCCAGATACAGTCTTAAATACTTTCTCCTTATTATAAAGGCTGTCTGCATATTTGCCGGTGCTGTTATTCACTTCGCCGTCTTTGAACCGGTTGCCGACTTCCTGAAAGTACGCGTCAGATCCATGCTTGTAAGAACGCTGAATTGAGCGGCCAAGCGGTGTGAAATAGCGGGCTATTGTAAGGTTCATGGCAGAGCCATCGCCAAAGTCAAACTGCTCCTGCACCAGTCCTTTCCCGAAAGAGCGCCTGCCGATTACCGTCCCACGCTCCAAATCCTGAATCGCACCCACCAAAATCTCGCTCGCCGATGCGGTGTTTTCATCTATCAACACGACCAAGCCGCCATGCTCAAACTGTCCGTCCGCTGTGGCAAGGTAGTCGGTGCGAGGCTCGTGTTTGCCTTCAGTGTACACTATTAACTTTTTATCAGGCAGGAACTGATCAGCAAGTGCAGTTGCAGCATTCAGGTAACCTCCGCCATTATTCCGAAGATCAAGCACGAGGTTCTTCATGCCTTTGTGCTGTAAGCTGGTAAGCGAAGCAATAAAATCCTCATCTGTCTTGCCGCCAAACTTGCTGATCTTAATATAGCCGGTCTGCGGATTAAGCATATAAGCAACGTCTATGCTGCTAACTGTAATTTTATCGCGTACAACGTCAAAAGTTTTTAGATCTCCGCCTCTTTTTGCGAATAACTGCAGCTTGCTTCCCCTTGTTCCGCGGATGAGTTCTACTATTTTTCGGTTTGTGATACCGGCACCTGCGATATTCTGACCGTTGATCTTCAAAACAGCATCGCCGCGTTTCAAGCCGGCTTTATCCGCCGGTCCGGTGGGCGTTACGCTTGTTACAACAAGGGTATCCTTCAGGAGATAATATTCAATGCCGATCCCATTATAGTTCCCTTCCAAATCGTCATGCATAATTTGGGCATCTGCGGGCGGCAGGTAAGCAGAGTGCGGATCAAGTTTTTTCAGGATATCCTGGATCGCCAGGTTTTGGAGGCTGTCAACCTTTATCGGGTCAACATATTTATCACTTATAATTTGTAAAACCTTGTTTACCTTCTCCGCCTGTTCATCAGAAGTTAAAAAGGATCCGTTTTTGGTAGAGGCGTTCTCCTTAGAAAACTTTGGTCCAAAAAACATTCCCAGTGTAAAAACACCGGCATAACAGGCAGCAACAATAAGGTTTTTCCGGGTACGCGTCCGCATCTTCATTCCACCGCTAAAATAATTAAACGCTTTGGTTTTGATGCGGTTTTTACAAGTGTTAACGTAATATATTTTACAATTAACATAGTTTCAGAATAAAAGATTATTGCCAATTTTACACGAAGGGAAATTTTTAATGATGAAGAGAACTACAGAGCAGGATTCGGCATACGATAATTTGGAGCAAATGTCCCTGGACGAACTGCTCAGAGGCATAAATAACGAGGATAAGACGGTTGCATTTGCGGTAGAAAAGTCCATTCCCGCTATAAAGAAATTGGCCGAGGCTGTTGTAAAGAAGATGAAAGCTGGCGGGCGGCTTTTTTATATTGGAGCGGGGACAAGCGGCCGCCTCGGAGTGGTTGATGCGTCAGAATGCCCACCCACATACGGTGTCCCGTTTGATTGGGTAATCGGGATTATTGCCGGCGGCGATACTGCGATACGCAGAGCGGTTGAATTTGCGGAAGACGATGAGGAACAGGCGTGGGCGGACTTGCAGGAGTATGATATTACTAAGAAAGATGTATTGGTTGGGCTTGCTGCTTCGGGCACAACACCCTACGTAATCGGTGGGCTGAAAAAAGCAAACGAAATGGGATTGGTGACGGGCTGTATTGTATGCAACGAAGGCAGCCCCGTGGCGGCTCAGGCTCAGTTCCCGGTGGAGGTGGTGGTTGGCCCCGAGTTTGTGACCGGTTCTACAAGAATGAAATCTGGAACTGCTCAAAAACTGGTGCTGAACATGGTGAGCACGGCTGTGATGATTCAGCTTGGCAGAGTGAAAGGAAATAAAATGTTCGACATGCAGCTTACCAATCATAAATTGGTGGGGCGTGCCGTTGATATGGTTGTTAAAGCCACAGGGCTTGATGCAGAGTCTGCCCAAAAGCTGCTCGACCAATACGGTAGCGTACGCAAGGCTGTAGAGAATTATAAAGGTGTGCAGATGGATTGAAGTGCAGATAGCCACTTCTAATCAGTGTTTATTGCAATCCATAAGCCGACAAAATTTGCAATAAATGCACGAAATTGAACCATATTACCGCTGGCGTGATGATTATATCGCAGCAGAAGACCAGCGATCTCCATTCTACGAAACCCAATACAGCGAATTTCAATTCGATAAGCAGGTTTATAACTACTACATTCATCCTCAATGGGATTCTTTTGGCTCCAACACGCTTTACATGAAAGTGTTGTTTGCCGATTATGACCGACGCTATTCAATCATTGAATTTATCGGCGAGTGGAATGACGCTATTAACAACGACATTATGCTGCTTAAACGCGAGATAATTGAGCTGATGATTGATGAAGGCATCACGAAGTTTATTTTAATAGGAGAGAACGTGCTTAACTTTCATTCCTCGGATGATTGTTATTATGAGGAGTGGTTTCAGGATGTGGAGGATGGCTGGATTGCGGGCATCAACTTCCGCGAACATGTGATTGACGAGTTTAAAGGCAACAATATTGATTACTACATAAATTTTGGTGGGCAATTGGACGAGACAATCTGGCGAAATCTCAAGCCTATACAGTTATTCAAGAAAGTAGAGGAGCAACTTGTAAAAAGGTTAAGTTAATATGAGAAAATTATTATTTTTTTTTGTGTGCTTCTTGCATATTTCGGTAGCCAAATCGCAGGTTATTGAAGGATATGTAATTTCCGAAAATACTATTCCTGTATCCTATGCAACTATAAGCATTAATAATATTGTAGTAGGGTTTTCGGATTTGCAAGGGAAATTTCAATTGGCCAAGCCTGAAAATTTAACTGATAGTTTGTTGTTTTCTTGTGGTGGCTTTGTTTCTAAGAAGGTAACTTATAAAGAATTGAGAGATGTTAATAAAGTTATACTCAAGAGATTGTTCATCGAACTAAAAGAGGTAGCCATAGACCAATCAAATGGAGTGCTGAAAAGCTTAAAACTAGGAAACTTGAGCCGGAATTTAGTAGGATCTTTTCATACAAGGCCTAACGTGCAATATGCCCTTTTCATTGAGAATACAATGAAAATCACTGGGTACATTAAATCAGCCAGTTTTTTTATTAAACAACCCCCTGGAGGCGACTATCGCGGTCTTTTTAGGATAAGAATTTATAAAAAAGATCCAAGCAGCAACATGCCGGGAGAAGATTTACTCAACCAAAATATCCTTGTACATGCTGACAAAAATAACAGTTGGTTCACAGTAGATTTGAGCAAATATAATTTAGTTTTTGAAGATGATGGTTTGTTTGTTGCAATGGAAACACTACCTAAGGAACAATACTTAGCCGAAGGAAAGCTTAAGCCAGGGATTACCCCAACGTATTGGAATAATTTAAATTTGCCGGGAATTGGTTTTAAAGAATCCATGAGCAAAAGCTACTCATGGATTAAATCAAAGGCTGGATATAATTATCGATGGACGCCGTTTGATACAGGCTCTCCTAACCCGGCAAATTTTTTGATCAATATAGATGTTGATGTTTTTAGTTGATAATGGTTTACAGGCAATTCACACCCTACTTCATAACTCCTTTGACTACCGGTTACTCTGATCAAAAAACGTACGTAGATTGAATCATAATCTTGTCAACATTTGTCAGTCACTGTCATTCAATGATACTGTGTTTGGCGAAAACTCAAGCCGATCCAACTATTCAAAAAAGTGGAAAAACAACTTGTAAAGCGGCTTAGTTAATTATATATTTATTTTTTATTCAGAACCTAAAACTAATTTATATGGAGACTAATTTTGATAATTCTTACAAAAACGTCATTCAATTAGACGATGAGGCAAGCAACACCAAGAAATTCATGGGAAGTGTTTTTCTTTGGATGTTCGTAGCGCTGGGCTTATCCGCAACTTTTGCGTATCTGTTTTCACAGAACAATGAGTTGTTAGCAATGTTGCGGAATCCTGAAACGCTCCAGCCAACTACCCTCGGGACAGTTACAATGATTGCACCGTTGATTTTTGTGTTAACTATGTCATTCGGCTTTAATAAATTATCCTATTCGGCACTGGCAATTATTTTTGTAGCGTATTCGGCGGTGACCGGCATGAGCTTGAGCTTTATCATGTTAATTTATACAGCGTCGTCTGTGTTTACTTGCTTTCTGTCGGCCAGCGCACTTTTTGGCGTAATGGCAGTTGCGGGCTATCGCACAAACGTTGATCTCACAAATTTTGGCTCAATCTTAATGATGTTCCTGGTCGGAATAATAATTGCCTCGGTTATCAATATGTTCCTCGGCAGTGGCCAATTAGATTACATCATCAGCTTTGTGGGAGTTGCGGTATTTGTAGGCTTAACTGCTTACGATGTTCAGAAATTAAAGCGCATTGGCTCCGGCGAAGAGTATGGAGAAGCTCCGCTGCAAAAGATGGCGGTAATGGGAGCTTTAAGGCTTTATCTTGATTTTATCAATATGTTCCTGATGCTGCTTCGTCTATTCGGAAGCAGAAAATAATTTAATTGTTGTTCTCAGAAAGGGGGGATCTTTAAAAGGATTTCTCCCTTTTTTTGTGCTAATTCGTGTTGTCGCTCCCGTTTGCACTTCTCCTCTTAATTTCGCATCTTTGCGCTGCTTATTGAGAAAGACGGAGGGATTAGACCCTGCGAAGTCTTAGCAACCTGTGCTTACAAGGTGCTACATTCTATCCGCTAGTTGCGGAAAAGATAAGTGAAAGTCAGTACTCCTGCGGCCTTTCCGAGATAAGCTTTTTGAGACAGTAGATTTGAGACAATAGATATGAGCCTGCTTTGCTGTGCCTTTCTCATATCTCACATCTAAGTTCTGGTATTAAGGAAATATGAGCATCAGAGAAGAATTACAAAAGCGTATTTTAGTGATAGACGGTGCAATGGGCACCATGATTCAGCGGTATCAGCTCACCGAAGCTGATTTTCGTGGCGAACGCTTCAAAAACCACCCATGTGATGTTAAAGGCAACAACGACCTTCTAAATATCACACGCCCAGATGTGATCAAGGCTATCCACGCCGAATACCTGGATGCTGGAGCAGACATAATCGAAACAAACACTTTCAGCACCCAGCGTATTTCCATGGCTGATTACCAGATGGAGGATCTTTCGTATGAGATGAGCTATGAAGGTGCGAGGATCGCGAGAGAAATTGCTGATGAATATACAAAACGCAACCCTGATAAGCCACGCTTTGTGGCTGGCGCTTTAGGCCCAACCACGAAAATGGCTTCTATGTCGCCGGATGTGAATGACCCGGGCTACCGGGCAGTTGCATTTGACGAGCTTGTTGAAGCTTTTTACGAGCAGATTAAAGGCTTGATAGATGGCGGAGTTGACGTGTTGTTATTCGAAACTATCACGGATACACTGATCACTAAAGCCGGACTTTTCGCAGCTAAAAACTACGAAAACGAAATCGGGCGTAAGATTGAGATCATGATCTCCGGCACAATCACAGATGCCAGCGGACGCACGCTTTCGGGGCAAACCGTAGAAGCTTTTTTAAATTCAGTAAGCCACGCAGATATTCTCAGCATCGGATTGAACTGTGCCCTTGGTGCAAGAGAAATGCGCCCGCACATCGAAGAGCTTTCCCAGAAAGCAGGATGTTTTATCTCCGCATATCCCAACGCTGGTTTGCCGAACGAATTTGGTGCCTATGACGAAGTACCTCACGAAACGGCGCATTACGTAGAAGACTTCATCGAAAACGGCTTTGTAAATATTGTGGGCGGCTGCTGCGGTACCACGCCTGAACACATTAAATGTATCGCCGAAAAGGCTGCCAATCATCCGCCCCGAGCGGTGCCTGTGCCCGAGCCTTATCTCCGCCTGAGCGGATTAGAGCCTATCACATTAACTCCCGAAACAAACTTCGTAAACATTGGCGAGCGCACGAACGTAACCGGCTCTCCAAAGTTCTCTAAGCTGATTTTAGGCGGAAACTTTGAGGAGGCGCTGACCGTTGCACGCCAGCAGGTAGAAGGCGGCGCTCAGATCATTGATGTGAATATGGATGAGGGGATGCTTGATTCGGAAGCATCAATGACCAAGTTTCTTAACCTGATCGCTTCTGAGCCAGACATTGCGAAGCTTCCTATAATGGTTGACTCTTCAAAATGGAGTGTTATTGAAACCGGACTGAAATGCCTGCAGGGCAAAAGTGTGGTTAACTCTATATCGCTCAAAGAAGGCGAAGAAAACTTTAAGGAGTACGCCAGAAAGATAAAGCAATATGGTGCTGCGGTTGTAGTGATGGCTTTTGATGAGCAGGGACAGGCAGATTCGTATGAAAGACGGATCGAAATCTGTAAACGTTCGTACGACATCCTCGTGAATGAAGTGGGCTTTGCTGCTCAGGACATCATTTTCGACCCTAACATCCTCACTGTTGCGACTGGTTTAGAAGAGCACAACAACTATGCGGTTGACTTTATTAAGGCAACAAAGTGGATCAAAGAAAACCTGCCGCTTGCAAAAGTGAGCGGTGGCGTAAGTAATATATCTTTTTCTTTCCGCGGAAATAACACCGTTCGGGAGGCAATGCACTCGGCTTTTCTGTACCACGCAATTCAGGCGGGATTAGACATGGGTATTGTGAACGCGGGGATGCTTGAGGTTTATAATGAAATCCCGAAAGACTTGCTGGAACGGGTTGAAGATGTGCTGTTGAATCGTCGTGCTGATGCAACCGAGCGCCTTGTGGACTTTGCGGAAACTGTAAAAAGCAAAGGCAAAGAGGTGGTTCGTGATGAAGAATGGCGCAAAGGTACAGTGCAGGAAAGGCTTTCGCATGCTCTTGTGAAAGGCATTATCGAGTATCTGGATGAGGATGTGGAAGAAGCCCGTCAGCAATATGCCAAGCCGTTGGAGGTAATTGAAGGTCCGCTGATGGACGGGATGAATATCGTTGGCGATCTGTTTGGCGCCGGTAAGATGTTCCTGCCCCAGGTGGTGAAGTCTGCCCGCGTGATGAAAAAAGCGGTTGCTTACTTGCTTCCGTTCATTGAACTCGAAAAACAGCGGGTTATTGATTCGGGCGAAGGCGACGGAGCCGGAAGGAAGAACGCTGGAAAGATATTAATGGCAACTGTTAAAGGTGATGTACATGACATCGGCAAAAACATTGTAGGTGTTGTTTTAGCCTGCAACAACTTCGAGGTGATCGACCTTGGCGTAATGGTTCCTGCTCAAAAGATCCTCGAAGAAGCTAGAAAACACAACGTCGATATTATCGGTCTAAGCGGATTGATCACGCCTTCGCTAGATGAGATGGTGCATTTCGCCAAGGAAATGGAGCGTGAAGGAATGAAAATCCCATTGCTCATTGGCGGCGCTACAACCTCGCGGATACACGCTGCGGTAAAAGTAGCGCCGAATTATTCGGGTGCAACGGTTCACGTTTTAGATGCTTCAAGAAGCGTTGGCGTTTGCACTAATCTTCTCAATGAGGAGAATAGGCAGGATTACATCGACGGCATCCGTCAAGAATATACCAAAGCCCGCGAGGCACATTTAAGTAAGAAAAACGACAAACGTTTTAAGACCATACAAGAAGCCCGAAGAGATAAATTTCAAATAAACCTGAACGGCTCTGTCCCGCCCGCTCCAAAATTCATCGGCACAAAAGTGCTTACGGACTATCCATTGGCGGATTTGGTGCCGTACATCGACTGGACACCATTTTTTCATACCTGGGAGCTTCGCGGTAGCTATCCAAGGATTTTTGAGGATGAGTTTGTAGGAATTGAGGCTAAAAAGTTGTTTGACGATGCACAGGCTCTTCTGAAACGTATCATAGACGAAAAACTCCTTAAGGCCAACGCTGTGTTTGGCTTCTGGCCCGCCAATGCAATTGGCGATGATATTGAACTTTACACAGACGACAGTCGCACTCAAGTGCTAACAACCATTCACACGCTTCGCCAGCAGGCGGAGAAAGTTAAAGATGAGCGTTATTATGCTTTAGCGGATTTTGTGGCTCAGAAAGAAACTGGTATCAACGATTATTGGGGCGGGTTTGCCGTTACAGCTGGACTGGGTTGTGATGAACTCGTTGCGGAATTCCATAAGAGCTTTGATGATTACAACAGCATCATGGCAAAGGCACTTGCCGACCGCTTGGCAGAAGCTTTCGCCGAGCGCCTGCACGAGCTTGTGCGCAAGGAATACTGGGGCTATGCTCAGGATGAATCTTTGAGCAACGAAGAATTAATCAAAGAAAAGTACCACGGTATCCGTCCGGCGCCTGGCTATCCTGCTTGTCCGGATCATACGGAAAAGCGTACTCTGTTCAATCTGTTGGAAGCAGAGAAAACCACAGGCATAGAGTTGACAGAAAATTTCGCGATGCATCCCGCGGCGGCTGTGAGCGGTTTCTATTTTGCACATCCACAATCCCGTTACTTTGGACTTGGGAAAATCACCAAGGATCAGGTGGAGGACTATGCGAGAAGGAAAAACATGGCTCTTGAAGAAGCCGAGCGTTGGTTGAGCCCGAATTTAGCATATTAGTATCTATTCACGACCAAACCCACAATGAAAATAACCGACCATATAGCCAACGCAAAAGGCAAAACACTTTTCTCATTCGAACTTCTTCCGCCTGTTAAGGGAAAAAGCATCCACGGGATTTACGACGCCATTGATCCTTTGATGGAGTTTAAGCCACCGTTTATTGACGTGACTTATCACCGGGAGGATTATATCTACAAGCAGCACGATAATGGTTTGCTTGAAAAGGTCTCGTATCGCAAACGGCCTGGGACAGTTGCCATTTGTGCCGCCATTATGAACCGATACAAGGTTGACGCGGTTCCGCATTTGATCTGCGGAGGTTTTACTAAGGAAGAAACTGAAAATGCGCTAATTGATCTTCAGTTCTTAGGTATTGATAATGTATTGGTGCTTCGCGGTGATGCACGTCATGCCGACGCTTCATTCATTCCAACGCCGGGGGGCCACGCGTATGCAAGCGAGCTATTGGAACAGGTTTGCAACATGAATAGCGGGATTTATCTGCACGAAGATCACGACACGTCCTACAAAACTGACTTTTGCATTGGGGTGGCCGGATATCCTGAAAAGCATTTCGAAGCTCCAAATATGCAAACCGACTTTAAATTTTTGAAAAAGAAGGTAGATATGGGTGCTAAGTTCATTGTTACTCAGATGTTTTTCGATAATACGAAGTATAGTGACTTTGTAAAACTTTGTCGCGAAAACGGTATAGATGTCCCAATCATCCCTGGCTTAAAGCCAATCACCTCATCCAAGCAGCTCATCAGCTTGCCGAAAATATTTCACCTGGACATGCCCGAAGCTTTGAGCGACGGAATCCAAAAGTGCAAATCAGAAAAAGAAGTGAAAGAGTTGGGTATTGAGTGGATGATCCATCAATGCAAAGAGTTGATCCAGTTAGGTGCTCCGGTACTGCATTTTTATACTATGAGCAACCCAGGACCAACGAGGAAAATTGCGGAAGCTATCTTTTAAGGATTAGGTTAGTTAAACATCGTTAGTTGTGTATTCTGATTACCTAAACCACTTAGGTGAAAGATTCTATGAATTTTGAAGTTTTCACATTTCCTTTGTTCGTCAATTGACACTTGTCTCCTTAACAAGATGATCTGATCTGCCACAAAGGTATCCGTGAAATCCTTCTCTTTCCACTCAGCCCAGGCCGCTGCGTGTTGCTCCTTTGACATTTGTTTCGCTATAGTGATGTGTGGTTTGAGTGTGTAAATTGGACTCAGTTTGTCGTAACCTTTTAGCAATCTGCCAAAACGACTCCTTATATTCTTAACGATCTCTGCTATGGGATCTCTACTATCGACATTCACGAATAAAGTATGTGAATTAAATTGGCCAAATCCATTCATGTTCACGACCATGGGAGAAAATGAGTTCAGGAGCCTTTCTAAATGATTTGCGACCCGATCACCCGAACCACCCGATTGTATAAAATTAAATAATGTAACGTGTGGCTTAGAATGAATCGCGTCTTCACAACCGTACTTTTTAAAATCATATTTGAAATCGATGATTTTAGTGCTCGTATGTTTAGGAAGAGAAATGATTGCAAGATGCTCAAAGGCTGGTCCTGCAAGATCTAATAGAAATTTGTTTGTCATCTGAGAATATTAGTGCGCACAATATTACTAATATTTTTAGTAAATTGGAAATGGCTATTCATAAGAAAGCCTCGCCATCCGGCGAGGCTTTCTTGGTTATGCTTTCTGTTCTTCGTGAACGCCCTCTGCAAATTCCTCGCACATTTTCCTGTTAAAGGCTGGCAGGTCATTCGGATTGCGGCTGGTCACCAAGCCCTGGTCAACTACAACTTCCTGATCTGTCCAGTTTGCGCCTGCGTTTATCAAATCCGTTTTGATGGAAGGATAGGAGGTGAGGTTCCGCCCTTCCACAACCCCGGCGGTGATAAGCGATTGCGGCCCGTGGCAAATGGCGGCCACAGGCTTTCCTGCTTCGAAAAAATCTTTTATAAAAGAGATTGCTTCGTCATTTAGCCGTAACTGATCAGGGTTTATAACTCCACCAGGCAGCACAAGCCCATCATAGTCGTCCGCTTTTGCTTCTGAAATATGTTTATCGACCGGTATCTCGATAGACCATTCATGATCTTTCATCGCTTTGATCTTTTCTTTTTGAGGCGAAACCACTTCTACCGTTGCTCCGGCTTGCTTCAACGCCTCCATGGGACTTGTCAATTCCACCTCTTCAAATCCTGTCTCAGAGAGAATCGCGATCTTTTTACTGCTTAAATTTGCCATAATAATGCATTTGATGATGTTTATAAAAACTACATCTCGCTTCGATGATTGTTTAGGAAAATACAAGAAGGGACGTTTCAGGCTGTCTATAAAGCTCCCTTTCGCGGCTTAAGATTGGATATTTGTTTCCCTCACAATATATTCAGGCCTGTGCTTTGACTGCATAAACAGTTTTCCTAAGTACAGCCCTATAACGCCCAGGATCAGCAGCTGCAAGCCACCAAAAAATGAAACGGTCACAATCAGCGAAGCCCAGCCCGAGATCGCACTGCCATTGAGGTAGCTGACCACCGCATAAGGGATGTACAAAATTGACAGGCATGAAATGGAAAGCCCCAGATAAATGGCAGTGTGCAGTGGTTTTACACTAAAGCTCGTGAGCCCTGTAAAGGCCAGGCTCATCATTTTCTTGAACGAATATTTAGTTTCGCCATGAATCCGGGCTTGTTGTTCGTACTCGACTACTGTCTGCTTAAAGCCCATCCACGCAATCATCCCTCTAAAGAAAATGTCTTTCTCCGGCAATGACTTAATAATATCGACCAATTTTCTGTCAATCAGCCGGAAGTCTGCGGTGCTCGGCTCTATGTTGATGTCAGTGAGAAAAGAGAGCGTCCGGTAAAAGTTGTTCGAGCTTGCTTTCTTGAACCGTCCAACGTGTTCTGAGTTGTCTTTCCTTTTACAAAGCACAACCTCGAAGCCATTTTCCCACTTTTTAATCAGTTCGAAAATCATCTCCGGCGGGTGTTGCATGTCTGCGTCGAGGCAGATAACTGCGTCGCCTGTGGCATGATCGTAGCCTGCCCGCAAAGCATTTTGATGGCCGAAGTTTCGCGAAAAGTCAATGTAATACAGGTTCATGTATTTTTCGCTAAGTGCCTTTAATACCTCCAGGCTTTCATCGCGGCTCCCGTCGTTCATGAAAATCACTTCGGGCTCATAGGTTGGGTGCTTTTCGAATAATGTAAATAGCCGTTCGGCGATAAGCGGAATGTTTTCCTCCTCGTTGTAAGCAGGTATGATGACTGATATTTTTCGCCTCATGCTTGTGCCGGTTTTAGCCTTAAAGCGATGCTTTCGCGGATAATCTCAAGCCAAATCAATAAACAAGGGAGGGCTTTTAGCGAATATTGTTTGATGAACAACCTTGCCTGTGGCGGAAAAATATCTGTGGGCGAGAGGCTGGTTAGAAATATTGCCAAAATGAATAGCAAATGGTCAACCATTAAGCGCCGCTCTTTTGTGACATACCAGATTGCTACACCAGGAAATGCAATGATGTAGGTTGACGACTCGGAGCCGGTGGAAAATAGTACTGTAAACAATAAAACAGCAGAGAGCAGCAGGAAACGAAATCGGCTGTTATTAAATCTTTTAAAGTTTGCTACTACCATGGCCAGCATTAGCAGTAGGCCAGTTCCCAATACCCAAATCACAGGAATGGTAGAAGAAATGGTTCGTTGAAGAAGCCCTATCGCCGAGATATTCTGCATAATCTCTGTGATGTTCTGCCCATTCTTCTCGGATAACGTCCTGAACCAATCCTGATATGCTTGTATCTGGAAATGGAACGACGAAATCGCCGCAGGCAAGCTGGCTATAATCACAAGGAAAAATAGGAAACCCGCGATGTACTTCCAGTAGCTTTTGGCAAAGAGGATAAAGGCAAAGCCTACAATCCCATATAACTTCACCAGAAGCCCGAGCGCAATGAAAAAGCCCGATTTAAGCTCATTAACAGCCGCATACACAAAAGTTAAAATTATAAGAGCGGCTATAAAGGAGTTGCTTTGAAGGTTGACCAGACTGGTGAATAATTCGTTTGTGCAGATGAGCAAGATCAGGTTTCGCTGCACCTGGCTCAGCGGCAATTTGTTTATTGCATAAAAAAGCGTGAGCGATGTAAACAAGGCCCAGCCGATAATTCCAGCCCAATTTGGCAACAGAGCGAAGGGGGCAATCACCAAAGAAAATACCGGACCGTAGTGGTTCATGTCTAGAAAGAACTCTGGTTGTGCTTCGTAAAGCGGATGTTGATTGGTTGTATTGATAAAAACGTACTTGAAAATCTTGTAGTTGTTATAGCTGTCGCGGAGATACTGTTTACAACCTGCGATAATGGATAATGCAGCCCAGAGAATTAGCAATAAACGATTTACCAGAATGGGCCTTGCCGAGAAGTTTTTGATCAGGTTCATTGGTGAACCGTAAACATAAAAAATTTCCTTCGATGTATCAGGTCTGTTACCGATTTATTGCACCAGTAGATTGCAGCCGCGGATGTCGCTGTTGTCGAAGCGCCCGAGCACTTCAAAACCGCCATTACCGTTTAGCTTTCCCAAGTCTTGTGTGGCTATAAACGAACAGGAATTCAGGTTGGCGAGATCAATTACGTTGATGCCACCGGTTTGCCCCGAAGCCAGCAATGTGAAGGGATCGTTTGTATCGCGGATCAGAACTTTCATCCAGCCCGGGCACTTGAAAATACCGTCGCCCGTAGAGTAGGCCTGAGATAGTAATTCTGTCATTCCATATTCCGAATGGATTGTGAACACACCAAATCCCCTGCACAAAATCTGATGCAATTCCTCCCGGATCATTTCCTTTCTTCTGCCCTTCATCCCGCCGGTCTCCATCACGATCAATTGAGGAAAATCGATTGGATATTTCTCTATAAAATCCAGCAACGCAAAAGTCACTCCTATAAGAACTGTGGGCTCGTCCTGGTCGCGGAGCCTGATCAGTGTTTGGAATAGCTCGTCATGATTATATAGGAAATAGCCACTTGCCGGCTTCCCGCTTTCGCGGATAAGATCGTCAACCATGTAGATGAGCGAAGAGCCATCACGTTCGCTGTATGAGGGCAGCAGCGCAAGAATGTTGTACTTACAGATTTCGCCATAAAACTCCCGAAAGCCCTCCCGAAAGCTCTGTTCATACAGCCTTACGTCACTTACATAATGCCTGCTCTGGTTCATGCCGGTTGTGCCGGAACTTGAAAAGACAACTTCAGCTTCTGCACTGCCGCACACAATGCGTTGCGATTTAAAGAATTCTATAGGCAAAAAGGGAATTTGCTGCAGTTGCTCCACTCGTTTCGGCTCGACGCCAAGGCTCTTCACGAACTTTGAGTACACAGCACATTCCTCAGCCTGGTAGCGAAATACCTGTAAGGCAATTTCCTCGAATTCGGTTGCAGATGTTAGGGAAAATATGTCGTTCGCGTTAATGGGCAGATTCACCCCGCAAAGATAATTAAACAGCTTTCCTTTCCTGCGGCTCGGGCAAAAAGGCTTCGCGACAGTAAAATCCTGCCAAGGCAGAAAAGCCGCTGACAAGCGCACCAACCAGAGCCGTAATCAGCAGCATAATAATCCAGTTAAAAGCCCAGTCTGGGAACCCGAACATCTGCCCGACACGATTTGCAAGCAGGTTTTCATTCGGAATGGTTTTGAACAATGCCATAACGGCCCACAGAAGAAATAGAGCTAAAAATCCCGACCAGAATGCATGTTTGCCGCTTGCAGCTCTCCAGAAAGCCAGCCCAAACGCAACAGGCGCAATTATCCACCAGGGTAAAAAGAACTGGAGCAGCAAACTTATTAGTGCGATAAATATGATCAGCATGTTAGTTGTTTGTAAGTGTTGTGCGTTTTTTGATATGGTTGCTTTGGTCCGTCTTGGAGTTCATGAACAGCAGTTCATTCAGTTTTCCGTTTGTCCAGGTGTCAATCAGATTGTCATAAAAGAAGCTGCCAGGATTACCCGACTCGCCGCCCGGGAACACGCCAAATCCTTTATTCGGCTTGCCTAGCGCTACAATCATCCGCCACGACGGACCATTAGTTTCGCCCAGCGCATTTACCGACGATTTTGAACCTCCGTTCATTAAAGTCTTTGATCCAAATCCTGCAATCTTTGCAAGGTGCGGCACATGGCTGTGCTTCACGTTTGCCCATTGCCAGCTCTTCCCAATCGATCCATACTTGCGCTGCAGGCTGTCAACACTGAATTTGAAAGAATGCAGCACCAAATCCTGCCGCGTTTCTTTTTGAGGCGTGTTCACATTGTCGTACCATTTTGCGTTCGGCTCGTTTAACAGCAATTCTACAGTGCGATCGCGTGAGGGCATGCGCATCGGCACCGCTCCACCAAACTCATCGTTCCAAATTTCCATGCCAAGTTTCGCCTGCCAGATCTCGAAAATGCTTGCGCCAATCGCATCCGCGTTGTAGAATTTATCCCAATCCTTAACCAGGTTGAAAGCCTCATTTTCTGTCGCCGAAAGCTTTTCAGTATTCACGGCGTGTAGCAACGTTGGTAAAATGTCTTCTGCGAGGATGCTGTAGTTATCATTTTGTAAGCTGCGGATGCTGTCTACAGTGGCGTGGTTCATCACCGTAAGGCGTTTGTTGATGCGGTGCCCACGATTGTAGGAACCAAATTCCCAGCTTAAATAATAGGGGTAAGTCTGATCTGTGGATGACTGATTTGCGGAGCTGATAAAGCCTCGCGGCGGATTTTTTACGGTAGGGTTTTGCTCTGCCGGGATGCGCCCGTGCCAATCGTTCTCAGGTTTGCTGCCGTCAAGCAGGAACTTGCCTTGGCCTTCCCACTTCAATGGGAAATAGCCATTGGGAGTAATCGCGATGTAATTGTCCACGCTGGCAAAGGCAAAATTCTGCGCCGGTGCGTAGTAGTAGGTGAGGGCCTTGCGGTAATCGGCGTAGTTTTTAGCACGATTCAAAAGGTGGAAGGTGTAAACATCGGGCGAGCCTTCGTGGGCAATCCAGCGCAGGGCGTGGCCGGTTGGCACATTGGCTGCTTTGCTGAATTTTTTAGGTTTTTTGTTATCCAGATACACCACAGGTCCGTGGTGGGTGTATAAAACCGTATCATCAACTGTTTCGCCTCCGCGGATAGCAATGTGCTCAATTCGTTGCTTTACCGAATTCCATTTGTTATCATAAAAATATTCTTTGTGCGATGCGTCTTTAAATTGGATGTTATACCAGTCAAGCACATCAGAACCCACGTTTGTAACTCCCCAGGCAACTTTTTGGTTATAGCCGATGATCACACAAGGCGAGCCCGGGATGGATACGCCGTACACATTCACACCTGGTGCGTTCAGCTGAATCTGGTACCAGATTGCGGGAAGGGTAAGGTCAAGGTGCGGGTCATTTTCAAGTAAGGGATACCCGCTTGCACTTTTGCTGCCCGAAACCGCCCAGTTATTGCTGCCAATGCCATCCACTTTTTGTTTAGTGCGGATGCTGCTGTTCTGCATGGATGTTGGATTGTCGGGTGCTTTTGGAATTTCCAGCGGCTTAAAATCCCATGCTGTTCCCTTCGGGATGATTGGGTCTTCGCGGAATGGATAATCCGGAAAGAGGTTCTTAGTGACATCGGGACCGAATTTCTTCAGGATATTACTCATGTAGAACTCGTCTGACCCGCCCGCCAAAGTTGCCGACATTAATTTCAGCAGCAATGCGGAATTCAGGCTTGTCCATTTTTCAGGCTTGTAGTCCAGTATTTTAAACTCGATCGGGTATTCTGCGGGGCTTAAAGAATTGATGTAAGCATTCACGCCATCCGCGTAAGCGTCTGTAATTTTTCCAACCTCGGGATATTTCTCAGCAATAACTTTGATCATGTTTTCGGCACCGTATGCCATTCCCATGCGGCGCTGATACCTATCAAGCTCAATGGCTTTGCTGCCCACTACTTCAGATAGCCGGCCAGCAGCAAATCTTGTCTGGAAATCCATCTGCCAAAGCCGGTCCTTCGCAGTGATATAGCCTTGTGCGAAATACAAGTCATAATCATTATTGGCGAAGATGTGAGGGACCATCCGCTCATCGAAAGCCACAGAAACGGTGCCTTTCAGCCCGCGGATTTTCAACGTGTTTTCTTTATCGTAGTGGCGAGGTTCAGCATTTTGCCAAAATCCGCGAAAGGGATTCAGAAGCTTTCCAAGAGGTGGGGTATCGCCGAACTTAGTGTTTAGAACTACTGTTAAGATCAGCGCAATAAGCGTAAATCCCAGAGCTTTCAGATATCTCATTTATGAATTTGAAAAATTAAAGATGTGTAAATATCGGGAGGCAGCAAAATCAAGTTACCGGTGGAAAAATAAAATCACAAAAAAAGTAGAGGATTTGAAATAAACCTTATGTTTATCTTCGAAATTAACCTTAAATCCAGTTAAACCAATTTTATGAACACGATTTTTAAACGTACGAGCATTCTGCTCGCAGTACTGTTTTCCGTCGTATCTGCTTACGCCCAAAATGTTGCCATTTCGGGTACAGTAACAGATAAAGCTACAAATGAGCCGCTGGTCGGGGTATCTGTAGCTGTGAAAGGCGCATCATCAGGCACATCTACGGACGAAAGTGGACGGTTTTCACTCTCGGCATCTAAGCTGCCGGCAACCCTTGTTTTTACTTATGTAGGCTACACGCCGGTTGAGCAAGTGGTTACATCTTCAACATCTAACCTAAACATCAGCCTTGAGCAAGGTTTGGTTTTGGGGCAGGAAGTGGTTGTGGCGGCGTCGCGTACGCCAGAGCGCATTCTGGAATCACCGGTTTCGATAGAGCGTATCGGCCAGGCTGCTATCCGCGAAAGCGCAGCTCCGTCTTTTTACGAATCTATTCCGAATTTAAAGGGCGTGGAATCAAGTGTGCAGAGCTTAACCTTCCGCTCAATTAACACCAGGGGTTTCAATGCTAACGGAAACGTTCGTTTTAACCAGTATGTTGATGGGATGGACAACCAGGCTCCGGGATTGAATTTTTCTGTCGGAAATATCGTGGGTATCTCAGATCTAGACGCCGATAACGTAGAGCTTCTGCCCGGCGCATCATCTGCGTTATACGGTGCAGGTGGAACAAACGGTACTTTGTTGATGACTTCAAAAAGCCCTTTCACAAGTCCTGGCTTTAGCATGATTTACAAGCTTGGGATTAACCATATTGACAACTATCAGCGCAATCAGGCACCTTACGAGGATATGTCGATGCGTTATGCAAAGGCGTGGAACAAGTTTGCGTTTAAGGTAAACCTATCTTATCTCACTGCAAGCGACTGGGAGGCTCAGGATTACTCAAACTTTGATCGTTTTGCCGGTGCTCCAAAAGCGGGGGACAGAAACTCAGACCCTCGTTACGATGGCGTAAACATTTATGGCGATGAGCCTAATGCTGCCTACCCAACTTTGGCCGGTGTTGGAGCCGCAGTTATTGCCGGGACAAACGCAGGGGTTAGTGCTGCCACAGGCGGTGCGATACCTAATATTAATAACATCCTTACTGCGTCATTGCCGGTAACTGCTTCTTCTGCTCAGATCGGCGCATTCCTGGGAGGTTTTCCTGCGGCGCTACGCCCGACAATCCAGAATCTTATCCCATTTAATTTTGCTACGCGTAGCGGATTTCTGCCTAGCTCCTCAGTTACCCGGACCGGATATGCTGAACAGGATTTGGTTGATTACAACACAAAATCAATCAAGACATCAGGAGCATTGCATTATAAGCTTACAAACTCCGTTGAGGCCATTGCACAGGCAAACTGGGGAACGGGAACTTCGGTTTACACCGGATCTGACCGTTATTCTTTGCGCAACTTCAACATTGGCCAGTATAAACTTGAATTAAGAGGAAGTGATTTCTTCTTACGCGGATATACAACCCAGGAGCGCTCCGGACAGGCGTACAATGCAACCTTGCTAGGAACTTACATCAACGAATATTCAAATCCTTCGTCTGCATGGTTCCCGGATTATACTGCAGCGTATGCAACTGCAAGGAATTCTGGTGCACCCGACGCTCAGGCACATACTGCTGCCCGCCAGTTTGCCGACAGAAATCGCGTTCAGCCAGGCTCTGAAAAGTTTGAAACCCTGAAGGCTGACATTACAAACAGAACAATAGGGCCTGGAGGTGGTGCTAAGTTTAATGACAAATCAAACCTCTACCATTACGAAGGCATGTACAACTTCTCTAACATGCTCAACAATGTGGTTGAAATGCAGGTTGGAAGCTCATATCGCACTTACGATTTGCGCTCTGATGGAACCATCTTCGATGACTTGGGCAAGAAGCTAACCATCAATGAATTTGGTGCATTTGCTCAATTGGGCAAAAAGCTGTTGAGCGACAAGTTGAAGCTTACTGGTGCAATCAGGTACGACAAAAATGAAAATTTCGAAGGTAGATTCACTCCACGTGTTTCCGGTGTTTATACCGTGGCTCCAAACAGCAATTTAAGGCTATCTTATCAAACAGGTTTCCGCAATCCAACCACCCAGAATCAATATATTGATTTGCAGGTTGGTGGTAGCAGCGGCGTGCGCCTGATCGGCGGCTTGCCAGATTTGATCAATAAGTATGCTTTGAATACCAACAAGGGCTACACTTTATCAAGCATAAACGCTTTCAAAGCAAGCGGAAATCCTGCTCAGCTACAAAAATATACTTTTGGCGACTTTAAGCCGGAAAGTGTACAGGCATATGAAATCGGCTACAAAACTCTTGTAAACAACAAGCTGCTTGTAGATGCTTACTATTACTACAACTCGTACAAAGATTTTATTTCTACACTGATCCTGTTGCAGCCGGGCGCAAGTACGCCTGCAGATCCAACAGGCTTGGGCAGTGCTAAAACATTCTCAACGGTTGTAAATAATCCCGATAAGGTTTCATCGCAGGGAGCTGCTTTGGGGCTCGACTATCTGATCAACAAGTTTGATTTATCAGGTAACGTTTCTTACAACACGCTGAATGAGAATAACAGCGCACTTCAAAATGAATTCAACACTCCAAAATATCGGTTCAATGTAGGCCTTTCAAACCGGGAGATATTCAAAAACACTGGTTTCAATATTGCTTACAGATGGCAGGATAAATTCAATTGGTCTTCCACTTTCGCAGCAGGCGAGGTGCCGGCATTCAGCACTTTAGACGGGCAGGTTAGCTATCGGATACCAACTTATAAGACCACATTTAAATTAGGTGGCTCCAATATCCTGAACCACTACTATCGTACTTCTTATGGAAATCCGCAGGTGGGCGCTATTTATTATATCTCCTTAACTTTCGATCAGTTTTCACGATAAGCCAGCATAAAGGTTCTTTTTTACAATCCCCGCCCGCAAGCGGGGATTTTTTTTGATATTCGGCACAAAATACAACCCGCGAAGTTTGGGTGTTAAAACATATTTCCGTTAAATATATTTACGTTATAGAGCGGTTGCATATCTGATGAGTACTGCCTTTATTTGAAACGGCGTGTCATGCCGAACTTGATTTACTATGGATGAGATAAAAGATACCCTTTCGCCTGAACAATTGCCCACGGAGTTTAGCCTTGAGCAATTGGATGAAGGGGTACAGCACATAAATAATCCCATTGTCGGGATTACGCCAATCGTTAAGAAATACCTTACCGAGATTAAAGAATATAAACAGGAGGACAACAACTTCTACTTTTCTGATGGCGAAGCTATTGTGGAAGTACGGGTAGTTAGTGACGAAATAATCAGGGTGCGCCTGGCTCCGCACGGAGCTTTTCTGGAGGAATTTTCATACGCCGTAGAAAAGCCTGTTCAACGTGTAACAGTGTTTTCCTTCCGGGAAGATGAACATAATTACCGGGTTTCCACTAATACCATCACATGCGTTATCAACAAACTGAATTTCTTCATCTCATTTGTTGACAACAACGAAATCGTAGTGAACCAGGACGCAATGGCCATGCACTGGGAAGAGAACGTCGACTTTGGGGGCTACTACGTTTATTGCACTAAAGAGGCTAATGAAGACGAAGGCTTTTATGGCTTAGGCGATAAAACCACCGACTTTAACCTTCGTGGCAAGCGGGTTGTAAACTGGAACTCCGACACGTATTCTTTTGCCAAACACCAGGATCCCTTATACCGTTCAATTCCGTTCTACATTGGGCTAACCAATGGCGTGAGCTACGGTATCTTCATGGATAATACCTTCAAATCGCACTTTGATTTTGCTCATCAGGAGACTGATAAAACAAGTTTCTGGGCTGATGGCGGCGAGTTGCAATACTACTACATCCACGGCCCTCACATGATGGACGTGGTGAAACGCTACCATACCCTCACTGGCACGCACCCGATGCCTCCGCTTTGGGCTTTAGGCTTTCACCAGTGCCGCTGGAGCTACTATCCGGAAAGCAAGGTGAAGAAGATCGCCCAGAACTTCCGCGACCGCAAAATTCCATGCGATGCCATTTACCTGGACATTGATTACATGGATGGCTATCGCTGCTTTACCTGGAATAAGAAATATTTCCCTGATCCAAAACGGATGATCAAGGAGCTGGCAAACGATGGCTTTAAGCTCGTGGTTATTATTGATCCGGGAATTAAAGTCGACGACAATTATTGGGTTTTCAAGGAAGGCAAAGAGAAAAAATACTTCTGCCGCCGCTGCGATGACTACTTTATGGAAGGCCACGTTTGGCCCGGGCGCTGCCAGTTCCCTGATTTTACCAACCCTGATGTCCGCGAGTGGTGGGGAACGCTTTTCAAAGAACTTACAGATGTTGGCGTTGCGGGAGTCTGGAACGATATGAACGAGCCCGCGGTATTCGGCTCGGGCACATTCCCTGTCGATGTCCGCCACCAGTATGATGGCCATCGCGGCTCGCACCGCAAAGCACACAATGTGTACGGTATGCAGATGGTGCGTGCAACCTATGAAGGTTTAAAGAAACAGTATAAAAACAAGCGCCCTTTCACCATCACACGTGCCGGTTACGCCGGTGTTCAGCGTTATTCGTCTGTTTGGACAGGGGATAACGTAGCATCGTGGGAACACTTGAAGTTGGGTAACATCCAATGCCAGCGCCTATCTATTTCCGGAATTTCGTTTTGCGGAACAGACATTGGCGGCTTTAGCGGCGAGCCTGATGGCGAGTTGTTTACACGATGGATTCAGTTCGGTGTGTTCTCGCCTTTTATGCGTGCACACTCTGCCGGAGACACCAGAGAGCGTGAGCCCTGGAGTTTTGGCAAAGAGTACGAAGATATAAACCGCAAGTTTATTGAACTTCGGTATCGGCTTATGCCATATTTCTATTCAGCTTTTTGGGAGCATCATAAATACGGTTTCCCAATCCTGCGCCCGATAGTAATGGTAGAACAGGATGAAGTTGGTAACCGCTACCGCGAGGACGAATTTACCTTCGGCGATAAGATATTGGTAAGCCCGGTCAGTGAGCCTGGCGCTACTACAAAAGTGGTTTATCTGCCTAAAGGTAAATGGTACAACTACTGGACACACGAGTTGCTTGAGGGCGGGCAGGAACACACAGTTGACGCTCCCATAGACACATTGCCGATTTTTGTGCGGGCAGGTGCTGTGATTGGCGAATCGCCGCTGATGCAGTATGTTGGTGAAATCGAAGTAACGGAAGTGCTATTCCAGATTTACTATTCAGATTACGAGGTGAATTCTTTCCACTTTGAAGATCATGGCGACACATTTGCCTACGAACAGGATATCTATTTGGAAAAGAAATTCGTAGTGAACGGCGACGCAACTTCAATGACGTTGAGGCAATCCGTAGAAGGCTTGTTTACTCCCCCGTACGAAACTTATGAGCTGAAACTGATCAGTTTGCCATTCACGCCAACCAAGGTGATAATTGATGGAAAAGATTATCAGGGCGAGTTTACAAGCGAGGAACCAACGACAGTAAGCATCCGTTGCAATAAGAACTTCAGGTTTATTCAAATACTGGCATAAGTCAATTCTTATTTCCTTTAATTGATTTACAGTGTCGCAATGAAAACACTTTTATTGCGGAAACGTTAAAAATAAGGGTACTCGCTTAAGCGAGCCCTTGTAAACGTGTCCTGATGGTTTTCCAAAAAATAATAAGTTTATCTCTTGTGCCAGGATCAGTTGTCAGTGTCTTGAAATCTCCTTTCCTGCACTCGAACTTTCTAACACAAGTATTTTCGGCATGGTAGAGGAGGGTGATTTAGGGCGAATTGAAACATCTGTCATCACAGACGAAACTGACTTCAAATCTTTGCAGCAAGAGTGGAATGAATTGTGGCAACGGGTTTCCAGCGCCGCCTTTTCTCAGAGTTATAGTTTTTGCCTCCACAGCTGGGAAGAAATTGTAAAAGCTAAGGGCAGGTCATTGTTCTGTGTCACAATCAGGGAAAATAAGAGACTGGTGCTGGTTTGGCCGATGGCCATATCGTCTAAAGGCCCGTTTAAGATTGTAAGATCGCTGGGTCCCGACTCTGGTGAGGCGAGCGACATGCTTGTTGATCCTGAGAGTGATGTTGACAGTAACGCTCAACTGGCGTGGAATGCTGTTGTCAACACATCAGGCGCCGATATATTGAAACTCCTGTATGTTAAAAGCAATTCTGTTTTGTGCCGGAGGATCCCCAAAACTTATGAAGCTACAGGCTGCGATTCATCGCCGTATGCAGATTTCAGTGATCAGGATAGCTGGGCTGAGTTTTGTGAGCTGATCGGGGCGAATTCCAGAAGAAAGCTTAATCGGAAGCTGAAGCGGCTTTCAGAAATGGGAGAATTTAGGTTTGTGAAGATTGACACGGCAGAAGATCCTGATAAGGCCACCAAGCTTATAGATTGGATGATGGGACAGAAACAGCAGTGGGCAAGTCATAAGAAAAAGAACGGCCCGTGGCTTTCGTCAGAGGAGTATCACCGGTACCTAATCAAGTTAACTACTGATCCCGCCAACGTTCAGAGATATGTGCTTTTTGCGATATTGATCAAGGATGTACCTATCGCAGTTAAGTTGGCTGCATTCAATACACATCACGTGGACTTAATTTTTGCAGCCTACAATTCCGAAACAATTTACTCGAAGTATTCACCCGGTCTTGTGCTTGATACCTTTTGGATGAAAGAAGTATTAGAGGATCATCTCAATATAGATTTTGGAGCCGGAGGCGAAGCTTATAAGCTCTTTTGGTCGAGGGATTTTAAGCACGATATGTTCAATTACGAAATATCTTTAACACTTATCGGAAAAATAGCTCTTGCCGGTTATCATGTTCTTAGTAGGTTCCGCGATGTTATTTCCTCGAGCTTTACCAAAACGACTAAGACGGTTCCACACACAAATCACGCTCTGTAATTGATGAATAGCTATACTGTTAAGTGCCGGGAATTTATCGGAGCATGTTGTTAATTGATTTACTATATCTTTAGCCAATAAAGCCATGCCTAAAAAAACCACCGCAGATAAAATCAATTCGCTGGATGAGGTGCTTAAGTCCAAAAAGCCTCGTGCCAAAAAGGTTAGCCCTGATTCCGAAAAGATTACTCAAATAGCTAAAAAGCCTTCACAGGAGCCGACTCATCTAAACTCCATAGAGCCATTCAGCCTTTTTACCGATTTTGATATAAGCTTATTTAGGGCAGGCAAGCATTATAAACTGTACCTGAAACTGGGTTCGCATGTGGTGGAACACAAGGGCGTAACCGGTACTTACTTCGCGGTGTGGGCACCTAATGCCACTGAAGTTTCGGTAATTGGCGACTTTAACGGCTGGAACAGGCATTCGCACCGGCTTTTTGTGCGTTGGGATGGCTCGGGTATTTGGGAAGGCTTTATTCCGCAGGTTGGCAACGGCGAAGTTTACAAGTATTCAGTTCAAAGCAGCAGTGGTGAAGTTTTGCAAAAAGGCGATCCTTTTGCGCTCCGCTGGGAAGAGCCGCCCAGAACGGCTTCTGTTGTGTGGGACACCTGGTACGAGTGGAAAGATAAAGATTGGATGGCTGAACGCTATCAGCACAACGCTCTTGACAAGCCCATCTCTGTTTACGAAGTGCATTTCGGGTCCTGGGCACGCAGCCCTGAATCGCCGGAGCAGTTCTTCAGCTATCGCCTGATGGCGGATAAGATTGTTCCGTACGTTAAGGAAATGGGTTTTACGCACGTGGAGTTTATGCCGCTCGCTGAACATCCATATTATCCTTCGTGGGGATACCAGATCAGCGGATATTATGCTGCAACATCCCGATACGGAACGCCTCAGGATCTCATGTATCTCATCGAGAAGTTTCATGAAAGTGGGATAGGAGTGATCATGGATTGGGTGCCTTCGCACTTTCCGGGCGATGATAATGGCCTTTATCGTTTCGATGGAACTCACTTATACGAACATGCCGACGAGAAAAAGGGCTTTCATCCTGACTGGAAATCTTACATTTTCAACTACGGGCGAAACGAGGTAAAAGCTTTTTTGATCAGCAATGCTATTTTTTGGCTTGATCGTTACCACATCGATGGCTTACGTGTAGATGCGGTTGCTTCTATGCTGTACCTTGATTATTCGCGGAAGCACGGGGAGTGGATACCGAACCAATTTGGTGGAAGAGAAAACCTGGAAGCTATCGAGTTTTTGAAAGAGTTCAATATTGCCGTGTACGGGATGTTCCCCGATGTGCAAACCATTGCAGAAGAATCTACTTCATTTACCGGGATTAGCCGGCCAGTTTTTAATGGTGGTTTAGGCTTCGGGATGAAGTGGATGATGGGATGGATGAATGATACGCTATCCTACTTCCAGGAAGATCCGATAAACAGAAAATATCATCACGGCAAAATTACGTTCAGCACGGTTTATGCTTTTACGGAGAACTTCATGCTGCCGTTTTCGCATGACGAGGTGGTGCATGGCAAGAAATCGTTGCTATACAAAATGCCCGGAGACGACTGGCAGAAATACGCCAATCTCCGGCTCCTGTATCTCTATATGTTTACCCACCCCGGCAACAAGCTTATGTTTATGGGCTGTGAGTTCGGCCAAAGCAAGGAATGGAACTATAACCTCTCACTCGATTGGCATTTGCTCGAATATGCACCTCACCAGGGCATCAGCAAAATCGTTAAGAGCTTGAATGAACTCTACAAAACGCAGCCTGCCTTGTACGAGAAGAACTTTTCGCATGAGGGATTTGAGTGGGTAGAAGTTGGTGATGCAGCAAATTCAATTCTGGTTTATTGCCGAAAGGGACTGGATTATAGAGACGAGCTGGTAATTGCTATTAACCTCACGCCAATACTACGGTCCAATTACCGCATTGGCTTGCCGCAATCAGCTACCTGGGAAACCATTTTTTCATCCGATGAAGCAGATTTCTACGGCAGCGGAGTAGCAATTAAACAAAGCGTGAAAGCGGACGACATAGCCTGGAACGGAAAAGCGAACTCCGGCTTGATAGATTTGCCACCGCTGGGCGGGGTTGTGTTGAGGATGGTAGGATCTCGATCTTCGAATCCCGCTCCTTCATTGTTTCTCGTTTATCAAAGGTTTTCTTGCCCTGCGCCAAACCGATTTCAAGCTTTGCAAAGCCACGGTCGCTGATGAAGAGCGCCAAAGGCACAATTGTGAATCCTTTTTCTTCGCCTTTTTCCCTGAGCTTCTTTAGTTCTTTTTTATTGAGCAGCAGCACACGATCACGTTTTTGTTCATGGTTGTAAAAAGAGCCGTGCGAATATTCGGCAATGTGCATGTTCCGCACATAGAGCCCATCATCCATAAAGGTGCAAAAAGCATCGTTCAGGTTTGCCTTGCCTTCGCGGATGGATTTGATCTCAGTACCTAGCAGTTTGATACCAGCCACGTATTTGTCCAGTATGTGAAATTCGAAATATGCTTTTTTGTTTTTGATGTGTAAATCCGCCGCCATAATCCTGCTAATATCTGAAAGATAATCCTACAAAATACACCTTATCTGAACCTTTTGTAAGTCCATAGTTCAACCCGGTATCTAATTTAAAGTTGTCGGAAAGTGAGAATATCAAGCCGGCATCGCCGTAAAGCTCAAAAGATTTATCGCCAAAGCTATAAGTATAAAAGCTCTCGAGAAAGCCCTCCAGCTTCTTTGACAATTCTCTGTTTACTGTGAAAGAGTTCAAAATTTCACCATGATATTTTTTGTTGTCTTCGTTTTTTGTGAGGTCAAATTCTGCCTGAGCACCAAAGTTCCATTTGTCTGACAGCTCAACGGCAAGCGGAAAAATGACGCCGCCGTCCGCCCGGCTGTCTTCTTTGGAAGGAAGATTTACAAATGGCAGAATGCTGAGTGCAGTTTTGCCTCCCTTGTTGCCCCACAGGTTTTGTTTAATCCTTAATGTAACATCATTAAAAAAACTCCCCTCAAAAGATTTGGCGCCCAAAGACTTTGCGCCGATTTCCTGGTAGCTATTTAGCACCACCTGAAAATCGGTAGAATTTGTCAGCCCGAGCTTCACATTAGCAAGATTGTAGTAATTCTCCATTGATGTAAGCCCACCTTGTTTGTTCCTAATGGTTTTGTGCAAATCAGTTTCTATCTGGAAGTGTCCGGCATCAAGGGTGTAGGCACTTTCGGTTACATCAGGTCGGTCGGTGGCCATTTCCCGCATCTTCTCCCTTGGCACAGGATTAAACAGATTGTATTTTATTGAATCCGTTTGTGCCTGAGCCGCAAATATGCAGGACCATAGAAGTATTGTCGACGATATTTTCCGCATGCTATCGTATGATCAGAATTGGAATTTTAACCTGATGCCGCACAGAATCCAGAGTTGTGCCGAAGATCATGTCGCTGATTCCGCTGTGCCCGTGTGCACCCATCACCAACAGGTCCATGTGTTTCGATATTGCCAGTTTGGAAATCGCATTTGAAGCTTTCCCGTAGCCAATCAGTACAGAAACGTCATAGTCGAGGTCTGCCAGGTTCTTCCGGTATTTTTCGAGATTAAAAATATCGCTCTGGGTTTCATGATCTAAAACCTTATCGCCGTGGTAACGTGCCGCTGCGGTTTCTACAATATGGATCAGATAATACTGCGCATCTTTGCCCCCTTGCACTAGCGCATGGCGAATGGTTTCGAGATCTTTTTTAGAGAAATCAACTGGTATCCCGATGCTTTTATAACTGAGATGTTCAATTGATTCGATATCCAAGGCATTGCCATGCGGAATATTTGAACGTGCCGCCTGCTTCTTCAATACCGGCGTGAGCAACACATACATCAACAGCAGGAAGATTGCCAGAGCGAGTGGGAAAATCACGAGATAAGCAACTAAACCATTATTTGCATCTGCGAGGAAGTTGCTGATGGTTTCGATCACCAGTTTTATGTTGAGCCCGATGATTATGAGTGCGCTTAACCAGGCGAGGATTTTCACCCAGTTTTTGATAGCAAACTCCTTCATTGATGCCTTGTCTGAAGTAAAATGGATTAGCGGTACAATAGCGAATCCGAGCTGCAGGCTCAGCACAACCTGGCTCAACACCAACAAGCCTCCCAAAGCATCTTCGCCGAAATAGAGTATAGTAAAAATGGCAGGGAGAATTGCCAGAAGACGGGTTATGAGCCTACGCAGCCAAGGAGCAATCCGCAAATTCAAATGGCCTTCCATGATAATCTGACCTGCCAAAGTTCCGGTGATGGTAGAGCTTTGTCCGGATGCAATCAATGCAATGGCGAACAACGTCGGAGCCATAGAGCCGAAGATGTTCTGCAACAGTTTGTAAGCATCCTGTATTTCTGCAACCTGGTGGAGCCCGTTTTTATAAAAAGCCGTTGCAGCCAGGATTAGGATGGCGGCATTTACGAAAAATGCGAGGTTAAGAGCAATTGTTGTATCAATCAGGTTGAACTTTAAAGACTCTTTTATACCTTTAAAGCTGCGATCTATCTTTCGCGTTTGCACCAGCGATGAGTGCAGGTACAAGTTGTGCGGCATGACCGTCGCTCCTATAATGCCGATAGCAATGTACAACGCGTTTCCTGATAGAAGGGAAGGCTTAAACCCGGACAGCACTTCGGTGATTTGCGGCTTCACGATGAACATCTCCACCAAAAATGAGAGGCCAATGATCATCACCATCGACACAATGAAGCTCTCCATTTTGCGCATCCCTTTGTTCAGGAGGAAAAGGAGCAGGAAGGTGTCAAGAATGGTGAGCGATACACCCCAGATCATGGGCAGCCCGAAGAGCAGTTGCAAGCCAATCGCCATCCCAATGATCTCAGCTAAGTCGCAGGCGATTATGGCAATTTGTGCGAGGATGTATAACGGAAAGTTAATGAATTTCGGATACGCGTTGCGGGATGCCTGTGCAAGGTCCAAGCCCTTCACAATGCCGAGCCGAGCGCTGAGCGATTGCAGCAGCAGGGCAATAAGGTTGGACATGAGCAATACCCAAATCAGCTTATAACCGAACTGGCTTCCTCCGGCCAGGTCTGTAGCCCAGTTGCCCGGATCCATGTAGCCAACGCTTACCAGGTACGCAGGACCAATATACGCAAGCAGCCGCCGCCAGCCAGTTTTGCCTGCGGTAGACACGGTTGAATGTACTTCGCTTAGTGACTCGTTGTAAGAGTTGTTCATAGTAGTATCAGTAAGTTTTTAGCAGCTTCTCTGCTAATGGTTGCTTCTTTGTTATTTACTTCCAGTATAACTGAACTGTCGAATTCAATCACATCCAGCACCGTTATCTTTTTGCCCAGAGTCAGCCCGTTTTTCTCCAGGTACTGAAGGAAACTTGCTGAATGTTCGCTTACTCCCGAAATGGTTCCCGACTGGCCTACTTCCATCTTCGATATTCGGACGAGTTCTTTTTTGTTGAACTTTCCGTATTTATCAGGAATAAGGTCGCCATGTGGGTCCACCTTCGGATTGCCTAAAAATTCCTCAAGCCTCTCAATCAGAATGTCCGATTTAATGTGTTCAAGCTCTTCGGCGATGTCATGCACTTCATCCCATTTAAAATTCAATTTTTCCACCAGGAAAACTTCCCACAGCCTGTGTTTTCGCACAATGTCAATCGCGGTGCCTTTTCCCTTATCGGTAAGGGTTACGCCCTGATACTTGATGTAGTTGATCAGGCCTTTTTCTGCAAGTTTTTTCAGCATATCAGTAACTGACGATGCTTTCGTATTTATCGCCTCCGCAATGTTGTTGGTGCTCACCGCAGTGCCACCATCATTACTTAGATGATAGATAGACTTCAGATAATTTTCTTCTGTTAACGAGTGCATGAAAATATTGTTTAAGCAAATCTAATTATAAATTTAGATTAGACTAAAAATTTAATTGAACTTTTGCTTCTGCTCAAGAAATTAAATTCTGCGAATAGTTATTTTTGTATGGTAATGGCTATCGAACTCAACAAAACAGACTTCCAGATATTGAAGATCCTTCAGGAAAATGGGAGGATCACTAATTTGCAATTGTCAACAGAGATTGGGCTTTCGCCTGCTCCAACGCTCGAGCGGGTGCGTAAACTGGAGAATGCGGGATACATTAAGAGCTACCATGCATTGGTGGACGAGGAACTTTTAGGTTTGGGAATCAAGACTTTTATTCAGATCCAGCTCGACTTTCATAAAAATAATACTATCCAGACCTTTGTGGATGAAGTGCGGCAAATCAAGGAGATTACCGAGTGCCACCACGTGACCGGTCAGTGTGATTTCCTGCTAAAGGTTTATGTGAAGGATATCAAGGCTTATGAACGGCTGATTATGGACAAAATCAGCAAGATCAGTGTTGTAAAAACCTTTCAGACCATGATGATCATGTCTACCAGCAAGAAGGAGCCAAGCGTTCCGCTGGAGTATTAATCTATCTGCCAGTCAATTTCCTTTTCACCGTTTTTTTTTAGAATCTGATTGGTCTTAGAGAAATGCCGGCATCCGAAAAAGCCGTGATCCGCAGAGTAGGGCGAAGGATGGGCTGCCTTAAGAATATGATGTTTTGTGCTGTCTATTAATTCAGCTTTAGATTGAGCAAACTTGCCCCAGAGCAGGAACACAATACCGTTTCGCTTTTCTGATAGCTGCTGAATAGCGTGATCTGTGAACACTTCCCAGCCTTTTTTCTGGTGAGAGCCGGGTTCACCTGCCCGCACCGTAAGGGTGGCATTGAGCAACAGCACGCCCTGGTCTGCCCACTTGGTGAGTTCGCCGTGTGTAGGATATTTGAATTCTGGAATATCGTTTTGTAATTCTTTATAAATGCTCCGCAAAGACGGAGGGATCCCAACGCCTTTCTGTACCGAAAAAGACAAGCCATGTGCTTGCCCTTTTCCGTGATACGGATCTTGTCCGATAATCACCGCTTTCACTTTCTCAAAAGGCGTATGGTTGAAAGCATTAAACACGAGATTAGCTGGAGGGTACACCGTATGGCCATCCTCCTTTTCTTTTTTCAAAAAAGCTTTCACGCTTTTCATGTATTCTTTATGGAATTCACCTTCAAGAACGGCATTCCATTCCGCTTCTAACTGTACTGCCATATTTCCAGATACTGTTGGTTAAGCCGCCAAATAAGCAGATATTTGCGGTCGTCAAATTTAACAGATACAACTAACGATGCCGAATTTCATAAGATTAATTGTTGCAGGGATTTTTTTGGGAGCTGCCGTCGCCCTGTTTTGGTTTGGATACTGGGGTTGGGGCATTCTGGGCATCTTTTTGGCCCTCGTTGTAGCCGTCACTTTCTTCTTCAACGAAAATATGCTGATTGCTCAATATTATCTCCGCAAGGATAACATGGCTAAAGCCGAACAGTGGTTAGCGAAAATTACAAACTACGAAAGCCAGTTGGTGAGTGCCCAGCATGGATACTATAACCTGCTTATCGGGTTAATAGAATCCCGTAAGGCACCAATGCAGGCTGAAAAATACTTTAAGCGTTCTTTGTCTTTGGGAATGACGATGGACCATAACATTGCCCTGGCTAAGCTTAGCTTAGCAGGCATCGCGATGGCAAGGCGGAATAAACGTGAGGCAACCATGTATTTACAGGAAGCCAGGAAAGCCGACTCAAAGAAACTGCTGGCTGATCAGATCAAGATGATGAAAGAACAGATGGGCCAAATGGACCGCACCATCATCAAAGGCGGTTACAGATAAATGTCTCCCTAACAGAAAAGCCCTGCAAACTTGATGTCTGCAGGGCTTTTTTTATTTCTCATAGTGGAACTAACTAAACCAATTCATTACATCCTCTTTTGCCGGCATCGTAATCTCCAGCTTCATTTTTTTGCGCATCCCACCAAGATCGTTGAACACCTTGTTAGGGTTACCTGCTTTCAGCTCCTCGACTGTGTTGAAGCCCATTTTGTTAATCACAGGAACCCACTGTGCAGGCACGCCAATATTGATGAAATCTTCTGCAGTGGCAAATTTTGCTTTTTTCTCAGGCCGCATTTGCGGGAAGAACAGAACCTCCTGAATAGTGCTTTGATTAGTCATCAACATCACCAGGCGATCAATGCCAATCCCCAACCCTGACGTCGGCGGCATTCCATATTCCAGCGCTCTAAGGAAATCCTCGTCCATTGCCATGGCTTCTTCATCGCCCCGGCCTGCTAACAATAGCTGATCTTCCAGGCGCTCACGCTGATCTATCGGATCATTCAATTCAGAATATGCATTGGCGATTTCTTTTCCATTCACGAACAGCTCAAATCGCTCAACCAAACCCTCTTTGCTGCGATGTTTTTTCGCAAGGGGGGTCATCTCAATTGGGTAGTCGGTGATGTATGTTGGCTGAATAAGATTTGCTTCCACCTTCTCGCCAAAAATTTCATCGATCAGCTTGCCCTTGCCCATACTTGCATCCACCTCAATTCCCAACTGCTGACAGAACTGGCGGAGAGCAGCTTCATCCATGTTTGAAACATCTGTGCCCGTATATTTTTGAATGGATTCGTACATAGACAAACGCTCGTACGGACCAGCAAAGTCAATTTCGTAGCTGCCAACAGGAACTTTAGTCGTTCCGTGAATAGCCAATGCCACTTTTTCAAGGCATTGTTCAACCATCTCCATCATCCACACATAGTCCTTGTAAGCCACATAGATCTCCATTGACGTAAACTCCGGATTGTGCGTGCGGTCCATGCCCTCATTTCGGAACATCTTACCAAACTCATAAACTCCGTCAAAGCCTGCAACAATAAGGCGCTTCAGGTAGAGCTCGTTGGCGATGCGCAGGTAAAGCGGCATATCCAGCGTGTTGTGGTGCGTGTTGAACGGACGTGCAGCGGCGCCGCCATGGACGGGCTGAAGGATTGGAGTTTCTACTTCCATCCAGCCTTGCTCGTCAAAGTAGCTCCGCATGGTGTTGATCACCTTCGAGCGGTTGATGAATATCTGTTTGAACTGCGGGTTTACCGTTAAGTCAACATAGCGTTGGCGGTATCGCAGTTCGGGATCTGTAAATCCGTCGTAGACATTGCCATCGTCATCCCGTTTAACAATAGGAAGAGGTTTTAGCGATTTGGACAAAATAATCAGTTCGCGAACGTGAATGGAGGTCTCGCCGGTTTGGGTAGTGAAAACATAACCTTTCACCCCAATGAAATCGCCGATGTCAAGAAGCTTTTTGAAAACAGTATTGTATAGAGTTTTGTCCTCGCTGGGGCAAATGTCATCCCGTTTCAGGTAAACCTGTATGCGGCCGGTGGAATCCTGAAGTTCGGCGAAAGATGCGCTGCCCATGATGCGGCGGCTCATGATCCTGCCCGCGAAGCTCACATTCTGATATGCATCAGGTGTAGCCGGGAAGTTCTTTAAAATATCTTCTGAAGTCGCGGTTATGTCAAACGCCTCGGCAGGGTAGGGGTTGATGCCAATTCTGCGAAGCTCCTGCAATGCTTCGCGACGTAGTATTTCCTGCTCAGATAATCCGATGCTCATTCTTTAATTTTTTGCAAAAATAGCGTTTAGGAAGGATATTACTGACGGAAGATGGCAGCTTTTGAAAGCTAGTTTAACGCTTTATCTCTGCGCTTAGCAACAAAATTGATCACTAACGTTACAACAGCAGGCAAAAGGATTCCGAAAATAATAAGAGAAATAAAGACATCAACGACTTTTATTGGCTGGGTTTTTTGAAGAGGAAATAACGCTGAATACAAGGTTAACAACAACACGGAAGCGGTCTGAGTCAGCGCCAAAAAACTGAAGATTGGCTTGAATGACAGTCTGTCTTTGTGTTTAAAAATAGTATATGCCATAAGCTGAATGACAATCATGGTAAAAAGGATTGAAGCCACAATAGCACCAGGCGAGACGTTTAATTTTACTATCAGAACATGGACAGCCAGGAACAGAACGGCCAACCCTATGGCATACGAGATTTGCTTGCTGATATTCATACAATTAATGATTTTCCACTTCTTCCTGATACATCTCATCAATATCGTGAGCGTATTTTTTTTCAATTACTTTCCGCTTGGCTTTGAGAGTGGGAGTGATTTCGCCAGCCTCAATTGTGAAAGGGTTTCGTTTCACTTTGAAGTTTTTGATACGTTCAAATTTGGCGAGCTCGGTTGAAAGCCGTTTAATATCCTGCCCTATCCAATCGTTAATTTCTTTTTCCTCGATGAACATATCAGGCTTCTGAAAGAATTCTTCATTTAAATTGAACGTCTCCTGTAAAGCCTCTTTTGAAGGGATAACTATCGCTGTAACATATTCCCGCTTATCGCCGATAAGGAAAAGCTGCTCAATTTTTAAGCTTTTTAAATAGGTGTTTTCCACCGGGGTGGGATAGATGTTTTTGCCGTAAGCATTCACCAGCATATTTTTAATACGGTCGGTGATCTGAAGATTCCCTTTGAAAAACCTCCCCACATCGCCTGTGTGAAACCAACCCTCAGGATCAATAACTTGTGCAGTATCTTCCGGCTTGTTCCAGTAGCCCTTCATCACGCAATGCCCACGCACCACAATCTCGCCTTCACCGCTTTCAAAACTCTCGTTGAAGCTATCGTAAGTCTGAATTGCAACAAACTCCTTTGTATCCACATCCTGAATTCCCACCTCTATGCCTGGGATCACCCTTCCCACCGTGCCATAAACCTGCCGGTGATACTCAGTTACCGACATTACAGGCGATGTTTCAGTCAATCCGAATCCTTCTAAGACTTTTATCCCAAGATTCCCAAAAAATTCTCCCACGTTTTTGGGTAAAGCAGCTCCGCCCGAGAGCATAAATTTTAGCCTTCCGCCTGTTTTTGCTTTGATCTTGCTGAATACCAGTTTGTCAGCTATTGCCTGCTTCGCCGATAAGATTATTCCCGGTTTTCTTCCCGCTTCATTCACTTCGCGATAGCTTTTTCCTGTTTCCAAAGCCCACAAGAAAATCTTCGCTGAAATTCCTCCCTTTGCTGTCCCGGCCTTTATAGCTTTATCATGGATCCGCTCCAGCAGTCGCGGTACACAACTCATTACGGTCGGCTTAACCTCAGCCATGTTTTTGGCGAGTAGTTCCAGGCTCTGTGAAAAAGCCATTTTGCAACCTTTAGCACAGCAAACGTGATAGGTGGCTGTGCGCTCGAATACGTGCGACAGCGGGAGAAATGACAAAAAGGTTTCATTCTCATCGATCACTGGAATTTGCTCAAGGCACATTTTCACGTTCTCCACAAAGTTGTGATGGGTTAACATGACCCCTTTCGGAGTGCCGGTTGTACCGGAGGTATAGATAAGGGATGAAAGATCGGAGGCTACAACAGCCGATCGCAAGGTGCTTAGTTCTTCAGCATTATTTCTCGATGAAGTTCGTCCTTCGTCAATGAGACTAGCCAATGAAATGACACCTGCATTCAACTGTAGGTTTTGTGTGAACCTTTCATAGTCCGGGAATACCGGAATGATGCGCTGCAGGTCCGGGCAATTATTCGATATTTTCAGGATTTTTCTGAACAAAAAGGCATTCCCTGCAAGAATAGCTTTGATGCCTGAATCATTAATAATGTATTCAACTTCATGCTCTGATAAGGTAGGATAGATCGACACATTTACTGCCCCAATTTGCTGAAGTCCCTGATCGTAGTAAATGTATTCAGGGGAGTTCTCAATAATTAGCCCGAGACGATCGCCTTTTTGGATTCCCATGTCAAGGAAGTATGCGGAGATAGCATCGGCATTAGCGAGCGTAGTTTTATAGCTTATTTCCTCCCACGCGGCTCCGGTTTTGTGGATTAGAAAAGTGCTGTTTTCATTATGAACATTGCTGATAACATTTCTAAGCAGTTGCGGGACCGTTTCAAGCTTGGGTAGTAAATTCATCAGGAAATCCTTGGTTGTTCCAATCACAAGTATAACGAATACCTGCATAAAACAAAAAGGGGCAATTTGCCCCTTTTTATTTGTGTGAGTTGAAAATTTTAGACCGAAAAGCTTTCGCCGCACCCGCAGGTACGTGTAGCATTCGGATTATGGAAGTTGAAGCCTTTCCCGTTCAGCCCATCACTAAAATCAAGCTCAGTGCCGGCCAGGTATAAGAATGACTTCATATCGAGTGCCATCCGCACTCCTTTATCTTCAAAGAATTGGTCGCCCTTTTTCTCTTCGTTATCGAAATCAAGTTTGTATGATAAGCCAGAACATCCGCCTCCCTGAACCGATACACGAAGAAAATAAGAGTTGTCAAGCCCTGATGTTTGTATCAGTTCTTCGACTTTGCTTTTTGCTTTATCTGTTACTGTTACCATTATTGAGATTTGAGATTTGAGATCAAAGATCTGAGGCATGTGCCTCTATCCTCATTCCAAATCAGTTAAACATTGAAGCGATATGAGCTTCTCATATCTCATATCTAACTTCACATCTAATTAATGATGTGCTTTCTCAGCTTCGATGGCTTCGAAACCGTTCTTTACACGATAATCATTGATGGCTGCCTTAATTGCATCTTCTGCCAAAACTGAGCAATGGATTTTTACCGGCGGCAGTGCAAGCTCTTCAACAATGTCCATATTGTCTATTTTCATCGCATCATCAATATTTTTTCCTTTCAGCCATTCTGTGGCCAGTGATGAAGATGCGATAGCCGAGCCACAGCCAAACGTTTTGAACTTGGCATCGGTGATTACATGATTTTCATCAACTTCAATTTGCAGGCGCATTACGTCGCCGCACTCTGGCGCACCAACTAACCCTGTTCCAACTTTCGAGCTGCTTTTATCTAAAGTGCCCACGTTCCGTGGATTGGTGTAGTGATCAATAACTTTTTCTGAGTAAGCCATAGCTTTATGTTTTAATGTTTGATTCTTGTTTTAAAGTCCCCGTTAGGGGATTTAGGGGTCTAGTGTTCTGCCCACTCAATCTTATCCAGGTCGATTCCCTCTTTAAACATTTCCCACAGCGGAGAAAGGTTACGAAGGTGGTTTACTGCATTCTTCGTTTGCTCAACGGCAAAATCCACTTCCTCTTCTGTAGTGAACCTTCCCAATCCAAAACGGATCGAAGAATGTGCCAGATCATCCGATAAACCGAGGCTCTTTAGTACATAAGATGGTTCTAATGAGGCAGATGTACATGCAGATCCTGAAGACACTGCAAGGTCTTTCATCGCCATCATCAAACCTTCGCCTTCAACATATTTGAACGAGATATTGGCAACGTGCGGCAGGCGATGGTTAACGTTTCCGTTTACATAGCTTTCTTCCAGCACAGTTAAAGATGACTCCAGTTTATCGCGTAAAGCGGAAAGGCGTTTTGCCTCCTCGTCCATTTCCAAACGACAAAGCTCGCAGGCTTTTCCAAGGCCAACAATGCCGGGAACGTTCAACGTGCCGGAGCGCATGCCGCGTTCGTGGCCACCGCCATCCATCTGTGCAGTAACTTTTACCCGTGGATTTTTACGCCTTACATATAAACCTCCAACACCTTTTGGCCCGTACATTTTGTGTGCGCTAAAAGCCATCAGGTCAATGCCGTCTTTGATTACATCCACCGGGATTTTACCAACCGCCTGTGTAGCGTCAGTGAAAAACAAAGCACCGTGTTTATGAGCCAAGTCAGCAATTTCACGCACCGGCTGAACTACGCCAATTTCATTGTTCCCATACATGATTGCAACAAGAATGGTCTTGTCGGTAATGGTGTTTGCCAGCAATTCCAGATCAACCAGGCCATCAGACTTTACAGGAAGGTAAGTTACCTCTGCACCTAATTTCTCCAGGTGTTTGCAGGTATCTAAAACTGCTTTGTGTTCAGTTGTGCAGGTAATAATGTGATTGCCTTTCTCCTTATACATTTCAAACACGCCTTTAATAGCCAGGTTGTCTGATTCTGTAGCTCCCGAGGTGAAAATGATTTCTTTTTCATTAGCACCGATCAATTGTGCTACCTGCTCACGGGCATAGTCAACTGCTTCCTCTGCAACCCACCCAAATGGGTGATTCCGGCTTGCTGCATTGCCAAACTTGCTGTTAAAGTATGGTAGCATGGCATCCAAAACGCGAGGGTCCATCGGTGTAGTAGCGTTGTTGTCTAAATATATAGGGAGATTCATATCTAAATTTAGATTGATTATAAATTCAGTACAAATATAGGCAAAACTTTAAAAGATGCGATCAAAGTTGGTACCGTGATCTGGATTAAAATCGTCATTTTTATGCCATAATGGAATACATGAAGAAGATTGACCACATTGGAATAGCAGTAAAAAGCCTGGCAAAGTCGGGGGAGCTTTATGAGAAGCTTTTAGGTGTAAAAAGCTATAAAACGGAAGTTGTGGAGTCAGAAAATGTTGCAACGATGTTCTTCGGAGTAGGAGATAACAAGATAGAACTGCTTGAAGCAACAGCCGATAATAGCGCTATCTCGAAATTTATTGAAAAGAAAGGTGAGGGTATTCATCACATCGCGTTCGATGTGGATGATATCGAAGCGGAAATGCTGCGATTGAAGAACGAGGGTTTTATTTTGCTAAGCGATAGCCCAAAGCCAGGTGCCGACAATAAGCTGGTATGCTTCGTCCATCCGAAAAGCACTGGAGGAGTGTTAATTGAGCTTTGTCAGGAGGTGAGATAGTTTTTTATTTTTGGCTTTCTAGTTTTAATTATTTGCCCTATATTTGCACCTCTTAAAAAGATTGAACATCATGAAGGCTGATCTGCATCCAAAAAACTATAGGCTAGTAGTGTTTAAAGACATGTCTAACGACTATGCTTTTTTAACAAAATCTTGCATTGATTCTAAAGAAACCGTGAAATGGGAAGATGGAAATGAATATCCATTGATAAAACTTGAAATTTCCCACACTTCGCACCCTTTCTATACTGGTAAAATGAAGTTGGTTGATACTGCAGGACGTATCGATAAGTTCCGCAACCGCTACGTTAAGAAATAAGCCTTTTATAAATATTGACGAAAGTCCCGGCCCCACAGTCGGGACTTTTTTTATTTTTGCCACATGACGATTATCCTGTTTGATGATTCCTCACGGGAGAGCCTGCTTCCACTAACCTTTACCCGCCCGGTGGCTGCAGTAAGGATCGGGATACTCACCATAGCCGAGAAGTGGCAGAAGTATTTATCTGCTGAGGTGTCCTACCAAACGGCTGATTACCTCCAGATAAAATTTCCGTTTAAAATCTCAGAAGATAATTTGTTCATCAATGGCTCGGTTTGCCCGGATGAACAGTTGTTGGAGTCAATCGACAAGCTGCAGCCCGGCGATGTTTTGGTGAAGCAGGAAGTTGTGATTGCTGCTAAAACAAACGATGCGAAGTTCAGGCATTCTGAATTGTCGGAATACAGGAAGGTAGAGTACGGGCGTGAGTTTTTGAAGATCACTTATCCGGAAGATATTTTCTCAAACAACGACCGGGAGCTGCGGAATGACTTTAAACTGGTGACACAGGGAAGGACATCCACAAAGCTCAGCAATACCAATATCTTTCTTGGAGACCAGATTTTTGCAGAAGAAGGTGCCGAAGCCGAGTGCTCAACTTTCAGCGCTAAAGATGGCCCTATTTACATTGGCAAAAACTCGCAGGTGTGGGAAGGTTGCCATATTCGCGGCTCCTTTGCGCTTTGCCACGACTCCCAAATAAAAATGGGAGCAAAAATCTACGCCAAAACAACTATAGGTCCATACTCAAAAGTGGGTGGCGAAATCAATAACTCCGTGCTGTTTGGCTATTCTTCGAAAGGGCACGAAGGTTTTTTGGGAAATGCTGTTTTGGGCGAGTGGTGCAACATTGGTGCAGATACGAATAACTCCAACCTCAAAAATAACTACGCCGAGGTGCGGCTGTGGGATTACAATACCAATAATTACCGAAAAACGGGGCTTCAATTCTGCGGATTAATTATGGCAGATCACGCCAAGTGCGGCATCAATACCATGTTCAATACGGGAACCGTGGTAGGCGTGAGTGCTAATATTTTCGGGTCAGGCTACCCCCGCAACTTTATTCCCGATTTTTCGTGGGGCGGCGCACAAGGCTTTGATACTTATGCTTTAAATAAGATGTTCGAGACCGCAGAAATGGTTTTCGAACGTCGAGAAGGAGTATTTGATCAGGTTGAGAGAGACATCCTTACCAAAGTTTTTGAATTAACAGAAAAGTACAGACGATATAAATCAGAACCTAAATAATGAGAAAAAAGATAGTAGCAGGTAACTGGAAAATGAACCAGGATTTGGAAAGCGGCAAAGCACTTTTTGCAGAGATTGTAAATGGCGCAAAACAGGAAATCACCGGTGAGCAATTGGTGGTTGTTTGTCCGCCATCTATAATCCTTTCTGAACTTGCTAATTCAGCAAAAGACAGCAGCAATGTGTTCGTAGGTTCGCAAAACTGCCATCAAAAAGATTCAGGTGCTTATACAGGCGAGATTTCAGCAGCCATGGTGAAATCTACAGCTGCAGAATACGTAATTCTTGGTCACTCTGAGCGTCGCCAGTACTTTGGCGAAAATGAAGAACTACTTGCTCAGAAAGTTGATGCAGCTTTGAAGAATGGCTTAAAGCCGATTTTTTGCATTGGCGAAACTTTGGAGGAGCGCAACAGCAACAGATATTTTGAAGTTATCAAGTCGCAGTTAGAAGGAGGCTTGTTCCACCTTACTGCTGAGCAGTTTGCTGATATTGTATTGGCGTACGAACCCGTTTGGGCCATCGGCACCGGGCTTACAGCATCGCCGGAGCAAGCTCAGGAAATCCATGCCTTCATCAGAGCTGAGCTGGCTAAGAAATTCGGACAGGAAGCTGCTGATAATGCCACAATCCTATACGGCGGTAGTTGCAATCCGGGAAACGCTTCAAGCCTTTTCTCGCAACAAGACATTGACGGCGGATTAATAGGCGGAGCCTCGCTAAAGGCCGGCGATTTCCTCGCGATCATCAAAGCCCTAAACTAGGACTTCCCATTATGGATTATAAAGAACTCGTCGTCCGGCTCAACGGAGAGGATTATCAACGGGATATGCTGATATATTCTCTTGGCGAGATCGGTTTTGACACGTTCGAAGAAACCGACGAAGGTTTTAAAGCCTATATTCCCGAAAAGGATTTCGATGAGAACTCGATAAAAAACCTGCTCAACAGCTTCCCCGATACGGATGTTTCGTATCGGGTGGAGCATGTGGCCCAAAAAAACTGGAATGAGGTCTGGGAAAGTAATTTTGAGCCAATCTCTATTGGCTCCGAATGTTACGTAAGAGCAACCTTCCATCAGCCTCGTCCTGAGTTTAAACACGAGATTGTAATCGATCCGAAAATGGCTTTCGGCACAGGCCATCACCAGACAACTGCAATGATGATGGAGTTTATGCTTGAGGAATCTTTTGAGGATAAATCTGTTCTGGATATGGGCTGCGGAACCGGCATCCTCGCCATCCTTGCGCAGAAACTTGGCTCCAAAGACTTAGTTGCAATTGACAACGACGAGCTATGTCTGCAAAGCACCATTGAAAACTCCACTTTAAATCACGCTGATAAAATCCTTGCCTTGTGCGGATCTAAAGAGGTTATCCCCGATAGGAAGTTCGACATCATACTCGCTAATATCAACCGCAACATACTCCTTGACCAGCTTGCCCGCTATTCCGAAGCGGCACTTCCTAACAATTTAATGTTCCTAAGCGGCTTCTATGAAGAACCCGATATGGAAATAATTGTAAACAAGGCGGCAAGTTTAGGGTTTAAATACAAAAGCCATAAGAGCTTAGCGAAGTGGGCTGCAGTTAAATTTGTATACTGATCAATACACCTCTGTCCATTTTTCCCGAAAATTAATTTTTTTATTACACAGCAGCTTCATGAAAAATATGAAAGTGCATTTTATTGCTATAGGCGGAAGCGCCATGCACAACCTCGCCATTGCCTTAGCTAAGAAAGGCTACGAGGTAAGTGGATCGGATGATATGATTTTCGAGCCGTCGGCTTCAAGGCTGAAAAGTTACAACCTCTTGCCTTCCGAATTTGGGTGGGATGAGAGCAAAATACAATCGGATTTAGATGCTGTGATTCTGGGAATGCACGCTCGCCCCGACAATCCCGAACTGCTCAGGGCTCAACAATTTGGGCTGAGGATCTATTCCTACCCCGAGTACATTTACGAACAGTCGAAAGATAAAACACGTGTTGTGATTGGCGGAAGCCACGGTAAAACCACAATCACGTCCATGATCCTGCATGTGCTAAAGCAAAGCGGAAAGGACTTCGACTATTTGGTAGGAGCGCAGATCGAGGGCTTTGACACCATGGTGAAAAGCACGTCAGAAGCACCGGTTATTGTGATTGAAGGCGATGAATACCTTGCTTCTCCGATAGACAGAAGGTCGAAGTTTCACCTCTACCATGCTCATATCGGGGTTATCAGCGGCATTGCTTGGGATCACATCAATGTATTCCCAACGTTTCAAAACTACGTAGACCAGTTCAGTATGTTTATCGATACTATTGAGCCTGGAGGCAAGCTGATCTACTGTGAGGAAGATGAAGCAGTAAGCCGCGTGGCAGCAGAAAGCAAAGTTGATGTGGCAAAAATTCCCTATCGTACTCCGGAGTTTTCAATTGTAAACGGAGTTACCACTCTTGAGGTAGAAGACGGAAAAGTTCCGTTAGAGGTTTTCGGCAAGCACAATCTCTTGAACTTAACGGCCGCTCGCCTGGTCTGCAATTCGTTGGGGATTGATGATCACGCTTTTTATGAATGCATCCAGTCTTTCAAGGGCGCTGCCCGCCGATTGGAACTTCTTGCCGCAAATAATGAGACATCGGTTTACAAAGATTTCGCTCATTCCCCATCTAAATTAAAAGCTACAATTGAAGCCGTTAAGCAGCAATATCCCGACAGGAAATTGATAGCTGTTATTGAGCTTCACACCTTCAGCAGCCTGAACCTTGATTTTCTTAAGGAATATGATGGAGCGATGGAACTTGCTGATGAGGCAATAGTTTTTATTGATAAGCACACTTTCGAGCAAAAGAAGCTTACTCCCTTTACCGAAACTGATGTAAAAGCTGGTTTTGGAAACAATGAGTTAAAATTTTTCAACAATGTCGAAATATTGGAAGGATTTTTGAGTTATATTAATTATAAGAGTAAAAACTTGCTCCTGATGAGCTCGGGAAATTTCAGCGGTATGGACCTGGCTGGATTAGCGGAACGAGCAACGGCTAGCAATAAAGAAAACTTGAATGATTAAATGAAGACTTTAGGAAAAAAAATAAGGCTTTTACGTCACCAGAAGGGGTGGAGCCAGGAAGATGTGGCGAAAAGACTAGATATTTCGATACCGGCCTTTTCGAAGATCGAGACAGGAATAACAGATATCAACTTATCCAGACTTGAACAGATCTCGAATTTGTTTGAAATGAGCGTAGTTCAGCTGCTTACGTTTAATGACACCGAACAGCAGGAAAAATATAATTCCGATCTGGAGGTAGTGAGCAAGAAGCTAAAGGAGCGAGAGGCGGAAGTCATCGAGCTCCAGAAAAAAATCATAGAGCTTTTTGAAGAAATAAGGGCTGCGAAAAAAGCTACTGCATAAATGCTAAAGAACGGCGAAAGCTCCTTTCGCCGGTTCTTTAAAATACTTTCCGCATCGTAAGATGTTTTTTCCCGAACGTTGCTCCCATCGCTGCATGCAGCGCAAGCATTTTCTCGTTAAAATCGCCGACCCACGAAAGTTCCAGTTCCTTATACCTGTTTAACGGAAGCACATACTCGCCAAGCTTGATGAATAAAGCCGATTCCAGCCCGTGCTTTTGATATGCCTGCTTGGTACCCATCACCACCGCCCGCATCCTTGAAGCTCCTTTCCATCTGTAATAAACGAATTTAAGTTTGCCGATAAGGTTCAGTTTTCCTTTTAAAGGCTTGATGATCTGATTAGCATCAGGAAGAGTTATGACGAATGATGCCGGCTCCCCGTCAACGTACGCAAACCAGATAAGCTTTTCATCCATTATCGGTTTCATCTTCTCAAAGCTTTCAAGCATCGTTTCTTTGGTAATTGGAACGAAGTTTTCAAAGCCTTTCCAGGCATCATTGTAAATTTCCATGAAATCTGAAGCATACTTATCGAAATTGCTGGCTTTCAGATGTTCAAAGGTATAGCCTGGTTTTTTGATAACCCATCCGGCGATTTTTCTGAACCGCTCCGGGAAGGGTTTGGTAATATCAAGATGATTGGTAATCTGTTCATACTGCGTTTCAAAGCCATACTTCTCAAAAAATTGCTGGTAATAAGGATGATTGTAATTCATCCCAAATGAAGGCTGAATAAATCCCTCTACCAATAATCCCCAAAAGGTGTCATTTTCTCCAAAGTTGATAGGGCCGTCCATCGCTTTCATGCCCTTCGTCTCTAGCCAGTCTTTCGCTGTGTTAAAAAGCAACTCGGCAGCTGCATAATCATTGATGCACTCGAAAAAGCCAATTCCGCCGGTCGGTTGCTCATACGTGTATGCCTTGAGCTCATTCACAAAAGCGCCAATCCTGCCAATTAAAGCTCCCGAGTCATCCCGCAAGATCCAGCGCTTTGAACTTCCGTGCGAATGAAAGTTATTTTTTTTCGGGTCAAAAACTGCTGCTACCATGTCATCCAACGGACAAACCCAGTTGGGATCGTTCTTGTAAATTACCCTGGCAACATCCAGAAATTCCTGTTGGCTTTTACGGCTTCCAACTTCTTCAATAAGCATATGTAGAAATATTACGATTCCAAAAATATAAACTGTAAGGAACAATCACCGGACTTATTGCTCATTCTCCCCAATTTCGTTGCTGTTGCTCGCTAAGTCTTTGAGTTGGGGGAGGTCGGCTGTGGAGTTAAGCCCGAAATAGTCCATAAACAGCGGGCTTGTGGCATAAAGAATCGGGCGCCCCACACCATCACCTTTGCCTGCAATACTTATCAGTTCCTTTTCCAGCAGCCGCTGAATAGTGTAATCACAGTTCACGCCGCGGATTTGCTCAACCTCTAACTTGGTAATCGGCTGACGATACGCAATTATTGCCAGTGTCTCCATTGCTGCCTGCGAAAGCTTTTTCTTCGATCTCTGTAGTTGCAATTGATTGATCACGCCGTGGTGTCGGCTCTTGGTAAGGAACTGGTAACCGCCATTTAGTTCTCTCAGTTCAATAGCAAACGCCTCATCTGCATACTTTTCTTTAATGCCTTGGATGGCTGAACGAACCTCTTTTTCACTGATGGCTTGCTCGTGAGTTGTTTCCAGCACATGTCTTATGTCATCAACGGCATTGCTGGCATCCGATGCAAAGATGATGGCTTCAATATCAAGAGTGAGGTCGTTGGATGGCATTGGCTGCTATTATCGAAGTAATAATAACGTTTTATCTGCCGCGATAAAAAAACTCCGCTGAAAAAATCCGGTCACTGCCTTCTGCCGTACGTCTTTAAAATCAACAAACTGTACACTAAAACTAATACTTATGGAAAATCTATCTCACGTAGATGAAAAAGAGCAGCCAACCGGCGACTTTTTGTCTGCTAATGTTCACAGACGTTCATTCTTGAAATATGCGGGTGCCGGAGCTGCAGGCATCGCCCTGATTGCAGCTGGTTGTAAAAAGGATCGTAGCGTACGTGGAGTTTATTTAGGTGATGGCGATACCGCGATCTTAAACTATGCCTATGCTTTGGAGCAATTAGAAGCAGCTTTCTATACTCAAGTAGTGGCGAGCCCTTACTCAGGCATAAGCGCCATGGAGAGCTCATACTTCGCAGACATTCGCGACCACGAAATTGCCCACCGGGAATTTTTCAAGGCAGCTTTAGGCTCTTCGGCGATAACATCGCTCGAGGTTGACTTCTCTTCTATAAATTTTTCAAGCAGAGATAGCGTTTTGGCTACCGCGAAAGCTTTCGAAGATTTGGGTGTGTCGGCGTACAACGGTGCCGGCTGGCTGATCAAAAACGTAGATTACCTTGCAATTGCAGGTAAAATTGTTTCGGTGGAAGCCAGGCACGCAGCCCTCATCCGCGACCTAATTTCTCCCGGATCTTTCGCAGGTTCTGATGTGGTTAATCAATCAACCGGATTGGATATTTCACGCAGCCCAACACAGGTACTTGCCATAGCCGGAACCTACATCAAAACACCAATCAACACAGACGGATTACCTACTTACTAAATCTACAAACATGAACTTATTAAATATTATAGACGAAATAGAAAAAGTGGATCCTGAATTCCACGAGCGTATCAATCCACGCCGTGCAGCGATCAAAAACATAACAAGCTTCGGATCGAAAGTAGCCCTTTCGGCTCTGCCATTCGCAATGGGAACCTTGTTTAAAAAAGCTTATGGCCAAACCTCAAGCTCGGTTACCGATGTATTGAATTTTGCTTTGACACTTGAATACCTTGAAGCGGAATTTTATACGCAAGGAACAAATTCTGTTCGGACAGCAACTTTTACAACACAAGGGCAGAATGCTGCCGCTCTGGGAGCTTTGCAGCAAATCACTAAAGATGAAAACAACCACGTTGCTTTTCTAAAATCTGTTCTGGGATCTGCCGCAGTTGCCAAGCCGAATTTCGACTTTACAGCGAAAGGCACATTCCCCACTGTCTTCACCAACTATGACACCTTCCTTGCTGTTGCTCAGGTCTTCGAAGATACTGGAGTGCGGGCATACAAAGGCCAGGCGGGAAACCTCCTCGGGAATCAAGTGGTGTTAACTGCTGCTTTAAACATCCATTCAGTTGAGGCTAGGCATGCATCGCATTTACGTCAGATGCGCCGAGCAAGAACAATGCCTGCGTTAAAGCCGTGGATTACCGGAGCAAATGACACGGGTATCGGTGCTGCCGTAAACGGCACGTACGCGGGCGAGGATAATGTAGTTCAAGCCGGAGTGGACATAACCAAACTAAGCGGCGTAAGCGGAATGTTGTCTGTAAACGCAGCTACAGAAGCATTCGATGAGCCACTAACTAAAGCCCAAATACTGGCTATAGTTACACCGTTCTTTGCATAAATAGAGTGTGGTAATAAGTGAAAAACGGCGGAGAGATCCGCCTTTTTTTGTTAATAGTTGATAACCTGCTCCTCTATTTGCTGGGGCATCTCGCGAAAGCGGTATTGCTGATCGCGAAGTTGGGGTTCAAAACCTGCTTCTTTAATAGCGTCCTGGATTCCCTTAAAAGTGAAGCGGTGTGGTGCGCCAGCGGCGGAAACAACATTTTCCTCCAGCATAATCGAGCCAAAGTCATTGGCTCCGGCATGAAGGCATAATTGCGAAACTTGCTTGCCCACAGTTAGCCACGATGCCTGTATGTTCTTAATGTTCGGCAGCATAATGCGGCTCAACGCGATCATGCGGATGTATTCATCGCCGGTGACGTTATTTCTGATGCCTCTAACTTTTCTCAGCAAAGTGCCGTCATCCTGAAAAGGCCATGGAATAAATGCCGTGAATCCTTTAGAGCTCTCCGGTTTCTCCGACTGCACCTGTCTTATCCAGACCAAATGTTCGAAACGTTCTTCAATGGTTTCCACATGCCCGAACATCATGGTTGCTGATGTTGAAAGATCAAGCTTATGTGCCGCACGCATCACGTCCAGCCATTCCTGGCCTCCGCACTTTCCTTTTGAAATCAGTCTGCGGACACGGTCATTTAAAATTTCAGCTCCCGCACCCGGTAGCGAATCCAGTCCGGCTTCCTTCAATCTTTTCAAGACATCGTAGTGCGACATCTTCTCCAGCTTGGCCACGTGCGCAATCTCCGGCGGGCCTAAGGAGTGAAGCTTAAGAGTAGGATATAGTTCTTTTAACTGCTTGAAAAGGTCGGCGTAAAATTTCAGCCCAAGGTCCGGATGGTGTCCGCCCTGGAGCAAAAGCTGATCTCCGCCGTAGCGAAATGTCTCTTCAATCTTTTGTTTGTAGGTCTCGATGTCTGTAATGTAGCTCTCGTCATGTCCTGGCCGCCTGAAGAAATTGCAGAATTTGCAATTTGCGATACAGACGTTTGTGGTGTTCACATTCCGATCTATTTGCCAGGTCACTTTGCCGTGTGGCACCTGCTTTTTCCGAAGCTCATTGGCCACATACACAAGCTCGGCTGTAGCAGCGTTTTGAAACAAGAAAACGCCTTCGTCCTGAGAAAGAAAATCCAATTTTATAGCTCTCGCTAACAGCTCCTCTACATTCATCAATACAAAGATACGGTGCAGGATTGTAGTTAGAAAGTCAAAGAACCGGCACTCATTCTGTTGAAAATCTCCCCTCCACATCTCACTTCTTCTTGCTATTTTCGTTGCGATGGATAATTTCATTGTTTCAGCACGGAAGTATCGCCCCTCAACATTTGAAAGTGTTGTAGGTCAGCAGCATATAACCAACACGCTGAAAAATGCCATCAAAAACAATCAGCTTGCCCAGGCATTTTTGTTCTGCGGTCCAAGAGGGGTGGGCAAAACTACGTGCGCCCGTATTCTGGCAAAAACAATCAATTGCCAGAACCTCAGCCCACAGATTGAGCCGTGCGGCGAGTGCGATTCGTGCCGGTCTTTTCAGCAGGGCAATTCTTTCAACTTCCATGAGCTGGATGCGGCTTCCAATAACTCGGTTGATGATATACGGAGCCTGATTGAGCAGGTACGCATCCCGCCACAAGCGGGGAAATACAAGATTTATATTATTGACGAGGTTCACATGCTCTCACAGGCGGCCTTCAATGCCTTCCTGAAGACGCTTGAGGAGCCGCCGTCATACGCGATCTTCATCCTCGCTACAACCGAGAAGCACAAGATATTGCCAACCATTTTGTCCCGTTGCCAGATCTTCGATTTTAACCGGATCAGGGTAGAGGATATGGCGAATCACCTTGCGTCTATTGCTCAAAAGGAGTCGGTGAATTTTGATTCGGATGGTTTGCACCTGATTGCTCAGAAAGCTGATGGCGGCTTACGCGATGCGCTTTCGATGTTTGATCAGATTGTAAGTTTTTCAAACCGGAACGTTACGTACAAAGCGGTTATTGAAAACCTGAACATTCTGGATTACGATTATTATTTCCAGATAACAGACAAGCTTTTAACTGAGAATGTTGCTGAAGCTCTGCTCATATTCGATACAATCCTGGCCAATGGCTTTGACGGAAATAACTTCATCACGGGGCTGGCTTCGCATTTCAGGAATTTGCTTGTCGGGAAAGATGCTGCCACGTTGAAGCTGCTGGAAGTGAGCGATGGTATCAGGCAGAAGTACCTGGCACAATCTCAGTCTTCATCCGTGGCATTTCTGCTGTCGGCTTTGAACATCGCAAACCAATGCGATCTGAACTATAAAACAAGCAAGAACCAGCGCCTCCAGGTTGAGCTTTCACTGATCAAGATGTGCCACATCGCATCGGCCATGAACCTGGCCCAAATGCCGCCGGATGCTGCCGGGGAGTTAAAAAAAAAACTTGAGCCTGTAGTTTCAAGCCCAAAAACAACTCCGGAACCGGTTGTTCCGGCTCAAACACAGCCCGTTTCCGCACCTAATCTTCAATCCCAGGCTCCTGCGCCACAGCCCGAAAGCTATGTTTCAGAGCCTCCGTCGGAGCCCATCAAAAAGCCAGAACCTGTTCAGGAGAAGCCAAAGCTCACGGTTCCATTGAATGGCATGCCCACTTCTGCATCGCTGATCCCAAACCTGAAAGAGCTTAGCGGCGCACCTAAAAAGGAGGAAGAGCAGAAGCCTGAATATCTATCAGGAGAGGCACGCGAATACTTTTCTGAGATCGAGTTAATACGACTGTGGAACGATTATGCGGCAAAAATGAAGCAGGCAACCAAGCTGAACCTCTTCACTTTGATGACTACCACGGCGCCCAAGTTGCTCGATGATTTCCAAATCGAAGTTCAGGTAGAAAATAAAATCCAGGAGAATACCTTGATGTTGGAGAAAATCGATCTGCTGAATTTCCTCCGCACAGAACTGAAGAATTTCGCGATAGATATTGTAAGCCGGCAGGCTGAACAATCAACAAAAAAGAAACTTTATACCTCCAGCGAGAAGTATCAGCACATGGTTGAGAAGAATCCTAAACTTGAAGAGTTTCGGAGAAAGTTTAATCTGGGCATAGACTAAAAAAGCCGGAAACCACCCGGCTCCGGCTTTAGCCTTTCAGCTTTAGTCTTTGGCCTTTCAACTCTTACTTCATGATTTCGTCATCATCGCCGTCCTCTAGATCAGCATCTGTTTTGAGAGAAGATCCGCTTACATCAGCATCTTTCTTCGGATAGCCTTCTTCATCAAGGTCGTCACGATCATCTTCCGGCGTTTTTGACAGTTCCTCGTCAATCGGGTCAAGCTCTACGATTTTCCCGCTGTCAATGTGCATCCCGAGCGTGTCCACATCGCTTTCCAGCGAAGCATCTTTGTCGTATTCATTTCCTACAACCGGGTTGGCTTCATCCCAGTCGGAGTCGAAATCTTCTCCGTTTTCAGCGCCGGTATCGTACGGATCAGGGTGATCATAGTCGGGATCTGTGCTGGGCACATCGATCTCAAAACTGTTCTTTTCCTTATTATAAAGCAGGTTTTCCTGATCTATCGTCTCTCCCAAATTGTCTTTAAGAGTCCGGTCGCGGTCATTATTGTCGTTTTCCAGTTCCGGAAAGTTTTTATCTGGTTCCATAGCAATAGTTTAGTCTACTATAAAAAGGAATAAACCAGAAAAAGGTTTCAATAATGAACGTCATGTTTGCTAATGGGAGGATTATTTATAAAGCTCCTGCTCGTCTGTATAGTAAGTTTTTCTGCCGCCTTTCACTTCCACTTTTATGGCTGCGCCGCCTGGGCTTTTTTGCAAATGTGAGTTGTGGATTTTAAGGAAATCCCGCACTTCACCCGCAATGATGTCAGGCTTAGCTTTCAAGATGTTTTCCTCCGCTTCTTCTAGAACTTTCTTTATGGATGTTGCGAGATCTTTTATCTTCTCATCCGGGATTTTGTTTGCTGCCGAATTAGGCGCAATACCTGCATCCCACAAAATCTCATCCGCGTAAGCATTGCCAATACCGCTGATAATTTTCTGATCCATGAGAACCGCCTTGATGTTGGTGCGGGTTTTCTCAAGGCGGTTTTTAAGAAAGTCAAAGTCCAGATTTTTCGATAGAGCATCCATTCCAGGCTTCTTGTCTGGATTGAGCTTTATGTTTGCAATTCCCTGAAAGTCGGTTAAGGATAAACTGCTGCCATCGTCAAAGCGAAGTTCTGCGATTGTATTTTTTTCTTGTTCGGCTTTTTCAGAGTAATACAGTTTGCCGTGCAGCATCATGTGAAAAGCAAGCACATCGCCTTTTTCAAACTCCAGGAACAGTTCTTTTCCATCGCGATAGATCTTCTTTAAAGCTTGTTTTTCAACTCCTTTAAGTTCCTTCAGCGCCACATTGCTGTTTTTCGCTTTATGCAGTTCAATCCTCGTGACGGACTTGCCGGCAATCAGTTTTTTTAAATTCCGGGCAAAAACCTGTAGATCCGGGAGCTCTGGCATGACTTAACTTATACCAATTTCGCCTCAGAACTGATTTCGGTGTTTAACAGCTGCGAAATCGGGCAGTTTTGTTCAGCATCTTTCACAGCTTCCTGAAATTGATCTTCACTAATTCCCGGCACAGTAGCCTGAACAATAAGGTGAGATTTAGTAACAGAGCCGTTTTCAAAAGTGATCTCGCATTTCGTTTCGAGCTTATCGGCAGTAAAGCCTTTCTCGTTTAACACAAAACTCAGCTTCATCGTAAAGCATCCGGAATGTGCAGCCGCGATGAGTTCTTCAGGATTAGTGCCTATCCCATCTTCAAAACGGGTGTTAAAAGAGTACTGAGTTTGGCTAAGAACATTGCTTTGAGTAGTTAAATGTCCTTTGCCTTCTTTGCCTGAACCTTGCCATACGGCTGTTGCGTTTCTGATCATGATTATTGATTGAATGGTGAATTACGTTGCCAAGTTATAGAAAAGCAATTTGACCGGACAAAAGTTTTCCCCTGCGGGTGAATGTTTGCAAACAACTTGCCGGGCAGAATTGTCTGATAAAGTTGCCTTATGGTATTTTCCTTTTAACTTGCCTTTTCATGGATATTGAATTCAATAAAAACGAAGACCTGAATAAGCAGGCTGTTTTTGAGCTGAAAACAAAACTTAAGAAAATATATGCGGGTGGCGGCGAAAAGGCTGCGGCTAAGCAAAGGGAGCGTGGGAAAATGCTGGCTCGCGAGCGTGTGTCTTACCTGATCGACAAAGACAAGCCATGGCTGGAAATTGGAGCTTTTGCAGCGGATGGCATGTACGCTGAGCAGGGGGGCTGCCCATCGGCGGGAGTGGTGTGCGGTTTGGGTTATGTTTCTGGACGGCAGTGCGTGGTTGTTGCCAACGATGCTACAGTAAAAGCTGGTGCCTGGTTTCCGATGACGGCAAAGAAAAATCTGCGGGCTCAGGAAATTGCCATGGAAAACCGCTTGCCGATTATTTATTTAGTTGATTCTGCCGGAGTTTATCTGCCGATGCAGGATGAAATTTTTCCTGATAAGGAGCATTTCGGGCGAATATTCCGGAACAACGCTTTGATGAGCAGTGAAGGGATTGTGCAAATTTCAGCCATCATGGGCTCTTGCGTGGCGGGCGGAGCTTACCTTCCGGTGATGAGCGATGAAGCGATGATTGTGGATGGCACGGGCTCAGTTTTCCTTGCGGGAAGTTTCCTGGTGAAATCAGCTATCGGTGAGGATATCGATAACGAAACGCTCGGCGGCGCTACCACGCATTGTGAAATATCGGGTGTAACCGACTACAAACATCCAAACGATGCCGCCTGCCTCGATTCCATCAAAAACATCATGAGCAAGCTTGGAGCTCCGCAAAATGCGGGTTTCGATCGCGTAAAGCCACTTGCTCCTGTAAAAGATGAGCAGGAGATTTATGGTTTGCTTCCGGAAAATCGCGAAAAGCCATACGACATGCGTGACATCATCCAGCGCCTGGTTGATGGTTCAGAATTTGAAGAATACAAGGCTTTGTACGGGCAGAGCATTCTCTGCGGTTTAGCCCGGATTGATGGCTGGGCAGTGGGCATAGTAGCCAATCAACGAAAGGTTGTTAAATCAAAGAAAGGTGAGATGCAGTTTGGCGGGGTCATCTATTCAGACTCGGCAGACAAAGTCGCCCGGTTTATCATGAACTGTAACCAGAAGAAAATCCCATTAGTTTTCCTTCAGGATGTTACCGGCTTTATGGTGGGAAGCCGATCTGAGCAGGGCGGGATCATCAAAGACGGTGCGAAAATGGTGAATGCAGTTGCCAATTCTGTGGTGCCGAAATTTACAATTGTGGTCGGCAACTCATACGGCGCAGGTAATTACGCGATGTGCGGCAAGGCTTATGATCCGCGGCTGATCTATGCTTGGCCGAGCGCAAAAATTGCCGTGATGGGCGGAGCGCAAGCCGCGAAAACACTGCTTCAAATCCAGGAATCTTCCCTGAACGCAAAAGGCGAAACTATCACCAAAGAAGAAGAAGACGAGCTTCTGAAAGAAATAACAGATCGCTACAACTCCCAAACCACCCCTTACTACGCCGCTGCACGGCTGTGGGTAGATGGGATTATTGATCCGATGGAAACCCGTAAAGTTATTTCGATGGGAATTGAAGCGGCAAATCAGTCGCCGATAACAAAAGCGTTCAATGTTGGTGTGATACAAACCTGATGTAAGGCCAGCGAATTGAAAACTTGCGAAGTTTCTAAAACTTCGCAAGTTTATCGAAAGGCATAATTTTACAAGCCGCCGTTCGTTAAACTTGCTCATCTCACTCATGATCAAGAATCTTATCCTGGCATTTTCCTGCGTGCTGTCGTTCAGCGCTTACGGTCAAAAAGTTACTGAGTATCGCCAAACATCGAAGTATCTCACGTATGTGAAAGGCGATTCTTTTGAGGGCTCAAGTATCTCCAAGGATTTTGTGCTACCATTTATGTCTGACATTCCCAAAGAATTCAGGTTTACCCCAACTGCACAAGATATTGAAACAGCTGAGCTTCTGCTCTCAAGCCAGCTAAGGGCTGTGAATGCTAAGCTGGAGCATCAGGGAAAGAATATCGGTCCGGTTATTCACGATAACCTGCCCAAATACGCCCGCCAATATTACGGTTACATCACGGCAACCGGCGAACGGATTGTGCTGGTGAGCAATTTGTGGGGAGCAAACTACAAAACGGAGCAGGAAAAAAGTTGGAAACGTGGAGCGGTTGTGGTGATGGACGGCGGAAGCAATTACTGGCAAATCAAAGCCAATCTCACCACCCACAAGCTATTTGATCTTTTTGTAAATGGTTCGGCTTAAAGCAAGCCAATTTCTTGTTTGAACTTCCTGCTCAGCTTAGACGCAATCAGTCCGTAAGACTGTAAGATAAATCCTTCCCATTCAGTGGCTGAAAGCCGGTTGATATCGTCCAGGCTCACCCATTTGTATCGACCCAGGTGCCGTTGAGGAGAAAAGCCAGGCTTAGAAATTACCTGATCAAAGTCTTCATCGCTTACTTTGAAAGAAGCGGAGACGGGAACATTGTCAGGCGATGTGACCAGGAACATCTTACCACCAACATTGAAGCATAAATGATCTTCCCATTTTATATCTTCTTTAACGCCGTTTAATGTTCGACAAATTGCCTGAATATCTTCTATGCTCATTAATCAACGATTTTATCCAAATCCTCGTACACAAACTCTCTTTTCCCACCCACTTCTTCAACGTCTATTTTCAATCCTTTAAGCTTAGCGCCCCTGTATCCCATACCCTTAGTCCGTCTGATCCCTTCCAGCTTTTGCCAGTTCCTGACAAGGACAGAAGCTTCGGCTTCCAGTTCCGGACCGCTTATTTCAACCTCAATGTATTCCTTCCTGTTCATCACAACATAGTTGTTAAAATGGTAAGTAAAGCCTGAAGCTTTTGGCGAGGCGAGTTCGACAGTTAATTCATCCATGTAGATTTTTGAGCCCGGTGAGTGTTTCTCGAAAATGGGATTATTGCCACTGCCGTTTCCATTTTCGCACGACGAAAGCATTGAAATAGAAACAAATACAGCAGTAACTCTGATGTTCATACAATTCGATAGATGACGCAAGTTAACAACATTTTTAACCTTATAACAGGCGAGCCAATTACAACATGCTCCTGACAAATGCACCTTGCCCATTCCTCTTAAATCGTGTAGATTTGCTCAACAACCATAAAATAATGTCTCAAGAAACCGAACACGTACATTGTTTGATTATAGGTTCCGGTCCTGCCGGATATACCGCTGCCATTTATGCTGCCCGTGCAGATTTGAAGCCCGTGATGTACACCGGAATCGTCCCCGGCGGACAGCTCACCCAAACTACTGATGTGGAGAATTTTCCCGGTTATCCGGATGGCGTGATGGGGCCAGAGATGATGGAAGATATCCGTAAACAAGCTGAGCGTTTCGGCACGAATGTGCGGTTTGGCTATATCACTTCCGTGGATTTTACCGGCCCGGTGCATAAGGTTGTAGTTGATGAACATAAAGCCGTTACTGCAGATACTGTGATCATCGCTACCGGTGCTTCGGCAAAATGGTTGGGGCTTGAAAGCGAGCAAAAATATAACGGCTTTGGAGTTTCTGCCTGCGCTGTGTGCGATGGCTTTTTCTTCAAAGGCCAGGAAGTTGCCATTGTTGGAGCGGGCGATACGGCAGCAGAAGAAGCTACTTATTTAGCGAAACTTTGTAAGAAAGTGCACATGCTGGTGCGGAGGGATGAGTTTCGTGCCTCCAAGGCGATGGTGCATCGGGTTTTGAATACTCCTAACATCGAGATCCATTACAATACAGAAACAAAAGAGATTCTCGGCAACGGGCAAAACGTCACCGGAATACGGGTTTTGAACAATCAAACCAGCGAGGAAAACACCATTCCAGTGGAAGGGTTTTTTGTCGCGATTGGGCATAAGCCGAACACAGATATCTTCAAAGGATGGCTGGAAATGGATGAAACGGGCTATCTCATCACCAAACCCGACAGTACCGAAACCAATATAGAAGGCGTTTATGCCTGCGGCGATGCCCAGGATAAAATTTTCCGCCAGGCTGTGACCGCTGCGGGTACTGGTTGTATGGCCGCTTTGGAAGCTGAACGCTATTTGGCAGCAAAGGAGCATGCTGTTGCGTAGCGGCAACCGCGGAAGCCTGAAGCTGGCGATAGCTGTGGGAACCGCTTTGTTCCTGATCTTTGCTTTTTTCTATTTTAAAAATCAGCTTTTTTCGAAGCAGACGGTTTTAACCGATGACGTGATGATCGAAAAGATCACCAACATGGGAAAGCTGGAGCTGGTGAAATACTCCATGAAGGATGTGATAGAAAAGAAGGAAGTGCGTACGCTTATGCCCGACAGTCGGATTCTGTTTGTGGCTGCGGGCGAGGTCACCGGCTGCATAGATCTCACGAAGATCAAAAAAGAAGACGTTGTTTCCTCCGCAGATTCGGTGACTGTTTTTCTGCCTGCACCTGAGATTTGTTATGCTAAATTAGATCATCAACGTTCGCGTGTGTATGACCTTTCGGGCGTGTGGCTGCCCAGCCAACGTCAGGAAATGGTTGAGGATATTTATAAGATCGCCGAGAAAAAGCTGATGGAAAATGCGATGGCAATGGACATCCTCGGCAAAACCCGCGAGAATGCCCAGACTATTTTCAAGCCAATGCTAGAAACAATTTCAGGCAAAAAGGTGGGAGTAAGGTTTAGGAACTAACCGTATTTCTTCTTCTTGTTCATCCGGGCTTTTTCGCCCGAGCTGTAATTGTGGGTTTTAGCGTTAGACGGCTTTTTTTCGTGGAAAGCGCTCCCGGCAGGTTCGCCATCAGACGCCTTAGCAACTTTTTTCGGTTTGCTGATCTCGTCTGTTTCGATTTTTAGTTCTTCAGGCAGATCGCCCAAAGGAATTCTTACTCCGGTTTCCAGTTCAATCCGCCGAACGGCATTTAATTCCAGATCGGTGGCAAAAAGCAGGTGAAGCTTATCCTGCACCGCAGCGGGGTCTGGATTTTGGATGCGCCGGATATAAGTTTCTTTTTCTTCTGGAACATCAAAATGGATAACGAAAGAAACATTCGCGAGGTCAATTGGATCAATAGAACCGCTTAAGGCAATTAATATCCTGTAACCGGTCGTTAAAAACTCCTGGATGTTTTGAGCTGTTACTGCTTCGGCTGACTGATGCCTGACAAACATAGTTTCAGTCCTGACCTGTCGTTTCAAGACCTGGTAAATCTTGTCGGTGGTAACGGGGCTGTTTACAATAACCACTACCTTGCTGAAAAGCTCAGCATCGTTCAAAAACAGGTTGAGCAGATTTAGCTTGGTACGAAAGTTCGGTACCTGATAGAGCACCTGCTCGTAGGTGGAAATCTTCGGTTCAGAATCTACATCCACTTCGATGATTGCCGGCTCCTGCATAAACGGCTTGATCATTTTATCAAGTTTATCATGCATAACTTCTGTAAACACCAGGTGCTGAGCTTTAGTAATGCTGTTTGCTAATTCGGCAACCGGTAGTTGCAACCCTTGTTTAACAATCAGGTCGGCATCATCGATAATGAGAAGTTGGATTTTGTTGAGATTCAGAGCAAGCTTCAGGTAAATAGCCCGTGCACGATCAGGCGTGGCAACTACGATGTCGGCACCATCAGCCAGCGCATTTAGCTGTGCTTCCATTGCCGGTGCGGCATATAGGCCAACAATTTGAATGGTTTTATTGCGGTTAAGCTTTTCAAATTGTTCAAGAATTTCCAACACACGATCCTTGTCTGGTACCAGCATCAGCACCCGTGGCGCATCCTCAAGCCCCTGCCTGAACCGGTTTAGCGCAGCCAAAACGCAGGTGGTGGTTTTTCCACTTCCTTGCGATGCTATTGCGAGCAGATCCTGCCCGCCGCTGATCCTGGTAAGCGTTCTAAGCTGAATTTCTTTTGGCGCAGCCATGCCCGCCTCGCTTAGCGACTTAGCAATTTGTTTGTTGAGTTTCAGCTTTTCTGACCAGATCATGTTATTGGATGAAGGGCAAAGGTAAGAATAAGTGAAGCTTTGAAGTTTAAAACGGCAATAAAGCTGATCTGTGTTCGCTTATCATCTGTAACTAAAGTGCAGTCCGTAGCTTTCCTCGTCCAGAACATCTTTCCACATGCTGATCAGCTTCTTGTAAGCTTCTCCAACCGGACGTATCTTCCTGTCAATGTCGTAAAGGCCGAGCGGGTTTACGTTGCCTGCGTTTGAGCGAAGGGCAGTATCCCAATCCATTTGATCGATAAGACTGTACCAGGTAAATCCTACGATGGGAAAGCCGTCCTGTTTAAAGCGATATAAATTTGCCCACTCCTTTTTCAGCCAATTCACCGAATATGGTTCGGATATATTGGTTTCCGTATGCATCACCGGCAAGTTATACCGGTTGAAATATTGGTGTGTAATGATGTAATAGCCGAAGATTTCGCCGGAAGCCGAGGTGCTGCCATCCGCATGGACGGTATGCTCGTTGGTGACGTAATAGTCATTGCCCATGATGCAGCGGGCTTTGATATAGCTTTTTTCAAACCATTGATATTCCTCATCTGTCATCCCATTTTCCAGCAGGTATTTGTACATAGGTACGTTCACCGGATGGCCGTACGAAAGGTCAAGTGAGAGAAATCGTTTTTCGTTTAGAAAATCGGCGTGTTCCCGGCAGGAGGGATCTTCAGCATGAAAATACTCGCTGGATTCGCTTTGGATGAAGGTTGCGTCAGGAGTGACTTCCAGAATGGCCTGCATAGCCAACACATTTGCCTTGCAAAGATTTTTCAAAGCAGTAACAAATGTTCTGTCGCTCGTCAGGCTTTCATTCCACCAGCCGTATTGGGCAGAGAAGGTTGCAGCAATGAAGATCTCGTTTACCGGAGTAAAGAACTGTATATGCGGATACCGTGCCGCAAAGGCTTTTGCATATTCGGCAAAATATTTCGGCCAGTCAGAGTTCTGGAAATCACCTACCCAATCGGGTACACCGAAGTGGCACAAATCGACAAGGGGAGTTATTTCTAAGCGTTTTAATTCATGGAAAGTCTCGTCAGAAAAAGACCAGTCGTATTGACCGGGCCCAACATGGCAGGTGTGATAAGGCGGGCCATAACGCAGAAACTCTATGCCCATCTCTTTCACCAGCGAAAAGTCTTCTTTCCAGCGTTTATAATGCCCGGTTTTCTCCATCTCATCAACCCGCACCTTCTTTCCATCCACGTTAATTGTTGGATAGCTGTTCTCAATTCCGGTAGCAAACATGAATTTATTCTTGCCCATAGTTACAAAATATCCAGCCTTCCTCCGTCTACAACCAATGTTGTGCCGTTGATGTAAGCTGCCTCATCTGATGCAAGAAAACAGATTGCTGCGGCAAGATTTTCGGGCTTGCCAATGGCACCTTCTATCTTTTCTTTGCCACTTTTCACGTTGGGGTTCGACCAAAGCATCGGCGTGTCAACCGCACCGGGCGCTACACAATTGAATCGAGCTTGCGATGCGGGATATTCCAGGCTCAGGCCTCGTGTAAATGCCTCCATTCCGCCTTTGCTGGCAGCGTATGGCAAAACATTGGGCGTGGTTTGATGCCCATGTACCGAGCTTATATTCACAATTGCTCCGTTTTTCATTTGTGGGAGCACATGCTTGCAGAACAGGAAAACCGATTTAAGATTTACGTTCATCAGTCCGTCCCACTCCTCGATAGAAAGTTCTACAATGGGCTTAAAGGTCATCATGGCAGCGTTATTTACCACCACATCAATTTTTCCGAACTTATCTAATACTGTTTTAACGCAGTTTTCAATCTGGTCAGCAAAGCCAATATCTGCTTTCACAAACATTGCTTTACCACCATTCTGTTCAATAAGTTTTACGGTTTCTGCGCCTTCATCATCGTGGCGGCCTACTGCGATTACAGTAGCACCTTCGGCAGCAAACTGAACACATGTAGCTTTGCCAATGCCCGATGTTCCGCCCGTTACCAGGCAGACTTTATTTTCAAACCTCATAAGTATTGCTTTAAAGTATAACCTTTTTTAAAGCAAGCGGTTTGCTATTGGTCCAAGAAAGAGAGCTTAGTCTCGCCTTTTGTCAGACAGCATAAGGTTTCCCGAAAAGAAGCCTAGCATTTTCTGACTGATGCGTTCGGATATTTTATTGGTGTGAGTTCCTTCGTAAATTTCAAACTGATGTTTAACCTTATAGTTGGAAAGTAATGAGTCTAGCACTTTGATGCTCTGGGCTATGCTAACATCTTTATCGCCCGCATCAAACCCAATTGCCTTTAACTTTCGGATGTTGCCGATATATTGATCGACCGAAGTGATAGGGGTATTTGCGATCCACTTGGCCTGTACGTCAGCCTGTGCTTGGCCATCCCTAACCGGAAGTTGTAAATATAAAGGCGGGTTATTCAAATCGGGAGACCACGCAGCGGCTAATGCGAATGCAACTTTGGTATAAAAGTCAGATTTCTCGAAGTCTGCAACTGTCTTCACTGCGTCGAGCTTAACGTTTGTTGAAAAGTTCGGAGGACTGAGTGTGGCAGGGCTGAGCAAGTACACGCTTGAAAAAATATCCGGGTATTTTTCACCGATCCGCATTGCGCCATAGCCTCCCATGGAGTGTCCCGCTATTCCGCGGCCGGCGGGTTGAGGAATTGTTCGGTAATGATTGTCGATGTATTCAACCAGCTCTTTCGCTACAAAATCTTCCCAGTTTCCGGTTGTGATAGAATTAGAATACCAGCTCCCCTGAAAACGTGTATATGCATCGGGTGTCACAAAGATCATTTCATTTGAACGGCCTTGCGAGACGGCAGTATCAATGATCGCCGGAAGGTTAATCCAATGTTTTTTTAGCCCATACCATTGAGCATCATCATTGGTAAAGCCGTGTAGAAAATATACAACCGGGTAATGCCGCTTGGGATTAGACCCGTAACTGGCGGGAAGATAAACAGACACATTTCTATCCGCAGGATCTCCCTGCAGGTTTCCCTCCAGCGATTTTCCATGGACTTTGATGCGTACAACCGTTCCTTTTTTTATTTCGGTTTGGCTGAATCCCGGGGTGAAACTTAGTGAAAGGCTGGCAAAAAGAAGAAGAAAATAAGAAAGACGAGTTCTCATGGGCATTAACTTACACTATCAAAGCCGTACTGTTTCAATACATCTGCAGGAACGCCTTCCCAGCGATTGGGTTTGTTGCCAACATAGCCGATATCTTCAACGCCCATTTTGCTGGTAAAAAAGCCGGTGGCGGTCAGATCACGCATTCGGTTGAAAAAAGAGACACCTTGTTTCATATCTGGTGTGGCTTTCTTCGGATAAGCGATCAAGGTCACCATTTCAATTTGTTGGTCATGGGTACATTCCGGAAATGAATGCCCGAAGCGGTTGAGGCATTGCATGTCAAGCCACTTTAACCCGCCCCGCATTGGCGTTTGATGATCGGGGATATCTTTAACGATAAACTCGATGAAGGCGGGAACTCCTGCATCGGATGCGCTGCCCGAACGTTCATCTTTGGGTATGATTATATCGCTTAAAGCGATAATTGAAGCCATTTCATGGTCGGTAAAAAACTTTTCCGACAATAGTTCTTTATCTCGTTCTATTTCAAAAGGCTGCCGCCCTTGTTCTTCCACATGAGGAGCTGCGGCGTCGTTGCCGGCTTTTTTCTTGTCTGTTTTGCATCCGTTCAGCAGCAGAGTTGCCGATAAGGAGCCTACGCCAAGAGCTTTAAGGGAATCGCGTCTGTTCATGTTTGATCAATTAGACATTAAGTTTTTTCCGTTCCCGGAGAATGTATTCGCTGGTTCTCATTGATAATGCAAGGATTGTCCAGGTTGCATTTTTGTCGCCCTGTTGCACAAATGGTGCAGCATCAACAACAAAAAGGTTCTTGCAATCGTGCGCCTGGCACCATTTGTTGAGAGCCGATTTCTTTGGATCGTCGCCCATCCTTACTGTTCCAACTTCGTGGATAATTCTTCCCGGGGCTTCAAGCCCGTAATTGGTTTCAGGTCCATCGAGTTTTGATGTGAGGATTGCGCCCATTTCATGCATAATTGACTGGAAAGTTTCCTGCATATGCTTGGCTTGCTTGATTTCTGCGTCAGTCCATTTGTAGTGGAAACGCAAAACCGGAATACCGAACTTATCAACCACGCTGGGGTCAATCTCACAATAGTTGTCCTCGCGGGCAATTGCCGTTCCACGCCCCGCCATTCCTACGGTTGTGCCGTAGAAGCGGCGGTAGTCATCTTTCAGTGAAGCTCCAAAACCTCCCGGCTCTTTCATTTTTCCATCCTTGCCCGGAACAAGTCCATTGCGTTTTTCGATCCCGTTCATGAAACCATAGCCTGGCATACGCATGCCGCCACCGTACTCAATGTGATAACCTCTCGGGAAATCCAGCTTTTTATTGTCAAGCCACCATGGAGAATAGATGTGGACGCTGCCAACGCCATCTTCATTGTAGCGTTTACGATCCATTAGCTCAGGGATAAATCCGCTGAGGCTGGCGCCCGTTGAATCATGAAGATATTTTCCAACCACTCCGCTGCTGTTTGCCAAGCCGCCGGGGTGTTGTGCGGATGCAGAGTTTAACAAAATGCGGGCTGATTCACAGGCGCTCGCACCCAAGATCACCGTTTTTGCATTTACCTGGTATTCCTGACCATCTTCCTTGCTCACATACGATACGCCTTTTGCTAATCCATCATCTCCCGTAATTACCGTTCTCACCATCGCATTCGGGATTACTTTGAGATTGCCGGTTTTAATCGCCGGAATTACCAAACATGAAGAAGCAGAGAAATCTGCATAAACCTTGCATGCCCTGCCACATTGGCCGCAGAAAAAACATTGTCCGCGATCTTTATTGCCGGGAAGAGCTTCGGTAAGAACGGAACCGCGACCCGGAATTACTGTGACACCTGCTTTTTGCGCCCCTTTGCGTATGAAAAGTTCGTGCAGCCTGGGCTTTGGAGGCGGAAGGAAAATTCCATCGGGTTCGTTCTCGATGTTCTCGACGCTGCCGTACACGCCAATCATGCGATCTACTTTATCGTAATAAGGTTTTACCTCGTCATAGGTAATTGGCCAGTCCTCGGTGAGCCCGTCAATTTGGTGGCTTTTAAAATCCAGAGGCCCCATGCGTAGCGAAATACGTCCCCAGTGGTTGGTGCGCCCGCCGAGCATTCGGGAGCGGTACCAGTCGAATTCTGTTTTATCTTTTTTAGTGTAGGGCTCGCCTTCAAGATCCCAGCCACCGTATGAGCCGTCAAAATCTCCGAAAGGACGCGTAGTGCCCCCCCCCCGGCGTGGTGATTCCCACGGATTTTTAAGCTGTTGTGAGTCGGTTTTTGGATCCCAATAAGGACCAGCTTCAAGCATCAAAACCTTAAGCCCGGCATTTGCTAGTACATAACCTGCCATTCCGCCGCCAGCGCCCGAGCCAACAATAATAGCATCGTAAACCGTGGGGTTTTTCTTGATTTGGTAATCGCTCATCGATGTGTAATAAATAGGTCTTAGTTTATCTTTATTTCTGCCAGCACGGCAAGATGGTCTGAATTGTAGCGGTTGTTTTGTTGATCAGTCAGAACAGCATGCTGAAGCACAGAAATGCCGTTCGAAACGAAAATGAAATCAATTTTATTCTTCAGGGGCTTATCAACCCAAAAACCACTCATTGTTCCGGTTGGGCCATAATGTGGCGTTTGGGATATAAATTGTGCATCTTTCAAAGTGCCGTTAGCCACAATGATTTTGTAGGGATCCTGTTGAGCGGTGGTATTGAAATCCCCGGTAAGGACAATCTGCGAATTGCCTGCGATTTCACTGATCTTCTTCAGGATGATGGAAGAGCCGTTTGCCCGTGCGATTGGTCCTTTGTGGTCAAAGTGCGTGTTGAAGTGGTAAAAAGTTTTGCCGGTTTGAAGGTCGGTCACTTTGATCCAGGAACATATTCTTGGAAGTGCACTGTCCCAGCTTTTGCTTGCAGGCTTCGCCGGATCCTCTGACAGCCAGAACGTACCCGAGCCCAGGACCTTGATCCGGCTTTTCAAGTAAAAGATCGCACTGTACTCGTTTGATTTAGAACTTTCATCACGTCCAACCCCATACCAGGCATATTCAGGAAGCCGCTGCTGTAAATCTTTTAACTGCTCTTCACGAGCCTCCTGAACCCCCAAAAGATCAGGATGGTGGTAGCGGATTTGCCCTGCCACGTTGTCTTTCCGAAACTCCCAGGCATTGGAACTGTCAGCTGCTGCCGATGTCCGGATATTGTAAGTCATAATCCTGAGCGTAGCAGAGTTGTTTTTTTGTGCGTTGGAGTGGATAGCAATAGAAAACAGGAGGCAGAATGCGGTAAGTAGTTTCATTAATCTAATTGGTGATTTGGCGATCGCCTCACAATATTAATGAAATTCTATCAGGATTAATATGAGCGACTGTGCGTTAATTTTTTTCAACTGCATCATCGTATTTGCTACTGCTTTGCCAATATAGATGTTACAATTCGGTTTAAACATGCTGTTTTTTATGTCTGTGTTAATGCTGATATTCGGTTCCGCTGACTAAGCATCCAATTATCAACATATCATGATCTTTTTTTCCAAAAAAGCCTTTCTTCAACGTGCTCCCTTGCTTTTGATATTAGTTCACTTTTCAGCGCAAGCCCAGGTAAAATCTACAGCTAAGCGCCCAAACATCGTGTACATCCTGGCTGACGAGTGGCGTGCTCAAGCAACCGGCTACGCCGGAGATCCGAATGTGAAAACACCAAATCTCGACCAACTCGCGAAAGAAAGTGCCAACTTTTCTAATGCTGTATCCATTTTGCCGGTTTGTACCCCGCACCGGGCGGCGCTCCTTACTGGTCGCTTTCCCCAGCATACAGGCATGTTTATGAACGACCTGTATTTGCCCGCTAGCGAACTTACCCTCGCCGAAATTTATAAAAGCGCAGGCTACAACACCGGCTACATTGGTAAGTGGCACCTTGATGGCCATGGGAGAGAAGCTTTCATCCCGCAGGAAAGGCGGCAGGGATTCGGATACTGGTATGCAAACGAGTGTACACATAACTACAATCACTCTAAATATTTTGCCGGTAACGATACAACAGGACGTTATTGGCCAGGTTATGACGTCTATGCTCAGACAACCAATGCTCAGCAATACATTAAGGATCAATCCAAATCAGATAAGCCTTTTGTGCTGGTAATTGGATATGGAGCACCGCATTTTCCTCACAAAACAGCACCTGAAAACATGAAGGCTAAATATGACGAGAAATCTATCGTGCTTCGGCCAAATGTACCCGCCAACCAAGTGGAAGAGTCTAAAAAAGAAGCTGTTGGTTACTACGCACATTGCACCGCTATAGATTCTTGTATTGGTGCATTAAGAGAAACTTTGAAAGAAGCCGGTATTGAGCAGAATACAATTTTGGTGTTCACTGCGGATCATGGCGAAATGCTGGGTTCGCAGGACGTACATCCTTCGGCCAAGCAACGCCCGTGGGACGAAGCGATCAGGGTTCCTTTCCTTCTGCATTATCCAGCCTTAGCCACAAGCACCGGCAAAAAAATCGCTGCTCCAATAAATACTCCTGATATCCTGCCCACCTTGTTAAGTTTGTCAAGCATCCCAAAGCCTGCCACCATAGAAGGCGATGATCTATCGGAGCTTGTAACCGGCGAAAGCAAGTTGCAGGATAGGGCGGCTCTGATCATGAACATGGCACCTTTTTCAGAAAACTACAAAGGAAAAGAGTACAGAGGCATTCGCACCTCACGCTACACATTTGTAAGGAGCCTTGAAGGTCCGTGGCTGTTATTTGACAATCAGAAAGATCCTTATCAGTTGAACAACCTTGCCAATAAACCCGAAGCTAAGGCTCTCCAGGCGGGACTTGATAAACAGTTAAAAGATAAATTGGCCTCTTTAGGCGATGAGTTCAAGCCCCGCGAATATTACATTAACCTTTGGGGTTATAAGGTAAGCCCTAAAAAAGGCGAAATCCCGTACAGCGATGCTCCCCGGAAGCCTCAATCTCCAAAGCTGAAATAGTTTGGATGAAAAGGTTTGCACTGCTTTCAATTGTATCGCTGGCGATAGCTGTTTCGGCATCCGCAAAAAGTGCCCAGTTGAGAGTACGGGCAAGATATAACTTCGACAAAGGCTGGAAGTTCTCACTGACAGGAAACGAAGCTGCCATAAAGCCGTCCTTTAACGATAGCAATTGGAAAGATGTGAACCTGCCGCATGACTGGAGCGTAGAAGGTGAATATTCCTTGGCGAATGGCACAGATAGCCAGTCTGGTTATCTGCCGGCAGGAATTGGCTGGTATAGAAAAACGTTTGATTACGATCCTCGTTGGCAAGACAGAAGTATTTCTCTCCAATTTGACGGTGTTTACCGCAATAGTGAAGTATGGATCAATGGACACTATCTGGGAAAGCGCCCAAATGGCAATATCGGCTTTAGCTATGCGGTTGAAAAGTATTTGCTGCCCGGAAAGAACAGGGTTGCTGTAAAGGTCGATCAGTCAAAGCCGTTGAGTGCGAGGTGGTACACCGGTTCCGGGATAAATCGGCATGTGTGGCTGCTTGTTACAAATTTAACACATCTCGACACTGATCATGCCCTGCTGACCACCTCCGGCATTTCGTCGGCGAGTGTAGAATACGTTATCCCTGTGCTTAACATAAGTGGATTGCGATCCGGTGCTCAGTTAATAACTGAGATAATAAGTCCGGACGGGCAGTTGGTGGGAAAATGGTTGAAGACAGTTGCAAAAACAGTCGAACAAAGTGTCTCTGTGAAGCAATCATTCACAATTAAGAGGCCACTGCTTTGGAGCCCTGATCGGCCGAGCCTTTACAAAATCAGGACACGCCTTTATTCTGGCACCACGTTTCTGGACGAGATCACTATCCCATTCGGGATTCGAAAACTCGAATTTAGCGGTGCATTTGGCTTTAAGCTGAACGATGTTCCCACCAAAATCAAAGGCATGTGCATGCACGAAGATGCCGGTCCCTTTGGAACTGCCGTACCCGATGAAACCCTGCTCCGCAAATTGAAGTTGTTGAAGGAGATGGGCACAAATGCTATCCGCACATCGCACAATCCATTCTCGCCGCAATTCTATGACATGTGCGACAGCCTCGGCATTATGGTCCTGAATGAAGCTTTTGATGGCTGGGAAAAACCAAAAGCAAGGGATGATTACGGTAATGATTTCATCAAGTGGTGGGAAAACGATTTATCAGATTTTGTTTACCGCGACAGGAACCATCCTTCGGTAATTATGTGGTCTATTGGCAACGAAGTTTCAAAACCTACAGAAAAAACCCAGCAAAAGCTGATTAACCTCATCCACAAACTCGACCCGACGCGACCTGTAACACAAGGCGGAGTTGACCCAACTCGCGGAATGGCAAGCACAGAGAAAAAGCTGCTGCTTGATGTTCAGGGCTTCAACGGCGACGGTGAAGAAAAGGAGGTGTTTGAGAACTTCCATCAGAAGTTTCCCGACATGCCGATGGTTGGAACCGAAATCCCGCACACCTATTCGACCCGCGGCGTTTATCACACGTCTACACACTGGCGGCGAAGGGATTTTCCTGCGCCCTGGGAGCAATCATCAGCCACCGCCGGTACGCTGAAAGGCATCGAAAATAAGATCTTCCCAATTCCTGACCTGGCTGAAAAGGAAGTTTTCCAAGAAGAAAAGACGCTTATCTACTTCAAGAATGATAGCGTCCTGCCAATCGCCAATGATAAGCCCTGGAGCGGAAACTTGTTTTATCAGTCTTCTTATGATAATGCTGCCGTTCGCACCAGCGCCCGAAAAGCCTGGCAGCGGGTCATGCAGTTTCCTTACGTGATGGGCGAATTCCGCTGGACCGCCTTCGATTATCTTGGCGAAAGCTACGGATGGCCAGCTCGGTTTGGCAACAAAGGCGTCATTGATGTGTGCGGATTTCCAAAAGATAACTTCTATTTGTATCAGAGCCTCTGGACTGAGAAACCAATGGTGCACATGCTCCCGCATTGGACACATACAGGGAAAGAAGGGGTTGCAATACCAATCATTGTGTACACAAACTGCGATAGCGTACGGCTGTCGCTAAATGGAAGATCATTAGGCACAAAGCAGCATGTTGGCGAGCAGCTTGTTTGGCATGTGCCGTATGCCGCGGGCAAAATAACAGCAACGGCATACAGGAATGGGAAAGCCGTGGCTACTGATCAGAATCAAACAGCAGGAGCCACTGCGAAGCTTTCGGTCAGCACAGATAAAACATCGCTTAAAGCAAACGGTACAGACCTGCTTGTTTGCGAAATCACTGTAACCGACCAGAATGGCATTCCGGTTCCGCTGGCTGGCGAAATGCTGAACTTCAAAGTAACTGGTGCGTCAAGCATAAAAGTAGCTGACAATGGAGATCCACTGGATTTAAGTAACTATAACGCTGATAAGCGGAGGGCGTTCAGGGGCAAGTGCCTGCTGGTGCTTCAGTCAACAGAATCGGCTGGGGATGTTGATGTAGAGATTAGTGGACCAAATCTAGAAACGTATAAACTCAATATAAAAAGCTCAAAATAGAGCAGAAAGTACTACAATGAAGAAGCTGTCTTTTTTATTTTTCCTGATGGCGATGAGCGTCAGCTTGTATGCGCAAAAATATCGTTCTAAAATAGACTTCGATAATGGATGGAAATTCTCCTTAGATGGCAGTGAAAAAGCAATTCAGCCGACATTCAATGACCAAAGCTGGCGGAACATACATCTGCCGCACGATTGGAGTATAGAAGGTGAGTATTCACTTTCAAATGGCAGCGACTGGCAATCGGGATATCTGCCCGGAGGCATTGGCTGGTACCGCAAAACTTTTAGCTATAATCCCGATTGGAAAAATAAGCAAGTTGCCATTCAATTTGATGGAGTTTACATGAACAGCGAAGTGTGGATTAACGGGCAATACCTGGGAAGGCGGCCAAACGGCAGCCTCAGCTTTAGCTATCCTATCGCCAAACTCCTGCGCAATGGCAGCAACACGTTAGTTGTAAAAGTAGATCATTCCAAAGTTTTGAGTGCACGCTGGTACACAGGCTCTGGAATTAACCGGCATGTTTGGGTCGCGGTTACGCCCAAGGTGCATATCGCACAAGACAGCGTTTATGTTTCCTGTCGGCAGATCTCTGCTAAAAGTGCTACAGTAGATTTCTCGGTCCCCGTCAGAAACCTCAACATGATAACTGGCTCAGCGGTGTTGAAATCGCAAATCTTAAACAAACAAGGTGTGGTAGTGGCTACCGCCAGTCAGTCACTTCCGAAATCCTCAGCCATTGCTAAACAGGTTTTTACAGTCACCGAGCCCCAACTTTGGTCGCCCGAGCACCCTTACTTGTACAAAGTCAAATCTACATTGACTTCAAATGGGAAAGTGATCGATGAAGTTACGCTGCCTATGGGCATCCGCAAAACGGAATTCAGCGGCAGTTATGGGTTTAAATTGAATGATGTAATTACAAAACTAAAAGGAGTTTGCATCCACGAAGACGCCGGCGCTTTCGGTACTGCTGTTCCCGACGAAATCCTGCTGGGTCGGTTAAAGCAGCTGAAGGACATGGGTGTGAATGCCATCCGCACGTCGCACAATCCATTTTCTCCCCAGTTTTATGATATGTGCGATAGTCTTGGGCTCATGGTGCTGAACGAGGCTTTTGATGGCTGGGATAAGCCAAAGGCGAAAGATGATTATGGCAACTATTTCGACGAGTGGTGGGAGCGGGATCTTTCAGCGTTCATTTATCGCGATCGGAATCATCCGAGTGTGATCATGTGGTCTATCGGCAATGAAGTGCCGAAGCCCACGGTGGAGATACAAACCAAGCTCATCAACCTGGTGCACAAATTAGATCCCAGTCGCCCGGTAACACAGGGCGGCGTTGACCCTACCAGGGGGATGACGGATAAGCAGCAAAGAACCTTACTTGATGTGAAAGGGTTTAATGGCGACGGTGAAGAGAAGGACACTTTTGAGAAGTTCCACGCTCAGTTTCCAGAGGTGCCGATGGTTGGAACCGAGGTGCCGCATACCAACCAGACCCGAGGAGTTTACCGCACCACCACCAACTGGCGCCGCCGGGATTTCCCTGCTCCCTGGGAAATTGCATCAGGTTCTGCAGGAACTATGAAAGGATTAGAGAACCGGGTTTTCCCGATTCCTGATCTCGCTCCGCAAGAAGTTTTCCCGGAAGAAAAAGCCACCGTATATTTCAAAAACGACAGCGTTTTGCCTATTCCGAATAACGAGCCTTGGTCTGAGAAGTTGTTTTATCAGTCATCTTACGATAATGCTACTGTGCGCACAAATGCGAGAAAAGGCTGGCAAAGGACAATGGAACTTCCGTATGTGATGGGGCAATTCCGCTGGACCGCCTTTGATTACCTCGGCGAAAGCAACCAATGGCCATCACGCTCTGCCAACTTCGGTGTCATTGACCTTTGCGGATTTCCCAAAGATCATTTCTATCTCTACCAAAGCTTGTGGACCAGCAAACCGATGGTGCATTTGCTCCCACACTGGACGCATCCCGGTAAGGAAGGTATAGCCGTACCGATGGTTGTTTATACAAATTGTGATAGCGTTCAGCTTTCGCTTAACGGAAAATCCCTCGGCACGCAGCCTTATCGCGGTGAGCAACTGGTTTGGAATGTGCCATACACTCCGGGTACTATCAAAGTTGTAGCTTATAAGAACGGAAAAATAGCGGCAAGTGAGCAGATATCTACCGCCGGTGCGGCTGCTAAGTTATCCGTGAGCACAAATAAGAAGTCGCTAAAATCAAACGGCCGCGATTTACTGGTGTGTGAAATAAACGTGACGGATAAGGCAGGCAATAAAGTGCCTTTAGCAGGAAATATGCTGAATTTCAAGGTGAACGGAGCCGCAACATTGAAAGGAACGGATAATGGCGATCCTCTTGACTTGAGCTCTTATCAGGGAACTAAAAGACGGGCTTTCAGGGGCAAGTGCTTGTTGATTTTAGAAAGCACCGATAAGCCGGGAAATGTTGACCTGGAGATAAGCGGTGAGGGACTGGAGACTTACAAGCTGAGGTTGAGCTCTAAGTAGGAGACTTACGAAGATTTTAAAACTTCGTAAGTATGTTGACGGACGTCAAACTATCGTCACCGTTATTCCCGCACTTTCAAGTTCCTTAACTACGTGTGCAGATACGCCTTTGTCGGTGATTATCTGATCGATTTCGTCTAAACTGCAAATTTTACCAAAGCCACGCCTGCCGAACTTGGTAGAATCGGCAAGGACAATCGTTTTTTGCGACACGCGGATCATCTCACGGTTCAGGTGTGCTTCCATGGCGTTGGTGGTTGTGAGCCCAAAGTCGAGGTCAATGCCATCCACTCCTAAAAACAGCTTGCTGCAAAAGAAATCCGAAAGGATGTTTTCTGCATAACTGCCCATTACAGATGACGATGTTTTTCGCAGCAATCCGCCTAACTGGAGTACTTCAATGCCGGGGAATTGGATAAGCTCAAGCGCAACGTTCAACGCCGATGTAATTACAGTCAGCCCTTCCTTCTGGTGGATATTCCTCGCGAAAGCAAGTACGGTAGTGCCTGATGCAATAATAATTGAGTCATGGTCTGAAACCAGTTTGGCTGCTGCAGCGCCAATGTGCATCTTTTCAGCCGACTGATGTTTCTCCTTTTCATTGACCGGGCGATCTACGATATAGGGATTGTATAAAGTAGCGCCGCCGTGCGTGCGGAAAAGCAAGTTCTTGTCTTCCAAAAGCTTCAAATCCTTACGGATAGTTACTGATGAAACCTTCAACTCATTGCATAATTCCACAACATTCAGGTTGCCCTCTTTCTGAAGTTTGTTAAGTATAAACTGATGTCTTTCCGCAAGATTTATCATGATTCGGCATCTTAGAAGATGCAAAGTAAGAAATCGGAAGTAGAAGAATTCTGAAATTTTAAATTAATTCAGCTGTACAGATATTGCGCTCACGATTCTTTATAATTACAGATAATTTCGATTTATTTGTTTTAACGCTTGCGGGCCTCTGCCTGGGCGGGATAATCTAACGCCAATTGATCCTAATGGAAAAGTACATTCTATCGTTTGACCAGGGCACAACCAGCTCGAGGGCTATCGTGTTCAACAAAGCCGGCAACATTGTGTCTATCGCTCAGAAGGAGTTCACCCAGATTTATCCTCAACCGGGCTGGGTAGAGCATAATGCAACTGAAATCTGGTCGACGCAAGTATCCGTTGCTACAGAAGCGATTGTACATGCTGGCTTATCGCCACAGGATATCGCTGCTATCGGCATCACGAACCAACGTGAAACCACCATTTTGTGGAACAAACGTACTGGAGAGCCTGTATGCAACGCCATTGTGTGGCAAGACAGGCGCACATCTGCATATTGCGATTCGCTAAAAGAACGAGGTTTGAGCAAGCTCATCCAGGAAAAAACAGGATTGATAGTTGACGCTTACTTCTCGGGAACGAAGATCAGGTGGATACTTGAAAATGTAAAAGGTGCAAGAGAGTTGGCAGAAGCTGGAGACCTTGCGTTTGGTACCGTGGATTCCTGGCTTGTGTGGAAACTAACAGGTGGCAAGGTCCACATTACTGACGTTACCAATGCTTCAAGAACCATGGTTTTCAATATCCACACTCTTCAGTGGGATGATGAATTACTCGAAATACTTAACATTCCCAAGTCAATTTTGCCCGAAGTGAAATCATCGAGTGAAGTTTATGGCAATACATCACCTTCGATATTTAGTTCTGAAATTCCCATTGCGGGCATAGCCGGCGATCAACAGGCAGCACTCTTCGGACAGATGTGCACAGAAGTGGGAATGGTTAAAAACACCTACGGCACGGGCTGTTTTATGCTGATGAATATCGGCGACAAGCCAATCACATCTCAAAATAATCTGATCACCACCGTTGCATGGAAGGTGAGGGGCAAAGTTCAGTACGCTCTTGAGGGGAGTATTTTTATTGGTGGAGCAGTAGTCCAGTGGCTACGTGATGAGCTAAAGCTGATCAATTCTTCCGCAGATATTGAGGAGCTTGCCAAAAAGGTAGAAGATACCGGCGGCGTTTACATTGTTCCAGCGTTTGCGGGGCTCGGTGCACCGCACTGGAATCAGGATGCCCGCGGCACCATCACAGGCATTACCCGCGGCACAAATTCCGCTCACTTCGCACGGGCAGCACTCGAGAGCATCGCGTTCCAGACCATGGAGGTTTTGAAAGCGATGGAGGCAGACTCAGGCAAACGCATCAAAGAACTTCGTGTGGATGGGGGCGCAACAGCCAATAATCTGCTCATGCAGTTCCAGGCCAATATTCTCGGTACAAGCGTTATCCGCCCTGAAGTTACCGAAGTCACTGCTATCGGCGCTGCCTATCTTGCCGGACTTGCTACCGGATTCTGGAACAGCATGGACGATATCCGTGGCCAATGGAAGATTGAGAAGAGCTTTGAACCAGAGGAGGGTATTGAGACAAGCGAAAAGATCAAGGGCTGGAACAGGGCTGTTCGTGCCGCAAAAGCATACACTGAAAACTAAGAACTCATAACCAATAAGATATGTCAGAATTTGCCGCCGAATTTATCGGCACCATGTTTTTAATCCTTTTAGGAAACGGCGTAGTAGCAAACGTGGTGCTTAACGGCACCAAAGGGAATAATAGTGGCTGGATGGTTATTACAACTGCCTGGGCATTGGCCGTGTTTGTGGGAGTGGTGATCGCATCCCCTTTTAGCGGGGCGCACTTGAACCCCGCAGTTACTGTGGCTTTGGCTATTGCCCAGAAGTTTAGCTGGGCGAAGGTGCCCTTGTTTATTTTAGCTCAGCTGTTGGGCGCCATGGCAGGATCTTTACTGGTTTGGGTGATGTATAAAGATCATTACGCTCTAACGGAAGACAAAGGCCTGAAGCTTGCAACTTTTTGTACGTCACCAGCTCTGAAAAACAAGAAGGCATCAAACTTCATAAGCGAAGTTATTGGAACCTTTGTACTACTCTTCGTGATATTTTATTTTACAAATGCCGAGATGGGCAAGGATAAAACCCCGATAGGTTTGGGATCTCTGGGTGCAATCCCCGTGGCTTTTTTGGTCTGGGCAATTGGGCTTTCTCTGGGCGGTACAACGGGTTATGCGATTAATCCGGTCCGCGATCTTGGGCCAAGAATTATGCACAGTGTTTTACCTGTTGATAAAAAGGGTAGCAGCGAGTGGGAATATGCCTGGATTCCAGCAATAGCGCCGCTCGTTGGTGGATCCCTGGCTGCTTTATGCTACCACTGGCTAAATATTTAGGTTAATTCAGGTATCTGCCTTTTTCCAAAAGCTCTTTCCAATGCTGGTATCCACCTGCGTTTAGATGCAGCCCATCAACAGAGTATTTGGCGATGAGATGATTTTCAGGATCTAAAAAGTAGCTGTACAAGTCGATTACAGTCACTTTCTTCCCAGCTAACTGACGAACTCCCTCATTTACAGCAAGGATGTGCTCGTCTTTTCCGTAATGGTTCATAAACTTCTTAAATGAAGCATTTACAGGCATCAGCGTATTGAAGTAAATGTGCGTTCTTGGAGAACCTTTTCGGATACGCTGTACAATCAGCTTATGATTTTTCGTAATTATGCTGTCGGGGATGTTGCGTGAAATATCATTGATCCCGATCAGCACAAATATCTTTTTGGGCTTAGAAGCGATAATCTCATCCAGGCGATCTAAAACACCGAAGGTAATATCACCTGAAATTCCACGCTGCTTTGCGTGTGGGTTATTCAAAAGCTTTGCCCAATCGTTTTGAGCGGTGATGCTGTTGCCCAGAAATACAATGTCTTTCTTGCTTATCGGATCAGCGCTAAAGGTTTTAATCCTATCGGGATAGCTTTTTGGGCGATAGGTGCTGTCCCATGCTACAGTCTGAGCGAATGATGTGGATACTGTAAATGCTATAAAAGCAGACAATAAAGCAGCTTTTATCAGAAACGATAAATTCTTCATCAGGGTCAATTATAAAAGATTTGTCTTCTCACGGTTCCACGTGAGGGCGGTAAAAAAGATGGCTATAATGCATGCTGCAATCATGAAGTAGAACGATGCGCCCCAGCCATAATGATCTACTAACAAGCCAACGCCTATGTTTGCAAATAAAGCTGTTCCTAAAAAGTACCCAAACAATCCGGTAAACCCTGCGGCAGTTCCGGCTGCTTTTTTAGGTGCCAGGTCCAGCGCCTGAACGCCAATAAGCATCACCGGGCCATAAATAAGGAACCCGATCATGAGCAAGGCTGCCGTGGCTGCCGCGTGGCTTATGCTCTGCCAGTAAATCACCACGCCAATCGTGATCAGCAGCATGAAAATTATCGTTGCGGGAGCACGCCTGCCCTTAAAAACTGTGTCGCTCAACCAGCCGCACAAAAGCGTTCCGGGAATACCTGCAACTTCAAACCACGAAACGGCACTGCTCGCCTCATTGGTGCCGAAACCTTTCACCTGCATCAGGTACGTTGGAGCCCAATCGCCGATGCCGTAACGAACTAAGTAGACAAATGCGTTTGCAAAAGCGATATACCAAAGCAGACGGTTGTTGAACACGTACTGAAAAAATATCTCCTTTGCGGTGAGTTCATTTTCGTGTTTCTCGGTATAGTTCTTCGGGTAATCGTTTTTGTACTTCTCAATAGGAGGGAGGCCACAAGATTGAGGCGTATCTCTTATTAACAAGAAAGCAATTAGGGCAAAGCCAAGCGCCACAAGCCCTGGGAAAAACAGTTTGCTTTGCCACGTTGCGAATAAATAGAAGCCCAGAATTGTGAACTGAGGAGCCAATGCCCCACCCATGTTATGCGCTAAATTCCAAATTGACATGAGCCTGCCGCGTTCTTTTATCGAAAACCAGTGCACCACAACCCGTCCCGCAGGTGGCCATCCCATTCCCTGAAACCATCCATTAAGCAGCAGGAGAATAAACATGATTACTATTGAAGATGTGGCGAACGGCACAACTCCCATGAAAATCATGGTGAGACCGGAAAGAACCAGTCCAATAGACATGAAATATCTCGCGTTGCTTCTGTCTGAAAGATTGCCCATGATAAACTTGCTGAGTCCGTAGGCAATTGAAACTCCCGACAAGGCGAATCCAAGTTCTCCCTTAGAGTATCCCTGATGTATTAAGTCAGGCATAACCAGCGAGAAGTTTTTTCGCACCAGATAATATCCCGCGTACCCTAAAAAGATACCGATAAATACCTGCCAACGCAACTTCTTGTATTCCGGGTCAATCTCGTTTGCCGGACGGAGCTCTTTGTGGGGAGGAGGCGGAAATAATTTGAAACTCATGAATTTGATTCTAAGTTGATTTTAGTTCATCAGCAAGTTCGGATAATCTGAGATTATTCCATCTACTCCTAAGCTTTTTAGTGTGTTGATATCTTCTTTGGTATTCGCTGTCCAGGGAACGATTTTCATGCCCCAGGCGTGACAATCTTTTACGAGTTCTGGAGTAACAAGTTTAAATGCAGGACTGTAGATAAAAGGCGTGAAGCCAAGATCTTCCAGATTGGCAGCTAAGGAAAGTTTGTTGCCGATAAGCCAGGATGTTTTTACGTTCGGATATTTCTTGTGCAGGACTTGCAGCGTACGCTTGTCAAATGATTGGATAACCACCCAAGGCGTAATCTTTTTGCTTTCTATAACATCCATCAACAATTTAACGAAGGTTTCAGGATCAGGATTATAGACGTTATCGTCTTTTGCCTGGCTTTTGGTTTCGATGTTGTAAAACACCTGTTTTTTGCCTGTTTTCTTCAGATAGGTTTGAACCGAGTCAATTACATCGGACAGCAAAGGAATAGCCACCTTCATCTTTTTCTGCTCCGGAAAAAGGCTGTAATACTTAGATCCCACATCAAACTTTGCGAGGTCAGCATACTGCATCTTGTAAAGTGCGTACTTTTTGGCATTTGCTGCCGAGATTTCTTTCCCGTCAGAAGTAAGCGAGAAGAGAGGGTTTATAAACTCGTCGTGAGACAATACTACTTTTCCATCACCAGTGATGTGAGTGTCCATCTCGAGGGTTTCTACTCCAAGGTCAATGGCATGAATCATAGCCGGGATAGTGTTTTCGGGCATGAGCCCGCGTCCGCCGCGATGAGCCTCTCTGTCGAAAGCTGGAAAAACTGCCTCTTTGTTGCTGTTCATGCCTTGCTGAGTTTTGCAGCTTAAAAGCGTGCAGCCTGTCAAAATACCAATTAATAGTTTTCTCATGATCCTGTTAGTTAGCAGTTGCTTTTTTCTGATCCTTGCTTTCTGAGTTTTCAGGATAATATGGCTGCAGCAAGTATTGATTAGCCAATTTGGTAAACTGTTCCACTTGTGTTTTTTGCCATTCTTCTGACTTGCCGAGTTCAGCAGCCATGATCTTGGCAACTTCCGGAGCCATCGCGATAGCTCCTTTTGCATCCAGGAACAAGGTGCGCAGCCTGCGTGCAAGAACATCCTCAATACTACGAGCCATTTCGTTCCTCACAATCCAGACAATCTCGGCCTTAACAGTATCATATCCGTAAAGTACCGGTGCATTTAACTCAGGATCTTCCTGCGCCACCTTGCGTATTCCTTCTGCATCAGTTCCATAAACACTGAGACGTTGTGTAGTGTTTACAGGTAAGGCTCCATGTACAGGCAACTTGGCTGTAACGCATTTGGCCGGGGTAAGCCCGCCCACCTGAATAGCTTTGTCAACCACGTCTTCTGCCATCTTGCGGTAAGTGGTCCATTTTCCTCCGGTAATGGTAATCAAGCCGGAATCGCTCAAGAGCAATTTGTGGCTTCTTGATATTTCTTTTGTGCTGTTGGTGTCGTTGGTAGGAGCGGCCAGCGGGCGAAGGCCAGCGTAAACGGACAATACATCGGCACGCGTAGGCTTTTTGGTTAAATACCTGCCGGCAGTTTTTAGGATGAACTCAATTTCTTGTTCAAGAGCGGTTGGCTCGAGGCTGTGCTGCTTCAAAGGTGTATCAGTTGTTCCGAGCAGCACTTTGCCATGCCATGGAACTCCAAAGAGTACGCGGCCATCATCCGTTTCCGGGATCATCAGGGCGCTGCTGCCTGCAAGGAATGAAGGATCGACCACTAAGTGTACGCCCTGGCTTGGCTGGACAATCGGTTTCTTTGATGGAATATCCATTTGAAGGATATCGTCAACAAACACACCTGTCGCATTGATCACCACCTTCGCTTTCAGATTGTATTCTTTATTGGTTTCGATATCAACCGCTTTTACGCCGCTCAGCTTGCCGTTGCTCTTTTCAAGCCCTGTAACTTTCATGTAGTTGATGAGCACTCCGCCTTTTTCAGCGGAGGTTTGCGCAAGATTTACAGCAAGCCTTGCATCATCAAATTGACCGTCGCTATATCTTACTCCTCCAATAAGCCCTTTTTTCTCCAGTCCCGGAATTGCTTCTAAAACTTTCTTTGGGGATAAGAATGCGGAGTGTTTAAAGCCGCGTCCGCCGGCAAGAAGATCATAGAACTTTAGCCCGGCTAAAAACTTAGCTGTGGAAAAATATCCGTAACATGGAATGATAAATTCCTGCTCCCTCGCTAAGTGAGGAGCGTTTTTAAACAATAGCCCACGCTCTTTTAGAGCCTCATACACCAACGCGATATCGCCCTGCGCTAAATAACGTACGCCGCCGTGCACAAGCTTTGTGCTTCGGCTGGAGGTGCCTTTGGCAAAATCGTACTGTTCCAGCAATAATGTTTTATATCCGCGGGAGGCTGCGTCAACGGCAGTGCCCAAGCCTGTAGCGCCGCCACCAATAATAATAATATCCCAGTTGTTATTTTCCTCTATTGCATGTATGAAATGGCTTCTATGAAAAATCATTACGTTTAGTTTCGTTTTTAAGAGAGTGGGTAAATTATGCGAAGATAAATAAAAGCATATCGAAACGTGAATTTCTGTTAAAACAACGCGTGGAATAATTATATATTTCGAAAAAGTTGGAACAAAAAAAAACGGAAGGTATGAGCCTTCCGTTTTTGTGGGAATAATAGTTCTAGAATTTAAGTGTAGTCGGTGGAATGGTATCTCTACTCACCTCAGTTCCATTTTGGTCAACTCCAATTCTGATTGTTAAGCCTTCTAACTCATCAATAGTCGATGTTTTTGTAAGATCTAAATTGTTTTGAGTCCTTGCCTGTACCCATTTTCCTAAACGGACATTATAGATACCACTAAGCTTGTAGAAGAAGCCCTGATCTGAAGTAGTATAAACCATATTCAGAGTATTAGATCCTTGACGATAGAATGGTTGTGGTTCTAACGTGATTGGGTTGATGATATCATACCAGTCGGTATTAGCTATGCGGTAGCCCTGTGTGCCGTCTGGAGATAGCAGACTGCCACCGGCACCTACCATGATAACGTCCACAGGTACAGTGTTTGCATTAACAGTCGTGCCTTGAAATATAGCGAAGCCTGAAGCGTTCCCGCTATTTGCAAATAATCCACTGGTCTTTACTCCAAATCCGTTACCATTGGTTGTAGAATAATTGAACGCTTTCACCCAATTAGATGAAGAAATATCGGTGGAATTAGGACCGTTAATCAGCTTGGTTGTTCCGCCTACGTAGAAATAGGTGCCTTTTTTTGCGCTGCCTGAAGTAATGTCAAGTTTGTATGTCCGAGCTGCTCCGGTAGTAGTTAGAGAACCTGTCGCCCAGCTCAACGTAGGAAAGCCGCCCGGAAGCGAGGCTCCTGCGTTGTTAGTTACCACAACAGAGTATGGAGTAGCTTTAAAGTCAATGTCTTTTGTCGCTAAGAACTGCATGTACTCATAGTTACCATCGCCGCCTTCTACGTCGCTGATGAAGCCGGAGATCAGCACAGGTTTAATCTCAACTGTAGAACTTAAAATTTGAACATCATTGCCAGTACGCATACGTACTTCCGGAATGAACTCCCCTGGTTTTGCACCGGCTTGTTCAAATACTATTCCGTAAAAGTTAGCGCTCACTGGCAAAGATGTATTGGCAAATGTAGCGCCAGCTTCAGTATGAAGTGTGATGTTTTCAAAGCCATCATTTACAATTTTGTCTCCGCCAAATTTATCTGCTGGAGTAGGAAGGGGGTCGAATCCACCCTTTACAATTGCCACTAAGGTACTCTCGTATCTCGATGGATCAGCTAAAATAGCACTGCTTGGTACTCTATTTGGAGGTATTACTCTTCCAGTAGCAACCTTAGTGACAGAACTAGCAGGCACTCCGGTGATTTGGAGTAAACCATTAACCCGTTTTAGCACACCACCAACGACATCTACGGAAACCGAATCCCCTGGGATATATTTTGCAGCATCAGCGCCAATTGGAATACTGATGCCGCGAAGCTGTTGAAGGCGTTTCTTATCCTGTAGTACAAGTAAGCCTTCAGGCATATTTTTGCCGCTGAAGTCTGAAACTACAACACCTGAGATCTTGGTTGAGCCAAACATATTGTCTGCGCTCAATGTCAAATCTGTGCCTTTATACAGATTCCTCAAATCATACAAAGGAATGTATGGGCTAACTGTTCCACCCGGATAGTTGCCATCTTTTTTACATCCTGCCAGCATTGTGGTAGCAGCGGCTGCAAAAAAGAGTGTGTAAAATAATAACTTTTTCATGTTGAATATTTTTAAGTTCAATTTATGGTTTTTGCCACCAAACCTGGGTGTAAATTTCATCCGGGCCTTGATTTGCAACAGCTATTTTATAATTTGTCGGGTTTGCAGATTCTACATAAACCGGATAGGTCATACGTGCTGGCATTACGCCACCATTTCTCAATCCTTTGCCCTTTGGAAGTATAGGATGCCCGGTGCGACGGTATTCAAACCATTGTTGCATATCCACCAAGAATAATGCGTAATATTTCTGAAGATGAATTTGTTCCATTTTGTCATTCAGAGTTCCTGCATTATTCCAGTCAATATCCGCTAGCGTCACATAAGATGTGAACTGTGCACTGGTGATATCAGTAGAGAACTGTGGTACCCAATAATTGATTGAGTTTGCAATACCCTTGTTATAATAAGTTTCTGCTGAACCACTGATCCAGCCTTTTATTGCTGCCTCAGCCAGGATAAACTGGACTTCCGCGTAATTCATCAAAATTCCTGTTTTAGGATTTTGTTGTAGGGATACCGCGTTTCTCGGAGTGCTAGAGCCGGTAGCATCATTCGAATAAAAGTATGATTCTTTAGTAAAGCCAGCTCCAACTTCGTAACCACTTGGTACGCCACTATATCCATTTGATCCTTGCGCTATAGCCCATGGATTAGTACCTCCAACTCCGTAAGGCGCTGTAGTCATGATTCTAGGATCTTGCCAGTCTCTTAAGTGATCGATGAAGAAACTTCCTAAAGCAGGTGCTCTGAAATCCTGTGATCTAACTCCCGCAACGTATGGCGAAGTAAATGGATCGGCAGTGTTAATTGTGCCATTCCATAAGATGTTAGCTGTGTCTGAGTTGTCAGACATGATTGGATATTGGGTTGGGTTTCCAACGATCTGTTTGATTTTCGCTATTGCATCTGCAGACACCTCTGCCTTACCAGAAACACGAAGCAGCAGTCTCAGATACAAAGAATTACCAAACTTGCGCCATTTAGCAACATCCCCTTGATAAACAGGATCACTTGACTTAGTAATTGCAGTTCCTGTCGTTAACAAGGTATTCGCCTCTTCCAACTTTTTAAAGAAGTCTAAATAGATATCCTTCTGCTTATCAAAAGCCGGCTCAACTATCCCTTCTTTTCCTCTATTTGCCTGAGAATAAGGTATATCGCCGTAAGTATCGGTTAGAAGAGAATAAACCCAAGTCTGGCAAATAAGAGAAATACCTTGATATGATTTATTCAAGTGAGCCGGATCACTTGATAATGTATAAACATCTTTGAAATCGGTTAGGTAGATATACCAGGAATTCCAAAGATAATCAGCAATTGTTCTTCGATATTCATATCGAAATACAGTAGCATCACCATCGCTAATGCTTACAGTAACCTGCATCAACTCATTGTTGAAGTTTCTGTTACGTATCATATTAGATGTCATAGTGCCGATTAGAGCCGGTGCCAACAGCTTGTCGGCAGTAGTGGAAACGATGTTAATAGGGTCTGTATTCAACTCTTCAAAACCCTTATCACACGACGGCAAGACTGTTGCTGACATCAGCAACATACAAGCCCATTTATATATATTCTTTTTCATTTTCTAATTAATTAATGCCGACAGATAAATTAAATCCATAAGTTCTCGTTGAAGGGAACTGGCCAATTTCAAAGCCGGTTACGATATCACTTCCGCTCATTGTACCAAACTCAGGGTCAAACATTGGCCAAGGGGACCAGATGAACAGGTTACGTCCATAAAAACCTAAGGTGACGTTTGAAATACCTGTTCCTTTGATCCATTTTGGGTTCAATTTGTAGTTTAGGCTTGCTTCTCTAAACTTGATGAAATCTGTGCTAAAAGTGCTTCCTTCTGCATTATTTGTTCCCATATGCGAACGATAATATTCGTCAATGTCAAACGTAATAACATCATTCTTGCGGAAGGTGCCATCCGCATTTTGGATTACACCATTTCCTATGATACCATTGTAGCGTCCCGGAACAGTACTTTGTAACTTCCCTTGTTCAACCATTTTGTAATTCAATAAAGAGTGTGCTACTGCGCCCACTTGTGCATCGAATAACACGTTTAGGCTAAACTGCTTATAATCAAAATTATTGCCCCAGCTGTATTTAAATCTAGGCATTGTATTTCCCAGGTAAACAACGTTGTCAGTGATTTTTGCAAAACCAGTAGTTGCATCATAAATAACCTGACCATCAGGCGCCCGCTGGTATCCTCTTCCATAAAGGTCGCCCATGCTTCCGCCCACTTGCGCAACAATTTGTCCGCCAGCAACAGGTCCGACTCTTAAAATGATTGAGCTATCTGGCAAACTCTTAATTCTGTTATCGTTGTGCGCAAACGTCATGTAAGTTTTCCAGGTGAAGCCACCTTTTCTTGTAACCGGCGTTCCGTTTAATGCAATCTCCAAACCAGTGTTATTTACTTTACCTGCATTTATAATAGCCGAGCTAAATCCTGAAGATCGGTCAACTATTCGCGATAAAATTTGGTTTGTTGTATTGCCCACATAATATGCAACATCTAACCCCAGCCTGTTTTTAAAGAAGCGCATATCAGCACCAACTTCATAAGTAGTGGTTTTCAATGGCTTTAAGTTTGGATTAGGCAATAAGCTTGGGTTAGTCAGTGAGCTATCTGCATAAATTCCGTTTGCAGCTAACTGATAAGTATACGCTGTTCTGTAGGGAGTAGTACCACCGCTACCTACTTGAGAAGCAGATAATCTAAGTTTCGCAAAACTAACTTGCTTTGGAAGATCCCAGAAATCTGACGCTACAAAGCTTAGGTTAGCAGATGGATAAAAGAAACCTACGTTATCAGTCCTGCTTGGGGTAGCCAACACGCTGCTCCAGTCCTGACGTGCAGTGAGGTCAAGGTATAGGAAGTCTTTGTACCCGAACGAAGATATTCCGTAGAAACTGTTTATCTGATATCTGCTAGTATCAGGAATGGATACTAACGAGTATAGGTTATTGTCTAAACTGTAAATTTTTGGAATAATGAGACCATCAGCCCGTAAATCTTTCTTGTTATATTTATTTTTTAACTGGCTACCGCCCACAGACACGTTAAAGCTCAAATCTTTGTTCAGCTTCTTGTCGTAGCGCATAAGGAAATCATAGCTTGCTTCCTGCGAATAAATATCCTGTGTACGATAAGAGCCTTGAGGTAACCTGCTTCCCGCATCATATGGCCTTTCCTGCCCTCTTTTCTCAGCAGCTAAATCTATAGACGTACGTAGTTGTAAGCTAAGTGCTTTATTGAACTGGTAAGTAGCCTGAACGTTGCCGGTAAAACCATTACGGTTTGTCCGGTTGATGAACTCGTTCACAATTGCATAGGGGTTTTCAGGGAATGAGCTATACGGATATTTAATCTGTAAGTTTTCACGCCCATTAACCCAGTAGTTCTTGATCCAGTCAAGGCTTGCATTTGGCTGCCAAAAGATAAACCAATACATCAATGATTGGTTACCATAGCCATTGCCGGGAAGGTTGTCGCTAAACCTGTTATTATAGGTCGCTTTGGTATTTAAAGTAAGCTTAGGGGTAAGCTTAGTGCTGGTAGACAACGCTGCCGACGTACGCTCCATTCCAGTATTCGGTACAATCCAGGTATTATCCTGATACGTAGTAGCGAAACGAGCGGTAGTCTTTAACTTTGGAATAGTACCATCAAGGCTTAGCGAGTTGGTTAAGTTCTTTCCTACATCAAAAAATTCTCTGATCTGATTTGTATAAGGTACCCATGGAGTACGCTCAAGCGCTTGAGCTTGTCTAACCGGATCATATTGATAGAACGATTGGCCATCAAATCGAGGGCCGTATGCAGAGCTTGTTCCGCTTGTACTTGCTCCATCTGCGCTTGCGCCATAAGAATAGTAAGCAGCTCCGTCTAACCCCTGACCGTATTCATATTGCATATCAGGCCAGCGGTTGATCTCTTCAAAAGAACCATTCGACGTAAATTTCACGCCCATTGTCTTACGCTTTGCATTACCCGATTTTGTGGTAATGATGATTGCGCCGTTTGCACCTCTTTGTCCGTACAACGCTGCCGCACCCGGGCCTTTCAGCACGGTTACGCTCTCAATGTCTTCCGGATTGATGTCGTTTACGGTACTTCCGTAGTCAGCTGGCATGTTATCGCTGCCGGTACCATAAACCGCGTCAGAAGCATTTGCTGTTCTGCGGCCACCGCTACTGTTAATTACAACACCATCAACCACTATAAGTGCTTCGTTATCACCAGTAAGGTTGTTCTCGCCACGAAGGATGATTTTGTTGGAGCCCGCAGGGCCGCCGTTTGAACGCACGAGATTTAATCCTGCAACCTTTCCGGATAAAGCATCTGTCCAGTTGTTGGATACAGCTTCAGTAAGCTGAGTGCTGTCCACCTTTGTCACGGCATAACCAAGCGACTTTTCTTCCCGCTTTATACCAAGGGCAGTAACAACAACTTCCGTAAGCGCACTGGTGCTTGCTTTCATACGAATGGATACATTCGCTTGTGCCGCATCAAATGTCCTGGTTACCGGAGTGTAGCCAATAAAGTTGAAGGTTATTGCCGAGCCTTTTGGAATACTAACAGAGAACTCTCCGTTAACATTCGTAACGCCGAGGCTTTTCTTTGAAGCATCAGTGATGTTTACACCGGGAATGCTTCCACCATCCTGGTCATCCAGAACGACACCTCTTACGATAATAGAGTTTGATTGAGCGTTAACTCTTTCTGTAGTAGAAAAAGCTAAGACCAAAGCCAGCATCATCGCTGCTTTGATTACACTATGCCTTTGCCGATACTCTGGCGAAAGCACATTCGATGTTTTTAGATTAAACAGCGTTAACTGAATCCAATCTAGAAACGTTTTTACATAAAAAGTAAAGTTAACTTTCATATTTATTGGGTTTGTTGGTTTACAAAGTATTCACACCCGCTGCCGGGCAGAATTGTTATAAATGGTTTCAGTGTAAAAATATGCTATTTGAAATTTATAAAAAAATAAAGTTAACGAAACCTTAAACAATTAGGGTGCTTTCAAAGGCAGCTGCAATTTATTGGCAGTTTTTTAAATCATTAGCATATTTCGTTAAAATAATTGCAATTTTATCGACACAGAACCGCTATAGGTTGAGCCTTATCGAGAGTTTCGAATCCTTTCGTTTTATATATTGGTTTATATTTATTCTTTTTCTTTTAATTTGTTTAACTTGGTTTTTTGGTTTTAATTTGATTAGTCGCTCCAGCAGTATCGGTCAGTGATTATTCCAAACGCAATGAACTAACCTAAATTGTGCCTTATTATAAACTTAGTTAGATGACTACAACTAATCAATCTGAAACTACGTTGCTTCAGAAAGCAGGGTTGCCTACGAACCTCGTTTGGGGTTATATCGGCATCATGATTTTTATGATGGGAGATGGTGTTGAGCAGGGATGGCTTAGCCCTTATCTCATCGACCGGGGAATGTCCATCCAGCAGTCAGCATCGCTATTCACTGCGTATGGAATTACTATCGCCATATCTTCCTGGTTCTCGGGTGTTCTGGCAGAGGGCTATGGCCCGAAAAAGACTATGCTGATCGGGCTTATCCTTTATATTCTCGGCACAGCCGGTTTTGTAGGCTATGGCTTGCCCGACCTCAATTTCGGCGTCATGCTTTTAACATATGCCATCCGCGGCTTCGGCTATCCGCTATTTGCCTACTCATTTTTGGTTTGGATTACTTACAGGAGCCCACAGAATAAACTCGGTGCTGCTGTTGGCTGGTTCTGGTTTGTGTTTACGGGAGGGCTGAATGTTTTTGGCGCCTATTACTCTAGCTGGGCCATTCAAAATCTTGGATATCTGAACACCTTGTGGAGCTCTATTTTTTGGGTGATGCTTGGAGCTTTCTTCGCTTTGATCCTAAATAAAGACAAATTTCAAAAAGGAGCAAACGTGGGGAGCAAATCGCAGGAATTGGTCAAAGGCTTGACCATTATGAAAGAAGAGCCTAAGGTTCTGATAGGCGGAATTGTCAGGATTATCAATACCACCGCTCAGTTTGCTTTTCCGGTCTTCCTTCCTACTTATATGGCTGCACACGGATTTTCAACTACAGAGTGGCTGCAGATCTGGGGCACTATCTTTACAGCAAACATCGCTTTTAATTTGATCTTCGGTTTTGTGGGGGATGGATTCGGTTGGAAAAATACAGTGTTGTGGTTCGGGGGAGTGGGCTGTGCGCTTACAACATTATTGTTTTATTATTCGCCGGTTTTGTTTGATGGCAGCTTTTGGCTGGTGATGTTTAGTGGTGTAATGTGGGGAGCTTTACTGGCGGGATATGTTCCGCTTTCCGCACTCGTGCCTTCACTGGTGAAAAAAGATAAAGGCGCTGCGATGGCAGTATTAAATCTTGGTGCGGGTTTGGCAGTGTTTGTTGGGCCGGCGATAGTTGGCTTGTTCATCGGCAGCGTTGGCAATGAGGGTGTAGTTTGGATATTAGCAGGCTTATACTTGCTAAGTGCAATTTTAACACGATTTATTTCCCTGCCGGATAACGCCAAAACCGCCCACGCAATTCAACCGGCCCCGGCTATTGTCGCTGCCTAACCGAAATTGACGAAATAAAATTAAGTTGTATGTGTACTTTGCCGCTTGTGGAACCGGGGGATAGAAGGTACGAGAATAGCGGCATTCATTGTTAACCTTTAACATAGTATAAGATGTATCGTTTTCCGGTTTTATTATTTTTACTCTCCGCCACTCTTGTCTCCTGCTCATCTGGTACAAAGAAGGAGGTGCAACAAGATGATACTGTCGTTCATGATAGTCAGAAAATCCTGCCCCCGGTCAGCACGCCTCCTAAGCAACAAGCTCCGGTAAACCGCGATTCTCTGCTTCTCAGCCTTTCCAGGCGAGTGCTCACATCTTTAAGCGAGAATGACTATGCAACGTTTGCCACTCACATTCATCCGAAGCTTGGCATAAGATTCTCTCCCTATGCACATGTTGATACAGCCACGAATATCCTGCTAAGCCGGGAACGGTTCCTAGCCCTTGCGGAAAGCGGGGACAAGTTAACCTGGGGAAGTTACGATGGCAGCGGCCAACCGATTTCTCTTTCGGTTGCTGATTATTTTAAGAAGTTCGTGTACAATGCAGATTTTCTTCACCCGGAGAAGTTTAGCGTTAATCACATAGCGCAGCAGGGCAATGTCGCCAGCAACCTTGAACAGGTCTATCAGCGCTGCGATTTCACCGAAAGCTATTTTTCAGGCTTTGATAAAAAATACAACGGGATGGACTGGTGCGTACTTCGCCTGGTGTTTAAAGAATATGCTGGAAAACAATACCTGGTGGGAGTTGTGCATGCGCAGTGGACTATATAGCTATTGAGTAGATACAAGATCCGAGCGACTTTCCCGAAGCACCGACTTGATCAATTTTTCAAATACCGCGATCTCAAAAGGCTTACTCAGAAAAGCATCCGCCTGGCACGCACCGGCAATGTCGCCTACCTGGTAGAGTGCTGAAATAAGGATTACAGGAATGTGGGCAGTTTCCGGATTTGTCTTCAGAGTCTTGCAGATATTGCTTCCCCGCTCTCCCACTAAAATCTCGTCGAGTATAATCAGGTCAAAATTACGGGCCGTCTTTATGGCTTTTGCTTTCAATGAACCACTTACATCATAGCCATCGTGCTCAAGAATGTAAGTAATGATTTCCAGGCAATCCCGGTCGTCTTCAATAACTAAAATTTTAGGCTTTGCCAATCAATCAGAGATGTACAGCGAATTTAACAATAAATTTTTTTATTAATCTATTAGTAAATAATGAAAATATTCTTCGCACAATTTGATTTGTTTTATTCTTGACTGGTTTTGAAGAAGTCCCGTCCTTCAGGATTGAGCAGGACAGATAACGGCAGGAATTTGCTTATTTGCGGATTCAAAACCCACCACTTATAACCATGGCTTTAACCAGAAGAAACTTTGTACGTATAAGTTCCTTAGCACCCTTAGCTTCTTTAATTCCGAAAGGCATGCTGTATGCCTCAGAAGCTGAGGTAGAATCAGTGTCTGCGCTTTATAAAAGTTTTCAAAACCCATCCGCGGCTGCACGCCCGTTTGTGCGCTGGTGGTGGAATGGCGGTCGGGTGGTGAAGGAGGAACTGATCCGCGAGCTCGACATGCTGAAAGAGAAAGGCATAGGGGGAGTGGAAATAAATCCGATCGCTTTCCCCGCCGATAACAACGCCATGGACTATAAGCCCCTGAACTGGCTCAGTCCCGAATGGCTGGAAATGGTCGAGGCGACCGTGAAGGCAGCAAAGCAGCGTGGCATTACCTGCGATATTATTGTAGGCTCGGGCTGGCCTTTCGGCGGAGAATTCCTTACCAAAGATCAGCAAATACAGCTTTTGGCTTTAGGGTCGAGGAAAGTAACAGGCCCCCAGAAGCTTGAGGTTGCTAAGGATGAGCTTTTGACAGACATGAACTTCCTGGTAACGTACAAACAAGGCACTAAGGAGTTGTTCAGCGCCTCATTGGCGCCGGTATTTATGGATTCGTTCAAACCCGGGATAAATCTCGATTCCCAAATCATACAAGATAAAATCACGGTAGAGGTTCCAGAAGGCGACCACGTGTTGTACTATCTGGTTAAGTTAACCGGCTACACATCAGTTACCCACGGCTCGCCCGGCGCATCGGGCCCGCTCCTAAACCATTACGATGGAAAAGCGGTGCAAGCCTACCTCAACCGCATGTCTGATGCGCTTAACTCCAAGCTCGGCAATATGGGCGATTATTTCAGGGCTGTATTCATCGATAGCCTTGAGCTTCGCGGCTCCAACTGGTGCGATGACATGGCCGAGGAATTCAGAAAGCGGAGAGGCTATGCGCTTGAGCCTTATTTGCCATACATCCTCTTCAAGCTGAACGAAAAAAGCACCTACAACGGCGGGCAGCTTATCGGGCAAAACGGCACCAACTTTTCCACTGCTGCGCAGGATGAAATCAACCGCGTGCGATACGATTTTGAAACCACCAGGCTGGAGCTTTTCAATGAGCGATTTTTAGGAACGTTCATTAGCTGGTGCAAAAAGAATAAAGTAAAGTCAAGAGTGCAGGCATACGGCAGGGAATATTATCCGCTTGAGTCTGCGATGCAGCTCGATATTCCAGAGTGTGAAACCTGGATTCGACCTGATATTGGCGGCGATTTAGCGGAATTTACTTTTAAAGCGGGACGTGCGTACAGGCCGGTAAATAAGTTCGTGTCATCGGCAGCACGGCTCACAGGCAAGCACATTGTGAGTTGCGAGGAAATTACCAATACCTCCCAGGTTTTCAACGCGACGCTGGAAAGGATCAAGATCACCGGGGATCAAAGTAATCTTTCGGGCGTTACCCACTCCATTCTGCACGGCTTCAACTACAGCCCGAAGGAAATTCCTTTCCCGGGGTGGGTTCGCTACGGTACCTTCTTTAACGAGAGGAATACCTGGTGGCCTTACGTGCGTAGCTGGATAGATTATAAAAGCCGGCTTTCGTCGGTGTTTCAGAATTCAGACCTTCAGTCGGACGTAGCTATTATGTTCCCTCATGCTGATATGTGGTCGGAGGTTGGTCTGCAATACCAGCAGTATCCGCAGATCGTGTATCCCGAATATGCGAATAACATATGGGAAGGAATCCATCAGAATGGGGGCGGATGCGATTATATAAATGAAGATATCCTTCAGAAAAGCACCTTTTCCGGTGGGATGATACATTACAATAGCCGAAGCTACAAGACATTGCTGCTGGCAGAGGTAGAGTCTGTTGCGCCTGGAACTGTAGAAGCGCTACGCAAATTTGCTGCGGTAGGCGGGAAGATCATTTTCATTGAAAAGGAGCCGGTAAAATCGTACGGCGTACGCAACCACGCAGAACGCGATCAGCAGGTGAAAACGGGTATCTATTCGTTAAAGCAGGTATATCCCGCTAAGGTAACTTTGTATCCAAAGCCGGAAAAGGAGATGCTGAGCTGGTACAAAGAGGTGCAGTCGAAGCTTAACATTGTACCGTTTGTAAAGATCGACAAACCGGTTGAACATGTTAGCCAGAATTACTACAAGACCAAGGATGCCGACATTTTCTTTTTCAGCAACTATCACGGCGAGAAATCGCATCAGTTCACTGCCGAGTTTAACACTGTGAAGAACCGAACTGCGTGGCTGTGGGATTCGGAAAGCGGGAAGAAGTATTTATATCCATACAACACACAAAAGAATAAATTGGACATCTTGCTGAATCCGGCAACTTCGATGCTGATCGTTTTTACAGATGAGGCCAAAGGTGAGGTATATCGTATTCCAAAACTGAACAATGAACAGGCAATTACTGTGAATGGAGCCTGGGATGTGAGGCTGGAGAAAGTTTATGAGCAGCCGCGGCAGGTGAGGATGGAAAAGCTGATCGATTTTAAGAACGATAAAGAGCTCCAGTCTTTTGCCGGAACTATTTTATACCGCAACAGCTTTGATACAGGCAATGCTCAGGCTTATCATTACCTGGATTTAGGCAAGGTTCACGGCATCTCGGACGTAAAGTTGAACGGGCAGCCGCTGGGCTTTAAGTGGTATGGACAACATCTGTACGATTTGAGCAAGGCGCTGAAGACGGGCAGAAATACGCTTGAAATAAAGGTCACAACGGTTCTGGGCAACTACGCAAAGTCATTGAAAGACAATCCGGTGGCACAACAATGGACAAAGTCGCAGCCGCTCTCATCAATCGGCATGATCGGGCCAGTGCGCATTGTGTAAAGCATTTAAGTATTTTAAATTCGGGAAGGTTTTAAGCTTAAAAAAATCGATCTTTGCGGCTTAAAATAAAAGCCGCAATGAGCCAACCTGTTAAGATCAAAAACGCCCTTGTTTCTGTTTACTACAAAGATAATCTTGAGCCACTTATACGGCAGTTAAACGGGTTCGGAGTAACTTTTTATTCCACAGGCGGAACAGAGAAATTTATCAGGGATTTAGGCTGTGACGTTGTTCCGGTTGAGGATTTGACAGGCTATCCGTCAATTCTGGGAGGGCGGGTCAAAACTTTGCATCCAAAAGTGTTCGGTGGAATTTTGTCACGCCGCAATTTGGCTGAGGATAAAGCGCAAGCAGAGCAATATGAAATTCCTGAAATTGATCTGGTAATCGTGGACCTGTATCCATTTGAGGAAACCGTAAAATCACGAGCTTCTGAAGAGGACATCATCGAGAAAATAGATATCGGCGGCATTTCGCTCATCCGGGCAGCAGCCAAAAACTTCAGTGATGTGGTAATCATCGCATCAAAGAATGATTACGGCAGTTTGCACACGATACTTGAGGAGAGCGCCGGAAGCACGAGCCTTGAGCAACGTCGTGACTTTGCCAAAAAGGCTTTCAACGTTTCTTCGCATTACGATACAGCAATTTTCAACTACTTCAATCAGGACGAAGAACTTTCTGTCTTTAAGCAAAGCGAGCAAAAATCAAGTGTTCTCCGGTACGGCGAGAATCCGCATCAGAAAGGCACTTTTTACGGTGACCTTGATGCGATGTTCACTAAATTGAACGGAAAGGAATTATCCTACAATAACCTGGTGGATGTGGATGCTGCGGTAGCTTTGATCGATGAGTTTGACGAACCAACATTCGCGATTTTGAAGCACACCAATGCTTGTGGCGTGGCTTCGCGGCCAGTACTGCTGGAGGCCTGGAAAGATGCCTTGGCTTGCGATCCGGTTTCTGCCTTTGGCGGTGTGCTGATCTGCAACCAGGAAGTAGATGCCGAAACGGCAAGCGAAATAAACAAACTGTTTTTTGAAGTCCTGATTGCGCCATCGTACAGCGCCGACGCGGTGGAAATCCTTACGGCAAAAAAGAATCGTATCATTTTACAAAGGCAGCACGTACAACTCCCGTCGAAACAATTTAAGACCTTATTGAATGGAGTTGTTGAGCAGGATAAAGACAGCAACATGGAAGGCCCGGAACTCATGTCGCCGGTTACCGAGCGCAAGCCAACAGAGCAGGAATTAACTGATCTGCATTTTGCCAATAAATTGGTGAAGCACACGAAATCGAACACTATCGTACTTGCCAAGAATAAAGTTTTGCTGGCAAGCGGGGTAGGGCAGACTTCGAGGGTTGATGCGCTGAAGCAGGCAATTGAAAAAGCAAATTCATTCGGCTTTGACCTGAAAGGCTGTGTGATGGCTTCGGATGCATTTTTCCCGTTCCCGGATTGTGTAGAGATTGCTGCAGATGCCGGAATTGCCATGGTTTTGCAGCCCGGCGGCTCCATAAAAGATCAGCTTTCTGTTGACAAAGCCAATGAAAAAGGCATCGGGATGGTGATGACCGGAGTGCGTCATTTTAAACATTAAAGCGCTGTTGCTGTTACCTAAGCCGATACTTTAAATTGTTAAAAACACGTTACCTTTGCGTACTTTTAAAAACATAATTTAACTCCTTCATGGGATTATTCAACTGGTTTACACAAGAGATAGCAATCGATTTAGGCACTGCTAACACCCTCATTATACATAACGACAAAGTTGTAGTAGACGAACCATCTATCGTAGCTTTCGACCGCACAACTAACAAGGTAATTGCTATCGGCCGCTCTGCCATGCAGATGGAAGGTAAAACCCACGATAACATCCGCACTGTGCGCCCATTGAAGGACGGTGTAATTGCAGATTTTAACGCCGCCGAGCACATGATCCGCGGCATGATCAAAATGATCAACAACGGCAAGGGCTGGTTCTTCCCGAACCTGCGAATGGTGATTTGTATTCCTTCCGGGATAACTGAAGTTGAAAAACGTGCGGTACGGGATTCGGCTGAGATTGCCGGTGCGAAGGAAGTTTACCTCATTCACGAGCCGATGGCTGCTGCGGTGGGTATCGGGATCGACGTGGAAGAGCCAATGGGAAATATGATCATTGATATCGGTGGCGGAACAACCGAGATCGCCGTAATTGCCCTTTCGGGGATTGTTTGCGATCAGAGTATCCGCGTTGCGGGAGATAACTTCGACAGCGATATCGTTCAATATATCCGCCGCCAGCATAACATCATGATCGGTGAGCGTACAGCCGAGAAGATCAAAATTGAAGTTGGTTCAGCCCTGCCGGAGCTTGCAGATCCCCCATCCGATTTTGCAGTGCAAGGCCGGGATTTGATGACAGGAGTTCCTAAGCAAATCACGGTTTCGTACACTGAAATTGCGCACTGCCTCGACAAATCCATCTCAAAAATTGAAGAAGCTATTTTAAAAGCCCTGGAGATCACTCCGCCAGAGCTTTCGGCAGATATTTACCAAACCGGTATTTACTTGACAGGTGGTGGTGCCTTGCTTCGTGGCCTTGACAAACGTGTTGCGGCAAAAACCAAACTGCCGGTGCACGTTGCAGAAGACCCGCTTAGGGCTGTTGTTCGTGGAACAGGCATCGCCCTGAAGAACATAGGCAACTTCAAGTTTTTAATGCAATAATTGGATTTGAGATAATAGATGTGAGACATGAGATCGCTTACGGATCACACAGTTTAAATGGATTAAGATAACAGAGATTAGGCAATGCAAAATTTACTTTACAACGATAGTCTAAAATCTCAAATCTCAGGTCTGATATCTCACATCTAACACATGCGTAACCTCTGGCTGTTCATCAGTAAGTACAATGCATTTTTCCTGTTTGTAATTTTTTTTGTGTCTTCGCTCACTTTGCTGCTGCGATACAACTCCTATCAGAAAGCAAGCGTTTTAAATTCATCAAATCAGGTTGTGGGTACAGCTTTTGAAAATGTAAACCATTTCGAAAGCTATTTAAATCTCGGCAGGGTTAACGACAGCCTTGCTACAGAAAATGCACGGCTTCGCGGGATGCTGAAGCTTTCCAAGTCAAATGACAGCGTTGTTCAAAAGGCTGTGAACGATACGCTTACTCATCAGCAATATACTTACATCGTTGCCAAGGTTATTAATAACTCGGTAAATCAAAAAAATAACTTCATCACGCTTAATCGCGGAAAAAAACACGGTATCGTAAAGGGAATGGGAGTAATTTCTACGGGTGGCGTGGTTGGGATTGTAGCGGATGCATCAGACAACTTTTCAACCGTGCAGTCGGTGCTTAACAACGATACCCGGATAAGCGCTACCATTGTGGGAAGCAATGCGCCGGGATCACTGATCTGGGGAATTGGAAATTTTGACTACCGGCAAGCTGTTTTACAGGATATTCCAAACGACAAGCAGGTAAAAAGAGGCGCCAGGGTGGTTACTACGCCATATTCTGCAATTTTCCCGGCGGGTATCCCGATAGGTACCGTCATAGCCACAGATAAAAAAGGCGGTTCGAGCTTTTTAGACATCGAAGTGAAATTAAGCGTAGATTTTTCGAATCTTGGATACGTTTATGTAGTAAACAATCTCATGGCTGCAGAGCAGTTGCAATTAGAGGCAAATAGCAAAAAGGATGAGTAAGGTTATCTTCGCAAATCTTGTCCGCTTTTTTTTCCTGATCATCATTCAGGTTTTCCTGCTTAAAAACGTGGGTTATTACAACCTGGCAACCCCGTTTCTATACATTCTCTTTATTCTGTTGTTGCCGTTCAATACTCCCAACCTGTTGCTTTTCGCCTTATCTTTTCTGGCCGGCTTAACTGTGGATGTTTTTTACGATACGCCAGGGGTAAACGCAGCAGCTTGTACAGTTTTGGCATTGGTGAGGATAATATTTATAGACGTAACCGTACATCGCGACGGTTTTGATAACGAGCCCGAACCGCGGCTTGGCATTATGGGGTTCAGATGGTTTTTATTTTACGCCATCGTTGCCACCCTTTTTCATCACATCACCCTGTTCCTCTTAGAAACTTTCCACTTTGCCGAAATACAATACACGCTGGTTCGTGTTGTATTAAGTTCGTTGCTTACTATACTTTTAATATTGATAGCGGAGTTTATCTTTTACAAGAAGAAATTGCGGTAGATGAACAAGTATTTTGTACGAAGATATGTGGTGCAGGGAATCATTATTGTCATGGCCCTGGTGCTGCTTGTCCGCTTGTTTTATATACAGGTAGTTGATAAGAGTTATTTTCTCGATGCTCAGAATAACGTGCTCCGCAGACAAATCCTCTATCCCGCACGTGGGCCAATCCTGGATCGCAATAATAAAATTCTGGCCCAAAACGAACCTGTGTACGATATCATGGTAATCCCCAAAGAGGTAAAGCCATTTGACACACTCGAGTTTTGCAAGCTATTGGGGATTGATAAGGCTGGCTTTGATAAACGCTTTAAAAAGGCAGTAAATCACTCGCGGTACACGGCATCAATTTTTGAGAAACAACTTTCGGCGGTGGCTTTTGCAACTCTTCAGGAGAAGCTTTCTGAGTTCCCGGGCTTCTTTGAACAAAAGCGTACGGTCCGCATCTATCCCGACTCGGTGGCGGCCCACTTCCTGGGCTATACGCTCGAAGTAAATGACGAGATCATCAAAAAGACCGGCGGCTATTATCGCCCTGGCGATTACATTGGGTTTTCAGGAGTTGAAAAGGCTTATGAAGATCTGCTTCGCGGGCAACGCGGGGTAAAAAACCTCTTGGTTGATGCATTTAATCGGCCAAAAGGCCATTTTGCCGAAGGCGCCTATGATACTCTCGCGGTGGCGGGAGAAAAACTAATTTCATCGCTCGACATCCGCATTCAGAAACTGGGGGAGAAGTTGATGAAAAACAAAGTGGGTAGCATTGTGGCTATCGAGCCGTCAACGGGCGAGATATTGGCATTTGTAAGCAGCCCCACATATGATCCAAACCTGATGGTGGGCAAGCAGCGTGGCAATAACACCGTTGCCATGTACAAAGATCCGTACAAACCATTCCTGGTGAGGCCAATACAGGCTTACTATCCACCTGGATCTTCCTTTAAGCCTGTCGATGGGCTTATCGCTTTGCAGGAAGGTTTAATCACCCCAACTACCACTTTCTTTTGCCCTCACTACTACCAGGCAGGTAATCACCGGGTTGCTTGCGAGCACTTTGACGGCCCTACAAACCTGACCAAAGGCATCGCAGTGTCATGTAACACCTACTTCTGTTACACCTTTGATAAATTGATCAATAAAGATGGATATCAGAACAGAAGAAATGCTTTCCTCGATTGGCGTTCGCGGGTAACTGCTTTCGGTTTGGGTACAAAACTCGGTATCGACCTTCCGAGCGAAAAGAAGGGTAACGTACCTACAGATACACATTACGATAAGATTTTTGGCAAAGGCAGGTGGCGCAGCAGCAGCATTATTTCGCTGGCGATAGGTCAGGGCGAGCTTCTGGCCACACCGCTACAATTAGCCAATATAGAATGTATAATTGCAAACAGAGGCTATTACTATACGCCACACCTTATAAAAGCAATCGGTGACCGGAAGGTGGTGAAGCCTGAGTTTAAGATGAAACATGATGTGGGTATTTCGCCCCAGCATTTTGAACCCGTTATCAATGGGATGCAGCAGGTGGTTGAGAGCGGAACTGCTTACAATGCACGCATAAAGGGGATTATAATGTGTGGGAAGACGGGTACCGTGCAAAACCCGCACGGGAAAAACCACTCGGTATTTGTGGCGTTTGCGCCACGAGATAATCCGAAAATTGCGATTGCAGTGGTTGTAGAAAATGCAGGGTACGGATCTTCTTTCGCTGCGCCAATTGCCAGCTATATCGTAGAAAAATACCTTACAGACAGCATCAGCAAGCCCAGAGCGGAGGTTGAATACATGCGGGATTTGAACCTGCTGCCGGAGGTGAAACCGAAGGTAGTTAAGCCTAAACTATCGCCTGCTAAACGCGATAGCTTAAAAAAAGATAGCTTGAAGAAAGCTTTGCCGGCACCTAAATCAGTCCAGGTAACGGCTCCTGCCAATAACAAAGTTGTTTACCTCAATTCTTCTGCACGGTGAACAATCAGAGAGGGTTTTTTCATAATGTAGACTGGGTTTTGATCCTGATTTATGTCGCCCTTTGTATAATCGGCTGGTTTAATATCCACGCTGCCGTGTACAATCCATTGAAGCCCAGTATCATGGACCTCAGCACAAATTATGGCAAGCAGTTCGTCTTCATACTATCTGCGCTGGTATTGGGCACAGTGATTTTGCTGCTCGATAACAAGTTCTTCAATGCTTTTGCTCCTATTTTTTATGGGATAAGCATTCTGCTTCTGATTGTGGTGTTGGTTATCGGCAGGAATGTAGGGGGAAACCAGGCGTGGATACCTATCGGCGATTTCAGGCTTCAGCCATCAGAGTTTGCTAAGTTTTCTACCTGTCTTCTGCTCGCCAGATATCTGAGTTCCTCAACCACCAAAATGGAGGATTTCAAAACCCAGATTGTGTGCGCTGCAATGATAATTTTCCCGGTTATGCTGATCATGCTGCAGCCGGATGCAGGCTCAGCGCTCACCTTTACTTCGCTCATCTTCGCACTTTACCGGGAAGGCTTATCGGGATATTTTTTGGTGATTGAGGGTGTCGCCATTTTGCTGTTTGTACTTACGCTTGTGTACAATAAATACCTGGTGTTGCTGTGCGTGCTGGCGTTTGCGGGGCTTCTTTCGTATCGCCTGAGGCGCAATCGGAATCAACTGAAAGTAATCATAGTAGGCGCCGTGATGTCTGTGGTCTTTATTTTCTGCGTAGACTTTGCTTATAACAGCATCCTCAAACCCCACCAAAAGAACAGGATAGACGTTATTCTGGGAAAGATACACGATCCCCGGGGTCAGGGCTATAATCTAAACCAGTCGAAAATTGCTATCGGCTCTGGCCAGTTGTGGGGTAAGGGATATTTAAAAGGCACCCAGACCAAATATGATTTCGTTCCTGAGCAAAGCACCGACTTTATTTTTTGCACCGTAGGCGAGGAGTGGGGTTTTGCCGGATGCTTTGTTGTGATCGGGCTGTATGTGTTCCTGCTTTTGCGGATTATTTTCATCGCCGAAAGGCAGAGAGCTTCTTTTACCAGGATTTACGGCTATGGAGTGGCTTCAATAATTTTCTTCCACTTCTTCATCAACATCGGGATGACGGTTGGGTTGATTCCCGTGATCGGGATTCCTCTTCCTTTCCTCAGCTACGGCGGATCATCGTTGTGGAGCTTTACGATCCTACTTTTTATCCTGATCAAACAGGATTCGAACCGGATGGGAGCGATCTAAGCTGCTTGATAGGCTGGTCGATTTAACTTATTTTAACAACTACTTGATCCAACCGTTTCTACCTTGCAGTTCAATTGTTGTTATGGCCCGGATCTCACGAATAGTAGTATCTATATTTTTTTTCCAGCTATCGCAACTGATACCAGCAGCCGCCCAACACTCCTTGTCTCTGAGGGGAACCCCTGTGCTTACAGGGGGGGCACAAGTGCAAGATTCTTCTCCAGGCGGCCTGGAATATAAATCAACGCCCGCTTTTGAAGGAGGTATTGATTACAGCTATAAATTCAAATCAGGCTTTGGAATAGGCGCAAGCTTTAATATGGGCTATATAAGCTTCGGGTACAAATTCCGTAATCCCGACAATGTGAAAATCATAGAAGGAAATCTCGCACCCAACTATTTATATAATACGTTGGCCCTTAATTCTTCCTACTCCTTCAAGTTCCGCAACCTAAACGTTAGAGCGTTCGTTTCTCCCGGTGTTCGGCGCTATCCTCAGGCAAGCATACTTATTGACGCAACCAACAATTCTGCCAGCTATTCCAAAGGTCCTGGCTCCGGTTCACTTGCCCCACCGGTGTCAGCAATTGGAAACGACTATCTGCAAATGTATTTTGATCAGTTGAATAGGCGGGTTCAGTATGATATTTCAAGCGGTATAAGCATTGAAAGACAATTTTCTGAAGGAACCGGATTGCTATTTGGGATAAGAAAACATTGGGGCGTGGAGCCCATAAACTTTGGGGACGTAGTAATTAGAGCGAACAACCAGCTTTACAAAGGCTCCTATAACTTATTCTCAAATTATACAGGAATTGATTTAGCGTTTAAATACAGTTTTCCAAAGAAAGAATCAGAGCCGAAACATAACTCAGTCTCTACTTTTACCAATAGCAGGAAGTCGATATACGGGGAGGTCGCCGGCAACGGCCCAGGCATATCTTTGAATTATGACAGGAGGTTCAAAACCGACAGGAACGGTGGTTTGGGCTATCGTGTTGGGATTGGTTGGGCAGGCGATGGGACCGCATCCTTTCCGTTGGCCATTAACCATCTTCTCGGAAACGGCAGAAATGCATTAGAAACGGGAATTGGGATTACCCCAATTGTTAGGTATGACAAGGATCCTTACCAGTCTTTAATTGATGGGGTCGGAGTGTTAAATGTCGGATATCGTTTTCAGCCTTTGCGTGATGGTTTACTTTTCCGGCTGACGTGGGCTCCAGCGTTTGATACTAAGAGATTCTACCTACTTTGGGCAGGTGCGTCAGTCGGTTATACGTTCAAATGAGCTATCTCCCAAACCTTCTGCTCAGAATTTCATAAAAATGTTCTACGGTGCTTTGCTTAGCTGCCCAGTTGTTCTTGGTTGCGTAATTTGTTTTTAAGAAAGTATCGGCAGCCTCAAATTTATCAAAACGGTTTAGCAGTTCGATTGCTTCGCTGTAGGCGAGGCTGTAGCCATTAAACAAGTCTTTTACGAACAGGAGTTTATCATTTAAGCTGATAATAGATTTCAAATCTTTAACCGGCTGTGCGGTAAACTGACCGGCCAATGTTCCCTGCGGATTGAACTGAGCAGAAATTACGTCGTTCAAAGTTGGCACGTGCTCGGGCTCTGCCTCTTTCTTTGGAAGCTCGATTGTTTTCTCTTCAATCACAACTTCCTGAACTACTGGAGCTTGTTCGGCGACAGGTTCTGGTGCAGTGGGCTCAGCAATAGCTGGCTCTTCCTTTTTAGGTTCAGGTTGAGGTTCTGGCGCAACCGGCTCTTCGATGGCAGTTTGCGGTTGCTGGGCGGCGGGCTCTTCTTTTTCAGGTTCAGGCTGTGGCTCGGGTGCGTGTGCGGGTTCAGCTTCAGTCTCACTAGCTTCATCTTCTACAGGCTCTGCGTCTAAAACGAACCTGGTGACATTCTCCTCTTGTCCCGGTTTCGGCTGTTGTGGCTCGGGTTCAGATACTGCTTCGGGCTGTTTTTCTGCCGGAGCTTGAGACTCAACAGGCTTCGGTTTAGGAGCGGTTGCACGCTGGGGCTCTTCCACAGCTGGCTTCTCGGGCTGAACCGCCCGGTTTAATTTTTGAAAGACTTCTATGTGCCCCGCCAGGAATTTGGAGTTGGCTAAGAAGAGCTCTAATTCAAGTTCGTTCAGGTTATCCGGATGTTCAGAAAGGTAATTGTATTGCTCGTAAATTTCGTTAACGATCGTACCGATTTTAGTGAAGATTTCTTTCTTGTTCATCATATAAAAGAATAACGGAATTAGCGCTTGTATGTTGGTAACTCGGTGGCCAAAAATAGGATTAAATTCTGATATTGGCCAGTTCAAAGGGGATCAATGCTGTTTAGCGAACATAACTTAAGGCGTAAAATAGAAACGGTAGGGAGCATCGAAGTGATTTGCGGATCGATGTTTTCGGGTAAAACGGAGGAACTGATCAGGCGGCTGCGCAGAGCCAAAATCGCGAAGCTAAACGTTGAAATATTTAAGCCCAAAACTGATACCCGCTATGACGATACGGCTGTGGTATCGCACGACCAAAACTCCATCCACTCCACTCCTGTAGAAAATTCCTCATCAATTTTGCTGCTCGGCACCAATACCGAAGTAGTGGGCATCGATGAAGCCCAGTTTTTTGATGATGAGTTGCCTGACGTGTGTGTGAAGCTTGCGCAGCGGGGCATCCGCGTGGTGATCGCGGGGCTTGATATGGACTTTCTGGGCAAACCTTTCGGACCGATGCCTGCGCTGATGTCCATCGCAGAGGATGTAACAAAAGTCCATGCGATCTGCGTGTGCTGCGGCAATCCCGCGAGCTATTCCTATCGCACTGTAAATAGCGAGGCGAAAATCCTGTTAGGAGAAAAAGAAAGCTATGAGCCTCGTTGCAGGGTTTGTTTCAACGAGGGCTTGGCTACTGTTTAAAAACGTTCAATTTCAGCGCCTTCTCCTGATTGTTAAATCTCAGGCGATACACATAAATGCCGTTCTCAAGATCGTAAGCAGGAATTACCACCACATGCAGGCCCGCACTCGCTTCAGTATCTACATACGTTTTTACTCGTCTTCCCAGCAAATCGTACAAGGATAAGTTTACGTGTCCGTCTTCTGGTATGGAGTACTGGATAGTTGTGTTCTGAGATTGGTCGGCGGGAAAGGGATTCGGGTAGTTTTGCTTTAATTCCAGGAAAGCCGAAGACGCACCTTGGTTCACAACAAGATTGTACTTTGATTGCGCTGCGGCTCCACTTTTTTGAATGTCTGCAAGGTCATCACCGCCGATATATGCGAAGGCTACTGTCACAGAGCCTTTTGGAGCTATTGTGAACGGGCCACATCCGCTCACAAACGAAACATCGTACCCGGATGTGCTCAAATCGCCCAAACCAGTCTTCTTTATCCCACTCGAAAGCGCCTGAAACTTTTCGGCATCCGAGAAATCACCATCGCCAAGAAAATCTGATGAGAGATTATAGGTTAGCGGATAATAAGCAGGCGCCACATTGGTGTTTAGCAACTTAACAGCGCCTATTGGTCCCCCACCGCTCTTTCGTTGCACATATCCAATCCGGTTTAGCTCGTCGTACCTGGTGAAATTACTGCTGCCATCATCTATGTCCCAGTCGGTAAACATACCTATATAGACATTTTTAAGGGTGTCAGTATTATTATTGATCACCTGATATTCGGCGATGGTGTATTTATCGTCGGGAGCGGATGAAAAGGCAATTTGACGATGTTTGATGTACACGTTAAGCGGATTTGTGGTGTTTCCGCTATCGTCAAATTCAGATCGTCCTTCGAAGGCGGCAATGGAACTGGCAACTCGGGTTGCACGCACCTGCCTCACAAAATCCTCATCGCTGTTGCTGTTTTGTGTGCGGGCATTGTTTGAAATGCGTGTTGTTGAAGTGCCGATTATCAGCGATGCTTCATAAAGCAAAGGCTGGTTCAGATAAGAAAAGCCAATGCCCCCGCTCGCGTTATTCTCGCTGTAGCCGACCCGTCCGTTGCTCGTCAGCGTGGTAGCCACTTTGTTGACTTCAATGTTTACATAATCCAGTGCCACAGTGATGTTGAAAGTTTCGAAATCCTGGTAGGAGCCGCTATTTGCCGAATAGTCAAGCCTGAATAGGACATCTTCATTGTCGGGAGTGCCCGGTTTGATCAAGACTTTAAATGGTCCGACACCAGTTTTGGTTTCCATTGTGCCGAGGCTGGCCACAGTCTGGCTGCCCGCCATGATACTCACATTCGGATTTGTGCTGCTCAGGCTTACCTGAAGATTTGTAACAGGGCTCAGGAAATTTTTTAAGTCGAAGTACAGCTCAACAGTTTCGCCGGGAGCAAGGCTGCCGTTGCCATTATCCACTATCGTCATTTTCTGCTTACGAACGGATGGTGGATTTTCTGTGAGTGCTCTGTACACATTAATCCGCCCTTTGCCCAGCTGCCCGGCGTACGAGCCATTTGCTGCATCAATGTTATCGGCGGTTGCCCGAAGCTTTTCGCCTACTTGCTGCATGTTCAAGGCGGGATAAAAAGATTTCACCAATGCAGCCGCACTCGCAACCATGGGAGCTGCCATCGAGGTGCCCGATTTTATACCGTACGAATTATTGAAAACCGTACTTAGGATGTTTGTGCCCGGGGCCGATACCGAAACATAGCTACCGTAATTCGAGGAGCCGCTTTTAACATCGCCACTGGCTACGTTCGCCACAGCCATCACGCCTGCATAAGCCGATGGATATTCAGGAACTGAAACGTTAGAGTTCCCGGCGGCAGCCGTGATGAGGCAGCCTTTGCTGATTGCGTAGTTTACCACATCCTGTCCGAATGCTCCGCCAGCCACACTTCCCCAGGAGCAGTTGATAATCTGAGCGCCATGATCTGCGGCGTATTTTATACCATCGTAACCGCGATAAATTGCTTCGCCATTCTCATCGGCTCCAGCCTTTATGATCATCAGTTTTGCGTTAAACGCGATACTGGCAATACCTAAATTGTTATCCGTGGCAGCCGAGGCAATTCCGCTTACATGTATGCCGTGATCGGCAGCTGCGCTTTTTGCATTTGGGTCATTGTCTTCGATAATATTGCTGGCGGATGCGCCAACAAAATCCCAGCCCCGGTAATTGTCAACATAGCCGTCGTGATCGTCGTCTACTCCATTGATCGGATCTGCTGCATTGAAGTAAATGTTTGGGACAAGGTCCTGGTGCGTCAGCTCAGAGCCCGAGTCTACAATCGCTATAATTATTCCCGATGCATTCCGGATGATGTCCCAGGCTTGCGGCGCACGCACCTGGCTTAAGTAGCTTTGGTTGCCAGGATAAAGCGGATCGTTAGGTGTGTAGTAGGTATGATAAATGTAGCTTGGCTCTGCGTATTCCACCTGTTCATTCTGCAAAAGCTCATTAATAACTGCCTCAATGGGCGAAGCGGCTGTGAAATGCAGTTCGTAGATGCGGTCAAGCCCTATAACCTGCTCCCGCGAAATTGTACCATCAGAACTTTTTGAATCAGAAGGGAACTTGCTTTTTATCGAGGAAACTGACGCAGTTTTTAGCTTAAGAATCGGGGCAGAGGAAGCGCTGGACTTGGTGGTGTTTCCGGCTTGTGCCAGGGCTGCCGGTTTGAATTTCACAATTACTACACCGGGAAGATAGTCAGCTTGCGAAACCCCTTTGGGCAAAGTGAAAGTTTTCTTTTTTACAGGAATTTGGGCATAAGCACAGCAGCAAAGGACTGTAAGGATTAGTAAAAAGGCTTTCTTCATCAATAGAGGTGTATCAAAGCTAATGAAAATTTCAGTGTTTGCCCCGGCTTCCTTAATTCAGCTTTTCTGAAACCGCTATTTCATTAAGATGTTTCATTTACATGGACCGTAATGCGAAAATATTGGTTTATGCCTCAGCGGGATTGCTGCTGGCATTCGGGAGATATCCGGTTTCATGGCTGTTGTCGTCGAGGCGCAAAGTGGCAGCTCCTGAGCCATTGAAGGCTGAAGAGCGCAGGTACATCAGGTGCCGGAGCGGGAATGTGGTGTATGTGGAAATGGAAGGGCCGGAAAGTGCACAGGTTATCGTGTTGTTGCACGGGCTAAACTCAAGCCGCGACCAGTGGTATTATCAGCGCCAGCATTTCGTGAGAAAATACCGACTGGTGATCATTGATCTTCCCGGGCACGGAAACTCACCTAAACCGGTTGATCTGACAATCGCGACTGTAGCATACGACGTAAAAGATGTGCTTGAACATCTGCATATAACTAACCCGATATTGTACGGGCATAGCATGGGCGGGATGATTGCGATGGAGTATTGCAGCAGGCAGCTTCAACCCGCAGCAAAGGGCTTGATATTACAGCACTCTACTTACACCAATGCCTTGAAAACAGCGCAGTTTTCATTGTTGTTGCGGTTCCTTCAGAAGCCTGTGATTGAGCCCTTCCTGAATTACGTGATCAAGCATCCGCAGCCTTTCAGAATCATGGGCAAGCTGAATTATTTGAATGGTCTGAGCGTTTTGTTTTACCGTTACCTGTTCTATACCGGAGAGCAAACCGCTGCACAATTGCTGTTTACTTCAAAGATCGCGGCTCTATGCCGACCGGAAATTACCGCTCAAGGCATGTTGAAATGTATTGAGTACGAAGCAGGGCGTTCGATGCGGAAAATTTCTGTGCCTGCGCTCGTCATCGCTGCAAATAACGACAGGATCATACAGCCGCGAGCGCCGCGATGCATTGCAAAGAATATTGATGGCTCGCGATTTATTACGGCTGATGGCGGGCATCTGAGCTTGATAGAATTCTCAAACGAGACCAATCATGTACTGAAAGGGTTTGTAGCACAGTTTAGTGCTTAATGATTCTCATGTTGTATAACCGTTCTAGGAATGTTACTTAACCCTTGCTCATCCACAGCTTTCCGCAACCACAATTTTTTTTAGATTTGGATTCCACATCCAAAACATGAGAAAAATTTTAACCCTTCTAACCTGCTGCCTTTTCGCTCTTACATCGTTTGCACAAAATGACCCTAACCTCGGCATCATCCCGGCACCGAAATCCGTTATGCTGAAAGCCGGGCAGTTTCAGTTCACCAAACAATCAGGTATTTTATTCGAAACCGCTGAAGATTATAAGATCGCCAGCCTTTTTCATGATTTCCTCAAGAACAGCTACTTCCTTGATATTCCCGTAGCCAAGGCTTTCATCAAAGCACCAAACGGAGTAATCCGATTTTCATCATCCGGATACACCGGCAAAAACGCTGAAGGTTATTCGCTTTCAATCGGACCGAAGCAGATAAATGTTTCAGGCAAGGGCGCAGGGCTGTTTTATGCTATGCAGTCGCTGATGCAGATTTTGCCGGTTGTACGGGAAGGTGCGCCAAAAATCCCATGTGCAGAGATCAATGATGAACCTCGCTACAAATATCGCGGTATGCACCTCGATGTTGGCCGTCACATGATGCCGCTGCCGTTCATCAAAAAATATATCGATGTGCTTGCGCAATACAAACTCAACACCTTTCACTGGCATTTAACTGAAGATCAGGGCTGGCGCATCGAGATAAAGAAATATCTGAAGCTTACCCAAGTAGGCGGCTTCAGAGCCCAAACCCTCATCGGCCATTACCACGACCGTATGCCACAGGCTTTCGACAATACTCCATACGGCGGATTTTATACGCAAGATGAAGTAAAGCAAATAGTTGCCTACGCTACATCGAAGTACATTACTGTGATTCCGGAGATTGAAATGCCCGGCCATTCGGTTGCTGCGCTTGCGGCTTATCCTGAGCTTGCCTGTGGCGATAATCCAGGTCCGTTTAAAACTGCCGAAAACTGGGGCGTAAAAGAAGATGTCTACTGCGCCGGAAAGGAAAGCACTTTCAATTTCCTTCAGGATGTTCTCACTGAAATCTTGCCATTGTTCCCAAGCACATACATTCACATTGGCGGCGATGAGTGCCCTAAAACTCGCTGGAAAGAATGTAAATATTGCCAGAAACGAATTGCGGATAATAATCTTAAGAACGAGGAAGAACTCCAAAGCTATTTCATTCACCGGATGGAAAAGTTCCTGAATTCAAAAGGAAGGCAGATCATCGGATGGGATGAGATTCTGCAGGGCGGGCTTGCGCCGAATGCAACCGTAATGAGCTGGACAGGCGTAAATGGCGGCATCGCGGCAGCAAAGCAAAACCACGATGCCATTATGACTCCAGGCAACTTCGTGTATTTCGACCATTTGCAGGGAAAATCAGATCAGGAACCATTAGCCATTGGTGGCTACACACCTATGCAGGAGGTTTATTCATACGATCCAACACCTTCAACACTTACACCCGAACAGCAAAAGCACATTATAGGCGTTCAGGCTAACGTCTGGACGGAATATATCGCAACTCCACAGCATGTTGAGTACATGATCTTCCCCCGCATGTATGCCTTGTCGGAAATTGCATGGACATCTCTTGAGAATAAAAACTACATGAATTTTGCCGAGCAACGTGTGCCAAAGCACCTGGCCCAGCTTGATAAAACCAATACAGTTTATCGGGTGCCGACTGCCATCGGTGCAAAAGACACCGTGATTGCTGCGGCTGAATATCCCGTAAGGTTGAAACCATCTGTTACCGGAGCGAAGATTTATTACACCATCAACGGCTATACGCCACGGGAGACGGACAAAACCTATTCTGCAGACTTCAACATAAAAATCCCCGCAGGCGAGCAGTGTACTTTAAAAACCATCGTGATAACACCTTCAGGAAAGAGGAGTGCTGTTACTACAACTACACTGGTCAATGAGCCTTCCGCTGGGGCTGCCTTAAACATCTCTCCAGGCAACAAAGGGCTCCGATACTTTTACCTTCCCGGTGATTTTACCAGTGTTGCTCAGTTGGATACCTTGCAGGCAGCCGAAAAAGGCACAGCGCCATCGGTCAGCCCGGCTAAGTTCCGCGGTAAGGCACGCACATTCGGCACAGTGTTTACTGGCTACATCAACATCGAAAAGGATGGCGTTTATAGTTTTTCTACAACTTCCGACGATGGTTCGCAGCTGTGGATAGACAATAAACTGGTGGTGCAGAACGACGGCAAACATTTTAATTTTGAAACTAACGGAGTTGCAAACCTGTTAAAAGGGTACCACAAAATTGAACTGCGGTATTTCCAGGCAGGCGGTAGCAACGAGTTTAAGGCTTACGTTACAGCACCGGGGAAAGCTAAGCAGGAAATTACGGAATCTATGTTATTTAATTAAGCCAGACCTTACATCCATGCGAATTTCAAACTTGTATTTTTTTGCCGTAGCCTTCAGTATGCTGGTGGTTTCATGTACCGAGGATAAAAAGCCTGTGGCAGTTCAAAAGCCGGTTGCGCCTGTAACTCCGAAGTTGCCTCCGCCATTCACCTATCACAAGGCGATTGAAGTAAAGCCGGGGCTTACGCTGGATGTGCTGGGCTGGGGCAGAGGGTCGGAATCTGTGGGAGCTTACCTGGTTTTGCGATCGGATTCCTCGCACTTGAAATACCGCACCACTTCGGGCGAGCTGGACGGAAAAATCCAGGATTCGTGGAATATGGATATGGATTCGGATGGAAACCCCGAACTGTACATCCAGGTGAAAGGGGAAGGCGAGGGTTCTCATTTCAAGATGATTGTATATGAATTCAGCGAATCGGGGAATGCGAATGAGATGAAATTTCCTGATTTAACTTCAGCAACCAAGAAGAAATACCGCGGACAGGATAGTGTTTATATCAAGGATAACAAACTTCGTCGTGAGTTCCCGCTATTTGACAATGAAGACGACACGAAACCATCGGGAAGGAAGATTGTGGTGTACACGATTAAAGGAAATTCCTTTGATGTAGATGAGATTTCGCCGGAAGACCGCGAGAAGGAAAAGTCGGAAGATAGCGGGACTGGCGCAAAGGAGGAGGACGACAACAGGCCGCTTATTGATTAGGTGCGCTGATTGGCGATCATGTGAGTGATTATCCTTCCAGGATGTTCCCGTGAATTTTCGATGAACCAAATATGTGTGTCCATGCCTCCGCAAACCACACCGGCTAAATAGATACCTTTCTGGTTGGTTTCCATCGTTTCAGGATTGTGAGCAGGGTAGAGTTTTTCATCTTCCGAAAGGTTTAATCCAAATTTTCTGAGCAGGTCGAAGTTGGGTTGGTAGCCGGTGAGGGCAAGGACAAAATCGTTTGGGATGGTGATTGAGCCTTTTGGCGTTCTAATGTCCACTTCATGTTCCCTGATTGCAATCAGTTCCGAGTTGAAATATGCTTTGATGCTTCCTTCTGCAATCCGGTTTAGGATGTCAGGACGCACCCAATACTTCACTCGTTGCCCGATCTCGCTTCCGCGGATCACCATCGTAACATTTGCACCCTTGCGGTATGTTTCCAGCGCAGCATCCACTGAGGAGTTGCTTGAGCCCACAACAACCACATTCTGCATCGCATAATAATGCGGATCCTTGTAGTAGTGCGAAACCTTCGGCAAATCCTCTCCGGGAATATCCATCAGTTTAGGGATGTCGTAAAAGCCGGTTGCAATAATGATGTTTTTCGCTTCGTAGAGTGCCTTTGAAGTTTTTACTTCAAAGCGACCTCCGGATTTTTTTACCTCTTCAACAGTTTCAAAAAGCTTTGTTCTTAGTTTATAGTATCCCGCTACACGGCGATAATATTCCAGTGCTTCTGCCCGGACCGGCTTTGGGTTGTTCGATACAAATGGAATTCCGCCAATTTCCAGCTTCTCGGAAGTAGAGAAGAACGTCATGGTCTGTGGATAGTTGTAGAGTGAATTCACAAGGCATCCCTTCTCGATTATCACGTAGCTCAGCCCGGCTTTTTGCGCTGCAATTCCGCACGCAAGCCCAATTGGCCCGCCGCCTATGATCAGTACGTCAAAGTTTTCCTGCATCTGTATTCAATATTGTAAACCGGTATTTGTTTAATCGGCTGAAACAAAAAAGGCCCGCAATGCGAGCCTTCAATATTTATAAGTTGGATTACTTTCCTGCAGCTTTCGCGTGGTCGGCTAAAAACTGAGCCAGGCCGCTATCGGTTAAAGGGTGTTTTAGCAATGCAGCTATTGCGGATAGCGGCGCAGTGATCACATCCGCACCGATCTTGGCGCACTGGATAATGTGCATCGGGTGGCGAACAGAGGCAGCAAGGATTTGTGTCTCGTATCCGTAGTTGTCAAAAATCAGACGGATATCTTCGATTAACTGCATGCCATCGGTAGAAACATCATCTAATCTTCCAACGAACGGAGAAACATACGTAGCGCCTGCTTTTGCCGCTAACAAAGCTTGTCCTGCCGAGAAAACCAGAGTACAGTTCGTTTTAATTCCTTTTGAAGCGAAATATTTAATTGCCTTTACACCGTCTTTGATCATGGGCACTTTCACAACGATCTTTTCATTCAAGGCTGCTAATTTGGTTCCTTCTTCGATAATGCCATCGTAATCGGTAGCAATTACTTCGGCACTTACATCAGCATCTACAATATCGCAGATTGCCAGGTAATGCTTGATTATATTGTCGTGTCCGGTGATGCCTTCCTTAGCCATTAAGCTTGGGTTGGTGGTTACGCCGTCTAGAACGCCAAGATCATATGCTTCCTGAATTTGAGCAAGATTTGCTGTATCAATAAAAAATTTCATATCTGATTGGTATGGGGACTAATTCAAAACCCTGTTAAAGAGCGGAGGGTAGATTTTTCGCCCGATTCCCCCATTTGGGGGAAGGGGTGAAAAATGGGCAAGCCCCTTTTATCGCACCGCTACAACCTCCTACCCTTGCTGTGTTCCCACCCTGGGGGAGTTCAAAGGGAGCTGGTCGTAAAAGACTTACCCGCGGCAAAAGTAGAAATTTTCAGCAGACCGCCATAAGGAAAAGAAAAATCTTTCAAGGGTGTCCTAAATGCTTCAATAGCCAGCCATATTTTGTAGCTCGCAGCCATATACTTCCGGTAAATTATCAAAATGTTAAAATAACAGGTAGTTTATAGATCGGAATTGCGATAATATTAAAAATCTTTAAAAATTACTCAAATAAGGGATGGGTTTAGTATTTTCGTAATCGCCACTTAATACCCAATTAGTCTGATGAGTAAAACTGAATACGACCAACAGGGCCTTTACAGGTCTGAATTTGAACACGACTCCTGCGGTACCGGGTTCATTACAAACATTAACGGCCACGCTTCGCATCAAATAGTTGCCGATGCCCTTACCATTCTTGAAAACATGGAACACCGTGGCGCTTGTGGCTGTGATCCGGAATCGGGCGATGGGGCGGGGATTATGGTCCAAATTCCGCATGAATTTCTTATTGAAGAATGTATAAACCTTAACATTCGCCTTGGCGAGCGGGGCTATTACGGCGTAGGGATGGTGTTCTTCCCGAAAGAGTCAACTGTAAAGGAGGCTTGCCGCAACGTAATCAATAATGCTTCATCAAAATTGGGTTTGCAGGTATTAGGCTACAGAAAAGTTCCAATCAGCCGCGACGGCATTGGCCAAACTGCTTTGTCTACTGAACCTTCAGTAGAACAGGTGTTTGTTGCTCGACCTTCATCTATTCACAATTGCGAAGATTTCGAACGGAAGCTATATGTTTTAAGGAGATTAATCGGCAAAACGATATCTGAACAAGTTAAGCAGCTTGACGACAACTTCTATTTTACTTCCTTCTCATGTAAGGTAATAGTTTACAAAGGACAGCTTACTACTTATCAGGTCCGCAAATATTACACAGATTTAAACGACGAACGCTTTAAGTCGGGTTTTGGGATGATCCATTCCCGTTTCTCCACGAATACATTCCCATCGTGGAAGCTTGCTCAGCCTTTCCGCTTTATAGCGCACAATGGCGAGATTAATACCCTTACCGGAAACCTGAATTGGTTTTATTCCGGTCTTCGTTCGTACGCTTCTTCGTACTTCAGCAGCGAAGAAATCGAAATGATTTTACCGGTGGTTGATACCGATCAGTCGGATTCAGCCTGCCTTGATAATATAGTTGAAGTCCTGTTGCATAGCGGCCGCTCATTGCCGCACGTAATGATGATGCTGGTGCCCGAAGCTTGGGATGGCAACGAGCAGATGGATCCGCTTAAGAAAGCCTTTTACGAGTTTCATGCTACCTTGATGGAGCCGTGGGACGGCCCGGCAGCACTGACCTTTACTGATGGAAAGATCATTGGCTCCATGCTCGACCGGAACGGTTTACGCCCATTACGCTACGTAATCACCAATGACGGCCGTGTGATTGTGGCTTCCGAAGCGGGAGTTTTGTCGCTTCAGGAAAGCACGGTTCTGAGAAAAGGCAGGTTACAGCCCGGGAAAATGTTCCTGGTTGATACCGAGGCGGGAAAGATTATCACCGACGAGGAAATTAAGCTATCTATCACTTCAAAGCAGCCCTACGGCCAGTGGCTGGAGAACTATAAAATCCGGATGGAAGAACTTCCCGAACCACGGGTTACATTCTCGGATCTTGCTTCTGAAGCAGTTTTTAAATACCAGCAAGTTTTCGGCTACAGCCGGGAAGATATAGAAAGCATCATCAAGCCGATGGCACTCGATGGCAAAGAGCCCATTGGTTCAATGGGAACGGATGTGCCGCTTGCAGTCCTTTCTGATCGCCCTCAACATTTGTCGAGCTACTTCAAACAGTTTTTTGCACAGGTGACAAATCCGCCAATCGATCCGATTCGCGAGCGCTTGGTGATGAGCCTTGCAACATTTATCGGTAACAACGGCAACCTGCTCGACGAAGATAAAATGCATTGCCATTGCGTGGCTTTGCAGCAACCAATCATCAACAATTACGAGCTTGAAAAGCTGCGAAGCATTGATACTGGTTTGTTCCATGCAAAAACTCTTCAAACATATTTTAAAGCAGATGGGCTGCCGGGCTCACTTGAAAACGGGCTTGCAAGGCTTTGTCGGTATGCAGAAGATGCAGTAAACGACGGCTTTGAAGTATTGATTCTTACCGACCGTGCATTGGATTCTGAGCATGCACCGATCCCATCATTGCTTGCGGTTTCTGCGGTTCACCATCATTTGGTTAAAAAAGGTTATCGCGGTTCTGTCGGACTGGTTGTTGAAGCTGGCGATGTTTGGGAAGTACACCATTTTGCTTGTCTTCTCGCATTTGGTGCTACCGCGATAAACCCGTACCTCGCTCTTGCTACAATCCAAACAATGAAGCAGGAAGGCAGGCTCGACACATCGCTTGAGTGGAAATACCTTTCTAAAAACTATATAAAAGCCGTTTGCGATGGCTTGCTGAAGATATTCTCTAAGATGGGAATCTCTACGCTTCAGTCGTACCACGGTTCTCAGGTGTTCGAGATTTTAGGTTTGAACAGCGATGTTGTTGACCGTTATTTTACAGGAGCGGTAACACGGATCGGTGGATTGGGACTTGATGAAATCGCGAAAGAAACCCTTTACAAACATTACGAAGGCTTCGGTTCATCCAAACCAGAGCAACAGATGTTGCCTGAAGGCGGAATTTACCAGTGGAAACGCCGGGGGGAAGCCCACCTGTTCAATCCGCAAACCGTTCACTTGCTTCAGCACGCAACCCGCACAAACAACTACGAAGTTTATAAGAGTTATGCCAAGCTGATCAATGATCAGACTGATAAAATGTTTACTATACGTGGCTTGCTCGACTTTGCACATCACCGGGAAGCTATTTCAATTGATGAGGTTGAACCGGCTGAGAATATCATGAAGCGTTTTGCTACTGGTGCCATGTCCTTCGGCTCTATATCGCACGAAGCGCACAGCACCATTGCTATCGCGATGAACCGGATAGGTGGAAAAAGCAATACCGGCGAAGGCGGGGAAGATGAGATCCGTTATGAGAAGTTGCCAAACGGCGATTCTATGCGTTCGGCGATCAAGCAAATTGCATCAGCACGTTTCGGAGTAACCTCGAATTACCTGACCAATGCTGATGAACTCCAGATCAAAATGGCTCAAGGCGCTAAGCCAGGTGAAGGCGGCCAGCTACCAGGGCACAAAGTGGACGACTGGATCGCACGTGTGCGCCACTCAACTCCGGGCGTAGGCTTAATTTCTCCGCCGCCGCACCACGATATTTATTCAATCGAGGATTTGGCTCAGCTGATCTTTGATCTAAAAAATGCCAATCGCGAAGCCAGGATCAATGTTAAACTTGTTTCAAAAGCCGGCGTAGGTACAATTGCTGCGGGTGTTGCCAAAGCACATGCCGATGTGATCCTCATTGCAGGTTACGACGGCGGAACAGGGGCATCGCCGATCAGCTCTATCAAACACGCTGGCTTGCCTTGGGAACTTGGCTTGGCTGAAGCACACCAGACACTGGTTCGTAACCAGCTAAGAAGCCGTGTGGTTCTGCAAACAGACGGACAACTTAAAACGGGCCGCGACCTTGCGATTGCAGCTTTACTCGGAGCTGAAGAATGGGGCGTAGCTACTGCGGCACTTGTGGTCGGCGGCTGTATCATGATGCGCAAATGCCACTTGAACACCTGTCCGGTTGGTGTTGCTACACAAGATCCGGAACTTAGAAAATTATTCAGCGGAAAGCCTGAGCATATCGTAAACCTGTTTCGCTTCCTTGCGGAAGAGCTGCGGGAAATTATGGCTGATCTTGGCTTCCGCACCATTAACGATATGGTTGGCAGGGCTCAGTTCCTTAAAGTCCGCGAAGGCTTGAATCACTGGAAAGCAAAAACTCTTGATCTTTCAGGTTTGCTTCACCCGATAAGCACCAAGCCTGGAGTTACCATGTACAACAGCGAAGCGCAGGATCACGGTATGGCCGATATTCTCGACTGGAAATTGTTGAGTCATGCGCAACAGGCTTTGGAGAGCAAAATCCCTGTGTTTGCAACCTTCATCGTGAAAAATACAGATCGTACAATCGGTACACTTCTATCGAACGAAGTTTCAAAACGTTATCAATCTGCCGGTTTGCCGGATAATACAATCAATTTCAAGTTCAGCGGTTCTGCGGGACAAAGCTTTGGCGCATTCTGTGCAAAAGGCTTGTCATTTGAGTTGGAAGGCGAAGCGAATGACTACGTCGGAAAAGGCTTATCGGGCGCACAGCTCGCTATCTATCCGGCGGCAGACGCCACATTCGTACCTGAAGACAATATCATAATCGGAAACGTTGCGCTTTATGGGGCAACCTCTGGCGAGCTCTATGTTCGCGGTCAGGCAGGTGAGCGTTTTGCCGTAAGAAATTCAGGTGCTACGGCTGTTGTAGAAGGGGTGGGCGATCACGGTTGCGAATACATGACCGGTGGCCGTGCGCTGATCCTCGGCAAAACAGGTCGGAATTTCGCGGCAGGGATGAGCGGTGGTATCGCCTGGGTGTATGATCCGGAAGGCGAGTTCCCTGAAAACTGCAACACAGAAATGGTAGAACTTGATCCTTTAACAAAAGAAGATCAGGAAGGCATTCAGGCGCTTCTCCGCAAGCACATGCAGCTCACGCAAAGCCATCTGGCTCTTTATCTCTTGAGCAACTGGGAAGAAGAAGCAGGCAAGTTCATCAAGGTATTCCCAACCGAATACAAAAAAGTTTTACAGCGTTCACAATACCAATCGGTTAGCAATTAACATGGGAAAGATAACAGGTTTTAAAGAATTCGACAGAGAGCTTCCACCAAAAGTTTCGCCGGAAGAGCGGGTAAGAGATTACAATGAATTCGTAGGAAAATATTCAGAAGATAAACTGAACAAGCAGGCTGCCCGCTGCATGAACTGTGGCATTCCGTTTTGCCATTCGGGCTGTCCGCTCGGCAATGTTATTCCCGAGTTTAACGATGCCGTTTACAAGCAGAACTGGGAAGAGGCTTATACTATTCTTTCTTCCACCAACAACTTTCCTGAGTTTACCGGGAGGATTTGCCCTGCGCCATGTGAATCGGCATGTGTGTTGGGAATCAACAAACCCCCGGTTACGATCGAGGAGATTGAAAAACACATCATTGAAGTTGCCTATTCAAAAGGCTTTGTAAAAGCGAAAGCTCCGCTTATCCGTTCAGGAAAAACGATTGCTGTTGTGGGTTCTGGTCCGGCCGGGCTTGCTGCTGCGGCTCAGTTGAACAAAGCAGGCCATTTAGTAACCGTTTTTGAACGCGACGATCATCCAGGCGGCTTGTTGCGCTACGGAATTCCGGATTTCAAACTTGAAAAATGGGTTGTGGAGCGTCGGATAAAGGTTATGGAAGAAAGCGGCGTCATCTTCAAATGCAACACCAATGTTGGAGTCGATATTTCGGCAGACGAGCTTTCGCGGAAGTTTGACGCTATTGTTTTGGCCGGAGGATCAACTATTCCACGTAACCTAAACATCCCCGGAAGGGAACTAAAGGGAGTATATTTTGCGATGGACTTCTTAAAACAGCAAAACAAGCGGGTTAGCGACATTGAATTTGAAGAAGAACATATCTGGGCAACCGGCAAAGACGTAATTGTAATTGGCGGGGGCGATACCGGTTCCGACTGCGTGGGCACATCCAACCGCCAGGGCGCAAAATCTGTTACTCAGTTAGAAGTGATGTTCCAACCGCCGAAAGAGCGTACGGAAAATATGCCTTGGCCGACTTACCCGATGATTTTGAAAACAACCAGTTCTCATGAAGAAGGCTGTGAGCGGTATTGGGGAATAAACACCAAAGAGTTCTTAGGCGATGAGAATGGAAACCTGCGTGCAATTCGCGTTACAGATGTAAGTTGGGAGCAGGACATTTTTGGAAGGCCGATAAAGTTTGTCGAGTCGGAAGGGTCGGAAAGAGAGATTCCATGCCAGCGGGTATTTTTAGCCATGGGCTTTTTGCATCCGCAGTTTGAAGGCTTGCTTCAGAGCCTGGGAGTAGAGCTGGATGAGCGTGGGAATGTAAAAGCTAAAGAAGGGGTTTACCGGAGCAGCGTGCATAAGGTGTTTGCTGCAGGCGATATGCGCCGGGGGCAGTCGTTGGTTGTGTGGGCAATTTCTGAAGGCAGGGAAGCCGCACGTAAAGTGGACGAATTCCTGACCGGAAGCACTGCCTTAGCAAGCAAAGACGCTGTGAGCATGTTTGCATAAGAGTTTTACCAACCTCGTCAATATGAAATCCTGCCTACGGGTGGGATTTTTTGTTTGAGCGATTAATCGGATGAATCTTTGAATTATGCCTGATTCATCTGATCAATGTTATTTTGCTGTCGGGTTTTTCTTGCGTTCTAAGAGCTTTTGAACAGATTTTTCCAGCCTGTCAATTCTGGTTTTTTCCTGCTTGGCAGAAATTAACCAGCTAACATATTCTTTCTTGTTTGTGAAGGAGAGCGTTTGGAAAAAAGCTAGAGCATCTGGTTCGCGTTCCATTGCTGTTTTGAAAGCATCGGGTGGAGTGACGACGCGATTGGCCAGATCAATATATTTCCCAAACTCGTTTTGGGAGATTGCTTCATTCCTAGCTTCAGATTTTTTTACCTGATCGATCGCCCGGAAGCGGAGGGCTGTCCAGGTTTGATCAATAGACGCCGCTGCAACACCTCTGTAATTATATTTTTTAAATTCATCCCAACTGCTCATCATCTCCAGATCCGACTTGATGCCCGAGCTCTTTTTGGGATAAATCGTCCACAAAACGGTGTCGGACCGGAGATGAGCCTGAAGCCATTCGAGGTCGCGGTTTAATTCGCTGCTACTTTTTACGAATAACAGCACAACGTCGTATGAACCTGCTGCCCTTAGCGACAGCTCAGCTTTTTCCGGAAGCGGTTCCAAAAGATCAGAATAATTTGCCGGGGCATTAATGATAAGCACTTTGTGCCCGGGCTTTATCTGAAGTTTTTTTGTGAGGGGACTTGCAGAGGGCATAGCTATGATAGATTTTCTAGATCATCTAAATCTTTAGGGCGGGCAGAAGCTTTTTGTACTGCTTTTAGATCTTCAATATGAATCGTTCTTATCAGCAGCCCGTCTTCCGTGAAAGTTGTCGAGTTCTGATAAACAGTATCAAATTCAAGGCCCTTTACTTTAACCATCACATCAATTGCGGAAGGCGGTAATCCGAAGGTAAATACATCCCAGTTTTGGTGATGTAAAAAGTTTTCTTCTGTCATGCCGAACACCGGCATGCCAAACTTCAGAAAGGCAGCTCGTATTTTCTTGTAGTTTTCAGGTGTGCGATCCACCCATATGTCCATATCGCCGGTAGTTCTCGAATAACCGTGCAGGATTACAGAGAAGCCGCCAATTAGGATATATCGTACCTCGTGCCTGTTAAAACAGTCTAGGGAATCTCTGAAATCTTCGTTGAAGATATTACCCATTCCTTGAGCGTGCGCTAAACTTTGTGCGGTCTAAACGGGGAGGCGAGTCGATTGGGAAGTTATAGGCAATGCTGTTCAGATAGTGTGCAATCCTGATCCGCTCTCGCCAGGTTAACATTTTATAGTAAGTAGCGTGCGAAGCGGATGCCTCGCCGGCGGAATGGGCAACAAACTTTGTCCTATCTAACCGAAATTCACTCATAACGTCTTTAGCAAATATAGATAATATGCTATGTTTACGTATGCCCACCCTCAACAAAGGCTACACTATAGCCGCCATACTGCTCTTTGTTATTGAACTTGTAATTGCCCTTTACTTTCATGATGAGTTTATCCGGCCTTACTTTGGAGATTTTCTGGTGATTATTTTGTTGTACTGCACGGTAAAAGCTGTGGTCAACCTGCCGGTTATCACAACAGCTTTAGGGGTTCTCGTTTTCGCTTACCTGATCGAGATACTTCAATACTTTGACATTGTTCATCGCATCGGACTGGGTGGATCTGCGGTTGCTACAACAGTAATCGGCACCACTTTCCAGTGGGGCGATATTGTTGCCTACACACTTGGGACTATAGCAATTATGTTAATTGAGAGGTTTAGAAATGCCCGGGCTTAATGGTACGGCTGGCTGATGTGAGTTTCTCCAAGATTTAACTTCGCGAAGAAATCCCAAAGCACAATTCCGGCAGACACGACAATGTTGAACGAGTGCTTGGTCCCAAACTGCGGGATCTCGAGGCATCCATCCACAAGCGACATAGCTTCATCCGACACACCGTTGACTTCATTGCCGAAGATCAGCGCATACCGCTCAGAAGCTTTCGGCTGAAAAGTATTTAGTTGTGTACTGCCCTCTGCCTGTTCCACCGCGATTACCTGATAGCTATGCTGGTGCAGTTCGGCAATGGCTTCTTTGATATCTTCAAAATATCTCCAGTTCACGGAATTTGTAGCGCCCAAAGCTGTTTTTTCAATTTCCCGGTGCGGCGGCTGTCCGGTTATCCCACATAAAAAAATTTGTTCAACAGCAAAGCCGTCGCAGGTACGGAAGATTGAGCCAACATTGTGCATGCTGCGAACGCTATCCAGCACCACCGTAATTGGTAATTTCTTCTGCTGCCGGTATTCCTCAACACTGCTGCGCCCTAATTCATCGAGCTTGAGTTTGCGCATCTTAAATTTCCTTCACGCCATCGCCGATAAGCGAGCTGTACACAGAAGGAGCATAGCCGATCTTCTCAGTATAGTATGGGATCAATTTATCTTCAAAATCCTGGAAAGAATCTTTCTTCACCAAAGCTATCGCACAGCCGCCAAAGCCTGCGCCTGTCATACGTGCGCCGGCAACGTCATCCCGCAAGGAGCAAAACTCAACAATGGTGTCAAGCTCTTTGCCCGAAACTTCGTACAGGTTCTTCAGAGATTCATGCGAAGCATACATCAGTTCGCCGAACTTATGGAGATTATGTGCTGCCAGTTCGCGGGCAGCATGGTTTACACGCTCATTTTCTTTTACAACATGCTCTGCACGGTCCTTTACAACATCGCTTTCAATAGAATCTTTGTGCTTATCGAATGTCTCTGAATCAATATCACAGAGATAGTTTATATCCAGCTCCGACTTGAGGCTTTCAAGCGCAGCCTGGCATTCGCCCACACGCTCGTTGTATTTAGACTCTGCAAGTTTCCTTGGCTTGTTGGTGTTAATGATGGCTAAGAGATAATCACCTAAAAAGCAATTTACAGCTTCATAGTCCAGCGTTTCGCAATCAAGTTTGAGGGCTTTGCTTGCTTCGCCAAAGGTTACGGCAAACTGGTCCATGATCCCGCTGTTTACTCCGATGAACTCGTTTTCTACGCGTTTACAAAGCTTAACAAGATCAAGCTTGCTGAAGCCCGCATTGCAAAGCTGGTTTAAAGCATAAGCCGTAGCAATTTCAATGGAAGCCGAAGACGAAAGCCCAGACCCAATCGGTACATTGCCGTAGAAAAGCATGTCCATTCCTTGGACTTGTTTCCCTTCTTTGATGAAGTGATGAATAACAGCTACGGGATAGTTGTACCAATATTCTCCAACCTTCTGATAGGATGGCTGAACACCAATATCAAGTACTTCCTCAAAATTGATACTCCTGAACCGAAATTTTCCCTCTTTGTTTGGAGCGGTAAGCAAATAAGTGCCAAAGGTAATGGCGCATGGCATAACAAGCCCGCCATTGTAATCAATATGTTCGCCAATCAGGTTTACCCTTCCCGGAGAAAAAAAAGTGTGCTGGTTTTGCTGTCCGAAAAGGCTTTGGAAACGCTCTTGAAGTTGTTCAGTCATTGGTTTTGCAGATAAATCGCTAAGATATAAAAATCAGCTGTTTTGGGCTTGTTTGTATGGTGATTGGCAGGATTTGTGAAGACATTTTCAAGAATGAAACCTTGAGCGGGTGCAAAATGATGAGCTTACTCAAAATGATGAGCGTAACAATAGGCCAACAAAGGAGAAATATTCGATAGAGAGGTTTTGTGACGTAAACGATTCCCGCCCTCTCATGTTAAACATGTATGGAAGAGAATTACGGCATTATTGGCCTAGGAAAGATGGGCGGCAATCTTGCCATTCATGCAGCGGAGACAGGTTATTCAATTGTGGGCTACGATATGTACGCCAGCAAAGTTCCTGATCAGAAAAATGTTTCGCTTGCGGCCAGCCCGCAGCACCTGGTCGATCAGTTAATTGCTCCACGCAAAATATTCCTCTACATTCCGGCAGGAAAGCCGGTAGACGATGTGATTGATGAACTGGTGCCATTACTCGCTCCCGGCGACATCATCATCGATGGAGGCAATTCGTACTGGGGCGACAGTATCCGGAGAGCAGGGAAGCTAAAAGAAAAAGAGATTTTCCTGATTGATTGCGGCACCAGCGGCGGCGTGGACGGCGCAAGGCATGGCGCATGCTTTATGGTAGGCGGCGAGAAAGAAGCGGTTGATCAAGTTGAGGGATTTCTGAGGTCCCTAGCTGTTCCAAACGGATATACGTACACGGGCGCACCGGGCTCGGGACACTTTGTCAAGTTGGTTCATAATGGAATTGAATTTGGTATGCTGCAGGCCATCGGTGAAGGCATGGCGCTCCTGGCCAATTTTCGCGAAGAGTTAAACATCAGCGACATCCTGCTAACCTGGAACAACGGTTCAGTAATTCGTTCCTGGCTTATTGAGCTAATGAAAAAGCTCTACGATGAAAAGGAGGGCTTCAATGTGCCTTCGTACATTGAAGATACCGGCGAAGTGAACTGGCTGGTTACAGATGCCATGCACATGGAAGTTCCTATTCCGGTAATTGCTCAATCGGTAATGCAGTTAATTGCCTCCCGCGATGCAGAAAATACTTGGGCTAAATCCATAGCCATGATGCGAAATGGCTTTGGCGGGCATCCTTTCGGACCAAACGATTACATCAAATGGGAGCGGCAGAATGGAAGGGTGGGCGGGTATCCGGCTCTGGAAAACAATGATTAGTTGGGAAGCTCACACGACTTCAACGATGCTTTAAAAAGGTTAGAGTTACGTTTCGGCTTAAACTATCTACATAAAAGTTTCCTATCGTGATCTTGCCTTGAGCCAAGTCTGGCTTAAACATATATTTTTTAGGCTTGTATAAGCTTGAGAATGAATATTGTATGGAGATACTATCAGTTTTAGTTTCGTAAAAATAAATACCGGAATAAGTTTTAGGAATTAGACTCCCAGCTTTTAATTCCTTTCCTCTCCCTAGGTTGAACATAGAGTTCTTACTGTCAAAATATAAAGTATCTTTCTTTTGAGTTGATTCAACCCACATGCCATCAATTGATGAGATCGTGTCATTATTCTTTTTGCAACTAATACAAGAAAGAAATAAAGCAATAATGGCTAGTAATGGTTTCATGATAAGGTACTTTAATACACATGACATGTAAATATACTGATATTTTGTTATGCAAACTCAGATGAGAAAAAGGGCTGAGTAGGAGATTCTGACTATAGAAAACACCGATTAGTTTGTAAGCGTCAGAAAAGGCAAAGACCCAAGGAACTTCTCCATCTCTGTTTTGGTAGGTTCAAAGAACTCTTTCTTGTTGTAGAACCCGTGTTCTTGTCCGGGGTAAAAAACCAGATCGCACCTGCTGCCAACCTTCTCCATCTCAGCTTTGTACTTCTGAATTGTGGCTGCGGGTATCAGGTGATCTTTATCGCCAATCATGATAAGAGTCGGCGGAGTGCCTTTTTTAATGTTGTGCATTGGAGAAAAATTGAGATAATCATCTTTTACACGTTCATAGCCATAACCGCCGGGCCCATTGTCGATAACGGGATTGAATAACACGAGAGCGTTTGGCTTGGGGCTTACCGACAGATCGTCTGAAGCTTCGTTGTTCTTTTCAACAAGCGCACACGCCGCTGCCAGCTGCCCTCCCGCCGAACCGCCTGCAGCAATAATCGTATTTGGATCAATGTGGAATTGAGCGACATTTTTCCGCACAAAACGCATCGCAGATTTTGCATCTTTCAAAGACTCGAATGGCGTAGTTCCTTGTCGGCTTTTTACCCGGTAGTCAACCAAAAAGTTAACAAATCCTTTAGACGCAAAATATTCTGCATACCGTTTAAATGAAGCAGTGCTCCCTCTGCTCCATCCGCCGCCGTAGAAATACACAATTGCAGGATAAACCTTGTTCTTTTCCAGCTTGGCAGGTCCGATTACTTCCATCTTCAGAGCGAGGGTGTCAAGCTGCTTGTAGGTTACAAAAGTGCTGGCAGGCTGTTGCGCAGCGCAAATCCCTGTGAGCAGAACAAACAGCGACAGCGAAAATATCTTCTTCATACAGCCAATTTAGCTTTCTTTTTCCAGTATTTCTTCAGCAAGGGTTTCCCATTCTGCCTGGACTTTTTCCAGTTCTTTTTTTGTAGAAGCATAGCCCTGGTTAACTGCCGCCAGTTTTTTCTGATCAGTGTACACTTCTTCCTTCGCCAGTTCTGCCTCAGCAGCTTTAATCTCTTTCTTGAGCTCAATGATCTTCTCTTCCAGTTTATGAAGAGTTTGGTTCAGCTTCTTCAGTTCAGCGTTATTATTAGGCTGCTGATTTGCTTTCTGCTGAGGCTTTTCTTCTTTTTTGGGAGCCGGAGCTGCGGGTTTCGCTACGTGAGCCGGGCGTTTGCTTTGCCACTCCTCGTACTCGGCGTAAGTTCCCGGATATTCTTTAATGTGCTGGTTTTCGATATACCATATCTTGTTAGCAACATTGTCGAGGAAGAACCTGTCGTGGGAAACCACGATGAGTGTTCCTTCAAACTGCTGTAAAGATTGGATCAGGATGTTAACGGACTGGATGTCGAGGTGGTTGGTTGGTTCATCGAGGATCAGGAAGTTGGCGTCGGAGGTTAAAGCCTTTGCCAAAGCCACCCGCGATTTTTCTCCTCCGGAAAGCACTTTGATTTTTTTGAACACGTCATCACCGGTAAATAAAAAGCAACCTAATATCCCACGAAGCTCAGTTTCTGTATGCTTTGGCGCAAAAGCCTGAAGTTCACGGATAATTTCATTCTCAAGGTGCAAGGCTTCCAACTGGTGCTGGGCGAAAAATGTCTGTGTAACATTATGCCCTGTTTCGCACATGCCCTCGTAATCCTTATCCGCACCGGCAACAATCCGCAGCAGCGTAGATTTACCTTTTCCGTTGGCACCAATAAGGGCGATCTTATCGCCTTTTTCAATAACCGCCTCGGTATGGTTGAGGATCGGCACGCCGGGATAAGATTTGCTCAAATCTTCAATCCGTATCACATGCCTGCCCGACTGCTTGCTGAATTTAAAGCTAAAGTTTACGGTTGGATTATCATCGTCCACATCATCCACACGCTCCATCTTGTCGAGGGCTTTGATGCGGGACTGTGCCATTTTGGCCTTGCTGGCTTTTGCTCGGAAGCGCTCAATCAAACGCTCTTCCTGCCTGATCTTTGCCTGTTGATTTTTGTATTGCCCACTTTGAATCTCTTCGCGTAAAGCTTTTTCTTCCAGATAGAAGCTGTAGTTTCCAGCATACGGAATAAGCTTTCCTTTTCGGGATTCAACGATCTTTTTAACAACTCTGTCCAGAAAGTACCTATCGTGCGAAACAATCACAATTGCTCCTTCAAATGCCTGTAAATAAGTTTCCAGCCATTTAATAGACGGTAAGTCCAAGTGGTTGGTAGGCTCATCGAGCAAAAGGATATCAGGAGCTTGCAATAGGATACGGGCAAGCATTACACGCATGCGCCATCCGCCCGAGAAGGTGGAAAGCTGGCGGCTTTGCTCTTCCTCGCTGAAACCCAGCCCTGCCAAAATCTCGTGAGCACGATACTCAATGTTGTATCCGTCCAGAGCTTCAAACTCGTGTTGTTTATCGCTCAGCTTTTCAATCAGATCATCGGTGTAATCTGTTTCAAGCTTTTTTAAAATCACCTCAATTTCGGTATGTAGTTGGTTCTGGCGCTCGAAAGCTTCCATCGCCACGTGCAGGATGCTTTTATCAGACTGATAAGAAAGAAGATCCTGGTTCAGGTAGCCAATCTTGATGTCTTTGGCCATTGAAATGGTACCGCTGGTGGGCGAGTACTGGCCAACAATAATTTTTAAAAGAGTGGTTTTTCCGGTTCCGTTTGCGCCGATTAAGCCAATTTTTTCTCCGGGTTTTATATGCCAGTTCGCTTCGTCGTATAATGCCCTTGCACCTATCTCGAACGTGAGGTTGTTTATTGCGATCATTTGGCCGCAAAAGTACGAATTCCGACCCGCATTTTTGACCTCCCTAGCACTTATCGGAACAATAAGCAAAACCTTTGGCTTGTATTTTGATTATAGAGTATTCAGATACAAAATCGTCCCACTTTAATTTAAATGTTTCTAATGTTCAGCTATATATGCCCCGTTGGTTAAGGATTTCCCTCCGCTCAATTGCAGTAATCTTAGGTGTGATGCTTTTGATTTGGCTTGTTTTAGCTGCCTACGTATATTCCAACAAGAAGCAACTGCTCAACAGCATCACCAAGCAACTGAATGAAGGTATCAGCGGGAAGCTCACAATTGAGAGCATGGAGCCCGCTTTACTAAAGGGTTTTCCCGGAATTTCAGTGTCGCTGAAGAATGTAGTTCTTCGCGACAGTTTGTGGAGCAGGCATAAGCATGATTTGATTAATGCTAAGAACGTCTATGCTGCCATCGATGTCTTTTCAGCAGTAACCGGTAATACAAGAATCCGCAATCTGACTGTAAATGAGGGCAGTATTTACTTGTTTACAGACAGTACAGGTGCAAGTAACACAGACATGTTCAAAAAACCACGAGCTAAGTCATCAAAGAATAGTGGTGCGTTCGGCAAAAAAATCAATCAGGTTTTCCTTGAGGATGTCCAGCTGACCATCGACAACCGATTTAAACACAAGCTTTTCAAGTTTGCTGTATATGATCTGGAGGGTAATATCAAATATACCGGCGACGAGTGGGATGCAAACCTTAAGATCAACACGCTGGTACAGAATTTTGAATTCAATACTCAGAAAGGTAGTTTCATGAAGGGAAAGCGCTTTGAGGCTGATCTGGACCTACACTATGATCATAATAAACACCAGTTGCAAATACCGGAGCAGGAACTCAGCATTGGGAACAATGATTTTAAAGTTAAAGCTGAGTTTGGTTTCGGTCCTTCGGATGTATTTACGCTTAACCTTGGGGCACAGGACATTTTACTGAAGGAGGCTGCTGCTCTCCTGCCGCCAAGGATACAAAGCAAGATCAATATGTATCAACTTGCCAAGCCGGTTGACATACAAGCTACAATACGCGGGGAGTTGCGCCGGAAGGGCGACCCTAATGTGCACGCAAGCATCTCTGCAAAAGATAACACTTTGAAGGTGGCTGGAGAGACGGTTGAAGATTGCAGTTTCTCCGGCAAGTTCACCAACCAGGTAGCCGGGAGTGTGCCCATCGGCGACCCGAATTCTGCCATTAGCCTCCTGGGACTCGAAGGAAAACTGTATGATGTGCCTTTCAAGTCTGATTCAATCCAGATACTTAACCTCAAAAATCCGGTGTTTACCGGACTCTTTAAATCAGATTTTGCCTTAAGCCAATTAAACAAAGCGCTCGGCGAAAACTTTCATTTTAACAGTGGAAAGGCGACGCTAAACCTCCTGTTTAAAGCGCCATACAACCAAACAGCTAAAGGCCAGCGGTACATTTATGGAAAAGTGAATGTGAGCGGCGCTTCGTTGACCTATAAACCAAGAGGGCTTACTTTCAACAACGCCAACGCTACTTTAGATTTTAAAGGGCGGGATTTATACCTGGAGAATATGCGGGTTAACACCCAAAACACATCTTTGCGGATGCAGGCTTCGCTGTTGGATTTTTCAAATTTGTATTATACGGATCCGGCCAAACTGCTTGTTGACTGGCAGGTTCAAAGCCCGCAGATTAACCTCGGCGACTTCCTGGTTTTCCTGGGCAGGAGGAAAGAAGCGGAAAATAAATCGGGTACCACATTTTCAAAAAAGCTGGACCAGTTGCTCGACGAGGCGAACATGAGGCTTAGGCTTGATGTAAATAAAGTGATGTATAAAAAGTTCGCGGCTACCAATGTGCGGTCAGACATTGTGCTGAAAAAAGCCGGTATTTCAATCAATAATGTGAGCCTGGATCAGGGCGGCGGCAGCTTGCAGATTAATGGTAATATCGACCAGTCATCATCCATCAACAAGTTTCATATCTCATCAAAGCTCACCAATGTGGACGTGCAAAAGCTTTTTTACGCCTTCGATAATTTCGGACAGAGCGGTATCACGTCGGCAAATCTGCGAGGGAAGTTTTTTGGTAGCACAAACGTGTACGGTTCTATCCGGGATAATGGTCAAATTGTACCGCGTTCTTTTAAAGGAAGCGTAGATTTCGACATCAGGAATGGCTCATTGGTGAATTTTGAGCCAATGCAAAAAATCGGTTCGTTCGCGTTTCCGAACCGGGATTTCAACAATATCCAGTTTTTAAGCCTCACCAATAAGCTGGATGTTGATGGAAATAGGATTGTAATTCCTCCAATGGAGATTCAATCGACAGTATTAAACATCTTTCTGGGCGGCGTTTACAGCCTCACCACGGGAACTAATATTGCCATCAAGATTCCGCTCCGAAATCCGAAAAAAGACGAGCGTAGCATCAGAAAAAAAGAAAAGTCTGAAGAGGATTTGAAAGGCATAGTGATAAACCTTCGGGCTATTGATGGCGAGGATGGAAAGGTCAGGTTTAAGCTTGGCAAACGAGCGCCTGATGGCTACGAAGAAACAACGGGCACAGCGGTGAAGCTAGACTTGTAGCAGTGCCCGACTTATGCGAAAAATGAAATTGTGCCTTATCTTCGCTGCATGTACAACCTGCTCAAGCCTCTGCTGTTTAAGTTTGATCCCGAAAAGATTCATTATGCCGTTACATCCGGGCTAAAAAGGGCGCATCGCGTTAAGCTGATTGCCAAACTCCTAAAATCATCTTTCACGGTAAAAGACAGCCGGCTTGAACGCGAGGTTTTTGGCTTGAAATTCAGTAATCCGGTGGGTTTGGCTGCGGGTTTTGACAAGAACGCTGAGTGGGTGGAGGAGCTGGCAAACTTTGGCTTCGGATTCATAGAAATTGGCACCGTTACTCCGCTTCCACAGCCCGGAAATGAAAAGCCAAGAATGTTTCGCCTTCCGGCGGATGAAGCTCTGATCAACCGGATGGGATTTAACAACCAGGGCGTTGACGTAGCTGCGCAAAGACTAAAGCATCTTAAGCGGAATGGCCTCATCATCGGCGGCAACATCGGGAAGAATAAGAATACGCCGAACGAGGATGCCACAAGCGATTACATCAAATGCTTTGATCGCTTATTCGATGTGGTGGACTATTTTGTGGTAAACGTGAGTTCTCCCAACACGCCGGGACTGCGGGAATTGCAAGACAAAGAACCGCTGAAGGAGCTCCTTCAAACCCTGCAAAACCGAAACAAGAAGAACGACATTTCCCGCCCCATCCTTTTGAAAATTGCTCCTGATCTCACAAATGAGCAATTAGACGATATTGTGGAGATTGTGCTTGAGACTAAAATAGCCGGTGTGGTGGCTACCAATACAACAATTTCGAGGGAGGGATTGAAAATGGCCTTCGACTCCCCGCCAGTGGTCGGGCAGGCTGCTCAGGCTGACAACGTTGTTAGACAAGCGGGCGGGCTGAGCGGAAAGCCTCTCGCCAAACGATCCACAGAAGTGATCGCGTACCTTTCAGAAAAATCAAATAAGGCTTTTCCGATCATCGGTGTGGGCGGTATTCACTCGCCCGAAGATGTAATTGAAAAACTGAATGCCGGGGCAGCGCTGGTGCAGGTTTACACGGGCTTTATTTATGAGGGACCGGGAATCGTAAAGCGGATTTGCTCTAAATTGCTGTCCCGGTAGGTTCTTTTTTCAAAAGGCAACAATCATTAACTTAGCAATCCTAATCATCCCAAAATGAAACTAAACCAGTTAGTCATTCCCGCTTTTGCATTATCAATCGCGATATCATCCTGCAGCACGCCTACCAAACCGGCGGAATCCTCCGCTCAAAGCAACGATTCCTTAAAGAACTACGTGGATGAGCACCTTGCGGGATATGCAAAAGTTAAGCTTACTGCCGACCTGAGCAACCTTACAGAAGGCGAGCGCAAAATGATCCCGCTGCTGATAGAAGCTGCAAAGGTGATGGACACACTTTACTGGAAACAGTCGTACCCGCAACACGATAGTTTGATGAATGCCATCCAGGATGAAAATACCAAACAATATGTACGAATCAATTACGGTCCGTGGGATAGGTTGAATGGAGATAAGGCTTTTGTTGCAGGTGTGGGCGTGCGTCCGGAAGGTGCCGGTTTTTATCCTGTCGGAATGACGAAAGAAGAACTTGAGAAATCTGATGTAGCGGATAAAAAGGGGCTATATTCTGTCATCCGCAGAAATACGCAAGGCAAACTCGAGTCGGTGCCGTACCATGTTTACTACAAAGATGAGCTTCAGAGAGCATCAGGCTTCTTAAAACAGGCTGCAGCTCTGGCAGAAGATCCGGGTTTGAAAAAATATTTAACGCTGCGGGCGGAAGCGCTCCTTACCGACAATTATACCGCAAGCGATTATGCCTGGATGGACATGAAAAACAACGGGCTGGATGTGATCATCGGTCCAATAGAGAACTACGAAGACAAGCTGTTTAATGCACGTGCTGCTTTCGAGTGCTATGTGTTGATCAAAGACAAGGTTTGGAGCCAGCGGCTTGCCCGGTACGTGAGCATGCTGCCGGAATTGCAACGCGGACTGCCGGTGGACGAAGCCTATAAAAAAGAAAAGCCCGGAACGGATTCTGAGCTAAACGCCTATGATGTTGTGTATTATGCAGGTGATTGCAACGCCGGTTCAAAAACTATTGCAGTGAACCTGCCCAACGACGAAGAGATTCAGAAGAAGAAAGGCACCCGCCGTTCGCAGCTGAAAAATGCCATGCAGGCGAAATATGATAAGATAATGGTTCCGATCGCTGATGAGCTGATCGATAAAGATCAGCAACAGTATCTCGACTTTAATGCATTCTTCTCTAATGTGATGTTCCATGAAGTTGCGCACGGTTTGGGGATCAAGCAGACGGTAAACGGGAAGGGTTATGTGCGGGCTGCGCTACAGGAACAGGCGGGTTGGCTGGAAGAAGCCAAAGCAGATATTCTTGGCCTGTATATGGTTACCAACCTGCTGAAAAAAGGAGAGCTGGATGGCGACATCAAGCAATATTATACAACTTTTATGGCCGGTATACTTCGTTCGGTGCGTTTTGGCGCTACAGAAGCGCATGGTAGGGCCAATATGCTCGAGTTTAATTTCTTCAGCGATGCGGGGGCTTTTGAGCGCACATCCAATGGAACGTATAAAGTAAACTATGAAAAATTTGCTACCGCTATGAATGACCTGAGCCGCCACATCCTTACACTTCAGGGTAACGGCGATAAGGCTGCGGTTGAGAAAGTGCAGAAGGAAAAAGCCATCGTGAGCGGAAATCTGAAAGGAGATCTGGAGCGGCTTGGCAAAAAGGGTATTCCGGTGGATGTGGTATTTGAGCAGGGAACAGAAGCGCTTGGTTTGAAGTGAAGATAGCTACCTATAACGTGAACGGCATCAACGGGCGCTTGCCTGTTTTGCTTCGCTGGCTTGAGCAAAGCCGTCCGGATATTGCTTGCCTGCAGGAACTCAAGGCACCCGAAGAAAAGTTCCCGATAGCAGCCATCAACAATGCTGGATACAAGGCAATCTGGCACGGGCAGAAAAGCTGGAACGGTGTTGCTATTCTCTCACGTGTAGGCGAGCCGCAGGAAATCCAACGCGGGCTGCCCGGCAATGATGAGGACTTTCAAAGCCGGTACATTGAAGCAGATGTAAATGGAATTCGCGTTGCCTGCCTGTATCTGCCCAACGGCAATCCGGCGCCCGGTCCGAAGTTCGATTACAAGCTTGACTGGTTTGAACGCCTGCAGGTACACGCTGTAGGATTGCTGAAGTTGAAACAGCCTGTTGTCTTAACCGGCGACTTCAATGTAATGCCCACTGAACTGGATGTGTATAAACCTGAGCGCTGGGTTGATGATGCGCTCTTCCGTCCCGAAATAAGAGCTGCGTTTAAAGATCTTGTGGATCAGGGCTGGACGGATGCGATACGCAAGCTATATCCCGGCCAGGTTGTTTATACCTTCTTTGATTATTTCAGAAACGCTTACGCCAGAAACGCGGGGCTGCGTATTGATCATTTTCTACTGAGCCCCGAGCTGAGCCCTCGCTTGAAAGCAGGTGGGGTTGATCGGGAAGTGCGTGGATGGGAGAAAACAAGCGACCATGCGCCGGTTTGGATTGAGTTGGGGGATTCGTCATCCCGTCCGCCAGTTGGCGGAGGATCGTAAAGCGCTATTCTGGTTTTATTAAGGCCCTGCTTCCCCCTGCCTATCGGCGGGACAGGCGCAGGAAAGACGTTACTCCAGCAACCTGAATTCTTCAATACTTCCCGGTATTTCAATCTTCCTGATTTGAGCCTCGGCATTGAGCGTGGCGTGGGTATCTGCCAAATCCTTTGTTAGGATTTGTTTTGCCCGTTTCTCAGTGGGCGGGTTTAGTCGCTCTGCTTTTTCAAATTCAACAACTTGCTCCAGGATCTCTGCCGGAAGGTCATCTTTGCATTTCACCAGGAGGTTGATGAACTGCGAAGCAAAATATTGATCGATCTGAATTTTTCTCTTAGTTGTATGTGCGAATTTACCGAGCACCCGACAAATATTGTCCCGCTCGTCGGGGCTTAGCTGGTTGGCAAACTCATATTCTTCCAGCTTTTTGAGGGCAAGCAGCACCGGCTCAAGCGAGTCCTTCGTAATTACAAAGACATTGTAATCGCCCAGATTGTAAACAAGCTGGCTGATTGTGTCAACAGTGTTCGATGGTATTACCAGAAAGATGTCTTTCTTCACGTTCTCCTGGTTCACGTATTTCTTAACCAGTTCTGTTTGTGAACGAATGTATTTAGGAAAGTTTACAAGGTCATTGTTTGATGGGCATTTAGAATCAAAGACGATGTATTCACCACAGATTTCAACAGTATTGTCCGGGTTGCCTTTGAAAGGGACTTTCTCCACGTAAGTGATGAAGTGCTTTTGACAGATGTTCTTCATGACCTGCTCCACACCGGCTTCATGCTCTTGCCACTGCTTTTTCATTCGCAGGAAAGCATTTTCCTGCTCCTGAAGGCGTTCATCAGCAATGCGCTTTCGCTCAGCGTCCAAATCGACTTTGACCTGTTCAATCTGCCTGATTTTGCTTTCGTATGCATGTTGTTTTTGCTCCTCAACTGATTCATAGGCTGAAAGCTTTCGGCTTAAAGCCGAAACACTGGCATTCAGCTCGTCTGCTTTTGCAGATAGTGCTTCGATTTGAGATTCTTTGCGGATGGCAGCCTTTTCAAGGTCCTGTACACGCTCTCCGAGATTTTCCCTTTCGGTTAAGATCTTCGTGTAGGTGTTTTTCAGGTTTTCGTATCCTTCCTGCTTCTGTCGCAGGTTATTTTCCAGTGATCTAAATTCCTCGAATGCATCGTAGCTCAACGAGCGCACAATGCCCCAGCCGAACAGCCTTTGCCACAAGGTGATTTCCTTTATTTTGGAGAAAAAGAGGGTTAGTTTTTCCATAACTCACGTAGCATCATCAATAGTTTATAACTTAAACTTTTTAAACAAAGTATTCTATTTGATTGCGGTCCTAATACGGCCAAGAGTATTCGGTGGACAAAAAACAATGGTATGGATTTACTTCTAACTGGGTTGGATGAGCAGGTTAATAACACATTTTGATTGCTGGCGTCGGCAACATTGGTCGGATAAGGTATTGTTTCTCTTTGTAAGATACTCGATAGTTAATAAGCAACTCATATTTTAAACCTAAATCTCTTTTGTAAATATCAAGATTTGAAACAAAGTAGAGTTTAACTGCTTTATAATCTTTCATTAAAAGTTCTTTAAATCTAACTGAGACAAAATCATCTAAACATGTTTGATATTTCTCCAAAACATTCAATAATTCAAAGCCTTGTGAACTATGAATGTTTTTAAGTTCGATGATATGTAACGAATAGCCACTGTTCTTACATTTTACGATAATCAAGCAATCGGGCGATGCTGGTACCTTCGTTTTTAAGCTATTATAAAACTTGTCTACTTTGATTATTAACCGATCTTCTTTACTTATACTCTCATCAAAATCAACGCAGATGCCATTTTCGCAACAAGAATCCTCTATAAATTGGTTTAATGTACTATCAGCGAGTATCTTCAAGAACATATTAATCTTCTAAGATATTAACACGTTCTTCGTATAACCTTTTAGAAACATCGGTGAAATTAGCGTCGTTTATTCCATGTTCAGATACATCCATCTCGCTGTTGACAACACTACCTGAAGGCGTTTTGATTAGTTGGTATACAGCAATTTCGTCGGTTTTCAAATCATCCTTTAAAATAATATTATTGATTTTATTAAACATATAATTACTGTGACTAGTCATAACAATTTTAATTTTATGCTTAATTAACTCCGCAAAGATCTCCATGAGTTTTACTTGAACTTCAGGATGCAAGTGAGCTTCCGGTTCCTCAATAAATATTATTTGGTAGGAATTATCTTCGTAGCCAAATCGCTGCTGCAAATACCTTCCTTCGTAGAAGTTGCCTCTATTTTGTGAAAATTTGTGGTGTAAAATATGTCTCAAGAATATAACAATAGGAGACAGTTCAGCAACCATCGAAGACACCTCCGAAATATCAAGTTCAAAATTTAGGTTTTTTGGCTTGAATTTTATTTTTTGAGTCTCTTCATCGAACCTAACCGAACCTTCTAATATGTTGTCTTCGATATTTTTAATTATGTCGTCATATTTTGAGTTCACCTCTTTCCTATTTATCGTAGAAATGTCGAGAAAGTAATCGGATAATGGCTCTGATAATGAAGGTAATTCTATCTTTTTGCTATTTAAAAAAAAGCGATTTTGTGTTAGTTCAGCCAAAATAGGCGTGAAAGAACTTAAAGCTTGATATAGACCTGACCGCGACGCTGGTAAATAATAAACATCGGTAATATTACAAGAGATTTGAAATAATATCGTATTCACATACTCCCCCATTTTAACTATGAAGTCTTGTATAAATGCTTCTTCAGTTGGTGCTCCTATAGCCATTTTTCCGTCAATCAACAAACTATACCTGCTGGATTTAGTCTTTTTTTCAAGAAATTGCCAGTTATTTGCAATCCTCACTTTGTCTAAATAAGGGAGACCAAACTCGTCCGATAAAATGTCGATATAGTCGTCGCCATCCCACTTTAATCTGATCGAATATGGGGTATCAGATTTTGCGTTTTTAAGTAAATTCAAATTCGAAAAAGTGCTTGATAGCGAAGATGTGATCCCAGGCATCAACAATCTTTGAAGCCGGTCTTCGACAAAAGAAGCCGCAAAGTCCATCAAAAGTTCAGTTGTTTTACCACTTTTAACGTTTTTTAAGATAGGCTTTAATGTGCTTTTTTGAGATTCAAATTCTTTTTCGTCTCTATAATAATAGCGCCCGTAGGGAAGGATTCTTCGCGTTACGTTTTTCATAACACAATACAAACAATATGTCGAATAGGACTTACCTATTGAGTTTGCGCCATATATTAAGTGAAAACCTTTCGATAAATCGAAAGTTATTTCTTTAATTGGTCCGAAATCGCGAATCGTTAATTTCATTGTTTTCCAATTTTAAGCAAGTTAATATTTATTATTGAAGAACTGATTTCAACAGCCTTTTTCAAGTCAATGCTTCATTGATTACTTTCACTCCCGTTAACTGATGTACGCTTAAACTCAGAACGTTCGCCACTGAGAAAGAAGAGGTGTATTTTCCCTAGCTTTGCCGCAAAGAATTATGGCAACAACAAAGCTTACGATCAACAGCAACGGTTCGGTTAAAATAGACGGCGACTTCGAAATAGTGGATAAAGATGGAAATGTTTATGGGTTGCAGGGGCGCACTGTTGTGTCTGTGTGCCGTTGTGGGCTTTCGCAGAACAAGCCTTTTTGCGACGGATCGCACAAGGGGCATTTTGAACACGATGCAAAAGCATTCGATTTGCCTCCGCGGAAGGTTTAAGCCTTGTCTATCCTGGTAAGAAGTTGTTTTATTTTGCTGATGATTAATTCCACCGGCAGATCGGCATTGGGGTCAATGCGGATGGATTCATATTTGTCCTTAGGTTTGGCATGCGGTTCAAACTCCAGCAGGGACTTATCGGTGCAGAAACCTAGCATCAGCTTTTTGCCGTTAAGCCATAGGTAGCCCAACTTTTTGCCTTTATAGCTGAAGAACGGTATCTGGAACTTGCGTTCATGTACTATCTCCGGATGAAGGCCTAAGATCAGTTGCTTAAGGGCCAACAGGCAGCTTTGATATGGCTCTGCTTTCTTCAGATAATATGTTTCAAGAGGGCTAGGCATGTTTATAATTAGCCTTTAAATTAGTGAATTGAGTATGGACAACAAAGCCAATATCCTGGCAATTTCCGGCAGTACGCGAAGTTCTTCATCAAATCTGAACCTGATAAAGGCTATCGCCGGCCTGCGGCCTGAAGCATTTACAATAACTATTTACGAAGGTTTGTCGGATCTCCCGCACTTTAATCCCGATATGGATACTGCTAACCTGCATCCCGCTGTGGCGGAGTTTCGGAAGCGGATATCACAAAGTGATGGAGTGCTGATTTGTACGCCGGAATATGCAATGGGCGTGCCCGGCACGTTGAAGAATGCCATCGACTGGACGGTCTCGTCGATGGAGTTTTCTAAGAAGCCCACAGCTTTGATCACCGCCTCGCTTTCGGGAAACATGGCTCATCAATCACTCTCGGGTACGTTGCAGGTCATCGAGGCGAAGGTCACAGACGAAACTCATCTCTTAGTGCCATTCGTGAAAACGAAGATCAGCGACGCTGGCGAGATCACAGACATGAAAACTCTGGATGAGATTGAAAAGCTGCTGACTGCCTTTGAGTATTTGATCCGAAATGGCAAGGACCAATAAAAAAGCCTGGCTATTTGCATAACCAGGCTTTCCTTTGCAGAACAAATCTCTTATTTTTTGCCTTCAATCTGTGCAAGCACTTCGTTGTTTTTAGCAATCTGGCTTGTTTTAGATTCTTGTGAGCGGCTGCCGATTTCGATGTTGCGGCCCAACTTCAAAAATTGTACTTCTAAACGTGAAGTAGTTTTATTCTTCCTGTCTTTTCTTTTTAAACGTGTAACGCCCATGGCTTTTAATTTTAATAAGTTTAACCTGAGGTCGGAAGCGGATTCGAACCGCTGTAGGAGGTTTTGCAGACCTCTGCCTAGCCACTCGGCCATCCGACCCTTTATTTAAAGGATTGCAAAAATAGCAAATTAATTCTTAAGGCAATAGCTATTTTGTGTTTCTTTTAAGCTCTGAACAGAAGATGGCGGCACTTATAGCCACGTTCAATGATTCCGCCTTCCCAAACGCGGGAATGGTAACAGCATGGGTTATCAGTTTCTGAACTTCAGGGCTAATGCCGTTCCCTTCATTGCCCAGTACAAGCAGCCCGCGTGTAGCAAATTTTGTTTCGTAAATTGATTCTCCATCCAGAAGTGCTCCGTAAACCTTGCCTTGAAAATCCTTTAAAAAGTTTTCCAGATCTGTGTAATACACTTCTATCCGCGAAAGCGAACCCATACTTGCTTGTACAACTTTTGAATTGTACGCATCTACAGTGTTATTTGAACAAACAAGCTGTGTAAATCCAAACCAGTCGGCCGTGCGGATGATAGTGCCCAGGTTGCCCGGGTCCTGAATGGAATCGAGCACGAGGGTAAATGCATCTGCAAAACTTTCGGGCTTCGCGGCGGTTTGTAAAGGGATCTGTACAAGCGCAATAGCTTCTTGCGGGCTGGTTAGGGAGCTAAGCTTGTGGAGGTCTGGGACAGCAGCTTCGATTAGCTTTATTTTATTCGATAATTTGCCCAACTTTGGCAAGGCATCAGCAGTGCAGAAAATAGCGTCAATAAAGTAATCAGAATGAATAAATTCAATTACAGATTTAATCCCCTCAACAACAAAGAGGTTATATTCTCTCCTGAATTTTTTAAGCTGTAATGATCTAACAAAACTTATTTGAGATTTTGAAAGCATCTTCTAATGTTCAATATTCTGCCCTTGCAATTATACTGCTTTTGCTCGTTATTCTCTCGGGATGTAATGCCACGCGATATCTGAACGAAAATCAGGCGCTCGTTAAAAAGGTAACTTTAGAGGGAATAGATAAGCAATACCAAGAGCGGGTATATGCGTATGTTCAAAAAGATATCCGCCCAAATTCACGCTTCAAACTTGCACTGTATAACACATTTAACACCCGCAACGGCAAGTATCGTACAGACAAAATCAAGAAAATAGGAGAGGCGCCGAATATTCTGGATAGCACGCTTGTTGAAATCTCGAGGGTGCAAATACAAAAATATCTGCAGACCAAAGGCTTCTTCAAAGCTGAAGTGGAGAGCGACATTAAGGTTGAAAATAAGAAGGCATACATCACCTTCACCGCCGACCGCGGCCCCATGTTCCGCCTGCGCAACATCACGTTTGATATTCCCGATTCGGCAGTTAAAGATCTTTATCTTTCCAACAGGGAGTCTTTTACACACCTTCATCCCAAAGCTCGATACGATGCAGACTCTATCCTGGCGGAGGTGAACAACATCAACAATTTGATGAAACGTAATGGCTACTACGATTTCATTGCTCAATTCACCCACGTGTGGGCCGACACTAACTTAAACTCAAGCCAGGCTGACCTCAGGCTACAAATATTTAACCCTCCCGGGAAAAGTTACCACCAGGCTTACACACTAGACAGCACATTTATTACGATCACCCAAAGCGATGGTACCATCAAGGGAGATTCGGCCAGGAGCGTTGTTGACTCGCAGTATGTGTATTATGACTATTCAAAACGTTTCAATGCCAAACGGATAAGCAATTATATTTTTCTGAATAAAGGCGACCTATACAATGTTGACGCGGAACGCCTAACCTCTAACCGACTGTATGATTTGAATGTGTTCAGGAACATAAAGATGGAGTATGTGAAGGGCAGCGACAGTACAACGTTAAAGCCAAAAATTACGGTTGTTCCTCTTAAAAAAATGAGCAATCGTATTGAAGCAGAATACACCTTCAATTCCGGGCGTAACGGGTTTAATATCGGGAACACGTACACCAATCGTAATCTGTTTGGTGGCGCCGAGCAATTGAACGTAAAAGCCCGTTATGGGATTTTGTTTGATTCACAGCAGAGCAATCGGACTTTCAGCAGGATATTTAACCGGGATGTACAGCTGGGGGCGAGCCTTGTTTTCCCCCGGCTTTTAGTTCCCTTTAGCACCAAAGTTCGCAGCGAAAATGGCATCCCTCATACCACCCTGGCGAGCAGTGTTCAACTGTTTGACCAACCGAATGCTTTCAAAAATCGGATATTCATCAACTCCCTGACGTACGATTGGGTTGAGACCCGATACAAACTGCATAGTTTTACGCCTTTCAACCTCGAATATAGAAAAGGGAACCTGGACCGGGTGTTCAGGGATTCGCTGTTGGCTCAAGGCTATCAGCTTTATGTGGAAGCCAACCAGCGTGAGTACGTAAATTTCGGTTCTCTTTACACGTACACGTATAACTCGGTTAAGCTCGACACCATTGCCGACTTCATGTATTTGAAGGCAAGTGCTGACTTGGCGGGAAACTTCCTGGGGAATTTGAAGCACAAAGGCGAACGAAAAGTTTTCGGGCTGGACTATCTTCAGTATGTAAAGACAGAATTCGATCTGAGATACTATAAGCAGCTAGGACTAAACAAGGTGCTGGTGGGTAGGATTAACCCGGGGATTATTTATTCTTACGGCAACTTTGGCGTTCTTCCTTTCGAAAAGAATTTTTACGCAGGCGGATCAAGCGGCGTGCGGGCGTGGCAGGCTCGTACATTGGGCCCTGGCAAATACAACCGGGCGAGCATACCTGATACCCTGACACGTAGAAACTTGCGCAATTTGGACCAGTTGGGTGAGATTAAGTTTGAAGGCAATCTTGAGTATCGTTTTCGTTTGTCGGATAATCTGTTTGGCGGTAAACTCAATGGCGCCACCTTCACCGATTTTGGTAACATCTGGCGCAGGCGATACACAAACGAAAACGGCGAGAACGGGATCTTTAGGCCAGGCAGTTTCCTCCGGCAATTAGCTATCGGAGCTGGTGCGGGACTGCGGTATGATCTGGATTATTTTGTCATTCGCCTGGATGCAGGTGTGAAAATACACGACCCGCAGTTTATTGATCCTCAATATGGCCGCAGCGAGTGGGTAGTTAAATATCTGTTTAACGGCCGCAAGGAGTTTAAAGACGCGTACGAGATAACTAACAATCCTGACCTGTATCGCTTTGTGCAGTATAATTTTGGCATCGGGCTACCTTTCTAAAACATCGACTTCAATCCGTCAAAAACCGTCTCAAAGAAGGTAGAAATCCCTAATCCCTGGTTGTGATTGAAAATCAGCAGGGCAATTATCAGTACACCTGCAATTATCAAAAACTTCCGGAACATCATGGTGAGGATGATCAAAGCGAGAGGCACCAGCAAAAGCACAAGCCAGTTTATCTTGATGGGGTTCAGATTATCATCCTTTTTTACAACGTAGTAGAGCTTGGCGTGCGTGCCTGCATCATTGGTGTGTTTGATGTAAACAAAAGTAGATTTATCAATTTGCACAGGAGCCACCGCCACACCGTCGTTAAACCTTAGTTCTTGTTTGAAACCATTAATGCTGAACAGAAAAGTGCCATTTACTCCTTCAATCGGCTTCTCATCTCCGTTGGCTGAGATGATGGCCAGTTTGTCATTTTTTAACAGGTTTTCCTTTACTATAAAATTGTTGATAACAACTTCCTGAGCCTGGGCCTGAGCGCTTGCCGGGATCGTGACAGAAAAGATCAAAATTGCTGCGAAAAGGTATTTAAGGATTTTCATATTATTCAAAAGATCGTTTGTTGTAAATAAGATAGCCGATGTGCAGCAGTACACCATAGCGCTTTTGATCATCATCGTAATGATTAAAGCTTAAAGAAACAGGTCCGAGCGGCGAATGATACACTACCCCGGCTGTAGCTGCAATACGTTTAGTTGTAAAAAGTTCGGAATAGCTCACAGATTGCGGAAAAGCAAATGTATACGCTTCTAAAGGTAAAAATAAATAGCCCTCAAGCCGAATATCCAAATGACTTTCAAGTTTAAAGACATTTTTCAATCCAACTGCTCCGTAGGTCTTAGCCCTGAAATTTTTTAGAAACAGGGAGCGGGAATCCTGAAGGGGGTAGAAGGCCGGTGCGCTTGTTAAGGTAGACATGTAATTGCTGAATGCGGGCTTATTGCTTAAAACCGCTTCAACCAAATATCCAAAGCTATAACGATCCGTAGATAGAACATACTGCTCGGCTGTAAGCTTAGCTCGAAGCCAGGATCGGTTTTCTTCATTTGCGGTTATGCTGCGGTAAAATGGTTCTGCCCTGAAGATATTGCCCGGTTGATAGGCTGCCCGCCCTGAGTAACAGTTCCCGCTCAATTTGAATAAATGTCCGCTACTGGCATACTGCCGACGGTTTAGGGTGTTTTTTTCGATGCTTAACCCTGCGGTAAGTCCGTTGAACCTCGTGTTATCCAATATATCACCGGCCTGATAGCTGTTGTTCGGGCTGTATGTGTCGGAGAAGTTGATGTAACCACCTCGTGCTTCTATTTTTCCATTTTTAGAAAGCGGAATGCCAACTGAGATGATGGCCCGCTTGTCGCCCTGTGCTACATAGGTCGGTTTCACATTTTCCACCAGGATCTGGCTTGTACTGTAGTAGTTCCAGTGGTTATATGTGAACTCTCCTTCTAAGTAAAGCGGCACTTTTGTCGGCACGTCAACACGGGCGGTGGCTTGCGCCGATTCATAAAAACCCCCGAAATAAAAATTAGCTCCAAAGGTGTAAGACTTTCGGTGTAGGTATGTGTACTGAAGTCCTACGTACGCATTGCTTATCGGGCGTGAGGATATATTTCCGCCCAGATCGATCTTAAAATTATCCTGTGGCCGGGCTTGCAGCTCGAAACCGTATTTCTTTGTTTCCGGGTTGTAGATAGCCCGCGGATAAACGTTTTCAAAATTGTCATCAGCCACCAGACGATAATAGCCTTCTTTTATGTCGGCCAGGCTAAGTGTGCTTTTGCTTTGTTGAAATACTCGTTCAACGTAGCGTGTCTGTTTTGAATTTAGCCCTGTAACACGGATTGCGTTAAACTTGAATTCGCTGTTTTGCTCCTCGAACTCCTGCCGTTTTTTCTCCAGCTCCGATGTAGCGGTTCGTCTTTTTATGGTGGCAAGGATGGTTGGCATCTCAGCCATGGTAGCATCGTAACCTCGTTTTATCATCTCCGCAACCGGGGCAAAATTAGTTACGGTAAAGTCGCCCATTTCCGGCTGGATGTAAACTCCGCTCTTGCCGATGGAAGTTGAATCTGTTTTAGCAAGGAACATGTAAACCAAAAAGCGGCTCATAAGCTTTTCGTCCTTTTCGGTGGGATATTTGTTGAATACTTTCGATGATACATTTGAGCCGATTATGATGTCCGGGCTAAAATCTTTTTTCATCACATCTACCGGAAAGTTGTTGTAAAGCCCTCCGTCAAACACATATTGGCCATCTACTTTGATCGGGCGATAGACAAGCGGGACGGTCAGGGTTCCGCGGACGGCTTCTACCAGGCTTCCTTTGCTTACGGGTATCATTTTCTGTGAGAGGATGTCGGCAACCACGCAGCGGTAGGGAACAAATAAGCTATCAAAGTTTTCGTGTGCGTTTGACGAGCGCTTAGCCAGCAGCTCCAAAAGTGCAAAGTTCAATGGGATGTCGTTAATAAGGTTGGACTTTAGTTTTACTTTAAGAGCAGTATCGACCTGCAGTTTGGCAGTGATGAGCGAAGGATTGGCCGGTTTTTTCCGAAAGAAATATTGATAGTCACTGTGAAAACGGCCGCTTACCCAATCCTGGAAATCCAGGCTCGTGGCAATTGCCTCCATTTCCTGCGGTGAATAGCCTGAGGCATACATGGCTCCAACAACGCCGCCCATGGAAGTGCCCACCACGTAATCAATTGGGATGTTGTTTTCTTCGAGAGCTTTTAGCACACCGATGTGCGCAAGCCCCTTTGATCCTCCGCCGCTGAAAACCAGCCCAACTTTTTGAGCTGCTGCCTGCAGAAGAACGATCGAGAAGATAAAGGTAAACAGTACTTTTTTCATCGCTGGGGCGCATAAAAATACTGTTTTTAAACAAAAAAAGCCCCGCGTGAGCGGGGCTTTCAGTATTAGTGTGAACTTAGGTTAGAACCCAAATCCTACTGAGAATGATAATACGCGGTTAGTCATTTTTCCATTGCCACCGTTACCAGAAGGGCGCAGGTCATTCAAACCTAAACCATAACCGGCTCCAACATTAAATCCGTTGCCTAATTGCACTCCGGCAAGAAAGTTTACGCCAAGGTCAAATCGTTTCAAATCCGCAGTTCTGCCATTGGAACTGTCGTTTCCAAAACCGATGCTGTTTTCAGTTACTACGGTTCCGTTAGTCATCTTGTTTTCTCCGCTGATACCTAAAGCTGCATATGGTCCACCACCTAAGTAGAAGTTAGTGGCTCCTGCCATAGGAATGTGTGCCACAATATTTACCGGAATTTCTCCCCAAAGTGTATTTTGTTCATTCCGTACTCTGGCGTTTCCAGTACCTCCATTATCGTAAAATTTACCACCTTTTCCCTGAAGCGAGATACCAGGCTGTATAGAGAATACACCGCCAATTGGAGCATCCATGTATCCAGTAACGTGGAAGTTAGTGGTGGTCTCAGTTTCAGGGTCTGTGCCGCCTTCGTTCTGGAATTGATATTTCGGCAAGTTTACACCTACTTTAAGGCCATAGCTCGTGGCTTTAGCAGTTGAACTAGTCTGTGCGAATGCTGTTCCTCCGACCACGGAGGCAATAGCTAGTATGAATAATTTTTTCATATGTCTGTTTTCTATTTTAGTTAATCAGACATCTATAGGCAAGGAGCTTGCCAAAGAAATAAATTATTACTTAATAGCTCTGTTATTTAAGTTGTTAGAGCGGTTTTTGGACTGTCCTTACGTTTAGTCCATGTGAAGTGTTTTCAATTCATTCTTGTATGTGATAAAGTACAAATTACACAAAAGGAGAAATTTGAAAGTGTTTAGGTGAGGAGATGAGAGTACGCTCTCCTCAATATAACCGGGCCAATAAGCCCGGCCTCAAGCAACGGCGAATCTCTCTGATAGTGTTTCCATGTAGCAAAAGTGATCCTGCTCCCTACGGGTTTTGGCTCCCCCTTGATAAACCAATCGGGTATTTCCTTTATCCTGCCCGACTCTTCATTTGCATAACTATACTCCTGCGGAAGCTGCTCATCGCCAATCAACCTGTTTGGCCAACCATTGGTCACCTTAACTTCCAGCATGTTATTTCCGCTCTTTACAGCATCAGTAATGTCTGCACGATAGGGCCTTTTCCAGAAGATGCCGAGATTCTTTCCATTTACAATTATCTCTGCGAGCACTTCAACCTGTCCTAAGTTAAGGTACAGGCGATTGCCTTTTCGGATGTCAGCTTCATTGACCTGGAAGTTCTTGCGATAAGAAGCGGTTCCGGAAAAATATTTAACACCGTTATTAGGATGTTTGTGCAATGAAATCAGTTCGGGAAGTGTAACCGATGAAGGTGCCCCCAGATTGGGAGGGAAACTAATTTCCCATGACCCTGTTAATTTCGTTCCATTATCAATCCCGGAAAGCGTTAACGGGGTACTTGTACCGTCATTATGAGACAAGGAATAATTGCCATTCTCCCAAAACAGAAGATCATTTTTAGAACCGGTAACTTCCACAGCAGGGTATTTCGGAACAATAGCTGGTTTTTCTGCTGCCAGGCCTTTGATCTTGTCACTTGTAAGCGCTGTACTTGCCACTTGTGGAGCCGTCATGTCGCCTTCAAAATAGAGTGAATATACATCCTGGAATTCCTCTCCTACACTTGGATGCACGATGCTGCCGGATGGTTTTCCTTTTCCTTTCAGTTCGCCGTTCAGGTACACCGAAGGAGCACCATTCTCATAAACAAGTGTTAGGTGTGTCCAGCCGGATATCGGCGATAGTACCTCAAAAACAGGATTTATTTCTTCAGCTTTCCGTTCATACACAACTACGCCATTACGCCCCGCAATCAAGCCACAAATTGAGTGGCCTTTTCCATATAGCTTTTCGCCGGGGGAAGGGTATAACACAAAGCTTGAAATATCCAGTCTTCGGGCGAAGTCCATTCCGGAAACGGCAATCTCGCACTCGGGCTTAATCCACGTGCTGATGGTAAACGTGTTGAAAATATTCTTGTAACGCAGCGGCAGTGTTGCGGGAAATGGTTTTATTCCCATTACTTCGATATTTCCTTTTTTAACAGCAACTAACCTTTTTGCCGGAAGCTTGTCCCGGAATATCACGAAGATAGATCCTGATTCTTCCAGCTCTATGGGGATTCTTGTTTGGCCATTACTCACATTATACACTGGCACTGCCCTTATCTCTCCGGTAACGGGGTCCCAGAACTCGGGCTTTTTGTCATCGGTTCTAAACAAGGCCGTAAGATGTTCACTTCTTCGCCTGCGGTTATTTAAAAAGTAGATTTCGGTATCGCCATCTACACGATGAATAAAGTTTACCGCCGGATCAGAAGATTTGCAAGAAAAATCGAAATCGGGTTTAACCTGCATCTCCTCCAGCACTTTCTTGATCGAACTTTCAGTAAATACCCGACCCAGGCCAAACGTTCTGAAACCTTGTGCTTTCCCGGCAGAGTTCCCCCAAAGCTCTGAAACCAACTGCTGAAACTCTTTATCGTTGCCACGGTTGGACAAACCTGCTACGCTTTCCGGTTTCGGTCCCATCAAGCACATTCCCTGCTTCACCATGTCGCGGATGTGCCGGAGAACCGGAACCGACATGGTGCGTTTCTGCGGTAAAATTAAAAGGGAATAGCTCATATTATCGGGCAGAACGATCCGCGTGTTTTTTATTTTAGCCCGATTCAATATTTCAGTGTTTGCAAAATCGTAATCATAACCTGTAGGAGGCATCGGTGCCGGGCTTTCCTGCAGCCCCAATTCAACCCCCGGCGCATCCTCGCCCATATAGTAAAGCAGATCTGCCACAAACAATCCCTGCTGCAACATGAACTGGCACCTCGACAAATAATCTATCCATGCAGTTCCCTTGTCAAACCAGGTGTTATTTCGGTCGAAATGTGTTCCAAACTGCCCCATCGTCATTCCTGGTTTTACAGTAGGATGGACTTGGTGGGCAAATACGTGAAATACGATCCTGTTTAGCCCTTTGGTAAACATAAAATCGCCCTGAGCTTTGAGTGAAAATGGAAACTGCTGCCATTTGGAATTCATGGCTTGGCCGGTAAACGATTCGGCTGCTACTATCTTCCTCCCGTTTGTATGCTGAATAGATGAGGCAAGCTTTACCGTGTGCTTATTGCGCTGGCCGCGTGACCAGAACTCGCCCATGGCGTACTGCACTTTTGATCCCGCCTGCAAATTTTCAAAGGGCCCAACCTTGTAAGGTTCAGCGTAGAAAGAAAAATTATGTTTTTTGCATAACTCTGCGCAGCGGCCGTAATAGTTCTCGGCCATCATATCTGCAATTACCCTGCGTACATCCCATAAAAAATCTTCAGTTCTTGTGGCGCTATCTACAACTCTGCCGGTCATTGCTGGTAAAAAGCTGGTGATACTGTAGCCACGGCTCTTTGCAAAGTTGTCCGGGAACTTTGTTGTCCAATTCTGCATTCCAACCTCGTAGCTGTCTATCTCTATTCCTACTTTTCCTTTGTCAGCCAAAGGTTTCATAAATGGGAGGAGATGTTGGAACATCGAATTGAAGTGCATGTCAAATGCTTCGCTGCTCAATTTATCGCATTCTAGGCCGTGACCGGTGTCGGGCGCTGCCCTGTTGGTAGAGCCAGTGGAGGTATGCCCCATGCGCAAAATAGTCCAGTGGCCTTCAGGAGCGTCCCAGGTTAACTCGCCGCTGGCATTCATGTGTTGGGTGATATCAACTATCGCATCAGACTTGATGATGAATTCTGCAGGTACTTCATAAGCTGTAGCACGCCTCTTATTGGCAGGCCTTCTCGGTTTTGATCCTGCGAAAGGGGCGAATTCCATCATCCTTGCCTCGGCGGGGCGGTCATAGCCAGCCTTAACCTCCCAGTCATGTAGCCTGTTATGGAGGGCTGGGTTTGCTTTCTTTGTTTGTGCGTTTATGGAACTTATTTCATCGGCAGAAGCCGGAAAGGCAATGACGTATGTATCTCTGTAATAGTTTAGGGTTGCTGCGGGCTGAGGCAAGGTTGTTTTGATGCGGCTTCCGCCCTTAACAGTCTTTTCGCTCCAGGTAACTTTCTGCATAGACAGTTCAGGGGCAATCCACGGGCCGCCAGAGGAGGACCAGCCCGGAGAATTATGCATGGCGAATTCCAGCCCAAGCCTGTCGGACTCTTTTACAGTGTGCTCCACCAGGGATATCCATTCGGGACTGAGATAGACGATAGGTCCTTTTGGGATAGCTACTCCGCAATTGAAGTTAAGAAAGCCGGCTACGCCTATTCTTTTCATGGCTTCCAGATCGCGGGTAATGCCATCGGCAGTTACATTGCCATTCATCCAAAACCAGTAGGTGAGAGGCCTGGCCGATGTGGGTGGGTTTAGGAACCCATCGGACAAATCGTTTTTTGGATTTTGAGTAAAGGCCTGTATTATCCCATTCGGAGTAACTACCATCACTAAGCCTGAGGCTCCAACTGTCTTCAGGAATGCACGTCTTTTCATAAATTTTTCTTGCCGCAGAGCGAAAGTCGCTGAACTTACAGTAAGAATGGGAATAATTGCTGAAACCTCAAAACTGCCGGGAAAGGTTTGTTGGCTTGGCTAGTGGAGCACATCGCGGAGATCAACAAAAAAGGGATGATCTTTCAATCATCCCTTTCGGCGGAGAGCTAGGGATTCGAACCCCAGGAACCTTTCACAGTTCAACAGTTTTCAAGACTGCCGCAATCGACCACTCTGCCAGCTCTCCGGGGGCAAAAGTACAAACTCTGGCCAAATCTGCAAATACAGAAGATTAAAAACTTAGCGGGTGCCGTTAAGTGGCTTAGGTTGAGGCCGAAAATCTCTCCTGGCTTATTGAAGAAGCTTTTTTTCAAGCACTTCCTGCACCGGCTCTTTAAAAGAATTGAATTGTGGTTTCACCACGCGGATGCTGCGTTTTGACAAGTCTATACTTGCATTCAGCTCGAAGCCGATCAGGATTATCAGGGAGTTGAGATAGAGCCAGATCATAATTACTATAAGCGTTCCGATAGAACCGTAAATCTTGTTATAGGAACTGAAGTTGTTGATATAAAACGAAAATCCCCAGAAAGTGAACACTGCCAGGATTGTGGCGAGCCAGGCACCGGCGCTGAATAACCGCCATTTTTTGGTGTGAGCCGGTCCGTATCTGTACAAAATAGATAACGTGATAAAGTAAATAGCTATAAGGATTAGCCAACGACCCATATCTACCAGGTACAGCCATAAAGGGTTCTCGAAGTGCAACTCAGTCTGGATAACAGAAAACAAATATTCGCCAAGTGTAATAATGCCAATCCCAAGCAATAAAGCAAAGACGATCACAACCGTTAATACCAATGCTACTACCCGCAACTTAAACCATCCACGGGTTTCAACATTGAGAGAGGATTTGTTGAAGGCCTCCATTAAACGCGAAACGCCGTTAGTAGCAAAAAATACGGCGGTGATAAACCCGAAAGACAATAAACTTCCATTCTGCTTATTGATAATTTCCTTCAGGGTAGTTTCAACCGCCAGGTAAGCATTTTCGGGTAGTATCAGGGCAATAAGTGCCTCTAATGTTCCCTGGAAATTCCCGATGTGTATGTAGGGGATGAGTGTTAACAGGAAAATGAGGCCCGGAAATATGGCGAGCATGAAGTTGTAGGCCAGTGCCGAGGCTTTTGTGGTCAACGACTCTTTAGAAATCTCTTTAAAGAAAAAAGTTGCAATGGTGTAAATAGGAAGCGGGCTGAAGGCTGGAACCACAGTGGTCTTAGTCCAGTCGATAAAGACCTGGACTGGTTTTAGTTTGAGCAAGCTGCGTTGTACCAGGTTCATGCTTCAGCTAAAATACGCCTTTACTTTTTGTAAAAACTCAGCAGGTGGCAAACAGGGCTTCTTGCTGGCGGCATTTACAAACACAAGAGTTGTTTCGCCAATGTTGATGAGTTCTTCTGTTTCATTATACAACTCGTAATCGAACTTAATACGTACTGCGGGCATCTGTTTAAGTATCACCTTTAAGGTGATTTCCTCATCGTATAAAGCAGGTTTTATGTATTTGCATCGTAGCTCAAGGACGGGCATTATGATTCCCTGTTCCTCAAATCCCCGATAGGTGAGCCCCATGCTTCGGAGCATTTCCACACGCCCAACCTCATAAAACTCTGCATAGTTGCCGTAGTACATGTAGCCCATCTGATCGGTCTCGCCATACCTTACCCTCAACTTTGTTTCGTGAATGAACATTACTTTTTGATGTTGCGTTTGTTGAGCGCCTGCTGAAATCTGCGGGCATTTGCGAGGTGCTCGCTCAGATTGCTCGCAAAGTTGTGATATCCTGAGAAATCTTCTTTTGCACACATGTAGATGTAGTTGTGAGTTTTATGGTTCAGCACCGCATCAATTGCGCTGATGCTGGGCATCATGATAGGCCCCGGCGGCAAGCCGGTATGGATGTAGGTGTTGTATGGCGATTCTTTTCGAAGGTGCCTGTTCAACACCCGGCGGATGGTGAAATCGTTGTTAGCAAAGATCACCGTTGGATCCGCCTCCAGTTTAATCCCTCTTTTATAACGGTTGAGGTAGAGCCCGGCGATGGTTGGCATCTCATCATTATGTAGCGCTTCTGAATCTACAATGGAAGCCAGAATAGTTACCTGGGAGGGCGTGAGGTTAACGGCTTCGGCTTTGCTCTTGCGTGCAGGCGTCCAGAATTTCTGATATTCATCGTACATCCGCGTGAAGAATTTCTCTGCCGATGTGTTCCAGTACATTTCATACGAATTGGGAATGAACATGGTGTACACATTATCTGTTGTGAAGCCGTACTTGCTCACGAAGGCTGAAGAATCCAAAAGGCTGATGATTGCTGAAGAATCGGGTTCTAATTGTGCGGAAACGTATTTTGCAAAATCTTCTTTTAAGCGGATATTCTGGAATTTGAGCTTAACGGGCTCCTGCGTTCCGGACTTCAACATATTGATGAGCGCACGGTTAGCCATGTTTTTTTTCAACCTGTACCTTCCGGGCTTAACCTTGCTGGTATAATTCATTTTTTCAGCTGCCCATTCGAACGTCTCGGGATTTTTCAAGCTGCCCTGTGCTTTGAGGCTATCGAACACAGCGCTAAAACCCGAGCCTGTGTGGATGTACAGGTATTCACGCGTGTCAGTCACGTTCGGGGCGAAGTACTTTTGATAATAGTTGTATAAAAACGCCAGCGCACCAATGCCGATGACAGCGGCTATAATGATGACGGGTTTGAGTTTAGATTTTTTGGTTTGCTTTTCAGCCATGACAATAATTTAATTCGGGGAACACATCAAGCCCCTGCTGGTTTTACGTTTCGGCTAACTTTCTGTAGGCAAGTAGCCCGCCTTCTAAATTTCTAACATTTAAATATCCTGCTGCTGCAAGGATCCTGCGGGCAGTTTCGCTGCGGAGCCCACGCTGGCAGATCACCACGATCTCATCTGTTCTCTCCAGCTCTAAGTCCTCAATACCTGCCGGTAAACGCCCAAGTGGAATGTTTTCACCGCCAATATTAAAGGTGTGATATTCCAGTTCTTCCCGAACATCAATTAAATGAACGCCTTTCTGCTCACTTAATTTTTGCTTTAAAGCAGCAACGGATATGTTCATGTCGCTATTTTGGTTTCTGAACCGGACCGGGTGGCGGCGGCTGGTTAGACAGAATGATATCTATATGAGTTCCGATAGGCACTTTGTTCAGGGAATCGGTGAGAGCCGGGGTTTGCTGAATGATACGAGCGTTTGCCGAGTCTGTGACAGCGCCCTCGAAAGTTGTAAGGCCTAAGTTTAAGGATGCTCCGCGAAGAGCGAAAACGGCATCGCTGAGGGTAAGTCCTGTTAAATCTGGTAGGTCAACTTCGCTGGCACCCAGGCCATCTCCTAAAACTAAACTGATCTTAGATCCTTTCGGGATGTCTTTGCCTGTGGCGATGGGCTGCCCGCCAACTGTTGCACTCAGCACCCGGTCACGTTCAATGTCGGAGGCGTAGGTGGTGTCGCCAACTTTCAAACCATAATTCGCCAAAATTGCTCTCACCTCTAAAAAGGTTTTGTTGAGGATATCGGGAAAGCCTACGTTCGGCGCACTGCGGGTAATTATGGTCAAATAAATTGTACGGTGCGTTTTTACGTTGGTATTTGGCTCGGGATCCTGTTCTACAACCAGTCCCGGTGGTTTATCACCGAGGTAAACAGAATCAATCTGATATTCGAATCCCTGAGCATCCAGAAGTTCTATTGCCTGGCCAATTGATAATCCCTTAAGCTTTGGAACCGGCAGCCCTTCGCCATGGCGAGTGTAAAACCGCAGGCTAAAAAACGAAAGGAGCATGAATGCAATCACAAAAGCAAAAGCGAGAAAAACGTTGTTTCTGAATGTCTTGGTTCTCAGGTAGGCAAAAAACTTACTCATGCTGCTGCGGGGTTGTACACAATGCCCTGAGGCATAAAAATAACGTGTTTTAACCGCAAACTTAACCTAAAAATATTATTTAAGGACATTTAATTAGAGGTGATTGTTAATCGGCGGTTTTCAAATATCTTTGGCACATGGCAACAAAAAATATCGCTTTAATGGCCGGCGGTTTTACCGGAGAGTTTGAGGTTTCGATAAATAGCGCACGCAATATCGCAAGCAGTCTCAACAAGGATAAATACAAGGTGTACACCATTTTGGTTACGCGTGACAGCTGGTATTATGAATCGCCGGAAGGGCAGAAAACTGAAGTTAACAAGAACGATTTCAGCCTGAATCTTAACGAAGAGGCTATACATTTCAATGCCGCATTTATCACCATCCATGGCACGCCCGGTGAAGACGGAAAACTTCAGGGCTATTTTGATTTGCTGGGCATCCCTTACAACAACTGCGATGCTGCCACGTCTGCACTCACCATGAACAAAGCTTATACAAAAGCAGTAGTAAAAGATGTGCCGAATCTGAACGTTGCCCAGTCAGTACAGCTTTTTAGCCATAACCGTAGCCAGGCGCAAGAACTGTCAGGGCATCTGCAATATCCATTGTTTATAAAGCCAAACAATGGTGGAAGCAGCGTGGGGATGTCGAAAATCAACAAGCCAGAGGAGCTTTCAGGAGCGCTGGACAAAGCTTTTGATGAGGATACGCAGGTGCTGATTGAGGAATTTATACAAGGACGGGAATTTAGCATTGGCATTGTGCGGCTGGATGGAGAGATTAAAGTGCTGCCGCCAACCGAGATTATCAGCTCAAAAGATTTCTTTGATTACGAAGCAAAATACACGCCCGGGATGTCGGAAGAGGTTACGCCAGCAGATCTGCCTGCCGATCAACTAACCAAAATTCAGGAAATTGTCAGCGAAGTTTACCATTTGCTGAATTGCAAAGGCATGGCGAGGGTGGATTTTATCTTACAAGAAAATACTTCGAAGTTCTACTTTATCGAGATCAATACCACACCCGGACAATCCGCTGCAAGCATTTACCCGCAACAGGTTAGAGCTGCGGGAATGGATGTGGGCGAGTTTTATGGGATGTTGATTGAGGAGGCGCTGGCTGGAGAAAAGGCTTAAATCCCGTACTTCTCCATCATCTCTTCTGTCACTTTCACGCTGCGCCCGGTTTTTATATCTATCAGCACGTATTCGAACCAGCCATCGCAGCAGAGCTTCCCCGTTTTTTTACTCACGATTTCGAACATTACTTTGCTGCTTTTGTCACCAATTTCAATAACACCTGTTGTAACTTGAAAGCGTTCACCCAGCGTTAAAGGCCTTTTGTATTTTACATGAGCGGTTTTGACCACCCAGCCGTAACCCATTTCTGAAAACTTCTCCCACGACATGCCGTAGCCAGTTTCCATCTGCTCATACCTCGCGGCCTGCACATAATCAAAATACTTGCTGTTGTGCACATGGTTGAACATGTCTATATCGTCCGGGCGAACGCTCAATTCTGTTGTAAACCTGCTATACGTTGGGGTATCGCTCATGTGTTATGAAATGGAAATGAATACAATTTGTTTGCTATGCAATTTTATGCAAAGCAATTGTATTTTTCTCCACGAGCGGTTTCCGCAGAAATGCGCCAACTTCTCTTGTTAAGATTTGCGTTTCAACCAAAAAGCCATCGTGCCCGTAAAGCGAACTGATTTCTACGTATTCGGCGTTGCAAATGTGAGCAGCCAAATACTTCTGTTCGTCAACCGGGAAAAGAAGATCCGATTTGATGCCGATTACCAGTGTTTGTGCTTTTATCGCCTTTAACGCTTCTGCTGCCGAGCCGCGTTTGCGCCCCACATTATGGCTGTCCATCACTTTCGTGAGATACCAATAGCTGTATGCGTTATAGCGGTTTACCAGTTTATCGCCCTGATAATTCTGGTAGGATGATGATTTAAATCCATCGACTTTATCTGCCGATACTTCCTGCTGAGAAATTGCATAGGTATCATATCCCCGATAGGATAGCAAAGCGATAGCCCGTGCAGCTTTGAGCCCTTTTTTGCCGCCATCGGGAGAATTGGAGTAGAAAGTGCGGTCGCTGGAGATGGCCAGGCGCTGGCTTTCATTGAAAGCAATTCCCCACGGCGAGTGTTGGGCGTTGGTAGCCATCAGGATCAGCTTCTTAAAACGGTTCGGCTCTGTAATCGCCCACTCCATTGCCTGTTGCCCGCCCAGTGAACCGCCCATCAAAACTGCGATGCTGTTAAAGCCAAGATGATCTGCGAGGATTTTATGTGCTGCTGCCTGATCGCGGACTGTTATTTGCGGGAAGGAGAGAAAATACGGCTGTGAAGTAGCCGGATTTATGCTCAACGGATTTGTGGTGCCGTACGGCGAGCCGAGGATGTTGGCACAAATGATAAAATGGTCCTGCGGATTAAACAGGTTATTTTCTCCAAAAAAACCTTTCCACCAGTCAAAAACATCCGAGTTAGCTGTTAACGCGTGGCAGACCCAAACGATGTTATCTTTCTTTTCGTTCAGCGTTCCGTAAGTGTGATAAGCAATTTCAAGCTTGTTCAGCTTCTTGCCGCATTCTAATTTAAACTGTTTTTTGTGTTTGTATATGTGTGGGGTGTTCATGGTGTTCAATGGTCGTTTGTAGTTCCGGATGTTTGAATTGATAATTTGGCGAAGCCGATTACAACGCCGCTGATTAGCACATACAGAAGCCGCACATATAAAAAGATGCAGAGCTACAAATGATGTTGCTTGGATTTAGAAGGCTCGTACCCGAGCCATGCTGAGGGAAGTTTTTTAATCTCATGGTTTTAAACATTTATATTTTCCCGGCTGTTTTTCGGGACAGGAATTGGCACCTTTCCTTTCGGAGGTTGCCAGTGGGTCATTGAGCCTGTCTCTCGCCACTTCTTTATAAATCAAACCTTGTTGAAGGGTATTGACTGAGGTATCGCTACCAAATAATATTTCAAAGATAGGAGGAATGAAGAAAAGAAACCAAATTTAATTTGTAATTCTTATGCGTCCGGTGCTCCGGCTGATCAAACTTTCTCCAGCGCCTGGCTTAAATCCTCAATCAGATCTTCAATATTTTCCAGCCCTACAGATACCCGAAGCAGGTTTTGGGGAGTTTTGGTATCTGGCGGTTCAACAGAAAAACGATGCTCAACCAAACTTTCCACTCCTCCGAGGCTGGTTGCCTGGGTAAATACTTGTACCGAGTTCGCCACCTTCCTGGCACTTTCGGCACCGCCTTTTACGAGGAACGAAAGCATCCCGCCAAAGCCGCTCATCTGCCCTGCGGCGATATTGTGATTTGGGTGCGAAGCCAGTCCGGGATAAAACACGGCTTCAACCTTTGGATGATTTTGAAGGAACTTAGCCAGCTTGCCCGCATTCTCCACATGCCCACGCATCCGGTAAGGCAAGGTTTTAATTCCACGAACAGTCAAATAGCAATCGAAAGGGGAGGGCACAGCACCAGCCAGCGATTGTATGCTGCGGATTTTCTCCCATGCCGCATCTTTTTTCCGGGTGATGAGCGCACCGCCCAGTACATCGCTATGCCCGCCGAAGTATTTAGTGGTAGAATGCATCACCAGATCGGCGCCAAGCTCCAGCGGCCTTTGCAACACCGGCGTGGCAAACGTGTTGTCGCAACAAACCATAATGTTCCGTTGCTGAGCCAATTGCACAAGAGCTTTGATGTCGGATATCTTTAACAGCGGATTTGATGGCGTTTCGATCCAGATGAGCTTTGTTTGCGGGCGAAGGGCTTGTTTAACTGCCTCAATATCCGCGAGCTCAACATAATCAACATCTAAAATTCCTTTGAAAACCTGGTTCAGCAGCGTGCGCAGGCCGTGGTACATATCATCGGGGGCAATGATGTGGCTGCCCGGCTCAAGCGACTGGAAAACCGCTCCGCCTGCCGCATTCCCTGAAGAAAACGAACATGCATCCTCGCCGCCCTCCAATTCTGCCAGCACGTTCTCCAGCGATTTGCGGTTCGGGTTATCGGCACGGGTGTACATGTAGCCTGCGGGATAGCCGCCGTCTTCGCCACGTTCAAAGGTTGTAGACAGCGTGATGGGCTGGATTACGGCTTTTGAATTTTGATCTGTTAGGTTTCCGGCGTGTATGGCAATGGTTTCTATTTTCATGATGATCGGCTTTGTGTGCTAAAATACACAATCAGGCTCAGAGCTTCAATCTTACATCAAAATGATGGTGGATGTAGCCCCATAATTGTATTTTTGCGCAAAGGATTTTTTGATGGACAGCGAGCAACAACTTGAGATACTTCTTACCGCCCAACACCTTTCTCCCGATTTAAAATCCATCGCACAAAAAGTTAAGAACAACCAGCGTATTTCTTTTGATGAAGGAGTGTTGCTTTATCAAAAAGGCGAACTCGGCTACCTCGGAATATTAGCGAATTACATCCGCGAAAAGCGCCATGGCCATAAAACTTACTTCAACCGCAATTTCCACATAGAACCCACAAACTTATGTGTGTACGATTGCAAATTCTGTTCGTATTCCCGTTTGATCAAGCAGCGTTCTGAAGGTTGGGAATATACGATGCAGGATATGCTCGATATCGTGAAAAAATATGATGGAGAGCCTGTTACGGAAGTGCATATTGTTGGCGGCGTATTGCCCCAATACGATTTAAGATTCTATTCGGAACTGTTCACTAAAATCCACGAGCACCGTGCTGATTTGCACGTAAAAGCCTTAACGCCTGTAGAATATCACTACATTTTCAAGAAAGAAAAGATAGATTATGCTACCGGGATGAAGCTGATGAAGGATGCCGGCCTGGATTCCATTCCCGGCGGGGGCGCTGAGATATTCCATCCCGAAATACGGGAACAAATAGCGAAAGATAAGTGTACGGGCGAGCAGTGGCTGGCTATCCACGAGGAATGGCACAAGCTCGGCATGCGCTCAAATGCAACCATGCTCTATGGGCATATTGAACAGTTCTGGCATCGGGTTGATCATCTGGAGCAATTGCGCCAGCTTCAGGATCGGACAGGAGGATTTCAAACCTTCATCCCACTAAAATTCAGAAATCAGGGCAACCAAATGTCGCATGTGCCTGAGGTTTCAGTTATTGAAGATTTGCGCAACTACGCAATTTCCAGGATCTATCTTGACAACTTTGATCACATTAAAGCTTATTGGGCGATGATCAGCCGCAGCAGTGCTCAGCTGTCTTTGAATTTTGGTGTGGATGACATTGATGGCACGTTAGACGATACCACTAAAATTTACTCGATGGCTGGAGCCGAAGAGCAGAATCCGGCCATGAGCACACAGCAGTTGGTGGAACTAATCAAGCAGGTGGGGAGGCATCCAATTGAACGGAATACGCTTTATAATATCATTACTGACTATAAAGATTTTCAGTTTACTGAAGAGGAAAAACCTAAATTTTACAAGTTGCCGGTGATAAATCAGGCAACGGAAAGTGAATTATCTTAACAAATGGATCAACCCACCCAACCGGCTGTTCAGAATAAAACGATTTATATCATCCGCCACGGCGAAACCGACTTGAATAAAAAAGGAATTGTGCAAGGGCGTGGCATGGACACCGACCTGAACGAAACCGGTAGAACGCAGGCCCAGGCTTTTTATAATGCTTACAAGCACATTCCGTTCGACAGAATCTATACTTCCACGCTTAAGCGGACACATCAAACCGTTCAGAAGTTTATAGACGATGGCATCCCTTGGGTGCAATATGCCGGTTTAGACGAACTTGCCTGGGGAGTTTACGAAGGCATGGAGAGCACTCAGGAAAACAGGGCTGCTTTTAAGGATTTGTTGAAAAGCTGGCAGAAAGGGGATACTCATCTGAAGTTCGAAAACGGCGAAAGCCCGCTCGAAGTCAGGGAGCGCCAACTCGAAGTGCTTGAAAAATTAATTGAGCAGAATGGCGATGAAAACATCCTGATATGTATGCATGGCAGGGCAATGCGGTTGTTTTTGTGTGTTTTAATGGATTTGCCCCTGGTGGAGATGGAGAAGTTCCCGCATCTGAATACTACTTTGTACAAGCTTTCTTACGACGGAGAGAAGTTTGAAATAATTGATTTTAATAACACCGATCATTTAAAATACGTGCTGAGCTGAACGTGAAGAAGATTAAAATTTCTGCGGTATCATACACCAATTCCAAGCCTTTCATATACGGTTTACAACATTCAGACATTCTCGAAAAGATTGAATTAAGCCTTGATACTCCATCAGATTGTGCGCAAAAACTAATTAGCGGAACGGCTGATATTGGCCTGGTACCCGTGGCTGCTTTGCTCAACATCCCTGATCATCATATTGTTGCTGATTACTGCATTGGTGCTTCCCAGGCTGTTAATTCCGTTTTCATTTTCAGCAATGTTCCCATTCAGGAGCTTAAGACGCTGCGGCTTGATGCGCAATCGCGTACATCCAACAATTTAGCGAAAGTGTTGCTCAAAAATTACTGGGAACTTAGTCCTAAGATAGTAGAAGAAGACGCCGAACCAGATGGCTTTGTAGAAATAGGCGACCGCACCTTTGGAAAAACCACGAAGTTTCCTTACGTCTATGATCTTGCTGAAGAGTGGATCAAATTTACCGGTTTGCCTTTTGCATTTGCAGTTTGGGCTGCTAATAGGTCTTTGCCCGATGATTTTATAAAGGAGTTTAACGAAGCATTAAAGTTAGGCGTTGATAACAGGGAAGCGGTAATAAAAGAAATCTCCCAACGCGATGATTTCGATTTGGGAGATTACCTGATGAATAGGATAGACTTTGTTCTCGATGATAAGAAGAAGCAAGCTATATCCAAATTTCTTGCCTTCGTTCAAGCTCTTTAGCTATCGTCTTATTGATCTTTGGAAGCTTGAGCGGCTCAAGAAACCGATTTTTACACCGAGTATAAACTGGTGACCGGTATCATTATAGTGGTTTGACCTGAACCCCTGATTGCCGTCGTTATACATGAAACTATACTGATATGCTGCGTCAAGTTTAATTGAGGGCGCATTCCCGATAAAAAGCTTGTACTCATATCCTGCCCTTAAAGGAACAAATATATTATTGCTCACGCGGTTCTTAGGAACAGATCCATCAAGTGGTTCGCCGTTTTTGAATGTGATAGTTCCCACGCCAGCTCCAACATACGCGTTTTTCATTGCTGATGCAAAACGTGATTCAGAGTTGGTCAGGAATGCACCGGCTTGTATTTGTCCGCGGACTAAACCCGCTTGGTAACGGTTAGTGAAATCAACTCCGTTGATCACTCCACCCATGTGCCCATTCTGATATTCCGCGATAAAGTTTGTATAAGGAGTAAAGTTATAACCCAAATTAACGTGGATAAACTTTGCAGAATTATCAATTCCGGGAGTGTTAAGTACTTTTTTTACGCCGTAAGCAGCGCCAATATCAAATTTATTATATTCATTTGCTACTTGAGCAGTGGCAGCAGCACACAGGCAACTAAATCCGACTATAAGGAGAGATGTTTTCATATTTTTATGTTTTTAATAGGTGCTATGTATAATACAAGAGTCATACCAAAGCAGATAAGTGCGTGAGCTATTTACCGGAACTTGTTTAATTGCGCTGCGTAAACAATATATTTGTTTAACCAATTACCGTGTCAATACAAAACAGTACAATACCTGCAAATGAAAAGGAGAGGCTTTCCGCACTTCTCAATCTCAGAATATTAGATACTGGACCGGAAGAGGATTTTGACGACATTGTAAACCTTGCAGCGCAAATATGCGATGTGCCTATCGCACTGATTGCGTTCATTGATAGAAAGCGAGCTTGGTTTAAGGCTAAGAAAGGCTTGGAAATTACTGAGGTGCCGCGGGAAGAGTCATTCTGTACCTATCATCTTGATAACAATGATCTTGTAATTATTCCGGATGTCAGCGCCGAAATGGAATTTAGCGGGACATCTGCTATAAAAGGCCACAACCTCCGCTTTTATGCGGCAATACCCATTGTGTTAGAAAATGATCTTGTTATAGGCAACCTGTGCGTGCTTGACCTGCATCCGCGTACCTTGACAAAAACCCAAAGCAACGGCTTGCGTATTTTGGGAAGGCAAATTGGAAAGCTGCTGAACTTGCGTTCGGAAGTCAATAAAGTTAGCGAGATTAACCAGGTACTGAGCCACGAAACCGATGAATCTAACCGAAATCTCCATAAGCAAAAGGAATTTTACGAAAACATCCTTAATAAGCTTCCAACCGACATCGTAGTTTTTAACCCTGAGCATAAATACATTTTCGCTAATCCGGGAGCTATCAAAAATGATGAGTTTCGTAAATACATCATTGGAAAAGATGATTTTGAGTATGCCGCTTATCGCAATCGCGATACATCAATAGCCGAGATGCGCCGCAAGCAGTTTCTCGAGATCAAGAACAATGCGAAAGAAATAAGGTGGGAGGATAGTTTAAAAGATCCTGAAGGCAATACCATTACGCACCTCCGCAGACTATTTCCGGTTTACGACGACAAGGGCGAACTTGCTATGGTGATCGGCTTTGGAATCGATATCACGGACCGTAAACACCTTGAAGAGAAACAAACCGAAATGCTGGCGCAGCTTTCGGCTCAAAACGTGCAACTGGTTGATTTCTGTAACATCGTATCCCATAACCTCCGGGCTCCGCTGGTAAATATGTCTATGCTGGCCAAGTTTATTGAAGAAAGCCAGGACGACGCTGAGAGAAAGCTTCTGATTTCAAAGTTAAATCCGGTTATTGAAAGCATCCACAGCACTTTTAATGAATTGGTGGAATCTATTCAGATTAAGCAGGATCTTGAAGTTAGCTCTGAACAGGTTTGCCTGAGGGATTGCCTGGAGCGTACCAAGGAAGGACTGAGAGCGGAAGTAGACAAGTCGGAGGCTGTTATAGAACTTAATATCACTGAAGCTAATAAAATACATTCTCCTCCTAAATATATGTTTAGCATATTTCACAATTTGCTAAGCAACGCACTGAAATATCAATCTCCCAAGCGTAAGCCTCACATCATAATCCGGACTACCAGGCGGGAAGATAAAATTATATTGTCTATCCAGGACAACGGCTTAGGAATGGACCTGACAAAACATAAAGATAATTTATTTAAAATTGGAAAAGTATTTCATCGCAATCCGGATGGTAAAGGTTTTGGTTTGTTCATGACAAAGACCCAGGTTGAGGCTATGGGAGGTAAGATCTGGGCGGAGAGCACTCCTGATGAAGGATCTACCTTTTACATTGAATTTGCAAATCAGAACTGATGAAGCCAATTAAAAACTTGTTTATCATTGATGATGATGAAATTTTCGTGTTCCTGACATTGAAGATTATCCAATCTACAGGCAGGGTTGAAAATGTTCAGGTTTTTAAGGATGGGGAGGAGGGGCTTGAAAAGCTAAAATCTATACAGAATGAAAAGGAGCAATGGCCGGAAATTGTGCTATTGGACCTGAGCATGCCCATTATGGATGGCTGGGAGTTTTTGGAAGAGTATAATGCCTTGAATCCCGATATGCTGAACAAGGTCAGGCTCTATCTTGCATCATCATCTATCTCGCCTCACGATATTGAACGATCGAAGAGGATCAATACCGTTTCAGATTTCATTATTAAGCCTTTCGAAAAGGAAAGGTTTATTCAGATGCTTGATGAATTAAGCCCAAACTAACAGCCGATAACCGCCCTTGTCTGACCTGAACCTTTTTTCCTCAGCCTCTGTCGATTTAGAAATTCTGAAAAGGCGAGCCTACAATTTGCGTTGGGCCTCGGTGCCGCAAGGCATAATTCCATTAACGGCAGCCGACCCGGACTTTCCCTGCGCACCCGAAATTGCGGAGGCAATCAAGCGCTTCGCAGCTGAGCGGTATTTTTCATATGGCCCACCCGAAGGCTTGCCCGAGTTCAAAGCAAGCATGGCTGCATATTTCCAGGAAAAGCGCCACATCCCTGCTCAGCCGGAACTGGTTTTTCCTGTCGATAGCGCTGCTTTTGGCATTTACATAACCTGTAAAGCTTTTTTATCAGCAGGAGATGAAGCAATAATTTTCAATCCGGTAGATTTTCTTTTTCGGTATTCTGTTGAGGCTGTCGGTGCAACGGCTGTAGCATTTCCCATTCCGCCGACTACCGACAGCATAGATTTTTCACCGTTAGAGGATCTTATCACTGCTAAAACAAAGCTTATATGCCTGTGCAATCCTCTTAATCCTACGGGGAAAGTTTTCACAAGGGAGGAACTGGAAGCTTTAGGCGAGATCGCCTGCCGGCATAATCTGCTCATATTGTCTGATGAAATTTGGAGCGACATTGTCTTTACGCCAAATGTGTTTACAAGCATAGCTTCTCTGAACACGGATGTACGCGATCGTACTGTTACAGTAACAGGTTTCAGTAAATCTTTTGGCTTGGCGGGCCTTCGCATTGGCGCTGTAATGGCACACACAAAGGAGATTTTTGAAAAGCTTTTTGCTGCCTCGCTTCATGGCTCTACCATACATGGAGCTAATGTGCTTTCGCAGGTTGCAGCGACAGCCGCTTTAGAAAAATGCGATTATTGGCTTAACGGGTTCTTGCAGCATCTTCAGCAAATGCGAGACTTATGTGTCTCCAATCTGAATGCGATCCCCGGCTTTAGCTGCATTGCCCCGCAAGGCTGTTACGTGGCTTTCATAAATATTGAAGGAACCGGCAAAACGAGTGCAGAAATGCACGAAATTTTGTTTAATATCGCTAAAGTGGCAGTTGTGCCCGGGTTGCCACAGTGGTTTGGTGATGGTGCTCGCAACTACATACGCATCAGTTTTGCCACTTCACAGGATATATTAACAGAAGCATTAGCAAGAATGAAAACGACAGTGCACGCTTTATGAAGGTAGTAGTTATTGGTGGCGGCATTGCCGGATTGACCCTCGGAGTTTTCTTACAAAAAAAAGGTATAGACGTTGTAGTAAACGAACGTACAGTAGGAATGCCTATAAAAGGGCATGCGTTTTTGATGCACACAGACGGCTTGACTATTTTAAATGAGTTAAGTGCTGATAGAAGTGTAGTGCTTCCCGGCAAAAGGCTTCACACCTACAGCCTTCGCCGCCCTAACGGGAAAGAGATAAAGCACTTGCAGTTAAATTCATGGCAATGCATCAAACGAGGCGAACTCATCCGGTTTTTGCATTCGCTTCTCCGTGCCGAAAACTTCAAAGAAGGCCGTAAATTCTCGCACTTTTTGTACGAAGGCAGCAAGGTGATTGCGGCAGTTTTTACCAATGGCGAGGTGGAGTATGGCGATGTATTTGCGGGTGCAGATGGTGGAAACTCCAAAGTGAGAGGCCTGATTTTGGGACCGGTGGAGTTTACCCCAATTCAGGTCAAAGAAGTGGTGGGTATCGCAACGAGCGAAAAGCTCTCGAAAACACATGAAAGCATTTTTACCAAGTTTCAGAACGGCGACACAGGGCTGGCGTTTGGATTAATCCCTACTGCCAACGATGAGTTCGTCTGGTTTCTGCAGTACGACCCCTCAATCTCAGACATAGAAGAACCCACTCCTGAGGGTTTAGGAAAGTTCTGCAGGAAATTGCTGAAGAAGTTTCCGGAGGAAGTTCAGGAAATTCTTTCAAGCAATGATTTTTCTACAAGTTATGTTTGGGATACGCGGGATTTCGATCTTTTGCCGTCCTTTCATCATGAGAACGTGGTACTTATCGGCGACGCGGCCCACCTTGCCCTTCCTTTTACAAGTGCAGGGACAACCAATGCTATTGTAGACGCACAAACGCTTGCAACCAGCCTTTCTGAGTCGAAAAGTTATACCGATGCTTTTAGCCGTTACTACAACATGCGGGCTCAGGAAGTTCATAAACATACTGCTTTAGGCCGTGAGCTGAAGCGTGTCTTTTTGGATCCTTTGGGACAAAACGACGATGATATACCGGTGCCGCTAATTCCGCAGAGGAGTGGCGTTTCCGAAGAAGGCAAACTGATCAACGTTCTTTATTTCACGGATCCTATTTGTTCAACGTGCTGGATAATTCAGCCGCTTTTGCGCAAGCTGAAACTCGAATACGGCAATTACCTGAATATTGAATACCGTATGGGGGGGCTGCTTCCATCCTGGGACGAATACACCAAAGGCAAAATTCAGAAGCCTTCGGATGCAGCTAAGCATTGGGAAGAAGTTTGTGCTTGCCACGAAATCCCACTTGATGGAGATATTTGGCTTGAAGATCCGCTCACCTCTTCTTACCCGCCGTCCATTGCTTTTAAAGCCGCCCAAATGCAGGACACTGACCTGGCGATTTTATTTCTGCGTCGTATTAAGGAGATGGTATTTCTTGAAAAGAAGAATATCATTCAGTGGAGGTTCCTGGAGCGGGCTGCATTCCACGTAGGGCTTGATTCTGCAAGGCTGCTTCGGGATTTTGAAGGGCCTGCTCAGGAGCTTTTCCGCGAAGACCTAAAGCTTGCCCAGGACTTGAATGTAACCAGTTTCCCTACCCTGTTTTTTTATGACGGAGATGGACAGCAGGTCTCTATCAAAGGTTTCCAACCTTATGAAAAGTTTGAGGAAATCATACATCAACTTATACCTTTCGCTCAGAAGGAAACTATAGATACAGCCCCCCAAAGCCTGTTTGAACAATTTCCGACCATGACCAACAAGGAGTTTGCTTTTTTAAGTAATATCAGCCTTGAAGAAGCTACAGAAACTCTTCTGGAGCTACATAAGAATGGCCTTTTAGACAAATATGAAAGCAAGAATGGGGCTATCTGGATCGGTAAGTTCTCCAACTCACCCCAAACTGTTATCAGAGATTCGAGCTCAGAGCGCTGTTAGCAGGTGATGAGGGTTTAAACCTTACAACCTGATTCTGAATTGGCTTTAAAGTTTTCAAATAAGCATACACAGCTTCAAGGTCGCTTTTTTTCATGCCAGCGTACATCGCCCATGGCATAACAGTTTGAAAATCCTTTTTTCCCACCGCCGGTGCTTTGTAGTTGGAGTCTGCAAACATCTTAAAGCGGCTAACAAACTGCTCCTTGCTCCACTCGCCAATTCCGGTTTTCTTATCCGGTGTTATGTTTGCAGACGAGGTGATCCCGGAAGGTAAGTTAAATTCAAAGCCGCCGGCAAACTCCATTCCTGCAACAGGGCTGCCTTTTTCCTGACGGGTGTGGCAATCTCCGCAAGAAGCTGCGTTAACCAGGTAATTTCCATATGCTACCTGGTCGTTTTCTGGGGGGAGTTGTGTGAGGGTTGCTTTAGATGGGATGGTATTGATGATGAAGTTCATCGGAAAATCTGCCTCTGAGGCTTGAGGATTGGTGTCTTTACTCGGCAGGGTGCGAATGTAAGTGATAATTGAGTAGATATCCTCCCTATCCATCTTCCCAAAGTTCAGGTATCCCATTACAGGGAAGAGCGCTTTGCCGTCTTTGTTTACACCGCTTGTAATTGCTCTAAAGATTTCGCCGTCAGTCCAACTACCCAGGTGCGAAGGAGTGATATTTGGAGCGTAAAAGTTGCCGGGAAATCCGAGCTCACGGCTGAACTTTTCTCCGCCAGCACCCAGGCTTTCGGGTTTGTATGGGCCTGCGAATCTAGTCCAATCGCGGGTAGAATGGCAATCCATGCAAACGGTTACATGATTGGCAAGGTAGCGGCCCCGTTCGATCCGTTTTTGAGTAGGTTCAACTACTAGGCTGGGCGATGGCCCGACGTTGGGTAAGGCAAACTTTACATACCCGAGCAAAGCTCCGGCCACAATAAATAATGCTAAAAAAATAAATACTAAGGTTTTGGTAAATTTTTTCATCAGCAATAAGACGCTCCGATACCACCAAGCGTTACAAGCAAATTTAAAAATCTGCTATGGCTGAAATTTAACTAGCACGATAAGTTGGTCTAAGGCTGGAATTAAAGAGCTATTCTGAAAATTTTGAACTCTGTGCGACGGTTCATTTGTCGGCCCTCCTCGGTAGAATTATCAGCAATTGGCTGTGTTTCTCCGTAGCCTTTGTAAACCAGCCTTGCTGGCGGGATTTTGTTGGCTGATAAAAAGTTATAGACTTCTTTTGCACGATTTTGAGAAAGTAACTGATTTGCTTTGTCATCGCCTACATTATCGGTATGTCCGGATATTTCAATCGAAGCTTTTGGATTGGTGTTCAGAAATGAAATCAGTTGCTGGAGTTCAACCTTCGATTCCGGCAGTAAAGTAAACTTGTTTGTCTCAAAAAAAACATTGTTTAGAACAGCCATTGCGCCAACTTCTATCTGCTCCAACGGAACGTTTAGCAAGTATGGCTTAGTTATACTTGCGGGTTTATCAAGGGTAAAGTTCTGAGAGTAGAATAAATAGCCTTCTTTTTTGATGGTAAGTCCGTACTTTTTTCCCGCTGGCATAGTCGCGAGGAATTGTCCCGTTTCTTCATCCGACGAATCATCATAAATCAAGGACCCGTCAGCCAGGTTTGTGATTTTAATTTCTGCACCAACAAGTTCTTTGGTCTTTTTATCAAAAGTGGCTCCCTTAACGTATGTAACCGGCTTTGGACGGAGGTTTTCAGGCATGTCAAATGAGTAGATGTCTAATCCGCCCTGTCCGCCCGGTTTATCGGCTGAAAAGAATGCCTTTTTGCCGTTGCTGCTGAGTGTTAAACCTGCTTCCTCTGCGTATGAGTTGATTGGATAGCCGAGGTTTTCTGCTTTTTGCCAGTTACCGTTAGCGTCTTTCCGGCTGATGTAAATATCGCGGCTTCCAAATCCCGGCCAGCCATTAGAGGAAAAGTAAAGCGTCTGCCCATCGGGATGGATGAAAGGCGACTGCTCATCGTACGCAGTGTTGATCAGCGGTCCTAAATTCACCGGAACTTTCCAGGCACCGCCTTCTTTTAACTCAGTGCGATAAATGTCATACCCGCCCAATCCGCCGGGGCGGGTGCTGGTGAAGTAAAGGATCCGTCCATCAGCGCTAAGCGTAGGTTGCGATTCCCAACCCGGCGTGTTTACAGGTGCGCCAAGGTTAAATGGTTTGCTCCAGCCTTTGCCTTCGCGGCGGGAGACGTAGATATCACATCGGCCCATTCCATCAGGACGGTTGCATCCTGTAAAGAAAAGATAAAGCCCGTCTGGTGAGATGCACTGAGCACCTTCATTGTAAATGTCGGTATTAATGTCTTTGCTCAGGTATTGAGAATTACTCCACTGGTTGTCCACCTTTACGCTTTTGTAAAAGTCTTCCATGTTGTTTTTCCGACGGGTAAAAATGAGCGTTTCTTCATCTGCAGTAACTACAGGCAAATATTCCTGATCTTTTGTGTTGACGGAAGCTCCCAGGTTTTCCGGCTTAAATGGCACCGGCTTTTTAATAGCTTCAATGCTGAATTGGCAGTCCTTTACATATTTAGAAACGAGTTTCTTGCTCGCATCAGAAATGTTAGAATAAGCGAGATATTTTGTGAAGTGCTGAAGTGCGTTTTGGTAATCGCCGGTATTTAGTTCGCTTTCGCCGAGACCGAGGTAAGTGCCCGGATAGAACTCAGGGTCAATGGAAAGTACTTTTAGGTAATTGGGCTTGGCCGATGCATAGTCCTGTTTTTTGCGATACACATCGCCTAACTGCTGATAGGCTGCAGCAAACTCGCTGTCGTTTTTTATTGCATCTTTTAGCTGCTCAATCGCCTGGTCATAAAAGTTGAGCGATAAGGACTGCCCGGCCTGCTCATATGCCCGTTGCGCCGACTTGTTCTTAGATTGTATGCTCTTTTGAGCTGATGACTGAATTGCACAAAAGCTAAAAACAAGAGCTAATAAAAATTTCATTTTCCCAGTACAGATTACGCCATGAAGTTAGAAATAACAGCGGTATTATCGCTGCTGCTTACCTAAACAAGAATTTGCGCAATTTATTTTACCGAAGATTAAGGGATGTTGAGATACTTATGTGTTTGGAGGGAGATTTCCCACTTCGGGTTCGCCTTTACATAATCTATGATGAGCGGCAGCACGGCTTGGTGCTTTGACCATTCCGGTTGAAGGTAAAGCTTGCACCCGGGCGATACCAGCGCTGCGTATTGCTCAGCCCATTCAAAATCGCTCTTGTTGAAAACAATTACCTTCAACTCGCCGGCGTGCGGCGCAACATCCAATCGCGGTGATTTGAATTTTTTAGGAGAGAGGCAAATCCAGTCCCAATGGCCTGAGAGAGGGTAAGCTCCCGATGTCTCGATGAAGGTTTTAATGCCTCGCTGTTGCAGCTGCGAGGTAAGGTAATCAAGATTGTAGATAAGTGGCTCGCCGCCCGTTATTACCACGGCCTTGCCGGGATGAAGGCTGGCATTTGCCACAATCTGGTCGGCGTGTGTCAAGGGGTGAAGTTCAGCATCCCAGCTTTCTTTTACATCACACCAATGGCATCCCACATCGCAGCCGCCCAAGCGAATAAAATACGCAGCCTTGCCCGAGTGAAAGCCCTCGCCCTGGATGGTGTAGAACTCTTCCATGAGCGGCAATAAAGTTCCATCGGCTGGTATTTGGTGCGGCATTGTTTAATTTTAAGGCTGCAAATATACCTATTGGCACTAACATGAATTGGGTAAAGGTTTTCGGCAAGGAGATATTACAGGCTAATGACTTCGTGCGCTTCGCGGATGCGGCCGGCAGAAAGATCTGTGTTATTAAAGTAGGAGAGGAGTTCTTTGCCACACAGCCATATTGCCCTCACGCAGGTGCAGCGCTGGGATACGGAACTTGCAAGGAGGGGAAGTTGATTTGCCCATATCACCGCTATGAATATGATCTGAGAACAGGCAGAGGGAATCCAGGGCAAGGGGATTACATTGACTTGTATCCTGTGGAAGTGCGGGAGGATGGATTGTATGTTGGGTTAAAAGAATCCTTGTTGAAACGGCTGTTCGGATGAACCAAATCCGCCTTGGCGTGTTAATTAAATTCATTTACCACTATGACTATCCCGGAAATTGACCATTTAACTGAGCGCTTTTATCAAAGCATATCCTTCAACGCCGAGCACTATCCAAATTTCGATATGCTGCAGGAGTTGTTTTATGGCGATGGAAAGCTGATTAATAACAACTTCGATAAGCCGGTGGATTTTACTGTTCAAAGCTTTAGCCAGGCCTTGATGAAGCAAATAGAATCGGGCAATATCAGCCAGTTTGCTCAGCAGGAAATTAGCGATCAGACTGAGCTTTTCTGCAAATCTGCCCAGCGAATTAGTGTGTATGAGCATAGCTCTGCAAGTGATCCGGCTAAGCCCTGGATGAGAGGGGTAAACTATATTCAGTACATCTATATTGAAGGTAGATGGCTGATTACCTCCATGATTTGGTGCGATGAAACTGATCAATTCCGCATACCCGAAGCATACCTGCTTTAACTTTTCAGCAAATACTTCTTGCAGAAATCTACACTATTCAGCACTTCTATGTCAGAAAAGTAGAAGTCGGAAGTGTCCTCGGTAATGATACAATTGCATTTATTTTCAAGTGCTGCGTAATATTCCAAGCCATCTTCAAAGTCGTGAACGGAGGGGTTTTTCAAAGCTTTGATCACTGTAGCTGATGAGTTTTCTGCAATAGCGATATGCCTGCAAAGCAATTCGATTTTCTGCTTGGCAACGGCTGCTTTACTTTTCTTCTCAGCAAAATAGAAGGCAATCGCCAAGCACACCGGCGATGTGTACAATTGAACACGCTTGCTGTCGGAAAGGCTTAGAATTCTTGAGGTAAAAGTGAAAAGAGGGTATTCTTTATTTAAAACAGAAACCAGAATATTCGCATCTAAAAAGATGTTCATTTTTTAGATGCGAAAAATTCATCTTTGGAAGCCTTTCGGCTGTTCTGTTTAGTTTTGTAGATGGCAGGGCCTTCGGCAACCTGGTTAACCCAATCTGCTATGGGCAAATCTTCTAAAGACTGATATTCTTTTGTAGTTACTTTGGTTAACAGAAATTCAATCAGCCTTGAAAGGCTCAGGTTGTTATCTGCAGCATATTTTTTGGCTTTGCGGATTACGGAATCATCAAAGCTCAATGTTACTTTTGTATTCATGAGTGCCTCCTTTCTCAACAAATATAGTTATACGTAATTAAATAAAAAATTATACGTATAAATTGTTTTTAGAAATTCGGCTTCAAAACATACTTGTCGTAGAACCTGAAGATATGCTCTGTTGCTTCCTCGGCTGTATCAACTAAACGATATAGATTTAGATCTTCAGGGCTGATGGTTTTATTTTCAACCATGGTAGATTTTACCCAATCCAACAACCCTTTCCAGTACTCGCTTCCAACCAGCACGATTGGAAAACGTGCAATTTTGCCGGTTTGGATTAGGGTGATAGCTTCAAACATTTCATCCATGGTTCCAAAGCCTCCCGGGAGGACAATAAAGCCTTGGGAATATTTCATGAACATCACTTTGCGGATGAAGAAATAGTCAAATTCCAGCAGCTTATCCCGATCGATGTATTTGTTGTGGAATTGCTCAAATGGAAGTTCAATATTTAACCCCACAGATTTTCCGCCAGCCTCATACGCACCCTTATTCGCAGCCTCCATAATTCCCGGTCCGCCGCCGGAAATCACTCCATAGCCCCGCTCCGTAAGCTTGGCAGCAATATCTTCAGCTAATTTGTAGTACTTGCTGTCATTTGGTGTTCTGGCAGAACCGAAGATCGATACACAAGGCCCGATTTTTGCCAGCTTCTCAAAGCCATCCACAAATTCGGCCATTATTTTAAATATCTGCCAAGAGTCTGTTACTTTGATTTCCTGCCAGTTTTTGTTCTCAAACGCACTTCTTATTTTATCGTCACCTGTCATTTCTTGTTCTATGTATTTTAAAATTTTGTTTGGCCTGTCGCCGGTTTGCTGATAATCAACAATCCCACAAAGGTAATTAAACCATTTACAAGGATAAGTTCGTTATCAAATACGTACCCGCCCAGCAATGATTTTGAATTCGCATTCAGGAAGTAGCAAACACCGGGCGAGATCAGACAGATAAACGGCACCAGTTTGTCCCGCAAATCAAGCCCTTTCATGAACAGCCCGAAGCCATAGAGCCCCAGGAGTGGTCCGTACGTGTACGAAGCCACAGTAAATATGGCACTTACAACTGCGGCATTGTTTACCGAGTTAAACAGAATAATAACCAGGAACATCAGGATCGAAAATGCCACGTGAATTAAATGCCTGGTTCTCACCGCCGACGAATGCTCAGCTTTTTCCTTGCTGCTCATGCCTAAGAAATCTACGCAAAATGAGGTGGTAAGGGCGGTTAATGCCGAGTCTGTGGTCGCGAAAGTAGCTGCTGTTAAGCCCATCATGAAGATGATTGCAGGCACTGTAGCCAAATGGTTCAGTGCGATTTCCGGAAACAGGAAGTCTGTTCGTGGATTGCCGGCTGCGTCGGTTGGAATAGCTATGCCATTTTTAGAAGCATAAATGTATAAGAGTGCGCCTACGCTCAAGAAAAATAAGTTGAGCACCACAAACACTCCAGTAAACGTAAACATGTTTTTTTGGGCTTCGCCGATGTTCTTGCAGCTTAAATTTTTCTGCATCAGATCCTGGTCAAGACCTGTCATTGCAATAGTTACAAACATCCCCCCGATAAGCTGTTTGCTGATGTGGAACTTGTTGGTAAGAAAGTTCTCGTAGAAAAAGATCTTGGAATAATTGCTGTTCTTAATCGCTTCAAAGGTTTCAGGGATATTTAGCCCAAGGCTGGTACAAATAAAATATATGGTTAGAAACACGGATGAAACCAGGAAAACGGTCTGCAACGTATCAGTGATGATAATTGTCTTCAAGCCGCCTTTAAAGGTGTACGACCAGATCAACGCAAGCGATATCAGCACAGTTGCCCAGAACGGCACATTATAACTGTCGAAAATAAAGCGTTGCAACACAATCACAACTAAGTACAAGCGGAATGCAGAGCCAATTGTGCGGCTTAGCAAAAATATACTTGCAGCAGTTTTATAGCTCCAGGTGCCAAGGCGCTTTTCAATATAACCATAAATGGAGGTCAGGTTCATCCTGTAGTAAAGCGGGAGCAAAACCGTTGCTATTACAATAAAGCCTATCGCGTTGCCCAGCACGAACTGAAAGTATTCAAACTGGTCTCCGCCTGGCGAGCCCACCTTCCCCGGAACGGAAATAAACGTAACGCCCGACAAAGCCGTCCCAATCATCCCAAATGCCACCAGATACCATTTGGAATTCCGGTTAGCAATAAAAAACGTAGAGTTATCAGACGATTTGCGGGATGTGAAGTACGAAACCGCGATCAGCAGAAGAAAATATCCGATGATAAATGATAAGAGAATCGCTGGCGACATGTTGAATAGGTTAGGGTGGCTAATGTAATAATTTTATGATGATTGTATAAAGCCTGCATCCTAACAGAAACGCGGGCAAATCGTTTTATTCCCGATCAAGCTGTGCTATCTTTGTGCAATGAATTTCTCATCGCGACTGCTGGAAAATGCAGTTAACGAGTTCTCAAGATTGCCGGGTGTGGGGCAAAAAACGGCTTTGCGCTTGGTCTTGCACCTCTTAAACGAGCCTCAGGCAGACGTGGAGCGATTTAGCCATGCTTTAACCAGCCTGCGCAACAACATCCGCTTCTGCCAGGTCTGCCATAATATTTCTGATTTGCCTGTTTGTGAGATCTGCTCGAACGTGAAGCGGGACAAATCTGTAATTTGTATTGTTGAGGATACTCGCGATGTAATGGCAGTTGAAAATACCAATCAATATCATGCAGTTTACCACGTTTTAGGGGGCTTGATTTCGCCGATGGATGGGATTGGCCCATCGGATTTGAATATTGAAACCCTTGTTGAAAGGGTAAAAACCGGTGATATAAAAGAAGTAATCCTGGCGCTCAGCGCAACAATGGAAGGCGATACCACTATTTTCTACATCTATAAACGCTTAAAAGATCTGCAGGTTCAAGTGTCTACTATTGCCCGCGGCATTGCCTTTGGCGGCGAACTTGAATATGTAGATGAGATAACGCTTGGACGATCGATTGCTACACGTGTTCCTTATGGCATTTCTGAAAAATAGTATGCTTGTCCGCCTCTTTTGTAGCTTGTTTCTGGTAGCTCTTGTACTACGTGCAAAGACTTCGCAATCCCAAACAAAAATATTAATTCGGGTTAGCCCCTCTATGGAGCGTGGCTGCACATTTGAAATAAATCAGGATAAGGAATTAGAAGTGATGTTTCATGAATCTGGTATTACGATGTATCAGATGCGCAATAAAAAAAAGCATCAGAAACTTCAATCTCAGGATTTAAGAGACACAAGCGTTTTCAGCAATAAGACAGCATTGTACATGAAGTGTCAAGAGTTGATTGTAAATTTACCCACATTACTTAATTACAAAGACACTCGTTCTATTCTTGATGGGTTGGATGCTTCATTCACGGTAAGCACAGGCGCTACATCCCATATGTTTTCTATTCAAATTCCTCGGGTAGCCGGCAATGTTGCTGCTTATGACCTTCTACAAAATTTGCTAGTACAAACATATTTATCCTCTACAAAGGCTGAGGTTAGAACTTACGCTTTCAATATTTTAACAGGATATTTTGGCTATAAATAATCTATGCAATTCACAAACAAAACCGTAATCATCACAGGTGCATCTTCAGGTATTGGAAAAGCCTGCGCAGAAGAGTTCGCAAAACAAGGTGCAAACCTGGTTTTAGGCGCCCGTCAGTACGTAACGCTTTGCCAGATAACAGAGGAGCTCGAACAGAAATACGGTATTAAAGCTGTGGCGGTGCAATGCGATGTCTCAAAGGAAGACGAGTGCGCATATCTGATTAAACAAGCTATACTTACCTTTAACAGGATTGATGTGCTTATAAATAACGCAGGCATCAGTATGCGTGCTTTATTCAAAGATCTGGATTTGCTAGTGTTTAAAAACCTGATGGACGTAAACTTCTGGGGAACGGTCTACTGCACCAAATACGCTTTGCCTGAGCTGCTGAAAACCCAAGGCTCGGTAGTTGGCGTTTCCTCAATCGCCGGCTACCGCGGGCTGCCCGGACGCACGGGCTATTCAGCATCCAAGTTCGCGATGAATGGCTTTCTAGAGGCTTTGCGGGTAGAGAATCTGAAAACCGGCCTTCACGTGATGGTGGCGGCTCCCGGCTTTACTTCTTCCAATATCCGAAACACGGCTCTCGCTAAAGACGGCACATCCCAGGGCGAAAGCAGTTTAGATGAAGGTAAGATGATGACCTCAGAAGAAGTTGCCGAGATAATTGTTGGTGGCATTGCAGCCCGCAAGCGCACGTTGATCATGACTTCCCAAGGCAAACTTGCTGTATTCATGAATAAGCTTTTTCCGGGATGGGTCGATACACAGGTTTACAAACTTTTCTCCAAAGAAAAAGATCCGCTGATAAAATAGCCTCACATTAGAACTAAAACGGTGCTGAAGCCGTAGTTAAGGTATGTTTCAACCCGTGTTACGTTACTTTCTTGTCCTCGTTGTAATTTCTTCTTTCAGTATCCAGAGCTTTGGGATTGAGATTGTAAAAGACATTTCTTATTCCTCCGAAGCTGCAGGAACACGGAACCTGCTGGATGTTTACTATCCAAAAATAAAGGGAGAAGCTAAAGACGTTGTGGTGTTCATTCACGGCGGTTCCTGGCACAGCGGTCACAAAGAAACTTATTCCTGGCTGGGAAAGAACTTTGCCCGGAAGGGAGTTGTAGCGGTGATCATTAATTATAGCCTTGCGCCGGAGTTTCAGTATGAGCAAATGGCGCAGGATTGTGCACGTGCGGTGAAGTGGACGAAAGAAAATGTATCCCGCTACGGCGGCAATTCATCCAGGATATTTGTGATGGGGCATTCTGCGGGCGGACATTTAGGCGAACTGATCAACGCTGATCCACGCTTCTTTAAAGCAGAAGGAATAGCCACTCCAATTCGGGGAATGATCTTGGACGATGCTTTTGGACTGGACATGAATCAGTATTTAAGCAACACAAAGGGCGATGACTTCTACCGCGATTTCATCCGCACGTTTACAGAAGATCCTGAGGTGTGGAAAAAGGCATCGCCGTTAACTTACAAAAGCAACATCTCAAACCCGCACCTCATCCTGATTGGCGGGCGCACCTATCCAGCCATTCAAATACAATCCGGCTGTTTATATGAATACTTGTTGCAAGCTCATGTTCCTGTTCAGGAAATCTGGAGGAACCGTAAGAAGCACATCGGGATGATCAGCTATATGTATTTCGGCTGGAGCCCGCAATATAGAATGATGCTGGACTTTATGAAACGAAGTTGAGGAGCTTGTATGCTCCCATTTTGGAATAATCAAGCGTAGATACTCCATCAATATCGCTCGAAATCACCGGTTCAAATTTGGCATCCCAAACCAGTTCTTCGTTTGCGAAAGATGTGCGGGAATGCACCGTCTGGGAAAAAGTATCATCAAATGCTTTCAGCATGATCATGAATTCGGCGTCTCCTTCGTTCATATCCGCCTGAGTTAAACCGAAAAGTGGACTGCCTTCCGTAATGGGATGCACAACTGTCCAGCTCAGCGTGAGCAAACTGATTTTACTTCGCTCCAACTCCAACGGAACAAAATTCCTCATGATCTTGCCTTTCTCGTTCACGTTTGTGGAATATAGAACCTGTACTTCAATCTCAATCAGCTGACTGCTGCGCAGATTTGCCAATCTAAACATCAGTGCCTTTCCATCCTGATAAGGAGCAATAAGCATGTTTTTGCTGTATACGATTTTGGCGGTTGGCCTGGAGAATCGACCATAAAGCAAGCCGGTTGCCAGGGCAAAGGCAAGCAGGCCAAGCATGGATTCGAACGCCGCCAAAAAGCTTGCAACCATACCTTGCGGGCTGATGTGTCCGTAACCCACCGTAGAGATTGTCTGTGCCGAAAAGAAGAACGCATCAAAAAACTGGTTCACTGCGCCTTTGCCATCGGCTCCATCTAAATGCTCAACACCAATCCATACATACAGAGCGGCAAACAAGGTGTTAATTACTAAATAAGCGGCAAAAATGAGGAGGAGGAACTTGCCCCAGCTCATCGTGATCAGGGCGTTGTAATTGTCCGCAGTGCGGAAGAACGGCAGGCCAACGCGGCGGATGTTTGAAGTGCCGTCTTTATTCAGCAACCGCTGGTTATTCACGGTCGGGCCGTTCCCGAAGCCGAGGTCGTTGCCGGAGATCCCTTTTTTTAGCCTCAACGACATGTTAGTGTAGCGGCCGTGGCTTTACCATACCGCCTTTTGTATCTGTAATTACGTTCATCACCATAAAGGCTTTTCGGTCTATTGCCAGCACCTCCTGCTTCAACTTGCTAATCTCCAGACGGGTAACTACGGTAAAAATGATGTCCATTTCTTTGTCGTTGTAGCCTCTGCTGCCATAGCCCCGCTCGCCTTTGTAAATGGTAACGCCTCTGCCAAGATTGTTAATAATGGCTTCTCTGATTTGCTCACTTTTAGCAGAAATAACCGTAACACCGGTATATTCCTCAATCCCCTGCACGATGAAATCCACCGTTTTGGAGGCGGCCAGATAAGTTAGGATGGAATACAATGCCGTTTCTACATTCAGCACGAAGGCAGCCACGCTGAATATTAAAATATTTATCACAAGGATTATATCGCCAATGCTAAGCACACTCTTCCGATTCAGGTACACAGCAATAATCTCAGTACCATCAAGAACACATCCGCCCCGCATGGCCAGCCCGATTCCTGCTCCAATGCAGAATCCACCGAAAATGGATATCAGCAGTTTATCGTTTGTGATTACAGGGAAATTAAAGAAATAGATAATAAGCGAGAGAGCCACAATTGCTATCAAAGTGGTAATTGCGAACTGTTTCCCTATTTGTTTGATGCCTAAGAATATGAATGGAGCGTTAAAAATAACCAGCCAAATAGAAACAGGTATGTCGGTTATGTTGGTTGCTAAGAGCGAAACACCCACGATACCACCGTCAATAAAGTGGTTTGGGATAAGAAAGCCTTTCAGTCCGAATGCTGCCATCAGCACGCCCGCCGCAATGAATGCAAAGTTGCCCAGCTGGAGGCGGATGATTCTATAACGCCTGTAGTTCTTGTTTACCTTCATCGCCCTAAAATAAAGAAAAACTAAAAGGCCCGAAAACTTTCGAGCTTCATGTCTTTAAGATGACTTTAAATGAGGGAAATACTTTGCGTTCAAAAAAAGATTAATCATATTTGCTCGTATAAAGATGAGCATTCAAAACCTATATCAAGCCTGGCGCTGGCACTTGTAAAATCCCGGCAAGCCATATTTGTATAGAGTTCTTAATAAGAAATAACAAGGGTTGCCGCAAAGCAGCCCTTTTTTGTGCCAAAACCGGAGACTTCAAATGCTTTAAGAAGTCCAATATGATGACAAATGAAACAAATCTTAAATCGCCTTTTTGAGCAGAAAACTTTTGGCAGGACAGAAGCCAAGGAGATACTGTCTAACCTGGCGCAAGGAAAATACAATAACTCGCAAATGGCAGCTTTTATGGCTGTCTACTGCATGCGGAATATTACAATTGACGAATTAGAGGGCTTCCGCGATGCAATGCTGGAACTTTGCATAGATCCGGGTCTTGATGGTTACGAGCTGGTTGATCTTTGCGGAACAGGCGGCGATGGTAAGGATACCTTTAATATTTCTACTCTTGCTTCGTTTGTGGTGGCTGGTGCCGGATACAAGGTTGCAAAACACGGCAATTACGGTGTGTCGTCGGGCTGCGGGTCTTCTAACGTGATGGAATACCTCGGCTACAAATTCACCAACGATCCCGGTGAGCTTAAAAGAACTCTGGATGACGCAGGAATATGCTTTTTGCACGCACCATTGTTTCATCCGGCAATGAAAAACGTGGCACCGATCCGTAAAGAACTTGCTGTCAAGACATTTTTTAACATGCTGGGCCCGATGGTAAATCCGGCGGAGCCGAAAAATCAGCTCGTTGGAGTATTCAGCCTGGAACTTGCTCGCCTTTTTGCGTATATCTACCAGAAATCGGACAAAAAATTCACTATTTTACATGCTTTGGAAGGGTATGATGAAGTTTCGCTTACCTGCGATTTTAAAACCTTCTCGAATACAGGCGAACACATCCACAGCATTGGTGAGCTAGGTTTTGAACAAATCTCTCCTGAAAAGATAGAAGGCGGCAGCACGGTGCAGGAATCGGCGGAAATATTCAGCACTGTGTTGAATACAGAAGGCAGCAGCGAGCAAAATAACGTGGTGCTATGCAATGCCGCTATCGCCATCAACACAATCAAGCCGGAAAGCTCTTTTGCTGATTGTTATTACGAGGCAGAAGAATCCTTAATGAGCAAAAAAGCTTTGAGCAGCTTCAAAAAGTTAGTAGCATGAAGATAAAAGTGTGCGGGATGCGTGATGGAGAAAACATCCAGGCGGTGGCTGCTTTGGGTGCCGATTACCTGGGATTCATTTTCTATCCGAAATCCAAGCGTTATGTTGGAAAGGCTGATATGAGTGCCCTCCGCGAGCTACCGCCACACATCAAAAAGACAGGCGTCTTTGTGGATGCTTCTTATCAGGAAATCAAAGACACTGTTATTGCTTACGGGTTGGACGCCGTACAGTTACATGGCGAAGAAACACCGGTTTTCTGCAAAACGCTGCAGCAAGACGGGCTTGAGGTGATAAAAGCTTTTGGTGTGCATGAGGGCTTTTATTTTTATGTGACTGAGCCTTACCTTGAGTGCACAGATTATTTTCTTTTCGATACGAAAGTTCCTGAATATGGCGGTTCGGGCATATCGTTTAACTGGAACGAACTTAAAAACTATCCCTACTCCAAGCCTTACTTTTTGAGCGGCGGTATCGGTCCGGATAATCTGAGTAAAATAGCTTTGATTAACGATGAGCGGCTGTATGCCATCGACCTGAACAGCAAATTTGAAGTTTTGCCTGCCCTAAAGGATGTGGAAAAGCTTACAAAGGCATTTGAACAAATAAAGAATTTTCCTGCCGTAGGGCAGAGTACAAAAAGACTATGAATTATCATGTAAACGAAAAGGGGTACTATGGCGATTTCGGCGGAGCTTACATTCCCGAAATGCTGTATCCCAACGTGGAGGAGTTACGCTCTAAATATCTGGAGATTATGCATGAGCCTGGTTTTCAGGAAGAGTTTCAGCAGCTTTTGAAGGATTACGTAGGACGGCCATCGCCTTTATTTTTAGCTGAGAGGCTTTCAGAGCGGTACGGTGCCAACATTTACCTCAAACGCGAAGACCTCAACCACACCGGTGCGCATAAGATCAATAACACCATCGGGCAGATCCTTGTGGCGCAGCGCCTCGGCAAAAAACGCATCATAGCCGAAACCGGTGCCGGTCAGCATGGAGTAGCAACAGCAACTGTCTGTGCACTGAAAGGGCTTGAATGCGTGGTTTACATGGGTGAAATTGACATCGAGCGTCAGGCACCGAACGTGGCCCGCATGAAAATGATGGGAGCCAAAGTTGTTCCCGCTACTTCGGGCAGCAAAACTCTAAAGGATGCCACTAACGAAGCAATGCGTGATTGGATCAATAATCCTGTTGACACGCACTATATCATCGGGTCGGTAGTTGGGCCGCATCCGTATCCGGATATGGTTGCTCGCTTCCAGTCTATAATTTCAGAGGAAACACGCTGGCAGCTTAAAGAAAAAACCGGCAGCGAGAGTCCTGATTATGTCCTCGCCTGTGTAGGTGGTGGAAGCAATGCAGCCGGAATGTTCTATCATTTCCTGGATGATGCTAACGCGAAACTAGTGGCTGTAGAGGCTGCGGGCAAGGGCGTGGACAGCGGAGAGTCGGCGGCTACAACCATGCTGGGGAAAGAAGGCGTGCTGCACGGCAGCCGCTCCATCCTGATGCAAACAGCCGACGGGCAGGTGATTGAGCCTTATTCCATTTCTGCGGGATTGGATTATCCCGGCATCGGCCCGCAGCATGCCCACCTGTACAAAGTGAAGCGTGCAGAATACGTAAGCATCACGGATGATGAAGCCATGCAAGCGGGCCGGCTTCTAGCTCAGTTGGAGGGCATCATCCCGGCTATAGAAAGTTCGCACGCATTAGCGCAACTCGAAAAAATGACCTTTAAGGCCAACGAAACTGTTGTGGTTTGCCTCTCAGGCCGCGGCGACAAGGATTTAGCTACTTATATGAAATATTTTAATTTGTAAATGAGGTGTAAGGTTCAGGGTTTAGGGCATAAGGCGTTTGCTCGTTACCTTCCACCTTCCACCTTCCACCTTCCACCTTCCACCTTTCACCTTTCACCTAACAAATGAACCGACTCAAAACTCTTTTCGATACCAAAAAAGAACCCATACTCTCCGTTTATTTCACTGCAGGTTACCCGAACCTCGACAGCACGGTTGATATTGCCGCTGAATTAGAGAAGTCCGGAGCTGATTTCATAGAGATTGGTTTTCCCTACTCAGATCCGGTTGCCGATGGCCCAGTGATCCAGGAAAGCTCGCAGGTGGCGCTAAAAAATGGAATGACTTTGGAACTTCTATTTGAACAGTTAAAAGAGTTGCGCAAACGTGTTTCTATTCCGGTGCTTTTGATGGGATATTTTAATCCGGTGCTTCAGTATGGCGTAGAGAAATTTTGCGCCTCTGCGACGGAGGCTGGAGTTGATGGCGTAATTGTGCCCGATCTTCCGATGTATGAGTACGAAGAAATGTATTGTAATTGCTTCGACAAGTACAACCTGAGCAATATCTTTCTGGTAACGCCGCAAACTTCTGAGGAGCGCATTCGGAAAATTGACGGATTGAGCAATGGCTTTATTTACCTGCTTTCATCCTCCGCTACCACCGGCAAGAACCTTGATGTTTCTGCTTCTACCGAAGAGTATTTCGGGCGGATAAAAAACATGAATCTTAAAAATCCAACCATGATCGGCTTTGGGATATCCGATAAGCAAACCTTCGATAAAGCCTCTGAATATACCCGGGGAGCGATTGTAGGAAGTGCGTTTGTGAAGATGCTGGGAACCGGGGACGATTATCTTGGGAAAATTGCTGCGTTTGTAAAATCGATAAAAAGTTAGGAGGCAATCCTCTTGGCTTGTACGAGCTGATCCCCTTTGAGCGAAGGCAAACAAAAAAGCAGGCCTGTTGGCCTGCTATCTAAATCATCCTCCAGACATTATTAGAACTTAATATTTCCCCTTAACTCTCCACCCGGAATAGTTGAGCTGTGCACATTCAGATACCACTTTCCTGCTAACAGCTGGTTTGCTTCGGCATCTGTGAGAGCACGTGTTGTTCCCGTAATTGTACCCGAGCTGCCCGTTGCAAAACCGGTAATGCCAATTGTTACAGGGGAACTTTTAATATCAGTACCATCCTCTGCGCCATGAAAGTGCATGTTTGCCGTGGTTGCGGTGGATGAACCCAATTGCCAGCTCATTGTGTAGGTGATAGTTTTTGCTGTGGGATCGTAGCTGATTTGAGCCGTGCCTGTGCCGGTGCTGCTGTTTGCCGGCACTTCCTGAGCGCCTGAGAGTGTTGCCGTGGTCCTCTTGATAAGGTCCGGAGTTTTATCCTTTTTGCAGGATGTAAAGGACGAAGCCACAACGGCGACGGCCATAATCATTTTTGTTAAAGTCGTGGTTTTCATAAATGAGTTGTTTTCTACAGTACGAACTCATTTTGAAATGAGTTGCCAAGCTACCAGCAGTAATAATTCGGGTTAGTTCACCAAAATCTCGTTTACAAAAAGCGAAGCGGGCTGAGGCTTTTTGGGCTTAGGCGGAGGCACTTTAACCTTATTCTTTGTGGCGGCTTTAGCTTTATCTGCAGCGGCTTTCTTTTTCTTGCCTTTGCCTTTTTTGCCCTTCTTTCCTTTTCCGGGATTCTTAGCTTCAGCTTCTTTTTGCTTCCTCGCAACTTCAGCCTTTTTTTCTGAAGCAATAGTTTCCTTCAATGAATGGGTTTGCCTTACCGCGACAACTTTCAGGTAATTCACAGCTACAGGGTTAAACTTACATACAATTGTGTTTAGCTTTTGTCCTTTCTTAACCGTGTCTCTGGCGGTTAGCCGCTGAGGTACTACAGACTTTAATAATCGCAGGTGAGATTTATCGCTGCCGCCCCAGACCTGCATAGATGCCGGCGGGTGGACTTCTCCATTCACGTCAATCATAATGTTTAACGAAACCGAAGAGACTGTTTTTGGCTTTTTAAACTTCAGCAAAGCGTTGAGGTCGGTGTTTGTAAACCCAATCCACTCATCACTCGTTTTAATAGGGTAATTATCCGAAAGCCCGTTTACAAGGCTGCGAGCGCCGTCGCCTTTGAAGCGATCGTCAGGTGGGCTCAGGAATTCTATACTGTCTGGTTTGAAGCGGCTCTTCTGGAAATTGAACACAGCCACATTGCTGCTGATCCATCCTTCTTTGAAAGCTTTAACTTTCACTGTTGCGTTTTCTTTTATCGAAGTACCAGGTTTGAATTTGGCGGATTTAAGGCTGTCGGGTTCTGTGTTGTCTAAGGTGTAACGCAATTCAACACCTTTAATCGGGTGTTCCAGCTCCAGCGGCAGCACATCTGCGAAGACCGTAGCCTTATTTTTCAAAGTAGGAAGGTTAAGCTTTATCGGTTTTCCGTCATCCTTAAATCCGGAAATTATCTGGACATTCCTATTCGATTTCTGAAGGCTTTCAATTTCGGTATCTTTCAATCCTGTCTCCCAAACAATCACTTTCTGCAAGCTCGTAAACGCAGGCAGTTGTTTAAATGCGGCGTAGCTCATCTTTGTCCCGGCAAGCGAAAGGCTTTTCAGCTTCTTCAGCGCTGTGAGATGTTGAAGGCCCTTTCCTGTGATGTCGGTAAAGTTCAGGTTCAGCTCTCGCAGATTTTCAAAACCTGCAATCGTGCGGAGCTCCGAATCTTTCACAGGCATGTTATCCACGTTCAGCGAAATGATCTGTGTTTTGATCGGAGTTAAATCTTCAAGCACTTTCGGGGTGTACGAAGCCTTGTTGTAGACGTTGACAGATAAGGCTGGCGATCCTTTAGCCAATGGAGCGATAACCCGGTAGTTATTGTTTAGTTCACGGACGGTTTTTTCATCCGCCGCAGCGAAGGCGAATTCCTCTGTGTTTGCGCTTCCACCACCTAATCTGTTAGAAGCAAGCAAGCGTAAGGAATCGGTTGGCGCCAGGTCAACAACCTTCTTGCTGAAATAGGCATTCTCTTTTACCCACAAATACAATAGGGCGAGTTCCTCCTCGCTCAACTGAGTCTTGCCTCTGGGGGGCATGTGCTTCTTGTCGTCTTCAGGAAGATGCAGCCTTTGCAGCAACAAGCTCATCTCAGGGTTCCCTGCTATAAAAAGCGGACCTGTTTTACCCCCCTGAAGCACAGATGCCGAATCGGTTAAAATTAACCCGCCTTTTATCTTATCAGGATTGTGACAGCTAATGCATTTCTGCTTTAAAATCGGACTGATAACGTCGTTGAAAACCATCGCCTGCTCCAAAGGGACGGGCGCTTCTTCAGATGCGATAGGTGCTAATATGAAATTGTCGCCATGTGTCAGGATAGCACCGTAATGCCCGGCAAAGAGCAGGCAGATAAAAGTTAAAAAAGCCCCTGTTTTCGCCACAGGCACTTTGTACCAGGTGGAATGTCTGCTCCAGTAAATTATCGAGGTGATGAATACAATGCTCACGCCCGACCATTTGTGCCATTGCAAAGCACTGCCTTCATAGCCTTTTTCGTGCGAAAGCACCAGCCCCATGATAACGGTGATGGCTGATGTAAATAATCCCGCCAGGAGTAGATTGGTGGTAAAGCTTTGATAGAATTCCTGTGTGCGGTAGGCAGTCCTGAAGCGGAAGAATTCCATCAGCATAGCCAGCATCAGGATTGCGATGGGGAAGTGGAGGAACATCGGGTGCATCCGGCCCAGCGGCTGCAGCCACTGCGGAACCACAATCCTAGATTCAAATACCAGGAGGAAAACGATGAAAATGTTGAGCGCAAATAGAATGTTCCCTGCTAAACCCTTGTGGCTGGCTTTCATTTAAAACGTAAAAAGATTTGGAGTGAAGGGCGGCACTAAACTCTTCTAAATTTATAAGGATACACTTTGCCGGATGCCCATTGCGCTACATACAGGTTCTCGTCGTCGTCAACACAAACATCGTGCGGATGGACGAATATTTTTTCGGCCTGCGCCATTGGCTGAAGTTGCCCGTCTTTATAAACCGGTTCTGTTCCGCCGATATTTGAGACTACTTTGTTGCTTTTGTCAAGGATGGTGGTAAAGCCGCTGCCAACCTGTTTCATGTCCGGAGAACGCAAAACGGCTGCGTACAGATGATCGCCTTTGATCACCGGGCGGCAAACGCACGCTCCGGGCAACTTGATCACTTCCTGAAGTTTGCCGTCCATGCTGAAGCGCTTAAAGCAGTTGCGTTTGCGATCTGTTACCAGCAGTGTCGGTGTGCCGTAACGGCGATCGATAACAATGCCATGCGCATTGTCGAGGTGAGCGTCGCCTTCGCCTCTGCCACCGAAATAGCCTTTCAGCTTGCCAGTAGCATCATAATGCAACACGTATTGCGCACCGTAGCCATCCGCAATAAAGAAATCGCCATTGGTGTCAACGGCTATTTCAGTGGGCAGGAATTGCTTTGCTTCTGTGTAAATCCCGGCATCCAATGGAAGATCAATGGTTAGCAGGATTTTGCCATCCATTGTGGTTTTATAAACCTGATGTTTAACGATATCGGTGATGTAGAGATATTCGGTTCCGTTTTCATCGGCTATGGTGAGCCCGTGCCCGCCGGGGAAATCGTGGCCCCAAGATCCCAAAAGCTTCCCGGATTTGTTGTAGATAAGAATGTTGTTCTTCGTCTCGTTTGTAAGGAGGATTATGCGCCCTTTCTTGTCCTGGACCATCTCGTGGCAGTCGTTAACCGGATATTTGGCAAAATCTAATTGCCCCCAGCTGGCATCCATCCGGTAGCGCATGTCATTGTGCCCATAGATTACGCCTTTGTCTTTCGCAAACAAATCCTTCATGATGAGAAGGCTCGCTGTAGCAGCTGTTGAGCTTTGAATAAATTTCCGTCGGTCCATTGGATGGTTATGTTATGATGCCTTTTATTACTTTTCCGGCAACGTCAGTAAGGCGATATCTTCGCCCGAGATGCTTATATGTGAGTTTCTCATGATCCAGCCCGAGCTGATTTAAAACCGTTGCGTGAAAATCATGTACGTGAACAGGATCTTTGGTGATGTTATAACCGAAATCGTCGGTATCGCCATACACGATGCCGGGCTTTATGCCTCCGCCCGCCATCCAGATTGTAAAGCAACGCGGATGATGGTCGCGACCGTAATTGGTTGCAGTAAGCTTACCCTGGCTGTAATTAGTACGCCCGAATTCTCCGCCCCAGATCACAAGCGTTTCATCCAACAGCCCTCTTTGCTTTAGATCAGTCACTAAAGCCGCAGATGCCTGATCAACATCTTTTGCCTGTCCGGTGAGTGCATTGGGGAGGTTGCTATGCTGATCCCAACCCTGATGATATAATTGTACAAAGCGTACCCCGTTTTCCGAAAGCTTTCGTGCCAGCAAACAGTTAGCCGCAAAAGTTCCGGGAACCATACAATCGGACCCGTACATCTTAATAATATCGTCCGACTCTTTGGAAAGGTCCATAATATCAGGCACCGCCGTTTGCATGCGGTATGCCATTTCGTATTGCTGGATCTTGGTGTTGATTTCAGGATCACCGAATTCATCGTACGATAACTGGTTCAGCGCTGAAATTTTGTCAAGCATTTTCCTCCGCTCAAAGCGGTTCATGCCCTCAGGATCATTCAGATAAAGCACGGGATCTTCGCCACTGCTGAACTGTACCCCCTGGTGGATAGAATCCAGAAATCCGTTCGACCAAAGTTTGGAATACACTCCCTGGCTGTTGCCTTTTCCTTTTGAGAGGAGTACGGTGAAGGATGGGAGGTTCTTGTTTTCACTTCCCAGGCCGTAGCTCAACCAGGAGCCCATACTCGGGCGATTGCCCTGCTGCGCCCCGGTTTGGAAGAAGGTGAGGGCAGGATCGTGGTTGATGGCTTCGGTGTACATGGACTTGACGATGCAGAGATCATCTACCACTTTCGACGTGTATGGCAGCAAATCGCTAATCCAGGCTCTTGATTGCCCGTATTGTTCAAAGTTCGTGAAGGAGCCAACCAGTGGGAACGAAGCCTGATTAGCAGTCATCCCGGTGAGCCTTTGCCCGCTTCTGATGGAAGCCGGGAGCTCCTGGCCCATCATTTGCCTCAACAATGGCTTGTAATCAAACAGCTCCAGTTGAGAAGGCGCTCCATTCTGGAAAAGGTAGATAACCCGCTTTGCCTTCGGCGCAAAGTGAGGGATGCCGGTGGGAAGATCGTTCTCCTCGGCACTTGCGCTGAAGAGATCCGGCACCAAAAGCGAACCCAGTGCAATGCTTCCTAAGCCAAGGCTCAACCTCGACAAAAAGCGCCGCCGGTTGAACGTTAAGCCGTGTTCTATAATTTCTTTATCCATACCTATGACTTTGTTATGGCTTCCTCCAGGTTGTAAATTGCTGTAAGCACCTGCATCATGGCGGCGGTATTTACCTTATTTAAGTTATCCGGGATCGGGAACTCCCCAATCGCCAGTAGTTTTTCTGCTCTCGCCGGCTGCGACTTGAATGTCTTTAATTGCTCGGTATAATAGTTATTGAGCAGTGCTAATTCGTTTTCTTTCGGCTTGCGGCAGATGATTAGCCGGAAGGCTTTAGTCAATTTGTCTTTAACAGAAGTCTTTTCTACGGCCAGCCTGGCTGCCAGTACTCGCGAAGCTTCATTAACCGTCGGGTCGTTCAGCATTGCCAAAGCTTGTAAGGGTGTGTTGGTATTTAGGCGTTTCACCTCACACTGGTCGCGGTTGCTGGCATCGAAAATTCCCATGATTGGCGGCGGAACCGTGCGTTTGATGAAAGTATAAATGCCACGACGATACAAGTCGGTGCCGTGATCCTGGCGGTATGTTTTCAGAATCCCTCGTCCGGACGATGCCAGTTCCCATAAGCCGGGCGGCTGATAGGGCTTAACGCTCGGGCCGCCCACTGTGCGCACCAACAGCCCGCTGGTTGACAATACTAAATCTCTCACAAATTCTGCCTGTAGCCTCGCCCGTGGAGCTCTTGCCAATAAAATATTATCAGGATCTGCCTTCAATTTTTCAGCAGGAACTGCTGTTGACTGCCTGTAGGTGGCGGAAGTTACAAATTGCTTCATCAGCCGCTTGATATTCCAGCCATGCTCCATAAAATCTACTGCAAGCCAGTCCAGGAGTTCAGGATGGGAGGGAAGCTCGCCCTGCATGCCAAAGTCGCCCGAGGTTTTCACTATTCCTTTTCCAAATATTTCCTGCCACATCTGGTTGACGAAAACTCGTGATGTAAGCGGATTGCGTTTGTCGAAAAGCCATTCAGCCAAGCCAAGGCGGTTCTTCGGATATTTTTTGTCGAAGGCGAGTATTGATTTGGGTGTACCGGCTTCTACTTCTTCACCGGGAGCATCGTAGGAGCCGCGATTCAGGATGTGTGTTTTTCGCAGCGTATCATTGTCGCCCATCACCGAAACAATCAGCCGGCTTGTATCGGGTTTGTTGATGAAGCTCAACACATCTTTAATATCCTTGTCGGTGATTGCCATCAGCGGCTTCTTGGCGTAGGTTTCAGGTCCGCCCACCACCGACTCAAGCCCAACTTCCTTTACATTGTTGAAGAATGCGGACATCTGGTAATGTTCTTTTTGCGAGAACGGGTCGTACTTATGGTCGTGGCAGTGCGCACATTCCATCGTGATACCTAAAATTCCCTTGGCAAAGGTATTGGTGCGATCAGTAACATATTCTATGCGGTACTCTTCATCTACAACGCCGCCCTCTTCTGTAATCTTATGGTTCCGATTGAATCCTGTTGCCAGTATCTGTTCTTTGGTGGCGTTCGGTATCAAATCGCCGGCCAACTGCATAGTCAGGAAATCTTTGTAAGAGAAGTTTTTGTTAAAGGCATGGATCACCCAATCACGCCAAGGCCATTGGCTGCGATAGCTGTCATCCTGGTAGCCATGTGAATCGGCGTACCGGGCTATATCCAGCCAATGAAGAGCCATCTTTTCGCCGTAAGCTGGGCTTTGGAGAAGCTGATCAACTATCTTTTCGTAGGCATTAGCGCTTTTGTCTGCCATAAAGCGGTCCATCATCTCAATGGTAGGCGGCAAGCCTGTAAGATCGAGGCTAACCCGCTTCAGCAGGCGCTCTTTGTCGGACTCGGGATTGGGCGACAAACCTCTTTTTTCCTGTTTCGCCAGGATGAAATAGTCAATCTGATTTTTGGGCCACTCCTCATCTTCTATTTTGGGTAGTGATGGCTTTTTAGGTGGGATGAACGACCAGTGTTTCTCATATTTTGCTCCCTGTTTGATCCACTTTTCAATTAAGCTTATCTCCGTTGTAGTCAATTTCAAATTTGACGAAGGCGGCGGCATCAGCATGGAAGTGTCCTTTGAGGTGATGCGGAGAAATGCTTCTGAAAATTCAGGTTTGCCAGGCACAAGGGCGTGGGCTCCGGGATGCTCCTTTAAAGCTTTGTAAGCAGAATCGGCAATGTCGAGCCTGAGGCCTGCTTCACGTTTGTTGGCATCCGGACCATGGCAGGCAAAGCACTTATCAGATAAAATAGGCCGGATGTCGAAATTGTAGCTTACCGTATCGGGGATGGAAGGCTCTGAAGCAGCCGAGGTTGCAAATTTACAAGAGTCTACGGCGTATAAAGTCGCCAAGCCGGCAAGCAGCAGATAATAACCTCTACGGCGCATGGAGAATAATTGGTTTCTGACGGCAATTTAGGTATTCTCCAGCGTTTTGGACTAATAATTATCTATACTGTTATGTCACAATTGTATAACGATGTACGGTAAAAGGAGCTTAGTCGAACTTTTCATATCGCACACGCACAAAATTAAAGATGCCGTAGCAAATCAGCCCGAACCCCATGATGAAGAGCAGGTAGGGTCCATAAGATGCTTTCGATAGAAAGCCGAACGCTTTGGAAGTATCGCCTGCTTCGGATGAGTTAGAGTGAAGAGCGGCCTTGAGGAAAAGCCACCCTATCAGCAGCCATACAATGCCTCTTGCCACATACCCGACTTTGCCGGCCATCAGTAGAATTCTTTTTGTGCTGGCATCTCCGGCTTTGTCTGCGTGTTTCCGATATTTTTCGGATAGCCCATAAAAAACCTGGTAAATTCCCACTCCGATAAAAATCAATGCTGCGGCTCCCACAAGCCATTCTCCCATCGGTTCGCTCAACAGCTTCTGCGCCAAACCTTGTTTGCTGTCGCCAGAGTTGTTGCTGCCGGAAAATAGTACCTTAATTGCATAGGCTGCAAGTGCCGCATAAATTAAACCGCTGAACAGGTACCGAAGCCTTGCCGCCAGACCCTTTGCTTTATTGCCTTTGTGTTCGGTATCCAGAAAGGTTTTGATGCCACGCCAAATGCAATAACAGATCAACCCTAATGCAATGGCCGCAAGAATTATCTCGCCGCCGGGTAAGTCATAAACAAATTTTACAACGCCTGTTTTATCTGTCTCCTCCTCAGAATGCCCGCCCATGTTCATCGCTGCCATTAGCACCAGCAAACCCAGCAGGCAGTACACAATAGCTTTGGCAATAAGCCCCGTTTGGGCTATAGGCTTGACATTTTCCGTTAATTTTTTACCGATGTTCATGTATGGTTGCTGAAACTAAGCTAATAAGAAAGATGGCCTGAATTTGTTTGAACCAGCCGTCGGCTTCGGCGAAGGAGGGAAGCAGATTGTGTAGTTTTGCGGCTTGCGGACGATGTCATCTTATAGACAAGTTTGTTGATAATCGGTTAGCCTTCAGATGAAAAAATATGTTTTTTTAATGCTCATGGTTTTGAGCGGTTCACAACTCTATAGCCAGAATATTTTTAAAGCTCTGATCAGAGACAGTCGCACAGCAGAACCTTTACCCAAGGCAACTGTAATGATAAACGGCGAAATTACTTCTGCTGATCAAAATGGTTTCGTAAGGATAGAAGGCCTGCCGAATGGGAAGTTGCCTGTACGGTTCAGTTATATAGGTTATTTTACACGGACTGATAGCATTGTTTTCCCTTCATCAACAGACACAATCGCCGTGTTGCTTGCCCCCATAGCACAGGAAATCGATGAGGTGGTAATTACCTCAACCCGCAGTACCCGCACCATTCAAAGTATCCCGACGAGGGTAGAATTTATCGCGGGCGAAGAACTGGAAGAAAAAGGAAACATGAAGCCCGGCGACATCAGGATGCTGCTCGCAGAGAGCACCGGCATACAAACGCAGCAAACGTCGGCGACATCTGCAAACGCGTCTATCCGAATACAGGGTTTAGATGGAAGGTACACCCAGATATTAAAAGATGGTTTCCCGTTATTTTCAGGCGCTGCAAGTGGGTTGGGGCTGCTGCAAACTGCTCCTCTGGACCTGAAGCAAGTGGAAATAATCAAAGGTTCTGCATCTACTTTGTACGGAGGCGGCGCTATTGCCGGGCTTGTGAACCTGATCTCAAAAACTCCCCGGAATGAACGTGAACTTCGGTTTCACCTGAATGCAACATCTGCCGGAGGATTGGACATAAACGGATTTTATGGTGAGCGGCTGAGCGAAAAACTTGGGCTTACGTTGTTTGCTTCGCGAAATTCGAATTCAGCTTACGACCCGGCAGGAATTGATCTGACAGCCATTCCTGAGTTCGAAAGGTATTATTTCAATCCAAAGATATTTCTCTACCTGGGGGAGAAAACCAGCCTGAATGTAGGCCTGAACACCACATTTGAAAACCGCGTAGGCGGCGACATTCACTTTATTGAAGGTGATGCTGATGCTGGGCACACCTACTTTGAACGGAACAGAACCCGTCGGGCGAGCTCTCAATTATCTTTTCAGCATGTGTTGAATGAAAGGAGCCAGGTGCATTTAAAAGCAAGTTACGGCTACTTTGACAGAGCGATCACTGTGCCGGATTATAGCTTCAGCGGCGTGCAGAAGTCGCTATTCAGTGAAGCCAATTATTCATTTACTGGCAACAGGAGCGAGTGGATTGCCGGGCTGAATGTGTTCGCCGATAATTTCGAAGAACAAAATAGCCCAACACTAGCCCGCGACTATAGCCAGAACACAGTCGGCGCTTTTGTCCAGAACACCTTTACGGTTACCAGATGGATGAATATTGAAACAGGTTTAAGGGCAGATCATGTTGCGGATTACGGCTGGGCATTACTGCCCCGGATATCGGCTCTGTTTAAGGTGAGTAATACGCTTTCATCCCGCCTTGGTGGCGGCCTTGGCTATAAAGCCCCGACCATTTTTACGGAAGAAAGCGAGCGGATCCATTACGAGGGGGTGTTGCCAATCAGCCCATCATTAAACAGGCTGGAGAAAAGCTATGGCGCAAACCTGGACTTTAACTTCACTCCGTCGCTGAGCGGTGATGTTAGCTTCAGCATCAATCATTTGTTTTTTTATACATACCTGAACCACCCGACGTTCCTGGTACCGCTGAGTGCCGAAACTTACCAGTTGCAAAATATAAACGGCCATATAGATACCCGCGGAACAGAAACCAATGTGAAACTTGGGTTCGATGACTTTCAACTGTTTTTGGGATACACATATACAGATGCACAGGTTCATGAGGGAATGAGCATTGTTCAAAATTCTCTTACGCCGGCACACCGGATAAATTCTGTACTGATGTACGAGGTGGAGGATAAGTGGAAAGTGGGAGCTGAGGCTTACTATTTCGGTAAACAAAACCTAAATACCGGCGCAACAGGCAAAGCTTACTGGACTACGGGGTTTATGGCAGAAAAGCTATGGGAAACATTTTCGCTATATGTGAACTTTGAAAACTTCTTAGATACAAGGCAAACCAAATTCAGCAACATTTATTCAGGGAGTATTACCAACCCCGTGTTTACAGACATCTATGCTCCCCTTGATGGTTTTGTTGTGAACGGAGGGCTAAAAATCCGTTTGTAGGCAAATAGTTCTCTTTTAAGAATGGCGGCTAAACACAAATGCGTGAACTACAATTTCACTGTCTGGCCATTTTCAAACGGCCATCTAAAAAAACTTCCAAAAGATGGAGATTTAATTAATTTTGCCAGATAACTCAATTATAATGTCAGATACAGCTTCTTTAAAGTTAGGCGAGAAAACGTACGATCTACCGGTAGTAATAGGCACGGAGGAGGAGAAGGCAATTGATATTTCCAAGCTTAGAGATCAGAGCGGTTTTGTAACGCTTGATTCTGGCTATAAAAATACCGGAGCTACAAAGAGCAAGATCACCTTCCTTGATGGCGAAAAAGGCGTATTGAAGTATCGCGGTTACAGCATTGAAGAGCTTGCTGAAAAGGCATCGTTTATTGAAGTAACATATCTGCTGATCTACGGTAACCTGCCAACGCGGGAGCAACTTGACGATTTTCAGTTTCAAATAAGCAGGCATACGCTTGTGCACGAAGACATGAAGAAGTTCTTTGATGGATTTCCTTCAAAGTCGCACCCAATGGGCCAACTCTGTTCGCTGGTTTGTTCGCTATCTGCATTTTATCCTGAAAGCCTCGACCCGCATCCGTCTAAAGAAGATCAAAACCTTACTATTATCAAGTTGCTGGCAAAAATGCCAACGATTGTTTCCTGGATACATAAGAAATCCCTCGGGCACCCAATTGTATATCCGCAAAACAAGCTGGATTATGTCAGTAATTTCCTGAATATGACCTTCGGGCAACGTACCGAAGATATTGAGATAGATTCTGTAGTGGTTGACGCCATGAACAAGCTGCTTATCCTCCACGCAGACCATGAGCAAAACTGCTCAACCTCAACCGTGCGTATGGTTGGCTCTTCGGAGTGTAACTTATACGCTTCTATATCTGCAGGGATCTCTGCGCTTTGGGGACCGCTTCACGGTGGCGCTAACCAGGCTGTAATTGAAATGCTCGAGAAGATCCGCAATGATGGAGGAGATACCCAAAAATGGATCGCGAAAGCAAAAGACAAAAACGATCCCTTCCGCCTGATGGGCTTTGGGCATCGCGTTTATAAGAACTTCGACCCTCGGGCCAGCATCATCAAAAAGTCGTGCGACGACATCTTGTCTAAACTCGGAATAAACGATCCTGTATTGGAAATTGCTAAGCAGCTCGAAGAAGTGGCTTTGAGCGACCCGTATTTCATTGAGCGTAAGCTTTACCCTAACGTAGATTTCTATTCAGGTATCATCTATCGTGCGCTTGGCTTCCCCACTGACATGTTTACAGTGCTTTTTGCCCTCGGCCGTTTGCCGGGATGGATTGCCCAGTGGAAAGAAATGCGTGAAAACAAGGAGCCGATCGGCCGCCCGCGTCAGATCTATACCGGCGAAACAAACCGGCCGTTTGTGGCAATCGCGAACCGGTAGCGCCTGCTGTCGGACTGAGGAATGTGGTAATCTCGTCCTTTAATCGGGTGGATTTCTCAGCGTCGAAGACCTTACAATCAGGTTTCCTTTTACAACTTTGGTTGCAGGCTGGTGGTTTTCTCCTTCAATAAGATGGTTCAGAAAAAGCTGTGCCACTGTCTCACCAATCTTGTAAGTCTGTGGGTTGAAGGATGTGAGAGTCGGTTCAATTATTTCACCCATCGGCTCGTTGCCAAAACCCGCCACAGATATTTGTTCAGGAATTTTGATGCCTTTCTTCTTAAGATGGACAATCGTGCGGATTGCTCCGATATCGGATATGGAAAAAATAGCGTCGATGGATTTATCCTTCTTCATAATTGCATCCACATTTTCGAGGATGGATTTAATCGAAAGGTTAGTATGGCAAACAAGTGATGGATCAAATTCCATGTTGTTCTTCTTCAGGGCTTTTTTGTACCCCTCAAGCCGCTTTATACAAACATTTAAATGTGGCGGGCCTATCACAATAACGATGCGCTTACAGCCCTGCGAGATCAAATGATCCGTTACCTGAAAGCCTCCGTTTAAATCATCAAGCAATACTTTAGATGTTCCAAGTTCGTCACAAACACGGTCGAAGTGTACGATTGGTATGCCGCTTTTCAAATGGAGCTTAATGTGATCAAATGTTTTTGTCTCCTTTGAGTGGCAAATTAGTAAGCCATCCACCCAATTTGTCATAAAAGCGTGAGTGTTGGCTACCTCCGTTTCGTGCGATTCTTTGGATTGACTGATCATAACCTTGTATCCGGCTGCCGAAGCCACATTTTGAATACCGGTCAGGATAGAGGAGAAGAAATACGTTTCAATATCTGGAATGATTACGCCGATCGTCCTGGTTTCCCGCTTGCTGAGGCCTTGAGCTAAGGTATTGGGATGATAGTTGAGATCAGCGGCTACCTGTTTAACTGCCTTTTTTGTTTGCAAGCTAATATCGGGGTGATCTTTTAACGCTCGTGATACGGTTGAAACCGAAATGCCAATTGCTTTGGCAATATCAATGATAGTAGTTGCGTGGTTTTTTCTCGAAGGCTTATCGTTATCACGTTCTTTATAAATAGTGAAATGGTAATTACACTCCTTGCATAAAAAACGTTGTTTCCCCCGTATGAACCCGGCCCTTAGAACGGTTTCCTCTTTTAGACACTTAATACATTTAACACGCGGCATAAATAAACCTGTTAGCTATCGCAAGCGTTGCGATAGTTGAAAAGAACGCCTGCCATGTGAAAACATCCAGGCGAACTTCTAATGTAAGCTTTTAACGGCATTTATCAGGATACAAATAATAAAGAGGTACTTCCTATCTATCTTATTCCTATCTGATTTATATGTCGGCATCTTGAATTCTTTAAACTATCGGCATTATGTGAGGCTGCTAATCTATCTGCCACGTCGTTTTCAATCGCTTGCGATAGAAAATCGTCTTTTCTCTGGTTGTAAATGTGTGGTTATGACATTTGTAGAACCTAATTTAGTGAATGAAATGCAAGCGATGCAGCTTCATTTTATGCTTCAAACGAGACCCGAGCAAGTCCTTTAAATGGGAATAGATAAATCTTTTGTATTAGCTACAGTAGCTATTTTCATTGCTGGTTGCGTAACTGTGCAGCCCGGAGCTCTTGAGAAAGTGCCGGTGCAAGGGAGAACCTTTTCCGAGCCAAATATGCTGTTAGCAGAGCAGTGGTGGCCAGACCTGACAGATTATTGGACCCCTGTTGGCTGGAAACACCATCGCTTCCGTTATAACGTGTTTTTCGACGGTACAATTTATGCCGACCCATCTTTAAGCAAAACTGCCAAAGAATGGGTGGGGCAGGGGCTGCAACTCAACGTTGAGCCGTATGCCGTTGCATCAGCCAAAACTTTGGATTCCCGGAGGTCTGTGCCCATTAGCCTTGTTGATGACCATAGTACCAAACAGGGCTGGACCGAAAATAAAACTCCGGTGTTATGGACTGAGTGGTCGAAGGATGGGCTGCTATTGAGGGAAAATGTATTCGCTCACGTACCCGGAAGCACAGATGTAAAAACAGGCACTGAGCCTCTGTTTGCGTGGGTGAGGCTATCGGTGCATGAAACAATGCCCGGCATCCCCAAGCCAAAGAAATATAGTTTTTCACTGAAATTTAATGCTCCGCATGTCTATGCGAAGATGTTTGTTCGGTCGAATATCCGTATGGAGTTTGATAAGGCGAAATACCCCCGGCATTTAAACGCTGGCAAGTACGACAAAGAGTCTGGGTTGAGGATTTTGGAGCCAGATGGTAAGGTGAGGTTGGCTGTTGCGCCCGGGGCTGATGTTGAGACAGTTTTTTTAGAAGGAAATGATAAAGAGAAAGACCCGCTACTTACAATCACACTGAATGCAAACGCCGGAGCGCACGTCGACATATTACTGCCGATGCTGCCAACAGATAAATCTATTGCGGATAGGGAGTTAGCGTTAGGGTATGATAAGGCATTAAGTGAATCGGAACCATTTTGGTCACAGCGCCCAGCTACTGCAGCAACTATTCAGGTTCCTGAACCGGAGATCAATAATACATTATATCAGTTCGAGCGCTTCTCGGAAGTTATCTCAGAGCGGGTTCCTGAAAAAGGGAGAAATATGTCGCTCAGTGGCTCACTTCAGTATGTCGCTGCCTGGGCCACTCCAACGGGCAAACTCGTTTCTATGTTTTTAGATCCGCTTGGCTATCATGAGCTGGCCGCCCAATATCTTGAGCCGTTTATAGAAGCGCAGGGCACGGCTAAGCCACCTAGCACATTCATTGAAAAACATCCAGGATTTTTAGGTTCGCCGGCGGCTTTTACATCTATTGATTGGATGGCAGACCATGGGTCGTTGTTGTTCGCCATCGCCAATCACGCCCTGTTAATCGATAATCCAGAAGAAAAGAGGCGTTATCTTCCTGTTGTGATAAAAGCATGTGAGTTTATCCAGGCAGCACGGAAAATCAAAGGTCATGGTGGTGTGGAAGGCATTTTGCCGCCCGCCAGATATTCAGACAAGCCCGACCAGACCCAGGGGGTGTGGAACGATGGCTGGAATTATAAGGGACTTGCTACAGCCGCGAGGTTCCTGCGCCAAATCAATGATCCACGAGCAGATGAGTTCACGAAGGAAGCTGAGGATTACAAACAAACATTTGTTAAGGCATTTCGCCTCGCAGCATCTAAGACTGATACGTGGGTTGACAGCGCTGGCCAAGTACATCATTTCATTCCCTCCAGCCTTCACGGCTTTGTAGAGGAGTCTGCACGTCATGGATTTTACCTGGATACGGGACCAATGATCCTGGTTTTTGCAGGATTAATGGATGCCAACGATCCTCTTATGCAGTCGGCCTTAAAATGGTTCAGAGAAGGCCCGCCCCAACATTTTGCACGGTTTGGAGCATCGTACAACCAGGTTCCATTTCTCCGGCACGAAATGTCCAGCTGCATTCCGGGATATAGTTGGAATAATTTTATCAGTCATCAGACCGGGGACCGCTATCATTTCCTCGAAGGTATGTACAGCCAGTATGCGGGCGCCGTATCACGGCAGACCAAAACGCTTTGCGAGTCTCGGGGCGGCATCACCGGGCGTATCACTCACGCAGACATGCCTTTTTACATGACCAGGCTGGCTGTTGTGGATGACATTATTGCTGATAAGGAATTACATCTTTTACGAATCTGTCCGCTGGCATGGATATCTAAGGATAAAGAAACAAAGTTTGAGAATATGCCTACAGCGTACGGGCCTTTAACGTTGCGGTGGCAACTTAGTAAAGATGGAAAAGATTTAGATATTGATTACAAGTCCAGTTTCCATCAAAAACCCGAACGGATTATTCTTCATATTCCTCCGATAGACGGAATTAAGAATGTTCTTGTAAACGGGAAGAAATATCCAATAAAGCCAGAAATAGAATTTTTTGAGTTGCTATGATCGGGATAATTCGCCACGTTCAAGCGCTTTAAACAAATCACTATCAATAAATTATGCATGAACCTGTCCCAAACTATGGCTCCTGATTTCTATTGTATAGCATGCCGGTTTTTCGGGACGGTTCCCGGCGTATGGGACGGCTCCCGGAAAAAAAATCCTGCTCTTTTTCTGAGACCCGCCCGCCCAGCGATATACTTTAGCCAATACCAATTAAATCCTAAACTTATGCTCAAAAATTTCATTGCCAGGCATCCCAAGTCTCGTTCTCATCTTCCTAACTCTGTATTGTATCGGCACTGGTCCGATAGTCATGACAAACCCCCGCTTTCCTGCGATATAGATAACCTAAATGCCAGCCTTCTCAAGTTTGACTTACAGATACTCAAATTTTAAGAAGCTAATTTAATCGATACACTCTACGCAATGCCAGGCCTTTGCTTCAGCCTGCTGGACCAATACCTATGTTGTTGCGTAACTAACCAATAATTGATTATGAACATAAATTTTTACATCGTACGAGCCTGTATTGTTATTGTATTATGTCAGCTCATAGCTTTAGATCTACGAGCGCAAAATGCGATCAGTGTCAAGGGACAGGTACTTGACGACGAACAGCTCCCATTGCCGGGGGTTAGCATCAAAGTAAAGGGCAAGGTTCAAGGTACCGTTACTGACGTATCGGGAAATTATTCGATAAGTGGCATAAGCGGCTCAGAAGTGCTGGTGTTTTCATTTGTTGGATATCAAACCATCGAACAGCCTATAAATAACCGGAGCGTAATCAATGTTTCTTTGAAGCCAAGTTCGGAATCATTAGAAGAAGTAGTTGTGGTTGCCTACGGAACTCAGAAAAAGATTTCAGTTACAGGTGCGTTGTCTACTGTAAAAGGCGAGGAGCTTGCTAAATCGCCAAATGTGAATCTAGCGCAAGCCTTAGTGGGGCGTACCCCGGGGCTTTTGGCCCAGCAGAGCACAGGGCAGCCGGGAAATGATGCGGTGAGCATCCGTATTCGGGGGTCGAGCACCTTTGACGCAAATAATGAACCGCTGGTGTTAGTTGATGGTATTGAGCGTCCATTCAACAGCATTAACGCCGAAGAGGTTGATAATATCACCGTTTTGAAAGATGCTTCCACCACGGCAGTTTATGGTATCAGAGGTGCAAACGGGGTAATATTGGTTACTACAAAGCGTGGAAAAAGTGGAAGGGCAAATGTAAGTTTTAATACTAATCTGGCACTTCAGACTCCTACACGTATGCCTGAGTTTGCCAATGCTCACGATTATGCAGTATTGTATAACGAAGCATTATATAACGATAATCCAAATCAAACGCCATTATTTACAGCAAAAGATATCGAGCAATACGCCGACGGCAGCGATCCCATTTTTCATCCGGATATAGACTGGTTCGATTTTATGATGAAGAAAACGGCTCCACAGTCTAAAAGTTCGTTGACTGTTAACGGAGGTGGCCAATTAGCGAAATACTTTATATCGGCAGGTTATGTGGATCAGGATGGATTATGGAAGGAGTTTAACAGACAATTCGGCTATAGCAATAACACTACATATAAGCGATACAACTTCCGCTCGAATGTAGATTTTAACCTCTCTAAGTCAACTGTTTTCGGTATTTCACTTGGCGGCTATTCCGATAAATACCATACTGCAGGAAATCCATTTAGTGGAATTCAAAGTACGCCCTCATTGATAACCCCGGGGCTGATAGGCGACAAGATTATCATCAACAATACGATAACAGGCCGAAATCCGCTCCCGGCGATCTCCGAGGGCTACGACGAGCGTTTTGTAAACCAGTTTAACGTAACCGCAGATTTAAATCAAAAGTTGGATTTCGTCTTGAAAGGCTTATCGTTCCGTTCAAAACTGGGATTTGACTCCGATTATAGAACTTTAATTGGCAAGAATGTAACAAGAGCTACTTATGCTCCTATAAAAACCGTGATCAATGGAGTTGAGACACTTGTGCTGCAGCCACTAGCAGACCAGTCTATTGGAGGCGTGGGTAGCCAAACGTTCGATAGCAGGTCAAAAAGGAACTATTTTGAAAGCGCTTTACAGTACAACCGTGCCTTTCAAAAACATAATGTTGGTGCTTTAGTGCTCTATAACCAGAACAAGCAATTCTGGCCGTCAAGTTCAAGATATGATGTTGAATACCCGGATGTACCGATAGGTTACCTTGGCGTGGTTGGAAGAGTAACCTACAATTATGATAGCCGTTACCTGCTTGAGGCTTCCGTTGGAAGAAACGGATCGGAGAACTTTCCTAAAGGCAAAAGATATGGCACTTTTCCCGCGATTTCTGCTGGATGGAACGTTACACGCGAGCCTTGGGTAATCAAACAACTTGGCGGAAGCGATTGGCTGTCTTTACTGAAGTTCAGGGCATCATATGGGGAAACAGGAAATGATAAACTGATAGATGGGAATAATATCTACCAAAGGTTCATGTACTTCCCTTCTGAATATACTTTCATCAATAACCGGGCACAACTTGGAGAGGAATTTAAACAATATCAGGGTGTGGTTGAGGGTCAGCTGGGAAATCCTGATATTACCTGGGAGAAAGCAATTAAGCAGAATTTCGGTCTGGAATCGACATTCTTTAACAGCCAGCTAAGTTTGAAACTTGATTACTTTCTGGATTATAGAAATAATATCCTATATCAAAAGCCTTCTATAGCTCATGTGGCCGCCGCCCTTCAGGATGTTTATAATATTGCACGGATCAGAAATAAAGGATATGAGATCGAGTTGGGTTGGGATAGTAAGATCGGCAATGTAAGTTATTATATAAACGGCAATTACACCTTCGCCCGCAACAGGGTAATAGAAAACGGCACACCGGAATCGCCTCAAAATCAGCTAGGGAATTCATTAAATCAAACCTATGGATTGACAGCTCTCGGGTTTTTCAATACCCAGGCTGAGGCAGATGCATGGCCATTACAGTATGCCGCAAGATCAACCCCGGGTGATGTAAAGTATCAAGACAGCAACGGAGACGGAAAAATCGATGAAAACGACTTTTTGCCTATCGGAGATCCGACTTACCCTGAAATAAATTACGGTACTTCGTTTGGGCTGTCATTTAAGGGAATCGATTTTAGTGTTTTGTTCCAGGGAGCTGAAAATGTTAGCCGGGTGCTTAGTGGTTATATGCAGAGGCCGGCGAATCAATATGGAACTACCCTTGCCAACGTTATGCAACAACGCTGGACTCCTGAAAATGCCGCAAACGCAACTCTTCCTAAGTTAACCGCTACTTATGGTAATGCAAGCAATTACACAAATTCTACTTTGTGGATGCGGGATGCATCATACCTAAGGCTTAAGAATGTTGAGCTTGGATACAAGTTTAATAATTCATTCCTCAAAAAGGTGGGTATAAACAGTGCCCGGTTTTATGTAAGCGGCCAGAATCTGCTAACCTGGGACAAACTCAAGTTGGTTGATCCGGAGCAGCAAGCTTCCAATAGCTTTTCGTATCCGCAGCTTAAAATATTTAACGCCGGCTTAAACGTTCAATTTTAGTATAAGATTATGAAAAAAAATATACTTCCGTTAGTAGTTGCCTTACTGCTTGCGGTATCAGCGATGCTTGGTTCGTGTAAAAAGGACTTCCTAAGACAGCCGTTTTCGGTATCTTTTAATGAGGACTCCGTTTTTACAAAATATGAGAACGCACAAAAATTAGTTAATGATCTGTATGCTCTGAAGCCTTATTACCTTCAACTTTCTGTTTCATCCAGCGCAAATCCAACCACCCGTTTAAACGGATCATTGCTTGAGTCAGCCACAGATTTTGGGTGCAGCCTTCGGCTAAATGCCAATTACTTTTCACATAAATTTAATTTCGGCACAGTTCAGGCAGAAATGTTGTCGAACACTAACTACGGTGAGGATAACTACCCAGAACATTACCTTACCATACGCAAAGGATTTACGTTGCTTGATCGAATCGACGAGGTTCCTGACGCCCCGCCAGGCCAGAAGGAACGGATCAAAGCCGAAGCAAAAACTATGATTGCTTTTCAATACTTCCAGTTATTGAAGCGTTATGGGGGAGTGCCGCTTTTAACCAAACGTTTAGATCCTGCAAAGGACGATATCAATATCGGAAGAGCGCCACTTATTGATGTATATAGTTACATAATTAAATTGCTTGACGAGGCTATCGCCGTTCCAGAATTCGCCGCTCGTTACGATGGGCTCGATTTCGGGAGATTGAGCAAGGCATTTGCTTACGGGCTCAAAGCAAGAGCTGCATTGTGGATCGCCAGCCCTCTCTTTAATACCGCTACGCCTTACATGGATTTCGGAGCGAACAACAAGCTGATCTGCCTTGGATCTTATGACCCAGCGAGATGGGAGACGGCGGCTAAATACGCCGACGATGCAATTAAATACTGCGAGTCAAATGGCTATGCACTTGTAAATACGCCTAATACGAATTTGAATTATACGATATCTTATCAGTACCGGCCTAGCCAAGGCAACACTGAGATGATTTGGGCTACCATGCAAGTCAGCAATCCAAGTATGGCCTATTGGAATCCACGGGGGACTCCTTTTGTAGGAGGCTTTTCATCGAATTTAGTAAGCCTCAACATGGTGGAGAAATATCAAAATAAGGATGGCTCTTACGTAAACTGGAACAATGTTATTACTACGCCTGCAAATGATCCAACATTCCCCTATAAGAACCTTGATCCCAGGTTTAATCAGTCAGTGATGTATAATATGCAAGAGGTTTATCCAAACGCATTTTTTCAGTTCTATGAGCATGAAACGCCTTCGTTGGCGGGTAACAATAGCAACAGCAAGGCTAGTTCACAATGGGCCCACCAGGTTAGAAAACACGTTTTTGGATATGAGGACAGAACCATTACTCAAAAAACGTGGCAGCCTATATGTTCGCAGATGCGGCTTACTGATCTCTACATGATATATGCTGAGGCAATGAACGAAAGCCTTACTGCACCCGACAGCCGCGTGTACAACAGGATTAATATTATCCGAAACCGCTCAGGGATGCCTAACATAACTGCCGGGCTTTCGAAAGACGTGATGAGAAGCAAAATACAGGACGAATGGGGTATTGAGTTTGCTTTTGAGGAGTATCGTTATTTCGACCTTAAGCGCTGGAAACTAGGAAACGTTTTTAAAGGGCCAATCTATGATTTAAAGGTTAAGAAGTTCAACAATAACACATACACATACACCAAGTACAAGTATGAAGACCGGCCGTTTTACGACTGGTACTATTTACACCCACTTCCGCCTTCAGAAGTCAATTTAAAGTATGGTCTAGTTCAAAATCCAGGATGGTAATTCAAGAAAAAAGAAATTTTATGAAATCCAACATACTCAAAAGCCTCTGTAGCGCATCGCTCTTTCTAATATATGCGTCTACGGGTACTGCAAGACAGGAAAGAACAAGTTCTGCCGCTGACTCCTCGAAAGCCGAGAAGAAGGTTCATGTAGCCTACGATGTAATAGATAAAAAGCAAACTACGTACTCCATCAGTACAGTTAGTGGAAATGAACTTTCCGGGAACTCTGTATATCTATCCGGAAACAGCCTTTACGGGAAACTTCCCGGCCTAACTGTACTTCAACGCACAAGCGAGCCCGGCAGTGATGCCCCAGCATTCTACCTACGCGGCCGCAGCACTACAAAAACCACCACACCGCTTGTTATTGTTGATGGCATTGAAAGAGATATCAACGACGTTCAACTGGAAGATATAGAAAGTGTGTCTGTGTTGAAAGATGCTGCATCTTCAGTTATTTACGGCATCAGGGGTGCCAACGGGGTGATCCTTGTTACAACCAGGAGAGGTAGCCAAAGCCCCCTTCGGGTAAATGCCAATGTGCAACAAAGCTTGATGTCGCCTACGCGGATACCTGAGTTCTATAATTCAGCCGACTTTGTCAAACTGTACAACCAGGCTTCAATCAATGACGGCTTGCCAGCATTTTATAGCCAACAGCAAATTGCCGGCTACGAGAGTGGAGACAGATACTATTATCCCGATGTTGACTGGCGGAAAGAGGTAACCAAAGATTTTGCCACCGGCACTAAGGCGAATGTCAACGTTTCGGGAGGAGAAAAGGCAGCAAAGTATTATGCATCATTAGGGTACTTCCGCCAGGGCGGGATATATAAAAATACCGATATGAACGATGGTTACTCCACAAACCTTGACCTCGATAACGTGTCGTTCAGGTCCAATCTGGATTTGAACATCAATGAGAACTGGTCTTTTGGGCTGGATTTGAGTGGCAGGGTATATCAGAAAAACTCTCCGGTACAGGCCACTTCCACAGCCTGGGATAACATCTACAAATATCCGGCTCACCTGTTTCCTGTACAGGTACAGGACGGCATATACGGAGGAACTGCTGTTTATCCGAGCAACCCTGTTGGCTTTGTAAATGGAAGGGGATACCGCCTAAGGAATAACCGGGCCATCATGTCAACATTATTTACTAACTACAATTTTGGCGATTTAGTAAAGGGGCTAAATGCAGGTTTAAAGTTCTCTACAGACAATTTTTATGCTAACGAAGAAGGCTACACCAAAAACTTTGCCGTTCGCGAAGTTTTAGGGGCTGATGCTTCGGGTAATCCGGTCCTCAGCAACCCAACCGGTACAAACACAAACTTAACGCCGCTAAATAATACAACCGCTAGTCGCGGCTACCCACTGAATGATGTGCAAAACAAGCGAAATACATTCGAAGGGAACATTCAATACCTACCGCAAGTTGGCCCAAATCATTATCTGAACACTCAGCTTATTTACCACCAGGATCGCCTGATTATCGGAAGCGAAAGCCCGTACAATCATCAGTTTTTGGCAGGAAGGGTGAACTATGGCTACCGCGGAAAGTATTTTGCTGAACTTGCCGCATCATACAGCGGAACAGAAGCATTTCCTGAAGGTCATCGCTTTGGCTTTTTCCCGGCGGCTTCTGCAGCATGGATAGTGTCTGAAGAATCGTTTTTGAAAGGCAGCAAGGTTATAGGCTTTTTGAAGTTCCGCGTATCAGCGGGTATTGTTGGCAACTCTGCTGTAGGGGAACGGTTTAGTAACATGAGGCAGTACACTGCTTCTGATGACGGATACAATTTCGGCAATGCCAATGCTTCTCAAGCGGGGCTTTATTCCGGTGTTCTTCCAAACAGCGGGTTTACCTGGGAAACGGCTCATAAGTATGATTTGGGAATAGATTCACGCCTCTTCAAAGCGTTAGATCTTTCCTTAACTTATTTCTTCCAGAAAAGAAGCGATATCCTTGTCCCTGAAAATAATATACTTCCAAGCACTATCGGGGCTGACCTGCCGAACATCAATGCAGGCATAACGCACAACAGCGGCTTTGAAGGAAGCCTGTCGTATGTGAAGGATAAAGGCAGGTGGGGTTATCGTGTCGGCTTTAATGCAAGCTATGTTACAGACAAGATCAAGTATTTTCCTGAGGCCACACAGCCTTACGATTACCTGTATAGAACCGGCAACAGAATTAATCAGCCATTCATGCTGGAAGCGGTTGGATTCTTTAACTCGCAGGCCGAAATCCAGAACAGCCCTTTTCAAACGTTCGGAACTGTTAAGCCAGGCGATATAAAGTACAAGGATCAGAACGGGGATAATATCATTGATGCGTTTGATGAGATACCTCTTCAAAATTCCACTTTGCCAAAGTGGGATATGGGACTCGACTTTGGCTTTAAGCTCGGAAGGTTTGATTTCAATGCATTTCTGCAAGGACAATTAGGCAGAAGCTTATATCTGGGCAGCGAGCCGATACTGTTTTGGCCGCTTGTGAACAACAATGGCCGCATCAGCACGTACGCAACCCAATTCTGGACTGAGCAAACCAAAAGCACCGCCGATTATCCGCGTTTAACCACTCAGGAAAACAGCAACAATTATCGCGAGTCTTCATTCTGGTATGTGAACGGTGATTTTTTACGCCTGCGCAGTGTTGATATTGGCTATAATCTTCCAAAAAGCCTGATTGACCGTATCAAATTGAGCCAGGCCCGCTTTTTCTTACGCGGAATGAACCTACTAACGGTGGATCACCTCAAATACACAGACCCTGAAGTAATGTCAGGATATCCGGTAATGAAGTCCTACAATGCAGGAATAAGCCTTCAGTTTTAATAGATGTATCATAAAGGATTCCATAGAAATTGTATTATGAAAAATATAAAGAGAGTATTATTTACAGTATCCATAATCACCATTATCTCTGCGTGTAAGGCCACAGATCCTGAAAACCTTACGTTTATAGATGACCGTGAGATTTATACTAATATCACCAAGATCAGGAGTGTGCTGAATGGTGTTTATAGCGGGCTTCCTGATGGCTACGGCGACATAGGCGCCTCCTGGCTTGCCGCTGCCTGCGATGAAGCTGAGGAAGTGAACAACGCAGAGAATATCCAGAATTTCAACATCGGCAACATCACGCCGTTTTCAAATCCCGATGCGGTTTGGGATAAATCGTATGAGTCGATCAGGAATGCAAAGATTTTTATCCAGTCAACCGATACAATCACCTGGAAAGAATACCAGTATTCAAATCCAACTGAATATGCTTCACGCATAAAGCTTGTTGGCCAATACAGGGGTGAGGCTAAATTTTTAACAGCTTTTTTCTATTTCGAGCTGGTAAAACGCTATGGCGGAGTGCCGATTGTTGATGAGGTTATCAACAGGGATGAAGAATGGATTTCACGTTTCCCGAGGAGGTCGTTCGCCGACTGCGTAGATTTTATAGTAGCAAAGTGCGATGAAGCTGCCGCTGAACTCCCCTCCACCTACGATACCGGAAACTACGGCCGTGCAACCAAAGGCGCAGCGATGGCTTTAAAAGCTCGTATGTTGCTGTACGCAGCAAGTGATTTATACAATCAGCCGTCTAACACAGATCCATTATTGGGCTATGTTGGCGGCGACCGCACAGCACGGTGGGTAAAAGCTGCCGAAGCTAACCGGGCAGTTATCACGTTGACTCCGGCATATGCCTTTCACGCCAACTATCAGGGCATATCTACTCTGGGCTCTACCAAAAGCAATGAGGTGATCTTTGAAAGGCGATATGGATCGAGCAATAGTTTCGAAAAGGAAAATACTGCTATTGGGTTTCCTTTGGGGCAAACTGGTACTTGCCCTTCAGGAAATCTTGTTGATGCATATGAACACACAGTTGATGGAGATTTCGATTGGAGCAAACCAACGCACGCAGCTAACCCTTATGCAAACCGCGACCCAAGGCTTGCTAAAACTGTGGTGGTAAATGCCTCAAAGTTTGGTAAAACCGCAGCAACGGTAGAACTTTTTTATGGCGGCGACAATGGCAAGCCCAGAGACAGGGCTTCTAAAACGGGATATTATCTGCGTAAATATTTAAATGAAGCTCTTGACTTACAGCTAAACGAGACCTCAACCAAACAGTGGATTTATATGCGCCTGGGCGAAATCTATCTCAACTACGCAGAGGCAATGAATGAAGCTTACGGTCCGGAAGGCACCGGTCCGGGCACATTAACAGTCAGCGCACGTTCTGCATTAAACTCGGTTAGAACACGTGCCGCTGTAGGCCTCAAAGCCATACCTGCTTCACAAACCCAGGCAAAGCTCAGGGACTTGATCAGGCGTGAAAGGCAGGTAGAACTTGCTTTTGAAGGGCACCGTTATTGGGATGTTCGCCGCTGGAAGATAGCTGATAAAGCTATTGGGGGCCCGCTGAAGGGAGTTGATATTGTTAAAAATACCAACGGTACGTTCACCTATACACCAACGATGGTTGAAAACCGTGTTTGGAATGACCGGCTTTATTTCTATCCTATACCACAGGTGGAAATAAGCAAATCCGGGGGCGTAATTGTGCAGAACAGGGGATGGTAACAAATTTTTGCGAGCGAACTGGGGCTTGATTTGCTGTTGCGGGGCTTCATATCAATACGGAAATGCTTAAAGTAATTATGATGGCATGCGTTTTTCCGATATGTTGCCTTGCACAGAAAAAGCAGGGCACGACAGAAATCATTGCCGCGACTCAAGCTGATGCAGCATTGGTGTTCTTTGAACCGTCGGACCCGGCAATACCTGTTATTTCCCCAGGGAATTTCAATGATCCAACAGAGTGCTATGTTCGGGATGGGCTGCCGCATTTTCTCTCGAAAATGAGGGCAAAAAAGCCGGTGCGGATAGCGTACTTAGGCGGCAGCATCACCCGCAGCGACTATATGTACAGGCTACAGTCGGCGAAGTTTATACAAACTTTGTTTCCCGGCACAACAGTGGAAGCGATAAACGCCGGGATTTCTGGTACAGATGCGGATCTTGGTGCTTGTAGGTTGCAGGAGCAGGTATTGAAGTATAATCCCGATCTTCTGTTTATAGAATTTGCGGTGAATGGCGGTTTTCCGCAGGGAGTGGAGGGAATAATAAGGCAAACGAGTCAAAGAAATCCTCAAACAGATATTTGCTTGATCTACACCGTCACGTCTGCGCAGTTGCGGGAATATGAGAAAGAGCAAATCCCATCAGGCATCAAAAAGCTCGATAGTATTGCAAACCATTATTCTATCCCTTCCATACATTTGGCGAAAGAAGCTGCACAACTCGCAAAATCAGGCAAGCTTACTGAACAGGGCGATCCGGAAAAACTGGCTGGCAAAAATATTTTCTCTAAAGACGGCGTACATCCGCTAATTGAGGGAGGTAATTTATACGCTGCGGCAATTGCACGCTCCTTGGTTAAGATGATGGCTGCAAAGGCAAAAAAAGCACAGAAGTTGCCTCCGTCTTTGTTTTCCGATAACTGGCAGGATGCGCAAATGTTACCTCCGGATGCTGCAAGTTTTTCTTCCGGATGGGAAATGAAAAATCCCGATAGCATCGGCTTTGCCAGATATAAAGAATGGTTCCCTTATATTATGAAGGCTGAAAAGGCCGGCGAATCCTTCAGTTTTTCTTTTAAGGGAAGCATGTTTGGTTTCTTTGATATCGGTGGTCCCGAAGCCGGGCAACTGGAAATGCTGGTAGACGGCAAATCTGTGAAGCTAAAATCTAAAGGGACCAACCGGTTTGCAGTTGTTGAAGGCAGTGGTGAAAAGCTCAACCGGTTTAATGTATTTTGCAATGACCGTTATCGCGGGCAATTTATCTGCATTGAATTGAAGGAAGGCTTGCACAATGTATCTTTTAAAATCAGCGAAGAAATTCCGGACAAAAGGAAGATACTTGGAGAACGCCAGCTTCAGGACATCTCGGCTAATCCTGAAAAGTATAACAGATCAGTTATTTATTTAGGTAAGATATTGCTGCGGGGCGAACTGATCAAGCAACAGAAATTATAATGATGTTTAGAAGGATATTAGCTGTAGTGATAGCGGTGTGTGTTTGGGCAACTGTAGTCAGCGCACAAAGCAGGTATGCAATATCGCCAAAAAACGGTGCCATAACAATTAGATCAGGTGCGGGCACTTACACGTTCACCGCAGATTTTACAATCCTGTTTACCGAAAAGAACCCGGATATGGCTCTGCGCCCCGCTGGTATAGAGGGAGTTCCTTACAATGTTCCCACCTGGAAAACATATCCGGGAAAAGCTTCAGATCTGAAAAAGACCAACACCACAGCTACCACGGCGGGTGATGGCTTTGATGATAAAATAATACGAAGCAACCAGAGCGGGCGCACAAGCAGCATTGTGAACGGTGCACAAACTATCGCCGTAACGCCCACATCTGTATCCCGGAAGGGTGATACAATTACCTTTAATTATAAGTCAAGCCCGCTTTTCAATTTCTCAGCGAAGATGGTACTTTCCGCTACGCAGGCTCCTGTCCTCCGGTTTTCGCTTAAGCCCCTTACAAAAGGATTTTACTCGGTTGGATATAACGGTGCGCCGATGTTTAAGCTTAAAAGCCTGAAGGAAATCTGGCAGCCCTTGATCTGGCAGGAGATGCGTTTTCCAGATCGCCCATATCTCACTCCGGCTCACATGGCCACGCTTCCTGTTACTCTGAGCTTTGACGGCAAAAGCAGCGTCGGAGTCATGGCTGCACCGAAGCATCTGCCGTTTGAACCATTGCCCCTGTTAATCAACAGCCAGTTCGGAATTGCTCTTCGCAACGAAGCCGGCGACGCTCAAAGCGCCATTTTCGCACCCATACTGGGAGGTTATAAATCAGAAATGGCTGCAGGTTCAATCTTTAACTTCGATTTATTCCTGATTGCAGAACCTCAAAATATTACCCGCACATATGAAAAGCTGGCCCGCGAATACTTCGGCTTTAAAGATTATCGCCATAACGATATCTCAACTTTAAATCAAACGCTGGATAATATTACCAGCTACGCTTTAAGTAAATACACCTGGTTTGTAGATTCCTTAAAGGGCTTTGCCTATTCAACCGATGTACCGGGTGCAGTTAAGAATGTTTCGAGCCTGAATCCGCTTGAACTGGCTATTCTGACAGATAAAAAAGAAATGTTTGATACAAGAGCGTATCCGCTGATGGAGTATATGCTCTCGCGTGAGAAATTCCTGTTCTCTTTAGACTCAGCTCAGAAAATCCAAAACCCATCGCGTAAGCTGAGCGGGCCTGTAGCTCCTATTTCAGAACTGGTAGCGCTTTATAACATCTTCAACAAACAGAATCCGCTGTTTGTTGCGATAGCTAAAAATGAGTTTGCGCAGGCGAGGGAGAGGAATTTGGATGTGAAAGAAAATGGCGATAGCTGGATGAATGCTATGCATCTGTATAGAGCTACAGGCGACAAAACTTATCTGCAAAAGGCAATCGCGGGAGCCGATGAATATATCAAGGTAAGGGTGGATAAGCCGCAACTTGCGTTTGATGACAAATTTGCCGGCGGTGTATTTTTCTGGACATCATACACCAACAAGTGGATTGATCTTTTGCAACTTTACGAACTAACCGGATCAAAGCAATATCTCGATGCCGCACACGAAGGTGCCAGGCACTATGCCATGTACGCTTATATGGCCCCGGCCATTCCCGATAGCTCCATAACCGTTAACAAGGGCGGAAAGGCTCCCATGTACTGGTATTTGCAATCGAAGGGGCATAAGCAGATGTACTACCCGGAAGAAAAGGCTCCCGCATGGCGGCTTTCAGAAATTGGGCTTACGCCGGAGTCGTCGGGCACAAGCTCGGGACACAGGGCAATTTTTATGACGAATTATGCGCCGTGGATGTTGAAACTGGGATATTATACCAATGATGCGTTTTTGAAGGAGGTGGCGAAGTCGGCAGTTATTGGCCGCTACCGGAATTTTCCAGGCTATCACATCAACACCGAAAGAACTACTGCTTACGAGAAGCTGGATTTTCCTTTGCACGAGTTCAAGGACCAGAGCGTAAGCTCTTTCCACTTTAACCACATTCTGCCCATGGCATCTATGCTGGTTGACTACCTGGTTACAGACGCGTTTGTCAGGTCTGGCGGAAAAATCGCCTTCCCTGCTGAGTTTATAGAAGGTTACGCCTATCTGCAGAGCAATTTCTACGGTGCTAAGCCTGGCTCTTTTTACAGCGAGAATAATGTACAACTCTGGATGCCATCCGGGCTGGTGAAAACCAGTGATGTAGAGCTAAATTATATAGCCGGCCGGAGAGGGAACAGCATTTTTATTGCTTTCATGAACCAATCCTCTAAACCGGTAAACTCATCAGTTGCTATTGACCAAAGCCTGGTTCATCAGGCCGACAGCCCCACTTTTTCTGTCTTGAAGGGTGATAAATGGCTCACTCCGCAGGCGCTTGCTTCAGGTATGTTCAATATTTCGGTGGCGCCAAATGGCCTTACGGTAGTGAGGATTGATCAGGTACTGCCGCAGGTTATGTTTCAGGACAAATTACTGGCGAATATATCGGCTGTAAGAAAGGATATGGCGGAAATAGATTTGGGCAAAGCCCAGGCCTTTATATTCCGCCTGGGCGAAGTGTCTAAAGCTTACGTGTATCTCCGCGAAGACGATTCGAAGTTTTCTGATGTGACGATGATTTACAAGTTAAAAGATGGCAAATCAGTCCAGTTGAACGACAAAGCATATCCATTTGAATTTACTGTTGATTTGCCTGAAACAGAGAACGCAATCACCATTCAGCTTTTGGCTACCAAAAAAAATGGTGAAAAAGTAAAGAGTGGGATTATAAACCTGGGCGATAAATAATTAAAACCATCAATCAACCAATGACCTCCTCCTTAGATTTTATCGTAATATTCTTCTTCTCAGCCTTTATCCTTGGCATTGGGTTATTGTTTTCACGTACTGGTGTAAACATGAAATCCTTCTTTGCCGGCGGCGAAGCGGTGCCCTGGTTTATTGGTGGCTTGTCGTTGTTTATGAGTTTTTTCTCCGCCGGCACTTTTGTTGCCTGGGGCTCGGTAGCTTACAAATACGGATGGGTGTCTGTAACCATCCAATGGACAATGGCGTTCGGCGCCCTCATCGCAGCCCTGTTCATCGCCCCCAGGTGGAAAAAGACCGGCAACCTGACCGCAGCGGAATACATCCAGGAAAGGCTTGGAGCCAAAGTGCAAAAGCTCTACATCTACATCTTTATGGGTGTTTCCTTATTCATCAAAGGAGCGGTTTTGTATCCGGTAGCTAAATTAGTGAGTTCATCTCTCGGCTTCCCGTTGCCGGAGACTACAATAGTTTTAGGGCTGATTATGATTGCCTATACAGCAGCTGGAGGCCTTTGGGCCGTTATGGTTACCGATATTTTACAGTTCGTGGTGCTAACGGCGGCGGTGTTGATTATTCTGCCTCTGGCTCTCGATAAAGTTGGAGGCGCATCCGCCTTTGTTGATCATGCACCGGAAGGTTTTTTCAACAGCCTGAACGGAGAGTTCACACTCTGGTTTGTGCTGGCTTTCGCCGGATACCACATCTTTTATATTGGCGGAAACTGGACTTTTGTACAGCGTTATACCAGTGTTGACAGCCCGAAATCAGCCAGTAAAGTAGCCTATCTTTTTGCCGCATTGTATCTGATCAGCCCGGTAATCTGGATGCTGCCGCCGATGATCTATAAAGTTATTGACCCCTCTTTGCAGGGGCTTGATACAGAAAATGCCTACCTTAAGATCTGCCAGATGGTATTGCCACCGGGATTAATGGGCTTGATGCTTACCGGGATGTATTTTTCTACATCCGCCACTGCGAATACAACTTTGAACGTAGTAGCTGCAGTTTTTACAAACGATATTTACAAGAATGTAATTCGCCCGGATGCTTCCGATAAGCAGCTAATGCGGGTCGCCAGGCTTTCTTCCTGGGCATTAGGGATATTGATGATCATTATCGCATTAATTGTGCCTTACATGGGAGGAATGGTTGCGGTAGTCCTGACTGTTGCCGCCGTAACCGCTGGCCCTTTGTTAGCTCCGCCAGTCTGGGCGCTGTTTTCGAAACGCCTTTCGGGATATGTGACCATCCGCATCACCATATTCACTTTGCTCGTAAATCTGTTCTTTAAAATGGTTCTGCCTGCTATTAACGGTTTTAAGCTGGACCGGGGAGCAGAGATGGTTGTTGGAATGGGATTGCCTGTCCTGTTGCTGTTGCTCAATGAATTATATCAGATAAGCAGGATTTCAGCTTCGCAGGATTACGTTGAATATGTGGAGGCTACAAAGATCAGAAAGGATCAGAAGGCGGCACTTACTGCCGATCCCGAGGAGGTTCTTCAGGTTAAGCGCCAGAACCAGTTCGGGCTAAAAATCATTGCTTTTTCGCTGCTTGTTACAGCAATCATGCTTTTCATTCTGAGTGGGATAACTCCTACAGGCCAGCAGGTAACATTTATCACCGGTGCAGGAATTCTGCTGATCGCTCTCATTCCCTGGATATCTTCGCAAAGAGTAAAGAAAGAAATAAATAAACTATCAATGGAGCAGTAAGCTCCTATCGTGGACATACAAAACATATACTAATGATTAATGAAGGGCCTGCGCAACGGCGGCAGGCAAGACAAAAGGATTTAAAGGCTGATTTAACCATTGTTGGCGGCGGACTGGCGGGCACATGCGGTGCAATAACAGCGGCAAGACAGGGATTGAAAGTGGTGTTGATTCAGGACCGGCCTGTTTTGGGAGGAAACTCTTCGAGCGAGGTGCGGCTTTGGGTGCTGGGCGCCACATCCCACATGGGGAACAACAACCGCTGGGCACGTGAAGGAGGGGTGGTAAATGAGATACTAACCGAGAACGCCTTCCGTAACGAGGAAAGCAACCCATTGATTTTCGATACGATTTTGCTGGAAAAAGTAGTAGAAGAGCCAAATATTACCCTGCTGTTAAATACCGCTGTTTACGAGATAAGCAAAAAGGAAGACGGTGATATAAAGTCGGTACATGCGTTTTGCAGCCAAAGCAGTACCAGTTATTCGGTTGAATCACCGTTGTTTTGCGATTCGTCGGGCGATGGAATTATAGCTTTCCTGGCGGGCGCCGCGTTCAGGATGGGAGCGGAGGCTGAAAGCGAATTTGGCGAGAAGTTTGCCCCTTCAGAAGAGTATGGCGAGCTGCTGGGCCACTCGATCTATTTCTATACAAAGGATACAGGCCGCCCGGTGAAATATGTGCCGCCATCTTTTGCGCTCACCGACATCACAAAGATCCCCCGGTACCGCAAATTTTCCGTTAAAGATCAGGGCTGCAACCTCTGGTGGCTTGAGTACGGCGGCCGTTTAGACACTGTGCACGAAACAGAAACCATCAAGTGGGAACTTTGGAAGGTGGTTTACGGAGTGTGGAACTACATCAAGAATTCCGGCCAGTTCCCCGAAGCTGAAAACATGAGCCTTGAATGGGTGGGCACTATACCCGGCAAACGCGAAAGCCGTCGTTTTGAAGGCGATTACATGCTGAAGCAACAGGATATTATTGAGCAAACGGATTTTAAAGATGTGGTGGCTTTTGGTGGATGGAGCATCGACTTACATCCCGCCGACGGTGTGTTTAGTGAGAAGCCCGGCTGCAGCCAGTGGCACAGCAAAGGCGTTTACGGAATTCCTTACAGATGTTATTACAGCCGGAACGTCAACAACCTTTTTATCGCGGGCCGTATTATCAGTGCCACGCACGTTGCCTTTGGGTCAAGCCGGGTTATGGGAACTTGTGCGCACGGAGCTCAGGCCGTTGCAGTAGCGGCGGCACTTTGCAGGAAATATGGGGTAAGCCCCCGCGTAGTTGGCAGCCGCCACATCCAGGAACTTCAAACGGAACTGCTCAGAACAGGGCAACATTTGCCAGGGCTTCGGCTCAAGGATCAGGAAGACCTTGTTCAGAAAGCAGCTTCTATTGATGCACCCTCGCTGGTGCTTACTGAAATCCCTTCTGCAGAAATATGGAAACCAATTGTCCACTCTGCTGCTCAAATGTTGCCGGTAACGGCAGGGCCGATGCCTGAACTAAGAGTAAGGGTAAAAGCATTAGCAGACACCGAAATAGAAGTTCAGCTCAGAAAAAGCTCCAAGCCGTTTAACCACTCGCCCGACGTAACACTTGGCACCAAAAAAATATCCCTGGCAACAGGCACGCAGGGCCTCACTCTGAACTTCGATACCCATTTTGATGAGGACTGCTATGCATTTGTATGCTTCATGAAAAACCAAGATGTTGAACTGGAATACAGCGATAAGCGTATTTCGGGTGTTTTGTCAGTGTTCAACGCAACAAATCCCGCTGTATCGAATTATGGAAAGCAGTCGCCAGGCGAGGATATAGGGGTGGAGGAGTTTGAATTTTGGTGCCCTCAGCGCAGGCCTGAAGGACAGAATATCGCGATGAAGATTTCTCCGGGACTGGGTGTTTTCAAACCAGCTAATTTGTGCAACGGTTTGCAGCGCCCCGTGGCGGGGCCGAATGCCTGGGTGGCGGGATTGGACGAGGAGGAGCCTGAGGTAAGGATCAGGTGGGATAAAGAAGTATCCATTAAGCGCATAGAATTTAGCTTCGACTGCGACTACGATCACCCGATGGAAAACGTGCTGATGCGCCAGCCTGACGCAGTGCAGCCTTTCTGCGCCACAGAAGTGGTGGTTTGCCAGAAAGGCAAGGAAATAGCTGCCCTGAGAAATAACCACCAGGCCAAAGGAATAATCCGCATTGACGAGAGCCTCGTTACCGATTCCTTGACTCTAATTGTTAAAAATTCGAATCCTAACTCACCGTCTTCGCTCTTTGAAGTGAGATGTTATTCAAACTAACATGCGTAAATTATTGTGTTTTATCCTTGTTTGTGTATCTGCAACCGTCGTTACGGCTCAATCTAAAATCTCAAATGGCAACTATGAAATTGAAGTCAGGAGCAACAAAACGCTTGTACTGAGACATAAGCAAAGCGGAAGGCAATATACTTTGCTTCCGCAGTTCACAATTATGAAACGCACCGAAGAACCCGGCCTGCGTTTTACATTTTCTACAGCTAAGAAATATGCGCCTAAAACGAATGACAAGTTGCGCCTGCCGCTATGGAAGTTGGAAGGCAACACAGAAAGCACAGCCAATTTCTTTGAAGCTGCCAAACCTCGGGTGTGGTCTGCTACCTCTCTGAATGTTTCTTCTAATTCGATTAACATGGCTTTTCCAGCCAATGGCGAGGGAAAGCTGACTGCGAGTGTCGGATTCGAAAATAATATTGCGGAGCCGGTAATTTCCTACGAGTTTATCTCAGGAGGCGATGGCTGGTATACGCTCGGCTTTACAGGCATGCCGCAGCTCGATCCCGCGAAAGCAGATGGAATCTGGCAGCCGCCGGTATGGCAGGAAAGGCGTTTTCCAGAAAAGCCATTTTTTTCTACGCACGATGTCATCTGTGCATTACCGGGAACAATGGTGGAAAGCAAGGGCGTCACCTACGGCGTAATGGCCGATCCGCGGGTGTTGCCATACGAACTGCCCGACCAGCCTTCAGGTAAGATACTGTTTGGCGTAGTACTCCGCAATCAGCAGGGAAATGCACAGCCAATGCTTTTTTCGCCCGTACTGGGCAACCCAAACTCCCGGCTGGCCAAAGGAACAAGCCATTCATTTAAGATAAGGCTGTTTGCTTATCAGGGTACACAGCCGGATGCCTATATCAGCCTGGCAAAGAACATGTTCTCGTTCAAAGACTACCGTGAAAACGTATATGTCAATCTTAATCAGACCATCGAAAATATCATCGATTTTCAGATGGATGATGTGTACAGCCGCTGGAGCACTGATATGAAGGGTTTTGATTACTCCACAGATATAGCCAACACCGTTAAAAATGTTTCGGGCTTGCATCCGCTTTCTGTTGCGTTGATCACTGATAACCAGGGGATCTATACCAGGCGGGCTTTGCCGATCATAGAATATTTGATCTCCAGACAGAAATACCTGTTTTCGGTCGACAAGAACATCACCCGACAGGGTACTTCCAGTCTGATAGCCGGCCCCGCTGTTGAAGTTTCAGAACTTGCAGCTTATGATATTTACTATAAAGGCAAAACTCCTGTCTTCAGGTACTTTGCCGACAGCCTGAAAAATACCACCCGTAAGCTTAATCTGGTTAAAGACAGCAAAGGCGATGACTGGCCCAATCTCCTGGAATTATATCGGATGAGCGGAAATAAATCCTACCTGGAGCGTGCGAAGCAAAAAGCAGACGATTATATTAAATGGCGTATAACCACCAGGCAAACAGATTTTTCTGATTCCAATACAGAGCAGGCTGCTATGTTCTGGACAGACTACACCCCGCTCTGGATGGAAATGCTCAGCCTGTATGAAAATACAAGGGAAAAGCGATACCTGGATGCGGCGGTTGCCGGTGCCAAACAATACATGCAGCATACATGGTTTTATCCTGTTATTCCGGATAGTACATTAGTTGTTAATAAAGATGGCATTTCTAAATACCTGTGCACTGAAGCTGTTCGCGAAAAAATTCCGCCGATGCCTGGTCCGAGGCAAGAGGTGCCCGCATGGCGTGTATCCCAGATCGGATTAACATCAGAATCTACTTATACGGCAGGCGCAAACCCGGCAATTTTTCTGGCAAATCAGGCGGCACATTTATTAAGGCTTGCGTACTATACCAACGATGATTTTTTCCGTGCTGCCGGACGGGCGGCGGTAGTTGGAAGATATTCCAATTACCCGGGATATGACATCAATGGCGAGTTTAACACGATCTATTCCCGGGCCGATTATCCGTTGCGTTATCAGCACGAGGTTTCTTACAACCAGTTCTATTACAATCACGTTTGGCCGCAGATCGCTTTGCTGTTCGACTATCTTATCTCAGATACTTATGTGCTCTCCAAAGAGAATATCAATTTCGAACCGGAATTTGCTGTAGGCTACGCTTATCTGAAAAGCAACGTATACGGACAAAAGGAAGGCAGCTTTTATGGCGATAAAAACGTTACGTTGTGGATGCCGAAACAGGTGCTGAAAGTTGATAACGAGCAGGTAAATTATCTTACTGCTTTTGGCAACAACAAGTTCTATATGGCTTTTACTAACCAGAGCAACCGGCCGCAGGAAGCCGAGATTACCTTAAATCCGGATCTGGTACCGGTTAATATGAGCGGCACCAATACAGCAGTTATCCGCACCGATAACGGGAAAGCACAAAATGTAACAATCAAAAATGGGAAGGTGAGGATAAAGCTCAGCCCGAAAGGAATTACTGCGATAGTTATTGACGATGTCTCGATTACGACACAGTTCCAGCAAAAAACGCTGGAGGAGAACAGTCCGGGCAATAAGAGTTTCCGGATGGCTGACAGCCAGGTGGGCAAAATACGGTCAGCGCTTATCTCGTACGGCAAAGTAAGCAGCGCTTATGTATGGCTGGAAGGAAATACTGAAAAAGTAAAAGGGGCAACTTTCAGCTATCGGTTGCCTGGCGACAAGGAGTGGAAAAAAGTGACCGATTCAAGTTATCCGTTTGAGCTATCTGTACCGCTTCATCATAATGAGAAAACGTTCGAATTTTCAATTGATGCGGAGACTCCCGATAGAAGAATAGAAAAAATACAAGTCGTCAAATTAGAACGGTAGGCAAGAAGGGGTAGGATTTGATTTCTGATAATCAAGCAAATCAATAAACAACCAAACCCTCAATTTTAACTGTAACTGAATTTAAATAAATCACCTGTTGATGAAAAGAATAAAAACTTATATCCTCTTTACTTATCTGGCGATACAGCTTGCTGTGCCCGGCTATGCAGTTTCAAATACAAGAGACGCGGCAGAATCCGTCTGGACTTTGAAGAAGCCATCTTACAGCATCCAGATACTTAAAAAAGGATTCAGGTATTCGATTTTAAAACCCGACAATAGCCCGCTTCTGCAGGCGCATGCAAGCTCCGGGTTGTTATTACTGAATTCTGCCATTGCCGATGCCCGATTGGTGAGCCAGGATGCGGGAAGCGCTGAATTCAGTGTTACAAATGACATCGGCGTTAGGGCGACCGTTCGTTTTACTTTGTCTGACAATTACTTCAAAATGTCAGTCCGCTATGCTGACGCCAAACCCATCAGCGGCTCTATTGTGGCCCGCACCAAAGGGTTAGCACCGGCTTTCGGCCTTGCCGACAACGCAGGATTTCGTGAGCCGTACGATGCCGAGCTAACAGGATTTCTCGATAAAGAGTTTGGTGCCAAGTCTGTGCAGGCAAGAGAGTCAAGGCTGGTCAGCAACTTTGTAGTGTTCCCGAAACAAGGGCTGGCATGTATAAACCTGGAGCCAGACAGAAAGATAGTCAAGGTAGATAAGGATGAGCTGGTGCAGGGAAGTTTCAATAGATCAGAAATGCCGGCGATGTACTATTTTATTGGCTCTGTAAAACAGATTTATGCGGATTACCTGCGTGTGCGCAACCAGGAGGGCTACAAAGTATATCTCCCGAAATATGCGTGGTTTGGAGTAGGATGGGAGGCGTGGGGCGCTCTGGTCTGGAATACCAATTATCAAACTGTTACCCAGGATGTGGATCATTACCTGGCAGAGGGTTTTCCGTTAAGCTGGATGGTTGTTGGATCGGGTTTTTGGCCCAGCAATGAGCCGAAGCACTTTACGACCACAAGTTTTGGTGCGTGGGATCCAGTGAAGTACCCGGATCCGAAAGGGTTCATTGACTACTTTCATAAGAAGAACCTGAAGTTTATAATAGGATTGCGGATCGCTTTTATCCCCAACGGCCTCTACACAGATGAAGGACTGAAAAAAGGTTATTTCCTTAAAAAGGATGGCCAGGCTTACCTGTTTAAAGTTGGGTTTCCGAAAACTGATTGCTATTTTCTGGATGCTGATAATCCGGAGGCAGTAAGATGGTACGATGACCTTTGTAAGAAATGGGAAGCCGCCGGGGTTGACGGATTCAAAGAAGACTTGTATGGTTATGAGACCAGGGATTTTAAGGATGATAAATTAGATCCGGTAAACGCCGCCCTCATGAACAGAGGAGTGTACGTGATGGGAAGAAATGGCTATGTGGGTTCGCCAATGGATTTGCACAGGTATAATGATTTCAACATTCCGGAGAATCAGGATCGCGGTCCGGTTAACGGCCTGGCTTTTGCATACAGCGGTTTTCCGTATGTGTATCCCGATGTTATCGGCGGCACAGGCCTTACCAATAAGAAATATGCAACGCAACAGGATCGCGTAAGGAAATACCTGATGAGGGAATCACAATATGCGGCGGTAAATCCGTCTATGTCTTTTGGATACGGCCCGTGGAACCTGAAAGACAAACAAGTGCTTGATGTGTGCCGCAGCGCAGCCCAACTGCACGACAGGCTTCACCCTTACATTTACAGTGCGGCGGTTAAAACGCATCTTACCGGTTTCCCATATACCATGACACCGCTGCCGCTGGCTTACCCATCAGATACAACCACTTATTACCGGGAAAATGAAAGGGTTCGCGGGTATCAATGGATGCTTGGAGAAGCTTTGCTGGCTGTGCCGTTGTATGGCGATGACTACGCAAAAAGTACCTCGCGGGATATCTATCTGCCTGCAGGAAAATGGATTGATTACGATAACGGAAAAGTTTATGCGGGCAACTCAATGCTTAAAGACTTCGATATTCCTGTAGATAAAACTCCGCTGTTTGTTGGAGGCACCGGATTCGTGGTTGAGAAAGTAGCCGGAAAGCTGATGGCGAGGGTTTATCCTGTGGGATTTCAAGGATCGACAGCCTTCTACGATGAGGATGGTAAAACAACATCAAGCATCTCCATACAAATGAAAGGCAGCAAAACGCCTGTAATCAGGGACACAAAAACAGGGAGAAAAATCAAATCACAATACACACGATTTGCCTATGAGTTCGAGTTGATTCCGGGGCATAATTACTCTATAAACTAATACTATGAGAAAATTTTCTTCATTGCTTTTAGGCCTTGCCGTTTTTATTATTGCAGATACATCGTTTGTACAAGCTCAATCCACCGGGAAACTCAGCAATGCGCAATTTGAAACTACGCTGAATAAAGATGGTTCGGTCGTGCTGAAACACAAGCCCACAGGCCGCACATATACGCTGCAACCCCGCTTCACTATAATGCGGAGAAGCGAAGATCCGGTTCTAAAATATACCTTCAGCAATGCCGGCAAGTTTGCGCCCAATACAAACGATAAGCTGAGGCTGCCCTTCTGGAAGGTTGAAGGTTCAAAAGAGACTACCGCGAACTTTTTTGAGGCAGCCAAGCCAGTAACAGTTACTGCCTCCGCATCGCAGGTGCGGGATGGGCTTATTCGATGGTCGTTTCCAAAGAATGATGCCGGCCAGCTTAGTGCTACCGTATCGCTCAGCAATACAGTCAATGAACCCGTGATAGAATACAAGTTTGTTCCGGCAAAGGAAGACTGGTACAGCATTGGTTATACCGGCATGCCTGAGCTTGCACCCGACAAGTTCGATGCCATCTGGCAGCCATTTGTGTGGCAGGAAAAGCGCTTTCCGGAGAAGCCATTTCTTTCTACTGAAGAAATGTGCGGCTTGCCCGGAACAATGGTGCAGAAAGACGGCATGACCTATGGTGTGCTCGCCGATCCAACGGTTATCCCGTACCGGCTTCCATATCAGCAAACGGGCAATATACTTTTCGGAGTTCTGGTGCGCAACCAGGCAGGGAATGCACAGCCTCAAATATTCTCGCCCGTGCTCGGCAATCCTGATTCTAAACTGAAGGCCGGCGCTATTCACTCGTTCAAGTTCCGGGTTTTCGTTTATAAGGGAAGCCAGCCCGATGCCTACATAGCGGCAGCAAAGAACATTTTTCAGTTCAAAGATTATCGTGAAAACGTTTATTACAACCTGAATCAAACGATAGAGAACATGATCGACTTCCAGATGGATGATGTTTACAGTCGCTGGAGTGCTGATATGAAAGGCTTTGATTATTCGACGGATGTGGCGAACACGGTTAAGAACGTGTCGGGACTGCATCCGCTGTCGGCAGCGATCATCACTGACAACCAGGGGATCTATACACGGCGGGCTCTTCCAATGATTGAATACCTGATGTCGCGTGAGAAATACCTTTTTTCCGTAAATAAGAACATCACCCATCAAAACCCCTCAAGCAGAATGATGGGACCGGCTGTAGAAGTTTCGGAACTTGCAGCGCTGGATGCTTTTTATAAAGGTAAGAGCCCCGTCTTCGCATATTTTGCAGACAGCCTGAGCCACGTAACACGGAAACTGAACCTTACAAAAGACAGCAAGGGCGATGACTGGCCAAACCTGCTCTCGCTCTACAAGATGACCGGAAAAGCCGAGTATCTGACGAAAGCCAAGCAAAAAGCCGACGAGTACATTAAGTGGAGGATCACGAATAAGCAAACCGACTTTTCTGACGCCAGCACTGAACAGGCCGCTCAGTTCTGGACAGATTTTTCGCCTTTGTGGATGGAGATGCTTAGCCTTTACGAAACCACTAAGGAAAAGCGTTATTTAGATGCGGCTGCCGCGGGAGCCAAGCAATACATGCAGTATACCTGGTTTTATCCGGTAATACCAGATTCGACAATTGTGGTAAATAAAAATGGGATTTCTGAATTCCTGTGTATAGAAGCTGTGCGGGATAAAATACCTGCGATGCCGGCACCAAGGCAGGAAGTTCCCGCGTGGATCGTTTCGCAAATCGGCTTAACGCCCGAGTCAACCTATACATCTTCCTGGAACCCGGCGATCTTTCTGGCCAGCCAGGCTCCACATTTACTCCGTCTTGCCTACTACACAAAAGATGATTTCTTCAGAGCTGTTGGGCGTGCGGCTGTGGTGGGCAGGTATTCCAATTATCCCGGCTACGATATAGATGGCGAATTCAATACGGTCTATTCCCGCCCGGATTATCCGCTGCGTTTTCAGCATGAGGTATCATACAACCAGTTTTACTACAATCACGTATGGCCACAAATTGCCCTGCTGTTTGATTACCTGATCTCCGATGTGTATGCGAGCTCGAACGGAGGCATCAATTTCCCACCTGAATTTGCTGTTGGCTACGCCTACCTTAAAAGCAATGTGTACGGACAAGCTCCGGGATCTTTCTACGGAGACAAAAACGTGAATATATGGATGCCAAAGCAGGTGTTAAAGGTGGACAATGAGCAGGTTAATTATTTAACTGCTTACGGAAACGGGAAATTCTATATCGCTTTTTTAAATCAAAGCGACAGGGCGCAGGAAGCTGAGGTGCAGATAAATCCTACTCTTGTACCAGTGTATGGAAACCATAGTTATCGTATCTGGAAGGACAATGTTGCTGCCGGACAGGGGAAAACCCAAAACGAAAGGCTCAAAGTACAGGTCAGCCCTAAAGGGATTACCGCCATTGCTATTAATGATGTGAATATCGTTACGCAGTTCCAGCAGAAAATGGCAAAAGACAGCGACAGCTCAAGTCCGCAGAGTTACAGGATGGTGGACAGCCCGTTCGGAAAGATCAGGTCCTCGGTGTTGTCTTTTGGCGAACTCAGCAATGCGTTCATCTGGCTTGAAGCCTATAATGATACTGTGAAAAGCGCTACTCTCAGCTACAGGATCACCGGCCAGAAAGACTGGAAGACAGTGACTGATTCCAGCTATCCATACGAATTTTCCATCCCGATGTCTGAAAAAGATAGAGAGATAGAATGGTCGGTAAAAGCAGAGATGAGCGATGGTAAGATCAATTCAAGTTCAAGTACAACGCTAAAACGATAAACTAAAAAGCATATGGCATTTGCATTAACAGAGCAGCAGGTGGCATCCTTCCATGAGGACGGATACCTTATTGTAAAGCAGTTCCTAAATCAGGCAGAAACCCAGAAACTACTTGATATAGCAGTGGAAGATTCAGTGATGTCTAAAAACTCGTATGATCTTAACGATCAATCGGGGAAGAAGACCAAACTGGCTCTATGGTTTAACCCCGGGAATGATGTTTACGGGCTTCTCACCAAAAGCGAGCGGATGGTAAATTCTGCCAGCCGCTTACTTGATGGCAGTGGCACTGTGTGCCACTACCATTCAAAACTGATGCAAAAGGAGCCCCGTGTGGGTGGGGCCTGGGAATGGCACCAGGATTATGGTTACTGGTATAAAAACCAGTATTTGTTTCCCGATCAGATGATATCTGTAATGATCGCGATCACGCAGGCACGTAAGGAAAACGGATGTTTGCAGGTTATCAAAGGATCACATAAAATGGGGAGAGTTGAGCACGGGTTTGCAGGCGAGCAGGTGGGAGCCTCGCAAACGTATGTTGATTTAGCCCTGAAAACGATGGAATTGGTGTATGTAGAGCTGGAGCCGGGCGATGCCCTGTTCTTCCACCCGAACCTTTTGCACCGCTCGGAAGCGAACCTGTCTGATAAGTCGAGATGGTCGCTGATCTCTGTTTACAACCGACAATCGAACGTGCCATACAATGAGACATCTAATTCGAGCGTGACACCGCTGAGTATCGTCCCTGACACAGCTATGATGGAGGCAGGTACCGAAGGCTTGGGCGATAATAACTCATTTCTGTCTAAAGACGCTGATGTGAGTTTGAAAGGGTGATTGTAGGGTATTGAGTAGTGAGTGGTGAGTAGTGAGTGAGTGAGTGAGTGAGTAGTGAGTGAGTGAGTGAGTGAGTGAGTGAGTGAGTGAGTGAGTGAGTGGCTTCGACTCCCCGCCAGTGGTCTGGCAGGCTGCTCAGCGTGACATCGTAGTGAGTGGCGCTTCGACTCCCAGCGGTTGGTCGGGGAGGCTGCTCATGGTGGGGCTTCAAGAGTCCCAGCATGACACGCTTCTACTTCTCGCCGGTGACCGGCAGGCTGTTCAGTGACAAGTGCTTCGACAGGCTAGTGGACAAATCAGTATCATTCTCCTAAATGCGTACAGTTTATCAGCTAAGCAAATAAGTTCTTTTGTCGATCTGAGGTGCTGGCAAGCTGCCGACTACAAAAATGCTAGTATCAGCAACAATTGTAACAAATCTAAGATGGATATTGGATGTTGTACTTAGCAGGCAGGCAAAGCCAGGTACAACAATAAAAAAACTAACCAACAAAAATCAATGAAGAAAAACAATTTCTGGCCCGCATTAGCGTGCCTTGCGCTTTTAGCGTCGTCATCGTGTAAACAAAACGGAGCAGAAACCGCAGAAAAATCTGGAAGTGGTGCAAACTCAAAACAATTTGGCAATGTGAAAGCTACCTTTCAGAATGCTGTGATTGGTGCATCAGAAAACCCTAAAGATCCTCAGGTATTCAGGGGAGCTGACGGTAGGTTCTGGCTTGTATATCCTGATGGCAACCAATACTACGCGTATCATTCTTTAGATTTAATAACCTGGACAAAGAAAACAGATCCATTGCTAACTGCTTCAAGCGGTACGTTCTGGTCGTCAGGCAGCTACAAGTATGGAAGCACCTATAACCTGTACTTTACTGCTAATAACGGACAACTGAACAAAACTATTGGTGTGGCAACTTCGACCTCTCCAGGTGGCCCTTACACAGTTGTAAACTCAAGCCTTATGGTCAAGCAACAGACTGATGGAACTTACATACCTTGCATTGATCCTTCTGTATTTAAAGATCCGGTTACAAACAAGGTCTATATGTACTATTCCAGAAATGTTGGTACAGGAACCAACCCTGACCTTCGGTGTGTTCAACTAACGGCTGATGGATTAAACAAAGTTTCCGGCACGGATCAATCGGTATTGTCCATTACTCAGGCTTGGGAAAACGTTAATATTGAACACCCACTTGTTTATTATGCCTCTAATGCGCCAGCCAGCAGAAGATATTACATGCTTTATAACGGATCGGGCGGAGCCCTTGCACGGTATGCTATTGGTTACGCGTGGTCAAGCTCACCAACCGGGCCCTTCACAAAACCTGCTGAAGGCACTGCCGTTGGCAACAATCCGCTGTTCCAGCAAAATCCATCAATGGGGTTATATGGTCCTGGTGCACCTAACCGCGTAGTAGATGATGCGGGCACCATGTGGATGATCTACAGGATAAAAACAACTTCCGGAGAGAGCTGGTCTGATCGTGCGATTTGCGTAGATCCATTCCTGCGGAATGGCAACAACGACTTGGAAGGAACCCCAACAAGAGGTGTTAGCCAAAACAAACCAGTGTTTAACTAATATCAGCAACATGGCCTGTCAAAAGCCTCTTCCAGTTTGGGAGAGGCTTTTTTTATTACAATGTTTCTTTTATGCAGTGAGCTTGAGTAGAAGGAGGTATCATCAGCTTTGAAAGACTGTTACCAATAAAAAAAGCCTGATATCTCTATCAGGCTTTTGTGGTACCTCCAGGAATCGAACCAGGGACACAAGGATTTTCAGTCCTTTGCTCTACCAACTGAGCTAAGGTACCATCCCGTTTGGGACTGCAAATGTAGCTTCTTTTTTCTCTTCTGGAAATCTTTTTTAAGAATTTTCAGAATCGCTGTTCACAAACAATATTCCTCCTAATTCCTTTATGGCTGCATAATAAATTTTTATCTTGGCTGCTCATGCCAAAGCCTAAACTCTGATATATTTCAACTATGATAGAACAGGGGATTTTCCTGGTAATAGTAATTGCGGCAGTTGTTCTCTTTTCGATAAACGTCAAGAAGATTATACGCAACATCAATCTTGGCCGCCCGCTTGACCGCTCCGACCGCCCGGGAGAGCGCTGGGCAACCATGCTGAAGGTAGCTTTCGGTCAAACTAAGATGGCGGCACGCCCTGTGCCTTTTATCCTTCACTTTTTTGTGTATGCCGGCTTCATAATCATCAATATCGAAGTTCTGGAAATTGCCATCGACGGCTTGTTCGGCACGCATCGGGTGTTTTCATTCCTTGGCGGCTTTTATAGCTTCCTGATCGGCGCTTTTGAGTGGCTGGCAATCCTGGTGCTTATTGCCTGCGTGATATTCCTGATCAGGAGGAATGTGTTGAAGATCCGGCGCTTCTTTGGCGTTGAGATGACGAGCTGGCCACGCTCAGATGCCAATTACATCCTGATTACAGAAATCCTGCTGATGACGGCTTTTCTGACCATGAATGCTGCCGACTATAAACTGCAGCTTGCAGGTGCCGGCCACTACATCAAAGCAGGAGCGTTTCCTATAAGCAATTTGTTTTCGCCGCTTCTGCCTGATAGCGAGCAGTCGCTGATGCTGATCGAACGGTTTTGCTGGTGGTTCCACATCATCGGCATTTTTGCTTTCCTGAATTATCTGCCATATTCCAAGCACTTCCATATCCTGCTTGCTTTCCCAAATACCTATTACTCCAAGCTGGAGCCTAAGGGCGAGTTCAACAATATGCCTTCAGTTACCAACGAGGTGAAGGCTATGCTAGATCCATCCTTCACACCAGAGGTGCTTGAACCAGGAAAGTTCGGAGCGAAGGATGCCACCGATCTTAGCTGGAAGAGCCTGATGGAAGCCTATACGTGTACGGAGTGTGGGCGATGCACTTCGGAGTGCCCGGCCAACAATACCGGTAAGCTTTTATCGCCACGCAAGATCATGATGGATACCCGCGACCGCATTAGTGAGATCGGGAAGAATATAGACAAGCATGGAAAAGATTACAATGACGGAAGATCGCTGCTTGACGATTATATCACACAAGAAGAAATCTGGGCCTGTACCACCTGCAATGCCTGCACACAGGCTTGTCCGGTGAATATCGATCCGCTCAGCATTATCATGGAACTGCGCCGGTATTCAGTGATGGAAGAATCAAAGGCACCTGCCAGCCTCAACAACATGTTTGGCAATGTGGAGAATAATGGCGCTCCATGGAAATATTCTCCTGCCGACAGGTTCAACTGGGCGGAGAAAACTCAATAAGAAGACTAAGATGACAGAACTACACGTGCCTACGATGGCTGAGATGCAGGCCAACGGCGAGAGCCCTGAAATACTTTTCTGGGTTGGCTGCGCCGGGAGCTTCGATGAAAGGGCACAAAGAATAACCCGCGATATCTGTAAAATACTTCAACATGTAGGAATAAAATATGCCGTGCTTGGAACCGAAGAGAGTTGCACGGGAGATCCCGCGAAACGTGCCGGAAACGAGTTTTTGTTCCAGATGCAGGCGATGACGAATATCCAGGTGCTGGATGCTTACCAGATAAAAAAGATCGTGACCGGCTGTCCGCATTGCTTTAACACAATCAAGAACGAGTATCCGGGTTTAGGCGGGCATTACGAAGTTATACATCATTCGCAGCTCATCCAGCAGTTAATAGATGATGGGAAGCTTAAAGCCGAAGGCGGTGAGAGCTTTAAAGGCAAAAAGATTACTTTCCATGATCCGTGCTACTTAGGTCGTGGAAACGGGGTTTATGAAGCTCCCCGAAGAGCGCTTGAAGTTTTAGATGCTGATCTGGTTGAGATGAAACGATGCCGTGCGCATGGCATGTGCTGCGGTGCCGGGGGTGCTCAGATGTTCAAGGAACCGGAGCCGGGCCGTAAGGATGTAAACATCGAACGGGTTGAACAGGCGCTTGAAACAAGTCCAAATGTGATAGCAGCCGGCTGCCCGTATTGCATGACCATGCTGACCGACGGTGTAAAGAACCTGGACAAGGAAGGAAGCGTCGCGGTTTTGGATATTGCCGAGATTACGGCAAGAGCGAACGGCTTGTAGAGAGCTGCAGCTTTTTACATTGAAATAGCAGGGCTGAGCCGCGGAAATTTTACTTTTGTGTATGGAAATGTCTGAAAGCTCCAGAGTTTGGGTTTATCAATCTAACAGAGCACTTACTGCTGCAGAGAGCCAGCAAATACAAGATACATTAAACCAATTCACTTCCCAGTGGCTTGCCCACGGGCATCAGCTGGCGGCGAGAGGAGAGGTGCGCTACAACCGTTTTCTGATATTGATGGTTGATGAGCGGCAGGCCGGCGCAACAGGATGCTCGATAGACAAATCTGTAGGCTTGATGAAGCAGATTGAGTCGCAATTTAACATCAATCTTTTCGACCGGTTTAACATTGCCTGGCGGGATGGGGAGCAGATATCATCCTGCGGAAGACAGGAATTCGAAAGCCTTATTGCTTCGGGCAGGGTTGATGAAAATACAATTGTCTTCAATAATCTGGTACAAACCGTTGCTGAACTCAACAGCAAGTGGGAGGTGACTTTTAAGGAGAGCTGGCATCAGCAGGTGTTTGGAAGCCTGGTCAATTCCTGATTATTTCATTTGCGCATAAATTCATACATTTAAATAAAAAGTTATGCGCATACTTTACGCTGCAATTATCCTCGGATTATGTGCAATCATTTCTTTTTGGATAGCAGGATCAGCGTTTAAATACAAATCCAAAGCGGTAGAGACTATCGTGGTAACAGGCTTGGCTGAAAAGGATTTTGCCAGCGACCTGATTGTGTGGAATGGAATTTATTCCCGTAAGTCGATGGATTTGAAGAGCGCTTATGCGATGCTCAAAGCCGACGAGCGTTCAATTAAGCAGTATTTGAGTGCTAAAGGAATTCAGGACAACGAAATCGTATTCTCTGCGATAAGCATTAACAAGGAGTTTAACTACTTCAACGATGCGAACGGCAGACAAATGGGGCAGGAGTTTACAGGTTATAACCTGAGCCAAACCGTTACGGTAGAATCAAATAACATCGGCAAAGTTGATAAGGTGTCCAGAGAATCTACGGAGCTAATCCAGAGCGGAATCGAACTGACGTCCCTTGCTCCACAGTTCTATAACACCAAACTTTCGCAGATAAAGATGGACCTGCTCGCAAAAGCCAGCGCTGATGCCCGAACACGGGCCGAGATCATTGCAAAAAACGCAGGAAGTGATTTGGGCGAGCTGAAGAAGGCAAACATGGGCGTTTTCCAGATAACCGGCAAAAACAGCAACGAGGACTATAGTTACGGTGGAGCATTCAATACCTCCAGCAACCAAAAAACAGGCTCAATAACTATCCGGATGGAGTTTGCGGCGGAGTAGCCGGTTTAAAATCTCACTCGCCTTAACCGATACATATTTTTCAGAATCAGCGATTGCTTGTAGCGGATGTAAGATGTTGGATGTGCCGGTGTCCATTTGAGCGGGTTTGGAAGTACCGCTATGAGCAGAGCAGCCTGAGCCTTGGTTAGGCTTTCTGCGGATTTGTGATAATAATGCCGGCTCGCTGCCTCTGCGCCATAAATCCCGTCGCCCATCTCAACAACATTCAGGTACACTTCCAAAATTCGCTTCTTGCCCCATAGCGCCTCTATCAGGAAAGTAAAGTAAGTTTCAAAACCCTTACGCACCCATGAGCGTCCCGGCCACAGAAAAACGTTCTTGGCAGTTTGCTGGCTGATCGTACTACCGCCTCTCAGCCTGTCACTCTTCTGATTTTTTTCATACGCTTGTTCAATGGCATCGAGGTCAAGCCCGCCATGTACCAGAAAGTGGGAATCTTCGCCAGCCATAGCCGCAATTTTAAGGTTGTTGGAAAGTTCATCAAAGCTCTTCCAGTCTTTCTCTACTTTCCAGTCTTTGCCATCCGCTTTGCGCTCAATGCCACGCTGTATCATAAGCCAGGTGACAGGTGGGTTTACAAATCGGGTAAAAAGAACCCACACGATAGAAATACTGAAGAACCAGATGAAAATGCCACGAAAGATCCTGGCAATCCTGGAAGATGTGCTGCGCTTTTTAACAGGCTTCTTTGCAGATGATTGTTTCTTTGCCATTTGCTAAAATAAAAAATGCTCCCTGATTAGTCAGGAAGCATTTATGTTTGTTTTTACTCCTTTCCCCCCGGGGAGGGTGCGGTTGCTTATGCGTTAGCGGGTGAGGCTAGCTTATTCAGCAACCACTTCAAAAGGAACCTGAACTTTCACTTCTTTGTGAAGGTTTAAGTTGGCTACGTATTCGCCAATCATTTTAGGTTCAGTTTCAAAAGTGATGCGGCGACGGTCAACATCAAAACCTTCTTTTTTCAAAGCATCAGCAACCTGGATAGTGTTTACTGAACCGAAGATTTTGCCTGACTCGCCAGCTTTTGCTCCGATAGAAAGCTTTACGTTTTCCAGTCTTTCAGCAATAGCTAAAGCATCGTTTTTAATTTTGTCTTGTTTGAACTGCGCTTGTTTCAGGTTTTCAGCTAAAACTTTTTTTGCCGAGCTGGTAGCCAGTTCTGCATATCCTTTCGGGATTAAAAAGTTACGGCCATATCCCGGCTTTACGCTTACAATATCATCCTTTTCGCCAAGGTTCTTGATATCCTGTTTTAGAATTAATTCCATTTCGTATATCCCCCTCTTATTTTAATGAATCCGTAACGTAAGGCAATAAACCGATGTGGCGTGAACGCTTAACGGCTTGTGCTACTTTGCGCTGAAACTTCAATGAAGTTCCTGTTAAACGCCGTGGCAATAGTTTGCCCTGATCGTTAATGAACTTTAAAAGGAAGTTAGCGTCTTTGTAATCAATGTACTTGATGCCATTCTTTTTGAAACGGCAATATTTTTTGCGGTTATCCTCCACCTTTGGAGCGGTAACATACTGAATTTGTTCTCTTGCCATTATGCTGTTGCCTCCTCTGTTGCTGGTTTCTTTTTGTTGAAAGCACCGCTACGTTTTTTCTCACTGTAAGCGGCAGCGTGTTTGTCTAAAGCAACTGTTAAAAATCGCAGAATACGCTCATCACGTTTGTATTCAACCTCCAGTTTGCTGATAAGTTCACCCGGAGCTCTGAATTCGGTGAGGTGATAATACCCTGTAGTTTTCTTTTGGATAGGGTACGCTAATTTCTTCAAACCCCAATTATCCTCCTGGATAATTTCGGCTCCGTTATCAGTTAAGATCTTTGTGAATTTGGCAACTGCCTCTTTCGCAATTTCTTCAGATAACAACGGGGTTAGAACGATCACTGTTTCGTACTGTTGCATTTCTGTTGTTTATTTATGTTTCCTTCTTTTGTAAAGGGATGCAAATGTATGAATATTATTGTTATCGTCAAAGAGTTACAGATGAGGAAGCAAGGAAAAAGCGGCTGCCGCCAACAAAGGCACATACCGCTTACACACACACTTAATTAATCATTTTTTAAGTTCGGCAAAGATATTTCCATAGGTGCTAACCGCCAATACCTAATTTTGGGTATTTAGCACAACACCAACTGTTTATATCTTTGCAGGCAGAATAGCATGCCGTTCGAAATACCGTTAGCCATACTGGCAATAGTAGCATTATTTTCGCCTCAAATCATCGCGGGTTCTATTGCCAGGAGCAATGGCCGAAACTTTTGGTTTTGGTTCTGGATATCTTTTCTGATACCAATTATTTCTATCATTATACTGTTGTGCCTGGAAGATAAAAACCCCAGGAATGGCCATAGGCTGGCAGATCACGTGAAAAGATAGACGTCTGCTATTTCACGAACGAGAATGTCTCGCCATCAAACAGTCCTTTGTCGCTTAGTTTTAGCGAAGGGATCACCAGCAAAGCCATAAAAGACAAGGTCATAAAAGGAGAGGAGAGTGTAGAGCCGAGCCTCTTAGCCATCTGATCAATGCGGGTGTAACTTTCCGCAACTTTATAGCCATCGTCGGCACTCATCAGCCCGGCAACCGGCAGCGGCAAAACCTGCTTTTCCGAGCCGCTTACACAACTTACCCCGCCCTTACAGCCAATAATCAGGTTTACCGCCTTCGCGATGCTCTCATCATCCACACCCACAACCACGATGTTATGGCTATCGTGCGCAACGGAAGAGGCAATGGCACCTTTCTTCAGTCCAAAGTTTTTGATGAAAGCTTTGGCTACAGGCGCATCGCGGTAACGGTTCACTACCGCGATTTTCAATATGTCGTTTGTTGTGTCGCTTTGGATTTTACCGCCGCCTACAGCCATTTCAATGAGCAGTTTGTTCGTGATCAGCTGCCCATCCAGCGCTTCTATCACAGGCACAACTTCTTTAAGGCTCGCCGGATCATTTGCCTCAAAGCTGAAATGGTGCGGAAACTTTAATTCACAATCAAAATGGTTCAGGATATTGACGGGCTGCCTCTCAATATTGCTTTTGCCATTTTCAGCAACCAACTGACCATTGATGTAAGTGCTGATCACTTCAAATTCTTCCAGGTCCTTTACCAGGATAAAATCGGCGAAATCACCCTCGCGAAGTGTGCCCACATCAAGGTTATAGTGCTCAACCGGGTTGATGCAGGCGGCTTTCAAGACTTTGAAAACATCAATACCGCGGGCAACTGCGTCGGCACATAGTTTATTGATGTGGCTTGCAACGAGGCTGTCGGGATGTTTATCGTCGCTGCAAAACATCATCATATCGGGCCAATCATTTAGCAAGTCAATCAGCGCATCGAAGTTTTTGGCAGCGCTGCCTTCGCGGATGAGGATCTTCATCCCCAGTTGCAGTTTCTCCACTGCTTCTTCGCTGGTAAAGCATTCGTGGTCGGTGCTGATGCCTGCGCCAATGTATTTTTTTGCCTGTTCGCCGCGAAGACCAGGTGAGTGGCCATCCACGGGCTTTCCGTATTCTTTTGCGAGAGCAATTTTCTTCATCACCTCCGCATCGTCGTACAACACGCCGGGGAAATTCATCATCTCTGCCAAGTATCGGATCTCGTCCTTCTCAAGCAGGTAGCCAACCTCATCGGCCGTCAACTCGGCACCCGCAGTTTCAAACGTGGTGGCTGGCACACAGCTCGGCGCACCAAAATTGAACTTAAACGGCACAGTCTTTCCGTTCTCGATCATGTATTCAACACCTTCCAGTCCGCATACATTGGCTATTTCGTGCGGGTCACTGACTGTGGCCACTGTGCCGTGCACAACAGCTAACCGGGCGAACTCAGATGGCACCAGCATGGAGCTCTCGATATGAACGTGCGCATCTGTAAATCCCGGCAGGATGAAAGGGAGATCGGGCGAAAGTGAATCGGCTTGTTGCTCTATTTTCGAAATACGGCTATTTACAACCTCAATCTCGGCGGCATACATAACCTTGTTTGCAATATCAACCAGATTACCTTTCACAGTGAAGTTCATTGGAGCTAAATGAGGTGTATAAAAGATTAGTTACAGACAATTTTAAAGGTTTGTACTTGATTTTTTGTGATATGTTTGAGGAAAATAGCCAATTAATGGTCAATGCTTTCTTTAGCAGGATAGTTGTTTTCTTTTTATACCTCGTTTCCTTACTGCCATTTTGGTTTTTGTACCTGATTTCCGACTTAATCTTTCTCATTCTCTACCACATAGTTAAATACCGCCGGGATGTTGTGCAAGGCAACTTAGGCAGATCTTTCCCAAACAAAAGCTCCGCTGAATTACAGCTGATTGAGAAGCAATATTATGAGTACCTGGCAGACATGATGATTGAGTCTGTGAAGATGATATCTCTTCCTAAAAAATCTGCCTTAAAGCATTTTGTGTACACCAATCCGGAGATCCTGGAAACTTATTTCAGCGCTGGGAGGAGTGTTGTGGCTGCGGCCGGACATTATGCCAACTGGGAAATGGGCAACGTGATGCCGTTGTGCAACAGCGGGCTGAACATGGTGGTTTACAAACCGCTTGCTAATAAAGTATTTGAAAACCTTTTCCATAAGATACGGACGCGTTACGGTGCAGTTATGGTGCCTATGAAGCTGGCGCTTCGCAAGATAGTTGAGTATAGGAAGCAAATAACCTTATCTGTTTTTGTAAGTGATCAGACTCCGCACTACCACGAGACACAGTATTTTACAACCTTTCTGAATCAAACCACCGCCATTTTCCTCGGCATAGAAAAGATAGCCAAACTCACCAATAGCCCTGTGGTTTTCCTGGATGTTCGGCTGGTGAAAAGAGGATATTATACATGCACATTCGTTCCGCTCATTGAGAATCCGCAGGAAACTGCCGAGCATGAGATTACCGAGGCACATGTTCGATATCTCGAAAAAATGATCATGGAAAAGCCTCAATACTGGCTATGGTCGCATAAGCGCTGGAAGTTCAACGAACAAGGCTTCATTGGGTAAGGCTCCCAATTTCAATTCCTCAAAACTTTTAGCTTTGCATTCCATTTCTAATAATAAAATTGACTGATGGTTAATTTCAACCGCTTTACATTGGAAAACGGCTTGCGGGTGCTGGTTCATGAAGATCATACCACACCAATGGCGGTTGTAAATATCCTTTACGATGTTGGTGCCCGTGACGAAAGCCCCGACCAAACAGGCTTTGCTCACTTATTTGAGCACCTGATGTTTGGTGGCTCTGTTAACATCCCGGTTTATGATGAGCCTCTGCAGCGTGTTGGGGGAGAGAACAATGCTTTCACGAGCAACGATATCACCAACTACTACATCACGTTACCCGCTGTAAATCTGGAAACTGCTTTCTGGCTGGAGAGCGACCGCATGCTGAACCTTGCTTTTAGTGAAAAGAGCCTGGAAGTGCAGCGGAACGTGGTGTCCGAGGAGTTTAAGCAGCGCTACCTGAATCAGCCATATGGCGATGTCTGGCTAAAACTCCGCCCGCTGGCTTACAAGAAACACCCGTATCAGTGGGCAACAATCGGCAAAAACCTCTCTCACATCGAAGATGCCAGGATTGAAGATGTAAAGGCATTTTTCAGGAAACACTACAATCCGCAAAACGCCATTATGGTTGTGGGCGGAAATGTACAGACGGAAGAAGTGCGTGAGCTGGCGGAAAAATGGTTTGGTTCCATCCCCGCGGGCGAGAAATATAGCCGAAGCCTGCCTCAGGAGCCAGAACTAAAGGAGGAACGCCGGGCAGTTGTGAAGGCAAATGTTCCGGTTGATGCTATTTACATGGTTTTCCATATGCCGGCACGCACCGACAAAGGTTTCTATGAGTGTGACCTGATTTCGGATATTCTGTCGCGTGGGCAATCGTCCAGGATGTTCATTAACCTGGTACGAGAACAAAAGCTCTTCAGTGAAATACATGCATATCATACCAACAGCCTTGATCCTGGATTATTTGTCATCGAAGGCAAGCCGGTGCAGGGAGTTGCGCTTGAGCAGGCAGAAGCGGCGATCTGGCAACAATTGGAGCAGTTGAAGACCGAAAAAGTTGCCACTGATGAATTAGAGAAAGTGAAGAATAAAGTGGAATCTACGATGGTTTTCGGACAGATGAGCTTGCTTGAAAAAGCAATGAACCTGGCTTTTTTTGAACTATTGGGTGGCGCTGAGAAGTTGAATGAAGAGGTTTCAAGATACTTTGCTGTCACAGAGAACGATATTCTTGAGCGTGCAAAATCCCTTTTCAGAAAAGAGAATGCTACCACCATGTACTATGTGGCCGATGCCGCAGAACAGGTTAATCTAGCGGATAAATGAACAGATTAGAAGCACCAGCTTTCGGGCAGGTAGAACATATTGAGTTAATAAAAGCTGAGCCCGTAAGTTTTGCTAACGGCTTAAAACTTTTCGTTATAAACGGCGGAGAGCAGGAGCTGGTCCGGATTGAATTTATTTTCAAAAACGTGAACTGGAACGTAGCCAAGCCGCTACAAGCCTACGCGGTAAACTCTATGATTTCCGATGGCACAAGCCAATACACTGCCTCGCAAATTGCTGAGCGTATTGACTATTACGGTGCATTTATCCAGACGGAGTATAATTATGACATGGCTTCGGTGACTATTCACTCGCTGAATAAGCACCTTGCTTCAATCCTTCCGATAGTCAAATCTCTGCTTACCGATTCTATTTTTCCGGAAGAAGAGCTCGAAACCTTCAAACGCAATCAAAAGCAGAAGTTGAGCGTGAGCCTTGAAAAGAACGACGTAGTAAGCCGTCGCACATTCAACCGGGCGTTGTTCGGCGATACCATTTACGGCTATACTGTCACAGCAACCGATTACGACCAAATTGCACGAGCCGACCTGATTAAATACTTTCGGGAAGCTTATCAGCCTGCAAATTGCACGGTGATCCTGGCGGGCCGAGCAACTGAAGAAGCAATCAGCCTGATCTCAAATCATTTTGGAGAAGACTGGACAACAGACCAGGGTTTTACTGTTAATACATTCGAGTTTTCCAGGACGGCTGGCTTGGAACGTTACGTGGAAAAGCCTCAGGCGCTGCAATCCGCGATACGCGTCGGCCAAACCTGCGTTAACAGACAACATCCGGACTTCCCAGCTTTGCAGGTGTTGAATACGGTTTTGGGTGGGTATTTCGGCTCACGCCTGATGGCGAACATCCGCGAAGATAAAGGCTACACGTATGGGATCGGCTCTGCACTGGTGTCTTTGCAAAATGCCGGATATTTCTTCATTGCTTCGGACGTAGGGGCGGAGGTGTGCAGTGCCGCGGTTTCGGAAATTGAAAAGGAAATCAAGCTGCTAAGAGAGCAGCCGGTGCCGGCAGAAGAACTCGACCTAGTACGGAATTACATGATGGGTTCGTTGCTGGGCAGCCTTGAGAATGCATTCTCGCATGCTGATAAATTCAAGAATATCTATTTCCTCGGATTGGGATATGACTATTACGACACTTACATCAATACAGTGCGTACAATCACATCCGAACGCTTACAAGAGCTGGCTAACAAATACCTCGACTTTGATTCGTTTGAAAAGGTAATTGTAGGTAAGAAATAAGTATCGGCTAAACCAAAAGCTCAGCCGATACGCTTTATTTTTTCAGATTATCAGCCAAATCCATCATCACTTTAGCAGGATAAACCACGCTATTCAACCAAAAGTTCATGTCGTACTTGGTGAACATAGTAGGATAGTCGCCGTTATGCTCTTTCTGAACAAGCGTGAGTGCATTGGCTATAGATTGAGCTTTCGCTTTGTAAATCTCTTTTTTTGTCGTCGCGTAAGCTTGCCAGTAGGTATCGATCATTACTCCTGCTGTTCTGCTCACTGGCATAAAGAATCCGTATTGCTCTTGTACTGAAGGCGTAATCCAGTTTTTTGAGTTCCAGCCCGGACTAACTTCTTTGTCGGGCGTGTCGTGGATGATTATTGGCAGAGGTTTCTCCCAGATGACAAACTGATCTTCCGCAAAACGGATTAATTCTTCCGCAAGCGGAATTTGAGTGTGGTTCTTCATCAGGTATACTGCCATATCACATGCCTGCTCGCGGCTGTGCCTCTTATATGGCGGCATGGCTTTTACATCTTCGAACTGAGCCTGCCAGTTAAACGTTTTCACTGGATTCTCCATTACCCAGTTCACTGCCTTTTTAGTCGGCTCCTCCAGGCCTTTCACTGCGTAATCTTTCCTCAACCGATCAAAGTAGTTAATCACCGCAGTTGGAATGGAAATATTGGGAGCCACTGGTCCGCCATTCTGGTAATCTGCGTACAGGTACCAGCTGCCGTTTTTCATCTGGTTCTTCAGGTAAGTATCAGCAATCCGCTTTGCGGCATCTAAGTACTTGCTGTCTTTTGTGAAATCGTACAAGTCGAGGAATGCGTTTCCTGCGTCAGCACCCATCACGGTAAAATTACTTTTCAGGTTGATGTGCGAGCCCGGTTTATTCGGGATGCGGGGACCGTAATAAGTTGGCACAAAATACTCCCAAACTGATCCTTTTGGATAGCTGATGCCTATCATGTAATCTGCCACTACTTTCGCCAGTTCTTCAGATCGTTTGGCGTCAGCAGTGCCTTTCTTCAGCCGGGCGTGTGTAACGGCTCCAACTACCAGAGCGCTGTAGATCTTAGCAGGATAGCGGTAAAGCGCATAATCAGGATCGGGAACTTTATTGGTGAGCCAGTAATTTACGTAGTCTTTATGCAGGAGATTGTCTAAAGCGATTTTGGCACTTTCATCATAAGGCATTACGGGCGTGTGATACGGGCCGTTGAAGTAAGCTGCTTTGTAGTATTTGCCGTTTCCCGCTGTGCCGATGCTTTCTCCCTTGCTGTTTAATGCTGTCACTTGCAGGTTAAAGAACCCGGTTGGCATTGATGCCCACACCTTGCTTAAAGGCGAGTAGGGGACATTGGTCTCGAAGCTTAGAATTCCATTATTCTCCGTCTTGATGTCGTACCTGTATTTGCTTGCTCCCGGTACAATTTTGTATTCAAAAGCAGGCGCATAAATGAACTGGTGGGCGTTGGCATTCCAAAACGGAGTTTTGCCCGGCACACCGGGGCGAATAGGTGTAATGGATTCTTCTTTCGCTATTTCACCAAAAGATTTCTTAGGAGATGTTTGTGCTAAAGCAGGAAAGCACAAACTCACATTAGCGATTAGAAGAGCGTAAAAAGCAATATTCTTTTTCATATCAGATTATCTGGGAGAGGCTTTGTTGCCAACCTGTTTATAATTTTTTGCAATCGTTTGTAAGTTCTGATTCATTTCAGGGATGAGCTTGCCTGCTTTAATGTATGCTTCCAGGTTGGCAATGGAACGATCAAACAAAGCCTTCGGGTCTTTTACATGATCGAAGTTCGACATCATGATGTTTGTTGCATAAGCTGCCGACCCTAAAAGCTTAAGTGCATTGATCACATTCCGCCCGTTCACAAAAATGCCATTGAGCATCGTATAATCTTCCGCCTTTAGATACGGTTTTGCTTTTTGTATCTGATCTAAAGCATACGCAACCGACTGCAGTGCCTTATCGCGGCTTTGAAGAAAATCGTTAATGCCAATTGTGTGCGTATCCATTTGGTAAGAGGCATACTCCTCGCTATAGATAATATCAGCATCTGTCTTTTGCACTAATTTCCTGCCCGGCTTTCCAAAAAGTTGAAAGTGAGCGAAGCCATTATCTTCTTTTGACCACATTTTGGTGTTGAATTCAGAGCCGTTGCCTAATAGGTCAATGCCATTGCAAAGAAGCCCGTTCGCCAGGATCGGCTCAGATTGTTTAAGCGCATCAACAACAAAAGGAGCTGCTTTCTTTCCAAACCTGCGGCTCGCCCAATCCTGCCATATTGTTGCTTCATCCGGTACAGGATTCCACAACTGTTTGGATGCAGTTATCGGGACTATTTCCATCGTGCCAAAGGAGGTTCCGTAGGGAGTACGGTCGTGCAGGTCCAAGCGCTGCACAACCATTCGGGCATTTCTCGCCAAAGCATCTTTTGCAGATCTGACGTGCGAGCCGGGGTAAGCATTCGGTAAGCTGCCGCCTCCGAAATATTCGCCATCTGTTGCAATCTGAAACATGCCGAAAGGGTTTTTCGTATGGATTTTTGCCCTGAGGCCTTCGGATAAATACTTCATAGCCGGAATGTTATTTGGCCACAAATTATTGTTCCAGTAGTCATCTTCCAAAATCAACACTTGCGGATACTGAAAGAGAATTTCCCGCATTTTTGTTATTCCTTCGCTGGTAAGGCCGAAGGAATGCGTCCAAAACGAGACCTTGTGCAGATCTGATTTAAAGAACTCAGAAAGCACATCAAAATAGGCCCGCATTATGCGCTCATTGTTTTCCATGTATTTTTGGTTTGGAAACCGATCGGGCGCAGGCGCACCAAAGAACCGCTCGTTCCTCCCGAAAGTCGCCCCTTCAGTTGAATTGAACAAATAGGAGTCGATTTCAGGATAATCATGGGTAAGGAGCTGCAAGAACTCCTTGTAATGCGATTTTAAATTGGTGATGTAGTCTTTTGGTTCCGGGCCGCCATCGTAAAAATCTACAATTTCTTTATTGGTATAGCCCGGGGGAATCATGGGCGGTATCGTCATAACAATATCGTGCTGATACGTTTTTAATTCCTTAAACCAGTTTTTCCATTGCTGGGTATTTGCTGTATCCCGATATAATTTCCCCGACTCTGTTTCGGCTACAGGGGAGCTTTGCCGGCCGATAGGAGTGCCGCCGCCAGGATAAATGAGTACACCATTGTAACCATATCGGGGTAGTTCCTTAAGCGTTTGGTAGTAAAGAGCCGGGCGGTAATATCGCCGGCCGTGGGTGGTGGCGCCAAAAGAAACATACCTCTGCTGTATTTTTGGTTCAAAGTATAAGTTTAGCTTCGAAATGTCTGCTTCAGCTTTTAATAAGTCCGCCAACTGATATGCTGCGTAAAGCGTTCCCCGTTTATTTGTACCCGATGCGAGCACCGTGAGCGGGCGGTTAGATGACGTTTGAAGCAGGTACGAATCCTCCCTGGCAGAAGCGTGTTTTTGCCATTCGTTTTTTAGCTCCTGCGAGTCGCCTGAAGTTCCCAGAATAACAGTTAAATCAAATTCTTTTTTATTCTCTTTTTTTGGTGAGGAGGTTTCTACCTGTACAATAGCGTTGGTGTATTCGCGAATACGCTTGATGGCGATCAATTCGGTATCGCCCATTTTGCCGCCCGGCAGTTCAACTAAGATTTTGGAAAGGTGTGCAGATGTTTGCGAATAGGCTGCGGCTGTCGGTAAAAACGCACAAAGTAAAATAAGTACTTTTCTCATTGATTGAAAATTTTCCACAATAGAAGTATGAGAATTTATCTTTCTAAGAATGATTTTTTTGTACCCAGAACGCATATTAAGGTTAAGCTCCAATCTGATACCCCCTCTTCTGTAGCTGCTGCTCCATCGCACGTGCTTCAAATAAGCCCGCTATTGAACTGCCCCAGTTGCTGATTTTATTCTTCAGGCTATTTATCAGTTTGTCTTCAGCATCCTTATTCTTTTCCTTTATTGCATTATCCAGTTCCGGCAATTCCCTGCTATAACAAAGGGCATATTCTTCTATTACTGTCAGTGCATCTATTAAATCGCGTCGGATCTGTTGCGGCGTGATCACCAGCCCTAGCCGCGGGCGGTATCCTGCTTCAATTTTCATATTATTGAGTTTTCGAAGAGCATTGTGGCATAACTGAGCTACTTCCGAGGGATTTTTGGGAGCAGGTTTCTTATCCATGTTGTCAGAAACCCGAACCTTTTCCATGGTATTATACGCTTCCACAATAGTAGGCGCATTCTTCTGCCCGAACATTTTTACAGCAAAGTCCTTAAGCAGCTTATCTACATCTGCTTTAGGATCCCACATCAGCTTTCCGGCTACATAGTAATTCACAACATTGGCCATTCCGTGCTGGCAGCGCTCCACATTATGCCAATCTAATGCTTGAGCAGAAGCGGGCAATCCGCTGAAATACTTACCTAAGGAATGAACGCGTATAAGCAACGAGGCGTCGTTATGAAACGATTCAGCATCTCCGCGTATCCACGTCCAGGTTGCGGCAGGATGGCCATCTGCAATAAAATCACTTGTCAGTTTTTCAGAATAAGGAATGGTATGCGACCGCGTAGCCTGGGTCATAATTACATCTTTGCTCAGAATAGGAGAGGCGCTGACAGAATGATGGTCTTTATACTGCCGCCAGTTATTTGCATCCATGTGCCAGAAGCTAAAGGATGTCTGAATGTCCGGGTTAACTTTCCGGAAGGCGCTTTGCAATTCCATGTGCAGGCGCAGGCAGTCGTCAATGGTGGCTTGCGATTTGGGGTCGCGGCATCCGCCGGCATCGGCCCAATGGCCAATGAAATTATCTATATGGCTGGCGTAATTAGGAACATAGTAATCGCGAATCTCTTCTTCCCAGCGCTTTCTGTCTTCAGGCAGATCAGGACAAAATGTTTTAAATATCCGGGGCACATTAGAAGTTGGGCCTTCTGCTTTAAAGCCTTCGGGAATATCCATCACCGCATTGCCCCAGGCACGTAAATAAACTTTCTGCCCATTTAGGTGCGCCCGATCTGCAATTGCCCACACTTTGTTCCGCCACTGCTCGCGGGTGATTCCGTAGCAGGGCATCAGGTATCCTTCGTTAAAACGGTCCAGTACCTCAAAACCATTAAAGCCGAACGAATCATACATATCAACCGACTTGACAATCCTGTCAACGGGCCAGGCTTCAATGTTATATTTCCGCTCTATTTCTATAGCGGTGCGCCAGATGTTTCCCATGGAAACCAGTCGGTTTTTAAAAAACGGTTCAGCTTGTATATCAAGTGGCTTCACCGAGGCATTCCCTTTTTGGATATCCAGCTCTTCCATCAGCCTGTAAGCAGCAAACTTTACAGCATCAGGCGAGTTTCCGGCTAAGACTATAAATGCCATAGAGTTATGCCATAACGTTTGGATACTGTAAGCGTCATGCCGGCTAGACTTCACAGTAGCTGTGAGCCCATATTTCTTTAGCAGGCTTTTATCTGTTGCCCCATCGAGGAGTATAGTAGCGACTTTGGCCTTTGGCTTGAAATCAACGTCAGTTACTGTTTGAAGGCCTACATCTGTCTGGCTTCGAATGTAACTAGCAAGCTTGTTTGCTGTTAAAGAATAAACCGGCGAATCGTTATTATAAACAATTATGGCTGCTGCTTTTTTGTGGCTAACCAGTTCAATCTGAGTTTTTGTCGCTTCGGCCGCCTGAACCTGAATTGCGGAAATAGCAGTCAGGCCAGTGCAGATAAACCATAACCTTGATCTTTTAATTGAAGTTGATTTGATTAGCATATTAGTCCTTAGATCAGCAAAGCATTTTAATCAGTTAATTTTTCTTCAAATCATTTTGAAGGTTCATCAACACCTTGGCAGGATAAACTGTGCTGTTCAGCCAGCCATCCAGGACATATTTGGTGAAGTAGGTATCGTAGTTGCCGTTATGGAGCTTTTGGTTCAGTGTAAAAGCGTTGGCGATAGCTTTGGCTTTTGCCAGGTACATCTCGTTGTGGGTAGCCTTGTAAGCCTGATGATAGGCATCCACCATTACACCTGCGGAGCGTCCTACAGGCATCCAGTAAACATATTGTTCAAGTACATTAGGCGTAATCCAGCTATTGGAATTATAGGAAGGCCCTTTGTACTTTCCGATGGTAATTGGCACAGGCTTCTCCCAAATTATAAACTGATCTTCTGAGAAACGAAGCAGTTCGTCAGCCAGCTTGAAATCTTTTTTATTCGTGAAAAGGTAAACTGCCATATCGCAGGCCTGTTCTCTGGCAAGGTTCTCGTAAGGCGGACGGGCATATACGTCTTCAAATTGCCCCTGCCAGTTGAAAGTTTTTACAGGATTCTCCATCACCCAGTTTACAGCTTTCGTGGTAGCGTTCTCCAATCCATCCATTTTGTATTCGCGTGTCATCCGCCCTAAATAATTGATAATCGAGGTAGGGATGGTAAGGTTTGGAGCCGTGGGCTCTCCGGTCTGGTAATTCACAAACTGGTACCAGGTTCCGCTTGGCAACTGTGTTTTCAAATACGTTTGGGCTATCTGTTTTGCCGCTTCTAAATATTTCTTATCACCATTCAGGTTGTATAAATCCAGGAACGCATTGCCGGCATCTACACCCATAATGGTGAAATTATTAGTGAGCTGCATATGCGATTTGGGATCTTTCCCGATGCGTGGCCCATAATATGTTGGGACAAAATACTCCCATGCAGATCCTTTTGGATACCGGATGCTCAGCAAATAATCAGCGATAGTTTTTGCCAGCTCTGTAGAGCGGGTTGCTTCGGGTGTGTTCGGTTTCAGCCTTGCATAGGTTACGGCACCGATAACCAGCGCACTGATGATTTTGGCCGGGTAGCGGTAGTTTACGTAATCAGGATCAGGAACCTTGTGGGTGTACCAATAATTGACATAACTTCTATTGAAAAGCGTGTCCAAAGCGATCATGGCACTTTTATCATAAGGCATAACCGGCTCATAATAGGGCCCGTTAAAATAAGCAGCGTGGTAGTATTTGCCTTTGCCGGCTGTTCCAAGGTTTGCGCCTGTGGCGGATAAGCCGTTTACTTCTAAAGTGAAGAAACCAATAGGGAGCGCTGTCCATATTTTGCTCAATGGGGTGTAAGGAACATCGCTTTCGAAGTTGTGGTCAGAAGAATCAACCAGCGACCGAACTTTATATTGATATTTTACAGCACCGGGCACAAGCTTGTAATCGAAGGCGGGAGCGTAAATGAATTGGTGAGCTTTCGCGTTCCAGAAAGGTGCTACGCCGGGTTTTCCCGGACGAATTGGGGTGGCAGATTCTTGTTTTGCTATCTCACCTAAGGATTTTTCGTTCGTGTTTGTTCCGTTGAGGGACTTACAGCCCGCGACTGTTGCTGCAAAGGCAATCAGTACGTAAATGGTTTTCTTATTCATGTTCTTATTCACTGTTTATTCACTAAGGTATTGGACTAGTTCTGGGCGGTCTTTAAGTCATTGTCAAGCTGCATCATCATCTTGGCAGGGTAGACTACGCTATTTAACCACAAAGGCATTTTATACCTGGTAAAAAATGTTGGATAATCGCCGTCGTGCTCTTTTTGTACAAGTGTAAAAGCGTTCGCCAGCGATTCCGCCTTTGCCTTGTACAAGCTGTTGTTGGTTACTTTGAAAGCGTGCCAATAGGTATCCATCATGATTCCCGCAGCTCTTCCCACCGGGTTCCAGAAAACATATTGCTCCTGAACGCTGGGTGTGATCCAGTTTTGCGGCTGCCAGCCCGGGCCTTTTGTTTTGGTCATGCTTCTGGGTTGTTCCCAAATCACAAACTGGTCTTCTGAAAAGCGGATAAGCTCTTCGGCGAGTTTTACGTTTGCCGGATTGTTTTTTGCATTATTCAACAAATACATCGCCAGCTCGCATGCCTGTTCGCGGCTCAGGTTTTTGTAAGGCGGCCGGGCAAAAACATCTTCAAACTGACCTTGCCAATCGAATGTTTTCACGGGATGTGCCATTGTATAAGCCAGAGCTTTGTTAGCTGCCGCTTCAAGTCCGGGCACTTTATAATCGCGGCTTAGCCTGTCAAAGTAATTTATGACCGATGTTGGGATCAGGATGTTCTTTGCTAAAGGAACATTGGTTTCATAATCTGTAAATTGATACCAACTGCCATTTTCCATCTGGTTCTTCAGATACGTTGTTGCGATGAGTTTTGCTGCATCCAAATATTCTGGTTTACGGGTATAATCATAAAGGTCTAAAAAGGCATTTCCTGCATCTACACCCATTGGCGTGAAATTATTTTGAGGCCGCATGTGAGGTTTGTCTGCGGGGAATTTTTCGCCGTAGTATGTTGGGACGAAATTTTCCCAGGCACTGCCAGGCTTGTACCGAATGCTCAGCATGAAATCGGCAACAGTTTCCGCTAACTCAACCGCCTTTGTGGCTTGTACAGTGTTGGGTTTCAGTCGGGCGTAAGTTACTGCACCGATCACCAGAGCGCTGTAGATTTTAGCCGGATAACGGTAGTTGAGGTATGTAGGGTCAGGTTTTTTATTAATTGACCAATACTTTACATAATCTTCATCCAGTAAATTTTCAAGCGCCTGCATTGCACTTTGGCCATAGGGCATCACAGGTTTATGATAGACTCCGTTAAACGGAGCTGCCCGGTAAAACTCACGCGAGCCTGATTCCCCAATTGCCTTCCCAGCCGTGTTGATAGCGGTAACCTTGAGCCTTACATCGCCTACTGGAACTGATTGCCATATCTTAGATAGGGGTTCGTAAGGTATTTTGCTTTCGAAAAAGTACTTCTTTCCTGTTTTCACCGAAGTAAGCTCATATCTATACTTCACAGCATTGGGGATTTTCTTGAAATCGAAGGCGGGAGCGTAGATAAATCGTTTAGCATCTCCGTTCCAAAAGGGTACCTTTCCAGGTACACCTGGCCGAACCGGAATAGTAGATTCTTCCAAGGCAATTTGCCCGAAGGTTTTCTTGTCCTGAGCGCCGGAAGGCGCCCACAGGCAAATTAATGTTGAGAGGACAAACGTTAACTTTTTTAACGAGCTGATTTTCATGTAGCTGGTAGTATTTTAATGTTTTTGGGATTTTAAGTCGTTTTCAAGCAGCATCATCATTTTTGCCGGGTAAACAACGCTATTCAACCAAAAATTAGACTTGAATTTCGAAAACAATGTAGGATAATCGCCATTGTGATGGCTTTGAACTACTGTAAATGTATTTGCGATGGACTTTGCCTTGGCAAGATAAATATCTTTTCCTGTAACGTTGTAAGCCGTTCGGTAAGTTTCCATCATAATGCCTGCCGTTCTTCCAACGGGCTCCCAAAATGTGTATTGCTCCTGCACACCAGGCGTTATCCAGTTCACTGAATTCCACGCATCGCCTTTGGGAATCTTGTTCTTCTTCGCTGCAACGGGCTTTTCCCAAATTACAAACTGGTCTTCAGCAAAACGGATTAGATCTTCCGCAAGCGGCAGGTTTCGTGGGTCGCTCTTCGCGTTTTTTAACAAGTAAACTGCCATGTCGCACACCTGCTCTCTGCTATGGTTCGAATAAGCAGCCCGGGGGCCAATATCTTCAAACATCCCTTGCCAGTCGTACGTCTTTATCGGATTTTCCATCATCCATTTTACCGCTCGTTTGGTGGCATCTTCTAAGCCAGGAACTTTGTAATCGCGGCTTAAGCGATCAAAGTAGTTTATTGTGGAAGTAGGGATGGCGATGTTCGGCGCAGCGGGCTTGCCGGTGTTTACGTTTATAAACATGTACCAGCTTCCGTTTGGAAGTTGGGTTTTTAAATAAGTGCTGGCAATCCGTTTGGCAGCTTCCAAGTATTTTTTGTCTGCAGTGAGGTCATAAAGGTCAAGATAGGCATTGCCCGCATCCGCCGACTGGATCATCAGATGGCTGTCCGTTTTGATATGTGGCGTTACTTTCTTAAATATATCCTCATATCCGCGATAAGTGGGTGGGTGGTATTCAAGCGGAGTGCCTGGTTTAAAGCTAACACTGATCAGATAGTCGGCAACGATTTTTGCCAGTTGAGTGTATCGGCTCGCTTCAGGCGTGTTCGCTTTTAGCCTTGCCTGTGTAACAGCTCCTATAATCAAAGCGCTCCAGATTTTTGCAGGATAACGGTAGTATTCATAACCGGGATCATTGCTCTTGTGCTCAAACCAATAGTTCACAAAATCTTTGTTCAGCAGATTGTTGAGGGCAGTCATTGCACTTTTATCATAGGCCATTACAGGGGAGTGGTAAATGCCGTTGAAGTATGCCGCTCTGTAGTACTTCCCTTCGCCTGCGGTGCCGAGCTCTTTTCCATCTGCCCCAACAGCCATTGCCTTTAAATTGAAATAGCCAACAGGAACATCAGCCCATACAGGGCTTAACGGAGCATATGGTACTCCGCTTTCAAACTTATAGCGGCTCGAATCTACGAGGGACAGGAGCTCAAAACGGTAAAATGTAGCGCCATTAACAGCTTTGTAATTGAAGGCAGGTGCATAGATGAATTGGTGCGAAGATTGGTTCCAGAAGGGCTGTAGACCTGGTATTCCGGGGCGTACCGGGACTACAGTTTCTTGTAGAGCTTGGTTACCAAAAGCCGTCATTTTAACTGACTGTGTTCTTGCCTGTAAGTTACAGATCAATAATAATCCTGTGCCGAGATTTTTTAACCAGTTGATTGAAAAAAATGAAGAAGTAGACATATTGGCTATTAATTTTGTAAAGCAGCGTGGAGTCTGGCGGATTAGCGAGCTTCACGCTGCTGCAGTTCTTTAATTTGAAGCTTGCTTATTTTATTCTTTAAGGGGATTATAAATATTCTTCTCCTATTTTTATTCCTCTTCTATTTAATTCTTGCTCCATTGCCCGGGCTTCGAATAAACCGGCGATTGAGTTATCCCAAGTGTCGATTTTTACTTTTAATGTATTCAAGAGCTTTTCCTGCTGATGCTTATCTTTTGCCTTAATTGCTGAGTCCAGTGTCGGCAAATCCTCGCTAACCGCTGTAGAATACTCTTTAATAACGGTTAAAGCATCTACCAAATCTTTTTTTATTTGCTGCGGAGAAATTAGTAGGTCTAGTCGGGGACGGAAATTTGGATCTAATTTTACTTTATCTAGTGCTTTAAGAGCTTTCTGACAAAGAGAGGTCATTTGGCGGGGGTTTTCAGGGGAAGGTTTGTCTTTATTATCAGTAACGCGTACTTTTTCCATGACGTTATAGGCTTCGACAATGTAAGGGGCATTATTTTCCCCAAACATCTTAACCGCGAAATCCTGCATAAGGGTATCTACATTCGCTTTCGGATTCCACAAAAGCTTCCCGGCTACGTAAAAATTAATGACATTCCCTAAACCATGCTGGCAGCGTTCGATATTATGCCATTCCAGCACTTTGGCTGAAGTTGGCAGATCACTGAAGTATTTTCCAATGCTGTGTGTACGAATAAGCATGGAAGCATCATTTTGATAGGCCTCCACATCGGCTCTTGACCACGACCAAACCGCTGCTTTATGCCCGTCAGCAATAAAATCAGATGTTAATTTTGCTGAGTACAAATCACTTTCAGACCGGGTCGCCTGGACCATAACAACATCTTTATTTAGAATCGGAGAAGCGCTCACCGAGTGATGATCCTGGTATCCACGCCAGGCATTGGCATTCACACGCCAAAAACTGAAGGACGTTTGAATTTCAGGATTAATTTTTCTGAATGAATCTTGCAACTCCATTTGCAGTCTCAGGCAATCGTCAATTGTTGCCTTGGATAGCGGGTCTTTGCATCCGCCCCGATCTGCCCAATGTCCCATGAAAACATCTATGTGGTTTGCATAATTTGGAACGTAATAATCCCTTATTTCTGTTTCCCATCGCTTCCTATCTTCCGGCAGGTCAGGGCAAAAATTCTCAAATCTGCGGGGTATCCTTGTTGACAGTGAGTCCGTTTTAAATTTTTTGGGGTCAGCCATTACCGCATTGCCCCAGGCACGTAAATATACCTTCTGGCCATTTAAATGCGCCCGGTCTGCCATGGCCCATATTTTATTCCTCCATTCTTCACGAGTTATCCCATAACAAGGCGTAAGGTAACCTTCATTAAAACGATCAAGCACTTCGAGGCCATTGAAACCGAATGAATTGTACATATCAACAGACTTTAAGATTTTATCCACAGGCCATGCTTCAATATTATATTTCCTTTCGATTTCTAAGCCTGCTTGCCAGATATTTCCCATCGAAATCAGCCTGTTCTTAAAAAAAGGTTCAGCCCGGATGTCCATCTGTCTAACAAAGGCATTTTTCCCTGTAACCTCAAGTTCTTCCATCAGGCGGAAAGCGGCAAAACTTACAGCAGAAGGCGAGTTCCCCGCCAGGATGATGAAAGGCATATTATTATGCCAAACGGTCTTAAGAAGATATGTATCGCTGTGATTTGATTTCAGTTCGGCTTTAAGCCCATATTTTCCCAGCAGGCTTTTATCCGTTGTCCCATCAAGTATTACCGTGGTGTTTTTATCCGATGGCATGAAATTTCCGGCAGTCACCGGGACCTGTATATCTGTTTGTTTTTCGATATATGCGGCCAACCTGCCCGCAGTTAATCCATAAAGCGGAACGTCATTGGAATAAATTATGGTGGCAACAGCTTTTTTTCCTTTAACCAGTTCAATCAGAGGTTGCTTTACTTCAGCGGCTCGTACCGGCAGAAAAAGAGCAGTCATAACTAAGGCAGCCAATTGCAATTTTATATATCCAACATGCCTTATTTTTTTAAGTATTTGATTCATGAGTATTTGATAAAGAAATATAATTTCGTTCACTTGGCAATTTCTAATTAACAACCAAGGTATATTTATCTAACATCTTTTGAACAACAGTCAAATTTCTCCTAACCTTAATTGAGATTTTGGTTATTCAGGTATCTTTGAAATGCCATCATTGTTCTTCCTGGATACACCACACCGTTTATCCATTCCTGCATAGTATATTTGGTAAAATATCCCGGATAGGCATTATTGTTTTCTTTCTGAACAACCGTCAGCGTATTGGCAATAGATTTTGCCTTTGCCAGATAGATATCCTTTTTAGTAGCTACATATGCCTGCCAATAGGTATCTAGCATAATTCCTGCAGACCGCGTTACGGGCATCCAGTATGTATATTGTTCCTGGACGGAGGGGGCGATCCAATTAACTGAGATCCATCCCGGACTTGGCCGCGTTCCTCCCTTGCTTTTGTCAATATAAGGACCGGGGTGCTCCCATATTACAAACTGATCTTCTGCGTAGCGGATGAGGTTCTCAGCGATGCCAATATCTCTTTTGTTCTTCATCAGATAAATAGCCAGTTCACACGCCTGCTCCCTGCTTTGATTATAGTAGGGCTCATGGGGTTTTATATCTTCAAATTGCGCCTGCCAATTGTAGGTCTTAACTGGGTTGTTCATCAGCCAGTTCACTGCGTGAGCTGTTGATTCTTCCAGACCTTTTACACCAAACTCAGTCCGAAGGCGGTCGAAATAATTGACCACAGCGGTGGGAATAAGGAGATTTTCGGCCGTTGGCTTACCCGTCTGGTTATCCATTGAAAAAAACCAAGTTCCGCTGGGCAGTTGCGTTTTTTGCAGCGTACCTGCAATTTTTTTCGCCGCTTCCAGGTATTTCTCGTTTTTTGTAACGGAATAAAGATCCAGATAAGCATGACCCGCATTCGGAACTAAAAAGGTAACCGTATTATTCAGGCGCATGTGCGACCCATTAGCCCCAATAAGATGAGGAAACCCATAATAGGTCGGAGGAAAGTATTCCAGCGGAGTGCCCTTGGGAAAACTTATATTTAGAAGATAATCGGCAACGATTTCTGCTATCTGTACGGAACGTTTGACATCTTCCGTGCCGGGCTTCGATATAGCATGGGTAGCTCCCGCAGCAACTACCGAACTGAGTACTTTAGCCGCGAAACGATAAAGTTCATAAGACGGGTCAGGTTTCTTGTGATCCAACCAATACAGAATATAGCTCCGGTTCATGATCGTATCCAAAGCGGTTCTCGCACTTTGGTCGTACGGCATTACCGGTTCATAGTAAGGCCCGTTAAAGAAGCTGGACTTGTAATAGGTCCCTTCCCCGGCAGAGGCGATGCTGTCTCCTGAAGCATTTAGGGCAATGACGTTAAGTCTGAAAGCTCCCGTGGGCATATCTTTCCAAACACTGCTTAGCGGCGAATACGGCACCTTGCTTTCAAACGTGTATAGTTTGCCTCGGCTTGTTATATTATAGCGGTAGTTCATTGCACCGCTCACAGAACGGTAGTCAAATGCCGGAGCATAAATAAACTGGTGGGCGTACTGGTTCCAGAAAAGTAGTTTTCCAGGTATACCAGGCCGTATTGGGACTAATGATTCCGACAACGCAATTTCACCCATCGGGGTCAGATTTCTGTCCTGCGCATAACTATGCATACAAAAGCTTGCTAATGCAATTAAACCTACTTTTAGTCTTCTCATTATAAAACTTTAGTCGTGCAAGTATGCGTACTGTAAGGTCCCCCTGTATCCATATCCTTTGCAACCATTGCAGTTACAGCTATTTTTTCATCAACGGCTTGTCTGCCCTCCTGTGAGGGTATGAATCCCAAGTCCATTAGTTAGCTAAACCTTATTTATTGGCCTAATTTGGGATTAATATTTACCTCGCTCTGCGGAATTGGCCAATATTCATCAACCCCCTTACGAAAATTGCGTGTAGTCACATACCAGCGTTTAAATGGATCTGCCGGCGTGGCAGCGCTCTTCTTCTTGATTGCCGTTTTCGACACAGGGAAGGGATGCCCGTAAAAATCGCCTTTAAGAGCCTGGTCAGCAATGCCCCATCTCAGCAAATCCCACAAGCGAATACCCTCCATAGCCAACTCTACCCTGCGCTCATTTCGTAATATGGGACGTAGCAATGTGGGGTTTGTTTGTGTGATTGGCGGCATGTTCACCGAAGCTCTTCCTCTGACTTTATTGATAGTCTGGTTCAACAAAGCTTGATCGATTGGCTGCCCGGCTTCAAGCTTGGCTTCAAGATAACTCAATAAAACCTCTGCATAACGGATAATTGGGACATTTCCCCCGTATCCAGTGGTGAAACTTCCGGTAAAACCTTCATCTATGTATTTTTTTACCAAATACCCAGTTTTAGAATTCAGGTTTGTTATCCTGTCTGTTGATTTAGAAGAATCCGGGTGGGTATAGATTCGAAAATCTCTATAAGGTGAGCCATTGTAGTAGATTGTATATCTAAGCCGTGGATCTCTGTTTTTGCCCAAATCGGTATAATCATACCGAGGATCTGTGTAAGAAAAAGTAGTTCCATCTGTGAACTGATACGCCTCCATCAGGTTTGCCAGTGGATTGATTAAAGTAAACCCACCAACGGTCCTTGGCGCAATGTGTTGGTGGATAACATTAGCAAAAACGTCTTTCAGAAATTGCGTGCTGAATATGTTTTCTGAACTGTTTTCATTGGATTCGAGGAAAATACTCACATAGTTAGGATCAATCTGATTGTCATTGAAGTCAATAATCGTTTTGTAGGTCGTTGCCGCATCAACATACAACTTTTGGGCTAGCTGGATGCGGCCTAAAAATGCCAGAGCAGCTTGCTTGCTTGCCCTCCCAATCTCGCTCGGTTTGATGTCTCTAAAACGGGGCAAATCCGGTATCGCAGCTTGATACTCGCTTAAAACGAAATCAACAACGACCTGCTTAGAAGCTTTGTCAACCGTATTGGCTTCTTCTGGAGTCAATACCTTCGTTACCAATGGAACGGATCCGAAATGCTGCGATAGATAAAAATACTGGCTGGCACGTAAGAATCGTACTTCAGCGATCATGCGTTTTTTCTTGGCATCATCCATCGATACTTTCCCTATGTTTTCGAGAAAATCGTTGCTTAACGCAATAATCCGATACGACGGTGTCCAAAATAGGCCCAAAATTCCGACTGATGCATTTAGGGTGCCATTAGTCAGCTTATGGATGGAGGTATTATCGCCTTGGCCATGATAAGCATTGTCTGTTGCTCCTTCAAGAAAAACTAAAGCCTGGTAAGACCACCACGATGTGGGGCTCTGGCTGGCTCCATTGCCGTCAAGATTTCCCCGATACACTGCTGTAAGCGCAAGGTTTGCATTGGCTTCTGTGGTCCAGAAATCTCCACGGTCGAACTCGTCTAAAGGCGATTTTTCCAAATCCTTTTTACAGGAAGAAAAACCCAGGAATGTTAAACAAAGAACCACTGAGCAATATTTATATAGATTTTTCATGTTCTTATATTAAAAATTGACGTTTAAACCTACCGTGTAATTAGTCATCAGTGGATAGAAATTTGAATTTCCAACCATCTCAGGGTCCCAGCCTTGATAGTAATGACTAATAGTTACCGGGTTTTCTACAGTAAAGTAAATTCTGGCATTAGATACTCCAAGGCGGCTGAATGTTTGTTTAGGAATGTTATAGCCTAACTGAATATTTCTAACCCGCGTGTAGGCACCATTAAGTATCCAAAAAGATGACAGGGTGGTATTCGGAGGAGCGCCGCTTCCCGGGATCTGCTCAATGCGTGGATATTTGGCGTTTCTGTCAGGGTTTTGTTCAGTCCACCTGCCTTCATACTGCCAGCGCTGAATGTTTCCATAATTATTATAAAGCGCCCATCCGGCATATCCCTGTAGTCGACCCTGTACTCCTGCGACGCCCTGGATCAATGCGCTTACGTCAAATCCTTTATAACTGGCGCCAATACTCGCTCCGTAGCTATATTTAGGGATTTGGCTGCCTAATACAGCACGGTCATAGGTAGCATCGACCTTGCCATCCGGCACTCCGTTTGGCCCGCTAATGTCTTTGTACCGGATATCACCAGGTTTTGGATTAGCATTTATAGCTTGTTGGTCTGCAGTTGTTTCGTAATCAATAACATCCTGAGCGCTTGTGAACATGCCATCCGCTATATACCCATAATAGGAATCATAGCCGTTGCCGACACTTGGATAGCCTATGAAATTTGTTCCGTCGCCAATCAGCCCATTCGGCTGAAGGATATTGCCAACCCCCATATCAAGCACTTTGTTCTTTAATACAGTGAGGTTCGCCGCGACATTGAATCCGAACTTACCGAACTTGTTGTTATACCCGGCAGTAAACTCGAGCCCTCTGTTTAATAGTTTCCCTGAGTTTTGCTGAGATAAATTAAAACCTAAAACATTTGACACGCTGGAGTTCGGGCTAATCAGAATTTCGTCAGTAACCCTGTTAAAATAGGTTGCAGAAAAATTAACTGTATTTCTTAGCAGAGCTACTTCTAAGCCAATATCGGCCGTTCTGGTAGATTCCCAATGGAGTGTACTATCTACAAGGCGTGTTCTGGCAGCACCCGGAGTTATTTGACCGCCAAATACATATGAGGTATTCGAATTGGAAACCAGCGTATTTTGGTACGGATACTCGCCAATTTCCTGATTTCCTAAAATTCCCCAGGACGCTTTTACCTTAAATTCATTCAGCCATGAAAATTTGTCTCTGATAAACGGCTCTTCGGCAACACGCCAGGCAGCACCTACAGAGGGAAATACTGCATATTTCTGGGAAGTGGGGAAACGCGATGAACCATCTCTGCGGACTGTGCCCTGCAATAAGTATTTGCTTTCATAATTATAAGCTACCCGCAGAAACTGAGACTCCAAAGCATATTCATTGCCATTTCCACCTGATTGCTGATTTTGCGGGGAAGAAAAGTCCAATACGGTAAGATCATTGCTTGGTAGGTTATCGCGGAAAGCCATGATGCTGTTACCCTTAAAATCTTCATAAGAGTAGCCTCCAAGTATGTCGATGTCATGCTTTCCTAAAGATTTTTTATAGTCCGCAAGCCCCTGAAGGATGTAATACTCATTTCCTGAGTAGTTTTCCCGAAGAGTGTTTGGTCCGAGCGTTATATTGTCATTTAACCGCATGGAGGCACGGAATGTAGTTACACGTCCATCGTTACGACGATAGCCAGGCACAAATGACAAGGTCAAATCCGAGATCGGTTTATAATCAAGGCGAAGATTTGCGTTTAAATTCAACGATTTATCTGTCGTAAATGATTTGCTCGCAAGGTCAGAAACGGCAGTGCCACCATTGGCAAGGCCAACTCCATAATCTCCATTTGGATAAACGTCGATCAATGTATTTGCAAATCGGGCTGCTTGTCCGATTATTCCAAGCATATCAGTTGCAGTGCCTCCGGGAGGCGCCATCGGTTCATTAACCTTCGATGATATAGCCGCAAGACGCGTGGTAAAGTTGAATTTTTTGGAAAGAGCAGTGTTCAGGTTGAGGCGCAAGTTATAACGTGTATAATTGTTTTTCTCTACCATCCCATCCTGATACAAATTACCAAATGAAAAATTGTATTTGGTTTTTTCAGTGCCTCCGCTTGCAGCAATACTGTTACCAACTTGAAGCCCGTCTTTAGAGATTGTTTTATCCAGGAAATCATTATTTGGATAATTAATATCATTCTGTGCACGATACTTTTCCACCTCTGCAACCTGATCAGGAGTAAGTTGAGATGTTCCATTCTGGGCTTCAAACAACAATTGCTGGTATTCCCAAGAGTTAATGTAATCAGGAAATACTGTAGGCTTTTGTTTAGCCGCGTATGAATTGAAGGTGAATTTAGGATCGCCTAGCTTTCCGCTCTTTGTGGTTACCAGGATCACACCGTTAGAGGCACGTGACCCGTAGATTGCTGCGGTAGAAGCATCTTTTAATACTGAGATATTTTCAACATCATTTGGGTCTATATCATTGAAATTATTAACAATAATTCCATCAACTAATATGAGCGCATCTTGCGAAGCACCGAATGAACCGACGCCCCTCACACTAATCCTGCCACTACCAACTCCCGGTTGGCCACTACGCTGCGTGATGATAACACCCGGCAGTTGTCCTGTAAGCGCTTGTTTCAATTGGGAAACCGGTCGTTCAGCAATGTCCTCACCGGAAACCTGTGCAACCGAACCTATCAGCTTTTCGCGACTTTGCGTTCCGTATCCAATTACCACTACTTCATTGAGTGATTTCACATCATCCATCAATGTAAGAGCCAGCGACTGTCTCCCATTGATTTGAACCTCTTGCGTTATAAAGCCGACTGAACTGATAACTAATGTGCCATTCGCGGGAACTCTCAGGCTAAACCGGCCATTGGCATCTGTAACGGTGCCGATGTTTTTATCTGATTTCAAAACAACCGACACACCCGGAAGGGGACCGGTGTTATCGCTGATTACTCCTTTCGTGACAATGGTGTCTGCTGCCACGGATACTGATGCGGCTTGTGCTGAAAAGGCCATACAGGTCATCAACGGAATAATAGCCGCAAATACTAGCAACGGTGCGCCCACGCACCTGATCTTGGCAAAGAAGGAGACGAGTTGCCCAATTGATCCCCAGAGCCGGGGTTCGGTTCTTTGGTAAAAACTATTCATAATTGTTTAATTAGATACTTGCCCGCCCGCGAGAGCTAAGCAACTGGTTTAAAATTGGTTGGTTGTTGTTTCTATTTACAATAATAAACAACCATTTTATTATAACAAATAATTGGGAGGAATTTGTTACTTTATAAAAAGAGCTGCACTAGCACGAGGGACGGGATGAAAGTCCTGGAAATATGCAGCTGAGAATTAGCTAAAAATCTATCAGTTGGAGCACTCCAGATGACGGGTAACGGACGGAACTCAATTTCTAATGATTAGCAGTTTCGCTTAAATGAGCCAGAGATCCGTTGGCTTTTTCGTCAGCCCAGTGGAAGTACACAAAGGTGTTTTTGTCGGCATTGAGGTTTGGCCTAACCACTTCAAAGTGAAGGTGAGGGCCGCTGGTGAATCCGGTGTTACCTGAATAGCCTATGATTTCGCCTTTTTTTACGAATTGCCCTTCTTTCACAATAGCACTGTTCCAGTTAAGATGGAAATAGTTTCCTAAGGTGCCGTCCTGATGGTAAACAGAAATGTAGTTCGCATCGTCGATGAATTTGCGGTCGGCGCCGCCGGACTTTGAATCGGATTTGACCATCGCAACAATTCCATCGCGGGCTGCGAGTATGGGCGTTCCCACAGGCATCAGGAAATCATATGCAAAAACGCCCTGATGGCTGAACGCACCGCCTGGACCTTGTGAAATTTTATAGGTGCCGATTTTTGAATAAGGATAGCTGTATATATAGCTGCCGTCGGGCGTTTGCGTGACGTCCCCCAGCACAATTTTCCAACTGTACGAAAGTTTGTATGAGAGGCTCCTATTTATCTTTTTAAAACGTGCAACTACGTGCCCCACTGTCCGTGCGGGAATTACTGCAGAGATTGTAGCTTGATTGCCGTTTTGAAGGTTTTCAGAATTGATCCCCAGCTTTACCGATACCGGGATACTGAGATCGTTGTCCATTTTCAGCAACACAGAATCCGCAGCTACTTGCTCGCTGTAAATTTTCGTTCTGTCGTTTACCTTGTAAGTTGACGAAAACGATAAATGTGCCCCCAGCAGTAAAGCAAGAAAGCACACGAGTGCCCTTAAACTTTTTCCAAATGCTTCAGCCCAGCCCCCCGGCATCGCTGAAAAAAGATCCCTTTTCAATAAATCTAAACTCTCAAGCCTTTAACGTGAAAATACACAATTGAATACGAGGGTTGAAACAATTCTTCACTTTTTTTAAGCCGTGCCAATGTCCGGCAGCTTGGGCGATAATGCTGCGCAAGCTATACAAAATGGCTTATTGATATTTAAACGCAAATTATCGGGTACTTAATTTCCCTTTTAAGTATAAATCACAGCTATAGCGGAACATTTTTTGAGACTTGTGGCATACGGTTTCAAACCAACACAAACATCTAATTTGAAAACTATGAAAAATCTAAAAATGCAAACAATGGCTTTGCTCGCTGCAGGGATGATGGCAGCTTGTTCAAGCACACGGACCGGCTCGGGAAGTTCGAGCGGTACAACAGGCATGGATATGGGAAGCTCGACTGATGTTGGAACTGCATCGATGGATAACAGCGAAACTACATCCGGAACAATGGAAACCACGGGTGGTGTGATTACAAACGGAACCGTTGGTTCTGATAATACATTAGCCTCAAGCGGTATAATGAACACCGATGACAGCACCTCGGGCACTTACCCAAACGGTGATGCGAATGGAAGCACCTACGATACGGGGATTTCGGGATCGATGAGCAGCAGTTCTAATGGAAGTTCATACGGATCAGGTACCAATTCTGGTTCCAACAACATGAACGGCACAGGCAGTACAAGTGGCTGGTCAGGCTCGGGAAATAATAATGTTTACGGCAGCTCTCAGATGAGCTTCTTTATGAACGGGTATCAGGGACCGCTTAACTATTCTAACTTCAGTACTTACAATTCTGCTCAGAGCTTCTTGCCAATGGCAGCAGAGAGCGGCATGCGTGAGGTTGAGCTAAGCCGCATCGCACAACAAAAATCAAGTAACCCGGATGTAAGGGCGTTTGCTGAAATGATGGTAAGAGACCATTCTACAAATAATCAGCAACTGATGAACGTGGCATCAACAAAGAACATAAACATTCAAGCTCCGGCTTTCAGTAATTCCGCAAACATGTCTGGCTCCTATGGTGCGAGTGCAAGCACGGGAACAAGTACAAACGGTTCAGGAATGAATGGCTCAATGGGAGCAGGAGGATCAGTTAACAGCGGATCGGGATACTCTGACAACAATGACTCTGGTTCTATGAATAAAGACGGGTCGATGAACATGAATGGCTCTTCAAGCATGAATAGTTCTGCTATGACAACCATGAACGAAATCACAAGCCTGAATAATCTTAGTGGTCAGCAGTTTGATCAGCAGTACATGAGAATGATGCTCCAGGATCACTATCAAGCAATTGCATTGTTCCAGAGCGCAGCTCAGTCCGACGATCCGCAGGTAAAATCCTATGCGCAAAAAACCCTTCCTGCGCTTCAAGCTCACCTGGCGCATGCTAAAATGGTGAACCGCAAATTATTTTAAGGAAGCAACAATTAATCTAAGAGAGCCACGGGAAACTGTGGCTCTTTTTTTTGGTTATAACGAAAGAGTAATTTAGGGCCTTACAACAGTGCAAATAATATGAGCGGCTGGCGATTGAACTGGGCATTTAAGCAGATGCTCGACTTTAAAAGTTACAGAAAGCATGCTGAAGCCCTGAATTTACCCTGGAGGTTTTGGTATGCCTTAGGGCGAACCTTGATTTCCGGCTCACAAAAAGGCCTAACTTTTAGCCTGAAGGAAGGTGGCTTTTTTTCTGTTCACCAGTTCATGACCTTATTTATCTACAAGGAAATCTTTATAGACAAATGTTATGACCTTCCGGAGCTTAGCACACGCAATCCTGTAATCGTAGATGTTGGAGCAAATACAGGGCTTTTCACCATTAGGATGAAGCAACTGTATCCCGGCGCAACAATTCATTGTTTTGAGCCTTACCATCCCAACTTTTTGCAGCTTACTTCAAATGTTGAGTCCAGTGGCTTCGCCGATGTTCGGTTGCACCCGTTTGGCCTTGGCGGTAATACAAGAACCGAAAAGCTTTTCATACATGATAAAAATATTGGCGGGCACAGCATATTGCCGCAGTTCGAGGACCGAGCCTATACGCAGGTTGAGCTTCTCTCGCTAAAGGAAGCTTTTTCCATGTGTGGGATATCGAAATGCAGCCTGCTAAAGCTTGATTGTGAGGGCGCAGAATATGAGATTATTAAAAACATAGATGCTGAACTGGCGCAGCGTGTGGACAAGATAATCTTCGAGCCCAGCTATCGGGCTGATGAGCTTTCAGCACACTTGGCAAAACTTGGTTTTAAGCTGAGCGAGAATAAAGGCATCTGCATTGCTGTTAATGAAAATGAGTAAACTAATTTTAACCCTGACAATCCAAAGCTGGACGATCGTTTGTAACAAATTCCTGTTGCGTTAAACTTCCAGCTGCAGGATGCTCAATCTAAGAAATCTCTTATGAAAACTCTTGCTGCCGTTGTTCTTCTAGCATTCGTTTTACTGATTAGAGCTAATACCAGTTTTGCTCAAACACATTTTGGCGTGCTGGTAAATCGCACAGAAAATAAGTCGATGCCGGATGCCGTCCAGATTAAGTTGGCGAAGGAGCTGGGCATTCAGTACCTGCGCACACGTATCATAATGTCAAAATGGACCGGGAAGGATGAAACCATTGATGCGTTTAACAAAGCTGGTATAAAGACGGTATTGAACATCGCCTATAATGCAGGTGGCGCCGGGCACGCCATGCCGTTCGCTTCAGATTTTGCTGATTACACCAAGAAGCTGTCAGACATTCTCTCCGTGTATAAACCTGAATTGGTGACAATAGAGAATGAGGAAGACAACCCAAATTATCATACCGGCACAATCGACGATTACTTTGCGGAACTCAAAGCAGCTATCCCGGTTGTGCATGCCAAAGGCTTAAAGATTACGAACGGTGGACTGACCAGCCCGACACTCTCGTTATTGGTGTACGAAGATTTGCTGAACCTTGGCAGAAAGCAAGAAGCCGATATTTTTGCTCATAAGGCTTTCCCTGAGGCTCGGCTCAAGAACATAGACGCTCTTTTAGGGGCACCCGCCAGTCAGGCGAAACTTAAAATAGGACATAAGCAGGTTGAAGCATATAAGAATCTCCCGATAGATTACGTGAATTTCCATTGGTATTTTCCTCTGCGGGGAATGAAGGATGAGGATGTGAGCAAAAAGATTGATCCGGCTTTGCTGGATTATGTGGTGGCTTATCTTAAAAAAGCTACAGGAAAGCAGCCGATTATAACTGAAATCGGGCAATTGGACCTAAGGCCTGAAATTGTAAGCAATACGTTAAAAAAATGCTTGGAACTTAAACTTATGTATGTAATGTGGTACAGTGGCGATGGGGGAGAAGGGAAGGCTATCGCACTTCAAAATGCCGATGGAAGCTTGCGAGAAGGTGGTAAGCTTTTTAAGCAGTTTATTGCTGAGAACAAGGTTGAGCAATAAGAAAGGACGGCTTTCCCATGTAGTATCAGCTGCTTCTATATCAAATCTTTAGCCAATCTCCGCAAAACGATCCATAATTCTAACGCTGTAAAGAGCAAGACAAGAATTATTGACTGCAATATTCTCTCGTTATTCCACACAACAGCAGCCCAGAAAACTAAGGTGGCTACAGCTGCTATAATTTTCAAGGTGTTGCTCATCGAATCGGCTTAAAAACTTCTCTAAGTTACCAATATTCAGATATAGTTAAAAGTCTAGGGTTGATGCTCAAACCTCATCTTCACTAAACCTGATAGCAGCGAAAAGCCCACAGCGAGGTACGAGTGAGGACTTGCAGCGGATAGCAGGGCTGCCGCTCATAGCAGCACCACAGCACCTTTCCCAAATCTCCTCACATCCAAATTCTTGCAACTCACACCCTTACCCCGCAACCTTGAATCTCACGCCTTTAACCTTCTGCCTCACACCCATCCCCTTACTTCAAACTTTTTCTCACAACCGCTTGAATATCAAAAATAAAGTGCCTACTTTTGCAGTCCTTTTAATAGGAATAAAAAAATAAACAGAAAAAGCAAGAAATGCCTACTATCCAACAATTAGTTAGAAAAGGTAGAGTAGCTATGGTTGACAAGAGTAAGTCGCCAGCGTTGGACTCTTGTCCACAGCGAAGAGGCGTATGCACACGTGTGTACACCACTACCCCTAAGAAACCAAACTCAGCAATGCGTAAAGTTGCCCGTGTACGTTTAACAAACGGTAAAGAGGTGAACGCATACATCCCCGGCGAGGGCCACAACCTTCAGGAGCACTCAATTGTGTTGATCCGCGGAGGACGTGTAAAAGATTTGCCAGGTGTACGTTACCATATTATCCGTGGCGCATTAGATACTTCTGGCGTAGCCGGACGTAACCAACGCCGCTCTAAGTACGGAACTAAGCGTCCTAAACCGGGACAGGCAGCTGCTGCACCAGCAAAAGGTAAAAAGAAATAATTGAACGGAGGAAAGCACAATGAGAAAGTCAAAACCAAAAAAGAGAATTTTACTGCCTGACCCAAAGTTCAATGACGTAATGGTTACCAGGTTTGTAAACAATATGATGTTCGATGGCAAAAAGTCTATCGCATACTCTATATTTTACGATGCTGTTGAATTGGTAGAAAAGAAAACCAGCGAAAGCGGTTTAGAAGCTTGGAAAAAAGCTTTGAATAATGTAATGCCTGCGGTAGAGGTTAAATCTCGCCGTGTGGGTGGTGCAAACTTCCAGGTTCCAACTGAAGTTCGCCCTGAGCGCAAAATTGCTTTAGGCATGAAGTGGTTGATCAGCTATGCACGCCGTCGTGGAGAAAAAACCATGATGGAGAAATTAGCAGGCGAAATTATTTCGGCAGCTAAAGGCGAAGGCGCAGCGGTTAAGAAAAAAGAAGATACGCACAAAATGGCTGAAGCCAACAAAGCGTTCTCTCACTTCCGTTTCTAATAAACGATAAAATTGAAAACACACCGGTTGCGAATAGCAACCGGTGTGTTTTTTAAAATCATCAAAACATAATGTCAAGAGATTTAAGATATACAAGAAACATCGGGATCGCTGCTCACATTGATGCGGGTAAAACCACAACAACAGAGCGTATCCTTTATTATGCAGGTATCAACCACAAAATAGGCGAGGTGCATGAAGGTGCTGCAACTATGGACTGGATGGCACAGGAGCAGGAACGTGGTATCACCATTACATCTGCTGCTACAACAGTTAACTGGAAATACCGCAATCAAAATTATCACATCAACATTATCGATACTCCCGGGCACGTGGATTTTACCGTTGAGGTAAACCGCTCGCTGCGTGTATTGGATGGTTTGGTGTTCTTATTTTCTGCAGTTGATGGTGTTGAGCCTCAATCTGAAACTAACTGGCGCCTTGCCAACAACTACAACGTTGCCCGTATCGGCTTCGTGAACAAGATGGACCGTTCTGGTGCTGATTTCTTGAAAGTTGTTAAGCAGGTTAAAGACATGCTGGGCAGCAACGCTGTTCCTTTGCAATTGCCAATTGGTGCTGAAGATAACTTCAAAGGTGTGGTTGATCTGATCAACAACCGTGGTATTGTTTGGAATGAGCACGATAAAGGCATGACCTTTACCGAAGTTCCTATTCCGGAAGATATGCTGGATGAGGTTGCTGAGTGGAGAGAGAAATTGCTTGAATCTGTTGCTGAGTACGATGAGAGCCTGATGGAGAAATTCTTCGATGCTCCTGAGACTATCACTGAGCGTGAGGTCCTTGATGCATTGCGCCAGGCTGTTCTTGATGCTAAGATCGTTCCAATGGTTTGCGGTTCATCATTCAAAAACAAAGGTGTTCAAACCATGCTTGACTACGTGATGGAATTATTGCCATCGCCTATGGATGTTGAAGGTATTGTGGGCCACAACCCTGATACTAACGAAGAAATCTTGCGTAAGCCGGATGTAAAGGAGCCCTTCGCTGCTTTGGCATTCAAAATCGCTACAGACCCGTTTGTGGGCCGATTGTGCTTTATCCGTGTGTATTCAGGTAATCTGGACGCAGGATCGTACGTGTACAATATGCGCTCAGAAAGCAAAGAACGTATTTCGCGTATATTCCAAATGCACGCTAACAAGCAAAACCCAATTCCTAATGTAGGAGCAGGTGATATTGCTGCGGTAGTAGGCTTTAAGGATATTAAAACCGGCGATACGCTTTGCGATGAAAAGCATCAGATTGTATTAGAATCTATGAATTTCCCAGAGCCGGTTATCGGTTTGGCAATTGAGCCTAAAACTCAGGCAGACGTTGACAAATTAGGTATGGCTTTAGCGAAATTAGCTGAAGAGGATCCAACTTTCCACGTTAAGACTGACGAAGAAACTGGCCAGACTGTAATTTCAGGTATGGGCGAGCTTCACTTAGACATCCTGATGGATCGTTTGAAGCGTGAGTTTAAAGTAGAAGTTAACCAGGGAGCTCCGCAGGTTGCTTACAAAGAGGCAATCACCGGTACTACTCAACACCGCGAAACTTATAAGAAACAAACTGGGGGACGTGGTAAATTTGCCGACATCCAGGTTATTATTTCTCCGCTTGATGCTGAAGCTGATGCTAAAGGAGGCTTGCAGTTTGTGAACGAGATCAGTGGTGGTTCAATTCCTCGTGAATTTATCCCATCTGTTGAAAAAGGTTTCCAGGCGGCGATGGTGAACGGTGTGTTAGCCGGATATCCGCTGCAAGGCATGAAAGTTAGATTGATTGATGGTTCATTCCACGCAGTCGATTCAGATGCTTTGTCTTTCGAGATTTGTGCACGTTCAGCTTTCCGCGAAGCATTGCCAAAATGTAAGCCAGTGTTGATGGAGCCGATCATGAAGGTTGAGATCCTTACACCTGAAGAAAACATGGGTGATGTAATCGGTGATATGAACCGTCGCCGTGGCCAGCTTTTAGGTATGGACTCACGTGCCGGATCGCAGGTTATCAAAGCTACTGTGCCTCTCTCTGAAATGTTCGGTTACGTAACTCAGTTGCGTACTATCACTTCTGGCCGTGCAACTTCGACAATGGAGTTTGACCACTACGCTGAAGCGCCTCGTAACGTTCAGGATGAAGTTATAGCGAAGGTAAAAGGCAAGAAAGCAAACGCATAGCCTCACCCCAACCCCTCTCCAACAGGAGAGGGGCTTATAAATTTTAACCGTCCGAAGTAATTAATAGCTCTTACTGAGGATATAATTTAAAACAACAATGAGCCAAAGAATCAGGATCAAATTAAAATCGTACGATTACAACCTCGTGGATAAGTCTGCTGAGAAGATCGTAAAGACAGTGAAGCCCACAGGCGCTGTGGTAAGCGGGCCAATCCCATTGCCAACTGAGAAGAGGATTTTTACAGTTTTGCGTTCACCGCACGTGAACAAAAAAGCTCGTGAGCAGTTCCAATTGTGCTCTTACAAGCGTTTATTAGACATTTACAGTTCAAATTCTAAAACTGTTGATGCTTTAATGAAACTTGAATTGCCAAGTGGTGTAGAAGTTGAGATCAAAGTTTAAGTAAGAGATTAACATAATCTAAAAAGCCCATACATTTCGGTGTATGGGCTTTGTTGTTTTTGTACTGTTTCGGACCTTCGACTCCTCCGCTCATGCTTCGGCTCCGCTCAGCATGACAGGTTCGGTTTACTCAGCAGGGTAGTAGTTGAGAGATCACCTGCCTTTCATCTCTTCTATCTTGTTCCGTTCGTCCTGCAACTCGCGGGCAAGCTTTTTCTCTTTCTCGTTCGCCTTTACTTTGTGCGCATGAAATTCGTCGGATAACTCCTGGAATAAATTTGTTCTGTAGTGAGCTTCCTGGCGATATTTCGCAGAACGCACAACCACAAAAACGAAAGCCAGGATGAAGAGCAGCAAAGCCCCCAGCAGTATGCTGTTGTATGTAGAAAAGTCAACGTTGCTGCCCAGCACATTTACCTGATTTCGGGCTTCCTCCGGCGTTTCCTTTGGAACTTCTGCCTTTGCTTTCAAAGTATCCTGTAATTGCTGAATGGTATCAGCTTGAAGGGCTAGTTGAGAATGTGCCTGTACAACTTTTGCATGTTCCGACCTTAGACTGTCTTTTGCAGCCTGAAGCTGCGTCCACAGGCTTGGCCTTGCCGGAGCAGTTACCACCTTTTTGGCGGGAATCTCGGGCTGAACAGCAGGCTTTACAGTTGCTGCGGGTGGGCGCTGTGCTGGTGTGCGCTTGGTCGAATCCTGTGCAGATGCAGCAATGCTGCCAATAATCAGGACAAAGGAGAGGAGAGCGTGGGCAAAAAATTTCATAGAAGGATCGTTAAAGTATGCTGTTAACAAATATATTTTTTTGCCCCGCAATCAGGCAAGCAAATGCTACAAATTTCCGCGGCGTTCCTGTTCTGCTTCAAGCGCTTCAAAAAGTGCTTTAAAATTGCCGGCTCCGAAAGAGCGTGCGCCTTTGCGTTGTATGATCTCAAAGAATAAGGTTGGGCGATCTTCTACGGGCTTTGTGAAGATCTGCAGCAGATAACCTTCTTCGTCCCGGTCTACTAATATGCCAAGTTCCTTTAGAGGCTCAATATCTTCATCTATTTTCCCAACACGCTCAAGTAAGTTGTCGTAATAAACATCAGGCACTTTTAAAAACTCTACCCCACGGCTCTGGAGTTTTGTGACGGTTTCCACTATGTCATGAGTAGCAATTGCCACGTGCTGCACGCCTTCGCCTTCGTAGAACTCGAGGTATTCTTCCACCTGGGACTTTTTTTTGCCTTCAGCCGGCTCATTGATAGGGAACTTTACGTAGCCGTTTCCATTGCTCATTACCTTGCTCATAAGGGCAGAGTATTCGGTAGAAATTTGTTTGTCGTCAAAAGTCAGGATGTTCCTGAAACCCAATACATCCTCATAAAACTTCACCCACTCGTCCATTCGGTTCCAACCCACATTTCCCACGCAGTGGTCCACGTATAATAAGCCGACTTCTTCTGGATTGTAGTGGCTTTCCCACTTCACATAACCGGGCATAAACGCACCATTGTAATTTTTGCGCTCGATGAACATGTGAACGGTTTCGCCGTATGTGTAAATCCCGCCCATGCGAATCTCGCCGTCCTGATCCGTTAACGTTTGTGGTTCCATGTAGACCTTTGCGCCACGAGCGGTGGTCTGTTTAAAAGCTTCAAAAGCGTCATCAACCCATAAGGCCAGGATCTTTACGCCGTCACCGTGTTTTTTGACGTGTTCGGTTATGGGATGCTCAGAGCGGAGTGCTGTGGTGAGCACTAATCGGATTTTGTTCTGCACCAGCACGTACGATGACCTGTCTTTAACACCCGTTTCAGGTCCGGCATAAGCCAAGCTCTGAAAGCCAAATGCTGTTTTATAAAAGTGTGCCGCCTGCTTGGCATTGCCCACGTATAATTCAACGTAATCTGTCCCGTTCAGAGGGAGAAAATCAGTTTCTTGTTTATTTCTTTCTAATATCTGAGTATCCATTCTTGTTAATCTTTAATAGTTAAACATCATTCAACATTCTCCTGCCAGCTTTTGTGATAACTCTCATCCTCGATCTGGAGGGCATAATCAGTTAACATCAAAGGCTTGAAAGGATCTATCATCACAGCTAACTCTTCTGTAGATTCTTTTCCGATCGATTTTTCTACTGTTCCGGGATGCGGTCCGTGCGGGATGCCGCCTGGATGGAGTGTGATCTGCCCTTTCACCACACTCTTGCGGCTCATGAAATCGCCATCAACGTAGTACAACACTTCATCACTGTCCACATTGCTGTGGTTGTATGGTGCCGGTATTGATAGCGAGTGATAATCATATTTCCGCGGTACGAATGAGCAGATTACGAAATTGTGACCCTCAAACGTTTGGTGCACCGGTGGCGGCTGGTGAAGGCGCCCGGTAATGGGTTCAAAATTGTGGATGGAGAATCCGTAAGGATAATGATAGCCATCCCAGCCGACGAAATCGAAAGGGTGTGTGCCGTAGGTGTATGGATAAATCAACCCCTGTTTTTTGATGAGGATTTTGAAATCGCCACGCTCATCATGTGTGTGCAGGTCTTTTGGTAATTTGATATCTCTCTCACAAAACGGTGAATGCTCCATCAACTGCCCATGCTCGTTTCGGTAACGCTTAGGAGTGCGGATAGGGCTGAAGCTCTCAACTATAAAGAGCCTGTTATCCGGTGTATCAAACTCAAGCTGGTAAATGGTGCCTCTCGGGATAACCAGATAATCGCCGTACTCAAAGCGGATGTTCCCAAAGCCTGTCTTCAAAGCTCCCGAGCCAATATGAACAAAAATTACCTCATCTGCCTGGCTATTCTTGTAGAAGTAATCCGTCATGGATTTCCTCGGCGAAGCCAACGAGATATGAAGATCATTATTCACCAGCACAGGCTTGCGGCTTTTCAGGTAATCATCTTCTGGTGTAATGTTGAAGCCAATAAGGCTGGTATGTTTAAGATGCTTTTCGCGGGCAACTTTGGGCTCAACGGAGTAAGGCTCTCCTAATTCCTTGACAATCGTTGGTGGATATGTATGATATACAAGCGAATACAAGCTTGAAAAGCCCTCAGTTGAAACAAGTTCTTCAGCATACAAGCCGCCATCCGGTTTACGGAAAACCGTATGCCGCTTTGGAGGAATGCTGCCTAATGTGTGATAAAAAGGCATGATGGTAAGTTTTATTTGAAAGGTTACAGGTTATATATAAGTTGAGATTGAAAGACTTAGCCACAGCTAAACTTTCAAGCTATTATCTATAACAACCAAACTTCAATATTGTGCGAAGACGAGTTTTGCCAGCAAGGCATAGCGGAAGGAAGAAGCTACTTCTGAGGCAATCAGGAGGTGTAAGCTATATGTATTTTGCAGCTTCATTACATGCAAGTTAGCTGTTTATTACCAGCTAAAGAAATGTAACCCGCCTGGAGGTATAATGTTCTAGGATTAGCTGCTCTGACCAGCGAGCAGGTACAAAACAGCCATACGGATCGCAACGCCATTCTCTACCTGATCGAGTATGATAGACTGCTTGCTATCGGCTACATCGCTGGTGATTTCCACTCCGCGATTGATCGGTCCGGGATGCATTACTGTGATTTCTTTATCAAGAGAATCAAGGATCTTCTTATTTAAGCCATAAAGCATAGAATATTCCCTAAGAGAGGGGAAATACTTGATGTCCTGCCTTTCTAGCTGGATGCGCAACATGTTTGCCACGTCGCACCAATTCAGCGCTTTTAATAGATCATGCTCTATTTTCACGCCAAGCGTGTGGATGTATTTTGGGATCAAGGTTGTCGGGCCGCAAACCATAACTTCCGCACCTAATTTCTGAAGACAAAGAATATTGGACAGAGCTACCCTGGAATGAAGTATATCGCCAATAATCGCCACCTTCTTGCCTGCCACATCTCCATATTTCTCCCGGATAGAAAAGGCATCAAGCAGCGCCTGCGTGGGATGCTCGTGTGCGCCATCGCCGGCATTTACAATATGCGCATCTATATGCTTGCTTAGGAAAACGCCCGCTCCGGCATAGGGATGCCGCATCACCACCATGTCCACTTTCATGGCTAAAATGTTGTTAACAGTATCAACAAGCGTTTCGCCCTTGCTTACTGATGAAGACGATGCTGCAAAATTTACCGTATCAGCCGAAAGGCGCTTCTGTGCAAGTTCAAATGAAAGGCGGGTGCGTGTGGAGTTCTCAAAAAAGATATTCGCAATAGTAACGTCTCGAAGAGAGGGGACTTTTTTAATCGGGCGGTTTAAAACGTCTTTAAAAGTATCGGCAGTTTCAAAAATCAGTTCAATATCGCGGGTGTTCAGGTCTTTAATTCCGAGAAGGTGTTTACTGCTAAGTGTCTGCGACTGTTCTGCCATATTTCTTATTCAGATAAGAGTATTACTTTGTCTTCCTGATCTGTTTCTTTCCAGCTTACAATTACTTTCTGCGAATCAATTGAGTCAACCTGTATGCCGATGTAATTAGGTTCGATAGGTACGTGCCTTGAGTATCTGCGATCCACCAGCACCAGCAGTTCCACTTTCTCAGGCCGGCCAAAGGCAAGCATAGCGTCCATGGCGGAGCGGATGGTGCGCCCGGTCCACAGCACATCGTCCATCAGAATCACCTTTTTACCTTCAATGATGAAATCGATTTGCGTGCTGTTTGGCACAAGCGGGCCTTCGCGGCGGCGGAAATCGTCCCTGAAAAAGGTGATATCCAAATTCCCATTGAGGATTGTTGCTTCAGCCAGAATTTTCCTAAGCTCTTCGGCGATGCGCTTGGAAAGGAAAATGCCCCGCGGCTGGATGCCCAAGATTACGGAATTAGAAAAGTCGTTGTGGTTTTCTATTAACTGATGGCAAAGCCGCTGTATGGTGATTTGAAATTTCTGACCGTAGAGCAGTTCGGATGTTTGCATCAGTGGTTTGATTTCCCAAAAATAGAAAAATATTTTGAGCGGGAGCCCTCCGCTTCTGACAAGCGGGCAAAAAAAATCCCGGTGGTTGTGCCACCGGGATTGATTATAAAGCTATTGAATTTATTTAGCCCCTTCTTCAGATGATGCATCTGCAGCAGGAGCAGCAGCCTCTTCCGCTTTTGGAGCTTCTTCTGCTTTAGCAGCAGGAGTCTTCTTAGCAGCAGCTTTATTCTCTGCACCTTCCATTTGCTCTTTCAATTGAGCAAGGACGCTTAGATCGCCTAAAGTTGATTTCTCAACAGACTCTTTCACTTTTTTCACTGCGCTTGCAGCAGCTTTTTGCTCGTTCTTTTTCTCTTTGTTTTCAGCATTACGGGCTTCAGCTTTTACTTCTTCCCAGATGCGTGCGTGAGAAACTACGATACGTTTAGAGTCTTTGTTGAATTCAATGATCTTAAATTCGGCTGTTTCGTCAACCTTAAGAGCTTTGCCATCTTCTTTGATGGAGTGTTTGCTAGGGCAGAACCCTTCAACTCCATAAGGAAGTGCAACGATAGCTCCTTTGTCGGTTACTTTCAACACAGTTCCTTCGTGGATAGAATCCAGCGTGAAGATAGTTTCGAAAGTTTCCCAAGGGTTTTCTTCCAGCTGCTTGTGACCTAAGCTAAGCTTGCGGCTTTCTTCGTCAACTTCTAAAACAACAACATCTAAAGTTTCGCCAACTTTGGTGAATTCGTTAGGGTGATTCACTTTTTTAGACCATGAAAGATCTGAAATGTGGATCAAGCCGTCAACACCTTCGCCAAGCTCAACAAATACACCGAAGTTAGTCATGTTTTTCACAACAGCTTTGTGCTGGCTTCCAACAGGGAAACGTTCTGCGATGTTTTTCCAAGGATCTGGAGTTAGTTGTTTGATGCCAAGGCTCATTTTGCGCTCATCGCGATCTAATGTTAAGATCTGAGCTTCAACCTCATCGCCAACTTTCAGGAATTCCTGTGGGCTGCGAAGGTTTTGAGACCATGACATTTCTGATACGTGGATCAAACCTTCTACACCTGGAGTGATTTCAAGGAATGCGCCGTAATCAGCAACAGTAACAATTTTGCCTTTCACTTTAGAACCAACTTCAAGGTTAGTATCTAACGACTCCCAAGGATGTGGAGTCAGTTGTTTCAAGCCAAGGGCAATACGTTTTTTCTCATCATCAAAATCAAGAACAACCACATTGATCTTCTGATCAAGTGAAAGAACTTCTTTCGGATGCTCGATACGTCCCCAAGAGATATCTGTAATGTGCAACAAGCCATCTACACCGCCAAGATCGATGAATACACCGAAGTCAGTGATGTTTTTAACAGTTCCTTCAAGAACCTGTCCTTTTTCAAGCTTCGCAACAATTTCTGTTTTTTGGTTTTCCAAATCGTCTTCGATCAGCACTTTGTGCGATACCACTACGTTTTTAAACTCGTGGTTGATCTTAACAACTTTGAATTCCATTGTCTTACCAACATAAATGTCGTAATCACGGATCGGCTTAATGTCGATCTGAGATCCTGGCAAGAAGGCTTCTACGCCCATAATATCAACGATCAAACCACCTTTTGTACGGCTTTTTACAAAACCGTTGATGATTGTGTCGTTTTCTAATGCTTCATTAATGGTTTCCCATGAACGTTGAGTTTTTGCACGCTTGCGAGATAATACAAGCTGTCCGCTTGCATCTTCCTGCGATTCTACAAACACATCCACGCTGTCGCCAACTTTCAGGTCCGGAGTGTCGCGGAATTCAGAAAGCGATACAAGGCCATCAGATTTGAAACCAATGTTCAACACAACATCTTTGTTGTTGATTGATACAACAGTTCCTGCAATGATCTCTCCTTTAGTAATAGAGTGGAAAGTGCCTGCGTACTGCTCTTCAAGCTTTTCACGCTCAGCTTTGCTGTAGTTTCCAAAACCTTTATCGTCCGCATCCCAGTCAAAATCACCGGAAGGGGTAATTAAAGTTTTTGATTTGATCTCATCGATCGACAAAGAATCAGCTTCTGATTCAATGTTTTCTTTTTCTTTAACCGCGTTGGTTTCGGTTCCGAGCTCAGCTGTTTTAGCGTCTAACTCTTTTTCTACTTCTTGTTTTTTAGCCATTAATTAATTTGTCTCCTTTTCCCAATTTTTGAATCGGGACTGCAAAGGTAGGGAAATCAATTTTTAATCAGAAACAAAAATGCCTTAATGTTTTTGAATTTACATTGATTTTCAGGCTTCTGCCGATTTGATTATTCAGATAAACATTAGACAAGTTGGCATGTTAGAAAAATACAACTAAAATATAAGAGCATGGCAGAGCCAAATAAGATCAATAAAGAACCGATAGATCGTGAAGATGAGATAGATGCCAGGATATCTGATCCAAATGAAACCGATAAACGGCAGGTAGATGCAATACGTACGGGTAATTCAAAGAAAGACGATTATCACGATAAACCATTCGATGAACAGATGTATAACTCGTTTGATGAATTACGCGAACAGCAGGGGAGCCAGCCCGAGGACGAGGAAGCGGATTAGCCTTTGCGCTATGGCTGCAACAGTGTATTTTAGCGCTGAATGATTGCCTTTCCAAATGCTAAAATAAATCTCGGGTTAAACATTGTAAGCCGTCGCAATGACGGTTACCACGATATTCAAACCGTTTTTTATCCTGTTAAAGTCCGGGATGCGGTAGAGGTTGTGGAGTCTGATGCGCTGAAGATGACATTTTCAGGGATTTCTGTTCCCGGCAACCCCGATGAAAACCTCTGCCTCAAAGCCTATCATTTAATCAAGCAAGATTTTGAACTGCCGCCGGTTCACATCCACCTGCACAAGCACATTCCCATTGGAGCCGGGCTCGGCGGGGGTTCAGCCGATGCTGCCTTCTTCATCGCTCTGCTAAAGAATAAATTCAACCTTAATCTCACCGTGCCTCAGATGGAAGCCTACGCCCGACAGCTCGGGGCAGATTGTGCTTTTTTCTTGCACAACAAACCCATGTTTGCTTTCGGGAGAGGAGATGAGTTTGAGGATGTTTCGGTGGATTTGTCTGCCTACCACATTGCCCTGGTTATGCCGCCAGTGCACGTGCCCACAGCGCAGGCTTACGCGGGAGTGAAGCCCAAAGCTACTGAAATCGGCTTGAGAGAAATTCTCGCTAGCCCCGTGAAGGAGTGGAGACAAGCGCTCAGGAACGATTTTGAAGATTCTGTTTTTAAAGTGCATCCTCAAATCCGACAAATAAAGAATGCTCTGTATGAATCAGGTGCTTTGTACGCTTCCATGAGTGGCAGCGGCGCTTCTGTGTATGGCATATTCGACCACAAACCCGACCTGAGAGAATTAGAAAAGCACAACCTCATTTTCTACGGAGTGTAACAACATAATTGTACACCAAACCGTGATCGGGAGCGTTAAATTGCAACCTCTGCTTGAGGTGTAAGAATCCTGAAGATGAAAAAACTAGTTTTTTTGCTGTGCCTGAGCTCGGGCATTTTTCTCGCATCAAACGCTAATGCACAAATTGACTTGGAGAATTTGAAACCTAAGGATATTCTGGGGCGGGTAATGAGAGTGGAGAATGGTTTCAGTCCGAAGTTTTACCTCGGGAATATCGAGATACGGAAGATTGTGCAGGTGGCTGAGATTCTCGGGATGAAGAAAAATTCTGAGGTGGATCGTCTGTTCAGAACGTTTAGGTCGGGCCGCACGGTTTTCAAGATTGCCTCTTATGCTGGTACAGCAGTTACCGCTTACGGAGCAATAAAAGCGGTGGCCAACAGCACCGACAAGCAAAGCTACCAGTCGGCAATTGTATCTGGTGCTACCGCGATAGGGACAGGCGTGTTGGTAAAGCTGCTCACGAAAGGTGCCGCTAATAAGGCAGTTGATATATTTAACCATGCTGCGCAAAAGAAGATCAAAGACATTTTTAAGATAGGCGCCGCCTCTGAGACAATGGGAGTGGGGCTTTATGTGAAGCTTTAATTCTTGACATTTCGAGCCGGGCAATTGCCCGGCTTTTTTGTGTAACACCCAAGGTCAGTGTTATAACTAGCAAATTTGCTGTAGATTAGGTGCATAATAGTATTCCCTGATTTGTAACGCCTATCTACATTTACGATGAAAAGAACATTGCTTCTGTTGTTGTTTTTTGCTCAGGTAAGCTACGGGCAGACCAGTTATTACACCTTCAACACAGACTCGTTATTCACTGAAGAAAGAATAAGAACTGCATTCGAAAGCACTCAGAAAGCCGTTCCTCCAAACTACATCGTAGTTCCAACGATTTATCATCGGGTCTTTACCAAAGATTCGATAATTAACTATATGAGTTTTGTTGTTGAAAAGGGTCCCGGTGCCCTCAATAACGAGTTCAGATTCGCATTTAAACAAGATTCAGTATTCTTACTTCTCAATAAAAAGTTGCCTGAATTTAAGTTAAAAGACTTAGAAGGTAAGGAGTTTTCCTCAAGCCAAATGCTCGGAAAGCCGACCCTTATAAATTTTGGGGCTACATACTGCGGTCCATGTATTGCGGAAATGCCTGATTTGAGCAGATTGAAGGAAAAGTATTCCGAAAAAATGAACTTTCTGGGGCTTACTGAGAACAGGAAAGTGGATCATAAGTTGGTAAGCTTTCTCAATGAACATCCTTTTAATTATCAAATATTGCAGAATGCCGAAGAGTATAAAAAAGCTTTAAAAATAGGTGCTATACCTCGCAATATATTTGTCGACAGAAATGGATATATCCGATATATAAAAGGGAATTTTCCAGTCACAAAATCAGATTCGGCAAAGGTTGCAAGAGAATACGACGAAAACAACTACTTCGTAAGAATCATTGAGAAGTTGATCAAAGAATAACAGATTTCAAGAGCTCTGCTAAAGGTGCGTAATCCCCAAGCGTAAGTTGTACATGCCATGAAATACCTTTTTATCGCCTGCATTTTCGGCTTAACCGCTTGTTCCGTAAGAAAACCTTCCGAAGAAAAGTGGCAGCAGTTGTTCAACGGCAAAAACCTAAATGGCTGGACTGTTAAGATCAAAGGTCATCCGCTTGGCGAGAATTATAAAAATACCTTTCGTGTAAAGGATGGGCTTTTACAGATCAATTACGGCGAGTATGAGAAGTTCAATGAGCTTTATGGCCACATTTTTTATGATCGAGAGTTTTCTGATTACCTCATAGAAACAACTTACAGGTTTGTAGGCGAACAGTTGCCAGATGGTCCGAAATGGGCTTACCGCAACAATGGAATTATGATCCACTGCCAGAATCCGAAAACCATGGCTGTTGATCAGGATTATCCCATCTCGATAGAAGCGCAATTGCTGGGTGGAAATGGGAAGGAGGAACGGCCAACCCTCAATGCCTGCACACCCGGAACTTACATCGATGTGAATGGAAAGCTAGTCACAACACATTGCATTAATTCAGTATCCAAAACCTATGCAGGAGATCAATGGGTAAAAGCGCAGGTGCTTGTGTTGGGAGATTCCCTGATCAGGCATTACGTGAACGGGCAAATGGTGCTGGAGTATAATAAGCCACAGATTGGCGGTGGAAACGTTTTTAACTATCGGCCAGAGGCTAAGGTTGACGGGACTCCGCTGAAGTCAGGATTTATCGCTCTGCAGAGCGAAAGCCATCCGACGGAGTTTAAGGAGGTCAGGTTATTTGACTTAAAAAAATATCGTGGCAACTCAAAAAAACTGGACGAGGTTGTGGACAAGCTTTTAGCACAGAGCGGGTCGCCCGCTAACTGATGTAATCGCGATCCTCATTGCTCAAGGTGCTTTTTCTAACCGGTTCTGGTTGGTGCTCTTCTTCCTTATCTAAATCTAAATCATCGTATTCTGTGGCAGTTGCTTTTCTCTTCGGCCTTCCCAATAGAAATCCAACTATCAGCCCCAGCCCGAACATTGTGCCTAATATGGCGAGCTTCGGCACATCCGTATCGCCAAAAATCCAAAACCGAACCTCGTCTGTGTTCTTCATCAAAATAATAGTTACCAGAACTGTTATGATGATTATGAAAATGGTTTTAGCACTCATGTTAGTAATTGTAGGTTAGTCCCGCTTCGAATATCGGATTTTGATGCGGTTTTTCATTTACGAAGATAATCTTCACAGACGGGATAAAGTTTGGCAGATAAAACCTCAGCAGGTTCATGTCGGCTTTCAGCTCTGCCCCATAGGTGCGTGGCGCAAACTGATTTCCCTTTCCCATATTCTCAAAATCCGCAAAAAAGCCACCGGTCAACCTTTTGATGTATGCAAGAGGCCCGAGTTCCCAATCAGGATAAAATATAGGAAAACGATAGTCGGTCAACAGCGTATTGCGTAGATTGGCGGAAGCCTTCAGGTTACTATAGCCGCTTACAAGCGGAATATCTATCGCGGAAGCATAATCTCCAGAAGACGTTTGATAGTTGAAAGAAGCCTGAAAAGAATGGTGAGAAAGGAGGCCGGGAAAATAGAAGGTACTGCGAAACGTCCACAGGCTACCGCTCAAATTATTTTCAAAAGGGAAATGCCTATACCTCGCTGAAACGTTTTGCCCCCAACGCGGTGCCAGATCCCGGGCACTTTGAGTTTCATTCCTGACAAAGTACATCTGATAACTCATCGGGAAAGCCAGGGCAGAAGCCAGATTCGAAGGTTTGTTGATGATGTTGTAACGTGTGGTATAGCTGCTGCCCACTTCGCCGCCTGCGTAATAGCCGTAATTGCGGCGGTTGAAACTGAGAGGCACAATTGCGGTAAACTCCATTTGGTGTTCACGCCAGCTGATCGGTATCAACGTGTTGTCAGTTGTTGATTTTCGCTGGTAAATGAGCCTTGCCTGATTTAAATACGTAGCAGACAACACCGGAAAGAATTTCGAGTAAGTGAACCCAGCCAGATACTCGCTTTTTTTCAGTGCATTGTTGAATCGATAGCCAACATACGAGCTGAGCGTGTTCAGCAGATTGTCAGACTGGAGTTTCAGTCCAAAGTTGTAGTTGTTAAAAAATGGGCTTTCCTCGGCAATAGGGAGCAGACTATGGAAGTAAAACAAATGACTAAGCTCATTAAAGCTGTGGCTGCTGTAGTTTACCTGCGGGATGCTGTCGAACACATCCTGACCACCTTCCTCCGCAACAATCGGTGCTATGTAGTCGACCGGCGTGCTTTTCGATGTGATTGGTTTAAGCTTTTCGATGTTAAGAGAAGCAACATCGTAACCATTTACCTGATAGTTATTGAAAAGTATCCGACCGTCTTTTTCATCGTAGGATGGATTGTAGGCGCCAAACTTCGCTGAAGTAAGCTGTGTAATGGTTCCCGATGCGGGCTCCAGTTCGTATAAATTATCGATTCCGTTGTAATGGGCTTTGAAAACTATGTTATTCCCTGCGTACACAGGCTTCGCGATAAGCTGCTTCTGAAACGGGATTAGCCTCCTGAATTGCCCGGTGCTAAGATTTAACTCATAAAGGCTGCAGCCCGCCTGGCTCACGGCAACGCAAACCACTCTGCTGCCATCGGTGCTAAACTGAGGCGTTTGCAGCGTGTAATTGCCCGGACTGCTGTAACGGTTGATTTCCTCTCCGGATTCTGCGTTTAAGCTAACGAGCGAAATTTTGTTGGAATAGGATACCTCTACCGCGATGATTGTTTTGCCGTCAGGCGATAGTGCTGGCGCAAACAGCCGAGTGCGATGGGTGAGCTGCTTGTATTCCTTGGTTTGAAGATCATAGATATTGATCACATTGAACGAGCGCTGCTGGTATCGTGCATCTGAGCGATATTCATCCCAAACCAATTTGCCCGAGGCATACCTAAAATATAAATCCTCTTGTGGACCGATCTTCAGGATCTTGGTTTCGTTACCAAGTGAATCAAGTTTAACCAAGACGGGAGCAAAGCCTTTGCCCTGTTTTAATGCGATGGTTTCATTGGGTGAAATCGCTACAGGCATCAGGTAGCTTACAGGTTCATCATCCTTTCTTTTATTGATAATCGGGTAGGTGAGAGGCTGGGCTTTTTGTTGTTGCTCTTTCCAAAGATGTTTCAGTTCGCTGATGGTAGAGTCGTGCAGTTGGCGTGTGCCGATGCCTGTAAACTTTTTCATTGAACTGCTCAGGTTGTAGGGCCTGATCGGGTTATGTGCGATGCGGGTAAGAAGGCTGTCCATGATGGTCGAGCCATTGTCGCGTCGGAGCTTCGAAACCATGTAATAGCCCAGAGTATAGTAGCCGGGAGGGAAGTCTTTGACTGAGCCCAGATAGTCTTTTGAGTAACTGTATTTTCTGCCACTTAGTGTATTTGTTCGTAAAATAAGGTCGAACTCGGGCTGCCTTCCTCGACCGGCATTTGTAAGTACGGTTTCAGTCACAACTGCATCCCCTTCATAGAACCAGGGTGGGAGAGTGATGCCGAAGATTGCAAGCCCAAGCTCTTCAAAAAATGGTGCCTTTAACTTGCCCGTCAGCTTGTCAAATTGAGCCACGTGCCTGAGCTCGTGCACAGCCAGGCTGTTCAGCCAATCCTGATAGTCGAAGTCCTGAGCAGGGGTGGTGTAGAACTCGGAACGGCGGGGAGCAAGCTGGACGAATCCATTGGATGTAGTGCCTTGATTTTGGAGAATGATGGTAATTTCTTTTGGTTGTATATGATAGGTTGAACTAACCCGGCCTATGATGGAAGTGGCAGTATTGGCCATTCGCTGTGCCTCGCTTTCCATTCCGGCAGGGTAGAGGATGTTGAAGTTTTGTGTGCTGATTTCTTTCCATTTCAAACCTGGAGGGTTTTGTTCAGCGGCAAAAAACTGGGCGTAAGCGGTATGATAATTATTGATTAATATAAATATGGTAAAAATTCTGATTATTAATGATTTATACGTTATGTTCATCGGCTTACTTATTCCGTGCTAAAATTATTAGTTGGCAGGCATGCGCTTCTTCTAAAGCCATATAATTAACAAGTTTCACATGATATACGTTATATATTGATTACTATGATTTTATGATTTTATCAATTCTTTTTCTGGTATGCTAATAATAATTATGTTTCAGCAGAAATATCCATCTGTTCAAGGTTGTAAACTGATTTATTCGCCTTTTTAAAAGTATAGAATCTGAATTTGGTTTTTACTATTACCGCTCAAAAAGTTAACTGAGTTTTTTTCGGTTACGGTCGAAAAGCTGCCTCGGATTTTTAAAAAAGTTTTCTCTAAACGTACGGAGATTTGAAGTCAGTAATTCGACAGGATGCAGTTGAGCTCTTCGAAGAAAGAAGGCGTCGTAAATGAGTAGCCACCTTTCTCGTTAGACCCAATCGACCCCGTTTGTTTCTTTTATTATGATAGTTGATTTGCTGTCGGCATGGGTGTTTGTTGAGACAGGGTTTAGCAGCTAAAACCAATGTTACACGTCCCCTTTCATAATTGGACAAGAGTCCGATTAACCTAGATCATACATGATTCTGTGTATACCTGGAACGCCATCAACTCATTACGAACGAAGTGAAAATATCCCAAACCTATATCTGGGTAAAGCAGCTACTTAGTGTATTTAAGAAGGTTTTAATCCTCCCCTACCCCAGGGGGATTTGCTTGCGCAATCGCCTTTTCTCGAAATGCGTTCTGATGTATGGCGATAAGAAAACAGCAGCCAGGACGACGCACGCTCCCAAGTAGAATCCAGGGGTCATTTGCTCTTGCTTGGCGAAGAAAATGTAAGCTAGAATGATTCCGTAAACAGGCTCAAGATTGGTGATAAGTGCTACCTGGTAGGCGGATAATTCCTTCATCACAGACACCCCGGCCACGTAGGCAACAGAGGTACAAACGGTACCCAAAAGAAGAAGATAAAGAAGGTCTGATGTATTCAGGCTCATAGAACTATCAAAGCCGCTCGTAGCCGCGAGGTAGATTGAGATCCACACCCAGGCACCGATCAGTTCATAGAAGCTAATGATAGGTGCCGGGCGGTTTTTAACTTGTTTGGAGTTAATGATTGAGAACAAACTCGCAAACAGCGCACATGTAAGCCCGCAGATGATGCCTGCTGTGTATCTGCTTTCAAATTTGAAAATGAGGTAAATGCCACAAATTATCGCCATGCCTGTGCAAATTTCAAGCTTCGAGATCTTCTGCTTTTTCAGGATTGGCTCCAATGTGGCTGTGAATAGCGTGATTGAAGAGAGGCATACCAGCGCCACAGAAACTGTAGAAAGCTTGATTGATTGAAAGAATAATATCCAGTGCCCGCCCACCAATGCTCCTGTAAAGAACAATTTCAGGAAAGTTTCGCGGGTGACTTTAATGTCCGTCTTTGTGGCTTTGAAATAGATGAAAAGAGTTGTAAAGGCGATCAGAACCCGGTACCAAACAAGGTGCACTGCCGAAATAGAAATTAACTGGCCCAGTATCCCTGTAAAGCCCCACACAAAAACCGTTGCATGCAGCACAAGCAGGTTCCGGCTAACCGAATGCGCTTTGAGCATGTTATTTAGGCGCTTTTATTAGTAGGTACGCACCTAAGGCTCCAAAAATCACATTGGGAATGAACACGGCAATAAGAGGCGAGAGCCCGCCCTTCAGAGCGAACATCGTAGAAAACTGAATAAAAAGAATGTACGCGAAACTCAGGAATATCCCAATCCCTAAAGGCAGGCCAATTCCTCCACGAACCTTTCGGGAAGAGAGCGATACGCCCATCAGCGTAAGCACAAAGGACGATAATGGATACACGTAGCGCTTGTATTTCTCAAGCTCCAGATTTACCATGTTGCCCGTCCCGCGGATGCGCTCTTTTCGTATATTCTCATCCAGAACCTTCATGCTCATGGCCGAATACACGTTGTCGTACAGCTCAAAATTACTCGGTTGCATATCCAGGACAGTATCTTTCGTAACTCCGGATATCATCTTCTCGTTCAGCCCGTCAATTTTTCTGATTGAATAATTTTGCATAGTCCAAACATGCTTCACGGAATCCCAGGTAACGCTTTCCGCAATTAATTTCTCCTTTAAAGTATCACCGTTGAATTTCTCGATCGAAAACCTGTACCCGACTTTGTGCAGGTTATCGAAGTTTTCTATGTAAACGTACGTGTTCTTGTCAAGCTGCATATGCGTGTACATCTTGGAATTATCCGTTTTCGGCGTCACGTACACGTTTTCAAAATCGATCTTGAGCTTGTTCGTTTTCGGAATGATGAACAGGTTAAAAACCAGGGTGACGAGAAAAATAATAAATGCAGATACGAAATAGGGGAACAGAAACCGGTTGAAGCTTACGCCCCCGCTCAATATTGGCACAATCTCAGTTTGGTCCGCCATCTTCGCTGTAAAAAAGATCACAGCGATGAAGTTTATGAGCGGCGAGAGCATGTTCAGGAAAAAAGGAAGCACGCCTGCGTAGTACTGGAAGATGATTTTAGATAGGGGAGCGTGATACTCTAGAAAGTTATCGAGCTTTTCTGAGATGTCGAAAATTACAATGATCACCGAAAAAACTACCATGGTGAACAGGAAGGTTCCCAGATATTTTTGGATGATGTACCAGTCGATGATTTTAAAAAGTCTGCGCACGTATGTTACCTATTATAAGCGCTGCGAAAGCTGCACAGCCATTTTGTTCTTCCAGTCGTAAAAATCGCCCGAAATAATCTTCTCCCGGGCTTCACTAACAAGCCACAAATAAAAATGCAGATTGTGTAAGGTCGCAATTTGCGCACCCAAAATCTCTTTGGAGTGCAACAGATGCCGAAGATACGCTTTAGAATAGTTCAAATCCGCAAACAGATCGCTCTCAGCATTTATCGGAGAAAAATCGTTTTTCCACTTAATGTTTGTGATGTTGATGATGCCGTTGCGAGTGAATAACATGCCATTTCGGGCATTTCGCGTAGGCATTACGCAATCAAACATATCAACGCCCAAGGCGATGTTCTCAAGGATATTCACCGGTGTTCCAACTCCCATCAAATAGCGGGGCTTATCCTGCGGAAGTATATCGCACACCACCTCTGTCATGGCGTACATTTCCTCTGCGGGTTCGCCCACTGAAAGCCCGCCAATGGCATTTCCCTCCCGCTCGAAAGAAGCAATGGTTTCTGCAGATTTTATTCTCAGGTCCTTATACACCGAACCCTGCACAATAGGGAAGAGCGTTTGCGAATAGCCGTATTTGGGTTCGGTTGTGTCAAAGCGTGCGCAGCAGCGCTTAAGCCAGCGGTGGGTCATCTCCATCGACTTGCGGGCATAGCCGTATTCACAAGGGTAGGGCGTACACTCATCGAAAGCCATGATGATGTCGGCTCCAATGGTGCGCTGGATGTCCATCACGCCTTCTGGTGTAAAAAGATGTTTGGAGCCGTCAATATGCGACTGGAAAGTAACGCCGTCTTCGCGGATTTTGCGCACGTCGGTTAGCGAATACACCTGATAGCCACCGCTGTCCGTGAGGATCGGGCCATCCCAGCCGTTAAACTTGTGCAACCCGCCCGCAGCTTCAAGGGTGCCAAGACCGGGCCGCAGATAAAGATGGTAAGTGTTACCTAATATGATTTGTGCTTTGATGTCATTTTTTAGTTCGTGCTGATGAACAGCCTTGACGGTGCCGGCAGTGCCTACAGGCATAAAAATTGGCGTTTTAATTACACCATGATCCGTTGTAATCTCGCCCGCACGTGCTTTCGAAAACTTATCAGAAGCTTCTAACTTAAATTTCATTTCTGCGGCAAAAATAGCGAAATCTGCCTCGCTAACATTTAATTAATTTTAGCAACCCTGCCGTATGTTAACCTAAATTTCAGAAATTTGCGCTTTGTTTAATAAACCGCCCGGCTTTGGCTTATTTATACTTTGCACTTTTCATCCTTCTGCAAATATGTTTGATAATCCAGCTTTATTATACCTGTCTTATTCACTTTAAACTGAGAGCATATAAGCATGCAGGTCCCACCCAAGCCATTATCAATCCGGTTTCGGTCATTATTTGTGCTCGTAATGAAGCCAAAAACCTGACGAAGAATTTAGCGGCAATTCTTGAACAAGAATACTCCGACTTCGAGGTTGTAGTAGTAAATGATTGTTCTAACGATGAGTCAGAGTTGGTTCTGCGGGATTTTTCTCAAAAGTATAACCACCTGAAGGTAGTTGCCATTGCAGAACATGCACGTTTTAAGCACGGGAAAAAGTTTGCAGCAACCTTGGGCATCAAAGCCGCAAAGAATGAACATCTTCTTTTCACTGATGCTGATTGTAAGCCTGCTTCCGCAAATTGGCTTAACTTGATGCAACGCAACTTTTCGGATCAAACAGATATCATTCTCGGATATTCTCCCTATATCCGGCTGAAAAGCTTTGTAAATCTGCTCATTCGTTACGAGACCTTCTTTACAGCGTTGAACTATCTTTCTTTTTCATTAGCTGGCAACCCTTACATGGGCGTGGGCCGTAATCTTGCATATAAGAAATCGCTTTTTTTTAAAGGAAAAGGTTTTGCGTCGCATATGCATATTCAATCAGGTGATGACGATCTCTTTGTAAACCAGAATGCCACGCCTACAAATACGGTAATCGAGATACATCCCGACACGTATGTGTGGAGCGACCCTAAAACCACATTTTCATCTTACCTTCAGCAAAAGCTAAGGCATATAGGAGCCGGAGGTGTATACAAATCCGACGACAAAACACGTCTCACTGTACAAGGCGGATCGGCAATTTTATTTTATATCTGCATTATTGCGCTAGCCTTTATGCAGGCTCAATGGTGGCTGTTGGGTATTATATTTCTGCTTCGGCTGGGGGTGCAGTTATTTGTATATTGGCGCATATTTAAGCGTCTGGCTTACGCTGATTTAGTGTGGTGGCTGCCCGTATTGGATATAACTTTTAATTTTTTTATACTCGCTCTCAACTTCATTTCTATATTTAAGAAGAAAGTTCAATGGAGATAAATCCAAATTTTTCTGACAACGCCAAAAACGACATTTTACTAGTGATGCGGGCAAAAGAGGGCGATCAGAAAGCCTATGCGGAGTTGATGCAGCGCTACAAGGATTCCATATATTTCATGGCCTTGAAGATGGTAAACAATAAGGATAACGCCATGGACCTAACCGTAGAAACCTTCGGAAAGGCGTTTGAGAATATTGAAAAATATAAGCCGGATTTCGCCTTCAGCACCTGGCTTTACCGCATTGCCACCAATAATTGTATTGACTTTATCAGGAAGAAGAAGTTGAACCTGGTTTCTATCAATGGTTTAGTGGATGAAGAAGGTGATGATATGCCTCTTCAGATAAAGTCTGACACGCTAAATCCCGAGGAGAACTCGATAAAGAAGCAGCAGAATGAGCAGATAAAGCTCATCGTTGATAAACTACCGTCACGGTACAAAAAGCTAATTGTCCTGCGGTATTACGAAGAACTTTCATACGAGGAAATCGCACAGCAGCTTGACCTGCCTCTCGGCACCATCAAGGCTCAGCTTTTCCGTGCCCGCGATCTACTATCGAACATCATGAGCAAAAAGAAGAGGAGTTCAACAAGTGACTTCTGAGATCGTTTTCCAGTATTTTCCTAACCTCACCGAAGAGCAGAAAAATCAGTTCAATAAACTTGATGCGCTTTACCGCGAATGGAACGCTCAGATAAACGTGATCTCCCGGAAGGATATAGACAGCTTATATCTCCACCATATTTTACATTCACTGGGTATCGCGAAAGTGATTTCTTTCCTCCCGGGTGAGAAAGTTTTGGATGTTGGGACGGGCGGCGGCTTCCCGGGTATCCCGCTAGCCATTTTGTTTCCCGAAACCAGTTTCCATCTAGTCGATTCTATCGGAAAGAAAATCAAGGTGGTTAATGAAGTGGCGAAAGGAATCGGCTTGAAAAACCTTAAAGCTAGCCATGCCCGAGCCGAGCAGATTGAAGGTAAGTTTGATTTCATTGTTTCCCGGGCAGTAACGCGGCTGGGAGAATTTTATCCGTGGATCAAAGGCAAAGTTTCTAAAAGTTCCGGGAACACCTTGCAAAATGGCATTTTGTATCTGAAAGGCGGAGACCTGGCTGAAGAAATAAAGGAATCGGGATTGAAGGCTGAGCTTCTGCCACTCTCCAACTACTTTTCGGAAGACTACTTCGAGACTAAATACGTGGTTTACATCCCTCAATAGCCGTGTTCACAAATGTCGGCGCTCCACCAAATAGCTTTAACGCAGATTTCCGGCATCGGGACAGTTACCGCCAGAAATCTTATTGAACATTTTGGCAGCGCCGAACGGATTTTTGATGCTACCAAAGCTGAGCTTGCAGAAGTAAGCGGCCTGAGGAAGACAGCCGCAGAAGCGATCTTACAAAAAGAAGGTTTTGAGCGTGCCAGCGAGGAGTTGGATTTCATCCAGAAGTATAAAATTCAAACACTCTTCTTTACGGACGAAAGCTTTCCGCACAGGCTTAAGAACTGCTTTGACGCTCCGGTAATCCTGTATTACAAAGGTTCTGCAAACCTGAACTCACGGAAGGTTGTAAGCATAGTTGGCACCAGGAACTCTACTTCTTATGGCAAAGACATCTGCGATAAACTCGTGGAAGAACTCGTTGCACACGATGTGGTGGTGGTTAGCGGGCTGGCACATGGAATAGACAGCCTGGCGCACAAGGCTTGTTTAAGACACCATGTTCCAACGGTGGGGGTGTTGGGCCATGGACTCGATCGGATTTATCCTTCTCAGAACCGGGCAATGGCAGAAAAGATGTTAGAGCAGGGTGGGCTTTTGAGTGAGTTCCCTTCGCAGACTAATCCTGATCGAGAGAATTTCCCCAAGCGCAACCGGATCATTGCCGGCCTCGCCGATGCTACAATTGTTGTAGAGGCGAGCATTAAGGGAGGTGCTTTGATCACGGCCGAGCTCGCCAATTCGTATAATCGTGATGTGTTTGCTTATCCGGGCAGCGTGTACGATGAGTTTTCTGCCGGATGTAATTACCTGATCAAAACCAATCGGGCAAATCTAATCTCTGGCATCAAGGACCTTGAATATCTGTTGGGATGGAACGATGCTCCGAAAAAGCAGGCTAAGCAAATCAAGTTAAGCTTGAATTTAACTGCTGACGAGAAGAAAATATGCGATCTGATCTCAGGCCGAGGTTCTGCCGCCATTGATGAGATCGCGATAGAAACGCGTATTCCGCAAAGCAAACTTGCAATAACAATCCTGGGTTTGGAAATGCAAGGGATTTTAGTGTCGCTGCCGGGAAAGGTTTACAAGCTTACTTAGCCTGTAAATTCCTTTTTAGGATAATCATACAACTTTATTGTACCGGTTTGGCTGCTGATCTGGCTCCAGTCATCAAACGGAAATTCCATCAACACCATTCCGCAGGTAGGAAGGTTGTAAATGTCACTATCGCAGAGATTGCTAACAAGGTCCGTAAGCCCGGGATTGTGCCCGACCATTGCTACAAAATCGTGCGAATTATCAAAGCCATTGATGATTTTCAACAAGGTTGCAGCTGTAGCTTCGTAGATTTTTGGTTCTTGTAGTATTTCCTTTTTTCTGAACCCTAAAGCCTCTCCAATGGCAATTGCTGTTGTCAGCGCTCTATTGGCAGGACTACTGACCAGCAGCTGTGGCTTTAAATTCCTTCTCACCAACCGTAAACCCATTTCAGGAGCGTTCTTCTCGCCCCGGGAGTTCAATGGGCGGTCAAAATCAGCCATATTCCTGTCTTCCCAATCAGATTTGGCGTGCCGTATTATCAAGAGCGTTTTCATATACCTAACTTATAACATTGATGTAAGATAGCAACTAACCGGCAATTGCTTCCGGATCAAGCTCATTCATGCATTTAAAATGCCCGAGCGGACATTTTTTATATCCAATTTTAGAGCAGGGACGGCACCACAAGTTTTTGTGCTCTACAATCTTTGATTCAGACACGCGGTACGGATACATGCCAAATTCCGGAACCGTATTGCCCCAAACCGAAGTGATGGGCTTGTTGAATGCTGCCGCGATGTGCATGAGCCCGGTGTCGTGGGTTATTATCCTGCTTGCCATTTTAACCACAAAAGCCGATTGATCGAGCGTAAGTTTGCCACAGGCATTATAAAGTTTATCTCCATAAGCCGCAGATATTTCCTCTCCACGGGCTGCATCCTCTTTCCCGCCCAGCAGCACCACAGGAAGCGTTGAGAGCCGACAGACATCAATAAGCTTATATGTTGGAAGCCTTTTCGTCGCGTGCTGCGCCCCAATCACCAACCCGATATACTGCTGCTGATGGGTGAGGGGCAATAAATCAGCAAGCTGATGTTCTTTTTCGAGGAAGTAGTCGAGCCCTTTGCCATCATTTTTTACGCCTAGAAATTCAACGGTTTGCAGATATCTGTCAACGATATGCTTGTCTGGCAAAGCATTGATCTTCAGGTACACCAGCAACCATTTCTCAATATTAAGCTTGTTGAACGAAGACGACTTAACTCCAAGTTGGTACTTGATCTTCTTAGTGCGGATGTTGTGATGAAGGTCTATCACGTAATCGAACTTTTCCCTTTTTAATTCCTGAATACACGATCGCATATCATCAGCCAAAAGGTGTAGGCGATCAACGTAAGGATTGCTTTGCAGCACCGTCTGAAACTGCTTTTTGGTGAAGTAATGGATCTCAGCTTCGGGCAACTGTTGCTTGAGGCAGCGGATTACAGGCGTTGTAAGAACAATATCGCCGATTGAGCTAAAGCGGAGGATCAGGATTTTCAGTTTCGGCGTCAAGAAGTCTTGGATGATCTGTTCTGAGCAAAGAAAGCTGAGATTTCCTCCAGATTCAAACAATTAAGACAATTTTTTGCTGACACACCACCTTTCCTGGCCACGTTTATCCCATAGCGCATATCGTAAAAACCTTCATTCCTGTGCGCATCCGGATTAACCGATAGCATCACACCTTTTTCCATAGCATATTGATGCCACCGCCAGTCCATATCCAGGCGGAGGGGATTGGAATTGATTTCGATAACTACTTTGTTGGCAGCGCAGGCATCAATCACTTTCTTATAATCGATAGGGTAGCCGCTGCGGCTCAGCAACATCCTGCCGGTGGGATGGCCGAGGATGGTAGTGTAGGGGTTTTCGATGGCTCTGATCAGGCGTTCGGTAGCTTTTTCTTCGCTCATGCGCAGGATTGAGTGTACCGATGCGACCACAAAATCGAATTCCTTTAAAATATCACTGGAATAATCAAGTGAACCATCATACAGGATATCAGATTCAATTCCTTTAAAAATTTTAAAAGGGGCAAGTTTCTGATTTAGTTCGTCAATTTCGGCAATCTGTGCAAGCACCCGATCTTCTGTTAGCCCTTTAGCGTAAAAGGCAGATTTTGAGTGGTCTGAAATTCCCAAATATTCCAGCTTCAGCTCATCGCGACAGAAAATTGCCATCGCTTCGAGCCCGTGCACGCCATCGCTCCAGGTGCTATGGTTGTGAAGTGTTCCTATTAAATCGGAAAATTCTATCAGCTTTGGCAGGCGATTTCCCTCAGCCCACGAGAATTCAGAAAGGCCTTCCCGCAACTCTGGCTCTATAAATGGTAAGCCGGCGGATCGGTAAATTTCTGTTTCTGTTCTGGCATTAATGCCTTTGCCATCCAGTCTTTTTTGCAATTCTTCAATATGCTGCTGGTTGCCGGTTTGCATTGCCAATTGATAGGCAAACTCCTGTTCCTCGCAAAAGCGGATGTTTACTTTCAATCCAAAATCGGTTTCAGCCAAAACGGCTTTATCCTCTAAATTCGTAATCTGTAATCCGGTTAATTCTTTTATCTCATCAGCATCTATGCTTTCTGAAATCAGTAAATCCAAGCTGTCTATGATTTCGCATTTCCGACGGAATTCTCCCGTGAAAGATATTTGCGCTTTGGGGTGGGATGATTTCAGGGAAGCTAAAAGATCCTCGGCAAAACCTTCTAAATAGGCGTAGAGAAAACGCCCATTGCTTGCCATCTTGAACTCAATGGCTTTGATTATTTCCTCCTGAGTTTTCAGTCCGAAACCTTTTGCCTCGATCAACCTGTTCTCATTGCAGGCATAAAGAAGCTCGCCAACGCTTTCGATCTTCAGGTCTTCCCAAATGATCTTTACTTTTTTCGGACCAATCCCCTTTATAGACATGATCTCCAGAACGCCCGAAGGTGTTTTGGAAATAAGCTCTTTAAGTTCGTCTATCTCTTGAGTTTCGATGAGTTCCCAAACCTTTTTTGCGGTGCTTTCGCCAATGCCGTCTATGGCAGCAATTTCCGCAAACGTCTTTTTTGCAATTCTGTAAGGCAGCTTATCTATTTTGAAAGCAGCGTTGGCCAGCGAGCGCACTTTGAACGGATTTTCGTTGTGCAATTCCATCAATTGGCTTAGCAGCCGCAGCGTGCGGGCAATGGTTTTATTCTCCATTGAAAAATGTGCTTGGGCCGCTACTTAATTGAAATGGTATAAGGCATACGTGTTTGCACGCCTGTAAACTGTAACGCATTTTTCAATTGCTGATAATAGCCGTACTGTTCGCCGAACTGAAGCTTTGCAAAATAAGTTTTCACTTTATCGCCACTGTCGCCTAAGAATGACTGCAGTGGGCTTTTCATTTCAGGGTAGCTGGAAACCTTGTAATCTGTTACTTTAGCCATTTTAGCCGCAGAGCGGATGGCGTAATTTATATCTCCAAGCTTATCCACAAGACCATTGCTTACAGCCTGGCTTCCGCTCCACACGCGTCCTTGCCCGATACTGTTGATATATGCCTGATCTTTTTTGCGGCCTGCAGCTACTTTTTTGGTGAAACTGTCATAGATATGATTTACCTCATTTTGGATAATCATGCGCTCTGCGTCTGTGAGCGGGCGAGTTGTGCTGCCGAGGTCAGCGAATTTGCCGGTCTTTACGCCGTCGAAAGTTATACCCAGCTTATTGTTAAAGAACTTCTGCATGTTCGGAATGATTCCGAAAACGCCGATAGAGCCGGTGATTGTATTGGGTTGTGCGAAGATCGAGTCTGCAGCACATGCGATATAATATCCTCCGGAAGCAGCCACATCGCCCATGGAAACCACAATTGGCTTAACCTTTTTCGTTAAAACAACCTCTCTCCAAATTACATCAGAAGCGAGAGCGCTGCCGCCTGGCGAGTTTACACGTAAAACTATTGCTTTAACTTTATCGTCCATACGAGCCTTGCGAATGGCTCTTGAAATTCGTTCCGAGCCGATCGTTTCATCATCGCCTTCACCGCCTACAATTTCGCCGTTTGCATATACAACTGCGATCCTGGTGCTGCGGTCACCCGATTTTTCATCATCATCGTCAGAGCCGTTATAATCGGTAATATTTACGCTTTTTACATCTTTCTTTACGTCGCTTCCGGCACGTCGCTTAAGTTCATCCAACACCTCATCTTTGTATTTCAGGGCATCAGCCAGGTGGTACTTCACTGCCTCCTGAGCATTTTGAACCTTCAAATCATTCGCTATGGCAAAGAGGGAGTCTTTTGGGATTTTGCGGCTGCTGGATATCTGAGTAAGGAAGTGATCATACATAGATCCCATGAAAGAAGTGACCTGTTCACGATTGGCAGGGCTCATCTTATCTAATATAAACGGCTCAACAGCACTCTTGTAGGTGCCAACTTTTATTACTTGTGGTTCTATTTCTAACTTATCGAGCGTTCCCTTAAAAAAGGTGAGTTCAGAATGGAAACCTTTGAACTCCAGCATCCCCTCCGGGTTCAAATAAACCTTATCGGCTACAGATGCTAGGTAATATGCTGCCTGTGTGTATACTTCGCTGTAAGAAATAATGAATTTCTTGGATTTCTTGAAGTCCAACAAGGCGTTCCTGATCTCCTCAATGCTTGCCTGGCCTGCGCTCAGATTGCTTACATCCAAATAAAGGCCTTTAATATTATCGTCGGTTTTTGCTTTTTTGATATTCTCGAGGATATCGTTTAAGCCGACAGCCTTTTTATCGCCGAAAGGCCCGATTCCCTGAAGCGGGTTTTTTGTAGTGCGTTCCAGGATAGGGAAATCCAGTTCAATGTGCATCACTGAGTTAGCAGATGCAGTTTTTCCTTCATCGCTTGACGCTGAACTGATGATAGCGCCCACGATTGCGAAAAATAGAATTGTTACAACTATCGCCGAAAGGAAGAATCCTAGCATTGAGGCAAATACGAACTTGAAAAATTGTTTCATGTATTACAGGAGTATAAAAGACAATAATACAAATTAGACTTCGGCTAAGGTGGAATGTTTCATAACATTGCAAACAATAATTAGAAGCAGAAATGGACGATGTTTATCTGTTGCTGGGCAGCAATTTGGGCGAGCGGGAGAGATGGCTTGAGCAGGCACGGGAACAGATTTCGGATCAGGTTGGGGAGATCGTAAAATGCTCTGGTTTGTATGAAACGGCCTCGTGGGGAATTGCGGGTCAGCCGGATTATATCAATCAGGTTCTATTGGTGAAAACCGGACTGGCTCCACGAATGGTTTTAGAGCGGGCTTTGGAGATCGAAAAGGCTTTAGGGCGTCGGCGGGAAGAAAAATGGGGTTCCAGGATTATTGATATTGATATCCTGTTTTACGGAGATAAGGTTATCCAGGAAGATGGGCTCACAATTCCGCACCCGCACTTGCAGCAAAGACGGTTTGTTTTAGTACCTTTAAAAGAAATTGCACCGGAGTTAAAACACCCTGTATTTAAGAAAACTATTACATCTTTGTATAGTGATCTCACCGATACGCTCTCGGTGCGCCAAATTAAAAGTTAAAACACACTATTATGTCTGAGCCCCTTAATCCCAACAGCGGCACCGCCACCTTAGACCTCTCTTATCTGAATGACGTAGCCAGTGGAAGCACGGAATTTATGATTGAAATGATTGATATTTTCCTTGAGCAAACTCCCGGATACTTTGATACCCTGACGGATGCTATCAGGGATAAGAACTGGCAAATTGTGGCTGATGTGGCTCATAAAATTAAGCCTACGCTGGCATTTATGGGAGTTGATAAGGCGAAGGACGATATGCAGCTGATAGAGCACAAGGCTCGTAAACAGGAGAACCTTGATTCAATTGAGCCAGAGTTCACTGCTCTGAAAGCAACGTGTAAGAACCTTTTCGGTCAGTTGGAGACTTACAAGAAAGATCTCGAATCTAAGTTATAGCCGATCAGGCTTCTGCGAGCTCAAACTCATAGCTTTCCATAATCAGGTTTGCTAAAAGCTTTTTGCAGGCTGTATCCACTTTCTGGCTTGCTGCTTCTTTATTCTCAGCTTCAATTTGCAAGGTGATATGTTTGCCAATCCTGACATTCTGAATTTCAGATAATCCCAGGTTTTTCATGCTTCCTGTTACTGCTTTGCCTTGCGGATCAAGAATCTCTTTCAAAGGCATCACATTAATTTCTGCTGTAAATTTCATCGGGCAATTCTAAATTGTATAAGTGATAAGGCTATGTATAAAAACAGGATAACAGGTACAGCGACAAATTTAAGGATTAACAGTAAAACTATACTTGCTGTGATAATTATATACCTGTAAATATTTTGATTTAGGGCAAAGTTCCTAAATTTCAGGGACATCAGCGGAAGCTCCATTACCAGCAATAAACCCATTCCGAGGCTGAAAATTGACAGGAAATATGGGTTTTTGATGAAAGACGATGAGAAGTAATCACCTTGTGCTATGATCAGCGGGAAGGATGCTATTAGCATTGCGTTGGCAGGAGTGGGAAGGCCAATAAAGTTCTCCGTCTGCCGCTCATCAATATTGAATTTCGCCAGTCGCAGAGCAGAAAAGATCGCGATCAGAAACGCTGTATAGTTTAAAAAAGGACTAATATCCAGTTGCGGTGCCTGCAAAAACAAGTGATAAACAATCACCGAAGGCAACACTCCAAAACTCACCATATCCGCAAGCGAGTCCAGCTCTTTCCCGATCTCAGAATACGCCCTCAGCAGCCTGGCGACCATCCCATCTAAAAAATCCAAAATCGCGGCAATGAAAATCGCGTACGATGCGTACTGCAACTTTTCCGGGAACTTAAACGCTAAGACAACGCCAACGCAACCACTTAGAAGGTTTAAACAAGTTATAGCATTGGGTATGTGTTTTTTCATGCAGGTATTTTAGTGTAGCATGGCTTTTGCCATGCTTTCTAACTATTCATAGAAACTAAAAATTCCTCGTTTGTTTTGGTTCCACGCATTTGGCCAAGCAAGAACTCCATTGCTTCCTGCGAATTCATATCTGCCAGGTGATTGCGGAGAATCCAGATGCGCTGTAAAGTTTCTTTATCATGCAGCAAATCGTCGCGGCGTGTGCTTGAAGATGTAAGGTCGATAGCCGGGAATACACGTTTGTTAGACAATTTGCGGTCTAACTGAAGTTCCATGTTGCCGGTACCTTTGAATTCCTCGAAGATAACCTCATCCATTTTGGAACCGGTATCAATAAGTGCAGTCGCTAGTATTGTGAGCGAGCCGCCGTCTTCTATTTTACGTGCAGCTCCGAAGAAGCGCTTAGGCTTGTGCAATGCGTTTGCATCCACACCACCCGACAAAATCTTGCCCGAAGCAGGTGCAACAGTATTGTAAGCTCTTGCAAGACGGGTAATTGAATCAAGGAGGATTACTACATCGTGGCCACACTCAACCATACGTTTCGCTTTTTCTAGAACGATGTTAGCTATTTTAACATGGCGTTCTGCAGGTTCATCGAATGTTGAAGAAACAACCTCAGCACGCACGCTGCGAGCCATGTCTGTAACCTCTTCCGGCCGCTCATCAATCAATAAGATGATGAGGTAAACTTCCGGATGGTTTTTCGCGATAGCATTTGCAACATCCTTCAACAAAATGGTTTTACCCGTTTTAGGCTGCGCTACGATCAAACCACGCTGCCCTTTCCCGATCGGGGTGAAGAGGTCTATAATACGGGTAGAATAGCTGCCCATATCCATAAAAAGGTTCAGCTTGTCTGATGGAAAGAGTGGAGTTAAATAGTCAAAGGGAACACGGTCCCTAACCTCTGCAGGTTGGCGGCCGTTGATTGCCTCCACACGCACAAGCGGGAAATATTTTTCACCTTCTTTTGGCGGACGTATGCTTCCACGAACAGTATCGCCGGTTTTAAGCCCAAACAGTTTTATCTGCGATTGTGAAACATAAATATCATCGGGAGAAGTTAAGTAGTTGTAATCTGCCGAGCGTAGGAAGCCATAGCCATCAGGCATAATTTCCAAAACGCCTTCGTTTACAATCACATTGTCGAAGTCCATGTTGGTGGCCGCTTCAGCAGATTTACTTTCTGATTGCCGCTTTTGATTCGGATTGTTGGAATTATTGCGGTCGAACTTTGGCTGGCGTGCTTCTGAAGGTTTTTCCTGAGTGCCGGCTGCGGGGACATCAACAGTTTGCGGCTGCTCGGTGCTTTGCGGCTGCTCAGTTACTTGTGTTTCCTGATGGTCTGACGGTGTATTTGCGTTGTTATGGTTATCAAAAAGACGTGGGTCTTCGTAAGCATCAGAGCGCCTTGGCAAAGGTTTTTTAGCTTCAGGTTTATCTTTTACTGTGCGGGTGCGCTTGCGGGGCTTATCTTCGGCAGCTTCGGTGCTAACTTCTGCAAGCGGTGCAGCTTCCTCGACAGGTACAGGGTCGTTTTTGGCAGCAAGGATGAGGTCTTGTTGTTCGGTGATTTTCCCGATAAGGTCTTGTTTGCGTAAGGTCTCAGTATCTTCAACACCATACGACTTGGCAATCTCACGAAGCTCAGATACGAGCTTATCGTTCAATTCAGTAATGTCCAACATCAAAAATTCGAATTATTTTATGGATTTTATTTTATAGAATATCTTTCAAGCGATACCAGAACCCAACATGTATGATCTCTCAGAAAGGCAGCTTAAAGAAGTTTTCAATGATTTTCACCTGTGATACAGGCTAAATTTTGAGATAACGGCACAATGGTAAAGCAATAAATCGGAATTATCAAAAACTTTGAAAAAAAATAAGTCTGCCGGATCATTTTAATAATTTCGTGCAGATTATGAACCGCTCTGAACTAATAGCCCAGATCAAAAGCAAACAGTCATTCCTTTGTGTAGGCCTTGATACCGACATTAACAAGATTCCTGAGTTTTTGTTGGACTCCGAAGATCCGATTTTTGAATTTAACAGGCAGATAATAGATGCAACTCATGATTTGTGTGTTGCTTATAAACCCAACACTGCATTTTACGAGAGCCGTGGTGCTGCAGGATGGGAGAGCCTTGCGAAAACATGGGAGTATCTTCCTAACGATTGCTTTAGCATAGCTGATGCAAAACGCGGAGATATTGGCAACACCTCAGAAATGTATGCCAAAGCCTTTTTTAATGAGAAAAGCGGGGGAATGAGCTTCGATTCCATCACTGTTGCCCCGTATATGGGAAGCGATTCGGTAAAGCCTTTTCTGGGATTTAAAGACAAATGGGTCATCCTCCTTGCGCTGACGTCTAACAATGGCAGCAAAGATTTTCAGTTTCTGTCTAATGATGATGGCTACTTGTTTGAAGCCGTTATTGAACGGTCCTGCGAGTGGGGCAATCATGAGAATATGATGTACGTGGTTGGAGCCACTCGCGGCGAGGCTTTTGTCAGTATTCGTAAACATGCGCCGAACCATTTCCTGCTTGTTCCGGGTGTAGGCGCACAGGGCGGAAGCCTTCAGGATGTTTGCAAATATGGGATGAACTCGGACTGCGGCTTGCTCGTAAACTCCTCCCGTTCTATAATCTATGCGTCGAGTGGAAAAGACTTCGCCGAAAAGGCACGTGTCGAGGCTCTGAAAATTCAGCAGGAGATGGCTGTCGAGCTAAATAAAATAGGTTTCTAAACCAATTCCAATCGAATGCGTTTTATCAATATGGAAACGCTCAAATTCAAAACCAATATAAATTGTAACGGTTGCGTAAACGCTGTTACGCCCTTCATGGCTAAATCAAAAGGTATCGTCAAATGGAAAGTTGACACCGACAGTTCTGACAAGGTGCTCACAGTAGAGGTTCAGGATATGAATGCCGGGGATGTGGAACAGGTTGTAAAAAGCGCAGGATTCCAGGCAGAGCCCATCAACTAATCCAGACGCTCTAAACCCTTCGGCTGCTGGGTTGTTCAACGTGCAAGCGGTTTGTAAAATCCCGACTCGATAAAAACTACGTGCAGCGGAAGTTGCGATATCGGCTGCGTATTTTTTATGCTATCCTCTTAATAATGTCGGCGATATTGACGTATGACCTTTTTACTGAGGTGATAACGGTATGGTTGGCGCTTGGTGGTTTTGGCCTTGGCGTAGTCATCGGCTTTGCGGTAGGGAGTATCTCAACTGTTCTCTGGCACGAAGAAACCAGCAAGGTTATTTCTAAGATGGATTGGGCAGGAGGAATTGTGCTGCTGCTTTATCTGAGTTTTTCATTTTCGAAGAAATGGATATTTGGACACTGGCTACACGGAGAAATTCTCAGTGCGTTTTGCTTCAGCACCGTTGCCGGGATAATGCTGGGAAGGCTCATCAGCACCCGAAAGCAAGTGAAGGGTATTTTAAAAGAAAAAGGATTTTTGAAGAACTAGGTTACTCCACCATTCTGCCCGACTTTTTCAGCCAGCGCACCAGGATATATCCTAAAGCCAGAGCAATAAATGCTCCGGTAAGAAGCGCATTCCTGAAATCTGTGTCGTTCTCTGTAAGGTGAGGATAGTTGAGCAGCAGAATTGCAGCAATCCCTGCAAGCCATACAAATTGCGTGTTGTATTCCTTCAAAATCCAACGTTTAGCGTTGAACTTCATGCTGCCAAAGGTCTTTCCGATTCCTGTCAGACTGATCCACCAACGATTAACCCGTGCACAGTATTCATCAAACTGTTCCCCGAACTTGTTGCGGAGGAAGTTTTCCTCAGCCAAAACTATCGCCTGGTAGATGAAGAGAAACAAAGGGATGAAGATGAACACGTAAATGATGGAGTTGCTGAGTATGCCTACGCCTACCAGCATCAAAATGTTGCCTACATATAATGGATTGCGGCCGTGGTTGAAAATCCCTTCCGTAACCAGCTCTTCTGCATACACTTTCTTGTCTTTTCCGCCCCGCACGATATAGGCTAAGCCGATGGTGGCACCCCGAATTGCCTGCCCCAAGACAGTGATGAACAGACCTATACAAATAGGCCACAAATAGTAGTGTTCGCCAAAGTTGTCGGTAGTGAAAATCCGCGGGGACGGAATAAATAAAGCGAAATAAAGGAATATAAAAAGGAAGTTCCTGTACTTGAAGAAGAAGTTGCCTATTGCAATCATGTTATTTTTTTACGGCAATTACGCCAGAGAAATTGTACCATTTGAAGAAGGTTTCCACATGCGCAAAACCGGCCTCGCGAAGCAGATAGATATTTTCGCTGAGTTTATAAGGTATCAGCACGTTCTCCAGCGCCTCACGTTTTTGGGAGATTTCCATATCGCTGTAATGGTTGCGGCGCTTGTAATCGTAATAATATTTGATAAAGTCGCGGTTAAAGCTGTTTTCTTCCGCAAGGATTTTTTCAGAAATGATCAGAACACCTCCCGGTACAAGCCCGTCGAAAATAGTTTTCAGCAGCTTTTCGCGATAGAGCGGCCGGATAAACTGAAGCGTTAAGCACAAAACTACAACAGATGCATTGGTGATTTCAACTTTCTCGCCAAGGTCTGCTACCCGGAGTTCGTACGGCCTTACAAACCCAGCCTCCTTCAATTTGACATCGCACTTGTCGAGCATTTCCTTCGAGTCATCTATCCCAACAAAACGGATGGTCGGATCAACAAGCGTGTTCATGCCGATCATCGTTGTTCCAGTCGAGCATCCCAGGTCATAAACATCAGTGCCTTTTTGAACCTGATCTGCTGCCAGTTCGGCGATCATCCGCTGAATTTCTCCGTAATAAGGCACTGACCGGCTTACCATGTCGTCAAAAACACTGGCCACCTTTGCGCCGAATTTGAAATCAGAAGCCTTGGTGATCTCCTCGGCAAAGACTTCGTCCTTATTTAAATTTGCTTTATTGCTCATGAACTTCCTCGTTAAACGTGCTTTATAGTGCTGTTTTAGCCGTTATTATTGAGGCGATAAAGATAGCAATTCATGTAAACTTACCCGATTGATATTCCAAATAATCAGTTGCGCCGAAGATTGCATTAATTTGAGAGCGCTGTCCTGTTGATTTTATACTTTTGCACTCGTTTAAACAGCCTCATTTAAAAAGCACATGAAGCAAAAAAATGTTAGCATCGGATTAGTGCAAATGTCGTGCACGGCAAATAAGTCGGAGAACCTTGAAAAGGCAATTGCCAAAGTGAAAGAAGCAGCTGCAAAAGGTGCGCAGATTGTGTGCCTGCAGGAGCTTTTTACTTCATTGTATTTCTGTGATGAGGAAAACTACGACAATTTTTCTTTGGCAGAAAGCATCCCGGGATCTTCAACTGATGCGCTTAGTGAGGTTGCCAAAGAGCTGAATGTGGTAATAATTGCCTCGCTTTTTGAGAAACGTGCGCAGGGGATTTATCACAATACTACAGCAGTTCTGGATGCTGATGGCACATACCTCGGCAAATACCGCAAAATGCATATTCCGGATGATCCCGGATTTTACGAGAAATTCTATTTCACGCCTGGCGATCTCGGCTACAAAGTGTTCAAAACCAAATTTGCCACGATAGGCGTATTGATCTGCTGGGATCAGTGGTATCCTGAAGCTGCCCGGATCACATCTCTGATGGGAGCTGAAGTTCTTTTCTATCCAACCGCAATTGGCTGGGCTCACACCCAGGACGAGGGTACCAACACCGAACAATACAATGCCTGGCAAACCATTCAGCGCAGCCACGCGGTTGCCAATGGCGTGCACGTGGTGAGCGTAAACAGGGTGGGAGTGGAAGCCGGGATAAAATTCTGGGGCGGTTCATTTGTCGCCAACCCCTTTGGATCTGTTATTTACCAAGCTTCCCATACAGATGAAGAAGTGATTGTTCAGGAAGTTGATCTTGCTAAGACCGACAGTTATCGCACGCACTGGCCGTTTATGAGAGACAGGAGAATTGATTCTTATCAGCAAATTACGAAGAGGTATATTGATGAGGACTAGCTACTGGTCTATAGTCCATCGTCCATGGTTCACCGGACAGCAATTTTAAGTTATGGCATTCAAGTTCGAGAACTTACATGTTTGGCAAAAAGCAATGGATCTAAACGACAAGATTCACCTTGTCACTAAATCTAATTTTCCTAAAGACGAGCTGTTTGTTCTGACATCACAAATCAAAAGAGCTTCAGATTTCGTCGTTCTGAATATAGCAGAGGGTAGTACCGGACAAAGCAATGCTACCTATAAATTATTTCTAAATTATTCCCTCCGCTCTGCTATTGAAGTTGTTTCGTGTTTGTTTATAGCAAAGAGGAGATCTTATATATCTGAAGCTATCTTCAGCGAACTATACGCCGAATGCGAACTCCTTGTGAAAATGATTACAGCCTTAAGAAATACGCTATAGCTATGGACTATCGACTATCCACTATCGACTCAAAGGCAACTCCTAAAGAACAAGGCTACTACTTCCCACCCGAGTGGGCTGAGCACGAGGCAACCTGGCTCTCCTGGCCGCACAAGGAAGAAAGCTGGCCAGGCAAGCTACAATCCATTTATTCCGTGTACAGCCAGTTTGTAAAGCTGCTTACTGAAAGTGAGATCGTTCGGATAAATGCTGATGAGACGGTACGGAATTCGGCAATTACACACTTGCAGGCTGCTGGTGTGGACATGAGCAGAGTAGAATTTTATAATCATCCTACAAACGATGCCTGGTGCCGCGATCACGGTCCTGCATTTCTGGTCAATCCAAACGCGGAACAGAAGAAGGTGATTGTGGACTGGGGCTTCAATGCCTGGGGAGGAAAATATCCCCCATTCGATCTGGATGATGTAGTGCCGACGCTCATTGGTAAACAGTTCGATATACCCGTTTTCCACCCCGGAATAATCATGGAGGGCGGATCTGTGGAGTTTAATGGAAAAGGAACGATTCTTACATCCACCTGCTGCCTTCTAAATGAGAATAGAAATCCACATCTAAATCAAGCGCAGATCGAACAATATTTGTACGATTATTATGGAATGGAGCAGGTGCTTTGGGTTGATGAAGGCATTGTGGGGGATGATACCGACGGGCACATTGATGATACAATCCGCTTTGTGAATGAAGATACCGTTCTCTCTGTAGTGGAAACAAACAAGCACGACGATAACTATGCCTTGCTTCAAACTAATTTAAGGCAGTTGAGCCAGATGCGCCTCCTGGACGGGAAGCAGCTCAATATTATCGAATTGCCAATGCCGGATGCTGTGATTTACGAGGATACACGTTTACCTGCATCCTACGCGAACTTCTACATCAGCAACAAACACGTAATGGTTCCTACGTATCGCTGCGATAAAGATGAGAAGGCGTTAGAAGTTATCGCCTCATGCTTCCCCGGAAGGAAAGTAGTTGGACTGGATTCAACCGATATAATCTGGGGCTTGGGCAGCTTCCACTGTCTTAGCCAGCAGGAGCCCAAAGTTTAGATAGCTTTTGCTTTAGGATAGTCCCGGAAGAGGCTGTTAACCTTCATCTGAATTACTCCCAGGAATGCTTCGCGAAAAATTCGTGTGCTCATTTTCGACGTTCCTTCCGTGCGGTCGGTGAAGATGATTGGAACTTCCACTACTTTAAAGCCGTGGAGGATAGCTGTAAATTTCATTTCTATCTGGAAGGCATATCCCACAAACTTAATGCGGTCAATGTTGATCGTTTCCAGAACTGTGCGTTTGTAGCATTTAAAACCTGCGGTAGCGTCCTGAATATTTATTCGTGTGATAAAGCGCACATACATCGACGCAAAATACGACATCAGCACCCGGCTCATGGGCCAGTTAACCACATTCACCCCCTTTACGTATCTGGATCCAATTGCGACGTCGGCGCCCTTAAGGCAAGCCTGCCGTAAGCGAGTCAGATCATCCGGATTGTGAGAGAAGTCTGCATCCATTTCAAAAATGTAAAAATAACTGCGGGCCAGCGCCCATTTAAACCCATGAACGTAAGCTGTGCCAAGCCCGAGCTTTCCTTTCCGCTCTTCGATGTGAAGCTTACCCTGGAATTCTGTAGTGAGGCTTTTTACAATGTCGGCTGTGCCATCAGGCGAGCCATCGTCAATAATCAGGATATGGAAGTTGTGTGGCAGAGAAAAAACCTTTCGAATAATTTTTTCGATGTTTTCTTTCTCGTTGTAGGTAGGGATGAGGACGATACTGTCTGAAAGCACGTAATAAATGTTGAGCCAGCAAAGATAATCTATAAATGCACATGCCACAGTTTGATCAACTGTGGCATGTAATATATTGAATAGAGCCGATTATTAAAGAGCCTTATTTACTTCAATCTCCTGGGTGTTAAGCATAGCTGTGTGTTCCTCTTCAGTCATATCTTCAGCATTGTGAGCCAATCGTTTCAAAGGTTTCAAAATGGCAATTACAAGTCCTCCGAAAATCACACAGAATATGGTAATTCCTATGAATATTTCTTTTTCGCCAGCTGTTTGCGACCATTGGCCAACCCACCCCGCCAGATAATTTCCCATACCTGTAGCCGCAAAATAAGCCCCCATCATTAAAGAATAATATTTTAGCGGAGCTAGCTTGGTTACGTACGATAAAGCTACCGGTGAGGCGGAGAGCTCTCCAACCGTATGGAACAAGTAAGCAAAGATCAGCCAGTACATCGCTGATGCTCCCTCATTCTCATACTGATTTGATGCCAAAGCCATAAACACAAATCCTAATCCCATGATGATGATACCCATCGCCATTTTGAAGATAGAGGATGACTCGCTGCCACGTTTTTTACGCCTGTACCAGAAGTTTGCAACAACTACTCCAAGGCTGATGATGAAAAATGAATTTACTGATTGGAAAACAGTTGCAGGAACGGTAAAACTGCCTATAGTACGATCGGTTTTTTCTGCAGCGTAGAGGTTCATTAAGCCGCCCGCCTGTTCAAATGCGCCCCAAAAAACTATGATCATCAGGAACGAGATCAGCATTACAACTACTCTGTCTTTTTCAATTTTGGTAAGTGGCTTGTTTAATGCAGCCTTGTGGGTTGCCGCAAATTCCTTCGGAGAATTGCCCACATGTCTCAGATACTTCTGACCAAATAAAAATCCGATCTGTCCTAAAGCCATGCCTATACCAGCCATTCCGAAGCCATAATGCCAGCCATACACCTCGCCGACAACACCAACTGTTAAACCAGCAATGAGAGCGCCTACGTTTATGCCGATGTAAAAAATCGTAAAACCTTTATCTCTGCGATCATCGCCGGGAGCATAGAGTTCGCCAACCATGCTGGAAATATTAGGTTTCAAACATCCTACACCTGCAATGATCAGTGCGATACCTGTATAAAAAGCCCACTCGGCCTGAATAGCTAAAACAGAGTGCCCTGCTACTAGGAGCCATCCGCCAAGCATAACGGTTTTCTTTTGACCTAGAACTTTGTCGGCAAGTATTCCTCCCGGGATGGAAGAAATATAAACCAAGGCAGTGTAAATGCCGTAAAGGCCAAGTGCGTCAACTTTTGTCCAGCCAAAGCCGGGATTCTGCCCATTTGTAGAGGCCACCAAAAAAAGAACGAGGAGCGCCCTCATGCCATAGTAGCTGAAGCGTTCCCATAGTTCTGTAAAGAAAAGTATATACAGCCCAACCGGGTGCCCAAATAGTTCTTTTTGTTTTTCCATAATGCTTACGAGAAGGTTTTTATTTTGATTAGCCGCACAAAATAAGAATGAAATTTGATATTGCTCATGTGAGCTTGATTTTTTGCTGCGGGCCTATAGTTTTCGTGGTGCCGAGCTTTTTGGCTTCCGCGGATCATTGTAGTCATCATCCACGTTTGTCGGCGGATTTTTTAAGGGTATGTCCTGCACCAGTTTCCATCGCCCATTTATCAGCTTATAACCATCGTATGAAAAGTCTGGGCCATATGCTTCAAATTGCCCCTTTAGCTTAGGATCTGATGGTGCTATATGATCAAACAAAAGCATCCCGTCTTTCGGCTGATAATTCAGGAGCATTGATGCCTGCCGGGTATATTCAAAGATGATGCGCTTGCTTTTTGCATTCTCGGCATCGCCATCAAAAACCGGCATCCCGAAATACGGTTTCCCATCCTTAAAGTATAGAACCTCGATCACCTTCTTGTTAGTCTTAACATTGTTGCCTTTCCAGCCCAGCAAGATGTAGTATGGCACACGCACATTGTACGAAACGGGAATGATTTTGTAATACTGCGCTCCATACCATTTATCCGCCGTGGTGACGGTATCGGCAGGGTTTTTAATTAGAGGGGAGTAGTCCGTAAGACCGTGCAATTGTAATTTCCCGTCGGTATTGTTCATCTGGATGGCACCGTAATACCGGAAGCTGCCGTCATTAAACATAACATGCCAGCTGAAAATCCGAAAGCGGTTATCAGGTGAGTTTTGTATGGTGATGGCTTTTAAAGAGTCAAATCCGTAATTAAATGAATGGGGTAGTTTTAGTGCTCTCACCAGAGTTTTCGCAAATGCATAATTTGCATTCATCCGCTCGGGTTCAGACTCACTGTTGATCATGTTGCTCCCCAACTGTTTAAGTGTATCCTGATACGCGTTGAATTGTGGTGTGTATTTGTAAAGATCGGAGTGTTGTGCCGACGCAAAAAATGCTGAAAGCAACAAGAAAACGCCAATAATGTACTTCTTCATCTAAATCTATTTCTCTGTGTTTTCTATCACAATTGCACTGGCGCCGCCGCCACCATTGCAAATACCAGCGACGCCATACCTACCATTGTTAGCCGATAAAACATTGATAAGCGTAACCAGGATGCGTGCGCCCGAAGCACCAAGCGGATGCCCCAAAGCCACCGCTCCGCCGTTTATGTTCACCTTTTCGGAATCAAGTTCTAAGGCTCTGTTGTTAGCCAGCGCCACCACCGAAAAAGCTTCATTTATTTCATAATAATCGACATCACTTGCCCTGATGCCTGCCTTGTCGATAGCCAGTGGAATGGCTTTCGCGGGAGCCGTGGTGAAGCGTTCCGGTGCCTGTTGCGCATCGGCAAAACCAACAATTTTAGCTAATGGCTTAATGCCAAGCTGCCCGGCTTTCTCTTTGCTCATCAGCACAAGCGCTGCCGCTCCATCGTTCAGGGTTGAGGCGTTGGCTGCGGTAACAGTTCCCTCTTTCTGGAAAACCGGCTTCAGTGATGTTACTTTTTCAAACTGCACCGCCGCAGGCTCTTCATCATTTTCAAGGAGCGTGATGTTTCCTTTTCGGTCCTTTATTTCTACTGGTACAATTTCATTTTTAAATTTGCCAACCGCAATAGCTTCCTGTGAGCGCTTGTATGAATTGATCGCATAAGCATCCTGATCTTCGCGACTGATGTTGCATTCTGTTGAACAAAGCTCGGCTGCAGAGCCCATGTGGTAATCATTATAAACATCCCACAAACCATCTTTAACCAATCCATCCGTTAGCTGCCCATGTCCAAGGCGATAGCCTGTCCGGGCTTTATCCAAATAAAAAGGCACATTGCTCATGCTCTCCATGCCGCCTGCAACAATAATTTCTTTGTCGCCTGAGGCGATGCTTTGAGCAGCCAGCATCACGGCTTTCATGCCGGATGCACAAACTTTGTTAATGGTGGTTGCGGGAAGATCCGGGAGACCGGCAAACTTTGCGGCTTGTGTAGCCGGCGCCTGGCCCAGGTTTGCTGAAAGCACATTGCCCATGTACACTTCCTCAACAGAATCCGGGTTTATTCCTGCCCGTTCTACGGCAGCTTTTATAGCAAGTCCGCCCAACTGAGTGGCAGAAAACGATGACAATGATCCGCCAAAACTTCCAATAGGAGTGCGTACTGCAGAAACAATATATACTTCTCTCATATAATTTAACTTATCGCAAATTAAACATTCCCCGTCTTGAAAGTTTGTTTATAACGCACGAAAAAGTTTTATGGTACTTAACAAACACATCCTTACTGCCTGAAACACAGCAATTATATTCATCTGACAATTTGTTAAACTTATCATAAATTTGAGCGATAAGAAAGATCCCGTGGCCAAGTTCAAAAAGAATCCTCACCTTTTAATTTACCATAAATATCCATCCAACATCAAGTACCTCATGATGTTGCTGTCGGTGTTGGCGATAACCTTCTTTTTGCCTAAGCAGGCCAGGTTTAGGTACGAATTTGAAAAAGGCAAAGCCTGGATGCATAAAGATCTGGTATCGCCATACAGTTTTGCGGTAAACAAAACCCGGGAAGAGTTAGAAAAGAGCCAGGATGAAGTACTCAAATCGGTTAAGCCAATTTATAGGAACAATCCGCAGCTTGTTGAAGATGAGTTAGATAAATATGAGGCAGATTTCAAAGTGAAGTGGGAAACGGCTGAGCAGAGCGATCGGGTTCAACAACTCTATTTTAAAACAGGCGAAGACATACTTAAAGAAATTTATCAACGAGGATTGAGCTCGTATGAAAAACGTTATCAGCGGTTTGGACACGATTATAATTTCACCTTACTCACCAACAATGTTGCTGCGGAGCTGAATACGCTTGATATTTTTACTATAGAGAAAGCCAGTGCGTACGTCAAGGCTCAGCTCGAAAAAGAAAATGGGATTGAGAACAAAGACTGGTTGGCCAGCATTATATCCGACCACTTACGCCCAAACTATATATACGACCAGCGGCTTACCGAGAAGGCAGAACAAGATGCTCTCGCAAATATTTCGGTAACACGGGGCATGGTGCAGAAAGGCGAGCTGATAGTTGCAAATGGCACAATCATTACACCGGAAATATTCCAGAAGCTTGAGTCTTTGCGCAACACTTACGAGGATGATGAGAAGATTGCAGGCGACCACAAATTCGTGTTGCTGGGCCAGTTTCTGCTCGTGGGCCTCATGGTCACACTGCTAATCGTATTTCTTTATCTTTTCCGTAGAGATATTTACCAGGATAATCGGCTTATTTCTCTGATCCTGTTGGTTATCACCGGAATGTTGGTGGCTTTATCCTTAGCTATAAAGCTTAAAATACCGAGTGTTTACTACATTCCTTATTGTATTGTTCCGGTAATTATAAGAATCTTATTTGATACTCGCCTTGCGCTTTATATCCACTTGTTAGTGGTTCTGATAGCGGGATTTTTTGTTCCGAACAGCTTTGAATTTGCGTTCCTGCAGATCACATCAGGGATGGTTGCCATTTACAGTATCAAGAACATTGTAAAACGGGAACAATTCCTGATCTCTGCCTTGCTGATCCTTGCCAATTACCTGGTGGCTTTTTTGGGGATTTCTTTTATCCGCGAAGGCTCTGTTTTCAATATAGACTGGTTCAACTTCGTGCCGTTTGTTTTTAGCGTTCTGCTTTCGTTGCTGGCTTATCCGCTTATTTATGCGTTTGAGAAACTGTTTGGTATCGTGTCGGAAGTTTCATTGATGGAACTGACTAACACCAATTCCAAACTACTTCGTGACCTTTCTTTCAAAGCTCCGGGGACTTTCCAGCACTCGCTTCAGGTTGCTAATCTCGCGGAAGCAGCCATTTTTAAGATTGGAGGGAATGCCTTGCTGGTGCGTGCAGGAGCGCTGTATCACGACATCGGCAAAATGGAGAACCCGCAATACTTTATTGAAAATCAAAATAAGGGGGCCAATCCGCATGATCAGCTCTCGTATGAGCAGAGTGCACAAATAATCATCCAGCACGTTCATCGAGGAGTGGAACTGGCGAGGCGCCACCGCTTGCCGGAAATGCTTATCAATTTTATCCGCACCCATCACGGAAATACCCGTGTGGACTATTTCTATCAGTCGTTTTTAAAGAATTTCCCTGAAAAACTTATCGACGAGAATATTTTCAGATATCCCGGACCGATACCTTTTTCAAAAGAGACAGCAGTATTGATGCTGGCTGATTCTGTTGAAGCGGCTTCACGTAGCCTTAAAGAGCCTGACGCAGACAACATAAGCAATCTGGTTGACCGGATAATTAACTACAAGCTTGAGCAGAATCAATTAAGTGATAGTGATATTACTCTGAAAGATATCGAGACCATCAAACTCATTTTTAAAACGATGCTGATGGGGATTTTTCACGTGCGGATTGACTACGTGGGTCAGAATTCTTAAGCCATTAAATATTTGAAGGCTGTTCAACAGGGATTTCGAAAGTGAAAGTTGATCCCTCTCCTGGTTTGCTGGCAACCCAAAGCTTTCCATTGTGCCGGGCAATGATCTCATGGCTAATGTAAAGGCCTATTCCCAAACCCGACATGTGAGAGGCTAAACTCTCTACCCGGTAAAACCTGGAGAAAATCCTGTCCTGCTGATCTTTTTCTATCCCAATTCCAAAGTCTTGAACCGAAACCTTTGCTGTTCTGCCTTTTATTCCAGCATAAACATTAACCACTTCTGATCCCGGTGCATATTTAACAGCGTTTGAAATTAGGTTGATAACTACTTGCTCTATGCGCTGCTGATCAGCAACTATTATTAATTCATCAGGATCTAAGTTGAGATTAATAGTATGCGATGAATTTGATTGGCGCATAACATCTACTACCTCCTTCAAGGTGGTCACCAGGTCAAACTGGACGTAGTTAAATGGAAGTTTGCCGGTTTGTATCTTAGAAACATCAAGCAGGTCGGAGATGAGTGTTGACAGCTTGCCAACCTGTTGCCTGGCTTTTACAATATAGCTTTTGTTGCGATCCTCGTCGGGCACGCTACGTTCCAATATTTGCAAGTAGCCGTTGATGCTTGTGACCGGCGTTTTTAGCTCGTGGCTCGCCATCCCAATAAACTCGTCTTTTTTAGAATTAAGAACCTTAATTTCTTCGTACAGCTTGGCATTATCTAAAGCAACCGCAGCCTGGGCCGCGACGCCATTTACCAGATGCTCATGTTCCTCGGTAAAAATTCCCGCGTCCTGATGCCCGAAAAATAAGCCGCCGATCACAGTTCCATCTTTAGAAAAGACCGGAACTGCCAGATAACTTACAACCGGTAAATGCCCTTTTGGCATTCCATAATGAGGCGCACTTTTCCCATACCGCTCATCCTTGGTAATATCGTCTACCCGTACAATGCCCTGTCCACTGAATGTGGCATGAAAAACTGCGGTATTCCTCGGCATTCCAAACTTTTCAAAAGCTTCCCGCGGCGCTCCCGACAAAGTGTAGAGCATTAAAGCTTCACCTTGTTCGTTTACAGTATTATAAAAGAATGCGCCGAACTGTGCCCCCGTGAGCTTGGTTGTGGCATCGGTTACCTTTTGAAGAATTCCCTGAACATCCAGATCTTCAGAGATAGCCCGGCCGATAGTATTCAGAATTTTCAGGCTATTCGCATATCGTTGGAGCTGTTCTTCCGCGAGTTTTTGCTTCGTAATGTCCCGGGCAATTTTGGACGCCCCGATGATTTTGCCGTGTTTGTCTTTAACCGGCGATACCGTAAGTGATATTTGCTTTGGCTCTCCGGTTTTGGTTACCCGGATAGTTTCAAAATGGTCTAAGCTCTGTCCGCAGCTAACCTTACCAATAATCAGATCTTCCTCTGCTAACCGGTCTGGTGGAATTAAAATAGAGATATGCTTTCCTAATACTTCTTCCTCTTTATAGCCAAACAGCTTTTCTGCCGAGCGGTTCCAGCTTGTGATAATACCTTTAAGGGTTTTGCTGATAATTACATCATCTGAAGATTCAATAATTGCAGCCAAAAGCGCTTGTTTGCTTTCGCCACTTTTCTGGTCAGTGATATCGAGCAACGTATTGGCGCCGCCGCTAAGTTTTCCCTCGGCATCGAACAAGGGTGAAGCGTATGGAAGCACAATGCGTTTATCGCCGGCAGGCGTTTCAATGATAATTTCTTCTCCGGAGCTCGGAACACGTTCTCTGAGAGCCCTGCTCATCGGGCTTGTCTCAGGAGTAATAGGGCTTCCGTCTGATTGGAAAGCTTTCCACCATCCTACAAAACGATCTTTTCCGATTTCGGGTTCTCTACCCCATAGATTTTTCGCCGCCTGGTTAAAAGAGGTAATGTAACCGTCTTTGTCGCAGGTGTAGATTGCCACAGGCAAGCTTTCCAGGAATGTTGGGTTAGATAATGGATCGGAGGCGGCAAAAGTCATACTGGGCAACTGCTGACCAATAGAACAAAAGTTTAAGGTTTTTGTTCAGGGTGCCAACCTGTTTTTGGATGAATAGGTCAACGAACGTCGATATTCCGCACTAAAACCGAAATTTACTAACAGCTAATTTCTGAGATTTATAAATCCCCGAGTGCCCGCTGAAATAGTATGCCGTAAAGCAAGCGACAGCGAAGTAGACGATGTAATTGCCACCAAAGAGTTCAACGCCCATAATGGTGCATGCCAGCGGAGTATTGGTTGCGCCGGCAAATACTCCGATAAAGCCAAGAGCGGCGAACAAGGCAACAGGTGAATTACTAATCAAAGCAAGTGTATTGCCGAGGGTGGCTCCGATAAAGAATAGCGGCGTAACTTCTCCGCCCTTGAAGCCAGTGCCCAGGGTTATAGATGTAAATATCAACTTCCAAAGCCAGCTGAAGTATTCCGATCCACCTTCATCAAATGCCGAGACAATGCTCACGCCGTCGCCTGGATTTGTCACACCCAATCCCAGATAATCTCTTGTGCCGGTCAAATAGGTTAAGCCGATGATTGCAATTCCTCCGATAATTGGTATAAGCCACTGTTTGCTGACGAGCTTTAAACTTTGGTTTTTAATGAAGTGCGAGGCTTTCACAAAAACAAGGCTCGCAAGCCCGAAGCAAGCACCGGCAATAATCGCCTTAAGTAATAAAAGGATATCGAAGCTTATATATGGCATTAATTGTGTGTTCTGCTCATAATTGGGAATGTGATAAGCCGTATGCTGTATGCCTGTGGATATGCATGTGATGTGTGCAATGACGGCGGCAATTAAGCAGGGGATAAGTGCATCGTACTTTAAACGGCCTATTTCTAGGACCTCAAGAGCGAAAATTGCAGCTGCAACAGGAGTGCCAAATACGGCGCCAAACCCCGCAGATATGCCGCACATCAATAATATCCGTCTACGTTCCTGCGGAAGATTAAACCAGCCAGCGAAAACGGCTGAAATGCTTCCGCCCATCTGCACAGCTGTGCCCTCACGTCCCGCCGATCCTCCAAATAAATGGGTGATTACAGTGCTGATAAGAATAAGAGGTGCCATCCTTGCGGGCACTCCGCCGCCGGGACTATGGATCTCGTCTATAATAAGGTTGTTCCCGGCTTCCGAATTCTTGCCCACCGATTTATAGAGGAAAAAAATGAACAATCCCGCCAAGGGAAGTAAAAAGAGGAGCCAGGGATTTTGAAAACGTAGTTCAGTAACAATTTCAAGCAGCCAAAGGAACAAAGCAACGAGCAGGCCTACTGTAACTGCCACGGGAATAAGCAAAGCCGTCCAGCGGAAAACTTCCTTAATCGCTACGATTTGGTTTGATAAATATTTATGATTTCTCATCCTACAAATAAGTTAAGTGCAACTCTGAATCGAATTACTATTTGTAGGCGCCATCAGTCGGTAAAGACGGTTGAGTAGGAAGACACCATTTCCTTCTGAAACAAAAGTAAAAGAAATCTTGAGAATTAAAAAAGAAGGGAAACCCGCACAACTTAGTCACTTCCCGGTTTATAGTGTTTGTGCTGTTATGTTTATCTGTCCGAAATTATAGCCGATCCTGAAATGAATGTATTAGTTATCAACGGCCATCCGCGGGAAGACAGCTTTTGCAGCGCTATTTCGATGGCGTACATCGCGGGAGCCAAAACTGCTCGGGCGGAAATCAGGTATTTGCCCTTAGCAGAAAGGCCTTTTAATCTGAATGTAACACATTCAAGTCCCAAGCAGCAGGTTGAGGAGCCAGTTATACAGAATGCACGTGAACTGATACTCTGGGCAAACCACATCGTTTTCGTTTATCCCACCTGGTGGGGAACCATGCCGGCATTATTGAAGGGTTTTATCGATCGTGTTTTTACCGAAGGATTTGCTTTCGAGGAAACAGAAGGAGGTGCAGGTTATCTGCCGCTGTTGAAGGGCAGGACAGCTGAGGTTATCACCACAATGGACACGCCGAAGCTGGTTTATCACCTGATCTACAGAGCGCCGGGCCACAATGCCATGCGGAGGTCGTTGCTTGAGTTTTGCGGGTTTGAGATGTCGGCGATGAGTGCCTTCGGACCTGTGAAAAGCTCCACTCCTGAGCAAAGGGAGCGTTGGCTGGCGAGTGTCCAGAAGCGTGGGGAAGGTTTAAGGAATGGAGCGCTTTCGCCGGGTAAGAAATTTCGTATTAAGGCCTTTGCCTGGTTCAGAGCCATAAGGTTTCAGTTTTATCCGATGACGCTTGTGGCTTACGCTGCGGGAGCGTGGGCGGCGAACTCATCAGGTTACTCTTTCGATGCATTCTTATTCTGGACCGGCTACGGGTGGCTGTTTTTCCTGGAAGTTGCAACGGTGCTGATCAATGAATATGTAGATTATAAAACCGATAACAACAATCATTATTTCGGGCCATTTACGGGCGGCTCACGCGTAATAGTTGATAGGTCCTTAACTTTTAATGATGTGAAGAAGGGGATCATTATTTCTCTTGTGCTCGCTGTTGCATTTCTTGCCGTGTTGCTTGTCGAAGCGCCGACAGTCCGCAGGGAAATCGTGGTGGCATCCCTGGTTCTTACTGTTCTCGCTCTCGGGTATACCGCACCGCCGCTCAAACTTGTATATCGTGGCCTGGGTGAACTGACGGTTGGCATAACACATAGCTTTGCAGTAATACTCTGCGGATACTTATTCATGGGCGGCAAAATAGGTGATGCGCTTCCGTGGCTTCTCGGCTTGCCTCTCTTTTTAGCTGTGTTGCCATCCATCACCCTTGCGGGGATTCCCGACTATGAGGCTGATAAACTTGCAGGCAAAGAACGATCGCCGTAAGGTTTGGAAAAAAAGCCGCTTCCATTATCGCCCTGGGATTTGCCTGTACATCGCTAATTGCCACAATTTCTCTAAGCATGCACTACAAGCCTGCTTTTGAAGGGATACTATACTTTGCAGTTCCGAATATTGTGCTTCTCTTAATTCTCATCCGGCGCTATTTCACGAGCCATAACCCGCCAAAGAGGATAGATGGCTTGTTGATTACGTCTCTGGTTTATCTGATCTGGTTCGGGCTGATTCCTTTGATAAACTTGTGGGAGTGAATTGCCCGTGGGGTTAGGCCCAAACAAAAAAGCCACTCGTTTTTACGAATGGCTTTTAAGAAGTCGGATGGCAGGATTCGAACCTGCGGCCTTGGCGCCCGAGCGCCACGCGATCAGCCCAGCCCTTCATCCACTAGAAACCTTTTTGCACCACGATTCTTGATTTTCATTTCGAGCTTTAATGCTTCAGCCCGGTCAGCAACGTGATAGAGCATTGCTATTTTCCACGGCGCACCTGCTTTTGTGCTTCGGTTGTGGCCGGCATTGTGGTGAATTAGCCGTGAAACCATATCCTGACAGCTGCCCGTATAAAATTTCTGAGTTGAATCGCTGAAAAGGATATACACGTTATACATTATAGCAAAACAAAAAAGCCACTCGCTTTCTGCGAATGGCTTTTTGTAGTCGGGATGGCAGGATTCGAACCTGGGCCTTGGCGCCCGAGCGCCACGCGATCAACCCGCAAGGCCTTCATCGCTTAGGAATCGTTTCGCTCCTCGCTTTTTGATCTTGTTCTCCAGCCGGAGTGCTTCGGTTCTGTCTACAACATGATAAACCTTAATGATCTTCCACGGCGCACCTGCTTTTGTACTTCGATTATGGCCGCTATTATGGTGCGCAAGGCGGAGCTCCATGTTTTGGCAGCTACCCGTATAATACTTAAGCGTGGAATCGCTGAAAAGTATATAGACGTTATACATTTAGCCAAAATAAAAAAAGCCACTCGTTTTACGAATGGCTTTTAAGAAGTCGGGATGGCAGGATTCGAACCTGCGGCCTCCACATCCCAAATGTGGCGCGATACCGGGCTACGCTACATCCCGAACTTTTGTACCAGATGGTGCCGTAGCGCCTTTCTGGTTTGGGACTGCAAAAGTAGTATTTTTTACTTCTGCATCAAATATATCTTCAAATATATTCGGCGGTGAGGGAGGGATTCGAACCCTCGGTACAGTTGCCCGTACGTCAGTTTAGCAAACTGATCCTTTCGGCCTCTCAGGCACCTCACCAAAGCCCTTTTTCAAGGGACTGCAAATATAGTAATTCAGTAAAGCCATCAAAAAATAATTTCACTTAAGCTGCGGCTGTCATCCTGTCACCAAAAGTGCTTTGGAATCATTGTTGTTCAATCGCTGAAAAATCTATTCTTTACTATGCAAGAAAAAGGAAATATCTCGATCCATACCGAGAACATTTTCCCGATCATCAAGAAATTTCTGTATTCAGACCATGAAATATTCTTGCGGGAATTAGTATCAAACGCAGTAGATGCTACGCAAAAATTGAAGAGGCTGTCATCTCTGGGGCAGTACCAGGGCGAGCTTGGCAAATTGCAGGTGGAAGTGGCTTTTGATGAGAAGGCGAAAACTCTGACAATTTCTGACCATGGCTTGGGCATGACTGCCGAAGAAATCAAAAAGTATATCAACCAGATTGCATTTTCAGGAGCCACAGAGTTTGTCGAGAAGTTTAAAGATGCGAAGGATGCCAACGAACTGATCGGTAAATTCGGATTGGGTTTCTATTCGGCATTCATGGTTGCTGATCAGGTGGAAATCCAAACCTTATCTTACCAGGAGGGAGCGCAGCCGGCCCGCTGGATTTGCGACGGCAGTACCGAATTTGAGATAACCGATGGCAGCCGCACCGAACGTGGGACAGACATTATCCTGCATATAAACAAAGATTCAGAAGAATTCCTGGATAAAGCGAGACTTCAGGAGATATTGGATAAATACTGCCGTTTCCTGCCAGTAGAGGTGAAGTTTGGCACAAAAACAGAGTCAGAGCCTGACGGTGAAGATGAAGAAGGCAAGGCCAAGTACACATCTGTAGAAGTTGACAATATTGTTAACACAACAGATCCAATCTGGACCAAAGCTCCTGCCGATCTGAAGGATGAAGATTACATTGCATTCTACAAGGAACTCTATCCATTCTCTGAAGATCCATTGTTTTGGATTCATCTGAACGTAGATTATCCATTTAATCTCACGGGAGTGCTTTACTTCCCGAAAATCAAAAATGATTTCGAATTCCAGCGCAGCAAAATCCAGCTTTACTCACGTCAGGTATTCATCACCGACGAGGTAAAAGATATTGTCCCTGAGTTCCTGATGCTGCTGCACGGTATCATAGACTCGCCGGATATTCCTTTGAACGTATCAAGAAGCTTCCTGCAAGCTGACTCGAACGTCAAAAAAATCAGCACATACATCACCAAAAAGGTTGCGGATAAACTTGCAGAGCTTTACGCGAAAGACGAAAAGGCTTTCGCCGATAAGTGGGATGATATCGGTTTGTTCGTGAAGTATGGGATGATCAGCAATGATAAATTCTATGATAAAGCGAAGGATTTTTGCCAGTATAAAACTACAGATGGGCTTTATTTTACCTTAGAAAAGTACAAGGAGCATATAAAAGCTAATCAGGAAGATAAGTCCGGCAACCTGGTTGCAATCTATGCAACGGATGTTGCTAAACAGGATGCATTTATCCAGTCGGCGAAGAAGAAGGGTTACGATGTGCTGGAGTTCTCACACCCAATAGATGCACATTTCATCCAGATGCTCGAGAGCAAGGTTGAAAAATTCACGTTAAAACGTGTTGACTCTGAAACTGCCGAAAAACTGATCGAGAAAGAGAATACGCTAACAAGCAAACTGAGTGCAGACGAGGAAAAGGCGGTGCAGGAGGTGTTTGAAAAAGCAATTAACAATAAAGACAGGAAAGTAGCGGTTGAGCCTTTAGCTGAGGACGAGCTTCCGGTTACAGTGACTTTGCCGGAGTTTTTCCGCAGAATGAAAGATATGCAGGCGATGGGTGGCGGCGGCGGAATGTCGTTTATGGGAAATATGCCCGAAATGCTAACTGTTGCGGTTAACGCGAATCACCCGCTGGTTCAAAAGATCATTGCGGCTGATGATGAGAGCGTAAAAACGGATCTTGCCAAACAGGCTTACGATCTGGCTTTGTTGTCGCAGGGAATGCTCACCGGTTCAGACTTGACAAACTTCATAAAAAGAAGTGTTGATATGACCGTGAAGTAATTCGCTTAAAGCAGATTTAAACAAAAAGCCATCCGTTGTTCGCGGATGGCTTTTTTGTTTAGTACAATTCTGAACCCCTCAATTCTTCGAGCGGATCATCTTCATCATCGTCGTCATAATTAGTGTCTTCTAAGGCTTCAGTTTCGTCACTAGCCGGAAAAAGCCCGGTCTCAACAACTGTATCATCCTCGTCTATTCCCAGATCGTCATCGTCTAAGTCCAGATCATCATCGTCCTCATAATCTTCATCGTCATCTGGCGGGTCAATTGCCGCAAAGTTCAAGAGCCTCAGCAAGGCGTCTTCAGGGTGTTGTAAAGTCAGTTCCATGAGCGTGTGGTTTTAAGGTTAAACGTATTAAAATAGGCGATGGTTTGTTCGGGTGTTAATTGTTACGATTGTAAGTCATTCATTATAGCCTGAACTTTTTTGTCAAGCTGGCTGTCTGTTTCAGCGAAAGTATCCTTGTTTTTGAGGGGGGCGTTTACGCTGCAATAAAATTTAATCTTAGGTTCAGTTCCGGAAGGACGAGCCGATACAATGCTCCCGTCCTCCGTGATGAACTGCAATACGTCAGATTTCGGGAAGTCAAGCTCGCTAGTTTCACCCGATGCCAAATCAGTTTCCTTGCGCAGTTCATAGTCTTTTAGCTTAACAACTTTTGAGCCGCCGAGGCTTTGAGGTGGGTTTTCTCTGAACTTCGCGATCATGGCTTTAATCTCCTCCGCACCCGATTTGCCCTTTTTGGTTAGTGATACAAGCTGTTCTTTATAGAATCCGTATTGATGATACATTTCAATCATCGCCTCAAAAAGGCTGCTTCCTTTATCTTTGTAAAAAGCAGTCATTTCTGCTATGAAAGCGCTCGAAACAACAGCATCCTTATCGCGGACCAGATCGCCAATAAGGTAGCCGTAGCTTTCCTCTCCACCGCCGATAAAGGTCGCTTTCCCGACCAGAGAGGTCATCAATTCGCCAATATATTTGAAACCAGTCAGCGTGTTGTAACAGGTTACATTTTTTGCAGCAGCGATTTTATCTATCAGGTATGTTGTCACGATCGTTTTCACGATGTACTCATTACCTGTGAGCTTTCCCTTTTCTTCCCAGGCGGTGAGAAGATAATTTATCAGCAAACTACCGGTTTGGTTGCCATTTAAAAGTACGAATTCGCCTTCGTTATTTTTCACGGCAATGCCCACGCGGTCGGCGTCCGGGTCTGTTGCTAAAACAAGATCTGCGTCTATTTCCTGGGCTTTTTTAAGTGCAAGGGTGAGGGCTTCTTTTTCTTCAGGATTGGGGTAAACTACGGTCGGGAAATTCCCATCGGGTTTGATCTGCTCCTCAACCAGGGTCACGTTTGTGAAGCCGAATTGCTGCAGTGCTTTCGGCACCAGCGTGATGCCCGTGCCGTGAATAGGGGAGTAAACGATTTTAAGATTCGACTGCCTTTTTATCGCATCCGGTGAAACCGATAAACTTGTGATTGCGTCCAGGTAAAGCTTGTCGATCTCTTCGCCGATCAGCTCAACCTTATCAGGATTTCTTTCAAACTTCACCTCATCAATGCTGCTGATCTTAGCAACTTCAGCCATTACTTCCTTATCAGCAGGCGACACAAACTGCCCACCATCCGGACCGTAAGCCTTGTACCCATTGTATTCTTTAGGATTGTGCGATGCAGTAAGCATAACGCCGCTGCGACAGCCCAGATGCCGTATGGCAAAGGATAGCTCGGGTGTTGGGCGCAATTCTTTGAAAAAGTAAACATGGATACCGTTTGCTGAGAAAACATCGGCGGCAGTGCCTGCAAAATAATCGGAGTTGTTCCGGCTATCATGCGCAATGGCAACTTTTATCTCCTCGTTCGGATAGGTGTTTTTCAGATAGTTGCTCAGGCCTTGCGTTGCGGTGCCTATAGTGTATTTGTTCACTCGATTTGAGCCCGGTCCCATGGTGCCGCGAAGGCCGCCGGTTCCAAATTCAAGATCTTTGTAAAAGGCATCCGTTAGCTCGGTTGACGAATCGCTGTCGAGCAAAGCCTGGATTTCTTTTTTAGTATCGGCATCATAACTTCCCTGAAGCCACTGGTTTATTTTTTGAAGGACTGATGGTTCTAATTCCTGCATGTTTTGTCTGTTTGTTGGAACGAAAATACAATGTTAGCAATAATGTTGTAGGAGAAAGGAAAATTAGCTCGTTGCCTGTTTTTACTGATGATCAGCAAAGAACTGCAGTTCGGTAATAAATCGTTCTTCTCCTTCTTAAATGTCAGGGTTTTATCTAATTTTGCGCCGCGAACAGAATACTTGATTACTGCATTAGAAGAGCTTAAATGAAGATTTTAAAATTTGGAGGCACCTCTGTTGGAAGCCCGGAGCGGATGAAAAAATTACTCGACATCATCCGTCCTGAAGAAAAACAGATCGTAGTCCTTTCTGCCGTTTCAGGAACCACTAACAACCTTGTAGAAATTTCTCAGGCATATTTAGATGGCGATAAGAAGAAAGCGAAGGAACTCACCAAAGCTCTTCATGATAAGTATGTGGTTTTTGTAGAGGAGCTTTTTTCTACCGATGCCGGGAAGGCAAACGGCAGAGATTTGATCGATTATCACTTCAACCTGATCTCATCTTTCGCAAACGAGCTGTTTACCCCGATAGAGGAAAAGGTGATCCTTGCCCAGGGCGAGCTTATTTCAACCACACTATACCACTTTTATCTTACAGAGATCGGTGTGAAATCGGTGCTTCTTCCAGCTCTTGATTTCATGAAGATCGATGAAGACAATGAGCCGATGGTGGAGCATATCGGCACGCATTTACAGCCCTTGCTGGAAAAAAATGGCGATAATACACTTTTCATCACTCAGGGATATATCTGCCGCAACTCGTTTGGCGAAATAGACAATCTTCGCCGGGGCGGAAGCGATTATACTGCTTCGCTCTTAGGTGCTGCAATTAAAGCAGATGAGGTTCAGATATGGACAGACATTGACGGCATGCACAACAACGATCCACGGATTGTGAAAGGAACAAAGCCGATTGCTCAGCTTTCTTTCGATGAAGCTGCCGAGCTTGCTTATTTCGGAGCGAAGATATTGCATCCACAAAGCGTATTTCCAGCCCAGAAATACAAGATTCCGGTTCGTTTACTGAATACGATGGAGCCTCATGCTGCGGGCACGCTCATCACCAACGAAAGCGAAAAAGGGCAGATAAAATCTATCGCTGCCAAAGACGGAATTACAGCCATCAAAATACAATCTACCCGCATGTTGCTTGCCTATGGCTTTTTGCGCCGGGTATTTGAGGTATTTGAACGATACAAAACTCCGATTGACATGATAACGACTTCGGAAGTCGCTGTTTCTCTGACCATCGATGAGACTGCCAACCTGCCCGACATCATCAAAGAACTAAATGATTTCGGCTCTGTAGAGTTGGATAACGATCAAACGATAATTTGTGTGGTGGGCGATTTCGGGCCTGAAAAGCACGGCTTTGCTGCCCGTGTGCTCGAGGCTGTAAAGCACATCCCGCTAAGGATGATCTCGTACGGCGGCAGCAACTATAACATTTCATTGTTAGTTAGCACCTCCGACAAAACCGAAGCTCTGAGAAGCCTGCATAGCAGATTGTTTTAATCATCACCGCCGAAGATCAATGTTCAATCCAGACACTCTTGCTCGCTTCCAGTCGGTAGAAACACCGTTTTACTATTACAATCTACAGCTGCTTCAGCAAACTCTTACGGCTTGTAAAACGGCTGCCGACAAGTATGATTTTCATGTTCACTATGCCATGAAAGCGAATTTTAATCCGCGGGTGCTGGAGCTGATCAGGGATGCGGGCCTTGGGGCTGACTGCGTGAGCGGAAATGAAGTAAGAAAAGCAGCAGAGATAGGGTTCGGTGCAGACAAGATTGTGTTTGCGGGTGTTGGCAAATCAGATAAAGAGATAAACCAGGCACTTGACCTTGATATTTTCGCATTCAATGTTGAGTCGATCCAGGAGATTGGCATCCTCAATGATCTTGCGGGAGCAAAGGGTAAAAGGGCCAAGGTTGCTATCAGGATCAATCCCAATGTCGATGCACAGACTCACCACAACATCACAACCGGTTTAGAAGAAAATAAATTCGGCATTAACCAGTGGGAGCTATCGGATTGTGCGGAAGCACTGAAGAATGCTGAGAATCTCGAATTTATCGGTATACATTTTCACATCGGCTCGCAGATAACTGATCTGAACGTTTTCAAGAGCCTTTGCGTGAAGGTGAATGAAATTGATCAGTGGTTTTCGGAACGCGGTTTTAGCCTGAAGGTCCTGAACGTTGGGGGAGGGTTAGGCGTAGATTATCATCATCCCGACGACAAAGCAATCGTGAGCTTTGAGGACTATTTTACCATTTTCGATCAGTTCCTCGAGCGCAAGCCGGGGCAGGAGATACACTTTGAACTCGGCAGGGCGCTGGTGGCGCAGTGCGGAAGCCTGATTTCACGTGTTTTATATGTGAAGAATGGATTGAAAAAGAACTTCCTCATACTTGATGCCGGAATGACCGAGCTGATGCGCCCGATGCTGTATCAAGCTTACCATAAGATCGAGAATATATCTGAAGGCTATAAGGTAGAAGGTATAAGGAAAAAGGATGAAAGCTTAAATGCAGAACCTGAGACCTTAACTAAATACGATGTTGTTGGGCCCATCTGTGAATCAACAGATTGCTTCGGAAAAGAGGTAGAACTGCCGGAATCCCGCCGCGGCGACCTCATCGCCATACGCACCGCCGGCGCATACGGAGAGGTAATGGCATCGAAATACAACCTGCGGGAAGGAGTAAACTCGGTTTATTCTACTTAATCTTATTGGTGTTCAAGATTGGATCCTTACTGGCATTAACCTGGTAAGTGTTTATCGCCATATCATCACCAACTTCCACCACACGGTATCCGGCGTAAGCCAATCCCCAGTTCCCGCCAAAATGCCCGTCAAAGAAATGAGGCAATTTACTTGTGTATCGAACAGTATCTAAGTTGTGGTCATGCCCGTGAAATACGGCTTTCACATTCCGGTACTGATGCAATAGCGCTAAAGTCTCGGCGCATTCCGCATTGTAAATATCTTCCGGAACCCACTTGTGCGGAGGAATGTGCAACACCACAAACACAACTTTCTTGCTGCTGAACTTATCCAGTTCTCTTTTCAGAAAGGCATTATCGGGGCAAAGGAATTCGCCCTTTACGTTCGAAGTATTTGCAAGCACAAAGCCGATGTCGCCACGATCCAGGGAATAGTTGTCTTCATAACCAAAAACCGATTTCCAGGTTACGGTGTCGGCATGATCGTGGTTGCCGGGAATGGCATAGAACGGAACCTTTATTTTATCGAAATACTCTCTTTTGACTTCAGGTAGCAAATCCGGACGGTTATGTACCAGATCGCCGTTGATGATCACGAAATCTAAGTGATTCTTTTCGTGTTCGGCATTGAGCCATTTTACGATGTTGGAATGAGTTGTTTTGAAGTCGGTGCCGGGTTGGGCGTAATGCCCGTCGGAGGCAAGAGCAAATCTCAATTTGGGTTTATCCAGCAGAGGTGCTTGCGCTTCTCCGGCAAGGATATCTGTGGTGGGTAGCAGGCTGCTTGCGGCAAGCCCGAGTATAGTTTTTTTGATGAATGATCTTCTGTTGTTCATGACTTGTAAGCGGAAATCGCCTGATAGTTACCTGAGCTAAATGTAGAAAAATAAAGAGGCATCTCAAATTGCATCAAGTGTGAGATAAATGTTTTTTCCAGGAACAAAAGCCAAAGCAATAGGTTGAACTAGTATAATATTTTACCTACTAATTCAGAGAAACATGTTTTATCACGCGAAAGAACTTCAATTTAATGCTCGGGTCTCCAGTCCTGACCCTCGCTTTGCCCGCTTTTTGTTGGAACAGTTTGGTGGCAGCAACGGCGAGCTTAAAGCCGCTATGCAGTATTTTACACAGGCGTTCGGTTGCAAGCAACCTTACCCAGACAAATACGACATGCTCATGGACATTGCCACAGAAGAATTCAGCCATCTTGAAATTGTGGGCGCAACTATTCAGATGCTGCTTAGCGGCGTTAGTGGTGAGCTGAAGGAAGCTGCAGACAGCGAAGGCATCACTACACTACTGGAAGGAAAAGCCTCAAAAGAAGGCTACATGCACGAGGCTCTTACAAATCCACAGTTTGACATCATTAGCGGCGGCAGCCCGGCGCTCACCGATAGCAATGGCACGCCCTGGACGGCAGCCTACGTTACTGCAAACAACGAGATGACCGTCGACATGCGCTCAAACATGGCGGCAGAATCAAGGGCTAAGCTGGTTTATGAGCGGTTAATGGCATTTACAGATGATCCATATGTTAAAGAGACGCTTCGGTTCTTGATGACGCGGGAAATCGCACATTACCAAATGTTCGAGGCTGCGTTGGCAACCATACAGCCTAATTTTCCGCCGGGAGTTTTGCAGGGCGATCCGCGTCACAGCAATACCTACTTCAATATGTCGAACGGAGAGGAAGTGCGTGGCCCATGGAATGAGGGCAAGAGTACCCAGTTAGGCGAGAACCTTGAGTATATTGAGAAACCTCTTGATTATGTTCGGGAAACGAATGGTTTGTTAGACAGGAAACCATCCGGCACAGACCGAACCGAAAAGACTGTTGAAAAACTCGACAAGGCATTGAGCAAAGAGCGTAGTATGGAAATAAAATCTGCTACGCCAACAGAAGATATGCAGTGGAGCAACTACAATGGGCCAGATACAGCCCTAACAAAACCAAAGGTGAAGAAAAGCAAATAAATTGCTTATAAAATAAAATCATCAACAAAAAAGCCGGGCGATTTGCCCGGCTTTTGTTTATCTGTTAAAGCTGCGTTCCGGCCTGCCGCCGAAGCTCCTCTTAGAGCCTCCAGGTTTTTCATCGGCTTCAGCTACAGAGATCCTGCGGCCATAGTAATCAGCTCCGTCCATATTTCTGATAGCTTCTTTAGCTTCATCATCATTAACCATTTCAACAAATCCAAAGCCTTTGCTTTGTCCTGTTTCACGGTCTCTCACAATCCTTAGCGATTTTACGGGTCCAAAATCACCAAATACTGCGGTCAATTCTTCTTCTCCCACTTCAAATGGAAGGCCTGCAATAAATATCTTCATTAATAATTTAAAATTTTCTGTAAAGGTACGAAATCCCAAACAGCCGTTTGTAACAGCTATGTCTGCTTTGGATTTAGTTGAGCTTGGTAAGGTCTGATTTTTTAAGCCAACCTTTGGTAACCTGCCCGGCGCTGTTAAAGAAAACCACGTAAATGAAGCCTTTCTGATCGTCGATAGCAGTTAACTCCGCATTGTTCCAGATTACAAGAAAAGCTTCTCGTTTTGTGCTTTCATCGGGTTGAGAGTAAAAATAAGCTTTGTTAACTTTCAGTTTGTACTTATCGTAGCCTTCGTCGTTGGCGGAGCGGTCTATCTTAGGCTCTACTGCGTGCTCACGGCTAATGGTATCGGCGCTTTTAGAGTCACCAACTGTCGGATCATCTGCAGGTTGCTGATCTTCCTGGTTTTCAGCTGCTTCAGCCTGAGCCTCTTCGGGAGTTTGATTTTGGTTGTCACTGCCCGTGTCCTGAGGAAGCACGGTTTTTTGATTGTCGCCTGTGTTTTGGCTATTCTGTGTGCCGGAAGAATCTTCCACACTGATGGAATCGCTCATTTCCGCAGCAGAAGCATATGTTTTGCTGCTGTTTGAGAAAAGTGAATACGCAGAATAAGCGAGCAGACAAACAACCAGTATGATGAGGGCGTAGAAAACAGTCTTTGAAATGGGGATTACTGAATCATCGGTTTGTACGGTAGTGCTTGCAGCCGTGGCTGATCCTGAAGTTTTTTTCAGCCGGGTAATTTCCCTGTCTTTTGCTTCAAGTTCTTCCTGATATTGGGCAACAATGGTTTGTAACCGATCATTTTCTGTTTGCAGCACAGCGTTTCCTGCAACCTGTGTGCTTTCTGTAGGGCTGCTGTTCAAAGCCATTATACTGCTATGTACAATGGCATCATGCAACTCCATCCCGTCTTTGAACCGCTTTTCAGGATCTTTTTCCAAACACTTCAGGATAATGTCGATAAGCCATTGCGGCACTTGCATCTCACGCTCCTGAACATCTTTAGCCCAGTTTTTCGGCATGTTTTTGCGCCTCAGCTCCATTAAATCCGGAACGGGAGTTTCCAGGTGAGACACCATCACATTGTTCCGTGAAGTTTCGCCGTTGTCTAGCAGGGGAAAGGGAACTCTACCGGCAAGGAGTTCGTAAAGGATCACGCCGAAACTGTAAATATCTGTTTGGAACAGCATTTTTCCTTCATTCTGCTCGGGAGCCATAAATTCTATCGCTCCGGCGTGGCGAAGGCTGGTGCGGCGCTGCTCATCCGACATCACTGATAAGCCAAAATCTAACAGCACATAGTTGCCTGAATGGACGTTGAACTTTACGTTATTGCTCTTGATATCGCCGTGACGTACTCCAACTTTATGGCAGTGAGCCAGTGCGTTGGCAAGCTGGTCGGCTACTTTGATAGTTTCCTTAATAGTAAAAATAGGATCGTGCGGTGGTTTGAGTAGTTCTTCAAGGTCTGTACCTTCAATAAACTCCATCTCGATGTACGGAAAGTTCCCGCTGTCGGTAATTCCTGAATTTAGAATTTTAACAACATTCGGATTTGGTTCCTCATTTACCTTTTTAAGCTTTGTGACCTCGTTTGTGAAATCACGGTAGTTTTTATCGTCTTCGTTTTCTGTGTGTATAGGTGTAGGAAGAAGTTTTACGGCCGTAATGATATGCCCGGTGCGCCGTCCTTTGTAAACAGAACCCTGGCCGCCGGTGCGCATTGCGCCCATGTTCTCCAAACCTTCTGTTATCGTAAATACTTTGGCCATATCGTTAATTGTATAGAAGGCAGTCCTGAAGTGAACTGCAATTCATGTTATCAACGATAAATTTTAATGCTTGTTTTAAAAATCATTCGTACCGCCTTGCGCCTTAAAAAAATGCTTTTTCATGACTTTTACACCCAATTAGAAAATTTCATCTTATTACTTTTACAAAAAATAATCCAATGCTAGTAGAGCAGTTTGAAGACAAAAACCTTTCTCATTATAGTTATGCTATTCTCATTCAGGAAAAGGGAAAAGTTATACTGATTGATCCAGCCAGGAATCCCCAGCCATATTATGACTTTGCAGCAGCCCACGACGCTAAAATCTCTGCCGTAATAGAAACCCATCCACATGCTGATTTTGTGAGCAGCCATGTGGAAATAAGTAAAGCTACAGGCGCAAACATTTACGCAAGCAAGCTGATCCTTGCACACTACGCTCATCAACCATTTGATGATGGCGACAGCATAGAAATAGGAAATGTAAAGCTCACGGCTCATAACACTCCCGGACATTCTCCCGACAGCATCTCCATCTTACTGGAAGAAAGTGGTATTCAAAAGTATGTTTTTACAGGCGATACTTTGTTTATTGGCGATTGCGGCCGTCCCGATCTCAGGGAAGGGGTAGGAAATATCCAGCTCTCGCGAGAAGTTTTGGCAAAGCAGATGTATCACAGCTTACGCGATAAGTTGATGCATCTTAATGATGACGTAATAGTTTATCCCGCACACGGTGCCGGTACACTTTGTGGAAAGGCATTGAGTAAGGCGAACAGCGGCACAATAGGTGAGGAGAAACAGACAAACTGGTCTTTGCAGCCACAGTCTGAAGAGGATTTTGTACGCGAACTTTTAGCGGGCCAGCCTTTTGTGCCGGCATATTTTCCGTACGATGTTGAGCTGAACAGAAAAGGAGCTCAGCCTTTTGAAGAAGGGCTCACAAACGTGCTGACATTCCACGATACAGAAATTGATAAACGTGTGGTGATTGTTGATGCACGTAAGGGCGCCGACTTCAGGCATGGGCACCTGCCAAATTCTATCAACATTATTGAGGGAGGTAAGTTCGAAACGTGGTTGGGAAGCATTGTGAATCCCGGCGAACGCTTCTACCTGGCAGCCGCAGACCAGGATCAGCTGGAAAGGCTCGCACCCCGATGCCTGTCAATCGGCTATGAACCACAGGTAGCCGGAAGCATGGTAGTGCAAACTGGCGCTGTTAAAGAGCAGGAGCTGGATGTTGCAGAATTTAAATCGCATTTGCGGAATTACACTATTGTGGATGTGAGAAATCCGTCAGAAGTGGCTGAAGGAAAGAAGTTTGAGGATAGTATTGCCATTCCCCTGGGCGAATTAAAACAACGTGCGAAGGAAATACCTACAGATAAGCCAATTGTAGTACATTGTGCCGGCGGAACACGGAGCGCAACAGGCACGTCCATCCTAAAGCTTGAGGTGAAGGATGCAACAGACGTGTTTGATTTGGGCGAAGAAGTAAAGAAATTTTAGTTAGCGCTTCAATGAATTCCGAGTTTTACAAACAACTTTACAATAGGCAGCAGCAAAAGGAAGCCATTCCTTCCAACGAGATAATCGCCACCTGGGCTTCCAACCTTATTTGTCTTTTATACCCTGAGTTATCGCAATGCGCCTATTCTTCAGCTACACAAGTTGAGGAGCAAGCCGGGAAGCTTAACAAGTCACTCTTGCTGATACTGGATGCAACAAAAGCATGCCGGCAATGCAACAACGAAGAGGTTACTGACCGTTTCTTTTCAAATTTACCCGAGTTATTCAGAGTGCTGAATACTGACATTGGGGCAATTCTGAACGGAGATCCTGCCGCAACGAACGAGTTCGAAGTGATCAGAGCGTATCCGGGTTTTTACGCCATTTGCTTTTACAGGATTGCCCATGCGCTCTTTATGCTCGATGTGCCGCTGTTGCCGCGGATATTAACCGAATATGCACATTCAAAAACCGGTATCGATATCCACCCCGCAGCTAACATTGGTGAGCATTTTTTCATAGATCATGGAACCGGGATCGTGGTTGGCGAAACGGCTGAAATTGGCAACTACGTTAAGTTATACCAAGGGGTCACTCTCGGCGCTTTGAGCGTAGATAAATCCATGGCTTTCTTAAAACGTCACCCAACTGTCGAAGATCACGTGGTAATTTACTCGGGTGCCACCATTTTAGGCGGTTCAACGGTAATCGGACATCACAGCACTATTGGCGGAAACGTTTGGCTCACCAAAAGCATCCCGCCCGGTTCCTTGGTTTACCACAATCCAGAGATCACTGTTGTAAAAAGCGATACTCTTAGCGAATAACATGACAAGCATACTCGACACGGTTGGAAATACGCCGCTGGTTGAAATCAAAAACCTCAACCAAAACCCTGCGGTGAAGATCTTCGCGAAGCTGGAAGGAAATAATCCGGGAGGAAGCGTGAAGGACAGAGCTGCTCTTAATATGGTTCAAGGCGCTTTAAGCCGGGGCGAGATTAGCAAAAATACTAAGCTGATTGAGGCAACCAGTGGGAATACAGGCATCGCGATGGCGCTCATGGCAAGCCTTTTTGGCATTGAGATCGAATTGGTGATGCCCGCTAGCTCAACTCGCGAGCGTGTGCTTACGATGGAGGCTTTCGGCGCCAAAGTCACGTTATTAGAAACCATTGAACTTTGTCGCGATCATGCCGAGGAAAAAGGGGCTTCCGATGGCTATTATCTCCTGAACCAGTTTGCAAATGCGGATAATTACATGGCGCATTACAAAACCACCGGACCTGAACTTTGGAAACAAACTAATGGAACTATCACACATTTTGTGAGCTCAATGGGAACCACAGGCACTATCATGGGCTGCAGCAAATATTTAAAGGAGCAAAACCCGGAAATTCAGATCGTGGGATGCCAACCGACGGAGGATTCTTCCATCCCCGGCATACGGCGCTGGCCTGAGGCTTACCTCCCTAAGATATTTGATCCGAAGAGAGTTGATCGCGTAATCGATGTTTCGCAGGCCGATGCCACATTAACCACTCGCAGGCTGGCTAAAGAGGAAGGCATTTTCGCCGGCATGAGCAGCGGCGGCGCAGGCTGGGCAGCCCTGAAGCTGGCGGAGGAACTTGAGTCCGGTATAATTGTGTTTATCTGCTGCGACAGAGGCGATCGCTACCTGAGCAGTGATCTTTTTGGCTAGTTTTTAAGTGCTGATAAGGGCACTTTTGCCAGATAAATAGAGGTTTTTCCTTCGTGCGATGAGTAGTAGGAGAACCAGAGCTTGTTCTTATAGATAAGCATTCCGGGATAACTCGTATCTCCTCCGCTCGGCAATTTGAGAGTCTTTTGAATCCTTCCCTGAAGATCCGTAATGTAAATTCCTGTAAAAGGCTTAACTGTTTTATCCTGCGTTTCAAACATCCTTGTGCCAATGCAAAGGGTGGTGTCGTTGAGGAAAATGAAGTTTGGTCCCCCTAAACGTTTGTCCATTTTTGAGAAGTTCCAGCTTGTGTATGGAGCCTCGCTAGTGGCTAATGCTCCGTTTTTATCGTCTGCTTCCCGTCTGATCAGCACGTACATTTTTGAGTTTTTATCAAAGCGGATTGTCGATTCATTAGGATTGCCATCCACCGGAATCTTTGATACGTTCCCGAAGTATTTCCCATCTGTAGTTTTTAACAGGTAAAGTGCGCCGGGTTGGTAATCTATCGCGTAGCCCACACCCTCATGCCAGGTTACCCGCCAAACCCAGTCTGATTTTACTGCAATATTCGGGTCAACCGTCGCAGGCTCAGGATTGGAAAAGTTGTTGCCATCGGCTGAGTAGGAAACGTAGGGCTTTCTGGTATCAACTTTTCTGTCTTTGTACGTTTCGCCGTCTATCAGCACCATGAGCCGATTGTCGGGTGTGATGGAAAGCTTCGGGTCACGGGCATCCATTTGATCAAGTTTAAAGGATGCTACGCTTTGCCAATCCTTTCCGTTTCCTGACTTCAGGATCCGCACACTCCCGTTAGGGCCTGAGACGTGCGATAGGCCTTCCCGGAAGGAGCAGTAGAAATTTCCCTTGAACCTGATCAGATCTGTAAAAGCATTATGCGGGGCGGCATCCCAAATCTTTTTAACTTCAATGTTGCTTGTGCCGGAGCTATTCCGAACCGCACAGCCGGATATAGCAAGGAGCAGAAATAGGACAGCAATTGTGTTTCCTGGGCTTTTCATCAGGAGCTTACATCTTTTTCCTTTGGATTTTCTCGTGGCTCTCCAGGTAAACGGGCAAAGCAGCCGAGCCATACCACTGGAACAACTCCACATCGAGCAGATTCGCATTGATAGCCGGATCTGTTTTTACCAATGCCGCTGCATCCTCAATAGTTTTGACGTTGAATATAAAAATGCCGCGATATTCTTTGTCGTTTCTCTTCAGCGGTCCGGCTACTATCAATTTTCCTTCATCCGCCAGGCGCCCGATGTTTGCCATGTGCCCCTGGAAGAGGCTATCGGTTGTTTTCTTATCGGCAGTTTTGTTGGTGCCGGTTTTTAAAATGGCCAGTACATACATCTTCATCCCGTAATCGTCTCCACCGAGCGACTCAGCCAGGTTTTTATCATACTTCGGGCCGTCGCTTTGGGCGAATGATTGTAAGCATAAGAGCGTAAAAACTGCTGTTACAAATAATCTTTTCATGGTTATAAGGTTAGTGAAGTGGTTTCTCCCGTTTCAGTATCGTAGATCAAAATCCCTTCGCTGCTCTCGTCTAATTGCCCGGTGAGATTCCCGGTATTATCCCAGACCGACGACCTGCCGGCAAATTCCCGCCCTTCTGCTGATCCCACACAATCAGACATCAAGGTTATCATGGAATGCTCACGAGCTATCTGCGCCATTCGCTCAAGACTGAACTCAATTTTTGCACGCGACTTAGCTGAACTGGCGATGTAAACCTTCGCACCGGATCTCTGCGCATCCTCGCCATGAGCCGGAACAGCTGTTTCATAGCAGATGGCCAGAGCAACATCCCGCTCAGGCCCAATTAAACCAATTGTGTTTTCGCGGCTAACAAAGAAGGGTTCTTCGTCAGGATGCACATGCTTTTTATGATAAACGTCCCTTGGAAGTTGAGGTTGAAAAATGATAAGGCTGATAGTTATCCCGTTGTTAAACCTCAACGGCGCTCCGATGCCTATAGTGAGATTGTGTTGATCGCTCAGGGTCTGAAATACATCAAACCTATTATCATCGGCAGTTGTAGCCAGTTCCTGAGAAGCAATCGGAACATAGCCCGTAATTGAGAGCTCCCGGAAAATAATTATATCCGCAGCGTGTTGGGCGGCAAGCTCGATCAGTTTTTTATGTGCCTCTATGTTGCGGCTAATGTCGCCGTTATCCGGGTTTGTTTGTGCTACACAGGCTCTCATGCTTTTTGAGGCAAGATAATCTATCGGTAGGATAAACAAAATAGATTCACGATAATTACCGAAATGTCTGATCTGATCAAAAAAGACGGAAGCAACGCGAAGCTTGGAATTTATATCGCGGTAGTAGTGTTCCTTGCCTATACAATGATTTTCGGTTTCAGGAAGTCGTTTACCGTAGCCACTTTTGATGGGATGCAAGTAGCAGGGTACAGCTATAAAACCATTCTGGTGATCTGCCAGGTTTTAGGCTACATGTTAGCTAAATTTTACGGCATCAGGTACATTGCAGAACTCAAACGTACCGGCAGGGGAGCAGTAATCCTGTTGTTGACCGCAATTTCCTGGCTTAGCTGGCTGTTTTTCGCGATAGTTCCTGTGCCTTACAATGTGATTTTCCTCTTTGTAAATGGCTTTCCTCTGGGGATGTTGTGGGGCGTAGTGTTTTCGTATGTTGAGGGGCGGAAAAGCACAGATTTCATCGGAGCGACATTGGCAGTAAGCTTCATTTTTGCTTCCGGATTTGTAAAGTCGGTGGGTGGCTGGCTAATGTTGCAGTTCAATATCTCTGAGTTTTGGGTGCCGTTCTTCACGGGCTTAGCATTCTTCCCGCCGCTGTTGTTTTTCGTTTACCTGATGGAGAAAATTCCGCCGCCCGATGAAGAGGATGAACTCCTTCGTACCAGGCGTGTGGTTATGGATAAAGAGGATAGGAGGCGGTTTGTCGGGAGCTTTTTGCCCGGGCTGGTTGCCTGCATTATCATTTATTGTTTTGCAACTATTTTCAGAGACATACGGGATAATTTCAGTGCAGAGATGTGGAAAGAGATGGGCTATTTCAACCAACCCGCAATTTTTTCGAAGACAGAAACTCCTGTTACGCTCATTATCCTGGTACTTATCGGCAGTATGGTGCTCATCAAAAATAACTACAAAGCACTGCAAACTGCCCACGTTTTTATCCTTTCGGGATTCGCCATTGCAGGAATTTCTACATTGCTTTTTGTGAACGGAACCGTTCAGCCATTGTATTGGATGATGCTGGTCGGACTTGGTTTGTACATGGTTTATATTCCGTTTAATGCAGTGTTTTTCGACAGGCTGATCTCCACTTTCAGGTACACCGGTAACGTTGGTTTTCTCATCTACCTCGCCGATTCCTTTGGCTATGTAGGGAGTGTGGGAGTTCTGTTTAGCAAAGAAATTTTCACAGTGAAGCTGAATTGGGTAACGTTCTTTTCGAACAGTGTGATCTGGCTCTCGGCCGTTGGGCTTTTGCTGACAGTTTTTTCGATGCTGTATTTCAGGACTAAGTATAGGAGGCTCGCTGAGGCAAAAGCGGAGCTTGAGAATGCAATTCAGGCTGAAGCGATATGACGAAAAAGCTAGCCACTATTTGGACCATCGGCCACTCAACGCACACACTGGATGAGCTGGTGGCAATGCTGAAGTCGTTTCAAATAGAGTTGCTGGCAGATATCAGAAGATATCCGGGATCAAAGCGCTATCCTCAATTCAACAAAGAATTCCTGGCTTCGGCGCTGCCGGAAAAAGGTTTTGAGTACGTCCATTTTGAAGATCTTGGTGGACGCCGTTCGGCAAAAGCCAACTCTGAAAATACAGCATGGAGGTTGCCAGCTTTTCGAGGCTATGCGGATTACATGGAAACTCCGCAGTTTCAAAAGGCTATTGAACAGCTTGCAGAACAGGCAGCGCAAAAACGGACGGCTTACATGTGTTCAGAAGCGGTTTGGTGGAGTTGCCACCGGGCGTTGGTATCAGATTATCTAAAAATTAGAGGCTGGCAGGTGATGCACATTATGAGCGAAGGCAAGGCTACTGAACATCCTTACACCTCAGCTGCGACGGTAGAAGGAGGTCATCTATCGTACAACAAGCCGGATTTGTTTGGGTGATCTATGGCTTGCACTAAACCCATTGTTCATACTTTTTCACCACATACTCCCGAAGCACACCCATAAAAATAAGAAACGAAGTTTGTCTTGAGCCCGGTTTTCGTAAAAACTGCTGCGGCGTTCCGGGCATTAACAAATTTGCTTGTATACACCCAAAGCATCCTATATTCTTCAGGGTTTCCCAGAAACATCCAGCCTAAAATTGGAATAATGCGTCCCAGGTAAAAACCATATAGTAGTTTTAATATACTATTCTCAGGCGTTGAAACCTCTACAAACGCAAAACGACCGCCAGTTTTCAAGATGCGCTTTGTTTCCTGAGCTAAAATGCTCAATTGCTCTGTGTTAAATGTTTTTAGCCCGAAGGCGCAAACTACATTGTCGAAATAATTACTAGGGAGGTTGTTTTCTAAAATATCTTGTTGGAGAATGGTTATCGCGTTACCGAACCGATGCTTACATTTTTGTTTAGCATACTTTAACATGCCGTCTGAAAAGTCGAGTGCGGTCAATTTAGAGTTTGGCAGGCGTTTCTTTATGGCTTGCCAGTCCTCGCCCATCCCTGTCAGCAAGTCAATCACTTCTACTGCTTCATCCGTTTTTCTAATAGACTCCAGAAATTGGTTGCGCCATCGAATTGAAAATCCGAAGGAAGTTATATAGTTCATCTGTTCATATGAACTACTCATCTGATTAAAAAGGTTTTTCACATAATCACGGGAATAGATATTATCTTCCATCTAGTATCTGTTTCCAGTTTTCTGTTTCAGCGTACTCTTTAATAATTTCATTTCTGGTCAAAAGGAGGTTTCGTAAGTAGTTTGCCAGAAATAGCTTATTGGCTAGTTTGCCAAATATTCCAAGTGGCGAATGAAATTCAAAAATATCCTTCATCATCACTTTCTCATGAAGTTGTTGGAAAATATGCTCATGGTAGATGGACTTGAATGCTCCATATAGTTGTTCATCAACAAAATAAAAAGGTCTTTCATAGGCGGTGATTTTTGATGTTAGTTTCTGTCGAACACCAAAATGAGTAGCTTGCCAAGTCACAAATTCGTTTAATTCGATAAGTCCCGAGGTTTTTCCATTGATTGGGCGCTCGTTTGTTTTGGCTGTTGAGATCTGATGTAAATCAATACTCCTTGCAAGGTCAAAGCAAATTTCAATGGTCGACTTGATTTCTGTAACAAGTGTAATGATGGGCATTACGTGGAAGGTTGCTTCAATAATATCTCGTTTATCCTTTTCAGTTCTTCCTTACTAAACTCAATGTTTGCTACGGCACCTACAGCGTCCAGAACCTGAGCAGGTTTGCTTGCGCCGATAAGTACAGATGTTATCCGATGATCTTTCAATATCCACGAAAGGGCCATCTGCGCCAGCTTCTGCCCGCGTTCTAAAGCTATTTCATTAAGTTGCTTTATTTTCTCAACTTTCTCAGGAGTGATGTGGCTCTCGTTCAGGAAAACTCCGCTTCTTGCCGCCCGCGAATCCGCCGGAATGCCGTTGAGGTATTTGTCCGTCAGCATGCCTTGTGCAAGGGGCGAAAAGGGGATGCAGCCGACGCCTTCTTCCTCCAGGACATCCAGCAAGCCGTCTTCAACCCACCTCTCGAACATGGAGTATTTCGGCTGATGGATAAGACAAGGCGTACCTAAATCGCGGAGGATTTTGATTGCCTGTTTCGCCTCAGCAGGCTGATAATTTGAGATACCGACGTATAAAGCTTTGCCCTGCCGCACAACCAGATCCAAAGCCGACATCGTTTCCTCTAGGGGCGTCTCAGGGTCCGGGCGGTGGTGATAAAATATATCCACATAGTCCAGCTTCATGCGCTTAAGGCTTTGGTCAAGGCTTGATACCAAATATTTTTTTGAACCCCACTCGCCGTAAGGCCCTTCCCACATGTAATATCCTGCTTTGGTAGAAATGATCAGCTCATCGCGATAGCGTTTAAAATCTTCTCCTAATATTTTCCCGAAATTTTCCTCCGAAGATCCCGGCGGCGGACCGTAATTGTTAGCTAGGTCAAAGTGCGTAATTCCGTTGTCAAATGCAGTTTTTATAATGTCCCGTCCATTTTCAAAGTAATCCGCAAGCCCGAAATTGTGCCATAATCCTAATGAAATTGCCGAAAGCTTGAGCCCGCTTTTGCCGCAGCGGTGGTATTGCATTGTTTGGTATCGTTCTGATGATGGAGAGTAAGACATGTGGATGTTTTTTAACAAACTTATGAAACATTTGCCATCGTTAGCCTGCAAATGACCTCAAAAACCATGTTTTTGAAGCGTTTGTTTCGGTAACCAGATAAACCTGCTATTTTTGTTAGCCGCAACGCAACTCCTTATTCCAGATAGATCCACATGAAATTAAGCCAAAAAGAGGCCATATTTAACAACGAGGTTGTAACCAGATTCGAACTTTTTAATAGCCTGTTTTTAACTCTTCCATTTTACCAGGTAAAGCATACAGGGATTTTACTGCCTTTTTTTACATCGCATTGTGAGGAAGGAGTTAAGCAGCAGCTATCTCCGATAGATATTATCGAAAGCTTTTTTGGCCAATACGAACAGTATGTACAAGCTGCTGATCGTTTTGACCTGCTTTTCAGGATGATCCGTTACATCGAGCGTCAGGTGGTACTTTTTGATGCTATTGAAGATTCGGCCTTCAATAAAACGGGGCGCACAGAAGACACCGGTTCGCTGGAGGTATTGTTGAGGCAGGCGTCGGGAAATCCAGCTTTGAAGGAAGAGATCAGGGAGAAGCTTCAGGATTTTTCGCTAAGGCTTGTGCTTACGGCGCATCCTACACAGTTTTATCCGGGTCCGGTGCTATCTATCATTACCGACTTAACTGAGGCTATCAAAACCAACGATATCAACACCGTTCACGAGCTTTTACAACAGCTCGGAAAAACACCGTTTTTCAATAAAAGCAAACCAACTCCGGTTGATGAAGCGGTGAGCCTTGCGTGGTTTTTGGAGAATGTGTTCTATAAAGTAGCCTCGACTATCCAGTCGCAGGTTGAAAATGAATTTGATAAACCCGTTTTCGATACTCATCAACTGATTGAACTTGGTTTTTGGCCAGGTGGCGATAGGGATGGAAATCCGAACGTGACAATGGAGAGCACCAAAGCAGTTTCGGAGTTGCTGAGAAAGATACTGTTCAGGTGCTACTACCGCGATTTTAGGGTATTAAAGCGCAGGATCACCTTCAGAGGTGTGGAAGAATTCATGGGCAAACTTCAGGATTTGTTCTACGAGAACAGCTTCAATAATATCGCTGATCCGCGGGATGAACAGGAGTCAATCATCGCCAACCTTCAGGAGATCAAGAAAGTTCTTAATACCGATCATGATGGGCTGTTTGTAGGCACCGTAGATGATCTGATAAGCAAGGTGAAGCTGTTTGGATGTTATTTTGCCTCGCTTGACATCAGGCAGGATAGTCGCATTCTGCGGAAAGCGCACGAGTATTGCAGAAAACAAATCCCGGTAGGAATTCCTGATGGTTACGAGGGATTTGAAGAGAGCAAGAAGTTAATAAGCTTAACCTTTAACGAAGTTGATTTTGTTTGTCCGGATAAAGCGGACGATCTTACTAAAGATACCGTCCAGACCATCCGTTTGATGAAACAGATGCAGATGGCGGGGGGAGAAAAAGCATCGCACCGCTTCATCATCAGCAATTGCCAGCAAGCATCAGATATTCTTCAGTTGATCAACTTGTTTTTGTGGAGCGGCTGGAAAAAAGAAAATCTCACAGTGGATTTTGTGCCGCTGTTTGAAACTGTGCAGGATCTGGAAGCTGCCGCGAAGGTGATGGAGAGCCTTTACACTCATAAATTCTACAAGCAGCATCTTCAAAAACGTGGGAATAAGCAGGTGATCATGCTCGGCTTTTCCGACAGTACAAAAGATGGCGGTTACCTGATGGCAAACTGGTCTATCTACAAAGCGAAAATTGAACTTACGTTCATTGCCCGCAAATACGGTATTCAATTAGCTTTCTTCGATGGCAGGGGCGGCCCACCGGCTCGCGGTGGCGGCAAAACTCAGAAGTTTTATGCAACCATGGGTAGGGAAATTGCCAACGAACACATCCAGCTCACCATTCAGGGACAAACGATAAGCAGTCAGTATGGCTCGTTCGACACCGCATACTATAACATTGAACAGCTATTGAACGCAGGCATCATTTCAGCGGTAAATAAAACCGACAAAGACACTTTGAAGGATGCTGAAAAAGCGTTAATCGACAAAATGGCCACCGACAGCTACAATGCGTTCGTAGATCTGAGAGATGATGACTTGTTTTTGGAATATTTGGAGGAGAAAAGCCCTCTCAAGCTTTTAAGCCAGATTAATATTAGCAGCAGGCCGGTTAAACGCAACTCGGGTGCTAAGCTAAAGCTGGATGATTTGCGTGCTATTAGCTTTGTGACATCCTGGAGCCAATTGAAACAAAACATTCCTGGTTTCTATGGCGTAGGAACTGCATTGAAGATTGCAAAAGAGGAAGAGCGTTGGGATGACGTAAAGAAACTTTACCAAACATCCGGCCAATTCAAAACTACCATCGACAACTGCATGATGTCTATGTCTAAGTCTGACTTCAGGGTGACTGCTTATTTGGAAAGCGATAAGAAGTTCGGCTCGTTTTGGCGCAAGATGCGTGATGAATTTGATTTGACGCTGGCAATGGTCATTGAACTAACCGGTAGTTCGGAGCTAATGGAGCAATACCCGATAGAGCGTCGTTCGATAGCTATCCGAGAGAAAATTGTACTTCCCCTTGTTATCATTCAGCATTATGCCATACAGCAGCTTCAGAATATGAAGCAAGACGATGAACTTGCTGCGACTTATCATAAACTGGTCATCCGCACCGTGTACGGGATTGTAAACGCGGGCAGAAATTTAGCGTAAGGCAATGAAAAAATTGGTAGTTCTTGTGCTAACCGTATTCGTTTGCACCTCATTTAAAGCTGAACGCCCGAAAAGCCCCGAGAGGATACTTATATTTTCGCTCACCAAAGGCTTTAAGCACAAGAGTATACCTGATGGAATAAAGCTGATACAGAAGTTAGGCAGGGAAAATACGTTTGCGGTTGATACCACCACTAATTCCGAACGGTTTACTTATGAAAATCTACGCAGGTACTCCGCAGTGGTTTTTTTGTCGCCAACAGGCGAAGTGTTCAACGCAGATCAGAAGATTGCCTTTAAAAAATACATCAACAAGGGAGGAAATTTCGTGGGCATTCACGCTGCCACTGACTGCCTGTACGAGTGGGATTGGTATGGTAAGTTAGTGGGGGCATACTTCCAAAGCCATCCGAAGATCCAGCAAGCAACACTTAGCGTCGTCGGTGCTCACCCGTCCACATCCATGCTGCCAAATCCGTGGGTACACACAGATGAATGGTATAATTTCAAGTCATTTAGTCCCGACGTTACCGTGCTAATGACTCTTGATGAAAAAAGTTATACAGGCGGCAACATGGGCTATCATCCGATTGCGTGGTACCACAAGTTTGAAGGTGGACGTGTGTTTTACACGGAGTTGGGGCACACATCAGAATGTTATACGTCAGATGAAAACTTCGCAAAGCATCTGCTCGGTGGGATAGAATATGCCATTGGGAGAAGAAAAGTAGCTAAAATAGAAAAGCCCCGCAAATGCGGGGCTTTTCTGTAAAGATCAATGTGTATGTTGTAGCTTAGTATACAACCTGAACATTAACAGCATTCAGGCCTTTCTTGCCTTTTTCTACTTCGTACTTTACTTTGTCGTTTTCGCGGATCCTGTCGATCAGGCCGGAAGAATGAACAAAAATGTCTTCAGATGAGTCTGTTGGAACGATGAATCCAAAGCCTTTTGTTTCATTAAAAAATTTTACTGTGCCTTCTTGCATTGTATTAAAAATTATATTAAGTGTGCAAGGTACACATTAATATGATATACCAAGCTTTTATTTTTTCGTTGTGCCCTATAGTATTTCTAAAGGTTCATGTGGCTTACGGCTATTTCAGTATCCCATCAACAAACTTTAAATAAAAAGCCATGTTGTAATCAAACTACAAAACCACATCTAATGAAAAAATTAAAAATGTTATCCCTGGCCTTGTTAGCCGGGTTTGGGACACTATCGCTGCAATCATGTAACGGCAGCGGGGGAGGCGATAAGGGCGCTGTTGCAGACACTGCACAATCGGATCCCACCAATGACAGTATCAACAATTCGAATACTCTTACGGCAGAGACGAAGCTTGAAGATGACGGCAGAATGTTTATTGATAAGGCAGCCAGTGGTGGGATGATGGAAGTAGAACTGGGAAAGCTTGCCCAGGCAAATGCCCAAAGCCAACGCGTGAAGAATTTTGGTGCTATGATGGTGAGAGATCATAGTAAAGCCAATGAAGAGTTAAAAACGCTTGCCACTAAAATGAACGTGACATTGCCCACAACTTTAGCCGCTGAGCATCAGCAGCACGTAGATGCGATGATTAAGATGAAGGGAGCTGATTTTGACAAACATTATATGGCAATGATGGCTGAAGACCATGTGAAAGACGTAGACTTGTTTCAAAAGACAGCAAATAGCGAGAGGGACGCGGAAGTACAGCAGTTTGCAGCCAAGACCTTACCTGTCTTGAAAATGCACCTGGATTCAGCGAAGGCCATTAACTCTGCTTTGAAATAGCAGTTCCTGATAAAGCAAAGCCACTTACATCCATGTAAGTGGCTTTTTTTTTGTTTAAAGTTATCCGTTAATGCGATGCAGGCATGGCATCAATACGTGTAATGTCTGCACCGAGGGCACGCAAGCGTACGTCTATATCCTGGTAACCACGCTCAATTTGCTCAATGTTGTGGATAATTGAGGTGCCATTTGCAGACAGCGCTGCAATTAGCAGGGAAACGCCGGCCCGGATATCTGGCGAAGTCATTTCGATGCCGCGGAGGTTAACCTGTTTGTTTAGCCCAATCACTGTTGCCCGGTGCGGATCGCAGAGGATAATCTGAGCGCCCATGTCAATAAGTTTATCTACAAAGAACAGGCGGCTTTCAAACATCTTCTGATGAATGAGGACGTTGCCTTTGGCTTGCGTTGCTACGACTAAGATTATGCTCAGCAAATCGGGAGTAAAGCCTGGCCATGGAGCATCGGCGATAGTCATAATTGAACCATCGATAAACGTTTCAATCTCGTAGCTTGATTGTGCAGGGATGAAAATATCATCGCCACGAAGCTCAAGCTGAATTCCCATCCGTTTGAATATTTCTGGAATAATCCCGAGTTCTTTGAACTTCACATCTTTAATGGTGATCTCTGATCCCGTCATCGCCGCAAGGCCAATGAACGAGCCAATTTCAATCATATCTGGCAACAGCCTGTGCTCTGTGCCTTTCAGCTCCTGGACACCTTCTATCGTCAACAAGTTTGAACCAATGCCGGAGATATTTGCACCCATGCTGTTAAGCATCTTGCAAAGTTGTTGTAAATACGGTTCGCAGGCGGCGTTGTAAATGGTAGTTGTGCCTTTTGCCAGCACTGCAGCCATTACAATGTTAGCCGTACCGGTAACTGATGCCTCATCAAGCAGGATGTAGGTTCCCTGCAAATTGCTGGCATCTACATTGAAAAAGCCAGTTTCTGAATCATAGTTGAATTTAGCGCCAAGTTTTTCAAATCCAAGAAAGTGAGTGTCAAGACGGCGGCGGCCAATCTTATCGCCCCCAGGCTTAGGAATTGCAGCCCTGCCAAACCTTGCGAGTAGTGGGCCAACAATCATGATCGATCCCCTCAGGCTTCCGCCTTTTGAGCGAAATTTTGGCGAATGAAAAAACTCAAGATCAATCTCATCGGCCTGGAAAGTGTACGTGTCTTTGCTGATGCGCTTTACTTTTACGCCTAAATCGCCTAATAAGGCAATCAGCTTATTTACATCTACAATATCGGGGATGTTGCTGATAGTTACCAGCTCAGGCGTTAGCAATACCGCAGAAATAATCTGCAAAGCCTCATTTTTAGCTCCCTGTGGGATAATTTCTCCCTTTAAAGGCTTGCCGCCCTTTATTTGAAATGCATTCATGTGTTTGGGTTTGCGGCACCTGAGCCACAGCTGGAAATGGTTAGTAGATAGATGCTAGTATCGTTTGCCGCCGGTGTTATTACTCCGCTGACGGTTATTGTTGTTGTTGCTGCCTGCGTTACGATTATTGTTCTGCCTGTTTTTATTATTGTTGTTATTGTTAGACTGGTTTAGGTTCTTTTGGCGGTTGCCCGGAGGCGGCGTGCGGAACTCTACTTTGTTGAGGTTTACATTCTCCTGCAAAGCCAGCTCACCTTTTGATAAGCCTTTTAAATCGCTGATGATAGTTTCGTCGGCTACAGTATCCTTATTCCAGGTAACGTAGGCCATCTTCATGAAATTGGCGATAGACTGTACCATGTGTTGCTTGCGATCTGGATCTTCGATGTTCTTTGCCCTTTCGATCATCATCTCCACCGTTTTGCCATAGTGCTTGTAGCGGATGCGGTGTTGAGGGTACGGAAGAGCCTCGGGTTTCATGTGAATAGCCTCGGGAGACGGCTTGGGATATGGAGAGTCTACATCGATCTTAAAATCAGAAATGATGTGAAGATGATCCCAAAGCTTGTGCTTGAAATCTGCAACATCACGTAGGTGAGGGTTTAAAAAACCCATGAGGTCTATTACAACCTGTGCGTGTCTGTTGCGTTCTTCTATAGTTGGCAGCGTACAGATGTAGGCAACCATATTTTGCACATTGCGGCCGTATTCTGCAAGAATCAGTTTCTTCCGTGTGCTGTTATAATCAAAATCCATGTTTGGTGTATTTAGCAATCTAACAAATAATGTTAAAATGAGATTGCCGTAAGGTAAGAATTTGGGAACAAATTATGTTACAATACGCAGTTTGGCAAATTTAAGCAAAAGTTGCTTCTGTCCTAATTCCTTGAAAAATATCGTTGCCTTGATGTCGGGCTTGTTGCCTTCGAGGTTTATCACTTTTCCAAAACCGAAGCGCTCATGTTCCACTTCCATACCAACTTGCAATTTGGAGGTGTCGGAGACTTCGAACCCGGGAGTTGGAATGTGTGCCTTTGGCAGGATGGAGGTTGTTTTGGGTGCTGAGGCTGGCTTAGGCTTGGAGAAGGAATCGGTTTGAGCGGTGGACGGGCGATTTCCCCAGGCAGTGCGCTCATCGCTAAAGAATGGGTTTCCGGCAGGTTTTTGAGTTTGCTTAAAATCAAGCTCCAGAAACTGCGGATCTATCTCATCAATGAAACGGCTCGGTTCGCAACTGGTCAAAGTGCCCCAGCGATACCGCGAGGTGGCGTAGCAAAGTGTAAGTTTCTTCTCAGCACGCGTGATTGCAACATAAAACAGCCGACGCTCTTCTTCGAGCTCAGTACGAGAGCTTAGCGACATTTGCGATGGGAAAAGATTCTCTTCAAGCCCAACCACGAACACATGCGGGAACTCCAGCCCCTTAGCCGAGTGGATGGTCATTAAAGAAACGGTATCGGCGTCAGGATTTTTGTCGTTGTCGTCGTTGGTAAGCAACGCAACATCCTGCATGAAAATGTCCAGGCCTTTTGCTTCGATGTCCTCGCGTTCGCTGAACTCTTTGATCCCGTTCAGGAGCTCCTGGATGTTTTCATATCGGCTCAGGCCTTCAATCGATTTATCATCGTACAAATCTTTCAGCAAGCCGGAGTGCTGGGCGATGTGCATGGCGGTGTCGAAAGCCGAGTGTGTTTTAGCGAGAACCTGGAAGCTCTGGACGAGAGTGGCGAAGTTAGCTACAGCGCCGGCCGTGCGGGGGTCGAGGTATTTTGAGGCATCAATTATTACTTCCCAAAGTGTGATGTTGTTCTGGTCGGCGGCAATCATGATGCGCTCTACAGAGGTGTCGCCAATCCCACGGCGTGGATAATTGATTACCCGTTTCAGCGCCTCTTCATCGTTGGGATTAAAGGTGAGACGGAAATACGCAATTAAATCTTTGATCTCTTTTCTTTGATAGAAGGAGAGTCCGCCGTAAATTTTGTAGGGGACATTGAGCTTCCTGAGCGCCTCCTCCATTGCTCTTGACTGTGCGTTGGTGCGATAGAGGATGGCATAGTCGTGGTATTTGCCGCCGTTTGACGAGCGCTGCTGAACAATCTCCTCCGCTACGTTTTTACCTTCTTCATTATCGCTGAATGCACGGACAACACGGATTTTATCGCCAGTCTCATTTTCCGAAAAAACCGTTTTCTTTAACTGATTTTTATTGTTGGCGATGATGCTGTTGGCAACGTTGACGATGTTCTGCGTAGAGCGATAGTTCTGCTCCAATTTGAATACGTTGAGGTCAGGATAATCTTTTTCAAAGTTCAGGATGTTCTGGATGTTGGCTCCGCGGAAAGCGTAAATGCTTTGAGCGTCGTCGCCTACCACACAGATGTTTTCGTTTTTTGCAGCCAGTTTTTTGACAATTAAGTATTGCGAAAAGTTGGTATCCTGGTATTCGTCCACCATCAAATAATGGAACTTGTTCTGGTATTTGTATAGCACCTCCGGATGCTCCCGCAGAAGTACGTTTGTTTTGAAAAGGAGGTCGTCAAAGTCCATCGCTCCGGCTTTAAAGCAACGCTGAGCATAGATTTGGTAAAGTTCGCCCAGCTTTCCGCGGCCGCTTGAAAAATCTTCAGCCTGGATATGTTCGTTTTGCTGGTATTCTGTAAAAGAGATCAGGTTGTTCTTTGCAGATGAGATGCGGTTGTAAACGAAGTTCGCGTTGTAAAGCTTGTCGTCTAATTGCTGCTCCTTAAGGATAGCCCGGATGAGGCTTTTGCTGTCGTCGGTATCATAAATCGTGAAGTTATGTGGGTAGCCTATTTTATCCGCTTCTACCCGTAAGATCTTGGCAAAAACAGAGTGGAAGGTACCCATCCAAATGTTTTTTGCCTCTGGCCCAACTGCCTTCATGATACGCTCACGCATTTCTTTGGCGGCTTTGTTGGTGAAGGTAAGCACAAGAATGTTGAACGGGTCAACACCTTTTGTAATGAGGTGGGCAACGCGGCAGGTAATCACCTTTGTTTTGCCAGAACCAGCTCCGGCAACTATCATCACCGGACCTTCTGTCTGCTCTACTGCCGCTAATTGTGAAGGATTTAAACCCTGTAAATATTCCAAAATCTCTCCTGCTTTCTAAACCGCTAAATTAGAAATTTGAGGTCGGTTTTAGTTAATAATGGTTTTAAAAAGCGAGGTGGGCTCTGGTTATTGCTGAGCGTTCCGGAAGCCGTATTGTTTTGGGTCATGCAGCATTTCATTGATGTTTAGGATTTTATCATCAATGTCGTTCACGCATTTTTCAACTTGCTGCACAAATTCCTCCTTTTCTATCAACCCTTCGCGTTCAAGGTTCATAAGCCCTTTCAACGTAGCTACCGGTCCGCGGATTTGGTGAGAGAGGTGAGAGGAGTAATCAGATAGCTTCTTGTTTTTAATTCTAAGATCGTTGGTGCGTTCGTCTATGATATCCTCTAAATTGTGGTTTATTCGATCAAGGTCTTCTTTTTTCGAAGAGATTTCAGCGTTCAAAGCCGTAAGTTGTTTGTTGTTAAGTGCTTTTTTGCGAACGTCTCTGAATAGTAATACTATGACGATTACCAGCAATGCCGACCCGACTATAGTTGATAGAATTAGGATCTTGCTGTACTTCTGCTTTTCTTTCAACAGTAAATTTTCCTGTTGCTGAGCCCTTCTCTTGGACTGTTCCTGTAACAGAGCAATGCGGGTAGATACATTGTTATTATAATTGGTGCTATCAGTCTTGTAGACCTCTTTTAAATATTGTAGTGCCTGGTGGTAGTTCTTTCTGCTTTCTTCTAAAGTGTATGCATTGTATAAAAAGTCATATTGCAACTTTTCATCTTTAAGAAGGTCAGAGTACGCCCGACCTTCTTTTATCGCTTGTTCAGCCTGATCATATTTGCCTTCAATAATATAAATTTTGCTCAATGTCAGGTTAGTGCCAGCTACGGTAATATTTAGGTCGTTTTCTTTTGCTTTTTGAATAGCCTGAATAGCATAAGATTCAGCTTTGTCCAACTGCCGTAAGTCTTTGTAAACAATGCTCATGTTTTGGAGACACTGAATTGAACCCACAGCGATGCCAAGCCTATTGAAAGAGTCGTAGCTTTTTTTAAAGAAGTTAAGCGCAGTGTTGTAATTACCTTTCTTTTGGTAAATGGTACCTATATTTAGATACAGTCCTGAGGTGAGGTCCTGAATGCCATATCTTTCCGACAATTCAAGTGACTTTTGGAAATATTCAAGAGCTTTATCATAGTCTACATCGTGATAGAGAACTCCGATATTGTTGTTTACCCTGGCGATTCCTGTACCATTATTTGCTTGAGTAAAGTATTGAAGTGCAGTTAAGTAGTTTTGAATGGCTAATCCGGTTTGGTTTTTATAATACCAACCTATTCCCTTTATCCGGTACGCTTCAGCAACTCCGTTCGTAAATGATATATCCTCGGCCATTTCGAGAGCCTGGTCTGCATATTTGATAGTTTGTGAAGGATCAGTTAAACGGGCTTTGTAACCTAATGTATTCAGTTCTATTACCCTATTAGAGTCGATCTTGACCTCAGCTAACCTGCTGTAGTTCGTGCCATAACAATTGAAATACAGAAGAAAAGATGGGAAAGCAAGGAATAGAAAAGCTTGTAATTTGCTCATCAGGGTTAACTTTTACGCAACTTACAAATATATGTTTACAAAAAAATCCAATTTTCCAGTTTAAACGTTGTAGGGAGACGTTAAATATATAACTTTGAGGAAGTTACCACCAAAAGCAATTGTCTAAACTACCATCGAAACATTAGAAAATTGGGCTTTTTTACAAGAAGGCATCAATTGGCAATAATATTATTAGTTACAATCATCAATCTAAAAAAAGCAGAAGTCATGAAAAAATTAATCTTAGCCGTGGTCGCAGTAGCAACATTGAGCATTACCTCCTGCAAAAAGGAAGAAGCCGCAACTCCATCACTAAAAAGCAAAACCGTAGCCGATCAGAAAGACAACGGGAACTGGGACTAACCAACAATTATCTATCAAAACTCAAAATTCAATAACCATGAAAAAATTAATCTTAGCCGTCATCGCAGTAGCAACATTGAGCATTACATCCTGCAAAAAAGAGGAAACAGCCACGCCATCTGTAAAGAGCAAAATTGTCGCTGATCAGAAAGATAACGGCAACTGGGACTAACCAACAATCATTCACTAACATAGAAATCAATAACCATGAAAAAATTAATCTTAGCCGTCATCGCAGTAGCAACATTGAGCATCACCTCCTGCAAAAAAGAGGAAGTAGCCACGCCATTTGTAAAGAGCAAAATTGTCGCTGATCAGAAAGATAACGGCAACTGGGACTAACCAACAATCATTCACTAACATAAAAATCAATAACCATGAAAAAAATAATCTTAGCCATCATCGCGGTAGCAACATTGAGCATCACTGCTTGCAAAAAAGAAGAAGTAGCTACCCCATCAGTAAAAAGCAAAATAGTAGCCGATCAAAAAGATAACGGCAATTGGGACGTAGTAGCTGATCAGACAATTAGCGATACTCTGAACCTTGTAGGCGACCAGAAAGATAACGGCAACTGGGACATTCATTAATCATCATCAACTAAAGCTTTAAATCCACATCGCATGAAAAAATTAATCTTAGCCATCATCGCAATAGCAACATTGAGCATCACCGCTTGCAAAAAAGAAGAAGTAGCTACTCCATCAGTAAAAAGCAAAATAGTAGCCGATCAAAAAGATAACGGCAATTGGGACGTAGTAGCTGATCAGCCAACTAATGACAACCCGGAAGTAGTGGGCGACCAGAAAGACAACGGCAACTGGGATATAGAATAAATTTTACATCATACTTAAAAACAGAAAACATGAAAAAGTTAATATTAGCAGCCGCTGTAGTTTTAGTTGCAGTTGGTTTCGCAGCAAATTCCAAAGAACAAGTTGTAAACGCTCCTGAAAAAGCACAGGTTATCAAACAACATCAGGATGATGTAAATAGGTTGCAGGGAACCTCTTCTTCAAAAGAAGCGGCAAGCTGGGACTAGATACTAAGCACTTAGGAGAATTTTATGCCGAGGCTTTACATCTAAACGGGATTAATATCTTTGCCGTTTATTAGGATATTTATGGAACATATCACCAAGTATATTGAGGAAAACCAATCCCGTTTTCTGGCGGAATTATTTGCTTTGTTGCGATTTCCCTCTGTTAGTGCAGATCCGAAGTATAAAAACGATGTATTAAAAACCGCCGACTTTGTGGCAGAAAAGCTCAAAGAGGCCGGTGCTCAAAATGTTGAGGTTTGCCCAACCGGTGGTTATCCGATTGTCTTTGGTGAAAAGATAGTGGATCCCTCCCTGCCTACTGTGTTGGTCTATGGCCACTACGATGTGCAACCGCCCGATCCGCTCGATCTATGGAAAACTCCACCCTTCGAACCCACCGTTCGCGATGGCAAAATCTATGCCCGCGGTGCCTGCGATGACAAAGGGCAGTTTTACATGCATGTAAAAGCATTTGAGCTCATGGATAAAACCGGATCGCTTGCATGTAATATCAAGTTTATGATTGAGGGAGAGGAGGAAGTTGGTTCTTCCAATCTTGGAATCTTCGTTAAAGAGAACAAAGAGCGCCTGAAAGCGGATGTGGTTTTGATTTCTGATACTTCGATGATCAGCCTCGAGAATCCGTCGCTGGAAACAGGCCTTCGTGGGCTTTCGTACCTGGAAGTGGAAGTTACCGGTCCAAACCGCGACCTCCACTCCGGTGTTTACGGCGGCGCTGTAGCCAACCCCGCCACAATCCTAGCTAAGATCATTGCCTCACTACACGACGAAAACAACCACATCACAATTCCCGGATTTTACAATGATGTACAGGAATTAAGTGCGCAAGATCGTGAGGAACTGAACAAAGCTCCATTTGATGAACAGGAATATAAAGAAGATCTGGGCGTGGACGAGCTTTGGGGCGAGAAAGGCTACACAGCCATCGAGCACACTGGCATCCGCCCGACCTTAGAAGTTAATGGGATCTGGGGAGGATACATCGGCGAAGGAGCCAAAACCGTTCTGCCTTCAAAAGCTACCGCGAAGATATCAATGCGGCTTGTGCCAAATCAGAGTTCTGATAAGATAACCGAGTTGTTTACCAAACACATCGAGTCTATCACTCCAAAATATGTAAAGGTAAAAGTCACTCCGCATCATGGCGGCGAGCCGGTAGTTACGCCAACGAATAGCGTTGCTTTCAAAGCAGCAGAAAAGGCTATTGAAGAGGCGTTCGGCAAAAAGCCGATTCCGACTCGTGGTGGCGGAAGTATTCCGATCGTGAGTTTATTTGAACAGGAACTTGGTATAAAAACTGTACTGATGGGCTTCGGGCTGGACAGCGACAATCTTCATTCGCCAAACGAGAAGTTGGATATAGCCAACTTCTTAAAAGGTATTGAAACTATTCCGCTGTTCCACAAATACTTTGCTGAGTTGAGCAAAAGCTAAAATGTGAATTTTTCACACTTACTTAAAAATGCCTCGTCCGCATCAGCACCAATGCCCGGTGCCTCGTGGATGTCGAGGAAAAAACCTTTGTAAAAAGCACCGCCTGTGGCTGGGTCTTCCAAGTGGCCCAGCATACAGGTATCCATGTCGTAGAACTTTATTTCGGGACATGCATAAACAAAGTGAAGTTTTGCGCTCAGAGCGATACGGCTCTCGAGCATTCCGCCAATCATACATGGAATTTTTCCTGCTGAAGCCGTTTTATAGATTTTCAGAGCTTCCAGAATCCCGCCGGATTTCGAAAACTTAATGTTGATATAGTCGCAGGCTTTATCTTCAATCAAGCGTTCTGCATCGAAATGACTGTAGCAGCTTTCGTCTGCCATTATTTTAATTGAAGTTTGGGCGATTAACTCTGGCAGGAAGCGGTCGTTGTGCGCACGCATGGGCTGCTCGCAAAACTCGATATTATATTTTTCCATCCGGGTTAAGGCATTCGCCGCCTGATCAAAACTCCAGCCCTGGTTGGCGTCGATACGGATTTTCACGTTCTTTCCAACAGCCTCTCTGATTTGTTTAATACGATTCACATCGTCTTCAGGTACTTTGCCAAGCTTGATTTTTAGGATTTTTGCACCCTGATTTACAAACGTCCAAGCTTTCTGAGCCATTGTTTCCGGTTCGGAAATCCCAACAGTGATGTCTGTCTCAATTTCACGCCTAGTGCCGCCCAAAAACCTATAGAGTGGCATTTTCGCAGCCTTGGCAGAAATGTCATACAACGCCATGTCAAAGGCGCTTTTAATTGTGGTGTTTCGGGCGGTGAAATCATCAAGTTCCTGCATCCTTGCGGGGATGTCCAGCGGGTCTTTTCCCTTCCAGATCGTTGCGAAATGCTTTGCCATCGCCAGGCAGGTATCCTGTGTTTCCCCAACTATCATCGGAAAGGCAGAGCACTCGCCGACGCCATAGAAACCTTCATCGGTGTAAACCCGGATAAATACATTCTGAGCAAAATGCATGGTGCCAGTGGCGATAACAAATGGCTCCATACGGATGCTGAAGCGATATATTTCGATATGTGTGATCTTCATGAGGGTTTAGACAACTGAAGTCCTCGAACCTCAGAAACATGCTTCGAGTGCCTCAGCATGACTGTAATCAAGGATTTGTGAATTTTAAAACTATAAAAACTTTTCGTCTCTTCAACTTTTACCTTTACAACCCACATCACGCAACTCACAGCGCATAAACAGAACCCATCAGAAATGCCGAATAAACTCATCAACGAAACTTCTCCTTATCTCCAGCAACATGCGCACAATCCGGTAAACTGGTATCCGTGGGGACCGGAAGCTTTAGGCAAAGCAAAGGAAGAAAACAAGCTAATCCTAGTAAGTATTGGCTATTCCGCCTGCCATTGGTGCCACGTGATGGAGCATGAAAGCTTTGAGGATGAAGAGGTGGCAAAAATCATGAACGATTTCTTTATCTGTGTAAAGATTGACAGAGAGGAGCGCCCGGACATCGACCAAATCTATATGATTGCGGTGCAACTGATGACAGGTAGTGGCGGCTGGCCTTTGAATTGCTTTTGCCTCCCAGATCAGCGCCCGATCTACGGAGGCACTTATTTCAGGAAGGAAGATTGGAAAAATCTATTATTTAACCTTGCAGAATTTTGGAGGGATATGCCTGAGGAAGCCGAGGAATACGCGGTCAGACTGTCGGAAGGGATTAGAGAAACCGAAAAGTTCGCCTTTGTTGATCAAACGGCGGCTTACACTAAACAAGATCTTGAAAAGATATTCAATCCATGGAAGCGCTCCTTCGATATGGCAGAAGGCGGATACAATCGTGCTCCCAAGTTTCCGCTGCCCAACAACTGGACTTTCATGTTGCGGTATGCTCACCTGATGAAAGATGATGCTGCCAACATCGCCGCAAGGCTCACGCTGGAAAAAATGGCTTTTGGCGGTATTTATGACCACATGGGCGGCGGCTTTGCCCGATATTCCGTTGATGATCGCTGGCACGTTCCGCATTTTGAAAAAATGCTTTACGATAATGCACAGCTAGTCAGCCTGTATTCTGAAGGATATCAATATTGCAAAGATGAGCTGTACCGCAAGGTGGTTTATGAAACGGTAGAATGGCTCAAGCGGGAGATGACATCACCTAAGGATGGATTCTATTCTGCTCTCGACGCTGACAGCGAAGGCGTGGAAGGTAAGTTTTATACCTTCACGAAAGCAGAGCTGAAGGAGATCTTAGGCGAAGACGAGGAGATTTTCAGTATCTACTTCAATGTAACTCCCGATGGTAACTGGGAAGAAGAGCACACCAACGTGTTCTTCCGTAAGCATGACGATGAGACTCTTGCAGGCATGTTGAAAATGCCTGTAGAGGAGCTGCTGCAATGGGTTGATAAGGCGAAGGAGAAGGTTGTGCAACATCGCGATAAGCGAATACGTCCAGGGCTCGACAATAAAATTTTAGCTTCATGGAATGGCTTAATGCTGAAAGGACTCACAGATGCATATCGGGCGTTTGGTGAACGGGAGTTTTTAGATATGGCGTTGAGGAATGGAAAGTTCATCCTGCAGAATCTCGTTGGGAATGATCATTCAGTAAAGCGATTATACAAGCCGAACTCAGAAAAAGGGCAGGAGGGGACGGGTTTCCTAGATGATTATGCATTTGTGATAGACGGCTTCATCGGGCTGTATGAAGCTACATTTGATGAGAGTTGGCTTTCCCACGCACGGGAACTGGCGAACTATGCTCTCGCCCACTTCCAGGATCCTGAAACAGGCATGATGTTTTACACCTCCGCTAAGGATGAAAAGCTTATCGCACGCAAGTTTGAGGTGATGGACAACGTGATCTCATCCTCAGACTCAGCCATGGCACACAACTTTTACAAGCTGGGCCATTTCTTTGACGATGATTCTTATTTGCAGCACGCCCGGCAAATGCTTCAGAACGTATTTCCTCACATTAAAAGCTACGGCTCATCTTATTCAAACTGGGCTTCGCTTCTTTTGAATGAAGTTTTCGGGATTTATGAAATTGCGATTACCGGTGAGAAAGCTGAGGAAAAAAGGAGAGAACTGGAGCAACATTACATCCCAAACAAAATAGTTTTGGGCGGCACAACAGGAACATTACCTTTGCTGCAAGACAAATGGAGCGACACTACTAAAATTTATATCTGTAAAAACAGAACCTGTCAGTTGCCCGTTACAACTGTTACCGAAGCATTAAAACAAACAACTTAGGCAGGATAAATTCTATTTTCTTCTCCTAAGATATAATTAAATCAAAACATGAATATTGAACAAGAAAGCGTAGTTGCGCTTACGTACGATTTGTACACAAATGAAAACGGAGAAGAAAAATTCGTTGAACAAGCTACTGAAGAAAACCCCTTAGTATTTCTTTATGGAGTTGGTATGATGCTGCCAAAATTTGAAGAGAACTTGCAAGATTTAAGCGTTGGCGATACGTATGATTTTGAATTAACAGCTGGCGATGCTTACGGCGAAAAAGACGAGAACGCCATCGCAGAGCTGCCGATAGATATGTTCCAGGGAAATGACCTACCAGAGGTAGGTTCTATTTTGCCTTTACAAGACAATCAAGGCCACCAGTTCCAGGCACGGGTTACAGGAGTAACCGAGATTTCTGTTACCGTTGATTTGAATCACCCGATGGCGGGACAGGACCTGCATTTTAAAGGCAAAATCCTTGAAGTGCGCAAAGCCACTGCTGACGAGCTTGCCCACGGCCACGCTCACGGCGTTGACGGCCACTCCGGTCATTAGTCGTAGAGCCTCAGATAATTTTTCAGCCCCGGGTTTGTGATAAAGCTCGGGGCTGAATTGTTATTGCTCAGCTTGCACAACTGGTTGGCAAACCCTATCTTTGCAGCCAATTAACAAATTTTTTACGCTTTAATATTATTCAAGTAATGTATTTAAGTACTGAGTACAAACAAGACATTTTCGCCAAACATGGCAAAAGTGCAACCGACACAGGCTCTGCAGAAGGACAGGTAGCATTATTTACTTCTCGTATTGCTCATTTAACCGGGCATTTGAAAAAGAACAAGAAAGATTTTTCTACGCAATTATCTCTTCAAAAACTTGTTGGTAAGCGCCGTGCGATACTGGCGTATCTTTACAAAAAAGATATCAACCGTTATCGTGCAATCATCAAAGCTTTAGAGTTAAGAGATATAATTAAATAGATCTGAACAAAGCACAAAAAAGCCATCTCAATTCTCGGGGTGGCTTTTTATTTTTGCATTAAAAACAACACCACATAAAACACGATGTGCTCAAAAGAGGAAAAGCGCATCAATATCAAATAAACATGAGTTATAACGCAATTAAAAAAACATTTGATCAGGGCGATGGCCGTATGATCGAGATCGAGACAGGCAAACTGGCCAAACAAGCCGATGGTTCTGTAGTAGTAAAAATGGGCGATACAATGTTGCTTGCAACTGTTGTATCATCTATTGGCGCAAAGCCGGGAACAGACTTTTTGCCATTATCTGTAGATTATCAGGAGAAATACGCTGCTACAGGCCGCATTCCCGGAGGATTTCTACGCCGCGAGGCACGTTTATCAGATTACGAGGTTTTAATCTCCCGCCTGGTTGATCGTGCGCTACGCCCAATGTTCCCTGAAGATTATCATTCAGATACCCAGGTGATGATCTCTCTGATCTCGGCTGACAAAGATATTATGCCGGATAGCCTTGCGGGATTAGCTGCATCTGCTGCTCTTGCAGTTTCTGATATCCCGTTCAACGGCCCAATATCTGAAGTGCGTGTGGCGAAAATTGACGGACAATTAGTGATTAACCCGTTAAGAAGCGATTTAGAGCGTGCTACTTTGGAGTTCATCGTTGCCGGATCTGCAAATGACATCGGAATGGTTGAAGGAGAGTGCAGTGAGATATCTGAAGCTGAAATGGTGGAAGCTATCGAGTTTGCTCACAATGCTATCAAAATACAGGTTCAGGCTCAAAAAGAGCTGGCTGAGATGGTTGGCAAAACTACAAAACGTGAGTACAGCCACGAGGAAAGCAATCCTGAACTAAGAGATAAAGTTTTTGCAGCAACTTACGATAAAGTCTATGCTGTAGCTAAGTCTCAGTTGCCTAAGCATGAGCGTGGCAATAAGTTCGGTGAGATTTTGATGGACTTCATCGCTTCTTTAGGTGAAGGTATTGATGACGTAACCGGATTCTTATCTAAAAAATATTTCCATGATGTGCAGTACGATGCAATCCGTAATCTTGTATTAGACGAAGGAATGCGTTTGGATGGTCGCGATGTACGGACTGTGCGCCCTATCTGGAGTGAAGTTGGCTATTTGCCAGCAGCTCACGGTTCGGCAGTATTTACACGTGGCGAAACACAATCTTTGACTTCTGTTACCCTCGGCGCTAAAAGCGATGAGCAGATGATTGATGGTGCTTTCATCAACGGATACAATAAATTTCTTTTACACTATAACTTCCCTGGTTTCTCAACTGGCGAGGTTCGCCCTAACCGGGGTGCCGGCCGTCGCGAGATTGGTCACGGTAACCTGGCTATGCGCTCATTGAAGAAAGTGCTTCCTGAAGAAAACCCATACACCATCCGTATAGTATCCGATATTTTGGAATCAAACGGTTCATCATCTATGGCAACGGTTTGTGCCGGAACGCTAGCACTGATGGATGCCGGTATTAAGATCAAATCTCCGGTTTCTGGTATCGCGATGGGCTTGATCACAAATCCTGAAAATGGTAAATACGCCATCCTTAGCGACATCCTTGGAGACGAAGATCACTTGGGCGATATGGACTTCAAAGTTACAGGTACTGAAAAAGGTATTGTGGCTTGCCAGATGGACTTGAAGATTAATGGTTTGCGTTGGGAAGTGTTAACTGCAGCATTAGAGCAAGCTAAAGAAGCACGTTTGCACATCCTGAATGAGATGAAGAAAACCATTTCTCAGCCTCGTGAAGATTACAAACCACACGCTCCACGGATCGTTACACTTAGAATCGATAAAGAATACATTGGTGCGGTTATCGGGCCAGGTGGAAAAATCATTCAGGAAATGCAGCGTGAAACTGGCGCTACTATTTCTATCGAAGAAAAAGATAACCAGGGTATCGTTGAGATATTTGCTGATAACAAAGACGCTATTGACAAAGCTGTTGGGCGTATCAAAGCCATCGCTGCTAAGCCGGAAGTTGGCGAAATCTACGAAGGTAAGGTTAAGTCAATTATGCCGTTTGGTGCTTTCGTTGAGATTATGCCTGGCAAAGATGGATTGCTTCACATTTCAGAAATCGACTGGAAACGTTACGAGACTATGGACGGTATCTTCCAGGTTGGTGATGAAGTGCGGGTGAAACTTCTCGATATCGACAAACAAGGTAAATTCAAGCTTTCGAGAAAAGCTCTTCTTCCACGGCCTCCACGCCCGGAAGAAAAGAAAGAAGAAACTGCTGGATAATCAAAAAGGCTGCCTGAAGAGGCAGCCTTTTTTGTTGTCGCGTTTTTTCAAGACATGTTAGTTATTTTTCCGGCGCTTCCTTATTTCGCATGAGAATATTGCCAATTCTAATGCGTTCACTTTATCTATGTTCAACCATTCACTTATTCTATCTAAAGCTTTTATAAACATCTTTGCAGCCCTTGGCGGGATGTTTTTCTTATCCGCCTGCTCGTCCGCCTACATCCCCAACGTGCCCAACACACCCATGCTGAGTGCAAAAGGAGAATTGAATGCCGATGCCCACATCACCCTAAAAGGCAACACCAGCTTTAATAGTGCCTATGCCGTTGCCGATCATATTGGAATCTTGCTGAACGGCTCAATCATGAACAGTGAGCGAAAGAATAAGGATTTTAAACATAACCTGCTTGAAACGGGCGCCGGATACTTTACAACTTTTGGTGCAGAGAACAACCGCATTCTTGAAGTATACACAGGCTTTGGCAGTGGCAACAGTGACCGCACTTTTCGCAATGAAACTTCAGCTGGGATAACATCCGACAGGCAGGAAGCTAAGTTCGGAAAATGGTTTGCACAGGTAAACTATAGTTCAAAGGATAAGGGGGACTTTAAGCTGTTTGGCAAGACTTTCCCCATCAGTTATGGAACAGCACTGCGGATCAGCTATGTAAACATGAAAGACTTTACACGCAACGGCATCGCTCAGCCAACAGAAGACAATATTTTCCTGGAGCCGGTCTTCTTCACCCGCTATAGAATTTTTCCTGCCGTTCAGTTACAATACACAAGCGGGAGCAACTTTGGCTTAAAAAAGCGAGAGTTTCTTACAGCCGGAAACTCTGTTTTGAGCTTTGGCATTGTGGTGAACGTGGGAGGGAAACAGTCCGACTAATCTTTGTGTGCAAGCTTGGTTTCAATCCGTTTGTCTGGTACTATCCAAATGATCGCCACGAGTATGTACAGAGCCAGGCTGATCCATTCATTAATAAAGGCCGTTGCAATACCTGTGCAATAGAGCACCAGCGAGATCTTGCCCTTACCGTCTGAGCCAACTGCTTTAGCAAGAGTTGATTCTTTTCCATGATAGTTCACCAGGGTTTTTAAAAGTATGGTATAGGCGACGGCATTCATCAAAAGTACAAAGCCGTAACATGCCACTGGCCAGATGTCGAAATGATTTTCGCCCATCCATGCGGTTACAAAGGGCACAAGCGAGAGCCAGAAAAGCAGATGTGAATTAGCCCAGAGGATGCGGCCGTTGATATTTGTAACCGCCTGAAGCATATGATGATGGTTGTTCCAGTAAATGCCAACATAGATAAAGCTGATCACATAGCTTAGGATTACAGGAATAAGCGGGCGGAGGTCTGCAATTGCTGAACTATGAGGAACTTTCAGTTCCAACACCATAATGGTGATTATAATAGCTATTACGCCATCGCTAAAAGCCTCCAGACGATTTTTATTCATTAGAGCCAAGATACCACAATTCACTAACAGTTTAGCTGGTCCGGCAAACTGCAAAAATTCTATATTTGAGACATGAAGCACCTGATTGCCCCGTCGGTCTTATCGGCAGATTTTGCCAACCTTCGCCAAGACGTTGAAATGATTAACAACAGCGAAGCTGACTGGATTCATGTGGACATTATGGATGGTGTCTTCGTGCCTAATATCTCTTTCGGATTTCCTGTTCTTCAGGCCATAGCCAAACATGCCAAAAAGCCCTTGGACGTACACCTGATGATCGTAAATCCTGAGCGCTACATTAAGCAGTTCAAGGATGCAGGTGCTGATGTGATTACAGTACACTATGAAGCCTGTACCCACCTCCACAGCACAATTACGGCTATAAAGCAGGCGGGATGTAAGGCAGGGGTTTCGCTAAATCCGCACACTCCGGTCAGCGTGCTGGAAGATATTATCCATGAGCTTGATTTGGTGCTGATCATGTCGGTAAATCCGGGCTTCGGCGGACAGCAATTTATTGAGAATACGTATTCTAAAATTCGCAAACTCAAGGCTCTCGCTGCAGGCAAAAATGATTCTTTGTTTATTGAAGTTGATGGTGGCATCAGCAGCAAGAATTCGCAGGCGCTTTTAAAAGCTGGTGCAAACGTGCTGGTGGCTGGAAACTCCGTCTTCTCTCACGCAAACCCAACGGACGCGATAGCAGAATTAAAGCGCACTTCTCCTGAGGTATTTCAAGCTTAATCGTTCATGAGATATTTCTTGCTGCTTATACTGGTGTTTGTTGGCGGCATCGCTGTAGCCCAGAACCGCAGTATAACAGGAATAATCAAGAATGAACTTGGTGAGCCTCTGGAGGGAGTTACTGTTAAAATACAAAACTCCAAATCTGTTTCGCAGAGCGACAAATCCGGCTATTATTCCATTCCCACAAGTTCCCGAAACCTAAAAATTTCCTTTTCATCGACAGGATACCTTAGCAGGACATTTGAAGTTCACTTTGAGCAGGGGCAAATCTTCAGGCAGGATGTGGTGCTTGCGAGGGATGTACGTTCGCTTGACGATGTGAAGGTGGATGCAAATAGTAACCGTGTAAGTAGTGCGGCGTCGATCAATCCTGCGCTGCTGAGAGATTTTCCAACTGTTTCGGGGAACTTTGAATCGATCTTGAAAACCCTCCCGGGGGTTTCATCCAATAACGAGTTAAGTTCTCAATACTCTGTGCGGGGCGGCAATTTTGATGAAAACCTGGTATACATCAATGATATCGAAATTTATCGCCCTTTACTGGTGCGCAATGGCCAGCAGGAAGGATTGAGTTTTATAAATCCCGAGCTGACTAGCCGAGTGAGCTTTTCGGCGGGCGGATTTGAAGCAAAGTATGGTGATAAGCTTTCCTCGGTGCTTGATGTCCGCTATGCGCAGCCCGACACAATGGAAACAGTTATCAGCGGAGGCTTGCTCGGCTTATCGGCCTCAGTGAAATCTCCCACAAACAACAGGAAAGGATATTATTTGCTGGGCATCCGCGATAAAGCGAATCAGAATATTCTTAAATCGCAGGAGACCAAAGGCACTTACCGTCCGCACTTTTATGATTTCCAGGCTTTGTACGGACTGCAGATTAATCCGAAACTTAGTTTTTCCGCATTGGCGGGATATAACCTGAGCCGTTTTGGGCTAACGCCCGAAAGCCGGCAAACTACTTTCGGTACACAAGAAAAAGTCCTGCAGCTCGATGTAGATTACGAAGGCAGCGAAGCCGACCGCTACCAGACCAGCATGGCCGCACTGACCTTTCTGTACAAAGCATCTGATCGTTTTAATATCAAATGGATCAGCTCTGTTTTTGATGCTTTTGAACAGGAAACTTTTGACATAAACGGCTCCTACATTTTTTCAGAAGTCCAAAAAGTGCCGGGCTTTGGCGAGGCGAAAACGAACCGCGGCATTGGCTCTTACACGGACCACGCCCGAAATAGTCTTAACGCAACATTGTACAGCACAGAACTGAGGGGCTATCTGCAACAAAAACATTCTTATTTGCAATTTGGCACAAGGCTGGAACGCTCAGCTATCGTAGATAAATTACATGAATATTCGTTGAGTGATTCTGCGGGTTACACATTGCCGAATAATCCTGGTCCGTTGGTGTTTAACGATGTGGTGAATGCGGATAACAACGTCACAATGAATAAGGTGACGGCTTATGTGCAAAGTACATATGAATTCTCGCAGCTACTTTCGATGTTAGCTGGGGTGCGGAGTAGTTATAATTCATACACCAGCGAATTCCTGGTGAGCCCGCGTGTGAGCCTTTTGTATCGCCCAGCCAGCAAAGAAAACCTTGCCCTGCGCTTCTCCGCCGGGTCTTACAACCAGCCGCCGTTTTATCGCGAACTGCGCAATATTGATGGATCCTTGAACCCTTCGGCGAGAGCCCAGCGTTCACTTCATTTCCTCACGGGAGCTGATTACGCCTTTACTGGGCTGGGCACATCCCTGAAGTTCACTTCGGAATTGTATTACAAGAAACTCGATAAATTAACTCCGTACAATATCGAGAACTTACGCATCCGGTATTATTCTGATCAGGAGGCGAAAGGCTACGCTGCGGGTGCTGATTTTAGCGTGAGCGGCGAGTTTGTGCAGGGGCTCACATCTTCTTTCAGGCTATCTTTAATGAAAACAGAGGAAGACATCAAAGATGATTTTTATCTGCAAAAAGATGCTTCAGGAAATGTGCTTCGGGTTGAGCCCGGATATTTGAAGCGGCCAACAGATCAACGGGTGAACTTTTCAATTTTTTTCCAGGATAAGCTGCTGAAAAGCCCCACGTATAAAGTGCACCTGAATGTGCTGTTTGGCTCAGCCTTACCTGCCAGTCCACCCGATGCTGAGCGTTACCGGGACGTGTTTAAAATTCCAGCCTACAAAAGGGTCGATATTGGTTTTTCTAAAGATTTTCTGGATCCTGAATGCGCTCACAAGCCTGCCTTTTTGAAAAAATACTTTCACAATGTAATTGCGTATACCGAGGTGTTTAATCTGCTCAACATCAACAACACGGTATCATATTTGTGGATAAAAGATGTTGACAACAACCAGTACGCAATACCCAATTATTTAACATCCCGTCAGCTTAATTTTAAAATTATTGCAAAATTGAAAAACAAATAGTGTTATAAATATAATTCTTCTAATTTTGGCTTATCAATATAATCAATACATGAAACACAATTACGGCGCAGGACCATGTATCCTGCCACAGGAAGTTTTTAAACAAGCCGCTCAGGCTGTACTGGATTTCAACGGAACAGGTTTGTCTATTCTTGAGATATCGCATCGTACGTCGGAGTTCGAGGCTGTTGTAGACGAAACTGTGCGTTTGATCAAGGAGTTGATGGGCGTGCCGGAAGGATATTCTGTTGTTCTGTTGCAAGGCGGAGCGAGCCTTCAATTTTCTATGGTGCCTCAGAATTTACTCGGCAGCGACAAGACTGCTGCGTACCTGGATTCAGGCGTTTGGGCGAGCAAAGCAATCAAAGAAGCCAAATTGTTTGGCAATGTAAATGTGGTTGCATCTTCTAAAGAAGCCAATTACACATACATCCCCAAAGATTTCGAGGTGCCCGCCGATTCAGCTTATCTGCATGTAACCTCTAACAATACAATTTACGGTACCGAGATTCATGCGTTTCCGAAAAGTTCGGTTCCGTTGGTGTGTGACATGTCTTCCGACATCCTCAGCCGCCAAATCAATGTCGCAGACTTTGGTTTGATCTACGCCGGGGCTCAGAAAAATATCGGTCCGGCGGGTTTGACAATCGCAATAGTAAAAGACGACTTATTAGGGAAAGTGGATCGTAAAATCCCATCAATGCTTGACTACAAAGTTCAGATTGACGGTGGTTCGATGTATAACACACCGCCGGTATTTGCCATCTATGTGGCAATGCTGAACCTGCGCTGGGTAAAGTCCAAGGGTGGAGTTGCTGAGTTGGAGAAAGAAAACATCGCGAAAGCACGTGCTTTATATGAGGAGATAGACCGCAATCCGCTGTTCAAAGGTACTTGCAAGGTGGAAGATCGCTCCCGCATGAATGTGTGCTTTGTGATGGAGAATCCAGAACTTGAAAAGCCATTCCTGAAGTTTGTGGAAGACAGAGATATTGTTGGATTGAAGGGGCACAGGAGCGTTGGCGGCTTTAGGGCATCTATTTACAATGCACTTCCTATTACAAGCGTGCATGTGCTGATAGACGCTATGCGGGATTTTGCAGATCAGCAAAAAGGATAAACGTATTTCTTACAACATTAATTAACAAGCAGTCGCGGAGCGAACCTTCGTGACTTCAATTCTCATCAGGTACAAATGATAAAAATTCTCGCTAACGACGGAATTGATCCGGTAGGCAAAGAAATGCTTGAAAAAGCAGGTTTTCAGGTAGATACTCAGAATATCCCGCAAGATCAGCTTGCAACAGAACTTAAGAATTACGACGCAATCACCGTTAGAAGTGCAACTAAGGTGCGCAAAGACCTTATTGATGCTACTCCAAGCCTGAAATTAATTGGTCGCGGCGGCGTGGGAATGGATAACATCGATGTTGAATACGCCCGCGAAAAAGGGCTCGCAGTTGTCAACACTCCGGAATCTTCATCGCTTTCTGTTGCCGAATTGGTATTTGCTCATCTGTTTGCAGGTGTGCGATTTTTATTGGATGCTAACCGCAAAATGCCTGTGGAAGGAGGTTCTAAATTCAACGACCTGAAAAAGGCTTATGCCAAGGGTGTTGAGCTTAGGGGCAAAACCATTGGGATTGTGGGTTTTGGGCGCATTGGCAGGGAAACTGCTAAAGTTGCTTTGAGCCTGGGCATGAATGTTCTGGCTTACGATCTTACGGATGTGCCGTCTGAGCTTGAACTATCTTTTGCCGGTGGCGCAAGCATCAAGCTTCCCGTAAAGCAGGCGACCTTTGTTGAGTTGATCGAACAGGCAGATTTCATCAGCCTTCACACTCCATTCGCGGCAAAGCCGATATTAGGAAAAGAAGAGTTTGATTTGATGAAAAAGGGCGTAGGGATTGTGAACTGCTCCCGCGGAGGCACTATCGATGAGCTCGCTTTGGTTGAAGCCCTGAATTCTGGGAAAGTAAGTTTTGCAGGTCTGGATGTTTTCGATAATGAACCAACTCCACGTGCCGAGATACTAACTCATCCAAGAATCTCTTTGACCCCGCACATTGGCGCCGCAACCAACGAAGCTCAGGAGCGGATAGGCGTGGAGCTTGCCAACTTAATTATAGATTTCTTCAACAAATAGGCTGACGAAATTCGAATATGAAAAAGCACAGGAACTTCGGTTCCTGTGCTTTTTTCGTTAATGGCTTTTGGGTTTAACAATTGCATTCAATACTTGTTATTGCATACATTGCTGAACTATGCCCACTATTAAATCCTTTGTTGGAATTCATCCTGCAGCAGAATTTGCCGCTGAGGTAGTGCTGCCTTTGGAAACCCTGACCATCCGGGACGCGAAAGTTATTGTGAAGGAAAATCCCGTATCGTACGCAAATATGCTGGTTCCCGATGTGGAGAATCCATATCTGCGAGGGTCTAAAAAGGAACTGGCATACAAGAAGATCAATGAAAACTTTGATGAATTTTTGGAACGTGGGGTTTTAGTTAAAGATGATAAGCCTGCAATTTATGTTTACCGAATTGAGCGGGCGGGAGTGAGCCAAACCGGGCTATGGACACTTACATCCATCGACGATTATCTCAATAATACTGTCAAGAAACACGAGCTCACCCGTGCTGAAAGAGAGAAAAACCTGATCGAATATCTTCAGCAAACCGGCATAGATGCTAATCCGGTACTTATCGCTTATCGTCCAAATAATTCAGTCGAAGAGCTAATAGCAGATGTTGTAAATGCAAAGCCTCTGCTCGACTTCATGGCGGCAAATGCCAGGCATCTCCTCTGGAAAATAGATGATAATAGCAAAGTTGAAAAGTTGACAACCTTGTTTGCAGATATGAAAGCGACTTACATTGCTGATGGCCACCATCGTGCGGCTGCAGCTTGTACGGCTGGTATAGAACGCCGGAAGTTGAATCTGAAACATCGAGGTACCGAGGAATACAACTTTTTTAGCAGTGTTTACATGGCTACAGATCAGTTAAGGATACTTGAATTCAATCGGCTGGTAAAGAGCGTTGGAGAGTTGGGCGTGGAATCGCTGTTGCAAAGGCTTTCGCCGGATTTCGACTTCGAAGAGCAGCCCATTGACTGCAAACCGCAACAAATCCATGAGTTTGGGATGTATTTTAAAGGTAAATGGCAATTATTAAAAGCCAGGTCACAAACTTACCAGTCGTTGCACCCCGTTGACACGCTTGATGTGAGTATTCTTCAGGACCGGATTTTCGAACCTGTTTTCGGAATCAGCAATCCACGAACAGACGATAGGATGAGCTTCGTGGGAGGAAATGTTCCGCCCGAAGATCTCGCCGTCAAGGTCGACAAAGGCGAATTTGATGTTGCATTTACTCTTTTTCCAACTGCAATTGATCAGCTTTTTGCCGTCGCAGACGCTGGCGAGGTGATGCCTCCAAAATCCACATGGTTTGAACCGAAATTCCTGGCTGGTTTGTTAATACACCAGATAGATTAAAGTTCGAAAACTTCGCCTTTGTTAGGAATGGAAACTTTGTAGCCTTCATTCTGCAAAGCAGACGCAAAAGCATTTAGGGTTTCATCTTCACCATGTACCAGAAAAACCCTTTGTAGCTTCTCTTTGTCCTGCGATCTTACGGTTCCCATCAAATCGTTGTGGTCGCCATGCCCGCTTAGCTGGTCGGTTTTTTTGATTGTTGCATAAACTGATAGTTCACGGTCGCGGAGGTGTACAACAGGATCGCCACGCAACAATCTGTGCCCCAGCGTTCCCTTCGCACAATATCCGATGAACAAAATGGTGCAGTAGTAATTCTGAATATTGTAGAAAAGGTGGTCTTGTATACGCCCGCCCTCCAGCATTCCTGCTGACGATACGATCACACAAGGCTCCAGATAGTTGGAAAGTTCCTTGCTCTCGTTCATGCCTTTTACATATTCCAGGTTATCGAACTCGAATTCGTCTCCTTGTTGGCGATAAAATTCCTGAGAATCTTCGTTGAGCAGAGCGTGGTGCTTCCGGTAAACGTTTGTGGCATGGCTGGCAAGTGGGCTGTCGACAAAAATCTTTACTGGCGGAAGCAGCCCTTTGCTGAAAATTCTGTTCAGGCTGTAAACCAGCGATTGCGTGCGGCCAATGCTGAAAGCCGGGATAATGAGCCTTCCAGGATTTTTTACGCAGGTTTCGCGAATGATTTTAGTAAGTGTTTCTTCGATGGTGTTCTCGCTGGTGTGAAAACGGCCGCCGTAAGTAGATTCGCAAACAAGAAAATCAACCTGTGGGATAGGCTCGGGATCGGTAAGCACAGGATACCCTTTCCGTCCGATATCGCCTGTAAAGGCAATCTTCCGCTCAGAACCATGTTCTTTTACCGTCAGCACAACCGCTGCAGCGCCAAGCAAGTGGCCAACGGGCACAAACTCAAGCTCTACATCGCCATTTAACCGAAAAGATTTATGGAAGCCGATTGTCACAAACCGCTCCACCGTGTCCATTACATGCTTTTGAAGATAAAGAGGTTTTGGGCCGCCTTTGCTGCGCCGTTTGCCGTGGCGCTTGTTCTCTCTTCTCAGGAAAACGTTTACCGAGTCCAGGAGCAACAGCTCGGCTAAGTCGGCAGTCGGTGGTGTGCAGAGTATCTGGCCATTAAAGCCCATCCGCACAAGCGTGGGCAAGTTGCCCGAATGGTCTATGTGGGCATGGGTAAGTATTACAATATCTATTTCTTCCGGCCTGAACGGAAATTCTGCGTTTTCTTCCTGGTAAGTATCGCGTTCATAATCAAGTCCGCAGTCAATCAGTATTTTGTAGTTCTCAAGTTCTAACAGGTGCATGCTGCCGGTTACTTGCCGTGCTGCACCCCAAATAGTCAATCTCATTTAATATAATAACCGTATTCGCACGAAATCAGCAAAAAATAAAAGTAGTGTTTTAGGAGGGCGTATCCCAGAACGGAACTTGAAAGTGTATTATTTTGTTTTGCGCAGAGATGATAACAGGAGTACCAAACCTGCCAGCCCAAGCAGAAGCATTACGGTGGTGTAGTTATTTTTCTCCTTTTTCACCGCCATCGCCCGCTCTGCTAACAGTAAATTGTTTTGCCGAAGCGCAGCGATTGAATCCCTGAGAGCCGTAGTACTCTTGTTAGTTAGCTTTGTGTCGGATCTGGTGCGCTCTGTCGGCTTATAGTTCAGCAAGGCTTGCGTTTCCTGAAGTATCTGATTATCCGCTTCCACGGTTTGGGTCAGCAATTCTATGGAGCGTTCGAGATCTTTCTTGGTCTTGCCGCCAAAAATGCCGCTCTTTTTTGCCAGGCTGCTTTGATATTCTTCAAATTTGGCGTTTCGTTCATCAACCAACTCGCTTATTTTCTTGCTTTGCGCTTTGTATTCCTGCACGCTCAACTGCGCTTTTGCAGAAAACGAAACAACCATGATTAGTATGAACAGAAGATTTTTCATCAGATAAATTTACCAAACATCATACCGCTATAGGCGGATAAAACTCTACACGTACAATATCGCCCAGGTGCAAGCCCAGCAACCCGCTTGCATTCCCTTTATTTATGGCAATCTCAAGATGGTTGCTGATGCCGAAAAGACAAAGTTTCTCGCCTTCAGGCACTTCATTGTAGTGCCAGCTGAGCTGCGATATAGATTCATTCTTCCTGAAATACAAAGTAAACTCCCGATTGCGCTGAATGTTGCTGAAAAGGTCCTTGGTGATGTTAGTGATTACGTTTTGAAATGAGTCCACGTAAATCACGCTTCCGCGGATGACATCCCGCTCAATAACCGGCTGCAAATGTACTTTTTCTTCCAGTTCGGTGACTGGAATCCCTATCTCAGACAACTTGCCACCCTTAGCCAGATGTGCGGATGCCTTGGCGAAAATGTCAGTGAGAGGGAAGTGGAGGAATTTCAGATCTTGCATAATGTTCAGCTCCACAACCTCTTCAGGATCCTCCTCCAGAAGCAGGGAAAATATGCCATTGTCGGAGCCCACAAAGTAGTGCCCTTTGTACTTCAGGGCCAGGTATCGGGTGTTTTCATTGAACACAGAATCAATCCCGATAAGGTGCACAGTAGCAGCCGGAAAATATGGGTATGCATTTTTTAAAACGAATGCAGCCTGAGGAATGTTGAATGCAGAAATACTGTGAGTAATATCGATTAAATTCACATCCGGCAGCAATTTCAAAATACTTCCTTTCAGGGCTGCCTGGTAAAAATCCTTGTAGCCCAAGTCGGTTGTAAGTGTTATAATTGCCATTAAAAATGTGAATATTTATTGTTAATCTTGCGATAGGCCTAGCCTGTGCAAATATTGAATTTTAATCGCACAAAAATACCAGGAACTAAAAATACCACATCTTGAACGAATTAAAACTGAGCCTTGAAAACATCAACCCTTTGGTACTGTGGGGATCAAATAATGAACATTTTGAAATTATAAAAAAGCATTTTCCGAAGCTTAAAATTGTAGCCAGGGGCAGCGATGTCAAAGTACTGGGCGATGAAGCGGAACTGGCGGCATTCAGCCTTCGGTTTGTTGAAATAATTGATCACGTAGAGAAATTCCAAACCATTTCAGGCAATGATCTGGAGCATATACTTGGCGCTACTCATTCGGCCAGCACGCCTGGAGAGCAAGTGGCGGAAAGGCCGTCTGCAGCCGGGGGCGAGGCAATAGTTTTTGGGCCTAACGGGATAGTAGTGAAAGCTCGTACCGCCAACCAGCGAAAGATGGTTGAGAGCATCAATAAGAACGACATCATCTTTGCCATTGGCCCTGCCGGAACAGGGAAAACCTACACGGCAGTTGCTCTGGCTGTAAGAGCCTTGAAAAACAAAGAAATTAAGCGTATTATCTTAACTCGCCCAGCTGTTGAAGCAGGGGAGAACCTCGGCTTTTTGCCCGGCGATCTCAAGGAAAAAATCGACCCTTACCTGCGCCCGTTGTATGACGCCCTGGATGACATGATCCCGGCAGAAAAGCTGAAGGTGTATCTGGAAAACCGCACCATTGAGATTGCTCCCTTGGCATTTATGCGTGGGCGTACGCTCGACAATTGTTTCGTAATTCTTGACGAGGCTCAGAACTCAACCGATATGCAGTTGAAAATGTTCCTCACCCGCATGGGCCCAACCGCTAAGTTCATCGTAACCGGCGACGTAACCCAAATTGACCTTCCAAAAAAGCAACAATCGGGGCTGCACACTGCGCTGCGGATACTCGGCGATATCAAAGGCATCGACATCATCTACCTTACCGGAGAGGATGTTGTACGACATAAACTAGTAAAAAATATTCTCAGAGCATACGGAGACATCCAGTAATGGCAATTAAAGAAACACACTTCCAGTTCCCCGGTCAAACCAATTTTTACAAGGGCAAGGTTCGGGATGTTTATACGATACAAGACAAGTTTTTAGTGATGGTGGTGAGCGACAGGATTTCCGCGTTCGACGTGGTGCTGCCGGAGCCGATCCCGTTTAAAGGGCAGGTGCTTAACCAGATTGCTGCGAAGTTTTTAAATGCTACGCAAGATATCGTAGCTAATTGGGTGATCGACGTTCCCGATCCAAGCGTCACCATTGGGCGCATTTGTAAACCATTTAAAGTGGAAATGGTGATCCGGGGCTATTTAGCAGGGCATGCGTGGCGGGAGTACAACGCAGGCAAGCGTGAGGTGTGCGGAGTGAAACTGCCCGAGGGATTGAAGGAGAATGATAAGCTGCCTGAGCCGATTATCACGCCTACCACAAAGGCGTCCGTTGGGCATGATGAGGATATATCAAGAGAAGAAATACTTCGCCGCAATATTGTCTCTGAGGAAGATTACGTGCAGTTGGAGCAGTTTACCCGGCAGCTTTTTGCCCGCGGGACAGAGATGGCCGCCGAAAGAGGGCTCATCCTTGTGGACACCAAATACGAATTTGGCAAAGCCGATGGAAAGGTTATCCTGATTGATGAAATTCATACTCCCGATTCTTCGCGATATTTTTATAAAGATGGCTACGAGGAGTTGCAGGCTTCAAACGAGCCACAGCGCCAGCTATCGAAAGAGTTTGTAAGGAAATGGTTGATTGAAAATGGTTTCCAAGGCAAAGATGGGCAGGTTGTGCCGGAGATGACACCCGAAGTAGTGAATTCCATTTCAGAACGCTATATTGAGTTGTACGAACATATCACCGGTGAAGCCTTTAGAAAAGTCGATGCAACAGAACCCTTGAAGCGAATTGAAAGCAACATACGTGAATTTTTGAACCGTTTGAATTAAATCGAAAAAATCTTTAATATTGTGATAAATCACTAAAAGGGAAAAGGGATATGAAATTTACAGTTGATAAGCATGAGAAATATATATTAATCAAGCTGAACGAGCCTAAGCTCAACAGCTTGATCTCGCCTCAACTAAAATCTGAATTGATCCTGATCAATACAGAGGGGCAGCGCAATGTTATTATCGATCTCTCTGCTGTAAAATATTCGGATTCTTCTGGCCTTAGCAGCCTGCTTGTAGGCCACCGGATTTGCAAAAACTCTGGTGGAAGTTTCATCATCACCGGCTTAAATGACAACACATCAAGGCTTGTTACTATTTCTCAGTTAGACAATGTACTAACCATTGTGAAAAACGTGGAAGAAGGCATCGATCTTATCTTCATGGAAGAGATAGAGAAAGAGCTGAAAAAGGAAGTTAAATAAGCGTTTCTTCTAAACACAAACATCGTACTTTGCCGATAAACCTACTGCATGACGTTCGAGGTAACAATTCTGGGCAGCAGTTCGGCAACTCCAATCTTTAACAGAAATCCAAGTTCTCAGCTGCTCAATATCAATGAGCATTTCTATCTGATAGATTGCGGCGAAGGCACGCAGCTACAGCTTTTGCGATACGGGCTAAAGGCCCAGCGCATCAACCACATTTTCATCAGCCACCTTCATGGTGATCATTACCTGGGGCTCGTTGGCCTTCTCTCTTCATTGCACCTGAACGGCAGAACCAAGCCGATGTATGTTTTCGGTCCGGCGGCGCTGCAGGAAATTATTGAAGTGCAGTTCAGGCATTCCGAAACCGAACTCCGCTATCCCTTGATCTTCCAGGCTATAAACCCGGAACAAAGCGGACAGATATTTGAGAACAGTGACATTAAGATAGAGTCGATTATTCTGAACCATCGCATTTCCTGCACAGGTTTTAAATTCATCCAAAAGAAAAGACTTCGCAAGGCGATAAAAGAGAAAGTGGAGGCGCTGAATATCCCAAAGGAATTCATCCCGAGCTTAAAAAGAGGCCTTGATTATGTAGACAATGCGGGAATGGTTCATAAGGCGCTGGAGCTTACAATGGAGCCGGATAAGCCCCGTTGCTATGCTTATTGTTCAGATACTCTTTGTAGCTGGAAATATCTGGATAACATTAAAGATGTGGATACGCTGTACCACGAAGCTACCTTCATGCATGATATGCTTGAGAGAGCAACCGAGACCTATCACACAACAGCCCTTCAGGCAGCCGAAGTAGCAAAAGCCGCCGGAGCTCGCCAATTATTAATAGGGCACTTTTCTGCCCGCTACCGCGATTTAATTCCATTGCTGGATGAGAGCCGTACCGTATTTACCAACACGCAATTAGCTATCGAAGGGCAAACTTTCAGTCTTTAAAAATTAATCTTTTTTGCCTCCGAAAACAGAGAAGCTCACGTAGCGCTTAGGATTAGCTTTCAGATCTATCATCAAATTATTGAGGTTTGCCGCAGAGCTATTCAGATTATCATAGAGCTTATTGTCGTTCAGCAATAACCCCAAAGAACCCTGCCCGCTATTCACCTTTGTGATGGTAGCTTGTAAATCGGCAACTGCTTTGTTAGCGTTCAACATGGTTTGCGAGAAATTTGCTTTAGCAGCTTCGTCTGTAACCTGGTTAATGTTAGTCAGGATAGAAGTTATTTTTTCGTTATTGTTTTTAAAATTGGCGGTGATAGACTCCAGGTTTGCCATCATACTCGCAATTCGCGGACTTTGTGAGGTTACCAGCCCATCCATTGTTTTGGTTGTGCCCTCCAACGTTTTCATGGTATGAGCGATGCTTTCAAAACTACTGTTGAAGTTCTTCTGGAAGGCGGGGCTTAAGGTTGCGTTCATGGAACTTAATATGCTATCGAGCCTGCCGATCATCTGCTCTGCTTTTTTCTGCAATGGCTGCACCTGCTCCAACAGGTTTTTTTGCATATTGGCATTTAGCGTATCACCATCGGCAGCAAATTGCCTGCTGGTTCCCAGCTCAAAAATGATGGCCTTTCCGCCGAGAAGATCTGTGCTGGCGAGACGGGCTATGGTGTTTTTTGGAATTTCGTATTTTGGATCTACTTTGAACTGAGCAAGTATTTGGCCGTTGGGCTGCAGGGTAAGCGCTGACACACGGCCGATTTGAAAGCCATTTACCAATACTGGCTTGGAAACGCCGAGCCCGCTAACTTCATCGTACCTGGCATAAAACTCGTTTTCACTCGAAAAAACGTCATTGCCTTTTAGAAAACTGTATCCTATTATCAGGATAATAATTGCCACAATGGCGAGTACGCCAACCTTTGTTTCGTTAGTGATTTTTTTCAAAATGCCTTCGTTATGAGTTATTCGAATTCAACCTGCTTCTTGTAGGCCTGAATTGCGTTTAACAACGAAGTTACGATTTCGTTTTGACCTGCTTCCGAATTCATGTAGCGTTCTTCTTCAGGATTACAGATAAAACCTATTTCTGTGAGCACTGCAGGCATCCCTGCATGTCTTAGCACTGCCAGGCTTTGTTCCTGTACGCCTCGATCGACACGCCCAGTCTTGATGTATTCTTGTTGTATGGCAGTAGCGAGCCGGATGCTTTGTTCGCGGAAGGAGTTTTTAAGCAGGTTTAAGATGATCACACTCTCAGGATCATTGGGGTCATACCCATCATAATTGTCCTTGTAATCCTTTTCTAACAAGATGGAAGCATTTTCCCGCAGAACCACGTCCTGTTCTTTTAGCCTGGCAGATCCCGCAACAAAGGTTTCCACACCTCTGGTCGAAGTGGCTTTTCGTGTTACTGTAGTATAAACAGGTATCTTTTTGCCATGCTTATCACGTTTGTAAGATGATATTACGCGGTGGCTTTCTACCGGCATATCATTTACGTGGATGGAAATAAATAAATCGGCTTTTAAGTCGTTAGCGATATTCATGCGCTCGTACAGCGGAATGAATACGTCTTCTGTCCGGGTAAGCACAACTTTAACGTCGGGCATATTAGCTTCAATAGCTTTTCCTAAACTGATGGCGGTCTTTAACGTCAAATCTTTTTCCCTGGAAATTAAGCCGTGGGTTGCCCCATCTTTGCCGCCGTGCCCTGCATCTAAAACAATAGTTTTTATTCTGTACTTAGCAGGAGCAGGTTTGGTTGGATCGTCTTTGAATGACACTAAAGGCAGGCATAGCATCAAAGCAGTAAAGCCAGATAGAAGTCTTTTCAATGTAGTATAGAATTTAAGTCCCCAATATTCTAAGCCGGAAAGTGCCCGACAAAAGATCTTTTTAAAATATACGGCACGCTCATCACTTCATGCAGCACGCTACTAAAACGATGATTCACTAAATTATATATATGCCGAGGCAAAAAAAGCCGTTTTTTTCCACAACCCGTCTATAACCGGGGCATTATTGAATTTCTAATTGTTTCTTGTAGGCCTGTATTGCGTTAAAAAGGCAGTTCACAATTTCTGTCTGCCCGGCTTCAGAGCTGATATAATCTTCTTCCTCTGGGTTACTGATAAAACCGATTTCTGTAAGCACAGCGGGCATGCCAGCAGGCTGCAAAACTGCAAGAGGCTGTTCTTTCACTCCTCTGTTTATCCTCCCGGTTTTTACATATTCGTCCTGGATGAGTGTTGCCAATCGTATGCTCTGCAAGCGAAGATTTTGCTTCATCATGTTGAACACAATCATATCCTCCGGATCGATAATAGGTTGTTTGTAGTTTTTCTTGTAGTCTTTTTCCAGGAGAATGTCGGCGTTTTCGCGAAGAGCCAGGTCTTGTTCGCCGAGCCTTGCCGTGCCTGCTACCATCGTCTCTACGCCCCGGGTTGTGCTTCTGTTATTTACTATCGAATTACAATGAATGGAGATGAACAAGTCAGCTTTTGCCTTATTGGCGATGTCTATGCGCTTGTAAAGAGGTACGCTCAGGTCTGAAGTGCGGGTGTAGATTACTTTTACATCTTTCATATTATCCTGGATCGCCTTGCCAAGTTTCAGAGCTACCTGAAGGGTGACAACTTCTTCGCGAGCGTGGCTGCCCTTTGCACCGCGGATATCGGAACCGTGCCCCGCATCAATTACGATGGTCCTTATACGATAAGTATCTGTTTGTAAGTTATTGGTGAACGATACCAGCAGGCTGCAAAAAAACACGGCTGCAAAGCCCGCCGCTACTCGTCTTGATGGTATTATTTTCATTAATTTTGACCGTTAAAGCAATTATTGACTTTGAACTTTTCTACCTCTTATTTAATCAGATATAACTTTTTAATTGTGCTGCTTCTTGCTTCTGCAAGCTTGTATGCACAACAGCCTGCATCAACGGCTGGCAAAACTGCCTACGCCGATACAGCCAAACGGGCTCAGACTGATACTATTGCTATAAAGCCCGGCTCATCAAAAGGCTTAAATTCAGAGGTCAAATATAGTGCAGAAGATTCAATTCGGTTCGATCGGAAGAATAATATGGTGTACCTGTATGGCAAAGGGAGGATCAGTTATGAGGATTTTGAGTTGGACGCTGATTTTGTGCGACTCGATCAAAAGAACAACCTGGTTTTTGCAACGGGAGTTATAGACCCTAAAACACATCGCTATCGTGGCCGTCCAATTTTGAAGCAAGGTTCCGAACCTCCGGCTACAACTGATTCTCTCGTGTTCAACTTCAAAACTAAAAAGGGAAAGACCTACGGCGTTTTCACCGAAGTAGAAGGAGGATATTTGCAGGCAGCCCAATTTAAAAAAAATGAATTCGACGAAGGCTTCTTCAAAAACGGAGTTTACAGTACATGCAATCTGCCGCACCCGCATTTTGGGATACACATTTTGAAGGGCATGGTTACAGAAAAGCAGATAATTACCGGACCTGCTTATTTAGAAATTGAAGATATTCCTTTTCCGGCGGCTATTCCGTTCGGTTTTTTCCCAAAAACAAACAGAAGAGCTTCGGGTATTTTATTCCCGTCTTTCGGCGAAGATCCCACGAGAGGTTTTTACATGAACGACCTGGGCTATTACATCGGCTTAACAGATTTATGGGATGCCGAGGTGCGAGGATCACTATACAGTAAGGGCTCTTATGAATTGAGCACCCTGGCTCGCTACCGCAAAAACTACAAATACGATGGGTCACTGAATTTTCGATTTGCTTCAACCCGCCTCGGAGTGGAAGGAACTCCTCAGTACAAGCCACAGAAAGATTTCAATGTGCAATGGTCCCACAGCCAGCGCACCGAGGCAAATCCTGGAACAACATTCAGTGCAAGCGTAAATTTTGGTACAAGCAGCTACTATTCAACAACTGCAGCGGGCGGCACGTATGATGTCAATCAGCTTACCAGGAACAACACAAGTTCAAGTATTGCCTACGGCAAAACCTTTGCAAATGGTTTATTTAATTTCACATCCGCTTTATCGCACAGTCAGGATTTTGCTACCAAGAATATCACGCTCAGGCTACCGGAATTCAGTCTGAATATGTCGACAATTAGCCCTTTTGATAAGAAGGACAGGGTTGGTGAGCAGAAATGGTATCAGCGGCTTTCCGTTGGCTACAGCCTGCAGGGAAGCAACAGCATCAGCACAAAAGAGTATCTGCTGTTTAAGCCTGGCAGCATGAGAAACTTCGTAAATGGTGTTCAACATAATATTCCCGTGAGTTTGTCTCTGAATGCATTCAAGTATTTTCAGTTTAACTCGAGCGTGAATTACAGCGAGAAGTGGTATTTGCAAACTTTCAGAAAAGGATACCTAGCTGGACAACCAACCGTTACAGATACTGTTTCAGGATTTAGCCGAGCTTACGACTATAGCCTCAGCACTGGCCTGAGCACGAAAGTTTACGGAATTAAAAATTTCAAAAAAGGTAATTTGATGGCTTTGCGCCATGTTATGACGCCGAGCGTCAGCCTGAACTATCGCCCGGATTTCTCGCAGTCGAAATACGGCTTCTTCAGACAGTATGACAGCGCTCCTGTAGGATCTTCAGATCTTAGTTACTCAATTTACGAGGGAACACTCTACGGAGGCCCGAGTGCTGGCAGGTTTGGAGCAGTAGGATTCTCTCTGGATAACAACATAGAAGCAAAAGTCCGCTCGAAAAGCGATACCTCAAACGCCCCGATAAAAATCCCAATTATCGAAGGGCTATCGTTTAACGGGAGCTATAACCTGGCAGCATCTTCATTTCGGCTTTCGGAAATCAGCTTCAACGGCCGCACTTCTTTTTTCAAGCAAAAATTTGGAGTCAACTTTCATGGCTCTTTTGATCCTTATCAGCTCGATGCCACCGGGAACAGAATTGACCGGTACCTTTTGCGAAATGGCGGTTTAGCTCGCCTGACAAACTTTGGATTATCTTTTGACTTTAGCTTCAATTCTGAGGCAGCAAAAAGCCGGTCGCAGAACATGCAGCAGGCTACGGCAAATAGAGCATCCATGACTCCTGCGCAAAACGAAGCATTAAACCGTATCAGCAGCGATCCAAACGCATTCGTAGATTTCAATGTGCCATGGAATATTAGTGCGGCTTACAGTTTTAACTACTCACGACCGGGGCTAACCTCGGCCATCAACAACACGCTTAACTTCTACGGAGATTTCAGTGTTACTGAGAAGTGGAAGGTGCAATATACATCGGGACTTGATTTTCAAACGAAGCGATTAAGCCTTACACAATTCTCTATTTATCGTGATTTACATTGCTGGGACCTTTCCTTCAGATGGGTTCCGTTTGGGCAATATCAAAGCTATAGCGTTGACCTGCGTGTGAAGGCTTCTATTTTGCAGGATCTGAAACTGAGCCGCCGTCGCGATTACTACAATAACTTCTAGAATGTTAGCAGAGATCATAACTATTGGCGATGAAATCCTCATCGGTCAGATTGTGGATACAAATTCGGCATGGATTGCGCAGCAGTTAAATCTAATTGGCATCGCGGTAAAGCAAATCAGTTCCGTATCGGATGATCGGCAACACATTCTAAAAGCTCTTGACGAAGCTTCAGCAAGGGCTAATGTAATCATCATTACAGGCGGGCTCGGCCCTACTAAAGACGATATCACCAAAAAGACTTTAGCGGAATACTTCCGTGTTGGGATGAAGCAGGATAAAGCGAGCTTGGAAATCATTGAGGGAATATTCGCCAAGTATAACCGCCCGATGCTTGAGGTAAATATCCGCCAGGCAGATGTTCCTGAAAACTGCACCGTTTTGCTGAACAAAAATGGCACAGCACCGGGAATGTGGTTTGAAGAATCGGGAAAGGTGTTTATTTCAATGCCGGGAGTTCCGTTTGAAATGATGTACCTGATGGAGGAAGAAGCTCTTCCGCGTTTAAGGAAGCAATTCACCTTGCCGGCGATAGTCCACCAAACCCTGTTAACAGCAGGAGTGGGGGAGTCTTTTCTGGCTGAGCAGATTGCAGATATAGAAGATTCACTGCCTTCACATATTAAACTTGCGTATCTCCCAAATCTTGGCCAGGTAAGGCTGCGGCTCAGCGGCTTTGGGCAAAATGCCGAAGAGCTGACTGAACAAATCAATGTGCATAAATCGCAGCTGAAGGAACGCATTTCTAAGTATTTGATCACTGACGTAGATAAGCCGCTCGAAAAAGCCATCCTCGACTTGATGGACGCAAACAAGTTAACCTTGGCTGTAGCCGAGAGCTGCACCGGCGGATATATTTCTCATGTGATCACCCAACATCCGGGTTGCAGCAGTGTTTTCCTGGGCGGAGCAATCTCATATTCTAACGAGGTAAAGCAATCTATGTTAGGTGTGAAAACAGAGACCGTGGACCGTTTCGGCGCTGTCAGCGAAGAAACCGCGAAGGAAATGTCGGGTGGAGTAATTCTCAACTATAAATCTGATTATGCAATCGCGGTGACGGGAATCGCCGGTCCGGATGGCGGCACGCCCGAGAAGCCCGTTGGAACGGTTTGGATCAGTGTGGCGAACAAACATCAGGTTGTTGCCAAAAGATTTCAGTTCGGTAATAAGCGTATTCAAAATATTCAACGGTCTGCAGTAAGTGCGTTTGTCATGCTTTTGGATTTGATAAAAGCCGATCTGCAAGAGGGTGATAGCTGAGCCGCTTTAGGCTAAAAAAAAAGAGTTACTTTTGCTGAGATACACTAACCCAAAACAACATCTCTATGGCGCAATATGAACTTCTGCTACCAAAAATGGGCGAAAGCGTTACCGAAGCCACCATCATCAAGTGGACAAAAAATCCTGGAGATGTAATCAGGGAAGACGATTCGGTATTGGAAATCGCTACTGATAAAGTAGATTCTGAAGTTCCTTCGCCCGTTAGCGGCAAATTGGTAAAGCAGTTGTTTGCTGAAAATGACGTTGCGCAGGTGGGAGATGTAATTGCCATCATAGAAACGGCAGGGCAAGGTGGAAGTGAGCAGGAAGAAGTTGCTGTAAAGGCTGAAAAAGCGGTGGAGGAAGCTCAGGCTGTTCCCCAAGCCTCCATTGCGCAGGATATCCCGGGCTTAAGCCAGCTTGAAAAAGAAACCCCGGTTGAGAATACTTCAGAATCTCAACGCTTTTATTCGCCACTGGTACGCAGCATTGCCGCGGAGGAAAATATCGCGATAAGCGAACTGGATAAAATCCAGGGGACAGGAACGGAGGGAAGGGTAACTAAGCAGGATATTCTGGAATATCTAAAAACCAGGAGTGGCTCCGTTGCTCCCCAGCAGCAGGAAGAACCCAAACAAGCTCCGAAAGCCCAGGTTCAACAGCCTTCAGCTCAGAGGTCTGAACCGGTCAAGCCAGTTACTTCAGTATCGGGTGGAGATGAAATCATAGAAATGGACCGTATGCGCAAGCTCATTGCCGAGCATATGGTGAACAGCAAACAGACCTCGCCACATGTAACATCTTTTGTAGAAGCTGATGTAACCAATATGGTGAAGTGGCGTGAGCGTGTAAAAAACAGCTTTGAAAAACGCGAAGGCGGGAAAATAACTTTTACTCCGATTTTTATTGAAGCGGTGGCAAAAGCAATTAAAGATCTGCCGATGATCAATGTTTCGGTAAACGGAACGCAAATTATCAAGAAACGGGATATTAACATCGGTATGGCAACAGCGCTTCCTTCTGGAAACCTGATTGTGCCGGTGATAAAAAGCGCTGACCAGTTGAACCTGGTTGGGCTCACAAAGGCTGTAAATGATCTTGCAAACCGTGCCCGCAACAATAAGCTTCAACCAGACGAGGTGAAAGACGGCACGTTTACAATTACCAATGTGGGCTCGTTTGGAAACGTGATGGGAACCCCGATCATCAATCAGCCGCAGGTTGCAATTTTAGCAGTAGGGGCAATCAAGAAAAAACCTGCTGTTATTGAAACCGAGTTTGGAGATATGATTGGTATACGGCATATGATGTTCCTTTCTTTGTCGTATGATCATCGCGTGGTGGACGGTGCTTTGGGCGGATCTTTCGTGCGGAAGGTGGCGGACTATCTGGAGAGCTGGGACTTCAACCGCGAGATCTAAGCGAACTTACATCTTCAGTTTAAAACTGTCCGCATCTTTTAAGAACGGGAAAGCCCTTCTGCATTTTTCAACTTCTTCGCTGGAAATAGAAAACGTATAAAGATCCTCATCGTTGGGCTTGTAATAGACCGTATTGCCATTCGGATCTATGCACATAGAATCGCCGGAGTGATAAACTTCATTGCCATCGTGCCCCATTCGGTTCACACCAACCACGTAAGCCTGGTTTTCTATAGCCCGTGCCGGGATAAGCGTGCGCCAATGCAAAGAGCGTTTTTCCGGCCAGCTCGCGATGACTAAAAGCATATCGTATTCTGGCGGAGTGTTTCGCAACCAAACCGGGAAACGAAGGTCGTAGCAGATGATGGGGCAGATTTTCCATCCGTTTAGCTCTACAAAAAGCTTTTTTGTGCCTGCTGTATAAACCTGGTCTTCTTTGCCTAAGCCGAACAGGTGACGTTTATCGTAGGTTTCGTACGAGCCATCAGCCCGCATCCAGATCAATCTGTTATAAAACTTTCCTTTTTCTTTGACGATGATACTACCGGTTACTACGCAATTGAATTTTTCAGCCTGCTCCTGCATCCACGACATCGTTTTGCCGCCCATCTCTTCGGCAAGTGTTGGGGCGTTCATGCTGAAACCAGTGCTGAACATTTCGGGCAGAACAATAAGATCGGTCTTTTCCCTGATCCACGACAGCCGTAATGATAAGTTTTGAAGGTTTTTATCAATATTTTCCCAAAAAAGATACGCCTGGAAGGTTGTGATCTTTAAAATGCTCATGTGGTAGCCTGTGCTTTCAGGTAAAGATATTAATTTATACTATATCAAAATATTATTACCAACAGCTTTCAAGAAGCTCCTGATTTTCTAAGAGGAAGATGTTTTTGATAGCACAACTGCCGCCAGATCCACTCTATTGGGCCAAATTGATATCGAGAAAGCCACCATCGGCTGAACAAAGCCTGAACAACGTACACTAGTAAGGCTATTCCAACATAAAATGCAGGATGATGTGCATTCAAAACTGCAAATCCAGCTCCGGAGAATATCAATAGCGAAACTATATTTTGCACGATATAATTAGTGAGTGTCATTCGTCCGATGGCTTCCAGGTACTTCATGATTCTATCGGCTTTGCCCCACAAGAAGAGCCAGTAAATCCCCGATACGATGCAGATTACAGTTGCTGCTACCCCCAGGTATTGCGGATTGTAGTAATGTATGACATCGAGTTTTATCTTATTCAGCAGATAAACAGCTATTGTCAGTGCAACTTTAGCAGCAAGGCTATACCAGAAGATGCTTTTTAATAATCCCGGCTTCTTTTGTATCCGGCTGAACAGGTCAAATTTGAAAGCAGAGAATCCGAATAAGCCGCAAGCAAACATCATCAGGTGGATAGTTATCGCATAATTGGGTTGTATGACTTCCTGGTAATAGGTTGCTTTCAAATGAAAAGTTACCACGTCAATAATGTTGGAGCTGCGTAGCATGGGCAATAAGGAGGCCATGTGATCAGATGCGGGAAAAATGCGGCTCACAACAGCATTGGCGACAGGAACAATTGCAAGAAGCAGTACGGCAATCACCAAAGTCGCCTTTCCACTAAGCTTGTTGAAGAAAAGTAGAATTATGCCCATTAAAGCATAGTCTTTCAAAATATCACCAAAGAACAGAGCGCTGTTAATGAGTGCCAAAACGAAAAGCCACCACATTCTCCGGAGAAAGAAAGGGACGGGATTTAATGCTTTGTTTTGAAGGTTTCTGATCAGCACTGCGAAACCGTAGCCAAAAAGAAAGCTTAACAGTGTCCAGGATTTGGAGACGAACACCAGATTTAAAAATGCATGCACCGCCTTAGCAGTTACATCATTGTGGTATGCGCCCGGATTTTTTGATAAACCTAAGAACACCGTGTAATTTATGATCACAACTCCAAGTAGTGCCCAGCCCCTTAAAATATCGATAATAGCTACACGGCTGCTCGCATGAACGGGTTCGAGGGAATTATTTTCAGGCAACGTTATCGTTTTTGGTGATGAACATATAAATGCCTCGAACGGGATTTAGTTTGACTTTCGGTTAATTATCCAACCACTGCATCCCGGCAGATGTAAGTTGGCACAATACCCGTGGAATTTATCCTCGTTTCCGCCTGGTGCTCCAGTGTGTTCCCGGAAAAAACCAAAACGGTATCCAGACCAAATTTATTCCCACCCAGAATATCAGTGTGCAAAGTGTCGCCCACCATCAGAATGTCTTTCTTAGCAAGCGGAATCCGGCTTCTTACAATATCATAGGCAAACATGAACATTTGTGAGTCTGGCTTTCCAAAGCGGATAAAATCACGGCCTACTATAGTTTCGATCATTTTAGCGATACCACCAATCGCGATAGCAACTTCATTTGCCGTTCTTGGATAAGCATAATCAGTATTTGCGATGATTGCCGGAATTGGCTTTTTCCGCAATAGGTTTATGGCTTTGTTCAAGTCAGACGACCAGTCAAAACCTTCATCATCAAGAAACACCAACACGCTTACGTTTTCCATGTTATTACTATTCACATCGCTGATTGGCATGGTGTGCAGGCCTGAGCTTTCAATGTAATGTGCAGAGTTGGCAGGGCCGAGATAGGCAACAATGCCATTATGCACTTTGAGGTCCAGGAACTCTTTGGCTAACATTCCTGAGGAGATGATATGATCAGCATTTATTGCATGTAGCCCTAAGTTATGGTAGGTTTCTGCAAGTTGTTGGGGGCTGCGAGAGGCATCGTTGGTAACAATGAAGAACTCTTTTTTTTCGGCTTTTAGATAGTCGAACGTATTGGTGATGCCCGGAACTAATCCGTCATAATTCTTTAACACTCCAAACGCATCAAAGAAGACTGCCTGATAATTTTTTACTACAGACTTGAAATCGTGGATATCCATGTTACTTCAGTTTTAGAGCGTCAATAATTGGCTGCACATCGAACTTTTCTACTGAAGGCAGATAGATTTCGTAGGCTTCTCTCTGTAGTTTTTCCGCATACTGCTCATGGAAAAAGTAGTTACCATCCTTGATCACATAGTTTAAGATGAAAAAGCGATACATCTCCTTTAGGAACCTGATTTCGTTGGCCGTAAGCGGGTTCACTTTGTTGTATTCCTCCAGAAACATAATGAAACGCGGTTCCATAAGTGGGTCAATAAGGTAGCTGAACACGGTGCGGTCGCCGATGTCGGAAACCACCCGGCTGAAAAAATAGAAGTCTAACACACGATAGCTCATCCTGAACCAGTCATAATCCCAGCGTGAGTACAATTCAAGCTTATTGGTGACAGAGAAGTTTCCAATGTTCCAATCGATAAAGACGGGCAAAATGTCGAAAGAGCCGGGATTGTGCTTGGCCCGGTTCTTTATAAACTGCTCGCAATGATGTTTCAGAAGATTGCAATTTGCCTGGGAGCCAAATTGCTCCGGATTTCTTTCGAGCTGCTCTTTTAATGCCTGGATGTCTGTGCGCAATGTTTTGGAAGATTTTGGAAGTACATTCTTCACCCTTGCGCATGCTTTGTGGAATTTGCCTATCTGTTTGCCAAATTTCCGGATGTGCCGCTCATCCAATCTGCGGGGCATGCGTTGCTGCACACGAACCGGGTTGTAAAAAACCACCCATGCATCTTCCTTTCCATGCTTGTAGCGGCATGTGTAAACACGGTTGTTTTTTAAAAGTGATTTGGCAAGTAAATTTTCAAAAGGGTAGAGGAGGTTGTTTGAAAGGGAATGGATGATACGGTGATCTTCTCTGAAGTGCTCATATTTCCCGAAGTAAGATAATTTGGCAATTATGATGTCTCCATCATCATATCGGATCCTGAAAACGTGGTTTGTTGATACCTGGGCACTAATATCATCAATCCGAAGAATCTTCTTTGATGGGTCGTATCCTTCCCAGGCTTTCGATATAATTGAAAAATAATCCATTTACGCCTGATCAAATGATCTCAAAATATCTTTTTAGTTCCCAATTCTCCTCACCGGAATCCTGGCGGCTTTCCCAAATGCGTGTATTGCAAAAGTGATCCACAAAAGAATCTCCGAACAGTTCATTCGCTATGGCGGAATCTTTCATTGCGTTTGTTGCATCGAGTAAATTTTTCGGAAGCTTAGTTACGCTTTTATCAGCATAGGCATTCCCAGCCAGCGGCGGAGTTTGTAAAGGCAGTTTGTGCCTGATGCCATATAATCCGGAAGCCAATGCTGCCGACATAGCTAAATATGGATTGCTATCAGATCCCGGAACACGGGTCTCTAACCTGCAATATGCTGGCGATGAGCCAATAGCCCGCAAGGCTGTGGTGCGGTTTTCAAAGCCCCAACTTACCGTTGTAGGTGCCCATGCGCCCTCAATTAATCTTTTATAGCTATTTGTCGTTGGAGCATACATAGGCAGAATGTAAGGGAGGCAATGCAATTGCCCTGCAATGTAATGCTCCATCAATTCACTTAAATCATACTTATTTTCAGTGTTGTAGAACAGGTTTTTTGACTGGTCTTTTGTCCATAAGCTTTGATGGATATGTCCGCTGCACCCAGGCAGGCCGCTGTTCCATTTTGCCATAAAAGATGCCATAATGCCGTGCTTATAAGCAATTTCTTTTACTGCCGTTTTTAGCAACACAGCTCTGTCTGCCGCTTCCACAATGCCGCAATGATCTATAGCTGCTTCATAAACTCCGGGACCAGTCTCGGTATGCAGCCCTTCGATTGGGATATTAAATTTTCCCAGCAAGTCAAAAAGATCATTGTAGTAGTCATAATGTAGTGACGTGCGAAGGATTGAGTAGCCAAACATGCCGGGAGTGAGGGGCTCCAGGTTTGAAAACTGTTTCTCCTGAAAAGTTTTGGGGGTTTCATTGAAATTGAACCATTCAAATTCCTGGGCAAACTCAGCATGATATCCCATTTCATCACATTGATGGGCAATTCGCTTCAAAAGGCTGCGAGGGCAGACAGGAAGATCGTTGCCATCGTGCCGGCTAAAGTCAGCCAGAAAGAATGCCTGATCATTTTGCCAGGGGATAGTACGGAAAGTGGCAAGGTCTATGTGGCAAGGCTGATCGGGATAACCCGTGTGCCATCCCGTCAATTCGCCATTATCGTAGAGAGCGTCTGCGCTGTCCCATCCGAAAACCACATCGCAAAAGCCATATCCATCATCAAGACCGGCTAAAAACTTTTTCGTGCTGATTGTTTTTCCGCGAAGTATTCCGTCGATGTCTGCAAACGCGAACTTGATTTTATCAGTATGGTGCTCCTTTATGAAAACTGAAATCTGCTGTTTGTCCATGGCTGGAAGCTTAAGCCCTAAATATAATTGAATTTATCGCTGTATACGTTTCTCATAAACTCAGAAAGCCTTTGCCTGGCAGGTTGCATAAAAAAAGCTCCTCGAGGGAGCTTTTATAAGCCGGAAGCTGGTTTAGACTGCTGATTTTACAGTTTTAATAATACGAGCTGCAACTTTATATGGGTCGGCAGCAGAATTCGGCCTGCGATCTTCCAGGTAACCGTTCCAGCCTTTTTGCACGGTAACAAGCGGGATGCGGATGGATGCGCCGCGGTCCGATACGCCATAGCTGTAGTCGTTTATAGATGCTGTTTCGTGCTTGCCTGTTAAACGCAGGTGATTGTCGGCGCCGTACACGTCAATGTGCTCTTTAACAACCGGACGGAAAGCCTCGCAGATTTTATCGTAAGTTTCCTTGTTGCCCGCAGATCTTAAAATTGAATTCGAGAAGTTTGCATGCATACCTGAACCATTCCAGTCAAGCTCGCCAAGAGGCTTGCAATGCCAGTTGATTGACACTCCGTATTTTTCACCGATTCGTTCTAGCAAGTAACGTCCAATCCAAATTTGATCGCCAGCTTCCTTGGCTCCTTTAGCGAAAATTTGAAATTCCCACTGTCCGGCAGCAACCTCAGCGTTAATTCCCTCAACATTCAATCCTGCTTCTATGCAGGCATCAAGATGTTCCTCCACAATCTCTCTCCCATATGCATTCTTTGCACCAACTGAGCAGTAATATGGGCCTTGCGGTGCAGGGTATCCACGTGAAGGGAAGCCAAGAGGCTTATTGGTTTCATCGTCCCAGAGGAAATATTCCTGTTCAAAACCGAACCAAAAATCGTTGTCATCGTCTTCGATGGTGGCACGCCCGTTTGATTCATGAGGATTTCCGCTAGAATCAAGTACTTCGCACATCACTAGAAAAGCATCTTTCCGTTGCGGGTCCGCACAGATAAAAACCGGTTTCAAAACACAATCAGACGAGCCTCCGGGTGCCTGCTGTGTGGAAGATCCGTCAAAGCTCCAGTTCGGGCAATCTTCTAGTTTGCCGCTGAAGTCTTTTTCAATTTTGGTTTTGCTGCGAAGGCTTTGTGTCGGCTTGTAGCCGTCAAGCCAGATGTACTCAAGTTTAGCCATTTACTTATTTGAAGATTTATTTAATGTATTTAGTTGTTTGTTGTGAAATAATATTGGCTAAAGTAAATATATTTTGACAATTTCTAAATAATACCGTGAAAATTTTAAGCTTTTTACTAAAATTTATCCATAAAGTAGGTTCATTTCCGACTTTACATGAGATAAATGGTTAATTTTTGTTTATTTATTGTTTGTTTCTGCTCTGGAATAGGTGTAAAATGAAAGAAGCAAGCCATTCGGCTTGCTTCTTTCATTAGAATCATGTTTCCAACTCTATCCTGCCATCTCGCTGAGTTGATTATTTATTCGCGGCAAGTGGATAATGTTGTTCTCACTGCTAAACTCAGTAGTCCAGAAACTGCCAGACATTTTAAATACTTTAAAGAGTTGGTTCGACTCGTGAAGTAGAAAGAATTCAAGCCATTGGCTCACATCAAGCCTGCCCAGAGCCGCATGGGTGCCCACACGCTTCCAGTCGGAAGGTTCAAGTGCTTCTAAAAACTGGCATATTTCATTTCTAAGCCGATACAACTCATGAAGAAGAGATCCTGTGGTTTTTGCGTTTGTGAAGGGGAAGATAGAGTCTTCATCGGGTTTGTAAACTTCAAAAAATGGATTTACCTCTTTTTTAATGCAGTTAAGGCGTTCTAAAAAAACGTGGTGATATCGGGTAAGATAAGCAATAGTTTCATGGATAGAATACTCATTGCTCTGAATTCTGTTGTAAATTGCCTTAGGAGGCAAGTGGTCTATATAATCTTTTATGGCCTTGTGCTGACAGGCAACGCGGGCTAATGTTTGATCTGTAATCTGCATATAGGCTTCATGGTAGTTGCAGATATAACGCCGCCATAATTGAACTTGTTTGCTTTCTATAATTATAATTGTTTAACTGTAAGCAAGGGTGAATTATCGAGGTAATGGGCTTCGTTGAAATAAAAAAGCCTGTGACTTCTGCACAGGCTTTTGCGATAAGGTTGTAGTTATGGCTTAGTTGCTCACAGGATTGCTGCCCTTTTTGAGCGTGCCGTTAGTAAAGTTTAAAGGATCTACTTTTTTAGGATCGCCCTGGTAAACCCAGGTGGTATTGCCTATAAAATTCCTGAAAGCATTATTTACGTCCGCAACGGTTAATTTTTTCACATCATCAGCCAGGCTTAGGGATCGTTTCCAATTGTTGTGGACTACCTCGTTTGCAACTAATGAAGATGCTTGAGCCGCATTGGTTTCCTGTTTATAATAGAAGCTGGTGAGGTAGGTGTTTTTCATATTCTTCACTTCATCTGCGGTAAAGCCGTCTGTTTTGAGCTTATCTACGAGTTTGTCAAACACAGCTATGTACTTATTGGGTTCTGTGGTGGAAACAGCAAATTTAGCCACCGAAGTAGATCCATTGCTAAACCATGCCTGCGGAGCGTAGGAGAGCCCATTGTTGGTGCGCACCTCCAGGAAATGCCTGTCGGCGAAAATTCTCATGGCTACGTTGAATGCATCAAACTCAGGTGTGCCTGGCTGTGGCCCGCTCGTTACACCTTCAATGTAATTGGTGGCAAGTTCCTTTGGTGTAGCCGCGAAGGTGTTTTTGTAAATTCTGAACGAGGATTTCTTCAGCGCAAACGGGGTGCCCGGCTTAATTCCACTCAATAATCCGGCAACTTTGGTTTCTATCTCAGCTTTTGGAAGATCTGCCACAACCACAATCGTCATTCTTCCGCTGTTAAGAATAGATTTGTAGTAAGCTTTAGTTTCTGCAGCAGTTAGTTTTTGGATGTTTTCGACTGTGCCATTAGGGTTTTTCGCATAATCTCTTCCGGCGAAAGCAACCTTGTTGGCATAATTGTCGATAGCAGCGTCAGGCTGGGATTCCTGCGCCTTCAGATTGGTAATCGCATCCTGCTTAATCCGAGCAAACTCCTTTTCATCAAACTTTGGCATCGTTAAAGCCTCCACAAACAGTGGCCAAACCACATCGAAGTCAGACTTGATGCAATTCATCCTGAACACAGAATAATCCTTTCCGGATGAGCCATACATCTGAGCGCTCACTTTATCTAACTTGTTTTTGAAGCTGTTTTTATCCTGCTTTTCCGTTCCGCATTCCGTCAGCGCCGAAAATGCCAAAGCTTCAATGCCCGCCTTTTCAGCAGAATAATTTTGCACACCGCCCTTCACCACGGCTTGTATTTCCACTATGGCGTTTCCGCTCGGCTGAACAATTACTTTAACTCCGTTCACCATAGTCTCATAAGCCGGAGACTGGGCCATCGCTGCCGAAACACTTAGGCTCAAAGCAGCTATTATATAATGTATTTTAATTTTCATGATGTGGATAGGTTATTTATTAGCAACAAAGAACGACTCAACATTGGCTTGTTTATTCAGCTCCGGCTTCAAAATTATGCCGGCTACGACAGGCTTTTGATTAATATAGGTGTCTATGTACCTTTTAATATCTGCCCGCGTAACTTTCTGATAATTGCTGTTAATGTCAGTTCCGTATTCAAAAGAAGTGCTGCACCACATGTAACTCAGCTGGCTTGCGAGAGAGGATGGTTTTTCCTGCTGACGCAGGTTGTTGCGTAAAAGAATTGCTTTTGCATCCGCTAACTGCTCGTCTGTAAAGTAATCAGAACTGCTCCACATGCTGATCTGTTTATTCACTTCATCAAAGCATTCCTTCAGTTTACCAGGATTAGGTTGTATGTCCATTTCGATTGGCCCGGTGTAGCGAAGGGTCGAGTAATACAAACCGGCGCTACTGGCTAAGCCTTTGTCAATCAGTGCCTGCTTGAACTTTGATGAATTAAGGCCAAGAATAGTTGAAAAAACATCTGCTGCAATGGTTGCTGCCGAATCTGTTTTGTAAGACGGTCCCTGCCAGGTGTACATCATGATCGGAGCCTCGGCGATGGAAGATTCTTTAACAAAGAACTCGCTTTTTGAGAGAGGCTTGAAATCAGGAATTGGGTATTTTTCATGCGGATTAAAGCCGCTGCTCTGCCAGTCGCCAAAGATTTTTTGTGCCCTTTTGAAGGCATCTTCATGTTTCACATCTCCGCAGATGATGAGCAAGCTATTATTGGGGAAATAATATTTGTTCTTGATCGTCATCATCTTCTCCGGAGTTGCGGTATTGATTACGTTATGATCGCCGATAGGATTTTTTCGCGTAAGCAAATCTCCCCACAGGTATTTTTGAGATTCATACCAGACCTGAAAACCCGGATCGCTTTCCGCCCGCTGAAACTCGCCATCCACAACCGGACGCTCTTTCTTCATGTCTTCTTCGCGGTAAATTGGGAAACGAATCGCCGCATTCATGAACTTCAGCCCTGCATCAAGGCTGTCTTTTTCAAACGTGAAGAAATAATTTACCCGCTCAACGTCCGTGGTTCCGTTCCAGATAGCGCCAAGTTCCTGTGTGCGTTTTAAGAACTTCTCCTGATCGGGATATTCCTTATTCGCTTTGAAGAACATGTGCTCAAATAAGTGTGAGAGCCCGCTATACTCAGGGCCTTCTGTGTATGCCCCGTTTTTTACCGCAATTTCCACCGTGGCTAGCGGAACTTTACTATTTTCAATTACAACCACCTCTAAGCCGTTATCAAGCTTTTTCCAATAATAGCCATCGGGAAGGCGGTGTTGCGCCTGTGCGGCAACGCTACAAAAAGCAAATGCCGAGAACAGGTAAATCAACCTGGTAAGTTTTCTATTCATATCGTGATAATTTAGGGTTTCAATATAGTAATTCGTTTCCAATCCCTAATTTCATAATTTATAGCTTTGCGGCTTCGCTATGCAAGCAAAACAGCCCTCCATTTATACCCTCCAGTTTACCTTAGTTTGTCTTAGTTCTTTCCTGTTTTCAGCTAGCTTTAATATGCTGATTCCTGAGCTTCCCTCATACCTGGCACGCATGGGTGGAGCAGAATATAAAGGGTTGATCATTGCACTTTTTACCCTCACTGCAGGAATATCCCGCCCTTTTAGCGGAAAGCTTACTGATACAGTCGGGCGGGTGCCGGTGATGGCTGTTGGATCTATCGTTTGTTTTGTATGTGGGTTCCTGTATCCATTGCTGGCAACTGTTTCAGGCTTTCTTCTCCTCAGGCTTTTTCACGGTTTTTCTACCGGATTCAAACCCACCGCGACGGCGGCATACGTTGCTGACATTGTGCCGCTAAACAGATGGGGCGAAGCAATGGGCATACACGGCTTGTGTTTCAGCACGGGCTTGGCAATCGGTCCGGCAATTGGCAGTGCTATTTCTGCTTATTATTCTATCAATGTATTATTCTACTGTTCTTCAATCTTTGCTTTGCTCTCTATTGCGATATTGATGAGGATGAAGGAGACTTTGCCCGACAAACAGGATTTTAGCTTCGCCTTGCTGAAGATCAAGTGGGTAGATGTGTTCGATATGCGAGTTTTCCCCGCTGCACTCATTACATTTTTAAGTTACGTGAGTTACGGCGCAATCCTCACGCTCATTCCCGACTGGGGCGATCATCTTGGCGTAACCAACAAGGGCCTATTTTTTATGGTGTTTACCCTTGCCTCACTGCTGATACGGTTCGTGTCCGGGAGGGTGTCTGACCAGTATGGCCGGGTAAAGGTTTTGAAAGTGGCTTTAGCATTGCTTGCGATAGCTTTGTGGCTCATTGGCATTGCAGATTCTGCATTTACTTTGCTCGCCGCTTCTGCGGTTTATGGGGTTTCTACCGGGATGCTTTCGCCCGCAGTTACCGCCTGGACCAGCGATTTAAGCCATCCGGAACACCGCGGGAAAGCCATGGCTACCATGTATATCTCGCTGGAGGCTGGCATTGGGCTTGGAGCGTTGCTCGCGGGCTTTATGTTTACCGATCAGGTAAGGACTATTCCATCTGTGTTTTATGTAGTAGCCGGAATTTGTGCTGTTGCCCTGTTCTATCTGTTAGTAGTTTATAAAAGTGGTGCGGAGGCAAAACGGATTGTGTAGGGCTATACCATAGTTATTTCTTGCATCCTTTTCTTTTATCTACTTTAGTTCCGCATGGAGCAGAAGAACAATAAGAAAATCATTCGTGGCTGGGCGATGTTTGATTGGGCGAATTCCGCTTACAACCTCGTTATCACATCCACTATTTTTCCCGCTTATTACACCATCATCACCACTACAAAAGAACATGGCGATAAGGTAATGTTCTTCGGGCATAAGTTTGTGAACACGGCTCTTTCCACCTACGCTCTTGCCGTTGCCTATTTGGTTATGGCGCTTTTGCTTCCCATCCTTTCTTCTACTGCCGACTACAAAGGCAACAAGAAGACCTACATGAAAGGATTCACTTATATGGGCGGACTGGCGTGTTGCGGATTGTTTTTCTTCAAACTTGATACCCTTGAAAGTAGCGTGATCCTGTTTGCTCTTGCGGCGATGGGCTACATTGGTGGTGTGCTTTTCAATAACTCTTATCTGCCCGAGATCGCTACAGTGGATGAGCAGGACAGGGTAAGCGCTCGCGGCTTTGCTTACGGATATGTGGGAAGCGTGCTTTTGCAGATTGTTTGTTTTGTATTTGTGCTGAAGCCCGAGCTTTTTGGCATAACTGACGGAACACTTCCTGCCCGACTTTCGTTTTTACTGGTGGGCTTGTGGTGGATTGGCTTTGCCCAGATTCCGTTCGCTGTGTTGCCGAAAGGAAATCCCAATCATGGAAAAATAAACAAGAATATAGTCCGTGGCGGCTTCGATGAGCTGGCTAAGGTCTGGGCGCAGATCAGGGAAATGAAAATGTTGAAACGCTACTTGTTTGCATTTTTCTTCTACTCCATGGGCGTACAAACCATTATGCTAGTGGCAGCTAATTTTGGTGAGAAGATTTTGAAACTTGGAGCTGCAAAACTGATTGCGACTATTCTCATAATTCAGATCGTAGCTATCCTTGGTGCTTATATCATGTCGGTTTTTGCAAAGAAATATGGCAACATCAAGGTGTTGATAGGAGTAGTGATCATTTGGATAGGAGCTTGCCTGTGCGCTTACTTCATTCAAAATGAATATCAGTTCTACGGGCTTGCCGCGATCGTTGGTTTGATCATGGGCGGCATTCAGTCCCTTTCAAGATCAACCTATTCCAAGTTCATCCCAGAAAGCACAGCCGATACCACATCTTTCTTCAGCTTTTACGATGTGACGGAGAAGATCGCCATTGTGATTGGCTTGTTCAGTTTCGGCTACATCGAAGAGTTTACAGGCAATATGCGCAACTCGGCTGTGTTCCTGGTGGTGTTCTTTTTAGCGGGGCTGATACTACTGCTTTCAATGTTGAGGATAAAGCCCATCGGCTCTGCCAAAGCGGTAATTTAGTATCGCATCGCCCTTCCTGCTTTCGCTTTTCCTTCTAACTTTGCGCTCACATGAAAGTTGAGCTATTTATCCCTTGCTTTATAGACCAGTTATATCCAGATACAGCTTTTAACACTGTAAAAGTTTTGGAAAAAGCTGGCTGCAAGGTGTCGTATAATCCCGAACAAACATGCTGCGGACAGCCTGCTTTCAATGCCGGTTTTTGGGATGAAGCCAAAGCGGTGGGGAGTAAATTTCTAAGCGATTTTACAGAGATCAACTACATAGTTTCGCCTTCGGCATCCTGCACGGGGATGGTTAAAAACTATTATAATGACCTGTTTACCAATACAGCAGTTCATAATAAATGCCGCAACATCCAAAACAACATTCATGAACTTTCAGATTTCCTGATCAATATTCTTAAAAAGGATTATTTCGGAGCTGAGCTTGAGGGAAGGGCTGTTTACCACGATTCCTGCTGCGGCTTGCGTGAGTGCAAAATTAAGGCAGAGCCGCGGCAATTGCTTTCTAAAGTTCACGGACTGGATTTGGTTGAGATGAAAGACACTGATACGTGTTGCGGTTTCGGTGGAACCTTCGCGGTGAAGTTTGAAGGGATTTCCAGCGCTATGGCACAGCAGAAAATTGATAATGCGCTTGAAATGGAAGCCGAATACATCATCTCTACTGATGCATCGTGTTTGCTGCACCTGCAGGCTTATATCGACAAAAATCAGCTTCCCATTAAAACCATGCACATTGCTGATGTGCTGGCGCATGGCTGGGGGAATGTCTGATCAATCTTTACCAATAAATTTTTAATCATATTTTTGCTGCTGAAAACAAGATCGCTTTGTATGCGATCGACCAACTTTTTTAACAAGATTTAAATCATAGTCGTAAATGATCAACATTACTCTCCCTGACGGAACTGTTCGTCAGTATGAAAAGGGAACATCTTCTCACCAGATTGCATTGTCAATTTCTGAAGGGCTCGCACGGAATGTTTTGGCAGCCGAAGTTAACGGACAAGTTTGGGATGCCAGCCGCCCCATTGAAGAAGATTCGCAGGTAAAATTGCTTACCTGGAATGATGCCGACGGCAAGTCCACGTTCTGGCATTCGTCTGCCCACTTAATGGCAGAAGCACTTGAGGCGCTTTACCCCGGAACCAAATTTGGTATCGGTCCCGCTATTGAAACAGGCTACTACTACGATGTGGACTTTGGCGACAGAGAGTTCTCTTCCGATGATTTCAAGAAGATTGAAGATAAAATATTAGAGCTGGCAAAAACCAAGTCGGAATACGTGCGTAAGCCTGTTTCAAAGGCTAAAGCAATTGAATACTTCACAGAGAAGGGCGATGAATACAAGCTTGATCTGATCAAGGATTTGCCTGATGGCTCCATCACTTTTTATACCCAAGGCAATTTCACAGACCTGTGCCGTGGCCCGCACATCCCAAACACGGGATTTATCAAAGCCGTAAAGCTGATGAATGTTGCGGGAGCTTACTGGCGTGGCGACGAGAGCCGCAAGCAGTTAACCCGTATTTACGGCGTAACTTTCCCTAAGCAGAGCGAGTTGACGGACTATCTTCACATGATCGAAGAAGCCAAAAAACGCGATCACCGGAAACTCGGGAAAGAGCTTGAGCTGTTTACGTTTTCGGAAAAGGTGGGCATGGGGCTTCCGCTCTGGCTTCCGAAAGGCACCGCATTACGCGAAAAACTCGTAAGTTTCCTGCAGAGAGCGCAGGTGAAGGCCGGATATGAGCAGGTTATTACGCCGCACATCGGGCATAAGAACCTGTACATCACTTCCGGGCACTACGAGAAATACGGAGCGGATTCTTTTCAGCCAATAAAAACGCCGCAAGAGGGAGAGGAGTTCTTCCTTAAGCCAATGAACTGCCCGCACCATTGCGAGATTTATAAGTCGAAGCCACGCTCTTATAAAGATCTTCCGGTACGTTATGCGGAGTTTGGAACGGTTTATCGCTACGAGCAAAGCGGCGAGCTGCACGGGCTTACCCGCGTTCGGGGCTTCACTCAGGATGATGCCCACTTGTTCTGCCGCCCGGATCAGGTGAAAGAAGAGTTCAAAAAAGTAATAGACCTGGTTCTGTATGTTTTCAAAGCACTTGGTTTTGAAGATTATACAGCACAAGTTTCCCTTCGGGATCCGAATAACAAAGCCAAATACATCGGTTCTGATGAAAACTGGCAATTAGCCGAAAGCGCAATTATAGAAGCTGCGGAAGAAAAGGGCTTGCGCACTGTTGTAGAGTTGGGGGAAGCGGCTTTCTATGGCCCGAAGCTGGACTTTATGGTGAAGGATGCGCTGGGCAGAAAATGGCAGCTTGGAACCATCCAGGTGGATTATAATTTACCGGAGCGTTTTGAGCTTGAGTATACCGGCAGCGACAATGCCAAACATCGCCCGGTTATGATACACCGTGCACCGTTCGGATCTCTGGAACGCTTTGTGGCAGTGCTAATTGAGCATTGCGCAGGCAACTTCCCGTTATGGCTTACGCCGGAGCAATTTATCATCCTCCCGATATCTGAGAAGTATGAAGATTATGCAAAAAAAGTTTTAGAATCGCTTAATAATACCGATATTCGCGGCTTGATTGACTTGAGGGACGAGAAGATCGGCAGAAAAATACGTGATGCCGAGATTAAGAAAATCCCTTACATGCTCATCATCGGCGAGAAGGAAATGAACGAGAATATTGTTTCAGTTCGGAAGCACGGCGAGGGAGATTTGGGCAGTATGGATATTCAAAGTTTTAAGGATCAGTTAATTAAAGAAATAACCGTTTAACAAAACAACATTTGGCATTAGGTAAACCAGGCTTTAACAGGGGCCCACGCCCTCCGTTTAAAAAGAAAGAAGCAGAACACAAAATCAACGATTTTATCAGAGCACCTGAAGTGCGGTTGGTTGGTGATAATGTTGAAGTTGGTATTTATCCTTTTAGAGAAGCTTACGCGATAGCTCAGGCACAGGATTTAGATCTTGTTGAAATATCGCCGAACGCTGTTCCTCCTGTTTGCCGTGTAATAGACTATAACAAGTTTATTTACGAGCAGAAGAAGAAGATGAAGGAGATCAAATCTAATGCGAAACAAACGGTAATTAAGGAAATACGTTTCGGTCCTAACACCAACGAACACGATTTTGAATTTAAGCTGAAACACGCAATTAAGTTCCTTGAGTCGGGTGAGAAGGTTAGAGCCTATGTGCATTTCAAGGGCAGAGCGATAGTTTACAAAGAGCAGGGCGAAATCCTTCTTTTAAAATTTGCGCAGGCACTTGAAGATGTTGGTAAAGTAGAACAGCTTCCTAAGTTAGAGGGAAAACGGATGTTTTTAACCGTTGCTCCTAAAAATGCAGGAAAGAAATAAAGACTAAATAACAACGAAGTATATGCCAAAAATGAAAACCAATTCCAGTGCTAAAAAGCGTTTTAAGCTTACTGGAACAGGTAAAATCAAACGCAACAATGCGTTCATGAGCCACATCTTAACCAAGATGTCGACAAAACGTAAGCGTAACCTTGGTCAAAGCAGCCTGGTATCAGATGCTGACATGGGTAACGTGAAACGGATGCTCGCAATCGGTAAATAACAAATTAATTAACCAGGTCACCGGCCCTAAGTTTCGCCAGCAGGCGGACGCCGCAGCCAAAAACAACACAACATGCCACGTTCGGTTAACGCAGTAGCGTCAAGAAGAAGAAGGAAAAAGATCTTAGATTTAGCCAAAGGCTATTGGGGATCAAGAAGCAAGGTTTACACCGTTGCGAAAAACACAGTAGAAAAAGGTTTACAGTACGCTTATCGCGACCGTAAAACCAAGAAAAGAGAATTCAGAGCATTGTGGATTCAGCGTATTAACGCAGGAGCTCGTGCACATGGCCTTTCTTACTCTCAGTTCATTGGTAAATTAGGTGCTAAAGAGATCGGTTTGAACCGTAAAGTTTTAGCTGATTTAGCGATGAATGAGCCGGCTGCTTTCGCTGCAATCGTTGAAGCTGTAAAGTAAAAGCTTTGATAAAAATATCGAAAAGGGAATCACTAAGTGGTTCCCTTTTTTTGTTAGTTAACATTTTCCCATATTCGTCTACTAATAAGTAAATCATGGATTTTGGCCTTCTTCCCAATACAGAGTTCCCGCTCGTAGATTTTACACTTCCGCCGGATACCGCCCTCACCCAAAACGTCTTATCCGAATCAACCAAACCCGCTAAGCCCGAGGTGTATATCGGCTGCGCCAAGTGGGGGAGAAAGGAATGGGTAGGAATGATCTATCCTGAAAAAACTAAGGAAGCAAAGTTCCTGGACGAATATGCGAAGCATTTTAACAGTATTGAGTTGAATGCTGTTTTCTACAAGATGCCTGAGAAAGAGCAAATCAGGGAGTGGAGGGAAAAAGTAGAAGCGCAACGTTCTGACTTCAAATTTTCCCCGAAGTTCACGCAAGGTATCACCCACATCAGGCGCCTGAAAAATGCAGCGGAAGAGACTACCCGTTATTTGGAAAGTATTTCTGAGTTCGGTCCGTATTTGGGCACTCCCTTTATTCAGCTCAGTGATAATTTCGGTCCGAAGAATTTTGATGTTCTAAAGGCATACCTCGAAGATCTTCCTGTTGATCTGGACGTTGCTGTTGAAGTGCGCCATAAAGAATGGTTCTCTGATGCTATCGCCAGGAAAGATCTTTTCGATATGCTGTATGCTTTGAAAAAAGGAACAGCTATTACTGATGCCAGTGGCAGGCGAGATTGCGTCCACATGGAATTAAGTACTCCGCATGCCTTTATCCGCTTCGTTGGCAACGGCTTACATCCTACAGATTTTAAACGAATCGATGAATGGGTTGAGCGTATTGGTACTTGGGTGGAAAGTGGGCTTCAGTCCGTCTATTTCTTTTTGCATCAGCATGACGAGAAGGACACGCCGATATTAGCTGATTACACCGTGAAAAAGATCAACGAGCGCTTAGGGATATCCTTAGACCCGCCCGAATTTCTTCCCACGCCAAGAGGTTTGTTTTAAATTTACAAAGAAATTGCTTTACGCAATTTCATTATCTACTAACTTAGTAGAATATTAATTGAGTCATTAATTTTAATTAGATCACCATGGGTTTACGATTAGGCGACAAGGCGCCAAACTTCAAAGCGATGACCTCTCAAGGGGAAATTGATTTTTATGAATATGCAGGAGATAGCTGGGTAGTGTTTTTTTCGCACCCTGCAGATTATACACCGGTTTGTACAACAGAGTTAGGCCGCACTGCAGCATTGAACAATGAGTTTGCAAAGCGGAATACAAAAGTTATCGCTTTAAGTGTTGACCCGGTAGATAGCCATCATGGCTGGATCCAGGATATCAACGAAACCCAAGGTGTAGAAGTTAATTTCCCAATTGTGGCTGACCATGACCGCAAGATTGCCGAGGCTTATGACATGATCCATCCGAACGCTTCGATGACAGCCACAGTGCGTTCCGTCTTCATCATCGCACCTGATAAAACCATCAAACTGATGATCACTTATCCGGCTTCGACTGGTCGCAACTTTATGGAAATTCTGAGAGTTATTGATTCTTTACAGTTAACTGCTAACTACAGTGTGGCTACTCCAGCCGATTGGAAAGATGGAGAGGATGTAGTGGTTTCGACTGCAATCAAAACTGAGGACATTCCGGGTAAGTTTCCTAAAGGCTTCCGCGAGATTAAGCCGTATCTAAGGATGACACCTCAACCGAACAAATAATAAAATTTAATTTTTACTTTTCTAACCCAGTAATTATATATTTGATATAAGCTAAAAGGCATTTAGGTCGTTAACCCGGAATTCACCGGATCTGGATGTAAAGCTTGCTGGCGAAATACTTAATACTAATCAATTTATGGCAACAGGAAAAGTAAAATGGTTTAACACCCAAAAAGGTTATGGTTTTATTGTTGGCGAAGATGGAAAAGAAATCTTCGTTCACTTTAAGGATGTTCAAGGCGGCGTAAACAGCCTCCGCGACAATGACAATGTAGAATATGATACAGAAGAAGGCCGCAAGGGCTTACAAGCTGTTAACGTGAAGAAAGTATAAGTTAATCAACCATAAAGAATTGAAGCTCGTCCATGTGGCGGGCTTTTTTTATGGCATTAATGCTAAGCCCGCCTTGCCCAAATCACTTTAAGCTGCTCGCCATTTACACGGCAGAAAAAAAGGAATCCGTCTCCGCCATCTTCCAACTTGTGTTTCTTCTTTAGTTCGGCAGGTGTTAAAGGGAAGTTTTTAGAGATGATGTTTGCCTTTTTAATATCGGGGCTTTTGCTGAAAACTTTATAATCCATGATCTTATTTACCACAAATTTCTTTCCGGGAAACTGTTCATTTAGCTCATTTGATGTATACAAATGGGTGTTTTTATCCAGTTTGGATAAGCCAAACTGTACTGCGGTTATTTTGAACATGCCGGCTTTCAAAATACCTGCGTCCGGCTCGTATAAATAAGTGAGCGGATCGGAGTAGCCAGGTAGCATGATCAATTTTTCCTGGTGTTGATAGAAGCTTGTAGAACTGCTATGATCCTCAAAAATCATGTCACATTCTATCTGCGGATCACCCGTAAATCCACGCTCTACTATCCAAAGCAATTCCTTTACATCGTTCTTAATACTAATAACGACCACCTTTTTCACATTCTTAAGCTCCCTTAAACCAGAGGTAATGTCTAGCAACGGGGAAGTTTTAATTACGATCTGGGGTGCTTTGTTCAGCAAATCCTGGTTTGTAACTACATCCGGCTCACAATCTTTCAGGAAAAAAACTTTTTGTGATTTCACCCTGCGGGACGGGTCAATAAATATTGCGTCAATACTTTGCCGTGTTTCGCGAATGTAATCCAGTCCATCGATGTTAAGAAATTCGATGTTCGGCACGTTTAGCACCCCCGCGTTATGCTTCGCGATGGCAGACAGTTCAGCATTTAGCTCACAGTGTATAACCCGCCTTCGTCGCTCTGCATTGTGGAAATTCAATTGGGCAAAAGCAAAGCTATCTACCCCAAACCCGCCAGTAAGATCAACGATGTTTTTTCCTGCAACATAACCGGAATTGTAGATTGTAGCGATCTCTGACGAGGTTTGCTCAATCGCTAACTTAGATGGATAGTAAATGCCCGGTGTATTGAACCAGGTGGGCAGCTTCTTCTCGCAACGTTTTTTGCTGTCAATCTGCTCGGCAAGCTCCGCGGGGCTGACATCAGCGAAGGGGCTTTTGCCCAAGGCTATTTTCGCAGGATCAGTGTTTAAATGGTCGTTGATAAATTGCTGGACATCAGCACGGAGGATAGCTTTATTCACCTCTTACAACATACTGTGCAGTATTGCGGTTTAACTGCTCCAGATAGATGGTTTTTCCTGCTACCAGTTTCAGGATAATCTCCTTTTGATAGTGCCGCACCGTTAGTAATTCCAGCCCCGTGTTGTACTTAACCTTGTAATCCTCGTTGAGCTTCGCGATGAGTTTTTTATATCTTCTTTCATCCCAATCAAAGCACACTGAAACGGTTAGCGCCGAGTTTTGCATCAGGTTAATACGAATGTGGTTTTCCGAGAAACACTTAAAAATGCTGCTTAAGTGTGCTTCAGTAATGAACGAATGATCTTTAGTAGATAGGGAAAAAAGCGACTGTCTGCTCTTGACAATAATTGCCGGTAAAATAGCTGCAGGCTTTATGTTGTGGATAACCGTTCCTGGTTCAGTGGGAGCGGAGAAGGGTTTTACATACAAGGGAATGCAGGCATTCTGTAGTGGCTTTATGGTTTTTGGGTGGATAACGGTAGCACCATAGTAAGTCATTTCCAGAGCTTCGTAATAGGATAACTCTTCGTATTTATTGGTGTCGGGGAAGAGCTTAGGATCAGCGTTTAGGACCCCGGGCACATCTTTCCAGATAGTAACAGCCTTTGCACCCAGGCAGGTTGCAAAAATTGCAGCTGTATAGTCCGACCCTTCCCGGCCAAGTGTGGTAGTGAAGTTTTCTGAAGTGCCGCCGATAAATCCCTGGGAAACATAGGTTTTGTTATCGCATGAAAGGTTGGCAGCAGTAACTGAGGTCCGGGTTTTCTCCCAATCCACCTGTCCTTCGCGGTAGCTATTGTCTGTGTGGATGAAATTCCGGGCATCAATCCATTGGTTCGCCAGCCCAGTATGATTCAGGTAAGCGCTCACAATTTTAGTAGAAACCAGTTCGCCAATTGAAACGATCTGATCATAAATAAAACCGTAGTCATCATGCGGTTCCTCTTCTAATATCCAATCAATTTCTACAAAGGTGTTTGCAATTTCATCATAAACCGGATGGTTTCTGTCTTCAAACAAGCCGTCCATGATCCCCTCGTGATAAGCCTTAATCTCGTTGAAAATCTCTTCTGTATCTTTCCGATCTACATAAGCATTGGTAAGGTCTTCAAGAGCATTCGTGGTTTTCCCCATCGCCGAAACCACGATAAGCAGCCCGCCATCGGGCTTTAAGCCCACAACCCGGGCGATATTTCTTACACCATCAGCATCTTTTGCAGAAGCACCACCAAATTTATAAACCTGCATCGTGAAGTTCTTTTACTTGCTCAAGGCTTAACGATGCATTGAGCCATCCTGTTTCGACGGAAGAGTTGTATTTTTTATAAAAGTTGAGGGCGGGTTCGTTCCAGTCGAGCACCTGCCACACCATTCCTTTGTAGCCCTTCTCTTTAGTTTCGCGAATTACGCGATCAAACAGCATTTTTCCTATTCCATAGCGGCGCATACTCTCGGTCACAATAAAATCTTCCAGGTACAACCGACAGCCTTTCCAGGTTGAGTAGCGGATGTAATAGAGAGCGAAGCCGGCTATCGCCCCGTCGGCTTCAGCAACAAAGGCTTTCCACACGGCATTTTCGCCAAAGCCGGCTTCCTCAAACTCCTGCAGTGTAACGGTCACTTCGTCCGGAGCCCGCTCGTAAACGGCGAGCTCATTTATCAGTTCTAAAAGTTGGGCGCAGTCTTTTTTTTCTGCTCTGCGAAGGCTAATGTACATAAGGTTAATTGTTTTTCCAGTGGGGGATGATCCGCTGGCCGAAAATAGTGCTTCCAATGCGCACCATGGTGCTGCCTTCTTCAATAGCAACTTTATAGTCGCTGGACATACCCATGGAAATCTCTTTGAATGACGCCTCTTTTCTGAAAAAGCTGGCTTTTAATCCATGAAAGAAGGTGTTGAGCTCGTAAAATTCTTCTTTGATGTGCTTTTCGTTCTTCGTATTTGTGGCAATCCCCATCACACCAACAATCCGCACATTTTTCAAAGCCGCAAATTCTTCGCTCCTGAGCAATTCAATAGCTTCATCGTGCCCCAGCCCGAATTTCGTGTCTTCATCAGCGATATAAATTTGCAGCAAGCAGTCTATCACACGTTTGTTTTTTGCAGCCTGTTTATCGATTTCCTGCAAGAGCTTCAGGCTGTCTACAGAGTGGATGAGGCTGATAAATGGTGCAATATATTTGACCTTGTTAGATTGCAAATGCCCGATCAGATGCCATTCAATATCTTTTGGCAAAGCCTCGTACTTGTCAACTAATTCCTGGACCTGGTTCTCTCCAAAAACACGTTGCCCGGCATCATAGGCTTCCTGAATTTCAGCTTGCGATTTGGTTTTTGAAACGGCAATTAATTTCGCTCCGCCCTCTTCTTCAACTTCTTTCTTAAGTGCCAATAAGTTAGACGCAATGCTCATTTATGTGTATTTTTGAACCTTTTAAACGGCTAAATTAATAAATGAAGCGCTTAATACCGGGTTTTTTAATTCTCATTTTTTGGGCAGGCTGCAGTTCTGACAATACTCCGAAAGGGATTATCCGGAAAGATGATATGACCAATCTAATTACCGACTTGCAGCTTGTGGATGGGTATATTGCCGGGCTTCCGCAGGATTCGGCTAACAAGGTTGGTCCGCAGCTATATCTATCAGCTTTTAAAAAATATAATACGGATTCAACTCGATTTACCAGGAGCTTGAAATATTACAGCTTACAGCCGAAAACGTTAAGCGAGGTTTATGCATCCGTAAAAACAAAGCTCGACACTTTAGAGAAAGTGGAGGAAAGACGCCTTAATGCTGAGACTTTGAAGGCAGAAAAGGAGATCACCAAGGCGGAGAAGCGCAGGCAAGATTCTATTAAAAAAGCCAATGGTGAGAATAAAGCCGACTCTATATTGAAAAAGCGGATTACAAGGCCGCTTGAAATTAGTTAGTCGCTAACGATTATTGAGGCATGATCTACCCGGGCAACGCGACAGATAAGTTAGGATTTACAGAGATAAAGGGACTCATCAAGGCACATTGCCTAAGTGAGATGGGCAGTGGAATGGTCGACAAGATCCAACCGATGTCTAATTTTGAACAGATTGCCAAATTCCTCAAGCAGGCACAGGAGTTCAAAAACATCCTTCAGAACGACTCTCAGCTTCCGATTCATAACTTCTACAACATCAAGGTCCTGGCTGAAAAAGCCCGGCTTGAAGGAACGTTTTTGAGCGAAGATGAGTTTTTCCAGGTGCTGCTTTCGCTCACAACAGTTTTTGCGGTCATCAATTACTTCAATCAGCGGGAGGGAATATACCCCGGTCTCGAAGCGCTGTTCGAGCATTTGCCGGTAGAGAAGAAAATCTTAAGACAAATTGAGCAGGTAATTGATGCGAAGGGAAAGATCAAACCCAACGCTTCCAGAGAACTTGAAGAACTCACCTCAGCCATTAGCAAGGCTGAAATTGAAGCCAGGAAAAAAGTAGACCAGATCTTCAAAGCTGCCCGCGATAATGGCTGGACCGCAGACGGCAGCCTCACCGTCCGCGAAGGCCGCATGTGCATCCCGATCCTGGCGGAAAACAAGCGAAAGCTGAAAGGCTTTATCCACGACGAATCAGCATCCGGGCAAACCGCTTACATAGAACCAGAAGAGGTTTTTCAGTTAAACAACAAACTACGCGACCTGGAATTTGACAGGAGACGTGAAATCATCAGGATATTAAGAGCCCTCACCGACGAGCTCCGGCCTTTTGTGCCGCTGCTTTTTTCCTATCACAGCTTTCTTACCAAGCTTGATTTCGTACGTGCTAAGGCTTTGTTTGCCATAGATATTGAAGCAGAAATGCCTGAAGTTGTGCAGGAGCCTTCCATCAACCTGGTGAACGCCCGTCATCCGCTTTTGCTGCTGAATATGAAAAAGGAGCAGCAAACTGTGGTGCCGCTGAATATAAAGATCGATACTGTTGACCGGGTAATTGTGGTTTCGGGACCTAATGCCGGAGGTAAATCTGTTTGTATGAAAACGGTTGGGCTGCTGCAGTTGATGGTGCAGGCAGGCTTGTTAATTCCGGCTGATGAACATTCGAGAGTTGGGATTTTCAAGCAGATTTTTGCTGATATCGGCGACGATCAGTCCATCGAAAGCGACCTGAGCACGTACAGCGCACATCTTTCCAAGATGAAGCACTTCGTGGAAAATGCAAATTCCAAAACGCTGATCCTGATTGACGAATTCGGCACCGGCACAGATCCGCAATTCGGCGGGCCCATCGCGGAAGCTGTACTGGAATCGCTGAACAAGAAGCAGGTTAAGGGCGTCATCACAACCCACTACTCCAATCTGAAGGTTTTCGCCAATGCGGCCGAAGGGCTTGAAAATGCTTCCATGCTGTTCAATAACGCGGAAATGAAGCCGCTCTACATATTAGAGATGGGGAAGCCGGGGAGCTCGTACGCATTTGAAATAGCGCAGAAAATTGGTTTGCCGCAACAGGTGCTCCAGGCTGCGAGAAATAAGATCGGCGTTCAGCAAAAGAAAGTGGATACGCTGCTTGTTGATCTTGAACGTGATAAAAAGCAATTGCTCGATACGAGAGTTGCGGCTGAAAAACAGGAACGGAGCGCTAAAGCTTTGCTGGCTGAAAACCAGAAGTTGAAAGCCTACCTGGAAGAAAACAAGAAAGGCATATTGAAGGAGGCTAAGCTGGAGGCGCAGAATATCATCCGGAATGCCAATAAGCTAATTGAAAATACCATCGCCGAAATAAAGGAAAGCAAAGCCGACAAGGAAAAAACGCAAAAGCTCAGGGAAAACCTCCAGGTTGAACTGAATAAAAACCAGGTGCGTGAGAAACCAAAACCTGTGCCGTTTGAAGAAACCGAACTTGCCAAAGGGGATTGGGTTAAACTACAAGACTCTGAAACAATAGGCCTGGTGACGGAGATCATGAAGGATAATGTGGTGCTGGCTATCGGCGAACTGAGATCCGTTGTTAAACGTAAAAGATTACAAAAGATCGCTTCCAGGGATGTGCCGAAAGAAACCCGGCGCTCATATTCATCCCAGATCACCGAAAGCATTGCTCAATTCAAACCTGAGATTGATGTGCGGGGCATGCGTGGCGAAGAGGCGCTATTTGAAATAGAAAAATACCTCGACAGGGCATTGATGATGAATTTCCCCAGCTTCAAAGTGATACACGGCAAAGGCGACGGCATCCTGCGCAAGCTAATACGCGAATACCTGCGCAAATATTCGCAGGTTAGCCACGTGGAAGATGAGCATGCCGACAGGGGCGGAGATGGCATTACCTACGTTTTTTTCAAATAGATCGTATCTTTCACATATCGTAAACACGCAAATGAAAAGCTTCATCCTCACTTCAGTGTCTGCCTTGATTGTCTGCCTTTCTTGCAGTAACAGCCCCAAATCCCGGGAAGATGTTCCGGGCAATGCCGCCGGGATTAACGTAAAGGTGTTAAATGACGAGCTCAGGTTCCCGTGGGAGCTGGTCTGGGGACCAGACAAGATGCTGTGGATGACCGAGCGGGGCGGAAGGGTGAGCAGAGTTGATCCGGCAAGCGGGAAGGTTTACCCTTTGATAACCATCAGCGATGTTTATGAAAAAGGCGAGGGTGGTTTATTGGGCATGGCTTTGCATCCTAACTTCAGCAAAACGCCTTATGTATATGTGGAATATGACTATCGGAAAGACGGTTCATCTTTTGGCAAAGTTGTGCGGTACACCTATAAGAACAACACCTTAACAGAACCACATACGCTTTTGGACAACATTGCCGCGGCAAACATCCACAATGGTAGTCGCTTGCTCATTGTCGGCGGAAAGCTTTATATCACTACAGGCGATGCGTCAAACCAGTCCAACCCGCAAAAGCTCAGCTCTCTGAACGGCAAAATCCTCCGCATCAACCTCGACGGCAGCATTCCTGCAGACAATCCCACCAAGGGCAGCCCCGTTTGGAGCTACGGTCACCGTAACCCCCAGGGACTGGTGTATGCAAAAGGAAAACTATACAGTTCAGAGCATGGTCCTGACACTGATGACGAAATCAATATTATCCACAAAGGGCGCAACTATGGCTGGCCCAAGGTTAGGGGTGTATGCGATGAGGCTGATGAAAAGGAGTTCTGTGCGGCTAACAACATAGCGCAGCCCATTTACCGCTGGACGCCAACCATTGCAACCTGCGGGCTGGACTATTACAACGGCTCACTTTTCCCGCAATGGAAAAACTCTTTACTAATGGCTACGCTGAAGGGCAGCAGTTTATATCAACTAAAACTAAACGCGGCAGGGGATAAGGTCGAATCGGTATCCACGTATTTTAGGTTTGAGCATGGACGCTTACGGGATGTGTGCGTGGCACCTGATGGGAAAGTGTACCTGATAACTTCGAACGGATCTAATGATAAGCTGTTGGTGCTGAGTAGCAGTAAATAAAGCGAGTAGGGATGCTTACTGAAATCAGCGAGGCAGAATGGGCGCAGGCTCTGGAACTTGAGCCGCTGCCAGTATTTTTTCAACCTGATTATCTCAGCGCAGTAGCAAATTCCTTTAAGGTTTCCATAAAGTACTATGTTCTAAAAAAGAAAGGCAAGTTAGCGGTGGCTATAGCCGTCTTCGTGAAAGGAAGAAGCATCGTTTTGCCAGAAAATTTTACCTATTCGCCTTTGTGGGTTTCAGATGCTATGGATGAACGCGATAGGCTGGAAGTATTAAAGCAACTTCTAACTTCTCTGAAAGCGTCTTTTTACCGGATTGCTCTACGCTTTAGTGTTGAAGTTACCGACGTTCGACCGTTCATTTGGCAAGGTTTTCAGGTTGAGAACAGATACACTTATATCAAGACACCCGGACTCCAAGCACATTATAGCATTGAGAAAAATCTTAAACACAAGAATGTTGAAAGCTACAATTGTATTGCTCAGGTTCCAGATGCCACTTCAGTAAGGGTCAACATTCGGTTCCTTCGCAGTTTGGGGTACTCGGCAAAAAAGACGAAGGCATTCATGTCTTTGTTTACAGCTTTAGCAGAACGGGGGTATTTAAGAGCCTTCAGCCTCTATAGAGCTGACATTTGCTTGGGTAGTAACCTGGTATTGCTAGATAAGAAACTTTTAAAGGCATACATGCTCGCTTTAAATCCAATAAGCCGTAGCGAAAAATATGCTCATACTTTCCTTTACCAGTATATGATCGAAACTCTTTTTAGCCAGGGCCACAAAGAGATAGACTTCTGTGGTGCAAATATGGAAGGTATTGCCAACTTCAAATCCTACTTTAATCCACAACTTAGACCTTATTTCATTATTAGGTATTCGGCTGTTCGAAACCGGTTTAAGCGTGTATTCCAGCTCATTGATCGCATTTGATTACCGCATTAAATAAATCTTGCCATAATTATTCTTGAAAAACTTATCTCCTGAGGTTTGGCGATGTTTGATTTCAGCTTTGTCGGAATTCTCGACCATCACGTTGTAAAAGTAAACGCCATTAGCGAGCCGATCTCCAAATTGATCGGTGCCGTCCCAGGAAAAGGCTGAAACATTGTTTCCGATCCGCAAAGGTCCCAATTCATCCTTCAGCACTTCCCGCACTATTTTCCCGGTTATGGTCAGGATTTGTATTCGAATCTTGTCAGGGATCTTATCACCTGTAAGCGTAAATACAAATTTCATGCTGGTGGTAAAAGGATTAGGGTAGGGATAAAAGTTGCTTATTGCCGACTCGTTCACCACCTCAAAGTCTATCTCGTAACTGTTCGTCAAATTTATGTTGCCCGTTTTATCCCTTCCTTCAACTCTCAACGTGTAAATTCCATCAGCGAGTTTATCGGGCTTGTACATCACGGTTGCTTTGTTGGTCGATGTAGACCCTGCGGGCGCAAAAATCAGTTTTCCTGATGAGTAAGAAACCCGGTGGAAGGTGCTCTCATCCTGACGTTTAATATAGACGTCGAGCACAGTTGTATCGTTCAGCAGAATGAACGTATTTTCATCCAAAAGGCTCACAGATATCTCGGGAGAAGGCGAAACGATCTCGCTGTTTACAATGTGTTTTCCGTCAAAAACAACATCTACAAATGGCGCTTTTTCGTCAGCTTGAACCGTGAAGTTCTGTGCAAGATAATTGTTGAAATTGTAAGAATCACGAAGGTTTTTGGGCAGGAATTCAAGCTTTAAAACATTGGCGCCCTTGAGCCCCAGTGTAGGCAGCCTCAAATCTGCGGTAAGACTGGCGGATGGGTTTAGCGGCGCATAGCTCTTAACAAATTTGCGTGTTGTGCTGCGATCTGCTTTAGTAAGTTCGTAATAAAGCTGAATAGAGTCTGTGGTGTATTTGGATATGTTTTGATAGCTCAGCTGCCATTTTACAGAATCACCTTCTTGTATCGTTTTAGCATAAAAGACATTTTTAAGTTCGGGATTGATGGTGCCTTCGGGATATTCCTGATACAAAAACTTCCATCCTTTAAGCTGAGCAGGAGTACGATTGACGTTATCAGAAACTGCCACTTTTAGCCGGAGGTAGGGATAGATACTTGCGTCAATGGTCGACAGGTCCAGAGAGTCTGCCGGAGCTTTAGGCACGAGCACGGTTTCTGCGCCATTTGCCTCGACACCAATCAATGAAATTTGTATTGAGTCTTCGGGTTCTTTGAGAAAATTATAAAACACTTTACTCCATTTCTGGGATGGACCAGCTTTTTCTGAAGTGTAAGATCCATTGTCGAAAGGGAAAGGATACTCATAATTAAATTTTATTACCTGGCTTCGGGCGGGCGTAGCAGAGGCAGGATCAGCGATTTTTTCGATAGCACTTCCAGGTGCGCCGCCTTTCTGCCCCCAAAACATATAAGGCTCTCCCGGATTTACATTGTTAATAATCAGGGTGCCGAGGTTCGCGAAAGCATCTTTCGCCCGTTGCGGCATGTCTTTCAACGAAATATTTCTACCGTTATAGCCTACCACATAATATCCTTGCGGAATGTTGTTCACGTATCCCACCAGGCTGTCTACATCTACAGCCGAGTTCAGATCGAAATAGAATTGACCCGTGTAGCCGTTCACATCCTCGGTTGTGGTGCCGTTGTAGTAGTTGTACGGACTTGGATATGAGTAGAAATTCAGCGTGGCCGGGTCCATCGCGATAAGCGTAAATCCGGTAAATTCCATCCCGCGAAAGGCTAATTTGCCGCCCGGCTCTGAGCGGAAAGTGCGTTCAAGAGTGGTTGGAGCATCATCGCCCCGGGTTTGGATTGATGTGTAAAACGTGCTGTTTTCAAACCGAAACCGTCGCTCCGCGGAGTTCATCACGATGTTCTTTAATCCGGTGTTTTCAAATTGCTGAAAATGGCTTTGGTTCCAGCCATCCGGGCTTCCCGCTATGTAGGTAAATGAACTTTCCTGCCAGTCTCCGCCTTGATCAATCGGAAGGTTGAATCGCACACGCCAGTAGTAAACTCTTTTATTTTCCGGAGTAAATGCAGGCTTCCAGGTTGGCATAAATCCGTCGGACAATATTCCTGATGATTTCTTCCACGAACTCGAAAAGCTTTTGACTGTATCTATTTCAAATATGTATTCCGCACTTCCAATCAAGAGAGTATTTGATTGCGCCTTCAGCTCAATGGCGGCATCGCCAACGATTGCGTACTTTTTCGGGTAAAGAATATTTACACCGTTAACTGGCATAATGAAATCAAGTTGAGCAGTGTTGTTGGACTCGCTTAGCTCTAACTTGCTGTTATTCGCGTCAATCGTCACCACGAACTTGTTATTGCCGCCCGTTTTCACATCGTTCGACTTGATATAATAAAACAGAGTATCGATATTGAAAACAGGTTTGAAGTTCCTGGCGGGATACTGTACAACGGAATTATCCGGCAGGGTTCGTGTAATTGAAATGGACAGCGAATCGTCCAACGCTTTGCCCAAATTTTTGGCCACAATTGCTACCGCGAAGGAATCACTCACCGCCGTTGCGTTTGAAGGATAGATGAAGAGGTCTATGTTCTCGATGAAATAATCGGGTTTAGCGGGGCTATAGAATTTTAATGCCGGATCACCTTGCCAGAGATATTGCCGGGCATGTGCCTGGTTAATCTTGTCGTTAGGGTTTTGATAGCTCTTGATGGTTTGTTTAATGATCTCCGCAATGGACTTGCCATAATATAGATTAAAGGCGTTCTTGTAGAAGATGTTTGTAAATTGCGCCAGGTAACCAACAACGCCCTCGTCTGAAGTAGCCAGCCAACCCACAGCACCTTTGTTGGGTTCGAATATCAGCTTTTCTCCTAAGGTTAAAGTAGTAAATGGATTTCCGGCATCACAGCCGTTGATCAGATACACCAGCAAATTGCCTTGATTCTGAAGATCGGCGGGTTCGCCAAAATTGACTTCGGTGGCTTGGGCTGTTCCATGCCCGAAAAAGGATAGTAAAGATGCGCCTTTGTTGATTTCAGCAGCAATCTTTAGCCGCAGGTTGTCGGTGATCGGCTCATTTACAAACTTGTGGAACTCAATTCCGTGGGCTCCAAAATATTCGCCTTCTGCGATCTTTTGAAATGCTCTCTGAAACCCAGACCAGGAAATGTTTTCTGATAAGGTATTGCCTCCGCTGACATTAATAATATTCTTTCGCCACAAAGAGTCTGGCTCACTCTCGTATGTTTTAAGCTTATTCAAATAGTTGCTAACGTCATTGTTTGTTTGAGCGGCAATGCGGCCGGTAGCTATTGCAGGCTCCCAATTGGTGCCGTTCAAGCCGCTTGTAAATAGCTCATCAGACGGCGGATTACCAATGGAGGGAATAAGATCGGCAGCTAAGCCTTGTGCATTTCTCACATACAAATTCGATTGCCCTTTCCCGAGCAACAACATGTAAGCGGGTTTGACGGCTGCTTTAGCCAACATGTACGCGGCAAAATTGTGAATAGCGAGCGGATGATGAACTCCGTAAAAAAACTGGTCGTAAAGCTGGTCTGTAGTGATCAAAAGTGGTTTGTAGCCACTCTGGCTGCGATAATTTGCATAGTCCTGTGCTGCAGGCAACAGCGACTGGTGCGTGATTAGCAGGAAGTCTTTATCGGATGAGGAAGGGTTTAGATTGGTAAACTGCACGGGGTTCAGAATCGTTGGCTTGAATGCTGTGCTATCGTAAAGAAACAGATTCCTGTCACCCACCGTTGCCGGAAGCACAGCTTCCAATGAGCCGGAAATCTGGTCTGCTATTATCCGACGCATATTATTAAGGTCGAGCAGGAGAGGCTTGGTAAGTGCTGAGTTGGAAAATTTCAGCAAGGTGCTGGCACCCGAGGCTTTTACATTAAACAGTAGCTCAGTTAATCCCACAAGGTTATATTTTCTTGCATAAGTAATAATGATGTAGCCGGGAGCCTGAAAATCGGTCACAGCCCCGAGATCATTTACAGAACTGAAGCGGATTTGAGTGTTCGCCCCAATGTCAGCAGCGTTTAAGAGCACATTGGAGCGTACTGTCTGGTATGCTTTGAACAGCGTGTCTTTTTTGGTGTTGAATGCTGAACCATTGCTGCTGGCTTCAATCCGGAGATGGTGATTGTATCCTTGCGTATTCGTGGAAGCTGAATTCGAACGGCCCGCAACAAAAGACTCGAGCCTGCTTGGCTCGGGAGCCGAGCTATCAAAGTTGGGCGTTGCTACACTTCTTACCTGAGAGCCACCCAAGCCATATTGCGAACCTAAGAAGCCTTCACCTGCCGTGTATTCAGACAAACTTGCAGCTGCAAGAATATATTCTCCGGGATAATAACCTCCATCCGTAAAGAAAGATGAAGATGTGTACATGAAATAGGATTCCGGAGTAAGACCTGTGGATCTTATCTTGGTGTTGATGTAGCGTTTTCCCGGAACAGAAGCGCTCCAGGTTAAAAAGTATGCAGCAGTATCTGTGTAGAGGCTATAGAAATCGTGAGGTTGGTCTGCGGGATTGCTGTAAAGAGCTTTGTCTAACTTTCCGTCGTTCTTTTCTCCGTAAAATTCGATAAAATCACCCGCATCCAACTTGCCGTCAAATTCTCCTGCAATGTAAATAGGTACTTCTTTGCCTTGATGAAAAAGTTGGATGTTTCTTGCGTTAATAGAACTCAACGGCGCTCCGGCTTGTTGGAATTGCGACTGGTTAATACGATAAACCCCGTTTTCAGCAACCTTGATTTTATAGTATGTTTGAGAAAATACAATCCAGTCGTTTCCATATGGCGTTTGAGCACTGAGTTGAACAGAAACGGCGAGAAGAAAAAGCAGTAGGCGGTATTTCATCCAATTCAAATTTACCAATTTTCGAGAGCATCGGTCGTGGGCAAAAAGCATTATGAATAAATATGTACTTGTGCTGCCGAGTTGGTATCCCAGCCGGGTTGATAGATTTAATGGAGATTTTAATGAGCGGCTGGTGGTTGCAGCATCGGCAGAATGTAAGCATGTGGTGCTGTACGTTGTCAAGGATCCATCAATCAGCAAAGTGGAAATTATTGTAAGCAGAAAGGTAAACGTCACCACATACACAGTTTATTATCCCACAACTAAAATTCCGCTTATCCGAAGCGTTCATAATATGTGGCAGTATCTGTCGCTCAACAGGAAGTACCTAAAGGAAATAATTGATCAGAAAGGGAAGCCTCAGATCATCAACTGTCAAGTGTTGTTTCCTGCCGTATTCGCCGCTAAGTTCGCATTGAACTCCGTTGGTGCTCCTATTGTAATTACGGAACATTGGACAGCATTTTACCGGGAGAATCCACATAGCTTATGGAAGGCGAATAGAGCAAAGCGGATTTTGTTTACACGATTGCTTCGGTCGGTAGATCACATCATACCTGTTGCGCAACGGCTCGGAACGGAAATCAAAAGATGGGCGCCGAACGTTCCTCAAACGATTATACCTAACGTTGTCGATGTAGGGATCTTCAACTGTCCAGGAGTTCGTCCGCGAGGAGGTCGGTTCGTGTTTTTGCACGTATCGACCATGAAATATCAGAAGAATACAGATGGGCTCCTTAAAGCGTTCGAGAAGTTGCTTTGTGGCGGAGCTTCAGCTGAGCTTCACCTGGTAGGCGAACTTCCCAGAGCAATCAGGCTTCAAATAGAATCGTCTGAGCTTCTGAAGAAGTGCGTTATTAGTCATGGCGAAGTGGAATATCCGGAAGTGGCTGAGCTTATGAAATCGGCTGATTGCTTCGTGATGTTTAGCAGATATGAAAACTTGCCCTGTGTGATTTTAGAAGGATTATGTTGCGGCCTGCCGATGGTTGCCACTGATGTTGGAGGCATACGTGAAGTTGTGAACGATGAAAACGGTATCCTGGTCAGTTCTGAAAATGAGGAGGCATGCTTCAAAGCGATGCTTGAGATTGTAGAAGGCATTCGGCAATTTGATCGCACGCGGATCGCTGCTGAAGCACGGGCTAAATTCTCTTACAAGGCTGTCGGTAAGCAAATAGCCGCATTGTACAGCCGTTTAGGAACCGAATTGGAGTTTAATTAAGCGTGTTTAACCTGAACCTTCCGCGTTTTTTTCTAAATTCGCAGCTTGTTAAACAACTCATATCGTCTTGGAAAATACCCAGCTTGCCACCCCCGAAACAGCCAAAGAACTAGGTTTACTTCCCGAAGAATTTAGCCGTATTAAAGAGATACTCGGGCGTACTCCGAATTTCACTGAGCTTTCAATTTTCTCGGTAATGTGGAGCGAACATTGCTCTTACAAAAACTCAATAACGTGGCTTAAAACTCTTCCGAAAGATGGCCCGCGTATGCTGGCGAAAGCGGGAGAGGAGAATGCGGGTATGGTTGACCTGGGCGATGGAATTGCCTGTGTTTTCAAGATCGAATCGCATAATCACCCATCAGCACTTGAGCCCTACCAGGGCGCTGCCACTGGCGTGGGAGGCATAAACCGCGATATTTTCACAATGGGCGCACGTCCCATTGCTCAGCTTAACTCTTTGCGTTTCGGCGATCTCAGCCTGGATCGCACAAAATGGCTGGTGAAGGGTGTGGTAAAAGGGATCGGCGATTACGGAAATGCATTCGGGATACCTACCGTTGGCGGAGAGTTGTTTTTCGATGAATGCTACAACGTTAATCCGCTTGTTAATGCCATGTCGGCGGGGATCGTGAAGGTTGGCGAAACTGTTTCTGCCACTTCGTACGGTGTTGGAAATCCCGTTTACATTGTGGGCTCTGCAACGGGCAAGGACGGAATCCACGGTGCTGCTTTCGCCTCAAAAGATATTACTGCTGATTCTGTAAATGATTTGCCGGCGGTTCAGGTGGGCGATCCCTTCCAGGAGAAGTTGTTGCTGGAAGCTACGCTCGAAGTAATCCAAACCGGCGCTGTCGTCGGTATGCAGGATATGGGCGCTGCGGGAATAATTTGCTCCAACTCCGAGATGTCGGCTAAAGGCGAACATGGTATGCGGATAGACCTCGACAAGGTGCCTATGCGCCAGGAGAACATGAAGCCTTATGAAATCCTGCTTTCGGAATCGCAGGAGCGGATGCTGATCGTAGTTGAAAAAGGAAGGGAAGAGGAAGTGCAGGCGGTTTTCGATAAATGGGATTTGAACTGCGTAGAAATTGGGCAGGTAACAGATACTAAACGCCTTGAGTATTACATGAATGGTGAGTTGGTGGCCGATGTGCCTGCAGACGACCTCGTGCTCGGGGGAGGCGCTCCGGTTTACAAACGCGAATACAGGGAGCCCGCTTATTATAAAGAATATCAAAAGTTTTCCATAGAGTCCGTTCAGGAGCCGGAGGATTTGAAAGCTGTTGCTCAGCACCTGCTATCGCATCCAAATATTGCGTCCAAGCGCTGGGTAACTCAACAGTACGATTCTATGGTTGGTACCGCCACCATGACCACTAATCGCCCCTGCGATGCTGCTGTTGTGAGTTTAAAGGGTACAGAAAAAGCCATCGTGTTAACGGTAGATTGCAACTCGCGTTACGTAAATGCAGATCCTGAAAAGGGCTGTATGATTGCCGTGGCTGAAGCTGCCCGCAATATCACCTGCGCAGGCGGCGAGCCTGTTGCCATTACCAATTGCCTCAATTTCGGAAATCCCTACGTGCCTGAAGTTTACTGGCAGTTCGTAGGCGCAATTAAAGGTATGGGAGCAGCCTGTACCAAATTCGAAACGCCGGTTACAGGCGGAAACGTGAGCTTCTACAATCAGTCCACAGATGATGGGCCAGTGTTCCCAACCCCAACGATCGGTATGTTAGGCGTTTTAGATAACGTTGATGATATGATGACTGCTGATTTTAAAGCAGAGGGAGATTTTATTTACTTGGTCGGCGAAAGTGTGAACGACATCGCCTCTTCACAATACCTGGCTTCATTCCATAAAGTTGCCGCTTCGCCTGCGCCTCATTTCGATCTTGAAACAGAATATGCAACTCACCAGGTGATTAAGCAGCTCATCAAAGAAAGGCTAATCGCCTCTGCGCACGATGTGGCTGATGGCGGCTTATTTGTCACGCTTTTTGAATCCGCTAATCCCAATAATTTAGGCTTCGACATAGAATCTGATGATAGCATTCGTAAAGATGCATTCCTTTTCGGTGAGGCTCAGGGCAGGATAGTAGTTTCGGTGAAGCCGGAGAACCAGGAAGCTTTTGTGGAGCTGATGGCTACATCAGAAACTGAGTTCAACTACCTGGGTACGGTCACAAACGGCAGCATGCTTGTTGATAGAGAACAATTCGGCAATATTCAGGACTTCAAACCTGTTTACGACGATGTGCTTCATTCCATTCTAGAAGAGTAGTTCTGCTGAAGAATGGAATGAGTATTTTCCAATTCAAGCAATTCTCAGTAGATCAGGCAAACTGCGCCATGAAAGTGAACACTGATGGCGTTTTGCTTGCTGCTTTGGCTGAACACAACAATCCTGAAACTATCCTTGACATTGGCACCGGCACAGGCGTAATCGCCCTGATGCTGGCTCAACGTTTCCCCGCCGCTGAAGTCCATGCCGTAGAGAACGATGCTCCATCCGCCGCAACGGCAGCCCGTAACTTTCAATCCTCACCCTTCGCTGAGCGGCTTGCTATGCACCCTGTATCTTTTCAGGATTATTTCGCATCAACGCAATTGAAATATGACCTGATCGTTTCTAATCCGCCGTTTTTTCTGAATTCGCTAACAAATCCCAACGAACAAAAGAAGGCGGCACGGCACACAGGCATCAAGTTCTTCGAAGAGTTGCTGGAAGACTCTTCAGCTCACTTGTCATCCGCCGGGAAATTAGCCCTAATCCTGCCCGTGGAAATAACTCCGCAGATAACATCGCTTGCGGCTTCTCTGGGCTTGAATGTGCATACACAGATTGCCGTTCGGTCGTTCAATTCTTCAAAAGACCACAGGCATATTTTAATCTTCGGCTTCGGAAAACAAGAAATGCAAAATGAAGCTTTCTTTATCTACAAACAGGAAAAAAAATACTCTCAGCAATACATCACGGCACTTAAGCCATTCTTTACTATTTTTTGATCATGGTTAAAATAGGTTTGCTTTCAGATACGCACAGCTATCTGGACGATGCAGTTTTTAAGTATTTTGATGAATGCGATGAAATCTGGCATGCTGGTGATATCGGGAATGTCGCGGTAGCTGATAAACTTGCTGCATTCAAACCTTTCAAAGCTGTTTACGGAAATATTGATGGGAGGGAAGTGCGGCAAACCTATCCGGAGAACCTGCGTTTTAAATGTGAGGAACTGGATGTCTGGATCACTCATATCGGAGGTTATCCCGGCAGGTACGACCCGAAAATTAAAGTTGAGATTTATGCGAATCCGCCGAAGCTTTTCATTTGCGGACACTCCCATATCCTCAAAGTTATATTTGATAAAAAAATTAGCTGTTTACACTTAAATCCTGGAGCGGCTGGAAAAGCAGGTTGGCATAAAGTTCGCACATTGCTTCGTTTTTGTGTTTCAGAAGAAAAAATCCATACATTAGAAGCCATTGAATTGGGCAACAGATAACGTATAGAATACACTAAGTATGACAATAGTAAGGACTCTCGGGCAATTTATCATAGAGAAGCAGGCTGATTTTCCATACGCAAAAGGTGAGTTGTCCCGCTTGTTGAGAGACATCGGGATTGCGGCAAAGATTGTGAACCGGGAGGTGAATAAAGCGGGGCTTGTTGACATACTGGGAGAACTTGACAGTACTAACATACAGGGCGAAACGCAGAAGAAGCTGGACGTATATGCAAACGAGCAATTTATATCAGCGTTGAAAAGCGGAGGTGAGTGCTGTATTGTAGTGTCGGAAGAGAATGATGATTATCTGTACATCGATTCAGAGATATCTAAAAACGCCAAGTATATCGTTGCCATCGATCCGCTGGATGGTTCGTCTAATATTGATGTGAATGTTGCGGTCGGAACAATTTTTTCCATTTACCGGCGCAAATCGGTTGAAGGTAAAGCAACCTTGCACGATGTTCTTCAAAATGGTACGGAGCAGGTAGCTGCGGGGTACGTGATCTATGGCTCATCCACCATGTTGGTGTACACTACAGGAAAAGGCGTAAATGGCTTTACCCTCGACCCCTCCATCGGCGAATTCTGCCTTTCGCACCCGGAGATGAAAATCCCAAAGGATGGCACCATCTATTCCATCAATGAAGGCTATTATGTGCATTTCCCCGACGGCGTGAAAAAGTACATCAAATTCTGCCAGGAGGAAGATAAAGCAACCAAGCGCCCGTACACTTCCCGATACATAGGCTCAATGGTTGCAGATATTCACAGGAATATGATTAAAGGAGGCATTTTTATATATCCCACTACGTCGAGCGCTCCTTTAGGGAAGCTGAGGCTGGTTTATGAATGCAATCCGATAGCGTTTATCATAGAGCAGGCAGGAGGCAGGGCAACTACCGGCTTCACACGGATATTAGAACTCGAGGTTACTTCTCTCCATCAGCGTTCGGCGATTTTCATTGGTTCCGAAAACATGGTTCTGAAAGCGGAAGAATTTATGCGGGAATATTCAAGGCTCACAGATGATGAGACAGAAGCCCGGCTGGAAAGCCTCGGCATTATCGGGGGAATCGACTAACTACAATAAGGAACTGCGCTGGCTTTCTGCTTCAAAAACAACATCCGCCGCAAGGCTTTCCCTTTTCTGTGAAGCGGCTACTGCGAGTTCATCGCAACGCTCATTTTCCGGGTGCCCGGCGTGGCCCTTAACCCATTTGAATTTTACTTTGTGAAGTTTATACACGTCTAAAAATCGTAGCCAAAGATCCTTGTTTTTCTTTCCGGCAAAGCCCTTGCTCACCCATCCGTTCAGCCACCTTTTCTCCACCGCGTCAATCACATATTTCGAATCTGAATAGATGATTACTTCCTGTCCGGGCTTTTTAATACTCTCGAGACCAACAATCACCGCCATCAGCTCCATGCGGTTGTTGGTGGTTTTACGGTATCCGGCAGAAATTTCCTTGTAATGGTTTCCCGACTTTAAAATAACACCAAATCCGCCCGGTCCGGGATTGCCGCTCGAAGCTCCGTCTGTGAAAATTTCTATCATCGCCTTGCGGCAATACTACAAAAATTGAGATTGCTTTTCAGGAAAATCAGCAATATCTTCGTAGCCTCAAAAAAAAAACTGTAAAAACGTATGAAACAGATATTAAAAACCGCTTTTGTTATTATACCAACAGTGCTTTTTTACTCGTCGTGCAGCACAGGCAATAAGATAGCAGCGCTCAAGCCCGCACCGGAATACAACTCCACGCAAGTGGTTTATGATAAGCAGGTATCGTTTGTTAACCTTCCCGTGGAGCTTAGCATTGCCGATATACAAACTCAAACCAACAAATACCTCAACGGGCTTATCTACGAAGATAACGACATGAACGGCGATAACCTGATGCTAAAAGTCTGGAAGCAGGCGCCTATCGTGGTGACTGAAGCGGGCGGAAAGCTTCACATGGAACTTCCTCTGAAAATATGGACACGGGTAAAATATGGCGTTGAGAAGTTCGGCCTTTCTGCTTACGATACCCGCGACCTGAACCTCAACGGCGTTATCAAACTGAATACTACCGCTAACCTGACCAATAACTGGAAGCTTGCCACCAACACCCAGATTGAAGGAATTGAGTGGAAGGAAAGCCCGAGCGTAAGCGTGATGGGCAAGAATGTGCCAATTACTTACCTGATCAATCCTGCCCTGGCTGTTTTCAAGAGCCGGATGGCGAAAATAATTGATAACTCAATTGCAGAATCTTTTGATATCAAACCTTATGTGGTTACAGCGTTAGAAGAGGTGAGCAAGCCTGTAGAGGTGAATAGTGAATATCACACCTGGTTTGCGATGCAACCGCTTGAACTTTATGCCAGTAAGGCAACTATCGCCAATAAAAAGGTGACCATTAATTTGGGAATGAAGTCTTACCTGGAGACATCAGTCGGATCAAAGCCTACATTGACTTTTGATAAGAATAAGCTGGCTCTGAAGGTGGTTGACAAAATGCCGGCTGAGTTTAACGCGAATATCGCGGGCTTTGTGAGATATGCAGATGCAGCGGCGCTGATGCAGAAGAATTTTACGGGGCAGAAGTTTGAATCCGGGGGCAAATCAGTGACGGTAAATCACGTTGACCTTTGGGGAAAAGATGATAAGATCATTGTGCAGTTGGGGATGAGTGGCTCCCTTAACGGGGATGTTTACCTGTCGGGAGTGCCTCAGTATGACCCCGCCAAAAAAGAGATTTACCTGAACCAGGTTGATTTTGTTCTTGATTCAAAGAACAAATTATTAAAAGCTGGTGATTGGCTGGTGCATGGTATCATCTTGAAAAAGATTGAGCAAAATTGCCGGTTCTCAATTTCTGAGCAGTTAAACGAGGGACAGAAAACAATGGCAACTTATTTAAACGGCTATCAGCCGATGAAAGGTGTGAAAGTGTACGGCTCAATGACTGAACTCGCTCCGAACAAGATCTTCCTGACGCCGAACGCGATTGTCGCTATGGTTGTTGCAAAAGGCAAAGTTGCTATCAGTATTGATGGGATGGAGTAGCCGCAGCTACTTTCTAAATCCAGCCGCTACAACCAACTCTTTGCCGCCATGGCTGTAATCGTAAAAGCCAATTTTTGACTTTGCGCCTTTATGCCCTGCAGTTACCATGTTGACAAGAAGAGGGCAGGGAGCATATTTCGGGTTGCCGAATCCGGTGTGCAAAACCTGTAAGATTGCGAGGCAAACATCAAGTCCAATGAAATCGGCGAGCTGCAAAGGGCCCATTGGGTGAGCCATGCCAAGGCGCATTACGGTATCAATTTCTTCTACTCCTGCAACGCCTTCGTAGAGGCTGTAAATGGCTTCGTTGATCATTGGCATCAGAATGCGGTTGGCTACAAAGCCGGGATAATCATTTACTTCCACAGGTTCTTTTTGCAGCCTGCGGGCGAGGTCGATGGTGCGGGATGTTACTTCGTCGCAAGTCGAATATCCACGGATAACTTCTACCAATTTCATCACCGGTACCGGATTCATGAAATGCATGCCGATTACCCGCTCAGGGTTGCTGGTAACAGAAGCTATTTTCGTAATTGAAATAGAGGATGTGTTGGAGGCAAGGATCGCATCAGGCTTGCAGAAGCTGCTTAACTGCTTAAAGATGCCAAGCTTCAGCTCAATGTTTTCTGTTGCAGCTTCCACCACAACATCGCCTCCGCTAACACCCTTCTCCATATCGGTGAAGGTATGGATGTTGCTTAGTACTGTTTGTTTGTCGCCCTCCGCCAATGTTCCCTTCGTTACCTGCCTGTCCAGGTTTTTAGAAATAGTGGCCAGCCCTTTCTGCAACGCGTCATCATTGATATCCACCAGGCTTACGCTGTAGCCAAACTGTGCAAAAACGTGAGCAATGCCATTACCCATTGTGCCTGAACCGATTACCGCTATTTCTTCCATCTATAGATCCCAATTACTGAAATGATCTCCCAGAGCAGATATGGTCTGTGGATTTAGATCGCTCTGCTGCGGGATATTTGCAAAATATGAAACCTTGCTGTATTTCCGAATCACATCTTCCGAATATTCATCCTTGTCGCCGTTAAACACAATTCCTTTAATCGGAATGTTTCTCGACCTCAGCAATTCTACAGATAAAAGCGTATGGTTAATGCTGCCAAGATAGTTTCTTGATACCAGCACAACTTCAATTTCAAGATTCTTTATCAGATCGACAATATAAAACCTTTCAGATAGCGGCACCATCAAGCCGCCCGCTCCTTCAATAATCAGATTGTTCTCCGTTTGGGGAAGGCTGAATACAGATTCATCTATGCCTACGCTGTCTAAATCTGCCGATTTATGAGGAGAATAGGGCTGTGTAAGGCGATAGGTTTCCGGGTGAAAAGCAGACGTTGGGTTGGAAACAAGCCGCTGAACTTTGTGGGTATCGGAGTTGTCCAAATCACCGGATTGTATAGGCTTCCAGTAATCAGCCCTGAGCTTCTCTACCAATATTGCCGAGATGATTGTTTTGCCAACGTCGGTGCCGATGCCCGTTACAAATAGCGGCTTCATAATACTTGTTTTAAAAAGGATACTAAATCCGCCATCTCTTCTTGTGTGTTAAAGTTGTGTAGGCAAATGCGTAACCGCTCCTTGCCGACGGGGACCGTCGGCGACAAAATAGCCTTGACATTATATCCGGCTGCCTTCAACTTATTCTCGAGTGCTTTTGTTTCAGCATTTCCGCCAACGATAAGGCTTTGGATAGGGGAACTACACTGAGTAAAGTGGTGAGCAATATCCCGAATCTGATTTTTAAAAAAGGCTATTGTTTGGTCCATTTTGCCAGCGAAATTGTCGCTTTGCAGATGCTGGTATGCCATTCGTATACTCAGCAGCGAATGGAACGGAGCTGCGGTTGTATAAATGAATGAGCGGGAAAAATTGATTAGGTAGGAGCGAAGGGCTTTGCTTCCAAGCACGATAGCTCCGTGTGTGCCTAACGCTTTTCCAAACGTAACCACGCGGGCAAACACACGATTCTGTAAGTTATACTGGTTAACTAGCCCACGTCCCTGTAAGCCGTAAATACCTGTTGCGTGTGCTTCGTCTACAATGACCGCTGCGCCAAACTCGTCGGCTAAAGCTACAATGCTTTCGAGCGGAGCCTCATCGCCATCCATGGAATAGATGCTTTCAACTCCAATAAAGATGTTGCCTTTTGCCGCGGTGAGTTTCCCCCGCAGGCTTTCCAAATCATTATGCTTAAATGTGAAACGGTTTGCATGGCTCAGCCTTGCACCGTCAATAATGGAAGCATGGATCAACTCATCGGTGATAATTGTGTCTCCCCGCTGAGGCAGACAGGAGAATAAGCCAAGGTTTGCATCGTATCCGGAATTGTAGAGCAAGCCCGACTCTGCCTCGTGGAACTGGGCGATCTCATCCTCCAACTTCTCTGCGAAAGCAGTATTTCCGGTGATAAGCCTTGAACCCGTGGAGCCAGACGGCTGTCCAGAATTTTCATTTGACTGTTCAATCCTCTTCTTTAACTCTTCCGAGCGGGCAAAACCAAGATAATCGTTCGAGCAGAAGTCAACTAAGTCAGTATCGGTTTTTAGTTTACGCAGAAGATATAACTGTTCACGTTCAGCTAACCGATCATTTATAAAGTTGAGTGCTGTTTGCATGTGGCGTCCAAAGCTAAGGAGAAGATGGGGATTTTAGGGCAGTAGACTTGGGGGCGATGAAAACTAAAGTATATACAACAAAAAAGGCGGCCTGAGTTTCAGGCCGCCTTATGTAAAGCTGAACTAATTAGTTGTTGCCGCCTCCGCCTTGAGGGCGCTGGCCACCGCCTTGTCCACCCTGACGATTACGCCTGGCTTCCATCATAGCAGTGTACTGTTTCTTTTGATTATCATTCAAAAGATCCATTAATTTCTTGTCGTTAGCAGCACGCATTTCCATGAATTTGCTCATCATAGCCTGGCGATCGCCACCTTGATTAGCTTTCATCAGGCTGTCGGCACTTTTTCCTTGCGCAACATACAGAGCTGTAACCTTAGCCTTTTGGTCATCTGTTAACTTGAGAGGCTCTAACTGAGCCATTGAACGTTGCAGCCGCTCTTCGGGTGTCCCGCCCATCCGTCCACCGCCCTGAGCGCCGCCGCCTTGTGCTTTGCTGAATGAAACAACTCCGGTCAGCAACGCAATTACCATTAATACCTTTTTCATTTTTAAGTTTATTTGAGGTTTAGAACACCAAGTTACCCATTGGTTTAGCCATAGAATGTAACTTAATTGTTGCTTTTCTGCAGCTCAGCGATGGACTTTTGCATCCGTGCCATCATGCCCGTAAGGCTTTCCATTGTTGGTTCGGGAGTTGGCTCTGGAAAGGAGGTGGAGATGTAAGCTTTCGACTTCCAAACTTCCAGAATATCTTCAGCAGGAACGGTGTATGGATCGTAAACCGGATTGTCTGACAAGAGCTTAATTGCTTTGCTTTCTTTGAATTTGCTGCCAGCACGTTTATAAACTATGCCGTCGGATTTGCTGATGACTACGTAAGTATCGCCAATTTTGATGTCGTTCCAATTTTCAAGGTACTCGCCAATTATAATTGATCCTGGCTGCAGGGGCAGCATAGAATCGCCCTTTATTTCAAATGCCCGGTAAGTGCCTTGTCTGAACATAGGTAAATGGAATTTCGGCAATTCGCTTATAAATTCCGGAACGCCGTAACCATTCAAATAGCCTGCACTGGCTTTTATTGGCACCAGCTCTATATTCTCACGCTCCTGCGAATCAACCGAAATACTAAGGATGCGTATGTTGTTGGCGTCGGCCTTTGGTTTCGGCTTCCACTTATCGTTGATTTTTTCGTTAATCAATTCATCCATGCTGAGCTCATAGAACTCAGCGAACTTTTTTAGCAATTCATATTTAGGTTCAGCACGCTCTTCTTCATACGCTCCAACCAGCGAACGCTTAATGTCCATGCTATCAGCGAACTGTTGCTGCGTTAAGCCTTTTTTCTTGCGTAGGTACTTAAGGTTTGATGAAATGTTGCTCATTTTAATTTTTTATTTGCATTTGCTAAAATACTTAGTAACTTTATGCTCATAAAATTAGTAATAATATCTGATACACAAAAAATACCAATCTAATTAGTTGCTAACATTTAAACAGGACACTATGAAAAAGTACGTATATATAGTTACAGACAGAAACCGGAGTTCGTTGCATGTAGGTATGAGCTCTGATTTGGCAAAGACCATGAAATTTTATACGGAGATGCCTAACCTGTTTTTTGATTCGTCTCAGCAGCTAACGCGACTGGTTTATTTCGAGGAGCTGAATACCGAGCAAGCAGCGTTGCAGCGATTTGGGCTAATCAGTCGGTTTACACGTATGCAGAAGGAGCGGCTGGTAAGATCTGTAAATCCTGATTGGCTGGACCTTACCATCGGGCTTAACTTTGAAAATACAAAGTTGTTTAGGCATAGCCTAAGGCAGCCCACTTTTGCCAGCCAGCTATTCTAATCTGTTTTGGAAACGGATTCACTGATATAATTCACGCATTCAGAAAGAAAATTCTTAGTAAGAAATGTGATAAAACAAAAAAGGCAGCCCAATTGAGCTGCCTTTTTGTTTGGATAATATATTTACCAGCCTGGGGCAAAGTTCAGCCCGAACACGGTTTTCTTGTCAGTACGCTGGAACGGTACTGCGAGGTACGGTTCTAATACAAAGTATCCAAAGACATTTACCCGGAGAGATACACCTGCACTCATGACAGGAGCACGTTCGTTAGTATTTACCCTGGGGGTACCATTAAACATAACTTTTGAATCTGCATTATACGCTAAACCCATATCAAAAAATGCATTCAGATCTGAAAACAGGAACTTAGATTTTATAGCTGCGAGCTTTTCAGGTCCTGTGAAAGGAAGCCGCACCTCAAAGTTCGCTACAGCAATCTTACTTCCAATAAGCCGATTTACATCGAAGCTAGAACCTGTGCCATTTGAGTTGGCAAAAGAGTTGTACTCATAACCGCGTATCAGATAAGGATAGCCAATAAACTCGCCATATAAGCGATTTTGGTCTTTACCAAATCTGCTCACACTATACAATCTTCCTGCAATGGTGATAGGCTTCAGACGAACGTACTTCCTGCCATCGGCAGTTATAGTTCCAAAATTGTAGTCGCCGACGTAGTTTGATACGCCTAAACGATAACGGAAGCCGCTTAGCGGGCTGGTTATACCGAAGAAAGCATTATCGCCCACAAAAGCTGCGTCTGTTCCGAAAACCTTAAAGTTTTGGAAATTGTAGCCATAGTATTGGTTATAAAAGGCGTTCGCTTCCTCCAAAGGTACTTTTGCCCTTTCAGATCCCTGGTAAGCTCCGGTTTGGTAATCATAATAATCAGACATCCTATCTACCCGATAAGAATAGTTTGAGAAAGAGCCGCCAGCCTCAAAGCGATGTACCCTTGAAAATGGATAGCTGGCAAACAGTTGCACCTCATCCTGGAAAGTACGGATGATATCGTAACTAGACCGGTAGAGCGTCTGGCCATTCTGTCCTTGTATAATTTGATCGGATGTAAAAGCCGAAATATTAGGGATGTGGCCCACTGCACCGCCCCAGTTGATCCTGCTCTGCTGATTTAAATATGCAACCTGTCCACCGAAATCATAGATCTCGCCATTTACAGCCGCAGTCGCGTAGATCTGGTTTCTTCCTAAAATATCGCTAAAAATACCCTGTATGCCACTTGATAAACCCGCTCCGAACCTTCCTGCCGATGCTCCTACGCCACTGCTTGAAATATAATCAAGCTTAAATTTAGGCCTGTAAGGTACTTCCTGAATTTGCGCATTTGTTATTTGTTCAAAGCGCTCGAAGTTGTCGAGGTTTGCATTGATCAGGTCAACTCCCGAAGATTTGAAAGGAGGCAAGAGCGCCGCCTCCATATTTATTGCTGTAGGAGAAACATTAACCGGCTTGAAGTCTGCAGGCTTACTGTTGTAAATTTTATACTTCTGAGCACGATAGTAAGAATAAACAATATCGTCTGTCTTAGACACGCTCAAAGCCGGAGAGTACTCAGTAATGCCGCTTATTCCGGTGAAATAATCTGTCATTTGTTCCAGCTTGCCACCATTCAGCGAGTAGCGGTATAGATTGCGGAAACCGTCGCGGTTTGAGAGGAAATATATTTGCTGATCATTTCCGGAGAACTGCGGGTTCAAATTGTTAGCCCCGTCGAACACGGTAATATCGGTCACTTTTTTGGTAGCCACGTCCATCACCGCCAGGTTCATGGTAATATCTACAGTTTTGTTGGAACGATCAAACGTGCCTCTGTCGCTGCTGAATACAATGCTTTTTCCGTCGTTCGAGAAGCTTGGTTGGTAATCAGAATACTTATCGTTTGTAAGTTGGGTAATAACTTTGCTGCTCAGATTGAACATATACAAATCACTCTGCCCGTTTTTAAGGCCTGCAAATGCAATGTCATCCCCGTTGGGAGACCAGGTTAAATTTGAAAACTCGCCAACCTCGCCCATATCTTCAGTTGCAAGCGTGCGGCCTGAAGAAGTATCAACAATAAGAAGTTTTATTTTGCCCGCACTGTAAATGCTAAACGCGAATTTACTTCCGTCTGGAGACCATGCACCTGCCGATTCTATAAAGCTGATTTCGTCTATGTGCGAGTTTCGGGCTTTACTGGTAAGCTTTCGAATTATTTGTCCCGTTTGTGCGTCGGCGATGAAGAGGTCAATGCTGAGGAGGTCCTTTTCAGAAAGAAATGCCACATACCTGCCATCCCGCGAAACTGCCGGAGCTACGTTGTAGGTTTCTCCGCCGTTCTTTTCGTCGATAAGCAAACGTCCCATCGGCACTTGTGCGGTGTCTTTGAGTAAAGGCCGATAAGTATTCTCAATACTGGTTTTCCAGAGACTGGACAGCGTTTTATCATCAAACCCAAATGTGCGCCTGATTGCCATTTGATACCCGAACTTGGCAGTGGCTTTGAAAAACGGTACAATTATCGTATCGCCGTACGTGGAGCCCATGTACGACCAAAATGCCTGTCCGTAGCGATACGGGAAATACTTGTTTGATTCGGTGAGGTCTTTTAGTGATGGGATATCGTGGTTCAGATAAGCATCACGCATCCACATGGCAGTATACGCATCAGATTTGCCAATGGACAAATACTCAGCCATACCTTCTACCATCCACAGAGGCAGGTTTCCGATATTTTCTAGGTTTGTTGAATCACCTTCAATTAAGGAATGATATTGAAAAGCGTGCACCAACTCGTGTCCAAGAACGTGCCTGGTTTGTGAGTTTATCTGCATTACCGGCATCACAACACGGTTCTTCATCCCTTCAGTAACACCGCCTGTTCCTACCCCAATCTCGCCATCGATAGCTGTTGTCTGCTGGAATTCAGGAGAGTTCGCATATAAAATAACCGGATTCTTTCTCTTAAATGTATCGCGGAAGACCTGCTGATGAAGATCATACCAAGTTTCGCTTTCCTTTACAAAACGTTTGATCAGGCTATCATTTTGGAGATAATAGTAAAGTTCAAAGTGCGGAGTTTCGTAAACCTTAAACTTCAGGTTTTTATAACGGACTTTGTTCTGACCGAAATACTGCGCACTGGCAGGAAATATATTTAAGAACAAAAACGCAACGATAATGAATAGGCGGAAGTAATTAACCCTGCCAAAAACGTCTATATGTTTCATTTAATGGGTTTTAGAGTTTTCTTATAACTACGTTTAATATCAGCGTTTAGTTTGCTTTGCCGATTTTAAATCAACTATATGAAAATAAAATGAAAATAAGTTAATTTTCTGAACCATTCTTTAACTCGCGTGCTTTTTTACGCTCTTCTCTGCGTTGCTTTCTTTCTTCGGCAGGTGTTAGCTCAGGCTTAACTTCTGCAGGAGGGTTGTTAGGCCTTGAGGGTTCAGGAGCCTGAACTTTTGGCGGAATAATCTTATTAGGTTCAGAAAGCGGTGTTTGCGGATTTTCCTCTGGGAATTGAAGCAAGTTGAGTGAATCCACGATAGAACTGTCTGCTGCCGTGGTATCTACCTCTGTATAACGGGGAGTAGGGCAATTGTATTCCCTTTCAATTTTCACTCCCGGTTTGGGGAAAGGGCCATAGGTGATACCTGTTGACGGGTCATGGTAAACCTTTTCCATAAACTTCCCGAAAATAGGCAGGGCAGTGTGCGCCCCTTCGCCGGTGCCGGAGGTGCGGAAGTGTATGCTGCGGTCATCGCACCCCACCCAAACTCCCGTCACCAGATCTTTAGTGATGCCCATGTACCACCCGTCAACATAATCGGAAGAGGTTCCGGTTTTGCCGCCAATCTGGTTATTCTTTTTCCAGAGGTCCCATTCCCACAGCGATTGCGAAGTGCCGCCCGGCTCATCCATCCCGCCACGGAACATATAAAGCATCAGCCATGCTATTTCTTCGCTCAATGCACGCTCTGTTTTTGGCTTGAAAGTGGCAATCTTGCTGCCATCACGATCTGTAATGCGATCCACCAAAATAGCTTCCGTGCGCACACCTTTATTCAGAAAGGTGCCGTAAGACCGCACCATCTCGAATACTGATACGTCGTTCGAACCTAAGCTGACTGAGGGAACAGATTTCAGAGGGCTCTCAATGCCACAGGCGTGAGCATATTTTACCACGTTGTCCCAACCCACTTTTTCCGTTATCTGGGCAGTAATGGAGTTTACAGATTTTCCCATCGCCCAACGCAAAGACATCTCCCGGCCGGAAAAGTTAAAATCTGCATTATTAGGCTCCCAGTATACTTCTTTGCCGTTTTCCTGATAGGAAATTCGCACCGGTTTATCTACGAATTTGTCGCAGGGGCTCATGCCGCTTTCCAGGGCAGCCAGGTAGGCAAATGGCTTGAATGTAGAACCAGCCTGGCGTTTAGCCTGATTAACGTGATCGAATTTGAAGTATTTGTTATTTATCCCACCCACCCAAACTTTAATATGCCCGGTAAAAGGATCTAAAGTCATCATGCCGGTGTTTAGCAGTTTGGCATAATACTTCACGGAATCTATGGTAGAGAATTCAACTTCTTTTTCTCCTTTCCAGCTAAACACAGTCATCTTCTTCTTCGTGTTTAACCAGATATCTATGGAATCTGGATTGTTTTTATAGCGGGATTTCAGCGCAGCATAGACAGGTAAATGTGCAACTGCATTTTCTATAAAATTGGGAACTTCGACGCCTTTGGAATCACGCCATGGATTTTGATTTCCCCAGGCTTCATTGAAGCGGTTCTGGAGGATGCGCATCTGCTCGGCTACAGCTTCTTCAGCGTATTTCTGCAGTTTTGAATCTATCGTGGTGTAAATCTTAAGGCCATCTTCGTAGAGATCATAGTTGTTATCGTTGCACCATTTTTCCAGGTATCGGGCTACCGCAGCACGCAGGTAAGAGTCTCCCTGGCTGTCATCTTCTTCAACTCCCTGCGAAACCTTTAGCGGCGAGCCACTATCGGCTTTAAATTCCGACTTGGTGATGTAATTATATTTCGCCATCTGCGATAAAACAACATTCCGCCGCTCAAGCGCATTCTTAGGATTTTGAATGGGATTGTAACTGGTTGTGCCTTTGAGCATGCCCACCAGCATCGCCGATTCCTGGACTTTCAGTTTATCCGGTTCTTTGTTGAAATACTTTTTAGCAGCCGTTTTTATCCCGTAGGTATTGTTGCCGAAGGGAACCGTGTTGAGGTAAAGCGTTAAAATCTCATTTTTAGAATAGTGCTGTTCGAGTTTTATCGCGGTAAGCCACTCTTTAAACTTGTAAACAATTGTGCGGATTACAGGTATATGCCTTATAAAGCCTTGCGATTTATTGTAACGTGTGCGATAAAGGTTTTTTGCAAGCTGCTGCGTAATCGTACTGGCGCCCCGCTTATCGCCGGTAATGGTAGATAGAAGGCTGGAGCCCAGAGAGATAAGATCAACGCCGCTATGTTTGTAAAAGCGCACATCTTCAGTGGCAATAAGTGCATTAATTACGCTTGGAGATATTTTCTTGAAATCAACTGGTGTGCGGTTTTCTTTAAAATATTTTCCAATGAGTTTGCCGTCGGCAGTGTAAACTTCAGAGGAAACACGCATGGCTGGCGACTCGATATCTTTTTTGGTGACCGAGTATCCAAACAGCCACAAAAAGTTAAGCTCGAGAAGGCAGAAGAAGGCAATTATGCAATAAAGGAGGATAACTATGTAACGGAGCGGCTTGTTTTTTATCTCTTTGAACATAAATCTAATAAGGAAAGGCGCTGCTAAATTAGCATACTCTGGCGAACATTTAAGTAACGCTTCTATACATCAAAAGTTCATAACATTAGGCTATAAACATGGGTTTGAAAATTAAAGAATTTTTTGCCGGCGAAAACGGTGAGTTCAATCTGAAGGATTTTGATACCGATTTTACCGGTGATTTTGATAAGGAGAGTGCAGCAGCCGAGCTCGAGCGGCTTAAAGCGGAATTAACTGAGCTTCAGGATCTGCTTTACGCGAACAATCAGCATTCTTTGCTGCTGATTTTCCAGGCGATGGATGCCGCGGGGAAAGACAGTGCAATCAAGCATGTGATGAGTGGGCTGAATCCTCAGGGCTGTCAGGTTTACAGCTTTAAGCAGCCATCTTCCGAAGATTATGAACACGATTTCTTGTGGCGGCACTACAAAGCTTTGCCGGAAAAGGGGAGGATTGGGATCCACAACCGCTCGCATTACGAAAACGTGCTGGTTTGTAAGGTACATCCCGAATTGCTTTTGAAGGAGAACAGAAGCGATCTAGAAGTGGGAGAGAAGCCTGACGGCGATTTTTGGGACAAACGCTACACCAGCATTGCCGATTTTGAAAAGCATCTTCACCGGAATGGAACGATGATCATCAAATTCTTCCTGAACGTTTCTAAAAAGGAGCAGAAGGAGCGATTTCTAGAGCGGATAGATGATCCGGCTAAGAACTGGAAATTTTCATCGTTTGACATTGAGGAGCGGCGGCATTGGGACGAGTACATGGATGCTTACCAGGATGCCATCCGAAATACTTCAACTAAAAATTCTCCATGGTACATCATCCCTGCAGATAAAAAGTGGTTTGCACGTGTGGCGGTTTGCTCAATCATCGTGGAAACTTTACAGAATCTAAACCTCAAATATCCGGAGCTTTCAGAGGATGAAGTTGCAAAGCTGCAGGAGAGCCGGGAGGCACTGACGGGCGAGTAAGGTGCTCTAAAATTCTTGAGCTATATTTGCCGCGATGAAAGATTACAAAAAATACTACCTGATACCTGCCAGCCCGGAAGATATTTACCTGGCCTTAACCACACCGTCAACTATTCAGTTATGGACGGGCGAGAAGGCTGAAATGTCGGCTGATCCGGGGACTGAATTTTCAATGTGGGATGGAAGCATTTCAGGGAAGAACCTTGAATTTGAATACGGGAAAAAGATTGTTCAGGAATGGTATTTTGGAGATCAGGCGGAACCGTCTATAGTGACCATAATCCTTCATCCTGATAAGAAAGGCACTTCTGTTGAGCTGAAACACACCAATATTCCTGATGAGGAATTTGACAATATCTCCGAGGGTTGGAACGATGCCTATTTTGGAGCGCTGGCCGACTTTTATGAGGAATGACCTCGTGCACCAGCACTAATATCAATTTGCTAGTCCAGCCTGTTCGCCGCAGCACCATCAGCGTCCCGAACTCTGAATCTAATTGATTAATTTCGCCGTGCTATTTAACTGCAAATGAACAGAGTCTTCAGAGCGCTATTCAGGTATTTTTTGAAAGGAGTTTTAGTGGTAGTTCCCATCGGCGCTGCCATCTTCCTGATCTTTTGGGTAGTATCATCTTTAGACAAATCGCTCAACCTTAGTGATGTTTTGTGGGTAAACCCCAAAACCGGTAAGTACGTTTACATTCCGGGGCTTGGTATTCTGACTGTTCTGGTAATCATCTTGCTGGCTGGCATTGTAGTCACCAACTTCATTACCGAGCCAATAAAGCTATGGTTTAACCGATGGCTTAACAGGCTGCCGCTGTTCAATTTCCTGTATTCGTCAATTAAGGATCTTACCGAAGCCTTTGTAGGCGATGAGAAAAAGTTTAACGAGCCCGTTCTGGTAGAAGTAAACGAAAGCGGTTTGAAAAAAATAGGCTTCTTGACTCAAAAAGACCTTGTTCTACTTGACTTGCCAGGAGAAGTTGCGGTGTACTTTCCCTTCTCTTATTCGTTTGCCGGCCAATTGTGTATTATCAGCAAAGAAAAAGTAAAGCCACTAAAAATGAACGGCACCGAGGCAATGAAGTTTGTGGTATCGGGTGGCGTGAGCGGTATCCATTAATCTTTTCTGCCTCTGTTTACAAAGGCATCTCTCTTCATGCTTTGAGCTGCGATTGCTGCACTGATCAGCATAAATATGCCACCTGCCAGGAAGGGTGCTCCCGGGAAGTGTATAGGGGCGCTCTTGGCTGTAAACCATGAAAATAAGTTGTTCATCAGCAAGGGACCAACAATCATGGTCACGCTCATGAGGCTGGTTAATGCTCCCTGTAATTCGCCTTGCTCATTTGCCGGCACGTGTTCCGTAATAACCGCCTGCAAAGCCGGTCCGGCTATACCGCCAAGGCAATACGGCACCAAAAACACAAACATCATCCAGCTTTGTGTCGCGAAAGCGAACAGGAATAATCCAAGAGCATACAATCCGAGTCCCATATAAATGCTCCGCTCATTTCCCAGCCATGGATTGATAAAGCGGATCAGACCACCCTGCACAACTGCTATTAACAAACCAACAATTGCAAGCGACGCACCGATAAGCCCTTCGCTCCAGTTGAATTTGGCTATGTTGATAAACGTCCATGTGCTTTGTACAGAATGCGCTGCTATGTACACGAACACCAGAGCGATGATGAGCCCACCCACGCCCTGATAAGTTTTGAGCTGCATTAATGACCCGAGTGGATTCGCCCGTGACCAGCTAAATGGACGCCGGTTCTCTTTTGAAAGTGACTCAGGCAACACAAAATATCCATAAGCAAAATTCAACAAGGTCAACCCTGCAGCAACCATAAAAGGCATTCGCGGATTAAATTCTCCAAGCAGCCCTCCAATTGCAGGCCCAATGATAAAGCCCAGCCCAAACGCAGCGCCGACTGTTCCAAAGTTCTGTGCCCGGTTTTCATTTGTGCTGATGTCTGCAATGTAAGCTGCTGCTGTTGTGAAGCTGGCGCCGGTGATACCGGCAATAATTCGCCCTGCGAAAAGCCACCAGATGGTTGGCGCAAACGACAAAAGAATATAATCTAGCCCGAATGCAAGAAGCGACAGCAACAGAACAGGCCGGCGTCCATATTTATCGCTCAGGTTTCCAATGATAGGTGCACAAACAAACTGCATTACTGCATACGCAAAGGTGAGCCAGCCGCTCCAGATAGATGCCTGGCTTAATGTTCCATGCACAAGTTGCTGAATCAGGTGTGGAAATACCGGGATTATCAGGCCAAAACCGATTGTGTCAATCAGTAATGTAATGAATATGAAGCCAACAGCGGCTTTTCTCGAGTTTGCCATTCAGAAAATTGAAGTGTCAAAAATGCAACAATGCTCTGAGAAATTCTCTTTTTGTTTTTTCTGTCTAAGAACAACTTGAATTTGCTTCAAACAGCAAACAATTTTCTTCAATAGGTATTATGTACTTGTTACACCTTTTAAACTAAACACTATGAAGAAGAAAGCTTATTTACTATTTGCAAGCTTAATGCTGGCTGTTACTGTGATGTCTGTTCCGGCTTATGCAAGCTCAAAACCAAAAGAGCAACCAACCGAGCAGCAGCTGGTACGGATTGAACAGATTAAAGACAGGGTGGAGGAAATTCAGGCAATGGATAAGTCAAACCTGACTTCTCAACAGCGTCAGGATTTGAAAACTGAGTTGAAAAGCATGAAGAAAGAAGCTAAAGCACTTGGCGGTGGCGTTTATCTTTCAGTGGGTGCTATTATCATTATCATTCTTTTATTGATCCTGTTACTGTAATTAGGGCTCAAAACAAAAAAGCCGCGGTTGAATTTCAACCGCGGCTTTTTTATGATGCCAGTTTTTATTTCACCTCAACAATGCCATTCACAAGGCTTTTCCACTGTGGCGTTGAGATGCCGGCCATTGCGCCTAAAGCCACTAGGGCATTTCTAATGGTGTCCAAAACACCTTCGGTTTTTGTATTCGGAAGTTCATTCCGACCATGAACCTCGGCTCTAACCGTATTGCCTTTCCTCTCCACCAGAAATGTGGAGGTGGCGTCTTCCTTGAAGAAATGGGCTGTGTCTGATTTTTGATTCTGAGGATTTGTGGCTGGGCGAACCTTAATAGCGGTATACTCATAATCGCTTTCCTGATCGCCTTTATCGTCGATGGCTTCAATTTGAACCCAGTCGTAGCCTTCGCCCGTGTCGTTGCCGGGAGCGGGAATGTTGATCTGAAAATGATCTCCAACCTTGGGCTCTCTGGCCACGGCTGACCCAGTGTTATCTGTTAATTGGAACTTTGCAGATGCCTTCCCGCAGATCTTATCCCAATTGGAAACATCTAGTAGCCGCTTTTTGGCGATCCTGAAGAAATCGGCCGCCTCAGTTGCGCTTTTAAAGCTCGCGTGAGCTTCAGTATCGCTGCTGCTGCCTTTTTCCTGTTCAGGAATAATATGTTCTTTGCTCATGGCTTCTTTATATCACGTTTTCCACTAGAAAAGAACACGGCACCAACTATCGCGACGAAAACCACTCCTATTAAAATCGGAACAATCATGTCTTTCCATTTTAATTACGATTGGTAAGCCTCTACCACGTAATCGTAATTAGTTCTGGTAAAATATTCTGTTTTCTTGCCAGGCTTGTCATCCTTTACAATTATTCTGGTTCCGCCCGTATGCGGTTCTATTGCTATGATGCTTTTTTTCTCCAATGCCATAGCTTCATTGTTAATTAGTAGAGTCACGTATCTTGCCATATCTTTCCTGTCTATTGTATTATTTAGTACAACAATGAGCCCGGAAGTGTTTACAGATTTTGAATTTTTAGTCACATTGCCATAAAACATCTAAAAACCAGTTTTTTGAATCATAAAAATAGGCCACAGACTCAAACCCGGCGTTTCTAGCCATGGTATTGACTTCCTCCACATCGTATTTCTGCGATATCTCCATTGCAATAAATTCATCTTTTTGGAATTGGAATGGCTTTCCGCCGATATGCACCCGCTGTTTCTCAAGGCTAATCAGATAGCTTTTGCAGCTGCCGGTTTGCGGGTCGTAAGTGGCATAATGTTCAAAAGCCTTCACATTAAAATCGCCATCCAACTCCCGGTTTATTCTTTTCAAGAGGTTAAGGTTGAATTCTCTGGTGATGCCTGCCTCATCATCATAGGCGCTCAGGATGGTTTTGGGATGTTTTTTTAGGTCAAATCCGATCAGTAGGATATCGCCCTCCTTAACATTCCTTCGGAGTTCATTGCAGAAAACCTGCGCCTGCGATGGCAACATGTTTCCAAGATTTGCACCAAGTAACAGAATGACTTTCTTTCTTTTTGAAAGCCTGTTTGCTTCTTTCAGCATCGGAAAATACTCGCCGTTTAGTCCTGTAAGCTTCAGCCCCGATAATTTCTTAGGCAGGTTTTGTTCCAGTTGCTGTATAACATGCGCTGAAATGTCAATCGGCATATAAGTGAAATCTGCCTTGCGTTTGAGCAAAGTATTTAGCAGGTAGGAAGATTTAAGCGCATCGCCGGCACCAAGTTCAACAAGGTCGAATTCGGTAAACCTGTTTAAGATTGCATCTGCTATTTCGCCGGTTTGTCCGGAAAGGATCTCCAGTTCGCAATTGGTGAGATAATATTCCGGGGACTTCATAATTTTCTGAAACAGGATGTCGCCTTCAGTATCGTAGAAGTATTTTGATTGCAGGTATTTCGGTGAAGCCGATAGCCCCCGGATTGCATCCGCGTAAAACTGACTATCACGAAATGTTTGTTCGTTATGAGCGTGCTTAGTTTGGTCCATATTATTTTGCCAGCCGTATGCCGGTGAATTGCCATCGTGAAGAGGGGTGAAAGAAGTTGCGGTAGGTATTGCGGCTATGCCCGGGTGACGTAGCTTCGGATGCGCCCCGCAGTACCATCTGGCTAACCATAAATTTGCCATTGTATTCGCCTATGGCACCTTCAGCTTTTTTAAATCCAGGATACGGCAGGTAGGCACTTTCTGTCCATTCCCAACGCGTGCCCCAGTTAAATTGTTCCGAAGCAATTTCCCACTCAAACTCAGTTGGCAGCCGCATACCTTTCCAGTTTGCATATGCCCAGGCTTCATAATAGCTGATGTGAGCAACCGGCTGGTCAGTATTTAGTGGCTGCAGACCGTTGAACGTATAGTTAAACCATTCGTCGTCAATGTTGTGCCAGTACATCGGGCAATCAACATGATTAGAGTTAACCCAATCCCAGCCTTCTGAATGCCAGAATTTAAAATCGCGATAGCCGCCAGCATTCATAAATTCCAGATAATCGGCATTGCTCACCAGCGAATTGCAAATATCATAGGAGTGCAGATAAACCCTATGTACGCCCAACTCATTGTCGAAGCAGAAGTCTGTGCCTTTGTAGCCAATCTCATAAATACCTTCCGGGATACTGGTGAAATCAGAAGATTGAGCGGGAATATCTTCAGCAGGTTTATTTTTGTAGACTGGCAGCAGCGGATTGTGCCCGAGGATGTACTTGATGTCGGTTAACAACAGCTCCTGATGCTGTTCCTCGTGATTAAGCCCGAGAATAATTAAAGAGTTGAGCTCTGGCAGCTTCGGGTGTTCTGAAGCCAGGAAAGCTTCCATTGCTGCATCAACATACTTGCGATAGCTGTAAATTTCTTCTACACCGGGGCGGCTGATATTCCCACGATTAGTGCGTACAACGCGAGCGCCGACACTTTCATAATAACTATTGTACAGGTAATTGTAATCTGGGTTAAACTCACAATAGCCTTCCACGTGAGGTTTAAGAACGAAGGTTTCGAAAAACCAGGAGGTGTGCCCAAGGTGCCACTTCGGCGGGCTCACATCCGCAACAGGCTGAACAACGTAATCCTCAGTTTCAAGAGGAGCGCAAATGTCTTCGCTGCGTTTCCTGGTCGTTCGATATTTATCTAAAAGCATTAGCATGAATGTAGAACGGTAAACATCGGTAGCATTATAATGTTCTTACGCTGTATGCTTGCAGCCGGATGTCCATGCTGTGCAGTTTTCAATGTAGAATATTAATTTCGCCTCAATAGATCCATTCATATGAAGTTCGCCACCAAAGCAATACACGCAGGCCAGGAGCCCGATCCAACAACAGGCGCAATCATGACGCCTATTTACCAAACCTCAACTTACTGGCAGAAATCGCCGGGCGATAACAAAGGTTATGAGTATTCCCGCGGAACGAACCCGACCCGGGCTGCATTGGAAGCCTGCCTCGCTGCACTTGAGAATGCGAAGTTTGGATTAGCTTTTTCGAGCGGGATGGGAGCTACAGACGCGGTATTGAAACTACTTTCCCCAGGTGATGAAGTAATTACCGGGAATGATTTGTATGGCGGTTCTTACCGAATCTTTACCAAGATATTCACCAACTACGGAATCAAATTTCACTTCCTGGATCTTTCCGATCCTGAGATTATCCGTTCATATGTGAGCGATAAAACTAAGTTGATCTGGATCGAAACTCCTACAAACCCTACTATGCAGGTGGTGGATATTGCGGCTGTCGCGAAAATTGCAAAGCAACACAACATTCTGTTAACAGTTGATAATACCTTTGCATCTCCATACCTGCAAAACCCGATTGATCTGGGTGCTGATATTGTTATGCATTCAGTTACAAAGTACATCGGCGGGCATTCGGATGTGGTGATGGGCGCACTGATGCTCAACGATGAAGATTTGTACAAACGCCTTTGGTTCATCTACAATGCCTGCGGCGCCACGCCGGGGCCAATGGACAGTTTTCTGGTGTTGCGGGGAATTAAAACTTTGCATCTGCGGATGAAGGCTCATTGCGAGAACGGCCGGGCGGTTGCGCAGTTCCTGAAGAGCCATCCGCGTGTGGAAACGATTTATTGGCCGGGCTTTGAAGACAGCCCAAATCATGAAGTGGCTAAAAGGCAGATGCGTGATTTTGGTGGGATGATTTCCCTTGTGCTGAAGGACGCTGATCTGCAGGAAACGTTTAGAATTGCGTCGTCTTTCAAGGTGTTCGCACTGGCGGAGTCGCTGGGCGGTGTGGAATCTTTGATTAATCATCCGGTGAGCATGACCCATGGATCTATCCCCAAAGAAGAACGGGAGAAAGCCGGAGTGGTGGATAACCTGCTTCGCCTGAGTGTGGGAGTGGAGGATATTGAAGATTTGCTGGAGGATTTGAAGCAGGTGCTAGGATAATGCCTGCCAGCTTCGAATCTGGTGTAGCCCTCAAGCGATTCCTCGACTCAAAAGTCGATCAATACAACCGTCCTGACTTTATCAAGAACGATCCGATTGTCATTCCTCACCAGTTCTCGTTAAAGCAGGACATTGAAATCATGGGTTTTTTTGCTGCTATGTTAGCATGGGGACAAAGGAAAACCATCATCAACAAATGCAACGAACTGATAGAGCGTATGGGCGGAGAGCCGTACAAGTTTGTGCTTGAGCATGCTAATGACGGACTGAAGCGGCTGCTTGGCTTTAAACACCGCACTTTCAACGACACGGACTTGCTTTATTTCGTTAGCTTCTTTCACAAACATTACCAGGAATTTGATTCGCTTGAAGATGCTTTTCTGCCGAAAGTTGCGAAGAACAAGAACTCAGAATTCCGCAATGATTTTTTAATCGGAGATACTGTTCCGGCTTCTCAGGAACTAAGTTCTCCAGCCTGCTTTGCACATGAACTGAATCAGCCACAGAAAACAACGGAAGAGAATTTAAATTATTTCCGTCCCTATTTCTTTAGCCAGCCCGATTTTCCCCGCCGCACTATCAAACACGTAAGCTCACCCGTACAGAAATCTACCTGTAAGCGGCTTAATATGTTTCTTAGGTGGATGGTTCGGAAGGATGATCAAGGCGTAGATTTTGGCATCTGGAACCGGATCAGTCCTGCCCAGCTCGTTTGTCCCTGTGATGTCCATGTTGAGCGTGTTGCCCGCAGGTTGGGGCTGATTAAACGCAAACAGGTGGACTGGCAAACGGCGCTTGAGCTTACGGAAAGGCTGCGGGAGTTTGATCCTGCTGATCCTGTAAAGTACGACTTTGCACTTTTTGGATTAGGCGTGGAAGGCGAGTTCTGAAGCTTTTCGCCCTATTTCGTTCTCCAATAATCTTCACTAAATTTATGAATGCATTTCAACGAAGATCTTCTGCATTATGTCTGGCAATTCAGGCTTTTTGATAAGGAGAACCATTGTACGATTGACGGCGAGGCACTTGAAATCTTAGCTGTAGGCATCCACAATAAAAATGCAGGTCCGGATTTTGAGCAGGCGAAGATCAGGATCGGAGAGGAGACCTGGGCGGGGAATGTGGAGATCCATTTGCGCTCGTCCGATTGGGAGCGGCATCAGCATAGCAGCGACAGGGCATACGACAATGTAATTCTTCATGTAGTTTATCAGCATGATCAGGAGATTTCCCGTCCAGATGGAACTAAGATCCCTGTCCTGGTGCTTGGGGGGCGCATCCCGTCCGATGTAGAGCAGAAGTATCATGGTTTGATGCAGAACCTCAACTGGATTCCCTGCGAAAAGCTCCTTTCCGGAGTGGATAGCTTTCATGTGAAAAGCTGGCTTTCGCGTGTACTTGTGGAGCGGCTTGAAAGTAAATCCGCAGAGGTAAACCAGCTTCTCCAGCAATATAAAGGCAGTTGGGACGATGCCTTTTACGTGATGCTCGCCCGCAACTTCGGATTCAAAACGAATTCGGCTCCTTTTGAGCTTTTTGCCCGCTCACTGCCGCAGCAAATCCTTGCAAAACACAAGAGTGATGCTTCGCAAATAGAAGCGCTGGTATTTGGACAGTCTGGTTTTCTCAATCAGGTTTTAGAAGATGAGTATCCCCGAAAGCTAAAGGACGAATACGACTTCCTAGGAAAGAAATATAATCTTCAGCCGATCGACGCTTACTTATGGAAATTCCTTCGTCTGCGGCCACAGAACTTTCCCACTTTGCGATTAGCGCAGTTCGCAGCACTGGTAGTTAAATCAAGCTATTTATTTGCTAAGGTTGTTGAAGTTAAAGATGTGAAAGCCTTAAAGGCTATGTTCAGCGAACTTCCGGTAAATCCATATTGGCAGACTCATTTCAGGTTTGATAAAGAAACCGGAAAGTCTTCTCCGCAGTTAGGTGACGATTCTATAAACAACATACTTTTAAATACCGTTGCCGTATTTCTATTCAGCTATGGCAGGTACATGGGCAAGGAAAGTTATGTGAACAGAGCCCTAACTTTACTTGAATCTTTGCCTGCTGAAACAAATCACATCATCAAACGGTTTAGCAGTATAGGGTTAAAGCCTGAACAAGCCGATTCTTCACAGGCGCTGCTACAATTAAAAAAAATGTACTGCGACACGAAAAAATGCTTAACTTGTGGAATTGGCGTTAAATTGATCAATACAGCCTAAAATGCTGCAACGAATTTTCACATATTTTGAAAGGCAATCATTTGGTGTTTGTGCCTATTTAGGCGAGAGGCTAAATATTTCCATGTCGAAAATCCGGCTGTTTTTTATATATGCATCCTTTCTTGCAGTCGGTTTTCCCGTCATCTTCTACTTTCTTGCTGCCTTTGTGCTCGATATCCGCGGTTATGTGAAGCGTATCCGTACCAGGATATGGGATTTTTAATTACCACTTCAAACAGGCTTTGTAAATCGCCTCTCCCCAAAATCTAACCAAACTTCTGCTACTTTGCTGTTTGAATGCGGGTAAAAATGTTTGCTGGCCCTGCTCAACTTAAAAGTTTGTTTTAAGTTTTCCTGAAATATTGAAAGCCCCTGCTGGCCGCCTGCAAACACGTGCTTAGACGCAGCTTTACCGTAATCGGCAAATGCGTCCAATCTTCGCCTCAACAATTCCCGTATTTATCAGTTTATCATAAACTACTTAACTGAAAAACATGGACAGCATCAATCAAAACCAACCGGAAGATAACATGAAAGATCTCGGCGGTCCCGAGGCAGTAAAAAAATTAAAAGAGTTAGCGGAGAAAGCAGACTCGTGCTTTTTCTGCTCCAACATTAAAACGGGCCTTCCGTTTTCTACCCGGCCTATGGCGGCTCAGAAGGTTGATGATGCGGGGAACATTTGGTTCCTGAGCAGCAAAGACAGCCACAAAAACGATGAATTAACTAAAGATCCTTTCGTACAGTTACTTTTTCAGGGCTCAAAACACTCTGCATTTATGAGTGTGTACGGTATCGCAGAGATTTATGACGACCGACAAAAAATAGAAGAGCTGTGGGAGCCAATAGTGAAGGTATGGTTTACCGAGGGCAAGGATGATCCACGAATAAGCGTAATCAAAGTTTCTCCAACGCAGGGCTATTACTGGGATAACAAGCATGGAAACGTAGTCGCATTCCTGAAGATGGCTGTATCAATGGTTTCCGGCAAAACACTTGATGATTCTATTGAAGGAAGACTGGAAGTAGACTAACAAAATACTGAGCGCAGTTATTCTTTAACTGCGCTCAGTACAATTAAAACGGCGGTTCTTCATCAATATCATCCATTCTTGATGGACGGATGATAAAGTTGTTTGGCTTTTCAAAATCGGCCGAAGGCGCCATGCCGGCAAACGGATCATTGCTGCTGAAAGATGATGGATTTGTGAAATCCTCATCCAAATCCTGGAACTTCACATACTTGCCTACGAATTTCAGTGGCACTGTGCCCGTCTCACCGTTCCTGTGCTTGGCAATGATAACCTCGCCCACGCCAACAGTTGAACGTCCCTGCTCATCCTCTGTAAGCCCGTAATATTCCGGACGATAAAGGAACAAAACCATATCCGCATCCTGCTCAATAGAACCCGATTCACGTAAATCCGATAACATTGGCCGCTTGCTTCCTCCCGGGCGATTTTCAACCGCACGACTCAACTGAGAAAGTGCAATAACAGGCACATTCAATTCCTTCGCCACTGATTTCAATGCTCGTGAAATACTACCAATTTCCTGCTCCCGATTCCCGCCTTTGCTGTCGCCTTTGCCATGCATCAATTGCAAGTAGTCAATGATGATCATCTGAATATCGTACTGTGCTTTCAGCCTGCGGCACTTGGCCCGGAACTCAAAGATGTTCAACGCAGGAGTATCGTCGATGAACAAAGGAGCTTCAGTAAGCCCGCCAATCTTCGAGTGCATCTGCGCCCATTCCCATTCAGCGAGATTGCCCTTTCGGATTTTCTCCTGCTCAATTTCAGTTTCGCCAGAAATCAGACGATTTACCAACTGAACAGACGACATCTCAAGCGAGAAAACTACCACGGGTTTCTTGAACTGAACAGCAGCGTTTCGGGCACAGCTCAACACAAAAGCTGTTTTTCCCATCGCGGGACGGGCAGCGATAATAACTAAATCGGAAGGTTGCCAGCCAGAGGTCATCCGGTCAAGCGCTGTAAAGCCGGAAGGTACGCCGGTTAGCCCGTCAGTTTTATCTTTTAATTTCTCAAGCGTTTCCAAAGATTCCCGAACGATGTCGTCCATTTTCCTTGAATCACGGCGAAGGTTGTTTTGCGCTATCTCGAACAGGTTCTTCTCTGCATGATCAAGAAGATCGAAAATGTCTGACGTGTCCTCGTACGCATTCTGAATAATCTCCGTAGAAATGCGGATCAGTTCCCGTTGGATGAACTTTTGAGAGATAATCCGGGAATGATATTCAATGTTTGCCGCTGAGGCAACGCGGTTGGTAAGTTCTGTGATGTAGTATGCACCGCCAATCATCTCCAGCGTTCCTAACTGGCGCATTTGGGCAGTCACAGTCAAAATATCGACGGGGGAGGACTTCTGAAACAGTACGGTAATTGCTTCAAAAATCTTTTGATGGCTTTCTTTATAGAATATTTCAGGCTTCAAAATGTCGATAACGGCAGAAAGAGCGTCTTTCTCAAGCATAAGTGCTCCAAGTACGGCTTCTTCCAGGTCAACAGCCTGCGGCGGAAGTTTTCCCAATCCGCTTACTAAGTTATTTAATCGTGTGCGGCGCTCGGGCGCAGCACTGTTTTTGGTGCTTCGGCTAAAATCTTGTTCGTGGTCTAAACTCATGGGGGAACAAAAATATATTAAAAAACGGCGGGCGGGTTTTTAAGTTATAAACAAGCTAAACAATTTAGCAAGTTACACTATTTGATTTTGCGGCAGATGTATTATTATGATATTAACAGCGAGTGTTGATAAGCTGTTGGCGAATGCAGCGCATTGCGGCTATACGACGTTTTTTCAGGCTTGTTAAAAACTTTTCAGCTGTTAAGAAAATGGTTCAAACATTTAATATTGACCTCTGTATACTGCCAAAGGCGCAAAAATATAGCTACCTTGCATGCTCAAAATTCAGGCTATGAACACTAACCCTTCCGGCGCTAAACGCGAAGTAAATCAAATGGTATTTGGAATACGTGCCGTGATTGAAGCGATAAAAAGCGGGAAGGAATTGGAGTCGGTTTTTGTGCAGCGTGGCTTGGCCGGGGCTATCTTTCAGGAGCTGAAGAACTTGTTGAAAGAACAAGATATGGTTTATCAAATGGTGCCTGTTGAAAAGCTCAACCGGATAACACCGAAAAATCACCAAGGCGTAGTAGCTTTCATTTCTCCAATTACCTACGATAAAGTTGAGAATATCATTCCCCTGGTATTTGAAAGAGGGGAGGTGCCACTGATTTTGATACTGGATGGCGTTACAGATGTGCGAAACTTTGGTGCCATCGCCCGTACGGCGGAGTGCTCGGGCGTGCATGCGATAGTAGTTCCGGCTAAGGGCTCAGCTCAGATTAACCCCGATGCTATAAAAACCTCGGCAGGAGCTTTGTATAAAATTCCGGTTTGCCGCCATGAAAGCCTTCAAAAAGTAGCGAAATTTCTACAGGAATCCGGCTTGCAGCTTGTTGCCTGCACAGAAAAGACGAACGATAATTTGTACAAACCAGATTATACGGTGCCCACGGCAATAATTCTCGGCTCTGAGGAAAGCGGAATTTCAAATGAGCTCATACGGATATCCGATCATTTGGCAAAAATCCCCATGTTCGGAGAAATTGAATCGTTGAATGTTTCTGTATCGGCGGGGGTTATTCTGTATGAGGCAGTGAGGCAGCGGATTGCTTAAATATACTCTGCCCCGAATTTCCCTTTCACATCAGCCACTACTTGCTTCACATTTTGCTCCTCTGAGCGTGGGCAAATCATCAGCGTGTTGTTTGATTCTACTACGATAAAATCGTGGAGGCCTTTTAATATAACAAGCTTTCCCGCGGGCACATTGACCATGCAGTTCGAAGAATCGTACATGATTACTTTTTCTGCGGGAATAACCGCGTTGCCTACATAGTCTTTATCCGCCAGGTCATAGATAGAAGCCCAGGTCCCCAAATCCGACCAGCCGAAATCAGTTGGCAAAACATACACGTTATCGGCTTTCTCCATAATGCCGTAATCTATCGAGATGTTTTTGCATTGGTAATAGGCGTTCTGGATGAAGTTATGTTCTTCAGCAGTGTTGTAAACTGATTCTTCAGTATCTCTGAATATGTCATTCATATCAGGCATATGTTGCTCAAATGCCTTCAAAATTGAATCTGCGGACCAAACAAAAATACCGCCGTTCCAAAGGAAATCCCCGCTCTGGATAAACTCTTTCGCTAACTCAAGATTTGGCTTTTCGGTGAAGGTTTTTACCTTAAAAAAGTCGTGATCTAAAGTAGAGGAGTTGTACTGTATGTAACCGTAGCCTGTATCGGGCCGGGAAGGTTTAATGCCCAGCGTAATCAGGCAGTTGTTATTTGTAGCTGTTTTGAGAGCCTTGTTAATGTCGTTTACAAAGCCTTCGGGATTTAAAATCAGGTGATCTGAAGGCGCCACAACTATCGCAGCATCTTTATTAATCGCGTGGATTTTATGGCACGCATAGGCGATGCATGGCGCTGTATTGCGCATGATCGGCTCGCCAAGTATCTGATGATCTTTGATCTGCGGAATTTGGGTTTTGATCAGATCAGCATAGATATCGTTAGTGACGATGTAAATGTTTTCTTCAGGAACAATAGCTTTAAAACGGTCGTAAGTGCTTTGGATAAGCGTTTTTCCCGTCCCAAGAATATCAATGAATTGCTTGGGATAGGTTGTGCGGCTTATTGGCCAAAAACGGCTCCCGATACCGCCAGCCATAATAACTGCGAAATTATTCTCCATCTGAAAACTAAATTATTCCTTCTTTTAATAGATCGTGCAAATGTACGATTCCGAAATAGGAACTGCCATCTGTAACCAACAATTGGGTGATATTGTTAGATCGCATGAGCTCAAGCGCATTTACCGCCAGCTCATCTTTATTGATTTTTAGCGGAGACTTGCCCATAATATCAGCAGCTTTCAAGCCCTCAATGGATTGATGTTTTTCCATCATCCGCCTGATATCGCCATCAGTGATAACTCCTTCGATTACATTGTCCTCCACAACCGCCACTGCTCCGAGGCGCTTGTTCGTTATCTCCACAATCACCTCCCGCACCAGAGCATCCGGCAATACCTGAGGCTTTTCGTTCTGGAGTGCCAGTTCGCTCACCTTCAGGTAAAGGCGTTTGCCAAGTGAGCCTCCAGGATGATATTTCGCGAAATCATCGCTGGTAAATTCCCGGCACTCCAGCAAGCACACAGCCAAGGCATCGCCCATGGCTAACTGAGCAGTTGTGCTGGTGGTAGGGGCCAGGTTGTGCGGGCAAGCTTCGGTTTCAACAGTGGTGTCGAGGATGAGATTAGCCTGACGGGCGAGGTAAGAGTCGAGATTGCCGACCATTCCCACCAGTTTGTTGCCTGCTTGTTTGAGCAGCGGCACCAACACTTTTATCTCGGCGGTGTTTCCGCTTTTAGATATGCAAATTACAAGGTCGTCTTTCTGAATAATACCCAAGTCGCCATGAATTGCATCGCCCGCATGCATGTAAATAGACGGAGTTCCGGTAGAGTTGAATGTGGCAACAATCTTTTGTGCTATAATAGCGCTCTTGCCAACTCCTGTAACAATTACCCGTCCTTTCAGGTGCAGAATATCTGTTACAATCACTGCAAAGTCATTTTTTAGGCGGGGTATTAAACCGGAAATTCCCTGGACTTCGGTATGCAGCGTATTATGGGCAATTTGCAGGATTTCTGAGGGCGTTTTCAAACAGTTACTTTTGGGCTGCTATACTATTTTCGGGCAAATTTATGTTATTTTGCTGTTTATTAATACCATTTCGTAATTTTTCCAGAGAACATGGAGACCAAGAAGTCACTCTTCGATAACTTGCAGAATTTTTTTGGGTTTGATAACTTCAAGGGCGACCAGGAAGCAATTATAACTAACATACTACAAAAGAAAGACACATTCGTTATAATGCCCACAGGCGGGGGCAAATCAATCTGTTACCAACTGCCTGCATTAATGAGCGATGGAACAGCCATCGTTATATCACCTCTTATCGCCCTGATGAAAAATCAGGTGGACCAGCTTCGGGCTTTTGGCGGGACAGACAGCATTGCACATTTTCTAAATTCCTCGTTAAACAAAGCAGAAATAACCAAGGTACGCCAGGATGTTTTGAGCGGCGAAACCAAACTGTTATATGTTGCGCCTGAATCGCTTACCAAAGCAGAGAACGTGGATTTTCTTCGGCTGATAACTGTTTCGTTTGTTGCAGTAGATGAAGCACATTGTATTTCTGAATGGGGCCACGATTTCAGGCCTGAGTACAGGAAAATCCGCCAGGTAATTAATAATATCGGCGAAAACATCCCAATCATCGCTCTAACCGCCACCGCTACTCCAAAGGTTCAGCAGGATATCCAGAAGAACCTGCAGATGAACAATGCAACTTTGTTCAAGTCGTCGTTTAACCGGCCAAACTTGTTTTATGAGGTACGCCCGAAGCGGAATGTGCTGAAGGAAATTGTTCGTTTTATCAAAGGACATTCGGGCAAGTCAGGGATTGTGTATTGCCTGAGCCGCAAAAAGGTTGAGGAAGTTGCAGAAGCTTTGAACCTGAACGGCATTAAAGCTCTGCCATACCACGCCGGGCTTGAGCCAAAGGTGCGGGCCGACACGCAGGACAAGTTCCTGATGGAAGAGGTGGAAGTGATTGTGGCAACCATCGCATTTGGGATGGGCATCGATAAGCCTGATGTGCGTTTCGTGATCCACCATGATATTCCAAAAAGTATGGAGGGCTATTATCAGGAAACCGGGCGCTCTGGCCGTGATGGTGGTGAAGGATACTGCGTAGCTTTCTATTCTGAGAAGGATATTGAAAAGCTTACGAAGTTCATGAAAGATAAGCCTGTTTCTGAACGCGAAATAGGCACACAGATACTTAAAGAGGTAATTGATTACGTTGAATCTTCCGTGTGCCGGAGGAAGCAAATACTTCATTATTTCGGCGAGAACTTCAACGAAACTGGTTGTAATAACATGTGCGACAATTGCCGGCACACAAAAACATATTTCGATGCATCCGAGAAGCTACAGTTTACATTAAAGCTCATCCAGGATTTAGGCGAAAAGTTTGACGACCATCACATGTACAACGTGATCATGGGAATTGATAACCAACAGATTTCGTCTTATGAGCACGATAAGCTTCCGGCATTCGGAAGCGGCAAAGAAGAGGGTGAGATCCTTTGGAAATCATTGCTGCGCCAGGCTCTGCTGAATAATTATGTAGCTAAAGACACCGACAGCTACGGGCTTTTAAAGCTGACCAAATCCGGTAAGAGCTTTATCCAGAATCCGCACGCTCTAAAGTTTATCCTCAACAATTCTATAGAAGTAACTGAAGATGAGCAGGAGGAAGGCTTAGCACAAGCGGGCGGAACGCTGGACACCCAGTTACTGCAGATGCTGAAGGATTTACGCAAGAAGATCGCCAAGCAAAAGAACCTTCCGCCGTTTGTTATTTTCCAGGATCCTTCTTTGGAGGAGATGTGCACGCATTACCCGATCACCACAGACGAGCTGAAGCAGATCCAGGGCGTGGGATCGGGAAAGGCGCTTAAGTTTGGCGGGCCGTTTGTGGAGCTGATTAAAAAGTACGTAGAAGAAAACGATATTGACCGCCCAATAGACCTGGTGATTAAAAGCGCAGCCAACAAATCGGCGTTGAAAGTTTCTATCATCCAGAACATTGACCGCCATATTGCGCTTGACGACATTGCATCTTCCAAAGGCCTTAGCTACGAAGATATGCTGAAGGAAGTCGAAACCATTGTGAACTCTGGCACAAAGTTGAATCTGAGCTACTATATCGACGATTTGATTGAAGAAGACAGGCAGGATGAAGTGTTCGATTATTTCCGCAGCAGCGAGGTGGATTCTATCGATGTTGCGTTGAAGGAGCTTGGTACCGACGATTATACCCGCGAGGAATTGCAGTTGATGCGTATTAAGTTTTTGTCGGAATTAGGAAATTAATACATGTCTCTCACCAACATCCCGCAACTGAAATTTACTTCCGGCAATAACTTTTTCCTGATGGCGGGCCCTTGCGCTATTGAAGGCGAAGACGTTGCCATGCGCATCGCCGAACGGATAATTTCAATCACCGATAAACTACAGATACCTTACATCTTTAAGGGCTCTTACCGCAAGGCTAACCGCTCAAGGGCTGATTCTTTTACCGGGATTGGTGATGAGAAGGCGTTAAAGATATTGGCTAAAATCAGCAAAGAATTTGGCGTGCCCACAGTAACCGATATTCACGAATCAGGCGAAGCTGCAATGGCTGCAGAATACGTGGATGTTTTACAAATTCCTGCATTCCTCTGCCGACAAACTGATCTCTTGATTGCTGCCGCTCAAACCGGCAAAACGATAAATATTAAGAAAGGGCAATTCCTTTCAGCCGGATCAATGAAACATGCCGTTGATAAGATAAAGGAATCCGGCAACGAGAACGTGATTTTAACTGATCGTGGCAACACTTTTGGCTACCAGGATTTGATCGTTGATTACCGGGGCATCCTCGAGATGCGCTCTTTTGGCGTGCCTGTGGTGATGGATTGTACACATTCTCTGCAACAGCCCAACCAGGCAAGCGGCGTCACAGGAGGGAAGCCAGCACTGATAGAAACCATTGCGAAAGCAGCTATCGCGGTAGGAGCGGACGGCTTGTTTATTGAAACCCATACTGATCCATCACATGCTAAATCTGACGGAGCAAATATGTTGCATCTTGATTTGCTTGAAGATTTGCTGGTGAAGCTGGTCAGGGTAAGGCAGGCAATTATTTAATTGGATCGTCTGTAGTTTCAATGCGACGCATTGCACGAAGAAATTTAACACAAAGACAATGACTGTCAGAAAAGATATTATTTGTCGGGCAAGTTTAGTGTTTGTAATGATATTCGCGTTCAGCTGCAAAGAAAAGGAAGTGACTATCACAAAGAACTATGTCGTTAACCCTAATTGGGATGAAGTGGATAACGGATTTGATGTTAGTAGAATGAGTTTAAAAGATAGTAGCGATAGTATAAACCTGGAGAATGTTGCGCCGTCCGATCTCTTAGAAAAATTAATTAAGGACTCTGCTTTCGTCTATCGTGCAAATGTTAAATACAATGGAATCGCCTATTCGAGCCGTAAGGTGTTTTTTAACAGAGATAATGGCTTTTTGTGGTGGGCAGATTCGCATAAATCCAGCTCGACTAAGAAAATTTTAGGTCAGTTACGCCCGAAAACATGGTATTTGTTAGCTGGATTATCAAATGTTAAAACGTTATTTTACGTGTATATAGACGGTAGTGGCAATCTTCATACTGTTAAGGTACCAGCTTCGCAATGGACAAATTATTAAGCTTTATCGACTACCGAAAGCAATTATATAAAACAAAGAAGGCCGCAATATTGCCGGCCTTCTTTGTCAAAATTAGTTTCGTTTAAGCCAAAACCTGCTTCACAAGTGCCGCAGCTTCCTTTAACTGAATTGCTGAATAAACTTTTAAACCAGATTCATCAATCAGTTTCTTGGCTTCTGCAGCGTTTGTTCCTTGCAAACGCACAATGATCGGCACCGGGATGTTCCCAATCTCTTTGTAAGCATCAATTACGCCCTGCGCTACACGGTCGCAGCGCACGATGCCGCCAAAAATGTTGATCAGAATAGCTTTAACATTCGGATCTTTCAGAATGATGTTAAAAGCTGACTTAACCGTTTGTGCATTTGCGGTACCGCCCACGTCGAGGAAGTTAGCAGGCTCGCCGCCTGCAATCTTGATGATGTCCATGGTAGCCATCGCCAAGCCCGCACCGTTCACCATACATCCTACGTTTCCGTCGAGTTTTACGTAATTCAGGCTCGACATGCTTGCCTCTACTTCTGTTGGATCTTCTTCCGAAGTATCGCGTAAAGCGGCATAATCCGGGTGACGGAACAAACCGTTATCATCCAGGTTAACCTTGGCATCAACCGCCAGTATTTTATTATCAGAGGTTTTCAGCACTGGATTTATCTCAAACATCGACGAATCCGTAGCTTCGTAAGCTTTGTAAAGCGCTGCCACAAATTTGGTCATATCTTTGAACGCATCGCCGCTCAACCCGAGATTGAAGGCAATTTTGCGTGCCTGAAATCCCTGCAAGCCAACTTTCGGGTCAATTTCTTCTTTGAAGATCAGGTGCGGAGTGTGTTCAGCAACTTCTTCAATATCCATCCCGCCTTCGGTAGAATACATCACAATGTTGCGCCCTCTTGCACGATCAAGAAGAACGCCCATGTAAAACTCTTTGGTTTCGCTTTCGCCGGGATAGTAAACATCCTGAGCAACTAAAACCTTATTAACCTTTTTTCCTTCGGCTCCGGTTTGAGGAGTTATCAGTTGCATCCCGATTATCTGGCTAGCTTTTTCTTTAACTTCCTCAAGGTTTTTCGCCAGCTTCACGCCACCGCCTTTTCCGCGGCCCCCGGCATGTATCTGTGCTTTTACAACAACCCAGTCTGAGTTATAATCTTCCTTCAGTTTTTTGGCAGCTTCAACAGCCTGCTCAGGGGTGTCGGCAACAATGCCCTCCTGTACGCGTACGCCAAAACTTTTCAGTATCGCTTTGCCCTGATATTCGTGAATGTTCATTGATTAAGAATTTGCGGTAAAACTACCAATTTACCTGAATTTTGTACGGCTAAATATCAAACAGTGTTTGGGTCCGTAGGTTTTGAAAACAGCATCCCATGCAAATGGTTATCTTCGGCAGATGTTAAAAGCAACAGGCATACACAAGCAGTACGGCAAACTCGAAATACTTAAGGGAGTTAATCTGGATGTTCAAAAAGGCGAAATTGTTACGATAGTAGGCGCATCTGGCGCCGGAAAAAGCACGCTTCTTCACATAATCGGAACACTGGACAAGCCTGATGCCGGGGAGGTGATCCTGAACAAAGTAAAAGTGAACAGCCTTTCTTCACGTAACCTGAGCGCTTTTAGAAATCTTCATATCGGATTTATTTTTCAGTTTCATCATTTGCTGCCGGAGTTTACTGCCCTGGAGAACATCTGCATTCCGGCTTATATCGCCAATAAAAGTCAGCGGGAAGCGGAGAAAGAAGCATCGGCTTTGCTGGAGATGTTGGGGCTTAGCGAAAGAGCCAGCCACAAGCCTGCCGAGCTATCTGGCGGCGAGCAGCAGCGGGTTGCCATTGCACGGGCACTCATTAACAAACCTTCTATTATTTTGGCTGATGAGCCTTCAGGAAACCTCGACTCCAACAATGCCCGGGCGCTTCATGTCTTGTTCAAGGAGCTGAGGGACAATCTGGGACACACCTTTGTCATTGTTACTCACAATGAAGAGCTTGCGGAAATGGCTGATAGAAAGGTGCTGATGAAGGACGGGCTTGTGGTTGAGCACTTGTGAATTTAGACGAATTCTAACTTCTGTTCAGAGCTTTAGCAGTTGCTGGTTTGAATTTGACAATATGTTAACATACGCTGATATCAGCACCAAGAAGAAGGCATTCATCTTTGAACTGGATGATGTGCTATATCCGGAAAAAGATTATCTATTACAGGTATACTACCTTTTTTCGAATTTCATCGAGTATTCAGAAGGCTTTCCAAAGGCTGATGAGCTTTCGGCTTTTTTCAAAAAATCATTCGAATTTCATGGAGCTGCCGGCATTTTTGAGAAGGTGCAGGAAGCCTTCGGTTTAGATGCAAAATATCGCGGTAATTTTGAGCGTTTGCATAGCACTGCAAGGCTGCCACTGAAGCTGTTACTGTTTCAGAATATGTTGAGTTTAATGCAGGAAATGGTAGTTGACAGGAAGAATTTATTTATAGTAACAAACGGAGATCCTGAACAGCAGCTAAACAAAATAAGACAGATGGAGTGGAATGGGCTTGAAAACTATTTAAGAGTTTTTTTTGCAAACGAAACCAACCCGAAGCCTGAAACTACTGTATTAAATGATTTATTAGGAGATTACAACCTATTGCGCAAAGATTTAGCAATTATAGGCAACAGTAAGACAGATGAAGAATTTGCCCGTAATGCAGGGATAGATTACATACAATCAATTGATTTTACATAAATTTATATATGAAAGTGTTTTCAAAAATTAACAGGGCTTATTACTTCGCGTTTTTAATGCTCTCCATTTTTGCCGTAGGATGCAAAAAGGATAAGAAAGTAACACCTGATACGGAAGTTCCAACTACCGGTACACGTGATGAACTGACCAAGGATTCAATTTATCTGTACGCCAAGCAAACATATTTTTGGAACAATTCTCTGCCAGACTATGCGACTTTCAATCCACGCAAGTTTTCCAGTTTTGATGCAGAGCTTTTTGCGCTTACCCAGTATTCTTTAAATCCCGCCACAGGCAAACCGTACGAATACACGGGAACTGCCGGTGAGCCCAAGTATTCTTTCATCGATGATGGATCAGTGTCAACTCAGTTAGGCGGGACTGCCGGTGATTATGGCTTTTCTGTGTTCTACAACAGCCCTTCAGATTTGCGCATCAAATATGTATACGGAGGCTCTCCCGCTGCCAGCGCAGGGCTGAAACGCGGCTATCAGATAACAAAATTGAATGGCAAAACAGGTTTGACTACAAGCGATGCCGACATTAACTATGTAGTAAATGCAATCTTCGGCGATGCTGCCAGCGTGAGCATGACTGTTAAAAAGCCTGACGGCACACAGCAGGATGTTGTAGTTGCAAAGGCTACTTACGCTTTAAACCCGATTATACTTAGCAAAGTATTCACAGTAGGTGCCAAGAAAGTTGCCTATATCGTTTTCAACAGCTTTACCACCAACTCCAGTCCCGCTCTGAAGCAGGTATTTTCAGATTTCTCTGCTCAGGGTGCAACCGAAGTGATCGTAGATTTGCGATACAACGGAGGAGGTTCAGTTGGTACCGCCGGTGATTTGGTGAACCTGATAGCTCCAGCTACTCAGAATGGCAAGGTGATGTACACAACCGTATTTAACCAAACCATGCAAAGCGGGCAGGCCACCATCCTCAAAAATCAGAAGTTCTATCAGGGCAGTACGATGTACTCTTACTATGATTTCGATTATAAGCCCACAACCGCTGCCGGCAATGTTGAGCTGTTTTCTAAAATCGGAGCTGCTAGCATCAACCGGGCATATTTTATCGTAACAGGATCAACTGCATCGGCCAGCGAACTAACTATAAACAGCCTTAAGCCTATTATGGATGTGAAACTGATCGGGAAGAAAACGTATGGCAAGCCCGTGGGCTTCTTTGCTATCCACATCGATAAATATGATATGTATATCCCTCAGTTCGAGACACAAAATCAGCTAGGCGTGGGCGCTTACTATGACGGGCTTTCAGTTGATAAAGAGGACAATGATGATGTTACCAAAGATTTTGGCGACCCAACAGAAAAGTTGTTATCTTATGCCTTAGGCTATTCTGCTAATGGCATGTTCGCGACAAGCAATCCTAAAAATGGCACCATTGCGGGCGCACCAGCCTTTACCTCATCAGAGATTGAACACATCACGAGTGAACTTGACCGGAAACAGTTCAAGGGCATGATCAAACAAGAATCAAAATCAAACAAATAATTAAATGACCAACATGAAATTAAGCGGCAAATTCAATTTTGCCTTATTCGGCATTATTGCGATGCTGCTTGCTGCTTCCTGTAAAAAGGATAAGAAAGCTGTAACACCAGATCCGGCTCCGGGAGTGCAACCGACGGTTAGCCGGGCTGATCTCACGAAAGACTCGATCTTTCTGTATGCGAAGGAGGTTTACCTGTGGAATGATGCCTTACCGTCGTACGAGGCTTTTGGTCCACGCAAGTTTACTACTGCGGGCACTGAACTAGGCGATTACAATGCTGAATTGTATGCAATAAGCCAGGCTAAGATAAATCCTTTAACGTCTCAGCCGTACGAGTATAGTAGCTCAAGTTCTACAAGCGCCAAGTACTCATACATTTTTGATATCGCAAATCAGAATCCAACATCCTCTATCCTGGATCTGAAAAGCTCAGTAGATTTGGATGGGAATGGCAATGACTTCGGTTTCAAGGCCGGTGCCTATGGAAGTGCTACTTCTTACAAAATTGTGCTTCAGGCGGTATATCCGGGTTCGCCTGCTCAAAAGGCGGGGCTTACAAGGGGCGCCGCTATTACTGTGATCAATGGCAAAGCTTATGGATCAAATTATTCTACCGAGTCGTCTGCTATTAACTCTGCTTTATTCAGCTCGGGCAGTGTGATCATAAGCGGTACTAAAAAGGACGGGACACCATTTACAAACCTTACACTTAATAAGGCTGTGTACAGCAGCAGCCCAATCTTAAAAGATACTGTGCTGGTGCAAGGTGCAAAGACCGTTGGTTACCTTGCATTTGCCCGCTTTTCATCATCCGCGAATGCGCAAAGTGTTTTGCTTGCGGCGTTTAATAAGTTTTCTGCAGCAGGCATTAACAACCTGGTGATAGACTTACGCTATAATGGCGGCGGGTACGTTTCAACAGCTCAATATTTGGCAAATCTTATTGCTCCTTCCAATCTGACGGGACAGGTTATGTTTGCCGAGCATTATAACGCATTAATGCAGACTGGACAGGCAAAAATTCTGTCGCACCAGCCTTTTTTGGATGCGAACGACAAGGTTCAGTACAGTAACGGTAAAATGGTTACCTATGCCGACCTGGATTATACCGTGAAAACTAACACGGAAAAGTTTGAGAAAAAAGGCTCTCTGGAAGGCATCACAAATGTTGTGTTTATTGTTTCTGGCGGTACGGCTTCGGCAAGCGAACTTGTGATTAACAGCTTAAAGCCTTACATGAATGTGAAGCTTGTAGGAACAACAACATACGGCAAGCCGGTGGGCTTCTTTCCGATCAGGCTTGAGAATAAATACGATGTGTATTATTCTATGTTCCAAACCAGGAATTCTGCGGGACAGGGCGAATATTTTGCGGGCTTTACGCCTGATGCTGTGGATAGTTATGACGATGCTCTACACGATTTTGGTGACAGGAACGAAAACTACATTGCTAAGGCTATCGGCTACATTGCTAACGGAGCATTTGCAGTTTCTTCTCCGAAATCAATTACTATAAACAGCCAAAAGATTAGTACATCAAGCTTGGAAATCAATAACCTGAATGATGAGAGCGAATTTAAAGGCATGATTGAAAATCGCTTAAAGCTGAAGCAATAACATCAAAGCACTATAAAATAGCCCCTTAGCTTTGCAGCTAAGGGGCTTTCTTTTTTTGTGCGAAGGAATTTTTATCCTTCTGATTTTTCAAGCTTGTCTTTATTCAGGAATACAAAATTGTGATCGAATACATCCAGCAGGATGCGGCTGTCTTTATCAACCTTGCCTGCAAGTATGTCTTTAGACAACTCGTTCAATATCCGTTTTTGAATAACTCGTTTCAACGGGCGAGCTCCGAATTGAGGGTCATACCCTAACTGGGCGAGCCAATCCAACGCCTCGTCCGATGCTTCAATTTCTACTCCAAGCTCTTCCAGCGACTGCTGCACATGCCTGAACTGCAGGCTTACAATGTCGCGGATCTCGTTGCGGCCAAGCGGCGTAAACATAATCAGATCATCTATCCTGTTCAGAAACTCCGGCCGGATTGTTTGCTTTAACAGCTCGAACAACTCGTTCTTGGTTTTGGCCATCACCTCATCCTGGTTCGCATTCTCAAAATCTTTGAAGTTTTCCTGGATCAGGTGAGATCCGATGTTAGACGTCATGATGATGATGGTGTTTTTGAAGTTCACCACCCGCCCTTTGTTGTCGGTTAGGCGACCATCATCCAGCACTTGTAGCAAAATATTAAACACGTCCGGATGTGCCTTCTCGATTTCGTCGAGCAATACAACAGAGTATGGCTTGCGGCGAACGGCTTCAGTTAATTGTCCGCCTTCATCGTAGCCCACATATCCCGGAGGCGCACCCACCAGACGGCTCACCGAATGCCGTTCCTGGTACTCGCTCATATCTATCCGCACCAGCGATTGCTCATCATTAAACAGGAACTCAGCCAGCGCTTTTGCCAACTCAGTTTTGCCCACTCCGGTTGTGCCGAGGAAAATGAACGAACCAATTGGCTTACGCTTGTCGTGCAGCCCGGCACGTGAGCGCCTGATAGCATCAGAAATGGCTTCTATTGCCTCATGCTGCCCGGCAACACGTTTGTGCAATTCTTCTTCCAGGTGCAGCAGCTTTTCGCGTTCGCTCTGGATCATCTTCATTACCGGGATGCCTGTCCAGCGTGAAACCACGCCTGCAATATCTTCCGAGGTAACCTCTTCTTTCAACATGCGGCTGCCGTTCTGTCTCTCTTCAAGTTCCTGTTTAAGGCTTTCGGCTTTGTCCTGGGCTTCTTTTATCTTTCCATAACGCAACTCAGCTACTTTACCGTAGTCACCAGCACGCTCTGCCTGCTCAGCTTCAAGCTTATAGTTCTCGATCAGCTCGCTTTGCTGGTTTATAGCATCCACGAGGCTCTTTTCGCCCTGCCAGTTTGCTTTGATAGAATCACGGTCAGCAGAAAGATTGGCTATTTCTTCGCTCAGTTCCGCAACTTTTTTCTCGTCGTTTTCACGCTTGATAGCTTCACGCTCAATTTCAAGCTGCATAATCTTTCTGTCCAGTTCGTCAACAGCCTCGGGAACGGAGTCCATTTCCATCCTTAGCTTTGACGCCGCCTCATCCATCAGGTCGATAGCTTTATCCGGTAAGAACCGATCAGAAATATAGCGTTGCGAAAGTTCAACCGCCGCGATGATCGCCTCGTCTTTGATCCGCACCTTGTGGTGAGTTTCATAACGCTCTTTTAAACCGCGGAGAATTGAGATGGCATCTTGTGTATCCGGCTCGTCAACCTGAACTTTCTGGAAACGGCGTTCAAGCGCTTTATCTTTTTCGAGATATTTCTGATATTCATTGAGCGTGGTTGCGCCGATGGCTCTTAATTCGCCACGTGCAAGCGCTGGTTTTAAGATGTTAGCCGCATCCATTGCGCCTTCGCCGCCGCCTGCGCCTACAAGAGTATGTATCTCATCGATGAACAGGATAATGTCGCCATCGCTCTGCGCAACCTCTTTTACAACAGCTTTTAGGCGTTCTTCAAACTCGCCTTTGTATTTGGCTCCCGCGATGAGAGCGCCCATATCAAGCGAGTAAACAGTTTTGCTTTTCAGATTCTCGGGAACATCGCCTTTGATAATTCGAAATGCGATGCCTTCTGCGATTGCTGTTTTACCAACGCCCGGCTCACCGATAAGGATCGGGTTGTTCTTGGTGCGGCGGGAGAGGATCTGTATAACACGACGGATCTCGTCATCCCGGCCAATAACCGGATCTAGTTTGCCACTCTCGGCATATTCATTCAGATTCCGGGCATACTTGTTCAGAGCATTGAAAGTAGCCTCTGCATTTTGGTCGGTAACCCGATTGTTCCCACGAAGTTCTGTGATAGCTTTCTTCAGATCTTTTTCAGTGACGCCGGCATCCTTCAGGATCGAGCTGGTCTTATCGCCAGCATTTAGAATGCCTAAAAGAATATGTTCTACAGACACAAACTCATCCTTAAATTCTTTCAAATAGCTTTGTGCCTTTTGTAAAGCGCTGTTCGCGGATGAAGAAAGGTAAATATCACTTCCGCTAACCTTTGGATAGCTGGATATCTGCGCATCAAGTACATCGTTGAGCCTGTTGATGTTCACGTTGAGCTTTTTTAGTAAAAAGCTTACAACATTTTCATCTACAGTTAACAGCCCTTTTAGTATATGTGATGTTTCAATAGCCTGCTGCTGATTGCCGCCTGCTATTTCGGAAGCTTTTTGAATAGCTTCCTGTGCCTTTATTGTAAAGTTGTTAAAGTTCATACCTGGTTTTGCTCAAAATTTCTGCCAATCAGCATATTGCAAACAGATCGGAAATATTGTCAATGCAGTTCAATTGCAAGTGCCTAATTGTCTGATAAATAGTAGTTTACCTGAAGGATTGACAGATTCTAAAATAGCTTAGAGCCCAGGTGTCCCATAAAAGTGAAAATTACACACCTTACAACTATACCAATACAACACCATGTAACCAACTTTTGCACAGGTGCATTTAATCCTATCCCAACTGCGATGCTGGCTGGAGCACCGACTGTTATTGTTCCAAAAAAGCCTAAGCCAATTATCCCATACCTGACCCAAATTCGATGGGCTAATCCGGTTTTTTCTTTTTTAGGCCTTTCTTCCTGCCCCTTATTTTTTTTATATCGCTTAATCATCGCCTTAATTCTATCGCCTAAATAAGCGGCTATAAAAACCCCGGCCAGGCCGCCAACGATACTTGAGCATAAAATGGTAAAAGGAGTTAACCCCATTGCGTAGCCCGCAGGGATGGCAGCGTAAATTTCAAAGCTTGATAATACTATTACGGTCAAAATTTTATAGAACATAGGTAAGCTTAGTTGCTGATTTGATAAGTAACAACCCACCAAAGCTCATAAAGTTCTAACCCCAAAAGGCTATATTGCCGCCCTTTGCCGGGAAGGGATTTTGTATGGAAAATATAAAGAAAGAACTTTACCAACTTTGCCTTGGATACATTGAGGAGCGCATGGCTGCAGCGCAAAAAGCCATTGAAGATGCTGAAGATGCGATGAAGAATGACACGAAGAGCAGTGCGGGCGATAAGTATGAAACCGGCAGGGAAATGGCGCAGCAGGAAATAAGCCGTAACAAACTCCAGCTTACAGAAGCAGCCCGGCAAAAGCAATTGCTGGAACGCATCAATCCCACCAAAGCTTCAAGAACCGTTCAGCCCGGCAGTTTAGTTTATACCGATCATGGGAGTTTCTATCTTGCTATTAGCGCAGGACAGTTCACCCTTAACGCGGAATCGTTTTTTGCTGTTTCTCCCGGCTCACCCATTGGCGTAAAGCTAAGCGGGCTTCAAGACAATGATGAAATACACTTCAACGGCAGAGATTACAAGATTTTGAAGGTTTGCTGAGCAAGCTACTTTAGCTCTGAAGCGAGGTAATGGTCATCAATCAGCTTTGCTATTTTAGTAAACTGTTCCAGCGGAAGTGGATATTGTTCAACTTCAACTTGTTCCCAATCTTCTAAGGTTTTCAGGGCTTTGCCAATTATCTTTCCTTTTAACGAGATGTTGAAGAGATTATCGCCTTGCGGGGTGATGGTGAGTTCATCGGGATGGCCGGTGCCGCCGAGCGGTATAGAAATTTTAAACGGATTTGAGTTTAACATAGCAGATAGTTGTGTGTATATAACACATCTTTTCTGCTACTGTTTGTCTATAGAAAGTCTTAACAAAAAAATCCCCGCTGAAGCGAGGATTTTCTCTTAACTCCATAACCCTGAAAGTTATTGGTAAATATAGCTTACAGAGTAGGGTTTTAAAGTGACGCTTGTTTTTGTATAGGTAGTTGTAGTATGAGCCGGTACTGCAGTTGAACTTATGGAGGTGTTGTTGTAAGCCTCTACAATTGCGTTTGTACCACTTGTAAAAATATTAGCTCCTAAATTAAGAGTCTTGTTCGTTGAAGACAGGTTTACGAAAAAGAGCTTTTTTGTTCCACCCGAAGTGAAGAAGCAATAGCCTGCAACCACTCCCTTGGGACTGTTGGGCAAGGTAGGCAGGCCTGTTCCTACAAACGACACCCTCGCCGTGGATGTGGCATTTTCAGAAGCTTTCATAAATGGAATAAGCGCCAATGCCCGGTTATAAAGCCTCAGACCGTTCGTTATGTCGGCATTATCTTTCACCTGGTTGTTAAACTGGAACTGCAGGTACATGTCGGCATTCCCGCGGTCATATAGGTAGGCAGCAGAATATGCCTCTACTATACTTTGCGCCCATGTGCGTTGGCTAACCGGCGTTCCATCTGTGACCGTTCCATCCCAGTTGGCATTTGTTTCTGTGTACCAAACTTTCCAAGGGTTGCCGGTTGCCGGAGCAAGAAAATACTGATCGGCGCCGCTTGTTACAAAGTCATCGCTGATAGCTTTATACCAGTCAACTACTTTGTTTTGGAAGCTGCTTTCACTGTATGTTGCAGGCTCTACGAATGCCTGATACTCGTGCATGGTCACATACGGCACAACGTCTCTGTCCAAAGTTGTTATTAGACTGCTGTTCCAGTTAGTTGTGCGGCTATTGTTTCCAGGAACACAGGATGCAGTAGCTGCAATCCGCACATTGGAAGCCAGATTCAAATCCGGATCGTTCCTGAGCTTGTTTGCGATGTAGTTACATGCTTTTCCATGCGCAGCTCCGTTAGGAAATGCTTCCTCGCAGTACGCATGAGCAAAGTAATATTCATTTCCGAGCTCAATGAATTGAACGGTAATAGGGTCTGTACCGGTTTTTGCCCGCAGTAGCATGCCTTTGAAACGTGCATACCGATCATCCAGCATTTTATACCAGGTATCGCTCAGGTTGCTGCTTCCAGGATTTGGAGCAGCCCAGGTTGGGTGGATGGTTTTGTAATAATCATATCCGGGAGTAACCATGTTCATTTGGAACACCACATTTACAGATTGTCCGCTAGTGCCTCCCTTGGCAGCATACTTCAAATCTGCAATAGAGTTAGTTACCAGGTTATCATTATTGATGTAGTTATTAATGGCATCGTTTTCCACCTTGGCGAGGTCAACCCATCCATCCGGGTCGTTGCTGGCTTTCTTGCGGAAACATTGGTCAGTGTTAAAGTTGAAGTAGTTTCCAAACGTCCCTCCGGGATAGCGGATCATGTTCGCCTTAGAATCCACAAGCCCTAACTGGTAATTTGGATCGGTTTTGTGCCAGGGCTCATTTATGTTCATGTACCGAGGATTGTAGCCCGTTGCATTGAGCAAAACGTTGTACTGGTCGTCCAGGCTGGGAGCATAGACCGCACTCACAGTCGATGTGTTTTTGTCGCTCATTTGTGCATCTTGTCCGTCGCTGACGAGCGGGACTTTGTTACAGGATGCTAACACCGCAAGGATGATTGCAAAACCTAAAAGTTGCTTTTTCATAAAAGAGTTTTTTACAATTGATTAGATGGCGATTTAGGATGTCATTTAAGGTAGTTGTCCGCTATTCCTTACCACATATTGAGGGTCGTAATAGGTCACGTTTCCGCTGCTGTAGCTCATTACAATTTTGCTATCTGAGCGAGACACAGTTGTACCCCCAGAACTTGTATAGCCGTATGGATCAGTACTGTAGTTGCGGCTGTAGATGGAGAAATGTAAGTGTTTGCCGGTTACGCACCCGGTGCTTCCCATTTGGCCAATGGTTTGGCCTTTTGTTACCTGAGCACCGTTAGTAATTGATGCGTTAATGGAAGTCATATGGCAATAAAGAGTATAAACAGTGGGATTAGTGCCATTAAGGTGCTGGATAATAACATGATTGCCGTTACACGATGAATAGCCCGCATAAACTACTGTGCCGCCCCGGGCAGCAAAAATGTTGTCTATGCCTACCGAACTTGTCATATCGATTGCAAGGTGATAGCCACCCTTGTCAGCATAGTAGTCATTAAAGTCCTGCGTTGTGTTCACTGCCTGTATCGGCCACATCCAACTGGTTAACCTTACAGCTGATGATGCAACCCACCCCGATTTATCTTCGCCGGTCGTCTTATAAGTTACATAGGTCCGGGTTCCTGAAACTGTTCCTGCATCCAGGTTTTCATTGACCCCAATAGATCCGATAGCAGTTCCACCGCTGGCTGCCGAATACACTGTTGCTGATGCAATTGAGACTGCATCTTCTGCCAGGTTTGATACAGATGCCTGGTTTTTGGTTGATGCAGATACCTCCTGCTGCTTAACCGAGTCTTGCTTACAGCCCGAGTAAATTACCATTGCACAGCCCAGCATGATGGGCCATTTCATGAAAGGCCTCATAGATTTTGCAGGCACAGTGTTGCTTCCGCGGAATGAGCAAATGCTCTCCACTTTGAAAAAATAATTTTTCATAGAATAGAAATTAGGTTAGATGCCTCTGTTAAGGGTGTTGGCTTTCCCTGATGAGCGCTTGGTTAGCAAATCAAATATCAGTGCGGTAACGATTTTGTGATACAAAATTTGTAGAAGTTGCTGTAACAGTTGTGTATGAGTAAAAATAACTGTCGTAGAGGAGCGGAAAACGGTTTGTGAACCTAACTTTTAGCGATCAGCCAGTTCTTTCCTTCCACAACTCTCGTTACCAGCATAGTCGCAACTGTGTCGCCGGTGGCGTTAAGGAGCGTTGCCATGGGGTCCACAAGGGTGCCGATGATCATGGCTGCGGGGAGAGCCTCGGGAGGAAAGCCATACGCAGAAATAAACAATAGTTCGCCCACGTAACCACCGTTAGGGATGCCGCCTTCCACAATGCTCACCAGAACGGTCATGCCCAAAGCAAGTATTACAACTTCTGTGCTGTTGAAGCTTTTGCCAAATAGCGCAAAGACAACCGCCATTTTGATGATGGAAGATATACTTGAACCATCTTTATGCAAAGTTCCGCCCAGCGGGATGGCGACGTTGGCGATTTCGTCAGGAATGCCCATGTTTTTAGCAGCATCCAGGTTTGCTGGAATGGTAGCGATGCTGCTGCATGTGCCCACTGCAGTTGCTGATGGGATAATGTTATTCTTCCAGTATCGCTTTATTCCTTCTACACCGCCGGCTACAAACGCATAAAGGCTGAACAGAACAACAAAGTAAAAAGCTCCAAATGCATAGTACAAGCCCAGTGACCGGGCGTAAGCTCCAAAAAGCTGCGGACCGAAAACGCCGACCTGATAGGCGAAGTAAGCGCCCAATCCTATGGGCGCAAGTTTCATGATCAGGACAAGGACGTTTTTGAAAACTTCATTGCCGGAGTGCAGGAATCCGGCGAAAGCCGCACCTTTTTCACCAGATTGTAAAGTAGCAAAGCCTACAAGTACCGAGAAGATGATCATCGCCAGCATGCTCTTCCGCGATAGCAACTCCATGAAATCGGAAGTGGTGAAGAGCTTTGTCAGTTGATCGCCGAAGGGCTGCGAATCAATCTTTTCGGTAATCTGCATAGGCATCAATTGCTCGTGAATCGGGAAAAGCCACACGGCAACAATGGTGAGGAATGCTGAAATGAGAACTGTAGCCAGGAAAATCAAAAATGTGACGCTGAGTATTCTCCCCAGTTTCTTTGATCCACCGAGGCTTGCAATGGCAGAAGCAATGGCAAAGAACACGAGCGGGATCACACCAGTGAACAGCAGGTTCAAAAATACGTCGCCTATTGGCTTCAGCACCTCTACCTTTTTGCCAAGCAGCAATCCGGCTAGGCTGCCCACCACAATCCCGGCGACAAGCCAGATGATACCTCGATAGTTTTTGAACCAGGGCTTCATTGATTGGGAAAAGTTATTTCACCAATGTGAAATCTATTTGCCTTTTGCCCAAATCTACTTTTTTTACCGAGATCGTTACTGTATCGCCTAACTGATATTTTTTCTTTTTGCGCTGACCAATGATGCAATAGTTTTTCTCGTCAAGAACATAGAAGTCGTCGTTTATATCGCGGAGGCGTACCATTCCCTCGCACTTATTTTCAATAATCTCTACGTACATGCCCCATTCGGTGAGACCTGAAATGATGCCTTCGAAGATGTTTCCGATGTTATCTTCCAGATATTCTGCCTGCTTGTATTTTATTGAAGCACGCTCGGCATCAGCAGCTTTTTTCTCCATCTGGGATGAATAGATGCACATTTTCTCAAATGTTTCCTCATCTACAGATTTTCCTCCTGTCAGATAGTGTTCCAGCAAACGGTGGGAAAGAACATCGGGGTAGCGGCGGATAGGAGAGGTGAAGTGGGTGTAAAAATCGAAGGCAAGCCCGTAGTGGGATGATTTTTTGGTCGTATAAATTGCCTTTGCCATGGAGCGGATAGCCAACTGCGTAAGCACATTCTGCTCCTTTTTGCCCTCCACATCCTCCATCAGGTGATTGAGAGAACGGGCAATTTCACGATCAGATTTTGTATTGATCTTATATCCGAACTTCATGGCAAACTGCGCAAAGTTCATCAGTGTAGTTTCGTTTGGCGAATCGTGAGCACGGTAGACGAAGGTAAGTTTCTGTTTTCCTTTGCCTTTCTTGGCGATGAACTCGGCTACTTTCCGGTTGGCGAGCAACATGAAATCTTCAATCAGTTTATGCGCATCCTTACGCTCCTTCACGTAGACGCCGGTTGGTTTGCCGTTTGCATCAAGCTTAAACTTTACTTCGGTAGACTCAAAGCTGATGGCGCCGTGTTTGAATTTGCGTTCTCGCAGTTTGTAGGCAAGATCATTCAGGGTCAATATTTCCTTGCTGTATTCTCCTGCTTTATCTTCAATAAGCTGTTGCGCATCCTCATAAGCAAACCGTTTGTCAGAATGGATGATTGTTCTGCCAAACCATTGTTCAACCACATTCGCTTCTTTGTCCAGCTCAAAAACAGCGGCAAAGCACAGCTTGTCTTCGTTAGGACGAAGGGAGCAAACTCCATTTGACAAGCGCTCAGGCAACATAGGGATTACCCGGTCAACCAGGTAAACTGAAGTGCCGCGTTCATAAGCTTCTTTATCGAGAGCTGTGTTTGGTTTCACATAATGCGAAACATCCGCGATGTGCACACCAATTTCATAATTGCCATTTTCAAGATATTTGAATGAAATGGCATCATCGAAATCCTTTGCGTCGGCTGGGTCGATTGTGAAGCTAAGCGTGTCGCGGAAGTCGCGGCGGTTCTTGATCTCCTCCTGTGATATTTCCTCAGGGATGGCATTTGCTTCCGCTTCAACAGCTTCAGGGAACTCCAAAGGGAAGCCATAATCAGCGAGGATGGCATTCATTTCCGTGTTATTCTCGCCCTGCTTTCCTAAAATATGCTTGATCTTACCGACGGGGTTTTTGGCTCCTTCCGGCCAGTCCACAATCTCAGCCACAGCCTTAACTCCGTCCGTAGCGCCGTTGATGTCGGCAAGCGGAATAAAAATATCCTGGTTCATCTTGCGGTCATCGGCAATGAGGAAGGCAAACTTTTCAGACAGCTTCACAATACCCGTAAAATCCATCTTCGCCCGGCTGATGATCTCCACCACTTCGCCTTCTTTCTTGCGCCCGCCCTTCGCTTTTCCGAAGGCGTATACTTTTACTTTATCTCCGTGGAGGGCATTGTGAAGTTTCCGCGGAGCAACGTAGATATCTTCTTCGAACTCGTCGTCGGGAACAATAAAGGCAGAGCCGTCGGCTGTCATCTGCACCTTTCCTGTGATAGAGTTTTTCAGTTCCTTTAACTGGTATTTGCCTTTTTCGGGCTGCTGCAGTATGCCTTTTTTCGTTTCCTCCTGGAGTATTTCCAGGATAGTTTCGCGGGAATCGTTATCTGTAAGGTTTAACTGTGCTGATACTTGTTTGTAGTTAAGCGGCTGGTTGCCCGATTTTTCGAACACATCGGATATTAACTGCCTGAGTATTTGCTTAACGTTATTTGATTTTTTTGACATTCAATTATTTTGCGGTAAGATAAGTATTACAAACAAGGAATATGAAAGTTCTCGCTGGCGCACAGTTTCGCAGCAGCGCTTGTATGCTCAGAAGTGAGTCAGTTCGAAAATCATGTGATACTAAAGCGCAGGCTTCCGCTTCTTTATCCTGTTGAGCCACATAATTACTCCGGTGATAGGAAAGGTGACGGTAAGAATGCACACAAGAAAGCTGATTATTTTGGTGGGAAACCCATAAAGCGAGCCGGTGTGGATTGGCTTAACATACGACCGTATTTTCTGTCCGACGTTTCTGTCTTTGAACTTTTGGCTACCCACAATCTCCCCGCTATACTGGTCTAAGAAATAGCTGTCGACCTCATTTTCGAAGGCTTCATGTGGCAGAACGCTCACCGACACAGCTCCTGCAGAATCTTTCGGAAATCGAAGAAAGTAATATTCTGCATCGGGAAAAGAGGAAATAGAATTTTTGATTACCTGATCTGCAGATACGGGCACAGCGCCGATGTGATAAGCAGAGGTTGGAGGAGGTGGATTTTCAATCTTACTCCCCGTAAGGGTGAAAATACCTTGATTTATCCAGTTGAAAGCCATGATCAATCCCGTTACGGTAGATACCACTAAAAATATAGAAACATAAAAGCCGGTAACGATGTGGAGATCGTGGTTGAGCCTCTTCCGGCTCGCATTGAATTTAATAAGTGACCTTTGTTTTAGGATGTTTACTGTTTTAGGCCACCACAGGATTATGCCTGTTATCACGATAACAAACAGGAAAAATGCCGAGATGCCTGTAATTAATTTGCCTATGCTTCCCTGTCCGCCGCCAAGAAACCGGTGGAACATTTCAACAGATTTAAAGAAAGATTTTCTGGGATTGTAAGAGTCTATGACCCTTCCGGTGTATGGGTTTATATAGACGGTGAGCCCGGGGCTTCCTTTGGGTTTGGCTTCCGGAGCTTTGCCTGGGTTTCGGGCTGGGGCTTGCGTACCGGACTTTTCTGGTTCCGGTAAGTTAATCCCAACTTCAACAGTCCTCGAAGGATTGTTATACACTTTTAGAGAAGATAGTTTGGCTTCGGGAGATGTTGCCGCCGCACGTCTCGTAAGCTCATCTGCGCTCAGCGGTTTGCCTTGCGGTGTTACTGTATATCGTTCTGGATGTTGGTAATGCTGGATTTCATCCTCAAACACCATGATGGTGCCGGTGATGCAGGAAATGATGATAAAAATGCTTGCAGCTAAAGCGAGGCAAAGGTGTATCGTCCGTAATATATTCTTCAAAATGTTATTTAGACTAATTCTAAGATGCAAAAATATAAATTGATGCTTAATTGGCAAGTATTAGTGTGACGGAGGTTACATCAGCAGTACCTACCCAACTGAATCGGCAAATCTGTATGGCAAAGAAAATCAGCAGATTCGCTGATTTGCTTTCGACGGAAATTCCTTTTTTTAGATTAAATTTGAGGTTCGTATTTGTAAATTACAGAGTTAAAGCCCCATGCATTCTAAAGTCGGAGCATTCTTCCTCGCCACCTGTCTCGTGTTTGCCACGTGCATTCGTGTAGTGGCTCAAACAGAGAGCGACTGCCCGGAAAATATTGGTTTTGAACTTGGGGATTTTAGTAACTGGAAATGTTACACAGGAGGCATTGATCCAAAAACAAACGTGATCAATATTAGTCAGTTAGGAGAGGTGGAGGGCCGGCATACCATCATTCCGGCTACGTCAACAGAATTGGACTTTTACGGTAATTTTCCTGTCGTCTGCCCCAACGGAAGCAACTACTCTGTTATGCTTGGCAATGCTACCAGTGGCAGCCAGGCGGAGAAAATGACCTATAGATTTAAGGTTCCGGACGATGCCGCCGACTACACATTTATCTACAATTACGCGGTAGTGTTTCAGAACCCTTCCCATGCGGTAGAAGCGCAGCCAAAATTTACGGTCAATGTCTTTGACGATGTCACCAATCAATCAATCGGATGCGGTTCGCACGATTTTGTTGCAACTTCCAATTTGCCGGGATTTCAAAGAGCCGGTACTTCTGATAAATGGTTTAAGCCCTGGGCTCCGGTAAGTATAAATTTTCTTGGTTATGCTGGTAAAACCATCCGGATAGAATTTGCTACCAACGATTGTGCCCCTGGCGGGCATTTCGGGTATGCGTATGTTGATGTCAACGAAAACTGCTCATCACCTATAAGCGGCAACACCGTCTGTCCTGGCATAACGGACCACGTTACGCTGAAAGCACCCGCAGGGTTCAAAGAGTATTATTGGTATAATTCAGACATGAGCCAGGTACTTGGGAAAGAAAGTACTCTGACTATCTCGCCTATACCTCCACTGAATACCATTTATGCACTGAAAATAGTTCCTTTCCCGGAATTAGGCTGTGAAAACGTCCTATATACATCAATTACAGAATATACCGGACCTCTGGATTTAAAGGTGACACCAGAACCTTTAGCCGGGTGCAGGGATGTGGGCGTCGATCTTACGGCACCATTTATAACTGCAGGGAGTACGCCGAAGTTCAAATTTAGCTATTATACCGACCAAGAATGTACCACATTCGTGCAGGGTGCAAAGGCCGTCAAGCAATCAGGTACCTACTATATCAAGGCTACTAATCCCTCCGGCTGCTTTGTAGTGAAACCAGTAAATGTTCAAATCTTCGACCCTCCGAAGGTGGTTGTCAATAATCCTGGTGCGATCTGTAAACCGGGTGCTGTTAACCTGACAAATCCGGCTATAACAAGCGGAAGTGGCCCAGGCATCGTGTTCTCCTACTGGAAGGATGTTGACGCTAGCATTCCCTTGACATCGCCTGCCGCTGTAAGCGAAAGCGGCGTTTACTACATAAAAGCTACACTTCCGAATACTTGTCCAGTGATGACGCCTGTTACTGTATCTATAGTGGATATTCCGGTGTTGAAAATCGCGAAAGCTCAGTTTGAAGTATGTGCAGGCGAGTATCTAACCGAAGCCGAAATCACACAAGGCAGCAGCACCGGGCTTGTTTACACATTTTTCCGGGATGCTGCCCTGACACAAAAACTAAGCTCATTACAGGAAATTACAATCAGCAGCACTTACTATGTAAAAGCAACTAATTACGCTGGCTGTCTATTAACCGCACCCTTTAAAGTTATATGTCAGCCGGAGCTCGACTTGAGAGTGGCGCCAATTACAACGGTAGATTATCCTGAAACAGTTGATCTGAACACCACCATTACCCCTGTAAATGGTCTTACATACACGTTCTGGTTAGATGCACTTGCCACGAAGCCCGTTGAAAACCCATCAAAGATTTTGGCGAGCGGCAAGTTCTTCGTAAAGGCAGAAAATAGCAACCATTGCCGTAGGATATTGCCTATGGAAGTCGTGGTTGTACCTCCGCCATTACCTTCATTAAAAAGTACAAATGCGTTTACTCCTAACGGCGACGGCACCAATGATACCTTTCGGATGGAGTTAACCGGCATAATTGACCTCAACTATTTTAAGGTGTTTGATCGTTGGGGACAGGTTGTATTTAGCGGGCGAAGCAGTTCACAAGCCTGGGATGGGAAAAAAGACGGCATAGATGTTCCCACTGGCACTTATTATTGGGTTTTCGACGGGTACGATAGATACTACAAACAAAAGGTAAACAGCTCCGGTTCTGTTATTTTGATCCGATAGTGCTGGTTGTAAATTTCTAAGCTTCAACAGCTTCTTCGCTGATAAAGATCACGAATATCATAAAAGAAGTTTCATCAGCTCGGGTTCTATTACCGTGATTCGATAATGATAAGAAGAGCCAAAAAGTTCTATGACAGCAGGTTTGCCGGAGCAATCTTGTTTACCGCCGAAACCCTTCTGGCACTGATGTTATTTTTAGTCGCTTTCTACTTGTTCCTGTTTGTCGCGAAGATGGTCTTTTTAGATCATAAGGAAGAGTTTGATGCCTCAGCATTCCATTTCCTTTCGCGGCAAGTTAGTAGCCGAAACAACGGAATAATGTTGTTTATTTCCGAACTCGGCAATTATCAGTTTCTGATTGTTGCCAACGTCCTGCTGTTTTGCTGGGCCATTTTCGTAAGGAAGCACAAGTGGTATTCGATAAAGGTTGGCTCTATTGCTCTCAGTAGCGTGCTGTTGATGCTTCTGCTGAAGCAGTGGTTTAACCGGCAACGCCCGCCCGTGCCTTTGCTTGATCCGGCTATTGGTCTAAGTTTTCCAAGCGGGCACGCCATGAGCAGCGTAACCTTTTACGGTTTGTTAATCTATTTTATCTGGAATAGAAAAGACATAAACCGAAGTTATCGTATTCTGATCCTAACGGCTATCATTGTACTTATCTTGTCTATTGGCTTAAGCAGGATCTATCTCCGGGTGCACTATGCAAGCGATGTAATTGGAGGCTTTTGCGCAGGCACAATCTGGCTCATCCTGGTTATTTGGGTAATTCGGCATATGGAATTCTATAGTAAAAACAAGATCAACAAACAGGTGCAGCAGGTGTAATATGGAATCCCATTCCCATCATCATAACCATGCAGAAACCTTAATAAGAGTAAATACTGCGTTTGTTGTAGGAATTGTCCTGAACCTGCTTTTTGTTCTCATTGAAGCAGGGGTTGGCATTTATGTTAATTCGCTTTCCCTGCTTTCTGATGCCGGGCACAACCTCGCCGATGTTGCCTCGCTTGCCTTGTCGCTGCTTGCTTTCAAGCTGCTGAAAGTGAAGCCCAATGCTCATTACACCTACGGATATAAGAAGACTTCGATTTTAGTGGCGCTTTTAAACTCTCTTTTACTTGCACTTTCAATCGGAGCAATAGTGTATGAAGCGGTGCACAGGCTGTTCTTTGACCCGGAAGTTTTGCCGGGCAAAGCCATTGCAATAACTGCCGGAGTTGGTATCGTGATTAATTCTATCACTGCATGGATGTTTGCAAGCAACAAGGATAAAGACATCAACGTCAAAAGTGCTTACCTGCATCTATTGGCAGATGCGGTTGTTTCGCTCGGGATTGTGATAGGTGGTATCGTTATTTTCTACACGCATTGGTACTGGCTTGATGCTGTTTTAAGCATCATCATAGCAGTTGTGATTATGATTGGAACGTGGAGTTTGCTGAAGCAAAGCCTCAGGTTGTCTTTAGACGGTGTGCCGGATGACATTCACATAAGCGAGGTAAAGGAAGCGGCTTCAAAAATCAGCGGAATCAAGAGCGTTCACCACATCCACGTCTGGGCTATAAGCTCGTCCGAAAACGCCCTTACTGCTCATTTGGTCTTGAACGGAAATATAACACTGGAGCAGGAATTCGAGATCAAGGGTCAGCTTAAACATAGCCTTGAGCACATGAACATCACTCACGTGACCCTCGAGACTGAGCGAGAATATCAGTCGTGCGAAACGAAGGAGTGTTAGCCTACAAATAGCTCAGCCACCATTGCTTATGGGTGGCTTTATATTTCCCAAACCAAACGCATGGCTTGTAAAGCAGAGCCACAGCCGCAAGCCACACCAGATAAGTTCCTGCTAAGCTATAACCGAACTCTGTTGGCCTAAAGAAAAATGGCATGTTCTTGCTTTGAATTGCATCTGTAGAATAACCGGCAGCAAAAAACGCAATGACGAGAACGGTGTGTAGAACATAGAAGTGAAGAACATAATAGAAAAAGGGCACCTTCCCGTAAACTGAAAGAATATCTGAAAACCAGTTCTTAATGTTTTCTGTAAAGGCCAGCATTAATATAGCAGGTCCCAGTGTCATGCCTGCATAATGCAGTGAAGGCGGGTATTTGCTGGTGTTCAGGAACGAGAATAAACTGTGTGCGAAATCCTGCTGCGGTGCCCATGGCTGCGGATTCCCGTACATGTTGAACCATCGTAAGATCAGAAAGATCACAATTAATGCGCTTCCACTGATGATTAAAATCTGTTTTCTTTTTGCCGGAGCAAAGTCCTGACGATACAATCTGCCCATACAATATCCCATCAGCATAATCCCGGTCCACGGCAAAACGCTGTACAAAACGCCAAGCACATGATTGCCTGCAAAAGGGATAAAATTGGGAGAGGTCAAAATGAAGTTCCAGATTGGGCTATTGCCATGCGGGATGATGTCTATTAAATTGTGTCCGAAGAAAAGGATTGCACCAACGACTAAAACAGCAGAGTAAGATATCCTGCTCAGAATTCCCATCAAAATCATGCTACAACCAATTGCCCAGATCACCTGAAGGAATATCATACTGTAGAAAGGATTGAAGCTAAGCCCGAACGTAATCACCACTACTTCAATCACCAGAAGCCAAAGCCCACGTTTGATCATAAATAAACTTGCCTCCGCCTTATTCTTCTTTTGTGATGACAGGTAAGCCGATACTCCCGAAAGGAAAACGAAAGTTGGGGCGCAGAAATGGGTAATCCACCGTGTAAAGAAAATTGGAGCTGTTGTGGTGGCAAGATCCATAGGATCATGTATCATGGCATCTTTGTGGAAGAAGTCGCGGGTATGGTCCAGCGCCATGATGATCATCACCAATCCGCGGAGGATATCAATAGATGTTACACGATATGGTTTAGCTTGCATATCTAAATGTATGCAATTGCAGGTATTTAAAGAAAACTCTAAAACAGCTTCAACTGCTGCTCAATCGGCGGCTTCGCCTTGCCGAACACAGTCCTTCCGCCGTACTTCCATGAATCGGCTCGTTCTTTTTCAATCACTTTATCAAAATTGGCGTTGGGCGTAAAATCCTTTTCCGCCCGCTGTGCGATCTCTGTCAGCTTCCTGATTGCCTGCTGTTTATCGCTTTCGCCGATTTTAGCTTTGTGCACAGCCGTTTGCAAAACGCTGATGGTTTCATCGTAAACTTTGGTGAGAACAGGAAATGGGTGCCCGTCTTTTCCGCCGTGCGCAAATGAATAACGAGCCGGATCTTTGAACCTCGACGGCGCTCCATAAATCACTTCGCTAACCAAAGCCAGCGACTGCAGTGTTCTCGGCCCTAAGCCTTCCAGCAACAGCAACTCTGCGAAATCGGCGGGCTTTTTCTCGTGCGCAAGCCAAAGCACTGAGCCAAGCCGCTTCAGGTCTACGTCTTTTTCCCGCACATCATGATGAGCCGGTATAACCAGTTTTTGAGTTTCCTGCAACATTCTGTTCGGCTCTTCACGCGATATTTCCATCATCGCATTGCGTGCGCTCAATGCATCGCGGCTCACCATATTCAGGATATTCCCCTGGTTCTTACCATAAATAAACGCGTGAGGCTCTTCCACAAACGAAGTCAAATCCGGCGAATGCCAATGATACCTTCTCGCCGTAGAGCTTCCGTTGCTCATGCCTTGCTGCACCACCGCCCACTGACCTTCGTCACTTACAATAAAGTTATGGGTGTACAACTGAAAACCGTCCTGAATAGCGGTATTGTCAACTTTTGCGCTTAGCTTGCTGCACCGCACCAGGTAATTTCCGTCAAGCCCGGTGCGGTTGCCCACCTGAACAAGTTCCTGTGGAGTTAGCCTTGAGTGTTTGCCTTTGCCTCCGCATATGTAAATCCCAAACTCTTTTGAATGTGGATTGATGGCTCTCTTCAATGCCCCCATCACAGATGTGGTAATCCCCGACGAATGCCAGTCCATTCCCATCACCGCTCCAAGGCTCTGAAACCAGAACGGATCACTCAAACGGCGCAACACCTCGGCTTTGCCATACTCCACCAAAATAGCTTCCGTTATTGCCAGCCCAAGCTTAGCCATTCGCTCAGCCAGCCAGGCGGGCACATATCCGTAGTGTAAAGGAAGATCAGCAGAACCGGAACGCTTCATTGCTAACAAAGTTAGTAAAATTGATCCTCACTTGCGTATATTTGTTCTAAAAGCGATATACTTGTAACACCATGGACATCAAAGAACTTCGCGATTATTGCCTCTCAAAAAATGGCGTTACTGAAGGTTTCCCTTTTGATGAGAACGTGCTTGTTTTTAAGGTGGGAGGGAAGATGTTTCTTCTGGCGCCGCTTGATTCTGCTTTGCAGATGAACGTAAAGTGCGATCCGGAATTGGCTATGCAACTTCGCGAGCAATATCCCGAAATCCAGCCCGGTTACCACATGAACAAGAAGTTATGGAATACCGTAGAGCTGACGGGCAGTTTAACCCGTAAACAAATCTTAGAATTCATAGATCATTCATACAATTTGATTGTAAGCGGTTTGCCAAAATCGCTGCAGGCAGAATTACAAAATAATTAGCAGGAATATGTCGACAGAGGTAAAGTGCCCTTCATGTGGCAACGCTTTTCCGCTTGAGGAAGCAATCGGGAAAGAATATGAGCAGGAACTGAGGAACAAGATGATTTCCTGGCAGAAGAAAAAAGACGAAGAGTATAAGCAGAAGGACGAGGAGTTTGCTAAACGAGAAAAGCAACAGTCGCTGGCTTTTGACGAGCGGTTGGCAAAAGAAAAGCAGGCATTGCAGTTGCAAATGCAGGAATCTGTGCGCAAAAGCATCGCCGATGAGTACGAGATAAAGTTGCGCATGCTTGAAAATTCCGATAAAGACAAGGAAGAAAAATTGAAGCAGGCCCGCCAGAAGGAGCTGGAGTTTCTACAGCGGGAACAGCAACTTAAAAACAAAGAAGCTGAGATGGAAATTGCCTTGCAGCGGAAGTTGCAGGAACAGCGTGATGCGATGACAGAACAAATAAGAAAACAGGAAGAAGAAAAGTCTCAGCTAAAGGAAACACAACATCAATTAAAGGAAAAAGAACTTCAAAAGCAGTTGGAGGATCAAAGGAAGCTTATTGAAGAAATGAAGCGCAAGTCGGAACAGGGTTCCATGCAATTGCAGGGAGAGGTTCAGGAATTGATTGTGGAGGAACTTTTAAAATCCAACTTTCCGTTTGATGTCATTGATGAGGTAGGGAAGGGCGTACGCGGTGCAGATTGTATGCAGGTTGTGCGGAATAATTTCGGGCAGGAGTGCGGGCGGATCATTTATGAGAGCAAGCGTACCAAAGATTTCGGCGGCGACTGGATCGAAAAGCTAAAAAAAGATATGCGTGCTGTGGGCGCTGATGTTGCCGTAATTGTAACACAATGTTACCCCAAAGGAATGGATTGCTTTGGCGAAAAAGACGGCGTATGGATTTGCTCATTCGATGAATTAAAAGCAGTTGCTTACGTGTTGCGGGACGGGATCATCAAACTTGCTAACGCCACACGCAGCCAGGAAAATAAAGGCGACAAAATGCACATGCTTTACGATTACCTCACCAGTTCTGAGTTTAACGGACAGTGGAAAGCTATCAGCGAAGGCTTTATGAGCATGAAATTGTCGATCCAGCAGGAGCGTAATGCGATGGAGAAGCTCTGGAAATCGCGGGAGAAGCAGTTAGAAAAGATATTGTTGAACGCAGTTCACATCAGCGGATCTGTGGAAGGTATTGCGGGAAAAGATATTATCAGCTTGAGCCTTGAAGGCGAGACTGATGATGCTTTGTTGCTCGATTAGATGGCAGAGAAAGAATTTCTATCGCTGAATGATATTACGGTTCGTTACCTCGACAAAGAGCTTTTCAGCAATCTTACATTTACAATCCGCAAAGGGGAAAATTGGGCTTTGGTTGGGGCTAGTGGCTCGGGAAAGAGCGCTTTGCTCAATACCATTGCCGGTCGCTTCAACATTGTAAACGGCAAAACGGAGTTCGGCTTTTTTGATGAATTCGTAAGAGAACATCAGATAGCCGATCCATTTTTCACTCACCACAAGCTTGTTGCCCTGGTGCAGCAGAAGCATCATTTTCGCAATCTTTCCAACACTACAGACTTCTATTATCAGCAGCGGTACAATTCCTTCGACTCGGAGGATGCTTTAATTGTAAGCGATTATCTAAGGAGCATTCCTGCAACGGTTTTCGGAAAGGTGGAGTGGGATCTTGATAGGGTTGTGAAAACGATGCATCTCGAGAGTTTGCTCGAGAAACAAGTTATTAAACTTTCAAATGGCGAAACTCGTAGGCTTCTGTTCGCGGCTGCGCTAATCCGCAATCCCCTTCTCTTGCTGTTGGACAGTCCGTTTACAGGAATGGACGTGAGCACGAGGGCAGAATATCACGGGATTATTCAGGAAATTATTGCCTCAGGGATAACTGTAGTAATGGCTACGTCACCTTCTGAAATTCCACAATGCATCACCCATGTGGCTATTCTTGAACACGGAAAAGTTGACCGGGTGGTTCCTCTAAATGAGTTTGAAGCATCAGATGTGAAGATTGCAGAGGAAGAGTACATTGATGATGCAGAGCTTACCAGCCTTTTATCGCTGAAGCCGCTTTCCCATTATGCATCCATCGTGAAAATGGACGATGTTTCTGTAAAATACGGAAATGTTAAGGTGCTTGATTCTGTGAACTGGCACGTGCAGCAAGGCGAGCGCTGGGCATTGATGGGAAAGAACGGAGCAGGAAAATCGACTTTGTTGAGCCTGATTAATGGCGATAATCCGCAGGCTTATTCAAATCACATCATCCTTTTTGACCGCAGGCGTGGCACGGGCGAAAGCATCTGGGATATTAAAAGTAAAACGGGCTTTGTGTCGCCGGAAATGTTGCAATATTTCTCATCTGAAAGCAGCAGCATTCAGATTGTAGAGTCGGGATTTTATGATACAATGGGATTGTTCCGGGCAAGTAATAAAACCTACGCAGCTATCTCTGAGCGTTGGATGAAGCTGATGGGAATAGGGGAGTTCAGGAATGTTCCGTTTAAGAAACTCTCAGCAAGTAACCAGCGCCTGTGCTTGCTGGCAAGAGCGCTGGTCAAGAATCCTCCGCTACTAATTCTGGACGAGCCCTGCCAGGGGCTGGATCAGCAGCAGCAAAATCGTTTTAAAGCCCTGATCGATAAAATAAGTGAGCTCAGCAACATCACCCTGATTTATGTAACGCATTACGAAGATGAACTGCCAGCCTGTGTTACCAAACGGCAAAAGCTCGAGGCTGGGCGGGTTATCGAATCAGCGAACTAAGCTTTTCTCAGGGTAATTATCCGGCAAGCGTGCAGCATTTTTATAATCGGATACGATGGGTCAAATTCAAACCATCGTTTCGCGAAATTCACATCATTCGGGCGCTTATGGTGATTGTTCTGGAACAATTCGCCCATCATTAGAAAATCTAAAGGCAAGCTGTTTTTGCTGTGGTCTGAATTATCGTAGTTAGAATACCCGTATTTATGCCCGCACCAGTTTACAATTGCACCGTGTAACGGGCCGATGATGAAGTGGATTGGCAGCAGCAGGAACATCCACCATGCAGTTGCGAAATACACATAGAAGGTGATGTACAATCCAACGAAAATCAATCGTGTTATCCATAGATCGCCAATGCGGTCAACAGGTGCCCAGGTTGGGTAGCGGTCGCGAAAAGCGGGCTCCGGCTCAATTTTGTATTTCAAATAATCAAGGTAAATATTTTTGGTTTTGATCATCAAGCCCCAAACATCTTTAATAAAGTGTGGCGAATGTGGATCTTTTTCAGTGTCGCTGTAAGCATGGTGCATGCGGTGCATAATTGCATACGCACGTGGGTTCAGGAATGATGACCCCTGGGACAGGAATGTCAGCAGGTAAAAGAATTTCTCCCAGAAAATGTTCATCTTGAACATCTTATGTGAGGCGTAGCGATGTAAAAAGAACGTTTGGAAGAATAAAGAAAGAAACCAGTGGGCAAGAAAAAATGCAAGGATGATCATAAACGGAGAAAAGTACTGTATTGAAAAGGAGAGTGCAACTAAGTTTTGTTATGGATTGATTGCAGGAAAGCCAGAATAGTAACGGATTAAATTGATTTTAATTTTTGCGTTTCGTGATCCGCAAGTTTTTGCAACGGTCCGCTCGCAAGCATTTTCATCATCATGTTCAACTCCGCCGAAATACTATAAAAAGCTGTTGAGGTGCCATTGCCGTTATCGGCAATATTCCACTTTAGTTCTAAAGGAAATGGTGCTTCTTCGGCAGGTACAACAACGATCTCCTTGTTTTCTATCCGCGAAGAAACTTTTAAGGCAAGTTTAGCCATGTTCTGGATAGTGAAGCGGGCTTCATCTTTGGTAGACGACCAGTTATAGATGTTCTCCGGCATCAGCTGCTGATGATTGTTCAAATCTGCAAGGAAATTGTAGACTTCTGCAGCAGGTTTGTTGACAACGGCTTTACTTTCTATAACAGTCATATCGCTTATTTAGGTGCGGGCTTTCAATGAAGTGTCCCATTCGGCAGGGTTCTCTCTCCAGCTTTTCAAAAGCTCCAGATCGTCATCGCTGATAAAGCTGTTGTGCGATGCATACTCTATTAACGCCGTATAATTTGAAAGCGTACTGAAACGGCATTTAGCTGCTTTGAAATTCTCTGTAGCATCGTCAAAACCATAGCTGAAAATAGCGACCAGGCCTGCCACATCGCAACCAGCATCGCGTAAAGCTTGCACAGCTTGTAAACTGCTCTTGCCGGTAGAAATAAGATCTTCCACAACTACTACACGTTGTCCTTCAAAGATCTCGCCCTCAATCAATTTAGAAGCTCCGTGTTCCTTCGGCTTTGACCGAACGTAAGCGAAAGGCAGCCCCAGCTCTTGAGCCACAAGTACGCCTTGTGGTATCCCAGCGGTAGCTACTCCGGCTATAAGGCCAACAGAACCGTATTCTTCCTGTATTAAATTGGCAAGGTTTTGGCGAATGTAGGTGCGAATTGCAGGATAGGAAAGTGTAACGCGATTATCGCAGTAAATTGGCGATTTCCAGCCCGAAGCCCAGGTGAAGGGGTTGTTCGGTTGTAATTTAATTGCTTTAATTTGCAGCAGGAATTCGGCTACCTTTTTTTCTATCTCACTCTTATTCACCATGGCGCAAATGTATAAAATTTATATTAACGATACATCCCTCACGATACGCGAATCGCTGCCAACGAGCCCCGAGACCTACAAACAACTTGACAGCCAACGGTTTGATTTTTTAGCATTTTACAGCGATAAGAGAAACAGAATTGAGCCTGTTGAATACCTTCTTGTAACACCTCGCCCAAAGCGTTTGTTTAAGAATGTTAAGAAATCCATGAAGTTGATTAAAGCGGCGGGTGGGCTGGTGCGCAACGAAGAAAATAAGTACCTGTTCATATTCAGAAAAGGCAAGTGGGACCTTCCAAAAGGCAAACTTGACGAAGGTGAAAAGACTAAGAAAGCAGCCGTTCGGGAGGTTGAAGAGGAGTGTGGAATTAAGGTGAAGAGCATTGGTAAAAAGATCTGTCGCACCTGGCATGTGTACGAGATGGGGGGCAAAACCATCCTGAAACGTACTGCATGGTACCACATGCAAGCGAAAGGGCAGGAAAGGCTGGTACCGCAGCTTGAGGAGGATATTACCGAGGCACGGTGGATTGCGCCAGGCGATTTTGATATGGTGAGGCTAAATACTTATCCGCTTATCAAAGATGTGATGAGCGTAGCGGAATGTTAAATGTATTCCAATACTTCTTTGGGCACGAACTGGCTTATGTCGCCTTTGTAGCGTAGAATATCGCGTACGATAGTTGAGCTGATTGACGAATAGCCCGGCTTGCTTACGATGAAGATGCTTTCGATTTCAGGTTTTAGTGCGTGGTTCATCTGAGCGATGGCTTTCTCATATTCAAAATCTGAAACGGTGCGGATGCCCCGGATCATGTAATCGGCTCCAACCTTTGCACAAAAATCTACCGTTAAGCCCTCGTACGTTTCAACTTCTACTTTAGATTCATCCTTAAAAACCGCCTGCAGCATTTTTTTGCGGATGCCCGCTTCCAGTAGCGGCTGTTTGTTGCTGTTTAATCCGATCCCGATAATCACCTTGTCGAATAGTGGAACTGAGCGCCGCAGGATGTCTACGTGGGCTTTGGTTACAGGATCAAACGAGCCGGGGAAAAGAGCAATTTTCATATGTTAAAGGTAAATGGTATTGAGGGAAGTGGCAAGTAGCGGTTGAAAGAACAATGAATCTTCTACTCGCTTTAAGATTCCTGCTGTTGTAGGAATGACGGGCAGAATTAATCCAGAGCCTTAAAAAAACTAAACGCTGAATACCCGTACTTTCTCTTGTCTGTAAACTGCGGATAATGGTCCAATTTGATAAACGATGGATGTTCAACGATTAGCATTCCATCCGGCCTTAGCCGCTCCTTTTCAAAAATAACCTGTGGAATTTGGGGTAGCTTTGGATTGTCGAACGGGGCATCAGCAAAGATCAGATCGTACTGCTCATCATCCTGCGCTAAAAATTTGAATACATCTGCTTTAAACGGGTGGATAGCCTCCAGTGCTTTCTCTTTGGCAGTATTCTTCAGAAAGTTAACACATCCGAAATTAATATCTACGGAGGTTATCTCAGGCACTCCTCTCGACGCGAACTCCAGGCTAATACTGCCGGTGCCACTGAATAAATCAAGAACCTTGATTGCTTCAAAATCGATTGTGTTCGTCAAAATGTTGAACAGGGCTTCTTTAGCCATGTCCGTCGTCGGCCGCACGGGCAGGTTTTTAGGCGGGCTTAATCGCAAACCTTTCAGCCTGCCGCCAATTATGCGCATAAGTTCAGGCTTAGAAGCGAGAAGAAGCGATGGGAATTTTCTCTTGCGATTTCGGGCAGGCGGAGCAGTTTGCTGCTATCGGCAAAGCTGATGTTGTCAAAATATTTTTGCACCCTATTGTATCTTTCATCACCTTGCCGGATATCGCCGGACAAGATAAGAAGCAGGCTCTTGGAAGCAAGTTCCAATTGGTTTATCGCAAAAAGCAGGAAGTAGTTAAACTCATCTGCAGTGGTGTTTTGAAATAAGTTATAGAACTTTACCTTCTTGCCTTCTGTGACCAGCAATTCGAAAGCCTGGCCGCTTACATTGATAAATACTTGTTGTGCTATTGGCTTGAAGTAGTATTTTAAAGCAGTTTCAATGAATGGTTCAGCCTGACTAACAAATAATGTTTCTCCAAATTTTTGCTTTACGGATTCTTCTAATCCTTTCTCCACAGAAAGGATATTCCTGATGCCAGCGCCCCAGATATGGTTGGCATGCAGCCCGGCATTACCTTGCATGTTGAACGCTCCATAAGCCTCAAGCATTTCTTCCTGGTAAACTTCTGCAGGAATAAATGTAAAGCTGCTCGTCTCGACAGAGACTTTAACTTTTCTGAAATTATAGTTGAATGAAGTGTTTTCGAGAGCTTTTTTAATACCGTCGTCACCATTCCCATCAAGGGAAGATGATGATACCATTTTGACCTGATCCTGAATTTGATCTACTACTGCGTAGGAAAATCTATCGCCTGAAATCCTGATGAGCAGATCGCATTTTGCGGCGTGTTGCGATTGGAAATTGTCGTCGATAAAATGTATATCCTGCAGATCGCTCATAAGAGCAAAACTAAAATTTTTTTATGGTATCGGGAGCCGGGAATTGCGCAATTTTGCCATGATGGATATTGCCACTTTGCTGAACAGGGCGTTCAGCTCTGAACCAACTGCACAACAGCATCTTGCTTTCAATGAACTTGCAAAGTTCCTTCTCTCTAATAACGGCGACGAGTGCTTTGTGCTGAAAGGTTACGCAGGGACAGGCAAAACAACACTGATTGGGGCATTGGTCAAGATTTTGCCGCAGCTCAAGTTGAAGGCAGTCCTATTGGCGCCGACTGGGCGGGCTGCAAAGGTTATCTCCAATTATTCGGGACGGCAGGCATTTACCATTCACAAAAAGATCTACAGAAAGAAGTCGGCAGTTACGCCTGATATGAATTTTATGCTGGGGCAGAACATCGCCGAAAACACCCTTTTTATTGTTGATGAAGCTTCAATGGTGAATGATACAGCGGGTGAGTTTGGCGGCAGGGGCTTGCTTCACGATCTTGTTGACTACGTTTATAACGGAAAAAACTGTCGGCTGATGCTCGTAGGGGATAGCGCTCAATTGCCTCCTGTTAGCTCTGAGCACAGCCCGGCGCTCGACCTCAAGTTCCTGAAACACACCTTTGCCTTAACACTCTTCCACTTCGAGATGACCGATGTTGTGCGTCAGGAAAAGGAGTCTGGGATCTTGCGTAATGCCACAAGTGTTCGGGAACTTATCCGCAAAGGAAAAAATGGCTTCCCGCAGTTTGTGATTAAAGGCTACCGCGATATTTTTTGCATTGACGGCGAGCGGCTCCCCGAAGGGCTTAACTATGCTTACAACAAGTACGGCATGGAAAATACGCTGGTTATTTGTCGTTCCAATAAAAGTGCGAACAACTACAATCAACAGATCCGTAACCGGATTTTATATCGGGAGGAAGAGCTAACCGGAGGTGATTACATCATGGTGGTGCGGAACAACTACTTCTGGCTGGAAGGAGAGGAGAGCAGCAATGCATTTATTGCCAATGGCGACATTGCCCTGATCCGCCGAGTTAGAAATATACATGAGATGTACGGGTTTCGCTTTGCGGACGTGATGCTGGAATTTGTTGATTATCCCGATCAGGAACCTTTAAGCTGTAAAATATTGGTGGATACGCTTTATGCCGAGAGCCCGAGCCTCGCCACTGTGGAAAGCCGAAGGTTGTTTGAGGCGGTGATGGAGGATTATGCCCACATTGCCAATAGGAAACTCCGATTTGAGGAATTAAAGAAAGATCCGTACTACAATGCTTTGCAGGTGAAGTTTGCTTTTGCCGTTACCTGCCACAAGGCGCAGGGCGGACAGTGGGACGCTGTTTTTGTAGATCAGGGCTATTTAACCGAAGAAATGGTTAACAATGATTTTCTGCGCTGGCTCTACACGGCCGTAACACGTGCCACCAAAGAAGTATACCTGGTTAATTTCAGCGAGAGGTTCTTTAAGAATTAAGGTTCAGAATTTGAATGTACCTAATAAAACGTCAGCAAACAAAAAGAGCTTCAGTTTCCTGAAGCTCTTTTTGTTTGCTGCTGATTTCTAACCTAAGTAAGATTTCAGGATCTTGCTTCTTGAGGTGTGCCTCAAGCGCTGAAGTGCTTTATCTTTTATCTGCCTTACACGCTCGCGGGTCAGGTTGAACTTTTCGCCAATTTCTTCCAGTGAAAGCGGATGATTAGTGCTAAGCCCGAAGAACAATACAATAATTTCGCGTTCACGCTCGGTCAAAGTTGCCAGTGAGCGTTTGATTTCTTCAGACAAAGATTCGTTGATCAGGCTGCTGTCTGTATTCGGATCGCTGTTTTCCAACACATCCAGAAGCGTGTTTTCTTCTCCCTGTACAAACGGAGCATCCATTGATACGTGACGGCCTGAGTTGCTCAGTGTATCCGAGATCTTCTCAACAGTTGTTTCCAATGTATCGGCAAGCTCCTCGGGAGAAGGCTCACGTTCAAATTCCTGCTCTAGCCTGGAAAATGCTTTGCTGATCTTGCTTAGTGAGCCCACCTGGTTTAAAGGAAGGCGTACAATACGCGACTGTTCTGCGATAGCCTGCAGAATAGACTGACGGATCCACCAAACTGCATATGAGATGAATTTAAAACCTTTGGTTTCATCAAAGCGTTTGGCGGCTTTAATCAAGCCCAGGTTACCCTCGTTAATTAAGTCTCCAAGTGTAAGCCCTTGATTCTGATATTGTTTAGCTACAGAAACCACAAAACGAAGATTCGTTTTTGTCAGTCGTTCTAAAGCAGCCTGGTCCCCTTCGCGTATCTTTTGTGCTAATATTACTTCTTCTTCTGCTGTGATAAGGTCTACTTTACCAATTTCGTGAAGATACTTGTCAAGCGACTGCGATTCACGGTTGGTAATGGATTGCGTTATTTTGAGTTGTCTCATCTATTATGGGTACCCTTTTTCTGTAAAAGTGTGCAAAGTTAATAACTTTTATCCCTCAGGACGATAGTTTGTAAAAAAAGTTGCGGAAAATTCTTGACTTTTCGGGAATTATTATGTATCGATTTCTCAGCAAAAATCATTCCAAGCTTATACAATTTTTGCCTTTAGAAACAATTTCAACAAAGTGTTTTTTTACAACTCACGCTCTTTGTGGCATCAAATTTGGATAGTAACACAGAATTTGAATTATGCCCAAGCGAATTTTAGCAATAGACGACAACCCATTTATCCTTGAAGCTCTTCAGGATATTCTTGAATTTTCTGGCTATGAGGTTGCCACCTTGCTGGATGGAAATTTAGTTTTCGAGACTATCGGTGACAACCCTCCAGATCTCATCCTACTCGACGTTATGTTGGGCGGATTAGATGGTCGCGAGATTTGTTCTGCCATCAAGGAAAGCGATCGCACTCAAAATATTCCTGTTATACTTATATCTGCAAGCCATAACTTAAAGGATTCGATGCATCAGAAAGGTTGCCCGGATGATTTTGTGGCAAAACCCTTTGATATCGATTTCCTGCTCAATAAGATCCAGTCTCACATTAAAGCTGCGTAGGATCTTTTCACCGAATTGCACGCTTTAGATTTCCAGCTCCTATCTGTTCCATTTCATTACTTTTGCTGCATGTGGCATAACAATATCCTCGAAACAATCGGCGACACGCCTTTGGTTAAACTAAACAAGATAACCAAAGACGTAAAAGCAACCGTGCTTGCTAAGATAGAAACAACCAATCCAGGAAATTCAATCAAAGACCGTATGGCTTTGAAGATGATTGAAGATGCCGAGGCGAATGGCTTATTGAAGCCCGGCGGAACTATCATAGAAGGGACATCGGGAAATACCGGCATGGGATTGGCGATAGCGTCTGTTATAAAGGGCTACAAGTGTATTTTTACCACTACAGATAAGCAGTCCAAAGAGAAAGTGGATGCGCTTCGGGCATTTGGTGCCGAAGTAATTGTTTGTCCCACCAACGTTGATCCCGAAGATCCGCGTTCATACTATTCTGTTTCAACGCGGTTGGTTCGGGAAACGCCTAACGCATGGAAGCCTAACCAGTACGACAACTTGTCGAACTCCCAGGCACACTACGAGCAAACAGGTCCTGAGATATGGAAGCAGACTGAAGGAAAGATTACTCACCTGGTTGTAGGCGTAGGTACCGGGGGCACAATCTCAGGAACAGCACGATATTTAAAAGAGCAAAACCCCAACATCCAGGTTTGGGGAATTGACACGTACGGTTCAGTATTCAAAAAATATAAGGAAACCGGCATCTTCGACAAAAACGAAATTTACCCCTACATCACTGAAGGGATCGGAGAAGATTTTCTTCCCCAAAATGTTGATTTCAGCCTGATAGACCTTTTCGAAAAAGTAACCGATAAGGACGCGGCACTGATGACCCGTGAGATTGCCCGCAAAGAAGGCATTTTCGCAGGCAACTCTACAGGGTCGGCTGTTGCCGGATTGCTGCAATTGAAGAGCAAGCTGAAGGAAACGGATGTTGTTGTTATTATTTTCCCGGATCACGGCTCCCGCTACATGGGCAAAATGTACAATGACGACTGGTTGCGTGAACGCGGTTTCCTCGCAGATGAAAAGCTAACCGCTAAATCCATCCTCGCCAGAAGGCAAAGACAGGAAATTGTAACCATCGATGCCAACAAAACCATCCTTGAAGCGGCGAATGCTATCAAAGCTTTGAACATTTCTCAGATACCGGTTACACAAAAAGGTATGGTGGTAGGAAAAGTCACAGAAAGTGATGTTTTGAATGCGTTGCTGGAAAATCCTGCTGTGAAGTCCAGTAAAGTGGATAGCATTATGAGCAATCCGTTCCCGTTTGTAGATCTGAATACGTCGATTGATAAAATTTCGGCTATGATCAACAAAGAAAATACTGCGGTTTTGCTGGAGGATGAACTTGGCAAAATTGAGATCATCACGCAGTACGATATTATCAACGCTATCTCGGCATAACAAGACTTACGAAGTTATCAACGCCATTTCAGCTAACAAGACTTACGAAGTTTTTAAAACTTCGTAAGTCTCTTCCACACTATCTTCTTGTGTCTAGTTCAGCCCTGTATTTTGGGTTGATGTTAATCAGCGGATTAGAAAGCAGGTAAATTGCCGTTCCATGCTCCCGTGCAAACGGATTGGTAACTTCTCCAACTTTTACAGCGTCCTTGTAAGCTTTTCCAATCAGGCTAATGTCCTCTCCGACGTAAATAATCTGATTTGTTTGAATGCTGTCGGGTGCCCAAAGCGCATAGCTGCTGCTCAGGCAAACCGTTGCAGGCAAATTATAAGATTTCCCCAGGTGGTCTGCCGCTCCAGCCATCCCGTAGTTCTCGGCAAATACAGTAACAGATTTTCGCTGTTCATCGCTCAGTGACTTGTATGCCTTATCTACATTGAAGGCTATCTCGTCCCAGCCGAGCATATCAGCATAGTCTTGTGTGGTGGCATGTAGCTTCTGATCCTCCCATTTCAATGGAAAATCTAACTTCATTTTTGTAGATGTAAACTCGAAAAACTTCAGCGATGTAGAAAACGGAAGTATCGGGATTGCAATGGGAACAAAGAGGAGCGATGGCACGAGGCAGCCCGCGAGAATTGCGTATCTGGCGGGTTCCTGCAGTCTGCTCAATATTTTTTGCCAGAATACTCCACCTGCCGCAAACAGTGCAGGATATGCGCCAAAGCTGTAATAACCTTTTCCGTGGAGTACGATCAGGATCACTACGGTAAATACATAAGCTGTTGACAGGAATACAAACTTCCGCCGCACCCTGCTAAAAAACAGATAAACAAGTGCAGGCAGCCAGATGAAAATGCCGCTTGCATGCAGAAATAATTGTCCAAGAAGAAAATCCGCAGGGCCAATGTATTCCAGCTGAGTTTCTTTCAGCTCCTTCATGTGGCTGATGACGGGAAGTTTGTGCGTGAGCTGCCACACAAGATTGGGCGAAAAAATCAGCAAAGCTATTCCCGCGGCACCTAATACGTGCTTGTTGAACAGTAACTTCCGTTGCGAGGAAAACAGGAGCCCAAGCACAAGGGCACCCGCATACAACGCCATGGTGTACTTGTTGAGCATTCCGAATCCGATAGCCGCACCGAGCCAGTACAGAAAAGCAACGTTCTTGGTTTGTACATAGCTCATCGCGAAGTAAGCGCTCAAAGTCCAGAAAAGCTGATCGAATACAACAGGCTGTAAAAGATATTGACTTGCCAGAAATGCCGGAGAAATTATCATCCCAAGACAAGCCACGCTGATGGCAAAACGCTTTCCGCCCATGTTCAAAGCCATCAGCCCGCAGAGATATACAGTCAATGCTCCCGCGAGTGATGGAAGCAACCGCACGGCAAAAACGCTCCCTCCAAAAATGTGTACCCCAATCCAGGAAACAACGGAAATAAAGGGCGGCACCTCTTTGAAGCCCCAGTCAAGATGCTCGCCCAGAGCGATATAAAGAAGCTCATCGCGATGAAATCCGAAATTGCTGTTGGCAAAGAGATGAAGCAAAAACTTCAGCACCGTAAAAAATAAAATGAGCTGAGCTTCTTTTCGCTTTCTCCTGAAAACCGACATAGGTTGTAGCTGTTGTCCTGCTAAGGTAGAGTATCAGAATCGAAAGCCAAAACAACACTCTTTAACGTACATTGCACAACATGGAGCCAATAAAAACAGGAATTTTAGCGTACGGCATGTCGGGTCGGTTATTTCATGCGCCGTTTGTAGCTACAAATCCCGGATTCGAGTTGTATGCGGTAACAGAACGAAACAAAAAAACTGCAACTGAAAGATATCCTGATGTAAAAAGTTATAACAGTGTAGATGAGCTGCTGCAGGATGAAGCCGTAGAACTTGTGATAATAAATACACCTAACAACACACATTACGAGTTCGCTAAAAAGGCTTTGGAGGCAGGAAAGCATATCTTGGTTGAAAAGCCGTTTGCCACCTCATCGGCGGAAGCTAAGGAAGTTTTTGATTTGGGCAGACAGATGGGAAAGAAGGTGATGGCATACCAAAACCGGAGGTGGGACAGCGATTTTCAGTCGCTGAAGAATGTAATTGAAGGCGGAGAGCTTGGCAAATTGATAGAGGTTGAACTTCGGTTTGACCGATACAAGAGGGAGCCCGGTCCCAAGGCTTTTAAAGAAACTCCGGTGCCCGGCTCAGGTATCTCCTTCGACCTTGGCCCGCACCTGCTGGATCAGGCAATCAGCCTTTTTGGCAAGCCACTGAAAGCTTTCAAAATCACAGGAACAAATCGCCCCGGTTCGAAGGTGGATGATTATCTTTCTGTACACCTGATTTATCCTGAAGGACTGAATGTTTACGTTGCCGCCAGCCTGCTTTGTGCCGAGCCTCTGCCTTCGTTTGTTGCGCATGGCGTGAACGGCTCATACCTGAAGAACCGCACCGATGTTCAGGAGGCGCAGCTTGACAAAGAGATTTTGCCAACCGATGAACAATACGGTATTGAGCCGGATGGCAGCGAAGGCAAGCTCACGATAGTAGATGAGTCAGGAAGACGTAGCACCGAATACCTCACAGCTCTGCCGGCTAATTACAGTCGCCTTTTTGATGCAGTTTGCAAGTACATCAGGGATGATGAGCCGTTTCCGGTAACAGAAGAAGATATTGATTGTCAGCTAGAAATACTTGAATCGGCGGATGCTTAGCGGATCCTTTACACTGGAAAGTAAAGATGGTTTTTAGAACTTATAAGTTTTTGGTTGTGGATAAATGGAAAAGCTCAAGATAATTTACGTGTACGATGCGCTGTGTGGCTGGTGCTATGGCTTTAGCCCCGTTATTAAGTCAATTTATGACCATCAGCAGGAGAGGTTTGACTTTGAAGTGCTGAGCGGAGGCATGATGCTGGGTGATCGGTCGGGTCCTGTTGGCGTTGTGGCTGCGTTTATTCAGACGGCTTATAAAACGGTTGAGCAAACTACGGGCATCGTGTTCGGAGAACCTTTCTTATCGCAACTCGAAAGAGGAGAGATGATCTTTGACTCAGAAAAGCCAGCCATTGCCTTATCAACCTTTAAATCCTATCAGCCAGACAAAGCAATCGTGTTTGCACACGATATCCAGAACTCGCTTTATTTTGAAGGCAGAGATTTAAATGATGATGACGTGTACCGCTACCATGCTGTTAACTTCGGTATTGATCCGGATGAGTTTGTCTATAAAATGCAGATGGAAGAATTTAAGCAAGCGGCTTATTATGATTTCGCCTTGGCGAGGCAGTTGGGCGTTACAGGCTATCCCGCTGTGCTCCTGCAAAACAAAGAGGAACATTTTTACCTGCTCGCCCGCGGATTTACAGATTTGGAAACCTTAGAGGCGAGGATTGAAAATGTACTGAAAGAATTAGGTGAGGCTTAATCTTCTTGAATTCCAAGCAGCTTCCTTAGCCAGGCCGCACATTCAGGCATTTCTTTTTCCAGCTTTTCTCGTGTGAACGGCTCCCTGGCAATTTCGCCGGACAGCATCGTGCTTGCCGCCATTGCGAAAAACTCCTGTTTATTCTTCAGCAAATAAGCTCCAGCCGGGTAAATGCCCGAGGCTTTTGCCTGCTCATAATATTTGATGACATCGGGGTTTTGTGTTCCCAGCACCTTGAAGTGGTACGCATGCATGTACTCGTGAAGCAGCACAGGTTTGTTAGGTGAGAAGTTTAGTATTGCCGGAAAGATCCTCAGCTTGCCTGCGCCGAAAGCCCCCGGACCGTGAACAGGGTTTTTAGTGTCTTCGGGTGCAGAAAGAAGGATGGGAACGGTTTTGAACAACTCCAGCATCTTTTCGTTCACGTAGTATGGTAAGTAGTCGATGTGCTTTTTTATCATCACCAGCATCCTGGATGATTTAACTCCATCTAACTTCTCGCTGGTTTTAATGCTGAATCCTTTGTAGATAACCGCCGACGTGTTCGCCTTTGTTTGCGATACTGCAAGGTGGAAAATACTAACGACAAGAGCGAAAGTTAGCAGGTAGGGCTTTATGGTCACGAAAGCAAGGTTATTGTTCTACCAGTTCCTTGATTGATTGAAGAACGTGGCTCCAATTCTGGTCCATGTGCTCAAGCTCCGTTTCGGATTTTATCCCACCCTGGCTTATTGTCAATATACACGAGCCATCATTTTCCTGAACGCGATAAGTAACATTCACATAATTCTCAGGCTTATCCTCCTTGCCCGACATTGAGCTCCAATAAGAGTACTTTAATAATCGTGGTCGCTCTATCTCAAGGATTGTTCCTTTGTCTTCGTACGATTTTCCTTCCCACTCTCCTTTAAAAGTTATCGGGCTTCCCACTTTCCAATCCGATGAGGTTTGGGTGCCAAACAAATAATGTTTTATCTTTTCAGGATTCACCAATGCATCCCAAACCTGTTCAACATCTGCTTTGATTTCGACGCTGCTTTTTGAAGTTTTAGTTTCTTCCATAGCTTAACTTATTATTCACTAAAATAGTAAAAGCTTCGTCTCGACGAAGCTTTTACATGTGTTAATTGCTATTTGATGAACAGTAGCTCCCTGAATTTTGGAAGCGGCCAGCAGGCATCGTCGATCAATTGTTCCAGCTTGTCTACATGGTAGCGGATTGGATCGAAGTAAGATTTGACCTTCTCGTCATACGCAATTGAGCGGTCACGCAGGTCTTCAATCTTGTTTGCCTTTTTACGCTCTTCAATCATTTCAGCATTGTTGGTTTTGATGAAGTTTACATGTTCAGAGATCTTTTTAATGATGTCAATCTGTGCAGTGTAGGTTTCCTCGCCGAGCCCTATATCTTTCAGGCCTTTTACGTTCTGGATCAGGGATGTCTGATAGCCGATAGCCGAAGGGATGATCACGTTGTTTACCAATTCTCCCATCACACGGGCTTCAATCTGAAGTTTCTTGAAATAGCTTTCCAAAAGGATTTCATGCCGTGCATGTGCTTCGCGTTTGCTGAATACGCGGGTTTCAGTGAACAGCTTTTCTGTCTTTTCCGCTAAAAGCACATCTAAAGCTTTCGGAGTTGTTTTGATGTTTGATAAGCCTCTTTTTGCTGCTTCTTCAGCCCACTCTTCGCTGTAACCATTGCCCTCAAAACGGATAGACTTTGATTCTTTGATGTACTTTTTGATGATGGTCATCAGGGCGACGTCTTTCTTTTCTCCTTTTTTCAGGAGCTTATCAACCTCAGCCTTGAACTTGTTTAACTGATCAGCAACAATCAGGTTCAAAATTGTCATCGGGTGCGATGAGTTTGCTGATGAACCTACCGCTCTCAACTCAAACTTATTTCCTGTAAAGGCAAAAGGCGAAGTACGGTTACGGTCTGTATTGTCAAGCAGGATCTGCGGGATCTTCGGGATATTAGTCCAAAGAGCAGTTTCCTGCTTCATTTTAGAAGAAATCCGCGATGATTCAATCTCATCCAGCACACTGTTCAAGTGGCTTCCCACAAAAATAGAGATGATTGCAGGCGGAGCTTCGTTGGCACCTAAACGGTGATCATTGTTTACGGAAGCTATTGATGCACGAAGCAGATCTGCATGCTCATACACCGCCCGGATGGTATTCACGAAAAACGTGAGGAACATCAGGTTGTTTTTTGGCGTACGGCCCGGAGAAAGAAGGTTTTTGCCTGTGTTGGTAATCAAAGACCAGTTATTGTGCTTCCCTGACCCGTTTACACCCGCATAAGGTTTTTCATGAAGCAATACCTTGAAATTGTGGCGGCGGGCCACTTTATCCATCAGGTCTGTCAGTAACTGATTATGGTCTATCGCGAGGTTGATTTCCTCGTACATCGGTGCAACCTCAAACTGCGAAGGAGCAACCTCGTTGTGGCGTGTTTTGAGCGGAATTCCAAGCAAGAATGCTTCGGTTTCAAAGTCTTGCATGAAAGCAATAACCCTGTCGGGGATGGAACCGAAATAATGGTCTTCCAACTGCTGGTTCTTTGCAGACATATGCCCGAACAATGCCCTGCCGGTAAGTGCCAGATCGGGCCTTGCGTTAAATAATGCGAGGTCAACCAGAAAATATTCCTGTTCAATTCCCAGCGATGCATTTACCTTTTCAATCGCTTTATCAAAATACTGAGCCACGCCAACCGCCGCTTTGTCCATCACGCTCAAAGCCTTCAGCAGAGGTGCTTTATAGTCAAGTGCTTCTCCGGTGTATGAGATGAAAACTGTTGGGATGCAAAGCGTTTTAGCCATGATAAAGGCAGGGGAGGATGGATCCCATGCTGTGTAGCCACGAGCTTCAAATGTGCTGCGGATGCCACCGTTCGGGAAGCTGGATGCATCAGGCTCCTGCTGGGCCAACGCTTCGCCAGAAAACTTCTCGATGCCTGCTCCATCATTTCCAGGCTCAAAGAATGAATCGTGCTTTTCTGCAGTAGTGCCTGTTAGCGGCTGAAACCAGTGTGTATAGTGCGTTGCGCCTTTGCCCATTGCCCAGGCCTTCATCGCGGAAGCAACCTGCTCTGCTATTTCCCGGTCCATCGGCTCGCCCGAGTAAATCGAATTGTTGATGGCTGTGTAGGCATCTTTCGATAAAAACTCTTTCATTTTCTTTTTATCGAAAACATTCGTGCCGAAATAATCTGAAATTTTTGGCGAAGGGGTTTTTACTTCCGGAGTTGTACGGGAAAGTACAGCGTTTAAAGCTTGAAAGCGAAGGTTTGACATGTTTTGTTAAGATTGCTGCAAATAATTACTTGGTTTGTTGCTCAAATATGAAAAAAATAGCGGGATTAGATGCAAAATGTTTAAAAATACTCCTGATGAGGAAAGGCGTAGCTAAAAATTATGGAATCAGCTTGCACGCAACATCCATAAAGAAACTCAACCGCTATGCTAAACTTAAAATCAAATGTGTACAGGAACGAGTGGCTCGAACTTGTATTCGCCCAGCGCAACAAACTTTACGGAGCTTATGAATTGCGCCAGAACTATTCTGCCCGGCTTGCCAAGGCAATGCTTTTCTCGGCTTCGTTCTTCGTTTTTTCCATAACGGGCGCTTTCCTTTACAGCCGGTTTCAAAACTCGGCTTTGCCAGTGCTAAATGTTCCTTCGATTGAAAAGCCTGATGGAACTATTGTTTACCTGATGCCGAAGGCTCAGCCCAAGCCTCAGGCTGCTGCAGCCAGGCCGGCAGCGCCTGCGGTTAAGCAGCACACTATAAATAACGCCAGGCCTGTTGTTGTTTCCGCAGATCAGGTGATGGTTGAAATGCCTACGCAAAGGCAGCTTGCTACCTTGATAATAGGGACGGAAGATGTAAGCGGAATAGATGTAGGGCCGGGCACAAACGCAACGGGTAATAGCGGGGGAGAGGGCACGGGAGGAACTGAAGCGGGAACTTCGGCCAGCAACCAACCTTTTATAAGTGTGCAGCACATGCCTGAATTCCCCGGCGGACAAGAAGCTTTCAGCAAGTTTTTGAGCAAGAATTTGAGATATCCATCGCAAGCGCAGGAGAGCAATGTGCAGGGGCGTGTGATTGTAAGCTTCATTGTTGAAACAGATGGCTCGCTTAGCAGTGTACAAGTTATACGAGGAATAGGGGCGGGCTGTGATCAGGAGGCGGTGCGGGTGATTAAGAAAGCTCCGGCATGGCATCCCGGCGAGCAGAACGGAAGAAGGGTGCGGGTGCAATACACGGTACCGATCGTGTTTAATTTAGGAGAATAATTGGAAGCCTCTGAAAAGGGGCTTTTCTATGTGTTTTGCTCGTTTGAAGCTAGTGTAAAGCATTGCCCTCCTGTACCTTTAATGCCATCACGTAATCATTCTGAACATCGCTGCCGATGGTAAATGTTTTCTCTCCAACCTTTCTAAAGCCCATCCTGGTGTAGAAGCCCAGTGCGTTATAATTTTTCTCCCATACGCCCAGCCAGATCATTTCTTTTCCTGCCGCCCGGGCAAAATCAATGGCATGATCAACCAACCTCCGACCTATGCCTTTCCCTTGGAACTCATTTAAAATATAGATCCGTTCGAGCCCAATTGCATTTTGCCCGTCGAGCGCAGATATGCTGCTGCTTCCGTACCTGGTGTAGCCTACGGGCACGCCGTTATATTCTGCAATGAAGAAGAACGCACCCGGTTCATTGATCTTCTGGCTTATCTGTTCTCCCGAAAAGTTCTTAGAAATGTAGCTCTGCATATCCTCCTCGCTGTTTTGATCAGCGTAAGCTTCATGAAATGTTTGCCGGCCCAAAGAGGCGAGAATTTCAACGTCTTGGATGGTGGCAGGGCGGATGGAGAGCATAAGCAAAGGTCGTCTCTTTCAACAAATCATCAGCAACCTTTTCTCCCCGGCTTTTTCTTTCGGTGCCCGGTGAATACATGGAAGTTTGCCTCCAGGATGGTCAACCGCCAGCCTCCATAAGTTGCCCACACCTAAGCTGATTGGACGTGCGCCGGGGTTTGCCTGGTAGTGAAGGTCAAAGAAATGCTCACTTAAGAAGGATTCAAAACCCTCATCAGATCCGCCATAGGCTTTCTTCAGTTCATTGCGTATTGCCGGAATAAGCACTTTCTTTTCGGCTTTTGAGTTTGGCATTATTTCGCTGGGCTCGCCATAGTAGGTGCATAAAAATGTAGCCGTAGGTATGGGAGAGCGATCAACATGAAATGAATAAACGTCTGTTGGGAAAAATGGATCGTCATCCCGGTCGTAGTATTTGATGACATTCAACACCGGCGAAGCGCCATGAGCCTTCAATAGTTCGAAGTCGTTTAAGAGAATTTCGCGTGCAAGCTGCCCTTGTTCACTCAATTGAAGCTCACGAAGTTCGTCTTGTTCGAGCTCTGCGATATTTTCGTGCAACTGTACCTTTTCCACAATCTCTGAAAAATTGCCCAGCAGCTCACGAGTCCAGCAGATGGCATTGGCGTCGCCATTAAATGGCGTAGAAACAAGATCCTGAAAATTGGTGACGCAGAGAATTTGGGTGTCAGGGTGGGATATCATATTGTTGAAACCTATGCTGGTGTGTGCGTGTGGCCCAGTTTATTCCACTGACATCAATTGTTTCGAGGTTGTATTAGTCTTAGCTGTTATGGTGAGATCATCGACCGTGGTTTTCATTGTCATTGTTAAATCCGACTCGTATTTTGAAATCAAATTGTTTGCAATGTCAAATTCTGCAGTGCCAGCCCCTCCCCCGGACGCAGAGATATTCGCCTGCTTATTATTCATATCCAAAGCCACCGTTTGAAGAATATCAAAGTTAGCCTTGCCATTGCTAATCTCTTTGAGTTTATAATTGGTATTGATAAGTACCTTAACAGGATTTAATCCGGCTACAGGAATTTCCATAGGAAGTTTTTGGTCAAAGCTCTCGCCAATGTGCATTGGGTTTTCAGGGAATGTGATCTGCTGCTGAATATTCTCTAAAGTTGATTTGAGAGTATTTCTCATGTTCTGGTCGATTTTGTCACTGATCATGGTGTCGACCCGTAGCTTATTGTCCTGGTTGTAATACCCTTTGATGATCAGTCCTGAAATAGGGCTCTCGCTGCTTGTCTCCTGGCCATTCATTGTCTGATTGATCAACATTTTGTGGTACTTCAGTTCTGCAGGAAAGTCGTTTTCAGCGGTTACGCTTCCGGTAGCAATAGTTGTTTTCAGTTCATTTGAACCGGAAACTATCATTGGCAGCTTGATCCCCTTAGCTTTTATTCCTTCAATCTTCTCATTGTTGCCTTCGAAATTAACCTGAGTCTCCGATGAAGTTGTTGTGGCTGTCTGATAAACTTTGTCGGGCTTGAAGTAAGCTTTAAACTTCACCTCATCTTGTGCAAACGAGGTTAAAGATCCAAGAACTAAACCTAGGAGTAAGAAATTTTTCATTTGTGTGATGCTTACTGCAAGATAACATAAATATGGTTCTCTTGTGGAGGAGAATTGGGTGTTTTCTTGCTTCAGTATTAGCCGGCATTGACAAAGTAGCTGAGAATTCGAATAAATTAAGTTTGTTTTAAGCTTCATGTCATCCCGAACCGCTGTTTGGAGCGGGAGGGCACTTAGTAATTGTAAAGACTAAGTTCCTTCGTCGTGCCTCCTCGGGATGACAGGGTGCTTAGGGGCAGTGCTCCGTTCAGCATTAACATAGTTCTTAACCTACCAAACCTCTCTACCAGCTTAATCTTTATTATTGGGCAAAGAAATAGTAAACTCCGTACCCCGGCCTATTTCACTTTTTACTGTTATGGAACCATTCAAATCCTCGACCTGTGTTTTAACCAGGAACAAGCCGATCCCCTTGCCTTTTACACTGGTGTCAAAACGCTTGTAAAGACGGAACATCTTGCCGCTATGCTGTTTCAAGTCTATGCCTTTGCCATTATCACGGAGAATGATCGTCGTGTTTTCACCGCCGCCAATGCAATCAATGGTAATAATGGGTGGTTCGTCAGCGTTACGGAACTTGATGCTGTTTAAGATCAGGTTATAGAAAATGCTATACAAATGGCTCCGGATGCTGTAAATATTGTCAACATCACATCGGGCTTTAATGGTTACATTTTCCTGTTTTATTACGTCGGCAATACTTAGGGAAATATCGTCTATGATCTGCTGAAGGCTTACCAGTTCCTTCAGCTCGGTGTTTCGTTCACGCACCTGCAAGATTGCATTCAGGTCGTTTACCACATTGTCGAGTTTCAAAATAGAGTCTGATATGTCGTTTATGGTATCCCGGATATCCGCAGCCTCAATGTTAAAAGACCTAAGTATATCAACAAGCCCAATTATGTTAGCCAAAGGTGCCCGCAGGTTGTGCGATACCACGTAGGTGTATTGTTCGAGGGTTTTGTTGCGGTCTATAAGTTCGGCAATAGCCCTCTCCCGTTCGGCGTTTACCTTGTTTATCGCAAGTTCCTGTTCCTTCTTTTCGGTGACATCATGTACCGATCCCACCATCCTGATACAATTCCCGGCTTTATCGAACACCGGTGTAATGCTCACCAGTCCGTACTTTTTCCCGAGAGGGTATTCCGAAACCTCTTCCCAGGTTGTCGTCGACGCTGTCTCAATCGCTTCCCGATATTTGCCTAATACCAAAGCTATCGGGAGGGCGGTATCACCTCGTCCACGTATTTACCGATTACCTGATCCTCCTTTAGGCCGGTTACCTGCAAGAACGAACGGTTTACTGATGTGAACTTAAACTTCTCTCCGGGCTCTACATCAAGCATGTAAAGCACGTCAATTACGGTATTATAGATAAGGTCGAGTTGCTTTCCATGTAGCAGCAAGTGTTCAATTGCCGACTCGTACCTTGATTTCTCTATTGGCATATCTTTCAAGAAGTTACAGGTTAAAGACACCTGTTGTTATAGGATAGGTAGATTTTCTACGGCAATATTGCCAGCCAAAGATACGTCTTCGGGGTTGATGGTTAGGCATTTAGTAAAGCTCATTCAGGTTTAGGTTTAAAACGGGTTTGATGATACAGGAATACTAGTTGAAGTGTAGAACGGAGGGGGGGTGGCGAGGTACTGAAGCGAGATGTTCTGTGCTTAGTGCCACGTGGTGCCTCTTGCAGTGTCTGTGCTTCGACTTCGCTCAGCATGACAAAGAGCTTAGGGGATAATGCTGGAAGGAGAGATTGCGACTTCGAGCATTATCACTCACACCAACCTCTTGCTCAACGCCTGAAACCGCATAAACAGGAACAGTGCTGAAACCAGCAGCCCTAAGGTAAGCCCCATCCATATTCCATTTGCTCCGAGTCCAAGGGTAATGCCAAGCAGATAACCCACAGGCAATCCCACAATCCAGTATGCCAGAAACGTGATAAATGTTGGGATGTTCACATCGCCCATGCCACGCAAAATGCCGAGCCCAACCACCTGCGCACCATCAAACAACTGAAACAGCCCGGCAATAATGAGCAGTTGCGCTGCAATGGAAATAACTGCGGGGTCGGAGGTATAGATCCAGGGAAGGTAGGAGTGGAAGGCAATGAAAATAAAAGCCGTCCCAAGCATGAAAGCCAGTGCGATATGATAATTAGAAATAGCTGAGTTGCGGAGTTCGGCGAAATCCCTTTTCCCAAAGTTGTTCCCGGCTTTGACGGCTGCTGCGGCGGAAATTCCGCTGGCCATCATGTAGGTTATCGCCGCAAGGCTTATTGCCACCTGGTGCGCTGCCTGCTGTACGGTGCCGATCGTCCCCATCAAAATAGCCGCACCGCCAAAGGCACTTACCTCAAAGGTGTATTGCATGGCAACGGGAGCGCCTATTTTGAGAATCTTCAGCGATCGTATCCACGAGATCCGTCGGAGTATGAAGCTTTTCAAATAAGGTTTGAAGTGACGTGAACGGAAAACGTAAATGCCCATCACGGTTGCCATGAGCACTCGGTCTATCAGGGTGCTTAAGCCCACGCCGCGGACTCCCATCGGCGCAATGCCGAACATGCCTTTCACAAAAATAATTCCCAGGATTATGTTCAGCACATTTCCCCAAATGGAGATCATCATGGCTTGTTTGGTGAAGCCCAGCCCTTCGGCAAATTGCTTGAATGCCATGAAGATCATGAGCGGGATGATGGAAAATCCAAGCATTCCCAGGAAAGGTTTAGCCAGAACTACTACTTCGGGCGACTGCCCAAGCCTGTCGATAACAGTTAATAAGCCGAAATACACCGGCACAAAAAGGAATATCCCGGAAATGAGATTAATGAAGAGGCTGTTGGAAAGCAGTTTGCCGCATTCGGTGTAGTTTTCTCTGCCGTTTTCCTGGGCAATGAGGGGTGTAAGCCCATACGCAATGCCGATGCCGGTTACCAGCACAATAGTGAAGATGCTGTTTACCAGCGATACTGCGGCCAGAGGCACAGTTCCGGCAAAGTGCCCGATGATGACACTGTCGGCGGTTTGCACGAGCGTATGCCCGAGCTGGGAAATAACAACTGGGATAGCCAGTCTGAGGCTGGTTTGATAATGCGGCTTGTACTTTACGTAGAGTGCTTTCAAATGGGAGAGCGGCGATTAACTGGCGGTATAATATTCCTCTTTCTCTGTGGTGTGCAGCCTGATAATGCCCGAAAGTACCAGGTTTACAAGGATGCGCTGCGAGCTGCGGCGGGAAATGTTCATCAGCTTGCTGTACTCTTTAGAGGTAATGCGTTCATGGCTGTCGAGATATTCAAGCAAGCCTTTCTCTTTTGAGGTGTACTCGATGTAAATGCCCTCGTTGGTGCTGCTACGCTTTAGAACATCTACTACAATTTTACTGGCCAGCAGGCTTTTATCTTTTACGCGGATGTACACCCACCATTTTTTGTCTTCGCCTAAAGCATAGTGGGGCTTGAGGTCGCTTTCTTTAATCTCGGCAATTAGCACCATTTTCTGGTCAACGTAAACCTCTTCGTAAATTACCTCGAGCGCAGGCTTGCAGAACACGTGTGCTGCTTTGGTAAGCATGTATTTTTCTTCTTCTTCGCTTTTTACACCGTTTATAGAGCCGTCATCGCTTACGCCAACCAGCAGCCTGCCACCCTTATTGTTGGCAAAAGCAACCAATGTTTTGGCTATCTTCTCGCAATTGGTAATGGTTTTCTTAAAGTCTAAGGTAGCCCCTTCACCGTCAAAAATGAGTTTTTTGATGTTCATCTTCTATAAAAATCAATATGCTACCGGGTTGTTTTCGCCTGTATGTAAGTTCCTGATGTAGACTTCGTTGCTTACAGTGACACAATGAAGGCCATGTTCATCATACATCTCCATGCGATAGGCTTTTACAAACTTTCCCACTGTATCTAACGCCTCACATGCTTCGGCTATATCCTCATCGCGTAGGCTGACTGTAAAATGTAAGTTGGTGCGGCCGGGCTTCAGATAATTGATAGATGCGCTTTTAAGCCACACCCTTACTTTATAGCCTTTTCGCCGTAGAATCTGGTCGAATATGAGCGAATAAAATGGATCTGAAGCTGTGAATATGGTACCGCCGAAAATAGAACGGTTATAGTTGAGGTTGACAATGCTTTTGGAAATCTTTACTTCAACACTTCTGAAGCCCTTCCCGATGTCCTTTACCCAGATACGTTGAAACAAGAGCGGAGGGTATAAACGCATTGCCCATTTAAGGGCATTTTCTGAAACCACCATTTCGGTAAATATAATAACCCGGAGGTATAGTGCTCTATGCTGATGGAAAAATAAAGCCCCTGTTACATGATAGCAACAGAGGCTAAAAATTACAACAAATGTTTAACCTTTCGGCTTATTCCTATTTATATTGCAATTTGTTGGTAAATATTAGTTAGCCTGCTTTTGTTTTATAATTCTATATTTATCGCGTAATAGCTCTAAGAAAAGTATGGAAAACCTCTCCACCATTATCATAATTGTTGTTGTTCTTCTCATCGTATTTTCCTCGTTTGTTACAGTAAGGCAGGGCACTATTGCGGTGGTAACTGTGTTCGGGAAATACCGGCTTATTCTATTACCGGGACTTAATTTTAAAATCCCACTTATTGAGCAGATATATTCAAGGATCTCAATCCAGAACAGGTCTGTAGAGCTTGAGTTTCAGGCTGTGACCGTAGATCAGGCCAACGTATATTTTAAGGCGATGATCTTGTATTCTGTACTTGATCAGAATGAACAAACAATCAAGAACGTAGCGTTCAAGTTTGTTGATGAGCGCAATTTAATGCAGGCTTTGATCCGGACTGTGGAGGGATCTATCCGTGCCTTTGTGGCTACCAAGAAGCAGGCTGATGTACTGATACTTCGCCGCGATATCGTAGAGCACGTAAAAGATCAGCTTGATCAGATTTTAGAAGGATGGGGATATCACTTGCAGGATCTTCAGTTAAACGATATCACGTTTGATGAAGTGATCATGAAGTCGATGAGCCAGGTGGTTGCTTCCAATAACCTGAAGGCTGCGGCCGAGAATGAAGGGCAGGCGCTGCTTATCACCAAGACTAAAGCTGCCGAAGCGGAAGGAAACGCTATTAAGATTGCGGCTGAGGCCGAGCGCCAGGCTGCTCAGTTAAGAGGGCAGGGAATTGCGCTGTTCCGCGAAGAGGTTGCCAAGGGTATGTCTGTAGCGGCTAAAGAAATGCAGCAGGCAGATATGGATACTTCGGTAATCTTGTTCACGATGTGGACCGAGGCAATCAAGCATTTTTCTGAAAATTCTAAAGGCAACGTGATATTCCTTGATGGCTCTAACGAGGCTATGAAACGCTCCATGCATGAGATGATGAGCCTGCAAATGTTAGACAAAGCAGGCGAGGGGAAGAAGTAGCTATTTACGGAGGCTTCTTAAATAGAGCTCCTCTACCTTAGCACGTGCCCAGTGAGTTTTCCTTAAGAATTTCAGGCTTGAGCTGATGCTTGGGTTATCGTTGAAGCACTTTATCCGGATACGTTCTCCCAAGGCTTCCCATCCATAATTTTCCACGAGTTCACTCAGGATACTTTCGAGCGTTTTTCCATGCAGCTGATTATTTTGCTGTTCTGTCATACATGCGTTTCGGGTGAATGTCGTTCTGCATTCTTTTGTTCCTCGTAGTTACGCATTATTTTGGTGAAACCCCTGAGCCCACCTTTTTTATCCGTCAACTGAAACACCAATCCGCTCCCCCAGAATATGGAGCCGTCTTTTCGCACGTGGTATCGCTCATCTATAGACCGGCCTTTCGCCAGTGCTGTGTCAAGCTCTTTTTGTGGTTGGTTTGTTTTTTTATCTGCTTCGGTGAAAAACACCGAGCTGTTTCTCCCGATGATTTCCGTTTCGGACCAGCCGAGGATCTTTTCTGCTCCGGAATTCCAACTATTTACATCGCCTTTCTTATCTGTGGTGAAAACTGCGTAATCGTCAAGGCTTTCGAGTACCTGTTTGAAGAAATCTTCATCCATACGGAAATAGCCATCTTCCAGCACATCTTCATCAGTAATATATGCATCATCACTTTGTGGAACAAAATCGACCATAATACTGGTTCCGTCTACCCCACAAGCCATCTGTAGCGGTTCGCGGGTAATTCTGTAATAAGTATCGAAACCGGCAGGAAGGAGGGTAAGCTGAGGTTTTTCCCGCAAGGGTTTCAGCAGGATTTTAATAGTTCCGTTGCTCAGGTTGTGGGTTTGTGCTGCGGTGTACTTGTAGCCTTTTTCTATCAGTTCTCCTAAAAGTTGGGGAGTTAAAGTTGCTTCCATGGTGCTTAGCTGATGTGTTTAAAACGCAACATTGCTTATTGGAATTAGTTTATTTTTTGTCCACTGTCTGTTTTTGGAAACGCACTGTCTAAGCGAAAGCCTGCGAAGCTACTAGGCTGTTGAAAAAATAAAAAAGTTTGTTTTTAAAGCTTTAAAGACGGTTTTAAAGGTTTGAAATCTCTGAAAATCCTCGATGGCACCGTTATTGCCTTTCTTGGGCAACTACTTATTACTAAAAATTACAGTCATGAAAAATAAACTTTTTACCACTAATAAAACAAACGGCTTCGTTCAGCGGCAGAATCAGTTGAGCAGCCGGCTACTAAACGGCGTTAAATTTGGAGTTCCGGCAGTAATGCTTTCAGCGGCATTACTAACAGCATGCAAAACCAGCAGCTACCAGGTTCCAGAAACAAGATCATATTCATCAAAAACAATTGTACCTCCTCCGGGAATGGTTTATGTCCCATCCGGTACAGTTCTGTACAAAGCAGATCCAAGCGACAGCATTAACCAAGCACCTATGCGGGTTAGCCTAAGCGCATTCTTCATGGATGCTACAGAAGTAACCAACAAACAATACCGCGAATTCGTGGACTGGGTTGCCGACTCAGTAGCTATCACCGATTACCTGAACGATCCATCATATTTCAAAACCATCGATAATAAGGAAAGCTTTGCAACCAAAACTATCGACTGGAGCAAAATAAAAGACGGTGAACCGCTTTGGCTCAGCAACGACGCAGGAATTCAGTCCAAGCTAATGCCAATGCTGAAAAACGAGAACGGAAGAAAGGTTCTAAACCCTGATGTTTTGAAATACAGCTTTACCTATATGAAAGCAGGCGGGGCAAACGCCAACCAGTACGTAACAGAAAAAATCCCGGTAATGCCAGATAACAGGGTTTGGGCAACAGACTTCCCGAACTCACAGATGCAGTTTATGGTTACAAACTACTACACTAATAGAACTTACGATAACAACCCAGTTGTTGGTGTAACCTGGAAACAAGCACGTGCATTTACCGATTGGAGAACTAAACGGATGTACACCACTCTTCAGAGAAATGCATTCATCAAAAATTATCAGTTAGGGTTCAATTTGCCAACAGAGGCCCAATGGGAATACGCCGTATCTGGTGTACGTAACCCAGAAGATGCTCCTGTTGCTGCAAGCATGATCAGCACTGGCCGCAATAACAAACTGTCAGTGAACTTTAAACAAGGCGAGGGCACTTATTCAAAAGACGGATCTACCTATACACTACCTGTAAAATCATACGCACCGAACAATTTTGGGCTGTACAATATGGTAGGTAACGTAGCTGAATGGACACTGGATGCATTTAGCCCTTCCTTCAAAGAATTTGTACACGACTTGAACCCGGTATTGCAATATGATGCTGCTGACACCGATGCAGATATCATGAAAAGAAAAGTTGTAAGAGGCGGCTCATGGAAAGATCCAGCTGAGTTGGTGAACGGTTCAACAAGAGAATACGAAATTCAGGATGCAGCACACTCATACATCGGTTTCAGATGTGTAATGCCAGCCCCGGAAGTGCTTGGAGAACAAGTGAAGACATCAAATAGAGCTGATAACAAACCAGCTGCAAAAAAACTCTAATAATTAATAATCTAACATTTAACTCTGAAAGTCATGAAAAAGATAATATTACCAATAGTAGCTCTTGCCCTGTGTGGCGGCAGCTTAAATAGCTGGGCTCAAAGCAGTGCAGCGGCAGCAGCGCCAGGTTCAGCAGCAAACGCGGGTTCAGCAGCAAACGCCACATCGCAAGCGGCTCCGGCAGAAGACACTCCAGTTGATGGATACTTTAACACAACAGCCTTCGAAAATGCTACACCGTTTAACTATCCAACTGTAGACAAAAACAATGTGCGCCTATACAAAAGAGTTTGGAGAGACATTGACCTTGCGGATCCGCAGAATCAATCTTTCGCAATGCCAGGCTCTTCTCTTATAGAAGTTATCCTGGCCGGGATTAAATCAGGATCGCTTACTGCTTATGATCCAATTCCTACAACAGAAAACCCAAGCGGGGATGGCTTTAAAACAAAAATGACTTATGATCAACTGTTAAGCAAACTTGCCGACAGTGTATTGGTTCCAAAGTTTGACGCTCAGGGAAACCAAATTTCAGAGCAGATGGTGCGGAATGATTTCGATCCTACAAAAATTACCAAATTCAGGATCAAAGAAGATATATTTTACGATAAGCAACGTGCCAGAACTGAAACCAGGATTGTTGGCGTGGCACCACTTATGAATTTGGAAATGGGCGGGCAGAACTACGGAACAGCAACTGTTTGCTGGTTGTACTTCCCACAATTGCGCTCTTCGTTAGTTAAAGTAGATGTATCTGATCCTGATAGGAATATGCTGGACATGAGCATGGACGATCTATTTGTACAACGCAAATTTGCAGGTTCAATAGTTAAAGAATCTAATGCCCTTGGCCAGGTGATCAAAGATTTCACCCACGACGAAAACAAAGACAGGGAAGCAATGCTTGCAGAACAAAGAATACAAGCATACAAAAACAAGATCTGGCAATACGGAACCAATAATAGCAATAGCAAGAAGGCAGCCGCACCCGAGAAAAAACCGGTTGCAGCAACTTCAAAGACATCTGCTCCTGAGAAAAACTCAATCGCCAAAGCAGATAAGTAGTAAGATTATTTTTTCATACTGGAAGCCGCCAAGCAATGCTTGGTGGCTTTTTTTGTTAACGTGTTTTTTGAATTGAATACTGCTGCAGAAAAGGAGAATGCTTATGCTCTGTTAAAGATCTTGGCCCAAGTCCGCAGGCGATCTTCTACTTTCTCGTTGAGTTGTCCGGGCTTCAGGCGCCAGAGCCAATTGGCATCTACAGACGCCGGTGTATTCATCCTTGCACTTTCATCCAGGCCAATTACATCCTGAATAGGTAAAATAGCTGTCTCCGCTATTGATGAATAAACCATCCGGCCCAGAATTTCATGAATGTTCTTTTCAGTTATTGATAAGCCGGTGTAATCCTCAATTTGCTCGCGGATATCTTTGTTTGCTTCCTGTCTAAACCAGCCTCGTGTGGTGTTATTATCGTGAGTGCCGGTGTAGGCCACAAAGTTGCGGGTGTAGTTGTGTGGGCTGAAATCGGATTCCGCGACGGCATCGCCCCAGGCAAACTGAAGTATTTTCATTCCGGGCAAATTGAATTCGTCCCGCAACTTGTACACATTTTTCTCTATGTCGCCTAAATCTTCTGCTACAAAGGGGAGGTTTCCAATTTCATTTTGTACAGCTTTGAAAAAGTCAGCACCCGGACCGGGCAACCATTCGCCGTTCTTTGCTGTTTTTTCGCCAGCCGGAACTTCCCAGTAAGATGAAAATGCCCTGAAATGATCTAAGCGGATCAGATCGTACGATTCTACATTCTTCTTTATCCGATCAATCCACCAGCGATAGCCTTGCTCTTTTAGTTTGTCCCAGCAAAATACCGGCATTCCCCAAAGCTGGCCATCTTCGTTGAAATAGTCCGGCGGCACGCCTGCCATTCCATTCATCTCGCCTTTCTCATCAAGGCTGAAGATCTCAGGATTCGCCCAAACATCAACCGAATCGTAGCTCACGTAGAAAGGCAAGTCGCCAAATAACTTAACAGCGAGCTTATTGCAATACTCCCGAAGGCTTTTCCACTGCCTAATAAAAATGAACTGCAGCCATTTCGCTTTTTCGAGATCATCGCTGCTTTGCTTCGCCAGATCGGCTAACGCTTTTTTATCTCTCAGCCTGAACTTCTCAGGCCAGGTATGCCATGGGTTTCCGTCTTGCTGAAGTTTCAAAACCACATACAGTGCGAAATCGTCCAGCCACGAAGCTTCGCGTTTACAGAACTCCTTGAAACCGTTCCGCTGGCTTTCAGAACCATTCTCCTTAAAATTCTTCCATGCCATTTGAAACATCACATCTTTAGATTGCTCTGCAGATTTGTAATCAGCCGTGCTTTTTGGCTGCAGCCGATAAGACTTGAGATCGCGATCATCTAAAAGTCCCTCTTTCTGCAGTAGCTCAACACTGATAAGAAGTGGATTCCCCGCCATGCTCGAATAAGCGCTATACGGGGAGTGCCCGTTGCCGGCTGCAGTTGGACTGAGCGGCAATAGTTGCCAGTACTTTTGAGAGCTTCGACTCAGGAAATCAGCAAACTTGTATGCTTCAGGCCCTAAATCGCCGACGCCAAAAGCAGATGGGAGCGAGGTGATGTGCATCAGAATCCCGGCGCCACGTTTTGTTTCAGGCTTGTTAAGCTTGATCAAGCCTAGCGGGATATCTTTTAAAATGTCTGATACAGCAATGCCTTTTTGCTGCTTTCCGATGCTGCCATTCAGGACGCTTTCCCAATTGCTCGGAGCGCCGGGAGGGAGGATGATGCGTGTATCCTGCCAATCGATTGCAACCGTTTCTTTCTTTTGGTACTTGCAAATTTCGGCAACGTGAAGCGGAACGGCTGTTATAAGCCAGTCGTTCTGGTACCTTCTCGCAAAAGTCAGCACATGCTTGCGATACCGCCCCTCAACTTTCAGAGGCAGATATTCGCCTTGGCTGAACAGCTCCGGGCATTCTTTGCAAAGGTTCAGCAGGGCGTGGGTTAACCAAAGTTTTATTTTTCCTGAATAGCGGGTTTGCCATAATTCAGGCAGCAGATTTTCTTTCTCTGCCTTCTCCAGTTCCTGAAGCCACTTACTGCGTTTCTCATAATCTACGGCACGGCGGTTATCAGGATCCACGAGGCTTAAATCCCACAATTCGCATCCCTGGTAAACATCGGGCACACCCGGACAAGTGAATTTTAACAGAACCTGACTAAGTGAGTTTACTATGCCCAGATCAGCCGCCTGTGCGTGAAACTTCTCAAATTGCTTCCAGAAGCTTCGATGTTTATCAAGCAGCCCGAGTGTGAAATTCTTTGTTGCTTCTTCGTACGCAGTATTAGGTTCTGTCCAGTTGGAGTTCTGTTTGGCCTCTCGAAGGGCTTTCTCCAGGTATTGGCAAATGCGCTCGCTGAAGTTATCTTCATCTTCGCCGGGCATGGGGTAAGCGCCGAGCAGAGTTTGATAAATGAAGTATTCGTCGTTTACATCTGGTGCACCGTTTGATTTTAGGTCCGAGTTAAGGCGCTGCCAATTCGGAATTGCTTCAATCCAATCTCCTGCAATATCGCTGAGCACGTTGAGTCTTGCACGCACATCTTCGCCGCGTTTAGTGTCGTGAGTGGAGCTTCCGTTAATCGAAAGCGGCCATTGTGCATGCCTGATCTGCATCTGCTTGTGGAAATCTTCGATGCTAATTCCGAATGCATCCGGCGCATCGCCAACTTCATTGTGGCTGCTAAACGCATTGTAGGTGTACATCAGCGTATCTTCTACGCCTTTGGCCATCAGCGGACCGGTGAACTGCATCAATTTTTGGTAGAACGCGGTGGCGTTTTCGCTGTATTCTTCGCTATGTGCCTTGCCGAGGAAAGTCTTCCAAAGCAGGTTTATCGCAGGTTCGAGTTCTTTATTGGCTTTTACAACGTTTTTGAATATTTTTTTGACAGCCTCAGCTTCTTCTTTATCGAGAGGAAACTGGTTGCCGTAGTAACGGTAAACAGGGCAATGGATCAGGAATTGCCCGATAGCTTGCTTCAGGCTGTCTGCCGGAAGCATTTCTACTTCCTCTCTGTTCGCCAGTTCTAAAGAAATGAAATAGCGGAAGAGATTTTCCAGGTCGCCAGCCATATGGTGGGTCAGGATGTATGATTTTTTGTGAAGGATCTGATCATGAACAGGCAACGATTTGCCTACAAACTTTTGATAAAAGCCGTTTAAGCGGTTTTTGGCTGCGGGATTGGTGAAAAGGTTGTTCAGGATCCCCAGGAAGTTGTAGCCTGTCTCGCCTTGGATTGGCCATTTGGCTGGGAGAGGCTCGCCGGGCTCGAGAATCTTTTCTACCACGATATAGGCCTCTTCGCCGGTTTCGGCACGTAGCTGTTCAAGGTAGGAGGTAGGGTCATACAAGCCGTCAATGTGGTCAATCCTCAAGCCGTTGAAAATTCCTTCGTTGTACAGCTTCAGTATCAGCTTGTGCACTGCATCAAATACTTTCTTTTTTTGAATGTTCAAACTGATCAGTCCATTCACAGTAAAGAATCTGCGGAAATTAATTTCTTTATCAGTCTCCTGCCAATGACAAAGCCTGTAGGCCTGTTGCGAAGCGATCTGGCTCAGGGCCTTCTGGCTTTTGTTTACCTTTTCGAGGCATTTCTCAATGAATTCTTTCTCCTCAGGCTGCTTTGCCAGCGACGCTAATTGCGTTTTAAATTCGGTAAGGGCGATGGAATAAGCTTTCGGTTCTTCCGTGTCAAGAATTTGTTGAACTTGTTGCAGCAACTGTTCGATTGCCTGATTCGGGTTTTTCTTCTCGCTTAAAATCTGTGGATATGAGCGCAGGTGCAGCGGGTAATGGCTGTCGTAATAGCTAAAACACAAGCCCTGATTCTGCAAGGTTATTTTTAATCCTCTGTTCTCAATTACTTCCTCCAGGCTGGCTCCGAGAAAGGGCACCATGATCCGGTCATCCGTGAAGTCAAAAAAACTCTTGTACTCAGACAACGAGCCTTTTTCCAGCACATCCATCAACCAGACATTGTTGGGGTGAAAAGCCATGTGGTTTGGCACGATGTCCTGCAACCAACCAATGCCATGGCTTTTTAGTTTTGCACTGATGTCTTTCAGTTGTTTCCAAGTTCCGATTTCCGGATTGAGCTTCTGCGGGTTAACACCATCATATCCGTGTGTGCTCCCCGGCGTTGATTCAAAGATTGGCGAGGCGTAAATAGTGCCGACGCCGAGTTTCTGAAGGTAATCAATAATCTTTTCGAAATCCGAGAAGGTAAACTCTGAATGAAACTGTAAACGATATGTGCTGACGGGATTAAACATGGTTACTGATGTACATCGTGAATGATTCTGGCGGCAGGGTTAAAACCTGATCGGCGGCAACTTGCTCAGGCATTGGCGCTGTTCCGCCCCAGCGCTCATCTGAGGAGGCCAATAGCTTCTGCCATCCTGAGGCATGCACCGGCGAAATTGATTGTTGCACCTGACCTGAAAAGTTCATCAGGCAATACACATGTTGATTGTCATGCCAGCGATGAAGCGATAATGTCTTGCTGCCTTCATTAAGCTGCACCTCCACATTGTTTCGGTTTAGGTTGTTTAAGGATGGAGTTCGCTTTCGCACAGCGATAAGTTCCTGGTAGTAGGTCAGCATGGTGGAGTGCGGAGCATGGTCAATCAGTTGCCATTGTAGTTTTGATTGCTCGAATGTCTCCGTCGATTGCGGATCCGGAGCTTCACCTTCTGCGTGAAACGAGGCAAATTCCTCCTTCCGACCTTTGCGCACAGCTTTTACCAGCTCTTCGTCTGTGTGGCTAACGAAGTATAGAAAAGGATTTGGTTCACTCCATTCCTCGCCCATGAAAAGCATTGGCAGGTAGGGGCTTGCAAGCACAGCTCCCGCGAGGAGCTTTTGCATCTCAAAGCTGGTGAGCTGGCCGGTTCGCTCGCCTAACATGCGGTTGCCCACCTGGTCGTGATTTTGGGAGAAAACCACAAACTGCTTCCCCGGATTCTTATCGGCTTTTACACCGAAAAACTTTTTGCGATGCTCTGAATACTGTCCGTCAAACACGTAAGCGTCCTGGTAAGCCTTGGCTAAATCCTCAATGCCGCTAAAGTCTGAGTAATAGCCGGGTTTTTCACCTGTTGCAGTAACCCGAAGTGCGTGATGAAATTCATCAATCCACTGTGCATCTAAACCGAAGCCTTGTTCGCTAAGCGGGTTGATGTAGCGGTTATCGTTCAGATCAAGCTCTGCAATGAGGCAGTGCCTGCGCCCGGTTTGCTCCATCAAGAGATTCAGGTGCTGCTTGATTTCTCTGAGAATGTGGTTGGGGCTAAAATCCTTTATGGCATGAACCGCATCCATCCGCAAAGCATCTATGTGGAAGTCTCGGAACCACATCAGGGCATTCTCAATGAAATATTGCCGAACGCCGTCGCAGTATTCATCGTCGAAGTTTATTGCTCCGCCCCAGGGCGTGTGATACTTTTCTGTAAAGTATGGACCGTATAAGTTAAAGTAATTCCCTTCTGGACCTAAGTGGTTGTACACTACGTCGAGAATCACTGCAATCCCTTCCTCATGGCAGGCAGCGACCAGTTGTTTCAAACCATTTACCGAGCCGTAGGTGTTTTGTACAGCGAAAGGATAAACACCATCGTAACCCCAATTCCGGTTACCTGGAAACTGCGCTACCGGCATTATTTCGATGGCATTTACGCCAAGATTCTTTAGATGCGATAACTTTCGTTCGATCGCTTTGAAGGTGCCATCCTCGGTAAAGGTTCCGGTATGAAGCTCATAAATAATGTATTCTTCAAGCGCATGATTCTTCCAACTGCTGTCATCCCAGTTGAAGCTTGTGATGTCCAAAGCTTCAGAAGGGCCATGCACACCTTCAGGTTGGCTCACCGATGCAGGGTCAGGCCACTGATCTTTTCCATCGATCTCAAATAAATACCTGTCGCCTGGAAGTATTTCTTCGGTAGAAAGCTGCCAGTAACCATATTCCTGTTTCTGCAGTGGAAGAGTTAAGCTCTTTTCCGGCACCACAAGCGAGATGCTTTCTGCCAACGGTGCCCACACGCATATCTCCGCCCAGTTTTCATCGAAATTAATGCCGATTGATCGTTTACTTACCTCAAGCATTGTCTTGCACGTCGTGAATTGGATTTTTCAGTACTACAACCGAACGGCTGGCAACTTCTATGATCGACGCGGCATCGTAGGTCTCACCGTTTTCATCCGCATGACCGATGCTGGAATCAATCACTTTAGTCCAGCATCTGCCATATTTTTCCGGGGGCAGCTTATAATTAAGCGCTTCATGATGTGCGTTGAAGATTATGTAAAAGTCATCATCTACAATGTGTTCGCCTTTGGGGCCGCTGGTTCGTATGCCTTTGCCATTTAGGTAAACTGCCAGTGATTTGGCAAAGTCGTGGCTCCAGTTTTCTTCGGTCATTTCATCGCCTTCCGGCAGGAACCAGTTTATGTCTTCTACGCCAATGCCCTTGATTGGCTGGCCGACAAACCATTTGCGTCGCCGGAAAGTTGGATGGTTTCGCCGCAAATGAATCACGTTGCGGGTAAATTTCATCAACTTCTTATCGGCATGTTCCCAGTTCAACCAGGAGATTTCATTGTCCTGGCAATAGGCGTTGTTGTTACCGTGTTGAGTGCGGCCAAACTCGTCGCCGGCCACCAGCATCGGAACGCCTTGCGAAAGGAACAGCGTGCAGAGGAAGTTGCGCACCTGCTTTCGCCTTAGTTCATTCACCTCCTGGTTTTCAGTAGGGCCTTCTTCTCCGCTATTCCAGGAGCGGTTGTGGCTTTCACCATCTTTATTGTCTTCGCCATTGTCTTCGTTGTGCTTTTCGTTGTACGATACAAGGTCCATCATGGTAAAGCCATCGTGTGCAGTTATGAAGTTCACACTGGCTGTAGGTCGGCGGTAATCATCCAGGTACAAATCGGGGCTGCCCGTAAATCGCTGAGCAAATTCACCCAGCATACTGTCGGCACCACGCCAGTAATCGCGTATGCAATCCCTGAATTTGCCATTCCATTCGGCCCATCCGGGAGGAAAGTTCCCAACCTGGTATCCGCCTTCGCCCACGTCCCACGGCTCTGCTATCAGTTTTACCTGAGAGATGATTGGGTCTTGGTAGATAATATCGAAAAAAGCACTGAGTTGGTTCACTTCATGCAGTTCGCGGGCAAGTGTGGCCGCAAGATCGAAGCGGAAGCCATCTACATGCATTTCTATAATCCAGTAGCGAAGGCTGTCCATGATAAGCCTGAGCACGTTTGGCAAATTGGCATTGAGCGTGTTGCCTGTGCCGGTGTAATCCATGTAAAACCGCTTGTTATCTTCCACTAAACGGTAATAAGAAGCATTGTCAATCCCTTTAAAGGAAAGGGTCGGCCCCATCTGGTTACCTTCCGCAGTGTGGTTGTACACCACATCAAGTATCACTTCAATGCCAGCCCCGTGCAGCGCTTTCACCATGTTTTTGAATTCAGTAACCTGTTGCCCCATGGTTCCGCCTGACGAGTAGGCCGCGTGCGGCGCAAAGAAGCCAATGGTGTTATAGCCCCAATAATTGTTCAGGCCTTTTTCTGCCAGAGAACTGTCGTTGATGAATTGATGTACCGGCATCAGTTCCAAAGCTGTGATGCCGAGCCCTTTTAAATATTTAATATTTTCCGGATGAGCGATGGCCGCGTAGGTGCCGCGAATATTTTCGGGGATGCGGGGATTGAGCTTGGTTAAACCTTTAGCATGCGCCTCATAAATCACGGAAGTGTGATAAGGAATGCGAAGCGGCTTATCGTTGCCCCAGTTAAATCTTGGATCTATCACCACACACTTCGGCATGTGCGGCGCACTGTCGAGTTCACTGAAACTTAAATCTTCGGCTTCATCGCCAAACTTATAGCCAAAAAGAGACTCGTGTCCTTCTACTGTGCCCGAAATTGCTTTTGCATAAGGATCAATTAAAAGTTTGTTGGGGTTAAAGCGATGCCCGTTTTGCGGGTCGTGCGGCCCATGCACCCGATAACCATATAACTGCCCCGGCTTTATTTCCGGCAAGTAGGCATGCCATACCTGGTGCGTGCGCTCCACAAGTTTAACACGGCTTTCATTCTGTCCGCTTTCATCAAATAAACAAAGTTCTACACCAGTGGCGCAGTGGGCATATAGAGCAAAATTCACACCCTTCCCATCCCACGTGGCGCCCAACGGATAAGGGGTTCCGTTGTATATAATTCTTTCCATCGCCTAAAGAAAGGATTAAGGGGCGAAGATTGTTTTTATCTCGTAAATTTTCTTATAAGATTAATATTTAAATTATTATTTATTTTTTGAACAAAATAAAGTTCTCATATGTTGTTACATCAAGTAACTAACAGGCTTAATTAAGGTGGGATATGAACAGGATAATGATACTATCAAGCGATCAGAAAACCCTTGCCGCTCTGAAGGCAGCTTTACAAGGAACATACCAGTTAAAAGTGTTCCCCGACTGCGCCGATATTTTTAGTCGGATAGCAGACTATAAGCCAGACTTGCTAATCATGGACTTTTATCTGTCGGGCACGAACTCTGCTGCTATGAGCCATCAGATCAAATGCAATGCTGAAACCAGGTATATTCCTGTCATCAGCATATCTGAGAACCTGGAGCTGGCTAAGCAATGTATCAAATCGGGGTGTGATATCTTCGTTCAGAAACCTATAGATACAAACCTGCTGGCAGATAGCATACGCGAATGCCTCAACAGCCGCAGAGCCGAATCGCAACTATAGATTAATCACCTATATGGCTCTTATCGGATACCATGCTTCGCACGAGCAATTTAAGCCAAGTGATTTGCTGAAGTTGGTTGTGCTGGCGGAGAAAGCCGGCTTTAAAGCGATAAATTCTTCAGACCATTTTCATCCATGGAGTGAGCGCCAGGGGCAAAGCGGCTTCTCTTTTGCCTGGCTGGGGGCAGCTATGCAGCTTACAAGTATTCCTTTCGGGATGGTGTGTTCGCCAGGGCAACGCTATCGTCCGGCAATTGTGGCACAGGCTGCGGCAACACTGGCTGAAATGTTCCCGGATCGGTTTTCCATGGCATTAGGCAGTGGCGAAGCACTTAACGAATTGATAACCGGAGAAAAATGGCCAGCCAAAGCCGAGCGTAATGAACGTTTACTGGAATGTTCAGAAATTATGCACCGGCTTTTCAAGGGCGAAACCGTAACCCATCATGGACTTGTTAATGTGGAGGAAGCAAAGCTTTATACCTTGCCAGAAAAGCCGCCTATGCTTTTAGCTGCTGCTGTAAGCAAAGAAACAGCGGAATGGGCGGGCAGTTGGGCTGAAGGATTTATCACCGTTCACAAACCTTACGATGAATTAAAAGAAGTTGTTGATGCTTTTCGTCGTGGGGGAGGTGAAGGAAAGCCAATGTATCTCAAAGTTCAGCTTTCTTATGCACATACAGAAAAAGAAGCTCTGGATGGTGCTTACGATCAATGGCGCACAAATATTTTCCAGGGAACTGCTCTCGGCGATCTGAAAACGGTTGCTCATTTTGATGCGCTGGGAGAATACATCAAACCTGAAGATATGTACAAGCATGTGCGGATCTCAACAGATCTAAAGCAGCACATCGACTGGATCAAACAGGACGAAAGCCTTGGATTTGAAAGAATAATCCTGCATAATGTAAACAGAGATCAGGAAACATTTATCGGTGATTTTGGAGAAAGGGTTCTGCCGGAGTTTTAACTGGAGAACCTAATCGTAATCCCTCTTCCATTTCAAAACAATAGCAGCAAGCGGCGGCAACACCAACGACAAGGAGTGTGTTTTGCCGTGCTTCGGGATAGGGGCGGTTTCAAGTTCAGGTTCGTTCAGCACATCGCTTCCGCCGTACTTTAGATTATCTGAGTTGAAAATTTCTTCGTAAAAACCTCTCCTAGGCACCCCGATGCGGTAGTTCTCCCGCACAACCGGAGTGAAGTTGGCTACAAAGGTTAGGCTTTCGCCGGAATCGCCTTTGCGCTGCCAGGCTATCACACTGTTCACAGAATCATCTAACGAGATCCATTCAAAGCCTTCGACCGAGAAGTTGTTCTCAAACAGTGCAGATTGTTCTTTATACAGATGATTTAAATCTCTCATCAATTTTTGAACGCCATGCTGAAGCGGGTATTCAGCCTCGTGCCAGTCAAGGTTATAATCATGCTGCCATTCGTGGCGTTGCCCAAATTCTCCGCCCATAAAAATGAGCTTTGCACCGGGATGACCAAACATGTATGCGTAAAGTAAACGAAGATTGGCAAACTGCTGCCATTCATCGCCGGGCATTTTGTCGATCAGCGAACCCTTGCCATACACCACCTCATCATGCGAAAGCGGTAATGTAAACTTCTCCGTAAAAGCGTACATCAGACTAAACGTGATCTCGCCCTGATGATAGCTCCTGTAAATCGGCTCTGTTTGGAAATAATGGAGCGTATCGTGCATCCAGCCCATCATCCACTTCATATCAAAGCCCAAGCCACCGTTCGCTGTTGGCTGAGTTACGCCTGGCCAGGCGGTGGACTCTTCGGCGACTGTGAAAACATCTGGATAATGACCGTGTACGGCATCGTTAAAGTCTTGTAAGAAATGGATTGCTTCCAGGTTTTCCCGCCCGCCATACTCATTAGGTATCCATTCTCCTTCGTTCCTGGAATAATCAAGGTAAAGAATTGAGGCAACACCATCAACCCTTAAGCCGTCAATGTGATATTTGTCCAGGCAGTAAAGTGCGTTGGAGATCAGAAACGAGCGTACTTCATTCCTCCCAAAATTGAAGATAAAGCTCTTCCAGTCGGGATGAAAGCCCTTCCTCGGATCTGCGTGTTCATAAAGATGTGTGCCATCAAAGTAGCCGAGCCCGTGCTCGTCTGTTGGGAAGTGCGATGGCACCCAGTCGAGGATTACGCCAATGCCCGCATTGTGCAGTGCATTCACCAGGAACATAAAATCTTGAGGCGTTCCAAAACGGCCCGAAGGAGCGAAATAGCCAGTTAACTGATAGCCCCATGAGCCGAAAAACGGATGTTCCATAACCGGCATAAACTCCACATGTGTAAAGCCCATCGCTTTGCAATAACCCGGAAGTTCTGATGCCATTTCCCGATAGGAGAGGAAGGTATTGTCCTCATGTTTTCTCCACGAGCCAAGATGCACCTCGTAAACGGAGATTGCCTTTTGCAAAGCACTTTGGCGTTTCCGCTCCTGCAGCCACTTTTTATCGGTCCATTTGTAAGCTAAATCCCACACAATGGACGCCTGAGCTGGCGGTGTTTCGGCATGAAAAGCGCAGGGATCTGATTTTTCTACTGTGTAACCCGAGTGTGAGCGGATGAAATATTTGTAGTATTCCATCGGTCCGATTCCGGCAATAAAAATCTCCCAAATGCCGGAGCCATCCCAACGTGAGTGCATTTTGCAGCTTTCACGGTTCCAGCCATTAAAATTCCCGATAACGGAAACTTCAGCTGCGTTTGGTGCCCAAACCGCAAAGTAAATGCCTTTCTTTCCTTCGTGTTCTGCTACGTGCGCTCCTAATTTTGAATATAAATTGAAGTGCTTCCCCGCACGGAAAAGTGAAATATCGTAGTCGCTGAACAGGGTGTATCCTGCTGTGTAAATATTCGGCTCAGGCGAATTCATAACTGATAAGTTTTCTTCTGCTGGTGCCATGTTTATTTCTTTTGAAGCCTGCTTGCCTGCAGAATTGACTTGATGCCCTTCAGCGGGATAATTGCCCAGTCGGGACGGTTGTTCAGTTCGTAATTTAACTCGTATATGGCTTTTTCAAGCAAATAGGTTTGCATCAGGATCTCTAAGTCTTCTTTTTCTTTCGGGATGATGGCGCTTTCTTTTACGGTTTCCAGGTAAGATTTCATGAAAACTTCGCTCATATATTGATACCATTGTTCTGCCAAAGGCAGCAGTTTTCCCATGTCTTCTTTCCGTATTTGATCATTCAGAAACAAGCTGGCGTAAGCGGCGTAATGGAAGGAACGGAGCATCCCCGCCACATCCCGCAAAGGCGAGCGCTTCAGCCTGCGCTCACTGTAGCTGCGTGCCGGCTCGCCCTCAAAATCCAGTATGACAAAGTCCTTCCCGGTGAACAAAACCTGTCCAAGATGGTAGTCGCCGTGGATACGGGTTTTTACGGCATCAACTTTCTTGCGATAAATTCTTTTGAAGGTGGTGAGTATTTCATCCTTCATATTAAGCACTTCCTCTGCGTCCTTCCGCACGTTTTCGGGCAGGTTCTTCAGATTGCGGCTTTGATTCTGAAAGGCCGAGCGCACAAGCGACTGGAATGAAGAAAACAGCGACCGCTGGTAATGCAAGGAGAAATCTTCTGGCTTAAACTCGGGCTGCGTACCCGACGCCAAAGCCAGGTGCATTTCGCCGGTGCGGATGCCAAGCAAACGCACCTGATCTATCACGGGGCCTCCAAGAAGATCCTGCATTTCCGCAGGAAAATCTTCAAATGCGGAAGGCTCAGTCAGTTTCTTCTTAGGTTTTTCATCTGTGGGCTGATGGTTTTTTTCCAGCATTTCCTCGTTGAAAGTATTGAGCCGGTTCAGCATGTATTCCCACGCATCGCTGTGGCTTTCCACCATCTCCTGCATCATGCCCAACACAATGGAGCCATTGCCGAACTTCCATTCAATGGATCCCACAAAAGCCGGGATGTGCTTGAAATTTGCATTTTCGGTAAGGAAATGCGTGATCTCCAGATCGGGATTTATCGCCCGGTCAACCTTCCGATAGATCTTCAAAAAGAATTTATTATCGTAAGTGATCGACGTGTTGCTTTGCTCTGCCGATAGCACCTTCGCTTTTACGTTCTGCTGTTCTTTGAAGTGTTTGCTCATCGCACGATTTCCGTGGAAGCAAACTTCACTGCTTTTTAAACTAAGATTGTGGTGCTCTGCCATGCGGCTGAAAATAGCCTGTGGAAATTCTGTGCCGAACATGGCATCATACAAAATACCCGATTTGCTCGCGATGGTTAAAGCAGCAATTGCTGATTTGGGGAAATCTTCCTGCATTTTTGTTCCGGCAACTCCTTCGGCGAAAGCTACGGTTAGCTGGTATAAATCCGGGAAACCGCTTTGATATTGTACTTCGATCAGCAGGAGGATCGCACTCTTCTCGGCAGTGGGGAACATGGCATGATCGGTGATCTTGATGCCCTGAACCGGGCGGGCTTTTCCGCCAAACCAGCGCATTTTCATCAGATACGCTGGCAGGATGGTGTTTTCCAGCTTTTCTGTAGCCTCTCTGTCGAGGATGGCTTTCCACTCTGGGATATCAAGGGTTGGAAGTGCCGTGCCGTTATTTTCCTCCTCCTCACTTTTTTGAAGGGAGAACCACTGGCAATCGTACTGTCCGATTGTGATAAAATATGATCCCTCTTCCTTAATGGTTGGGAACTTGTTTTTGCTGAAAACCTCTACCGGAACATAGCCCTTGTACTCGCCCAATTCCAGTTCCACTGGCTGCGTGTAACGTGAAAGGTTTACAACCACCAGCATCATTTCATCCTGATAAGCACGCACGAAAGCCAGAATTTTGGGATTTTCTGTGGCGATGAATTTCATATCGCCACGGCTAAATGCCTTGTATTTTTTGCGGATGCTGATGATACGTTTCATCCACCAGAGCAAGGAGGAAGTATTCCGCGATTGGATGTCAACGTTAACTGATTCGTAGTGGTAAACGGGATCAAGGATTACGGGAAGATAGAGCTTGTGCGGATTTGCCTCCGAAAAGCCAGCATTCCGGTCAGAGCTCCACTGCATGGGCGTGCGCACGCCATCGCGGTCGCCGAGGTAGAAGTTATCTCCCATCCCGATCTCATCGCCATAATAAATCACCGGTGTGCCGGGAAGTGAGAAAAGAAGGTAATTGAGCAGTTCTATCTTCTTTCGGTTGTTGTCCATCAGCGGCGCCAGGCGGTGGCGGATGCCCAGGTTTATGCGGGCCTTCGGGTCGCGGACGTACACTTTGTACATGTAATCCCGCTCTTCGTCTGTAACCATTTCGAGCGTGAGCTCATCGTGGTTGCGCAAAAACATCGCCCATTGGCAAGTGTCGGGAATTGCGGGTGTCTGATCAAAAATGTCTGTGATCGGATAACGGTCTTCCATTTGCAAAGCCATAAACATGCGTGGCATTACCGGGAAGTGGTAGTTCATGTGGCACTCATCGCCATCGCCAAAGTACGCTGCAGAATCTTCGGGCCACATGTTTGCCTCGGCGAGCAGGAGCGTGCCGGGGAATTCTTCATCAATCTGCTTACGCAGCCTTTTGAGGAATTCATGAGTTTCCGGCAGGTTTTCACAGTTGGTGCCTTCACGTTCAAAAAGATAGGGAACAGCATCCAGTCTGAAGCCGTCAACGCCCATCTTGCACCAGTACGACATCATTTTGAAGACTTCCTCCTGCACAAGCGGATTGTCAAAATTCAGATCAGGCTGATGGAAGAAAAACCGGTGCCAGTAATATTGCCCTGCCACAGCATCCCAGGTCCAGTTTGAGGCTTCGTAATCCTGAAAAATTATCCGGGTATCCCTGTATTTGCTTGTGTCATCCGTCCACACATAAAAATCCCGCTCTGGCGATCCTTGCGGCGCATTCCTCGCCCGCTGAAACCACGGGTGCTGATCTGAAGTGTGGTTAATTACGAGCTCAGTTATAACCTTGAGGTTGCGGCTGTGCGCTTCCTTCAGGAACTGTTTAAACTCCTTTATCTCGCCGTACGACGGATTGATGCTGTAGTAATCGGCGATATCGTAGCCGTCATCCCGCAAAGGCGAAGGGTAAAAAGGCAGGAGCCAGATGGCAGTTATCCCAAGATCCTGAAGATAATCAAGTTTCTCCAGCAAGCCTTTAAAATCGCCTATGCCATCGCAATTTCCATCGCGGAAAGCTTTGATGTGCAGCTCGTAAATGACCGCGTCTTTGTACCAGTGCAGTTTATCGTCTAATATGATGGTTTTGTCGGGCATAATGTTGTTACTGTTCTACCCGGAAAATGTGTGCGGGCATTTCGTAAGGGTTTAGTTGTACATAATTCCACTCGCCAATCCAGCGGTATTTATCGCTACTCAAAAGATCATGCACCACATACGGGCGATTGACATCTATTCCTGCCAAAGTTTCTACCGGAATTTTAACATGCGCTCCGTGCGTATTGAACGGATCAAGGTTCACCGCCATGATCAGGATGTTGCCGCTTTCTTTGTGCGTTTTTACATAGCAAAGTATGTTGTCGCTGGTGGTTTGTGCGATTTGGATGTTATAAGTGTCGTGCAGCGCCTGGTTGTTTTTCCGGATGCGGTTTATACGTGTTATCACTTCGGCGATACGCGTTTCTACATTCCAGTCCCAATGTTTGATCTCGTATTTTTCGCTGTTGGTGTATTCTTCTTTGCCGGGATGCGGTTCGTTTATGCAGAACTCGTAAACCGGTCCGTAAATGCCGAAACTGGAGGAGAGCGTTGCCGCGAGGATTAGCCGCATGATGTGGGCGTTTTCGCCACCGTGCACAAGCATGTCAGGAAGTATATCAGGCGTGTTAGGCCAGAAGTTTGGCCGGAAGTAAGCTTTCATTTCGCTGTTTACCAGTTCGTTGATGTACTCCTCAAGTTCCTGTTTGGTGTTGCGCCAGCTGAAGTACGTGTACGACTGGTTGAAGCCAGCTTTTCCAAGCCGCTCCATCAGCCGTGGGCGGGTAAAAGCCTCGGCAAGGAAAATCACTTCAGGATGTTGCTTTCGCACTTCGCCGATCATCCACTCCCAAAAAGCAAAGGATTTGGTGTGCGGATTGTCGATCCGGAAAACGCTGACGCCAACTTCTATCCAGTAATCAATTACGCTTTTCAGTTCCTGCCATAGGTTTTGCCAGTCGTCCGTTTCAAAGTTGAAGGGTAAAATGTCTTCGTATTTTTTCGGGGGATTCTCCGCGTACTGAACCGTTCCATCCGGACGCCAGGTAAACCATTGCGGATGTTCCTTTACGTATGGGTGATCGGGAGCGCATTGGTAGGCAATATCGAGGGCTATTTCTATCCCGTGCTTGTTTGCTTCTGCGAGCAGGCTTTTGAAATCTTTTATCGTTCCCAATTGCGGATGTATGGCCTTGTGCCCGCCGAGCCTGTTGCCGATGGCCCATGGGGAGCCTGGATCGTCGGGACTGGCAGTAAGCGAGTTGTTTTTACCCTTCCGGTTTATTTCTCCGATTGGATGGATGGGAGGAAAGTACAGCGTATCAAAGCCCATCTTCGCGATGCGGGGAAGCAACTTCTTTACGTCGTTAAATGTGCCGTGCTTTCCTTCCTGCGCTGCTGTTGAGCGTGGGAAAAGTTCATACCAGGAGCTGTAAAGCGCTTTTTGCCGCTCCACCTCAATTCTGTAAACTTTACTGTCGCGGGTGATGAGGTTTTTATCACGGTAGCGGAACATGAGCGCATCCGGCTCATCGCTCAAAGCCAGGAGAAGAGCCTTTTCGGGATTCTGCTCATCCCGTAAAACGTGGCTGAACTGGAGTAGTGTGTATTTGTCTTTGGCGGGTGCTTGTGCGGCTGCTTTTTCGATGATGCCTGCACCAATCTGTAGCTCTACCGCGAGCGTTTGCCCGGCTTCGGCTTTCTTGCGCAATCCCTTTTTCCAGGTGGTAAAATGATCTATCCAGGCTTGAATATTAAACTCGTAAAACCCGGTTTTCTCCGGTTTAAACGGCGCTTCCCAAAGATCATTTACAAGTAGCTTCATGGGAATTTCCCGCCAGGTGCGCTCCGTGCTGTGCCTGATGAGTGCGCTGGCAGCAATGGTGTCGTGCCCATCGCAGAAGATGCTTGCCGAAATTGTCAGCGACTGGTTTACCGCAGCTTTCGCGGGATATTTTCCGTCATCAACACGCGGAAAAACATTGCTGATTATAACTCGTTTCCTGCCTTCGAGACTCGTCATTTAGTAGAATGAGTATGTTTTTAATGGTTGAACCGGTAGATGGAACAATTAAATTCACAACCCTCTTACTAAGCAAAAGGTTTAAGTTTTCTCAAAAAGGGGCATCGACGGGCTCGACGAAATCGGGCTATTTGAACAATTGAAGTTCTGGATTGTAAATACAGTAAGCTTTCAGAAAATTGCGTTTCTGAAAAGTGAGTTATCAGTCACTTATTTCAATAAAGAATCATCATGCAAACTACATTTAAAGAATCTGATTGGGTAAGGCTACCCGCAGAAAATGAATTTTTGGGACAAATTACAACCGTATATCAGGATGGAACGGTAGATGTTCAAACCAACGATGGTGTTAAAACATTTGACGTAGAACTACTGGAGAAATGTGACAGGGACGGAAGGCCGCTGTAGTGGCGTTTGCGATTACGAGTCAAAGACTCTGTTTTACTACTGAGATAGGCGACTGAGTCGCTGCTCTCGTACATCCTCGTTGCAAACGAGGACGATGCTGGGTTATTTTGATTTATCAGAGTCAGAGACTTTGTTTTACCGCTGAATCCATAGAGGCGGTGCGCTGAATTCTACGGACAGGAGAGTTTTGCAGAACGGAAGTCATAGACTTTTTTTATTGGAGGCATTAAGTTATGCTGCGCTCAGGCTTGGGAAACTTAAGCCAGCAAAGGACGGTTATAGCCCGTTTTTTTTATTCCTTTTCAAATTTCCAAGTGATATTTAGAATTCATAAATTGCTACACATGAATATTCATATGGCGTATTTGTGTTTTCCTTACTCATTGTTTTTATCTCTTTTCCGAATTTCACAATCAAGAGTTCGTGTATTTGATTTCTTTCTTTCTCTGTCAATTTTGAAAATTGTTCATTATCACTTGCTTTTTTAGGTCTGTCCTTAACTGTTGTCATACAAATTCCTATAGAAACATCTCGTAAAAAACCTGATATATACTTATTCTTTTCAACTAATGATTTACATTCTTGTTGTAATTCTTGCTGCTTAAAGTCTGATTTTACTAGCTTTCCTAAAAGTTGATAATTATTGTTCAATATGTCTGTTAGCATTTTTGTTAAATCAGTTGTGACTTCAGCAATTAATTTGTTGTCCGAGGTTTTATATTTGGAATATGCTGATAATGATTTTTCGATTGCAAGCGAATAATTGTCAATGTATTTAAGAGCAGTGTCTTTCTGTTCTATATTCAGTAATTTGTTTTCAAATTCACGAACTGTCCTATCCATATCATAGAACTCTTTAATATGAGTTTGGATGAAATCTTGCTCATTTGATGCATTAGCGTTTCCGAAAAACAGAACTGATAAAATGAATGTCAAAAATCTCTTCATGTTTTGTTATTAATTTGTGTTTAGTGCTATTTCAGCACGTTTCTTAATTCTTTTCTTGTCCCAAGTGATAACCTGAACACCTGTCGAATAGTGTTTTCTGTCTGGCATGTTGTTCAGTAATTTCTTAAACCTAGGATATTCAATCTCAATTTCTTCAATGTCAACTTGATATGTTGGCCATTCAATGTGATGGATTTCATATTCATTAATTGAAGTTTTAGTGTCTTGAAATAAAGCATATCTTTCAGTTAACCACTTGTCAAGGTCAGTCTTTTCTTCAAGTTCTATTCCTGTTTTGTACTTAATAAAAAACCTATCATTGAACTGTCCGTTCTCTGAGTGATATAAAGTTTTCTGTCTTTGGATTTTTGAATACCTGTATGGTAATTCTGAAAGTGTCTTGGCAATCTTACAAGAAATTTGAGTACCTCCCTCAATGCTTAAAAAGTAAACTCCTGCTTTATTGTTTTTCTTTACATAAGTTCGGATGTTAATCTCGTCAAAGTCGGAAATGGGTGAAAAATGAGGCAAAATTCTCGGTCTAATTTTCTCCATTGTAAATGCCACCAATGAAACCCATGGTTTTCCGTCAAAGAGGTCAATTTCTATGTCTGTCGGAACTAAGGTTTGCAATTCTTGAAGGTCAACTTGCCAATGAAGAAATACTGCATTATTCCACTCTTGGTAAAACTTCCATTTTTCTGTCGGCATTTTCCAAGGTCTATGTTCTGTAATGTTCAATATTTCTTGAGTGGTCATCTATCTTTTTAAAATGGCTATAACTTGCGGATATATGCACAACCTCTGCATAAAGGTGCCTAATGCCACCCAAATTCGGGGGGATATATGCACCCTTTCCCATCGTAGCAGTGCCGTTATTTTGTCTAAGGTATAATATCTCAGGTTACGTTCACAGCTCTTAGAAATTTGCAACTCCGAAGCATATAGAAGATTCTGTTATCCTAAACTAACTTAACACCCCTTAAAAACTCTTCAATCCCCATTCTCTTTTTGCCTTCCATCTGCACTTCCAGCAGGTTGACAAACCCGTCTGTACAGGCAAATTTGAGATAGGTTTTGCCATCGCTCAGGAAGCCGCCCGCCTGTATGCCCGGCTGGCTCACTTGATAATTAGCCCGAAATATTTTTAATGTTTTTTCCTGAAAAGTGGTGTAAGCAGTAGGATAGGGGCTTAGTCCGCGGATGTGGTCGTAAACCTTTTTTGCAGGCTGGCACCAGTTTACCTGGCAATCTTCTTTAAAGATCTTAGGGGCGTGTTTCAGCTCTGCACCATCGGCTGTGGATGGCTGGGGCATTTCCTGGTAATCTCCCGCTTCTATGGCTTTCACGGTTTTTACCAGCAGTTGAGCGCCGGTTTGCATGAGCTTGTCGTGGATGTCGCCGGCTGTTTCTTCTTCGCCGATAGGAACAGCTTCTGAAAATAGAATATCGCCGGTATCAATTTCATGTTTCAGGAAAAAGGTGGTGACGCCCGTTTCTGTTTCACCGTTGATGATAGCCCAGTTGATTGGCGCTGCGCCACGATATTGCGGCAGGAGCGAGCCGTGCAGATTGATAGTGCCTTTCGGCGGCATGCTCCACACCATTTCTGGCAACATCCTGAATGCTACCACAACCTGGAGATCAGCATTCAAAGATTTCAGTTCTTCAATGAATTCAGGGTTTTTCAGCTTCTCAGGTTGAAGAACTTTCATGCCTTTTTCCATCGCATAGCGCTTCACGGCCGACTCGCCGAGCTTTTGCCCTCGCCCTGCAGGCTTGTCGGGCGCAGTGACAACAGCCACAACATCAAATCCGGGTTGTAGCAAGGCGTCCAGCGACGCAACAGCGAAATCGGGCGTGCCCATGAAGATGATACGCATTCTGTAAGGTGTAAAGGTGAAAGACAAAGATAAAGCACAAAGCTAAAAGCCTAAAGCATAAAGGAAGCAACTGGCGCACTTTCAGCTTTCATCTTTAAGCTTTAGACTTGAACCTATCCCTTATACATAAACCACTTCGCCAGTTCCTTGTAGCTGGTTTTTTTGCCGTACATCAGGATCCCAACACGGTAAATGCGGGCTGCAACCCAGGTAGTGAAGATAAAGCCGCAGATCAGCAGCACGATTGACAGTGCCAGTTGCCAGTCCGGGACACCAAAAGGCAGGCGCACCATCATCGCGATAGGAGAGGTGAATGGGATAATGCTGAGCCAAAAAGAGAGCGTGCTGTCGGGATTGTTGACGATGAAACTAAAAGACAAAATGTAAGTAAACAGCAGCGGCATGGTGATGGGGAACATGAATTGCTGGGTTTCGGTTTCGTTATCCACGGCAGAGCCCACAGCCGCAAACAAAGCACTGTACAGCATAAATCCGCCTAAAAAGTAGATCAGGAAATTGGTGAACAGGTACTTGAAGTTGATGGTTTCCATCGCGGAGATCATGCTCATTGCCGGTCCCTGCTGGGAGGCTTGCATGGCTTCGGTAGCTTTTTTCTGAGATGCGGATTGTTCTGTCTTTGGCTTTATAGCGTCCTTCGGCATGAGCGCACGGCCTGCGCCGGCCATCAGAGTGGAGGAAAGCACTATCCACAGCAGGAATTGCGTAAGCCCAACCAACCCTATGCCGATGATCTTCCCCATCATCAACTGGAAAGGCTTTACCGACGAGATCACCACCTCAACAATCCTGTTGGTTTTCTCCTCAATTACGCCACGCATTACCTGCGCACCATAGATGAACAGCGAAATGTAGATCAAGATCGCGGCAGCAAAGCCGGCAATGAGCGTTGCGCCTGCACTGCTGTCCTTTTCGCCTTCATCGGTAAGTTCTTTGGTATTGATAGAAAAATCCGGCTTGATCTTGTTTAAAGTTGCTGCGTCAATGCCCGCATCTTTCAGCATCTTTTCACGCATGGTTTCATTTACCTGGTCTTCTATGCTGCCCAGAACTGAGAATGTCGCCCGTTTTCTTGAGTAAATGTCAATCTTTCCGCCATGCTCCAGATTTTTGGGTATGTAAAGTAGAAAGCCGCCGCCTTCCACGGAAGCCAGTAGTTTCTCCTCGGCAAAAGAGCGTGTAGCCTCGCTGAAATCAATTTCTTTGGTATCGTTGAATTTCCCATTAAATAAGCCCGTTTCATCGTAAACCGTGATCTTTGCTGATTCATCGCCGCCGGTTTTTGTCAGAACTCCGACCAAGGTAATCATCCCAATGATTAGTCCCGGCACAAGGAAAGTCATCAGCAAAAACGTTTTCTTTTTTACCCGGCTCAGGTATTCGCGTTTTATTATGAGTAGGATTTTATTCATGGCTTGAGGTTTTTACTTTTTGGATAAAGATGTCGTTGATGCTTGGAACTACTTCCGTAAAGTCGTGGATTTGCACCTGTGGGATAAGTTGGCTTAGAAGATTATTTGATGTTACGCCGTCTCTTAATTTAACAGTAATCTGCTGTGAGTCTTCCAGTTGCTTGTCGTCAATTACATCGTAAATTGAATTGTCAACTGCCGCCGAAAGCGTGCCCGTATATTCTACCCGGAAGGTGTTGTTGCGATATGAGTTGCGGATGTCTTTCACTTTGCCATCCAATATTTTATGCGATTTATTGATCAGGGCGATGCTGTCGCAAAGCTGCTCAACCGATTCCATGCGGTGGGTGGAGAAGATAATCGTTGCGCCCTTTTGGTTAAGCTCCAGGATCTCGTCTTTGATGATTTCGGCGTTTACGGGGTCAAAGCCTGAGAATGGTTCATCCAGAATGATGAGTTCAGGATTGTGCACCACCGTAGCTACAAACTGTACTTTTTGCTGCATTCCCTTGCTCAAATCTTCCACCTTCTTTTTCCACCAGCTCTGCATTTCCATCTTCTCGAACCAGTATTTGATGCGGCTAATAGCGTCGGTACGTGAAAGGCCTTTTAGCTGGGCGAGATAAAGCATTTGCTCGCCGATTTCCATTTTCTTGTAAAGCCCACGCTCTTCAGGCAGGTAGCCAATGCGGCCAATGTGGTCGGGGTTGAGCTTTTCGCCATCGAAATATACTTCTCCTGCATCGGGTGCCGTTATCTGGTTAATAATGCGGATAAGCGAAGTTTTGCCCGCTCCGTTCGGTCCGAGCAGCCCGAAGATTTTCCCTTTCTCCACTTCGATGCTTACATCGTCGAGCGCACGATGGTTAGCATATTGTTTTACAATATTCCTGATGCTGAGCATATAAATTTGATTGTTTTAGCTGATTGAAAGATGTCGTCGAAATTAGAGATTTTCAAGTAGCAATTGTTACATCCTATTTAATTAACCCGACGTTTTCTAAAGAATAGTTAGCTTTGTTTTAATGAGATTCCTTTTTCCTCAGTTCCTCTTTGCCTTTTTTGCCGTAGCCATCCCAATTCTCATCCATCTTTTCAATTTCAGGAAGTTTAAAAAGGTATATTTTAGCAATGTTAAGTTTCTGAAGGAGATTGAGATACAAACCTCATCCAGTAAAAACGTCCAGCGTTTGCTGGTGCTGATAGCCCGGATCCTGGCCATCGTTTTCCTGGTATTTGCTTTCGCGAAACCATTTATCCCTGCAAAGGATAGCGGCGCAAACGCCGGAAATCAGGTTGTGAGCGTGTTCATAGACAATTCTTACAGCATGGAAACGGTGAACAAGGAAGGCACGTTGTTGGACGAGGCGAAGCGGAGAGCAAAGGAAATTGCGTCTGCTTACTCGCTGAACGACAAATTCCAACTGCTCACCAATAACTTTGAGGGCAAACATCAGCGCTTGCTTAACTTTGAGGATTTTAACTCGGCGGTTGATGAGGTGAAAATCAGCAGCCTCAGCCGCACATTGCCACAAATTATTCGCAGGCAAAAAGATGTATTTACGAGTGAACCGAATTCCCGCAAAACGGCTTACATCATCTCCGACTTCCAGAACAACTTGCTGGGAAAAGAAAAAGCCAGGTCCGATAGCGGCATCACGCTTCGGCTGGTGCGGCTCGAAGCCAATCAGCTTGCCAATGTTTCTGTAGATTCTGTTTGGTTTACCTCGCCCATACACAAGCCTAACGAAACAGAAAGACTGGTGGTGCGGCTTAGAAATAATTCCGATAAAAAAGCGGAAAGCATTCCTGTTAAGTTAACTATAAACAATCAGCAAAAAGCGCTCGCCAGCCTCACGATTGAGCCTCGGGGAACGAATTCAGATACTTTATCTTTCAGCGGCTTAGGTGCGGGATGGCAACAAGGGCAGATTCAGATTACCGATTATCCGGTGGTTTTTGACGATGATTTCTATTTCACCTTCAATGTAAAGCAAAGCCTGCCGGTGCTGGCCATCAGCGAGAAAGCTTTTAATCCGTACCTGCAGGCTGTTTATCGCTCCGACCCGTTTTTCAAGCTCAACACCACAGACGTGGGCAGCATCAACTATTCCGGGCTTTCCAGTTATCCGCTCATCATCATGAACGAAATAGGCGAGATTTCGAGCGGTTTATCGCAGCAGCTAAAATCATACGTGAGCAATGGCGGCAATCTGATGATCTTTCCTACGCTTACAGCCGATCTGACGTCTTTGACTCAACTTCTTCAAAGCCTCGGCACTGACATCCCGCAAGGAATCGTACAGCAGGAAGCTAAAGTAACTTCCATCAACATCAGGCACCCGCTTTTCGCAGATGTTTTTGAACGCATTCCGCAAAAGCTCGATTTGCCTGTCGCGAAGAAATATCTGAATTACAGTAATCAGAGTCGCACCACCCGGCAAGCTGTGCTTGATTTTGCCGGAGGAAAGAGCTTTTTCAGCCAGTACAAGCTGGGGAAAGGAAATGTCTATTTGTCCGCCGTGCCTCTGAATGACGAAGCCAGCAACTTTGTACGGCATTCGGTTTTTGTACCAATTATGTACAATGCAGCGCTCCTGAGCCTGCATGACAAACGGCTTTATTACACGCTGGGGCGTGATCAGTTCCTCGAAACCGAGAAGACAACCATGCCCGCAAACCAGACTTTTACCCTACGCAAAGGCAGTTTTGAGATTATCCCCGATGTTCAGCAAACAGAGAACAGCACCAGGCTTTACGTTGCCGATCAAATCCGCGAAGACGGGAATTACAGCCTATTAAAAGGCAACACTCCCGTTTCAGAATTCGCTTTTAACGACAACCGCAGCGAATCGGATTTAACCTATGCAGACAACGCTGCTTTGAAAACTGCTTTAGCGGGATTTAAGACAGATATTCTTAATGCCCGAAAGGCTTCCATCAAAAACGAAGTGAAATCAGCTAACGATGGCACGCAGCTTTGGAAAATCTGCCTTATACTTGCATTGTTATTTTTAGCTGCCGAAATACTTCTTATCCGGTTCTATAAAGGCGCAGGGCCAAAACTTAGCATCAGTAGATGAAAACACTGCTACTACAATCTGTCACAATCCTCCATCCTGAATCTTCTTTCAATAAAAAAGCTGCCGATGTTTTGATAACCAATGGCAAAATTACAGCCATCGGGAGTTCTGTTAAAAGTCCTGGCAATGCCGATGTTATTGATTGTAAAGGCAAATACTTGTCGCCCGGTTTTTTTGACTTAAACGCCAACTTTTTCGAACCGGGCTTTGAAACCAAGGAAGGGCTTGAATCGGGATCGGTGGCGGCGGCGGCGGGAGGTTTTACCGGAGTTGCCATTATGCCAAATACGCAGCCTGCTGTACAATCGAAAAGCGAGGTTTCTTACATTCTGAATAGGACGAAAGGAAATCTGGTGGATGTGTATCCGCTTGGAGCGATCAGCCAGAACCGCGAAGGCAAAGACCTAGCAGAGTTATACGATATGCATTTGGCGGGAGCTGTGGCTTTCACCGATGGCAATAAGCCTGTGGCAGATTCGGGTTTAATGAGCCGGGCACTCCTATACGCGAAGGGATTTGACGGTTTGGTGTTTTCGTACGCCGAGGATTTGCAGATTGCGGGAAAGGGCAAAATGAACGAGGGGAGGATGAGCACGTACTTGGGCATGAAAGGAATTCCGGCTTTGGCCGAAGAAATAATGGTTGCCCGAGATATTTACCTCGCCGAATACAACGATGCACGTATCCACTTCAGCACTATATCGGCAGCAGGAAGCGTGGCTTTGATACGTGCGGCGAAGAAAAAGGGCTTAAAGGTGACCTGCGATGTAGCTGCCCATCATCTCGTGTTAACTGAAGATTTGCTCGAAGGCTTCGACAGCAATTACAAAGTTAAGCCGCCGCTGCGTACCCGCGAAGATGTAAAAGCTCTGCTCAAAGGACTGAACGACGGCACAATCGATGTGGTGGTTTCGCAGCATACGCCGCATGAAATCGAGTTTAAAGATGTGGAGTTTGAAATTGCCTCTTACGGCATTACAGGTTTGCAAACGGTGTTACCATTACTTCTGAAAGCGGGGCTTGCGCCGGAGGCTATCGCTGAAAAGCTTGCTGTAAATCCGAGAACGATCTTAGGGCTGCCGGTTCCTGAATTAAATGAAGGAGCAGAGGCAAACTTCGTTGTTTTTGATCCGACCGCTGAATGGGAATTAAACTCACAAACAAACCGCTCTAAATCTACAAACACACCGTTTTTTAATCAGGAACTTACCGGAAGAGTGATAGTTGTTTGCAACAACGGGCAGGTTAATCTTTAAAGATGGACACTTCTGGTATTGGAGAGTTAATTTATTTCATACTAAATGGACTAGTTGTTTTAACTGGTACAATATTGCTGTATAAAGTATTTACTAGCACCGGAAATAGAAAAAGTGGTTTTGGCTTTCTCTTAATTTTGTTGATCGTGGTTTATGGTGTTTGGTGGAAGATCGGCAATAATTTCAAAGCTAAGGCAGACACTGAACATATAGGAACTTACCAACTTATTCGCTTCCCAAGCTGTTCGGATTGCATATTGGAACTTCAAGCTGATAACAGGTATGAGGTTCGCAACACGAACAGGACATTTGAGACTGGAACTTGGAGCTATTTTGACAATGGTGACATTGCCTATATTCAACTTAGTAGTGGCGGTTATTTGGGACTTAATGAATATGAATATAGAGAAAGGCAGGGCCCTGCTCATTTGTAAACCAGAAAATCTACAACTATGGACAGCAAAGTAAAGGCTGCGGCAAAAGCAGCATTAAAACAATTCAGCAGGGTTAGTCGGCATGATACCGCCGATTTTGAGACAAAGGTGCTGGCCGCATTTGAAAGCAAAGGAGGCTTCATGGACAAAACTTCAGCTTTGGACGCCGCTTTTGACGATGAGCCCAAGCTTGAAGAATTACGCGAAGTTTTTTTTGATCTGCTGATGATCAACTTCTTTGCGGAGGATGTAAAAAAGCTTGAAGAGGATTACCTGGAATCGCCGGAGTGGGAGGATATTGAGGAAAAAACCATTGATCGCGGCACTGAGCTCCTGAACCTGCTTTTGTACCTGAAAGAGTGCGAGGATGAAGAAATAGACCCCGAGCTGGAAGATTACCTGAAGGAATTTTTGTTGGTAGACGAGGATGAGTTTCAAGACGAGCACCGGATATACGAAGATGTGATTGCAAACCAGATTTTAGTTGAAAGTTCAGTAGAAGAAATCGCGAAAGCAGCAAATAAGCTGCCTGATTCATCGGAACTCAAGGAGCTGTTCTATCCTATGATGAGCTTCTTTTATGAACAAAATCCATCTCAACAGCAAATAGAATCATATATTAGTAACAGCAAGCAGCCAGAGTTTGATGCTGCTGTATATGCTTTGTTAACCAATTATAACCAACCTTAAACCAAACACAGAATGGAAGAAGTAACAGTAGTACCTGACTTAAGAAAGCAGGCGGCCATTAACGGGCTTATTTGGGCAGCCATCAACATTGCGATTTTTTTGATTGTTTATTACGTTAAGCCGGAGTTCATGAGCTCCATGACGTACAAGATCTTACAGCTTTTAATCGGGATTGGCCTGGCGGTATATTTCTGTCTTGACTTGCGCACCAAAGCAGGCGGCTATTTTTCTTTCAGAGAAGCTCTTAGTCTTTTCTTTATTATGTTTCTGTTGCAGGCAGTGATTGTTTACGCCTTTACGATCATCTTCGGGAAGTATATTGAGCCGGAGTTTGCCACTCAAATGGTTGAGATGAACAAGCAGTCTACGGCAGATATGATGGAAAAAATGGGTGCATCAGACGACCAGATAGATGAGGCGTTGGGCAAGAATGAAGAAATGTTAGCGAAGCAATTTAATCCGGGGCCAGCCCAGATTGCGATGTCTCTCGGGATAATTGCTATTATGTATTTTGTAGGTGCTTTGATTTTTGCTGCTATCTTCAAAAAAGAACGCCCGGTTTTCGAAACAACAGAAGATTAATATTACCCAATCAGGACGTGCAGGTTTTGTCGTTAAAAATGATAAGATTTGCACGTTTTTTATGAGACAGGATTGGCAGTTCAGCCGGCTTATCTCAAAGCATAACCTCAAATAATGGATATCTCGGTAGTAGTACCCTTGCTCGACGAAGCAGAATCGCTTCCTGAACTAAGCAAATGGATTCGCGAGGTGATGGAGCGCAATGGCTTTTCGTACGAGATTATCCTAATTGATGACGGCAGCACTGATGGCTCCTGGCAGGTAATTGAAAGCCTGAAAGAAGGTGATCCGAATATCAAAGGAATTAAGTTCAGGCGCAATTATGGAAAGTCTGCTGCTTTAAATATTGGTTTTGAAGCAGCTCAGGGCGATGTAGTAATTACCATGGACGCCGACCTCCAGGACAGCCCCGACGAAATTCCCGAGCTTTACCGGCGCATTACCCAGGAACACTACGACCTAATCTCAGGCTGGAAGCAGAAGCGCCACGATCCACTAAGCAAAACCCTTCCCACCAAACTTTTCAATTCGGCCACCCGTAGCATGTCGGGCATACACAATCTGCATGATTTCAATTGCGGGTTGAAGGCGTACAGAAAGGATGTCATCAAAACCATTGAGGTCTATGGCGAAATGCACCGTTATATTCCTGTGATAGCGAAATGGGCAGGGTTTAAGAAGATAGGGGAGCAGGTGGTAGAGCATCGGGCAAGGAAATACGGCAAAACCAAGTTCGGGCTAAGCCGATTTGTGAATGGTTTTTTAGATCTCCTGTCGATATTTTTCGTCGGTAAGTTTGGCAAACGCCCGATGCACTTCTTTGGAACCATGGGCGTGCTCAGCTTCCTTTTCGGGACAATTAGTACCATCTGGCTCATCGCACAAAAGCTTGTCGATATCGCCAATAACACAAAATTCAGGAATGTAACAGACCAACCGCTGTTTTACATCGCGTTGGTCGCCATTATTGTCGGCTTTCAACTATTTTTAACCGGTTTTGTGGCTGAACTTGTTTCCCGGAACTCCTCCGAAAGGAATTCCTACCACATCGAGAAAAGGATATAATGCTCTTCTCAATTATCATCCCTCTATTCAATCGTCCAAACGAGATTGATGAGCTGTTGCAATCTCTTACGCACCAAACTTATAAAAAGTTCGAGGTGCTGGTCATTGAAGATGGCTCAAAGCGCAATGCTAAAAAGGTTATTGAGAAGTACGCAGATTTACTCGATCTGAGCTATTATGTGAAGGAAAACGCCGGTCAGGGCTTTGCCCGAAACTTTGGCTTCGCACGTGCTAAAGGCGATTTTTTCATCATGTTCGATTCTGATTGCCTGATTCCAAAGGATTATCTTCAGATTGTAAATGATCAAATTCAGAAGCATCAGTTAGACGCCTATGGTGGTCCCGATGCATCGCACCCATCCTTTACGCCTGTGCAAAAAGCCATCAGCTATTCCATGACTTCGCCGTTTACAACGGGCGGTATTCGCGGGAACAAAAAGCATATTGGGAAATTCCATCCGCGAAGTTTCAATATGGGCATATCCCGAAAGGTGTGGGAAGCCACAGGCGGGTTTCTGCTCACCAGGCTGGGAGAGGACATTGAATACAGCATCAGGATACAGGAAAATGGTTTTAAGTCGGCACTTATTCCGGAAGCCATAGTTTATCACAAGCGCCGCACCAGCCTGCTGCAATTCTATAAGCAATTGCACTTTTTCGGCCGTGCCCGCATCAATATTTACAAGCACTTCCCGTCAGAACTCAAGGCGGTGCATTTTTTCCCGGCGCTCTTTACACTCTTTTTGTTTTTCCTCATTATTTCCAACCTTGTAAGTATCAAGCAAACAGGACCTTTAAATTATTTGTTAGCAATTTATCTGCTGTTGATATTTTTCCATTCGCTGATAGTGTACAAGGCTTTAAATGTTGCATTTTTGAGCATTATTGCTGCTTTGGTGCAATTGGTCGCATACGGTCTGGGGTTCATACAGGATTTTTGGAAAAGAGTAATTTTTGATAATACATGATAGATTTTTTAAAGGATAGTACGTTTGCGGTTAATGATGTTGTAAATAAATCCTGGACCATACTTTACAAAAATTACAAGAACATAGCGGGGCTCTGTTTACTGATGTTTGCCGTGCTCTGGATGTCGGGCTTCCTTTCTTCTTTCGTGAGCAAAGGCCTGAATGCTGTGAATATCATTGCAATTATTGCATTCCTGGTAATCTACTTCGGCTTGCAGTTAACCCTGTTCAACTATATCCTAAACGCCATCAGCACAGATGCAGCAGATGAGGAAACTTTCAGCCATAAATTCATCACATTTTTAAGAGAAAACCTTTCCAAGATACTCATCATTGTCTTGGTGCCACTCGCGTTTTTGTTTGGCATGTCTATCATTGCCGAGGTGTTCAATATCAACGGCCTTATTTTGCAGATTGCAACTGTGGTCATAGGACTTGTTTTTATAATCATGCGCCTGTGGAATCAGATCAAACCATTTTTCTCGACCATAAACCAGTTTTGGCCGAGCAAAACGCAATTGGTAAATTTCCTGATAGCATCTGTTTATGCCTTCATTGTTACGTTTTTGACGTTCATCGGCATTGGAGTTTTGCTTTTTCCACTTGCCTGGGGAGGCGTAAATATGGATAAAGTTGTTAGCGTCGCGGTTTCGCTGGGCGCTTTGCTTGCTTTGTGCGTGCTTATCAGAATATCCTTTTTCCCGTACTTCATCCTCGACCTCAACTTACCTCCGTTCAAGTCCATCCGCTTTAGCATGGCCGTCACCCGCGGCAACTTTGTACGCCTGTTGCTCTTGCTCGGGCTCATTGTGGTTTCAGTGTTTCTGGGTACTTACCTGCAGGCATTTGGCTACTATTTCCTTTCTCTGGGAGTAAGCATCTTTTATTCATTTATCATTATTCCACTTTCCAGTGTGGTTACAGCGGTAGTTTATCGACAGATGATTCAGGATTATGAAGGTGACTCTGATCCCGACCTTATGGACAACATACTTTAAGTTAGCCACAGGTTTATCTTAAATTTGCACGTGATGGGCATTAAGTCGGCATTGAGTAAACCGTTTGCAGCACTTGTAGTGCGGCAGATCAACAAATGGAAGAATAATGCCATAGAGAGCCAGCAAAGGGTTTTGCAAAAGCTTATCAGCGATGCGAAGGACACTGCGTTTGGTGAAGATCACGCGTTTGCGGGCATAAAAAATTACGAAGATTTTAAGCGTGCTGTACCTATCCGGGATTATGAGGAACTGAGGCCGTACGTAGAGCGGGTGGTGCATGGCGAGGTGAATGTGCTTTGGCCCGGCAAGCCCGCATATTTTGCCAAGACCTCTGGCACAACCTCCGGTGTAAAATATATTCCAATCTCAAAGGAGTCGATGCCCGAGCACATCAAAGCCGCTCGCAATGCACTGCTTACCTACATTCACGAAACAGGCAAAGCTGATTTCGTAAATGGCAAAATGATCTTTTTGCAGGGAAGCCCTGTGCTTGAGGAGAAGGAGGCCATCGCCACAGGTCGACTTTCAGGGATTGTTGCCCATCATGTTCCACAGTATCTCCAGAAGAATCGGATGCCCTCGTATGAGACGAATTGCATAGAAGATTGGGAGCAGAAGGTGAATGCCATTGTCGACGAAACTATCAACGAGGATATGCGCCTCATATCGGGAATACCGCCCTGGGTGCAGATGTATTTCGATCGGCTTTCTGAAAAGGCAGGTGGGAAGAAGATCAAGGATATTTTCAAAAACTTCAGCCTTTTCGTTTACGGAGGAGTGAACTTTGAACCGTATCGTGCCAAGTTGGAGGAGAGCATTGGCAAACGGATAGATGCCATCGAAACATACCCGGCATCTGAGGGTTTTATAGCTTACCAGGATTCACAAACAGAAAAAGGCTTACTGCTACTGGCGGACGCAGGAATGTTTTTCGAGTTCATTCCTTCCGAAGAATACTTTGATGAAAATCCCACACGCATTTGGCTCAAGGATGTAGAAATCGGAAAGAATTACGCCCTGATATTAAACACCAATGCCGGTTTGTGGGGCTACAGCATTGGCGATACAGTTAAGTTCGTTTCTAAAAATCCATATAAAATTGTTGTAAGCGGGCGTATAAAGCACTATATTTCTGCTTTTGGCGAACACGTGATAGGGGAGGAAGTGGAGCAGGCGATTCTTTCTGTTGCAAAGGATGAGGGTTTTGAAATCGTTGAATTTACGGTTGCGCCACAGGTGAATCCGCCGGCAGGGCAGTTGCCATATCATGAATGGTTTGTGGAGTTCGGGAAAGAGCCTGAGGATGCTGACGCTTTCAGATTAAAGGTTGACGATGCGCTTCAGAAGAGAAACGTTTATTACGAAGATTTAATTAAAGGCAAAATCCTTCAGCCACTTATTTTACGAATATTAAAGCCGGGATCATTTAGAAATTATATGAAAGCGCAAGGGAAACTCGGCGGTCAAAACAAAGTGCCTCGTTTAACCAACGATAGGGCGATTGCTGACCAGCTAACAAATTATATCACAGATTAGTGCAAGTTAAAAATATAGCCATTCTCGGGTCAACGGGAAGTATCGGCACGCAGGCGCTGGAAGTTATCGGGAAGAATCCCGATAGGTTCAGTGTTTCTGTTCTCACAGCTCAATCAAACGCAGACTTGCTTGTTGAACAGGCACTCACGTTTAAGCCTCAACAGGTTGTAATTGGGGATGAGAGAAAGTATCAATGGGTTAAAACAGCTTTGGCGCACACCGGCATAAATGTGCTCAGCGGCGAGGCTGCCTTGAGCGAAGTTGTGTGCGGCGACAAGATTGACGTAGTACTAACCGCTTTGGTTGGGTTTTCGGGGCTGAGGCCCACGCTCGCTGCCATCCAGGCAGGTAAAGACATCGCGTTAGCCAACAAAGAAACTTTGGTGGTTGCGGGCGAACTGGTGACCAAACTTGCCAGACAGCACAATGTGAATATCCTGCCAGTAGATTCTGAACATTCAGCGATTTTCCAGTGCCTGCAGGGAGAAGAGGGCAATGCGGTTGAGAAAATATACTTAACAGCATCAGGTGGCCCGTTTCGCGGGAAGAAAACAGAATATCTATCATCGGTAACTAAAGCTGAGGCACTAAAACACCCCAATTGGTCGATGGGAGCGAAAATTACTATTGATTCTGCTACCCTGATGAACAAAGGACTGGAAGTTATAGAGGCTAAATGGCTGTTCGGGTTGGATATTTCCCAGATTGACGTGATCATCCATCCACAATCTATTATACATTCCATCGTTCAATTCGAGGACGGATCTATGAAAGCGCAGATGGGCTTGCCCGATATGAAACTTCCGATACAATATGCATTGAATTACCCGCTAAGATTGAAAAATCATTTTGAACGTTTCAATTTTTTAAATTATCCACAGCTCACTTTTGAGGCGCCCGATAAAGCAACTTTTCGTAACCTTGCACTTGCTTTTGATGCGCTTGCACAGGCGGGAAATATGCCTTGCGTGATAAATGCAGCTAATGAAGTGGTTGTTGCAGAGTTTCTGAAAGGCAGTATTGGCTTTTTGGAAATGAGCAGTGTGATTGAAGAATGTATGACGCGGGTGTCGTACATCAATAGCCCTACCTTAGACGATTACCTGATGACAGATATGGAAACCAGGAATATAGCAGGGCAATTAGTAACAAAGTATTAACCAAAGCATCAAATAAAAAAATAACAGCATGGATGGATTGACCATGGCGGGCCAGCTGATACTGGGGCTATCTATATTAATTATTCTACACGAGGCGGGGCACTTTTTTGCCGCCCGAGCCTTCGGTATCAAAGTAGAAAAGTTCTACTTGTTCTTTGATGCCTGGGGTTTCAAGTTATTCAGCTTCAATTACAAGGGCTGTGAATACGGCATTGGTTGGTTGCCTCTAGGCGGATATGTGAAGATCTCCGGGATGATAGATGAGTCTATGGATACTGATCAACTTGCAGGCCCGGCTCAACCTTGGGAATTCCGCTCAAAACCTGCATGGCAGAGGTTGATTGTGATGTTGGGCGGCGTAACTGTAAACATCATTTTAGGGATTTTCATATTCTGGATGCTCACTTTAAAGTTCGGTGAGACGTATTTGCCAATATCAAATCTGAAGAATGGTATTGCGCCGGGGCTTATCGGTAAAGAGATTGGCTTGAAAGCCGGTGATAAGATCACTTCCGTGAACGGTAAGCCTGTGGTGCGTTTTGAAGAGGTTGCAAGTTCGAAGGTTCTGTTAGGAAATTCAGTATTAGGTGTGAACCGAGGAGGCGAAAACTTAAATGTGAAGGTTCCCGGCGATGTTCTCGAACTTGTTTCAGATTACGGTATTGCTGAGTTTGTAACGCCTCGCTATACATCAACAGTAGACTCACTGACTTTGGACGGCAACGCTCGAAAAGCGGGTATCAAGCCGGGTGATCGAATCGTTTCTCTCAACCAACAGCCCATTGAATTTTATGATCAATTGAGAGACTCACTACAAAATCATAAGAATGAGGCAGTAGCATTGGGCGTATTGCGCAATGGCCAATCGACTACTATTAACGCTAACGTCAGTCTTAAAGGTCAGATCGGATTTTATCCGAATTTCGATGAGATTAAAGAGCAAACTGTTGAATACGGTCTCTTCGAATCGCTGCCGGTTGGTGCAACCAAGGCATGGGGTTCTTTTACAGATAATGCGAAAGGCTTAGGAAAAGTTGTCACCGGTCAGGTAAAGGCAAATAAAGCGTTTACAGGACCTGTAGGGATCGCAAAGATGTTCGGCGGCAAGATAGACTGGGTGAGGTTCTGGAGCTTGGTCGGACTTCTTTCCATGGCTCTGGCATTGATGAACATCCTTCCAATACCGGCGCTTGATGGCGGACACGCAATGTTTCTATTGATAGAGATGATCAAAGGCAAGCCACTTGGCGACAAATTCATGGAGCGGGCTCAGATCGTGGGCTTTTGCATTCTGGTTGCCTTGATGGTATTTGTGCTTGGAAATGATATTCTGAAAGCTGTTGTAGGCAAGTAATTTGTGAGTTGCGGGTTTAGTTATTGAGATCCGGTACTCACAGCTCGAAACATCAATGAATTACTTTGAATTTTATAACATTCCCGAAGCTTTTAACGTGGACGAGCTTGCTGTAAAACGAAAGTTTTATGAGTTGAGTAAGCAATATCATCCCGACTTCTACATCAATGAGTCTGCTGATAAGCAACAGCAGATACTCGAATTATCTACTATCAACAACAAAGCTTACCAGGTATTGTCTGATGATGGAAGGCGGCTCAAGTATATGCTTGAGCTAAATGGCCTTATCACAGAAGACGAAAAGTATAAGTTGCCTCAATCGTTTCTGATGGAAATGATGGATGTGAATGAGGCGCTGATGGAACTTGAGTTTGATGCCGTTGAGGCTGGAATTCAAAAGATCAGTTTAGAAGTTGATGAGATAGAAAAGACGCTTTCGAAGGAGTTAAAAAGCCTTTCTCAAGCTTTCGATAAAGCTGAACAGGAAGAAAGAAATTCGATTCTTCTGAAAATCAAAGACCTGTGGTATCGTCAAAAATATTTGTTGCGTATACGGGATAGTTTAAATAAGTTTGCAACCCGTTAACAATATGCCCAGCTGGCGGAACTGGTAGACGCGTCGGTCTCAAACACCGATGGGAAACCGTGCCGGTTCGATTCCGGCGCTGGGTACACCTGAACAAGCCTCTTAATTGAGGCTTTTCTGTTTTTACACCATTTTAGGAAGTTTCAGCTCCAGATATAAGTCTGTTTGTTTGCCAAGATACTCAGTTATCAGTAAACTTGAAAACAGGATAATGTCCTAGATTAGCAGTGAAACTTCCCGTAATAGCTTGATTTGCTTACGACATGCGCAAAGTTCTGAAAGGTTTTGTATACGCCTTCAATGGCCTGGGTTACGCAGTACGAACTCAGGTCAATTTCCAGATCCACCTCGTCAGTGCTTTGGCTGCGATTTGCCTCGGCCTTTACTTCGATATCAGTAAATCTGAGTGGATGTCGATATGCCTTTGCATCGGGCTGGTGCTGATCTTTGAACTTTTGAATACAGCCTTGGAGGCTTTTGTTGATCTGGTCTCGCCGGAGTATAACGTGAAAGCGGGTATTGTGAAAGATGTTGCAGCTGCATCGGTTTTAGTTACCGCTATGCTTTCTGTCGCCATCGGACTATTTATTTTCCTGCCGAAGCTGATTGATTTGTGGCAGTTGCGTTGAAGCTAGGGTTTAACAAACCGCACTTCAAACAGCTTATTCTTTTTGCCTTTGCCTTTGGCTTTCCCGTTTCCTTTACCGTGGTCTTCATTGGCAGGTTCGGACTGAGCGGAAATCTCTCTAATCGGCGTTTTCGGCTCGCTTGCTCTTGCCAGCGCTTCAGCCTTCCTTATCGAATCAGCCCTCATCGCAGAATCTACTTTTGCCAACGAATCTGCTTTAGCTATTGAATCAGCAATTGCAGTTGAATCCATCGTGGTATCAAGCAGCGCAGAAGTTTGATGGCCGGAACGTTTATCCCGCAGGAGCGTAAAGCCGGCAAATACTACCAGTGAAAGCATCAGCAGTAGCAGAACCAGGAACACAGGCCTTGCTACTGGCACGGCTTTCCTGGCGAAGTCTGCCTGATTTTTAAACGATAGCAGTTCAGCCTCTTTTTTTGCAAGCGTTTCTTTGAGCTTTGTTAAGTGCTCGTCTTTAGCGTTCAGAATTGTTTGCAGGCGCTCATTTTCACTTTCAATAATTACCGCGTTCACGCTGCTCGCCTGATGTGCCGCCACGGTCCTGTTGGCAATGGCTTCATGAAGCTCAGTGCCATTAACAAATCTTTTCTCCGGATCCTTTTCTAAACACTTATAAACAATGTTGAGCAGCCATTGAGGCACCTGCATTTCGGAAATGCGTTGTTCCTGCGGCCATTGCTCGGGCATATTCTTCAACCGGAGTTTTAGCAGATCCGGAAGCTGGGCGTCCATATGAGAGATCATCACTTCATTCCGGGATATCTCACTATTATCTGTTAAAGGAAATGGGACGGTGCCCGCAAGTAATTCGAACAGAATGATTCCATAACTGTAAATGTCCGTTTGATACAGCATTTTCCCATCGTTCTGTTCCGGGGCCATGAATTCAATGGCGCCGGCATGGCGCAGGCTGGTGCGTCGCTGTTCATCAGACATCACAGAAAGCCCAAAATCAAGCAGCATGTAATTGCCGGAATGTACGTTCAGCTTAACATTGTTGCTCTTAATATCGCCATGCCTTACTTCAACTCTGTGGCAATGTGCAAGGGCGCATGCTAACTGATCGGCTAGTTTGATGGCTTCTTTGATGGTGAAAATAGGATCGTGTGGTGGTTTCAGGAGCTCCTCCAAGTCGGGGCCTTCAATATATTCCATTTCGATGAATGGCAGGGATCCGCTGTCTGTAATGCCCGAGCTTAAGATAGTCACCACATGTGGACTGGGCTCTTCATTTACTTTCTTTAGCTTGGCAACTTCGCTTTGAAAATTCCTGAAGTTCTGATCTTCATTGTTCTCGGCGTAAATAGGGGTGGGCAGGATCTTAACAGCCGTAACTATCTCGCCAATCCGCTTCCCCTTATAAACAGAGCCCTGCCCGCCGGTGCGCATTGCGCCCATGTTCTCTAGCCCTTCTGTTATGGTGAATACCCTTGGCATTATTCCTCCTCCGATCTAAAACTGAACTCTAAAACGGCCGATTCTCCAAGAATGATCTGATCGCCTTCTTGCAGCGTATGCCCGATTTCTGTAGAATTCAGTTTGATTTGCTCTTCATCAATTGATGACTGTATCTTGATTTTGTTATGCGGTGGGACTCCGCCCTCATCTGCATACAGGATGAAAACTCCGGCGTCATTGTTCCACTCAATATGCGCATGTTGCCTGCTGATGTATTTGTTGCACTCGTTTTGGCTGTCGCCGGGGAATGCAATAGTGTTCATCCTGAAAAAGCCATTTGAATCTTGCGCTTTTTTCTCACGGCCAATCCTTATTTTTCCGCTGTCTGAAGTGATGTGGTATTCTGTCTTTTCTGCCTCGCCGCTTAAAACCCTGATGTAAGCATCTCCGGATTTCTGCAGTGCGTGTTTGGTTGTCTTGATAAACAAGGCAGCATCAATTTCTTTACTCTTAATTGCCTCGGTTGGCAGCGCATCTGTAAACGTGGTTTCAATCATCCAGTTTTCAGGAAGGCTGATGGCAAAATCGTCAGCTATTTTTTGAATTTCTTCACGAAACTTCTGAGGTTCCTCTGCATACACCGCCGACTCATAGACATGCGTCTGTTCTTCCGAACACATCAGGAAAATATGTAAGCCTTTTATATGGCTGCCTTCGCCGCCTTCTACTCTTTGTAATTCATCTTTTATGAAACGAAGAACCGCTTCCCGCAGTCCTTTAACATCTTGAGGGCGACTTTCTGTGTCGCTTTTAAATATATCGAACATGTTGTTGTAATTAATTGGGGTACTCAGTTATTCTTATTCAATAAACATTCCAAATTTATTGCGGGCTGCTTGAAGCCGATGTATCTGCTGGTTGAGCAGTAGGCTTGGCGGATGGCTGTTGGGTAGGTTCTGTGACGGGTTGCTGCGTAGTCGGCTGTAGCTGCAGATTGTCTGTTACCAAAGCTCCCGTCGCTGGCTTCGCCGGATCTACTATATTCTTAACATAGCCTTTCTTCAATAAAAGCGGCACCACGTGTTGACCTGCTAACCTTACCGCATCGCTTGAGCCTTTTGTTGATTCTACACGGATACAAACCACAATATACCCGTCGCCTTTGGCCTTTGGAGCAAAGAATACATACCAGCCGTCGTTGATGCGCTCACGCTTCCAGATTCTCTCCGGCGTACCTGATTTTCCCGCAACGGAGAGGTTCAATATCGGTACTTTGGGTGCACTCTGCTTGATCATATACCCACGTATGTAATCTGCATATTTAGGATCTTCAGCTAACTTCACACCGCTGCTAACGGGAATTTGCGAGTCAGCAATTCGAAGAACGTAGCGGTTAGGCACTAATGTTCCATGGTTAGCTATGCTGCCAGCCATCCGGGCAATTGCCGCTGGCGTGGCAATAAGTTCGCCCTGTCCCCACGACATACCCGAAATGCCCTTTGCCCGTGTCCTGCGAATGTTATTCGGATCATAAGCGGGTTTGGTACTGAACTCGGTTTTGCGCCACAGGTCACGCCATTTATTTTCCTGATCAGTATTTACAGGAGGCTTGCTGAAATAATATCCGCCAACGCCCCTAAGGAACATGCCGCACTTCATGTAAATGGTAACCATGTCTTCCTGTAAATGACGCTCATTGGCCAGTTTGATGAAATAAACGTTGTTTGATTTCTCAATGGCTCGCTCCATACTGATCATCCCTGTTTCATCTGGTTCTATGCCCTTGGTACGAATTCTCTCACGAGCGTAAACCGGATATTTTATCTGATCGGCAGCAACGCCCAACTTATTGAAGGCCGCCAGAGCGGTGGCTACCTTAGCTGTCGAACCCGGCTGTGTTGCATAAGTAAAACCTAAATCGCTGTTTGTAATCCAGTAATCAAGCTTATTTTGCTCAGCCTGGCTCATCGTCAACTGATCCCAGTTGTTGATTTGCGGCAAAGGATACATTGCGGAAGCAAGCACATCGCCGGTGGTTGCTTCCATAACCACTACCGAAACGCGATTGTCTTTTAGCGAGTCGTCAAGAGCAATTGACTTCTGAAGCGTCGTTTGCAGTCCGGCATCCATAGTCAATTGGATATCGCGGTTCCGCTTTTTGAATTCTTCCACAGCTTTACTGTTGATACCCGCGAGCAGGAGAGGGGCGAGTTCGCTGTAATCGCGTTTAGCAACTGACATTTCCCGTACGCCTCTTGGCAGGAATCGGTCTTCTCGGTAGCGGGTCGCCGTTACATTAAAGCCCTCTGTTTCGGTGTGGAAGCCTCGCAGGTCTGCGGCATGTTCGTACTCGGCAAAGTAGCCGTTCGGGCTACCGTTAAACACGCCGGTATTCGCATCGCCCACCCAGAAGAACATTTGTTCTGCAAACGGATAGTATCTGTCCAAACGTTTGTGCATGGCAGAATCTAGGTTGTAATACTGACCTGCAGAACGCAGCAAATTGCCTTGTTTCCTGATGAGTTCTGGTTTGCTCGTTGCCAATATCCGGCCTTCACGATCGTAGATTGTACCAGCCTGCAAGCGGTTCATCAAGATTGCAATCCGCGGGTTGTAACTGAACATCCTTGCTCCGCCACGGTCGGCTACCAAGGCCGGTTGAACTACCCACTTCTTGTTGTTGAACAGGTATTTCGAAACATTCACAGTCAACAGCACCAGCCCAATAAACGCCGCTACAAGTGCTGGAACCAGGTTTCTATCCTGAGTTTTGGTCACATATTGCATCTGTATCGCCGTACCCTGAACGAGTGAAGCCGATAGCAGGAATCCCGAAGCCAGGAAGTTCACCACCATGGATGAACCACCATAACTTTCAAATGGTAGTGACACGCCCGAAAGTGGGAGAGCGCCGGTAGAGCCACCGGAAATCAACAGGAACTGAACGAACGTACTTATCCCGATGCCCGTGCACAGGTAGAACAGGAATGGCGTTCCCGTTTGCCTGCCGATGATGATGGCTCGATGCAGGTACAAGAGGAAAAGAATGAAAATACAAACGATTCCGGTCCAGCCGAATTCCTCTCCAATTGAAGGGAGGATCATGTCTGTGTGTGCTTCCGGGATAGTTTTGGCAAAACCTTCGCCGACACCCTGGCCGGTAACGCCGCCGCTCGACATCGCCCAGATACCGTTCGCCACCTGGTCGCCACCATATACTTCGTTGTTCCAGGCATCCTGCCAGATAGCTTTTCTATCAACCAGACGCTGAACCGGACCAGGGAAAACCTTATCCAAATATGGAATCTGGTCAATCAACAAAAACCCGGCGATCACCACCAAAGCCATGATCGCTGATTCGCTTAATTTTTTTCGGCCAAAGATCATCAGCAGTGCCACAATTACAACTGTAACGCCGGTTGATAGCCACGCATCCTTCAAAATCCATGTAGCGACGACATAAATTACAATTGAACCAATCATGAACATAAAATCGCCGCGAGAGAATGAAAACAGGATGATGAATGTAAAACAAACAACCATTGCGGGTCCTAAATCGCCCAGCACAAGGAAAAGCAATATTGCAATGCCAATGGCGATGAGTGCGAAGGAAAAGAAGGACCAGCGTTTGCGGTAACTGGTGTATTCGCTGATGAACCGCTCGTTAGCTGCAAAAAAGCCTCCAAGAAACAGAATGATACTGAACTTGACAATCTCACTCGGCTGAAATCCGAATAGATTCACCTTCACACCGCTTCCCTCGGGACCAGTTCCAAATACGATAGTCAAAGCTAGCAAGCCGAGAGCGATCACAGCCCAGGGCCAGCCGTTAGCTGCTTTTCTGTTGTTTCGGAACACCAGCAGCCGGTACAAGCCTGAATCTGCGGTAAATCGCCGCAGGCTTATGAACAAGAACGCGATGATGCCAACAATGCCGATTGCAAAGTAGATAAGTGTATCTCTCGCCAGAAAGCGGTCGCGTAATGGATCCTGAAGGCTTAGCAGAGTGATGAACGACAATCCTGTAAGCAACATGATGATGGGCAAGATAAGTTGATCTGCAAGTTTGAAGCGTGCTGTTAACACCAGGTGTACCAACCAGAAACCGGCTAAAAAGCTAATCGCGATGATCCAGAACCACTTGTTAAATTCGGCAGGAGTCCGTACAATCAGTGATCTTTCTTTCTTCAGGATATTAAAATCACGGGTAGATAAGAGCCGGATGGTGTGAGGCGATTGTACAAAGGTGAATGATTCGTCATCGTCGAGTTCCTGAACACCTTGCGAAGTGCCAAATTGAAAGCCGGGCTGAAGCGGGATGATCTCGAATGCCTTATCATCCGGAAGTTTATCAAAGGAGTAGTTGCCTTGAGCGTCGGTACGGGCGTAAGCAGAAAGAGACTGTAGTTGCCTGTGCCCTAGAGTATCAAGTAGGTAAATTCTTTGAAATCCCGGACCGTTTTCAATTGCATTTTTCGCTACCTCGGTAACGGTTTCGCTGTAGGCGCTGTCTTGAGGCAGGATCATCTGCAAACGTACCAGCACACCAGAAACAGGCTTATCTTCTTTGGTTATAATGTTTCCCTTGATGCTGTACTTTCCCATTCCAACATTGGTAGAAGAGGGCACAGAAGGAGGGTTCTTGATTTCCTGGACAAATCTTACGGAGTCATTGCCTGTAAAGCCAAGCATAGAGCGGGAGGATATAACCCGTTTCTTGAAAGATTCTCCTCCTTTGGCATAAGCCTCGTCGGCAAGTACAAAATAGGTTCGCTTGTTTATCTCGCCCGTGTTGTCAATCTTTCCTTCTGCCGAGTTCAGCCCGGATGAAACAACATTTTGCATCAAGGCAATATCTCTCGGATCTTCAAAATAGTAGCCTTTTCGGAGCAAATTGCCAAAGCTTTCCCCAGCGCTTTTATCGTTGAGGTTCACCATCGTCCCACCCGAAATGCGTTGTCTCACATCGGTGAAATCGCGTTGCAGGACTGTGTAGAGGCTGAAAAATAACAGGCTCAGCACAATGGTGTTAAGTAGTAAAAAAATGCGTTCTATATTCCTAGCAATCTTTTTAGGAGCAGGTTGGTCCATGCGGATTATCGTCTATTTTTATAAAATCTGGTTGGTCTGGCAGGCGCAGCTGCAGTTCGCGGAAGCGAGTCTGTGGCAAATGCATTATCCATAATGCGCCCGCTGATAAACTTATTTGCCGGGAAATTGAATGTGGCTTGTACCGGCACGCGACAGTTGGTAAACCGTACGTTGTTTAGCTGCAAAGCGGTATTTGCCGTGGATATCCCTAAATCGAAGTCCCTGAGCTCAAGGCTGTCTATCATCACTGATTTACATTCTGATGTAAGTTTGAAAGCAGGTCCTTTGTAAGCCGAATCCCGTTGCAGCACAATATTGCCCCTCGTCTTGATGTAGATGGTATCTTTTACAATCTGGATGGTATCGCTTATCAGGATCGGTTCCGTAAAGACAGAATCGGAAAGGTAGAGCGTATCGCCAATGAAGGTGTCAATTGCATTCTGTAGTTTCAATTCGCCTGGACTTCTTGGCTTATCAATGGTAGGATTTGCTGCAGCAACTGTTTCCTTAGTTTTATTCACGTCTTTTCCCCTGAGCCACAACAGGTAAAGCGTGGTTGCCAGCAGCCCAAGGCATAGCAGTGACAGAATGGTTGTCAATACCCCGCTTCTTCTTCTTGGACGCTCGTGATCTACAATTACGGTGTCAGGCTCGGTGTGAACTGTTTTTACCGGACTATGTGCGGCTTTTTTTTTTACCGGAGTTGGCATGGTTGCCTCGTGCTTAGCAGGAGATTTGGTATTGTGAACCAGTACAACTGTGATATTGTCTTTCCCACCTTTGGCATTGGCTTCGGAAATTAACTCAGTGGCTTTTTCTTCCAACTGCGATTTTTTCGTCAACACATTGGTCATGGTTTCTTTGTTCACCATGTCTGTAAGGCCATCGCTGCAAAGCAGAAGCATATCACCAGGCAAAAATGGCGACTGCCCGGTTTCTATATAGTCATCCTCATCCAGATCGCCGCCAAAACCCAGAGCTTTGTTTATCTCGTTGCGCTTAGGATGGCGCATGGCCGAGTCTTCCGAAATACGGCCGGATTCTTCCATAAAACCCACGAAAGAATGATCCTTAGTGATCTTTACAAGAGAATTGTCGCGGAAGAGGTAGAGCCTTGTGTCGCCGATGTGAGCATAATAGAAAACATTGTTCTCGATATCAATGGCGGCAAGCGTAAGCACACAGGCCATGCTGTCATGTTCTTTTACCCGTAGCCTTTCGGAATGTATTTTTTCATTTGCATCCTGAAAAGCCCTCTTCATCATTGAGATAATGTCGGTAGTTGACTTGGAGGTGTGCTCAAGGATAGCTTCGCGAGCAATATCAGCAGCTACCTCACCGCCCGAGTATCCGCCCACGCCATCAATTACACAAGCAATGATGAATTTATCGCCCCAGGCATGCTGCGCTATAAAAGCATCTTCATTATTCCCGCGTACCTTCCCGGTATCGGTTAACCCAAAAAAATTCTCAGCCATTGCGTTTTCGCGTTTTTATATCCATAAAATGCGCCGCCAAAAGGAGAGCGCATATTACAAGGAGTGCCAGTGATAATATGTGCGACATGTTAAGATTTGAAAATGTTTACACCGACAATTCCGTTCAACATCATTTTGGAATTCATGGGAAGTTCTACCCATTCCGGAGAACTGATCTCGCTCTTTGGTATTTCCTTTTCGTTTAAAAGGGTTCTTTCGCCGAAAGAAGCAACATAGAACTTGTTCGCACCTTTGTCCAGCCGTATTTGCAAGTGGGGTGTGCTAACCCAATCGGATGGGATGCGAAAAATGTTGGAACCTTCCTGGCTCTCGTCTTTTCCGGACACGGTAATCTCCTCATCCTTCATAAAATACTCCATCTTCTTCCCGGTAAATTCCTTTTCCGGGAGGATGGTATCGAATTTGGCGTAGAAAGCTTTCGCGGATGGGACTTTCTTTCCATCGTGTTCAAGTTCATCAACATAAGGCACCTCGTAATAGCCTTCGCTGTAAAACGTGAAGCCTTTGAGGATATCCTGATTAACATCAAAAGTTTGAGCCACGCCGGTCTGGCGGGGGATGAACGTGATGCGCAGATTTTCTTCTTTCTGAGTGCCGCCTGGTAGCAGCTTGCCTATGAAGCCAATATCGCCCCTGGCATACTCAGGCGATGAAACAAACCTGAAAACCCATTTTGAACCCGATGGTTCCACAGTTTTTCCCTGTGCCCGAAATTCTTTTAAGATGTTATAAAACTCTTTGACGCATTCATGAACAATGAGCCCGAAAATTCCCTGTTTGTTATTCATGAAGCCCTTGAAGTCTTCAGGGTTGAAACAGATGATGAATTCGTGGTAAAAAACCACCCGGCCGGCAAAGGATAGTTGTGGGATGGATTCACTGAACTTCTCAATAATATATTTATAAACATCGTCGGGCGTAAGATTGCGTGGCAGGTTACTGGCACCTGTATTTTCATCAGTAAGAAACCAATCTTGTATGCCCAGCCGCTGCCAGATACTTTTTTCTTCTTCCATTTATAAGCGTATAAATTAGTGTTGCTTTGCTTCTTGCTATGAACAGTGGAGCACGGGAGATGTTTTACAAATTAGTATGCCCGAAGGTTAAACGCAATAACAAACATCTGTTTGATTTAAGTGTTTTGATGTAAACTTTTGTTCATGAAAGCGCCTATTTTGCTCACTTTAACAGCTATATACCTGGCGGGATGCAGCCAAAGCCCGAAGAAACTTGGCAGTGTAGGGAATGGAATGACTAAAGACGAAGTAGTTGCGGCAGTAGGCGAGCCTGCCAAAAGGAACGTTGTCAATCAAACTGAAATTTGGGATTACCCTGATTCCAGCCGGACAATTGTTTTCAGAATGGATACGGTTTATACCATTATCACGTCTGCAAAAGCCAGAGCAGATTCTATGGGAGTGTGGCTAGACAGCACCGATCAGAAGGTGAAAGATGGATTTGGGAAAATTGGTGATGGGCTTGAGAATGCAGCTGATAAGGTGAAAGATAAGCTACATAAAGATTCTACCGAAAAGCACTAGCGTGGAATTTGGTTTCTACAGTTCCCCAAGTTTCTGTAGCGCATAGAAGATTGCGCTGGCATGCAGCGCCTGTCCGAATTGATTATCCAGCAGCATCTGTTTAAGCTTGTCAATACTAACCAACTCAATTTCGATTTCCTCTCGTCCGTCAAGGTGTTGCTCCTGCACTTTCCTGCCACGTTTAGCTAAATAGCTGAACGTTTTGTTGTTACCGGTTGAAGGATTGGCATAAAGAGTTGCGAGAGGTTCAATAGAGTTGAAAGCATATCCCGTTTCTTCGAGCAGTTCGCGTGCGATAGCTTGCTCGGGGCTTTCGCCGGGATCAATACAGCCGCCCGGAAGTTCGGTAATTACCTCCTCAACCGCGTGCCGGTACTGTCTAATAATCACTACTTGGTTGTCTTCCGTTAATGCCAACGCATTCACCCAATCAGGATATTCAAGCACATAATAATCAGGGATAATCGTGCCGTTGGGCATCTTACATTCATCCACTCGCAGAGTTGCCCACCTTTCCTTCACCACGTAGGTTGATGAAAGTTTCTCCCACTTCAGGTCACTCATACTGATCTGTGTTTAAAAACTTATCGATCATCTGCCTTTTGGCGATGTTGTCTAAAGATTGGGTGTGATATTCTTTTTCGAGCTGATTAAACACCACCAGCACAAGGCGCAGGCGATTGTGTATTTCAAGAAGATCCTCAAAAGGGTGGGCGCTTTCAAAAAGGAGCTGGGTAAGAACATTGAGTTTTTCCTCGGAATATCGCTGTTGATTAAGAAACACTTGAAATTCAGCTGGCGTGCTTGTATTCAAAAAGCTTTCGTCGAGGCTGAAGCCCTCGCTCAATGTATTTGCGATGGCTTTGTGTGCTTCTTCAATCTCTCCATCTTTCTTTAAACCTATAATCCTGGCAAGCACTTGTGCAAGCTTCTGCATCTCGCTTGTTATCAAATCTTTTCTAAGCATTGTATATCTAAATGTTGAGAGGAATGTTAGGCTACCAGCTTCCGCTCGAGCCGCCGCCGCCGAAGCTTCCTCCTCCAAAACCGCCGAAGCCACCTCCTCCGCCACCACCAAAGCCTCCGCTTCCGCCAGAGAATCCGCCCCAGCCTCCGCCGCTGCTTCTGCCCATGGCTGAACCTGCCAGCATCCACCAGAATGGGCTTGCGCCACCACGCCTGCCAATAATCTGGCTGCCGCCTCTGCCGCCACCTCCACCGCGTGAGCGGAAAATCAGGATCATGATGATGATAAAAATGATTATCCCGATTGGCGAATTAGATTTCTTGGATGTCTTTTTAGGCTCATCATTCTTGTACTCGCCTTTAGTGTAGGATATAATTGCGTCTGTTCCACGGTCCAGGCCCTCATAGTAGCGCCCTTCTTTGAAATACGGATTGATCTCGTTGGTACGGATGCGGGCAGTTATAGCATCAGGCAGTGCGCCTTCAACTCCGTAGCCGGTCTGGATGGTGAGCTTTCGGTCATTAAGCGCAGCAAGCACCATGATGCCGTTGTTGTTTTTGCTTCCGCCAACGCCCCACTTTTCAGCCAGGCGAACAGCGTAGTCGGCTATATCGTATCCGTTCAAAGATTTGATAAGCACTACCGCGATTTGAGTGGAAGTTGAATCGTTAAAGGCAACAAGCTTTTGCTCCAGGCGATTTACCTCATCTGCGGAAAGCGTACCGGTATAATCATTTACCAGCTTATTGGGTTTCTCGGGGAAGTTTTGAGCGTTTGCCGATAAGGTAAAGAGTAAGGCTAAAAGAGCAGATACCTGTAAGAACTTGATCAATGTTTGTAAATTTCTGAACGTTGCCATTAATTGCCTTCCATAAAAGAAATGTCATCTGATAGCTCGTTCTTATCGCTGTCCTGGTAAGGAAAGTAAGCTTTGAGCTGTTCGCCTGTACGGCTGATGCCGGTGATTATCCCCTCAACAAGGTTCCCGCTTTTGAAGTGCGAAAGCATGGCTTCTTTTGTGCTCTCCCAAAAATCAGCAGGTACCAGGCGGTTTATACCGGCATCACCAATGACCGCAAACTTCCGATCGTTTGTTGCCAAATAAATGAGCACGCCATTGCGAAGAGCTGTTTTGTTCATATCGAGCTTGGCAAAGTAATTTGCTGCCCGGTCCAGCACATCTTCAGAGCAGGTTTTTTCCACGCAAATCCTGATCTCGCCGGAAGTTGAGCCTTCGGCTGCTTCAATAGCTTTGCGTATTTGCAATTGCTCGTCTTCAGTAAATAATGCCATTTGCTTAATTGAGTAAGTGCGCCTCAGTTTGAGGGCGCACTTCTGTTTGTCTTTTTAAAACTGAACAGTAGGAGCCTTTTGTGAGGCTGCGTCTGCCTGGAAATAACCTTTCTTGGTGAAGCCGAACATGCCTGCTGTGATGTTATTAGGGAAGCTTCTTATTTTAGAATTGTATTCCTGCGTCACATCGTTAAACTTTTGGCGCTCAACTGTGATCCGGTTTTCTGTTCCTTCAATCTGTGCCTGCAGCTCCTGGAAGTTGGCGTTTGCTTTCAGATCGGGATAGTTTTCGGTAACAACCAAAAGCCGGCCAAGTGCTTGGGACAATTGCCCTTGTGCAGCCTGGAACTTCTCAATTGATTCTGGTGTGAGTTTGGTGGGGTCGACTGTTACTTGGGTAGCTTTCGCACGAGCCTCGATAACGGCAGTTAAGGTTTCTTTCTCAAAATTGGCAGCTCCTTTCACTGTGGCTACTAAATTTGGGATCAGGTCGGCACGTCGCTGATACACGTTCTGTACCTGCGCCCATTGTGATTGTACCTGCTCGTCTAATTTTACCATGGTATTATAGCCGCAGGAACTAAGTGACAGTACAGCAAACATGCCTATAATGCCATAAACTAATTTTCTCATAATGCTTTAAAGTTCGATTTGTTGAATTTACACCTTTGATAGCAAAACTCATACCTTTGTTACCATTCGGGATAAATATTCGACCAGGAGGACGGGAAGCACGGTTTCATGCGTTTTAAAGGGGGTTTTTACTCGGGAAATGTGTTATTGTTGGTACGGGTTATGGTACTGCCTTGTTGTCAGTTCAACTCTCCAATAAAGAACTTCCACTTAGCCGTTAGCCGTAAGGCGTAACTGCCATGTTTTCGCTTCGATCCTAAGCAGTATTCATGTACATAGCGGTCGCAAGTTTCAAAGCGTTTAACTCTAAGCCTTCTGTGCCTGCGTGGATGAAAGATTAGGATTTTCATTTTACGAGCTTTAGCCTATTGTTCCGTTCCATTTTTAGCATTTCCATTTCGGACTTTAGCAGTTCCACATCGGCATGAAGCGTTTTGATCACGTTTAGCAATTGCTTTTGCCCCGGTTCGTTTTTGCGCTCAATGCTGCCGTTGTTGGCATTCAGGTAGGCTATTGAGATATTGAACTTATTGAATAGTATCTCGTATATCTCTGAGGTTATATCTGCCTGCCCTTTCTCAATGAAGCTGATTAGCGTTTGGCTCACCTTCAGCACCTTTGCCAGTTCAGCTTGCGACATTTTTAAATGCTTTCGGACGGCCTTAAACCGAAGCGCACGGGCAAGATCAAAGGTTACGGGGTGGGATTGCATTAGTTGACCCTTTGCAGTAATTCATATTCAACAGATAGGTTTGAAACCTGTCCGTTCGTTCCTTTATACCACGGCTGAAGCTTCAATTCAGTTGCAGATACCGATATTACTTTAAAGTATTGCCAGTACGTTGATCCCTGAAGCGTAATCTGACCATTACTATAAGTAGATGAATAAGTCTTTACGCCCTTATCGGTTTGGGCGGCATCGTTGCCGAAGTCGAAAGAAAATGAGTTATCGGATATAGTATAGGTATCGTTGAACTCGTATGCTGCCATGTCGTTGTTGGTAGCATTGCCCACGTCTTTTCTAAATGTGAGTTTCCATTTGCCGTTGATTGTTGGCTCCGAGGTTTTGCTTTCGTCTTTCTTGCACCCAACCATAGCAGCCGCCAAAAAGAGAATTAATAAGGTGTTTTTCATAGTTAGTATGATGAGTAGATTAAAATTCCGATTAGTGACGACCATGCAATTAGCCGCAAAGTGTATTTTCTTAGGTGGTCTGATAGCTCCTGGGCGGTAAACGGGTCTTTAGAAACCCGCTTCAATTTGTAGTGGCTGATTTTTGCCCCTGTCTTGTATCGCCTATCGGTCTTATAAACCGGCACTTCATCGTAAACGGGCGTTGACCGAACAAAAAGCAGCTTGTTCAGAATAGAAAGGACTTTTAGCGAAGCAAATGGGATTAAAAAAATACAGAAAGCAAGCCCGAAGTTTTTTTGTGAGGATAAATTAATGAGCGCACCCATTCCGCAGAAGATCAGCAGCAGCACCTTAAAAACTCTTGTCAGCTTTTCTTCTGCTGGATTCTTTGACCTGATAAATTTACTTGTTTGGTTGTATACCTCCCGCTTGGCGGCATACTTTAAGGTGCTTGTTAGAAAGTTCCCCATCTTACCTGCAATTAATACACTCCGACCTATCTACATACGTCTTGTTGCCGCTTGAATTAACATAATAGCAGCCACCTTGCGGCCCTAAGAATAGCTGATGCCCATTGTGAACATCGCAACGTTGATCGTCAACTGTTCCATCCTTTTTGCAAGTAATGGAAAGCGTGGCAAGAAATAGGAGTAGGATTAGTTTTTTCATATTGGTGGGTTTATCTTTTTCGTTTTTTAACTATCTGCACCACATCGAAAATCTGTTCCACTTCGTCCAGATAAAGTTTTTCGTCTTCATATTTAGGATTAAGGGAATGAATTGTAATGATGCCGTTTTCCACATCGTGGGCAATTATATCTTTTATCAAAATTCCCTCTTTCTTGTGTACGATAACCCACGGAAATTCACTGCCGATGTGCAACTTAGAACGCCAGTGATGGCGTTGTAAATCTCTTCCGACGACAATTCGCCCCTCATAAACACTCCTTTCTGCCGTTTCGGGGTCGTAAGATGTCATACTATCGCCCTTCACCTCGAAAGCCATATAATGTCCAAGATGTCGTTTATCTACGGTCACTCCTATGATTTCCATATCATCAAACCATTCAGGGTCTTGAAATCCCAACAAATAGCCCGCTTGAGCTTTAACTGGAACTATTGGGACATTCATTGAAAGAGACCCATCGGCGTTTTCAACAAACTTTTTCCCTCGGTTATCATCCATAGGGTCTGTAGCTAATGAGATAACATCCGCTTCTAAGCGAGGATTTGCCAACATTTTTCCTTCTCCTGTTATGAGCCAAACTTTATTTATCTCCGGGTATTTCTCTAAAATCTTATCAAGTGATGCGGGTCTCAGGGTGTTACCAGCATTATTGACGTACCCATTTGACAGATCGGCGGATTTTTCAAACCCACGAACATCTAACTCATAATGTTCGGCAATCGCCTTTAATCTATCCTTTAATGTCATTAGAAAAATAATCTAACTGATATTCAATAACTTACGTGTGAAGTAGAAAATAAATCTATTTGTCTATTGCAAATAGATAAATTCTCTATTACATTTGTTCTGTACAGAAACCAAAGATAGAACAATAAAAAAATAAACCACAACCCTAAGAAACTGCCAAAAATGAACGCCCACAAAAACATGCTCCCTGGAATGAACTCGAAAGAGGTTGAGTTCTATGCCGTTGGCGACAATAAAGTAATGGCAATCCACGATGAGCAAATCTGGAATTTTCAAGAGTTGCCTCAGTTCGTCTTTGAGATCATCCGCAAAACAATGGGCTTTAATGCAAGCGTGGCAGAAATGCAACACTTCATCCTTGACCATTATAACCGCTTAGACTTTACGCCTGACATTTCAGAAGATGGTACAATGAGCATCCCCGAGCATTTGGGAAACCTCATCCCATTGGAAAACGGGCAGGTAATAACAGCCTCAGAGGTGCGGGTTTTATCGCTTTACCCAATGCCTGATAAGAACATTGCCGACACCCTTTGCCTCGCAGAAAGCACGGTAATAGGTCACGGTCAAAGCATCAGAGCAAAATTAGGATTAACAAACAGGGCAGAGTGTGCCCTTTGGACTTCAAGAAACGGAATATGAGCAAAATAGTAGATGTAGCACCGCAGGAAAAACGCCCATCATGGACGGCTACCATAATCGCAATACCTGTAGGCGGTCAGATCACCACGCATTACAACAAGCTTCAAACAGTAAGCTCAGTAATAAGCGGACGGATTAAGATGATGTACCCTGATCTGAAATTCAAATTAGAGCAGGCAGAGGACAAGAAGTATTTGAACATCAAACGCATAGCCTAATGCTATCCATCGCCTACATATCAGATCAGCCCGTAAGGAAGCAGCCAAAGAAATCGGCTGAACCTTCTTACAAGCAATGGATGCGCAGGCAGCAGCATAAGGACTATTTAAAAGCTTGTGCTGAACTAAAAGACAGGATAGAAGCAATTCAACAACACGAACCGGGCTGGATGCCCTGAAAAATAAAAAAGCCCCCTGTATGTAGCAGGGAGCCTTAAATCAAATAGCAATGGCAAATATAATCAATCAAGAACTAAAAGCAAAGCACAGCTACAAATGGGCAACTGTGACTTTCGAAGATGCTGGCAAAACCCATCAGGTGGATATTGATGAGGATAACATCATTGAGTTTATCGCCGACACGATGGACCGTAGCGAGCTGATTGCTCAAACCGAAGTTGACTATTCGCAGGAATTGAGCGACAAAGATTTAGCGGTCATCCTGGTTGACATGTTCGGTTGGCAAGATCAGATAGAAGCCTACATCGATTCATTAAGCGATTCTGAACTGGAAGAGCTTGAGATCAAAGAAACCAAAATTGTAAACCTTAATAAAACTAAAGCAGCATGAGAAATATATCGGAATACATTCTTTTCTGCGAATTGCTTGACATTCAAGTAGAGCAGTTCAACGCCGTGGATGATAACCCTATGAACAGGTTAAACTTCCTGATGGCGATTAACAAGGCACGGTCTGCTGCCTTTGAAGCATTCACTCAGAACTATGAAAGCGAGGTATCAGATGCTGCTTAACGTAACCCGCACCGCCTACCCCGATGGAGAGGTAAAGCATCATCCTTTCGGAATGGAAAAGCCAAAAGTTGACTGCTTGGCAAAAGTAATGAAGCAAGGCATCATCAACTACTTAGAGAGCAAAAAGCAACTAATCGAACAGGCTCAAAAATTAGCTATGCCATGAAACCGCACCACGACATGGATAGCAAACCCTACAAGCACCGAGATACACGGGCAAGGGAAGCGGAGCAGATAAACTGGCTGCTTATTCATATCGGAGTAGGATTAACGGCACTCTTCACATTCATACACTACGCACTATAATGGTATATAACCACATCGAACCAGAACAGCAGCCGGAAAGACCACGGTGGCGTGACATAGCAATAGCACTATTCATATTCATCCTTTCAGTACTCTACATCTACGCACAATACAATTAATCAAATAGCAAAATGGCAACTAAAACACACTGGAGAAAATACGATAAAACCGAATTCTTAGGAGCGGTTGACCTCGATGAAATGACGCCTTCTGAAATCATCGCTACAATCGAAAAAGTAGAATGGAAAGAAGCTAAGGTACGCGGCGCAAAAGGAATGTTCAGAATTGCAACCTTCAGAGAGAACATAAAGCCGATGATCATAAATGTTGAGAACGGCAAGATACTACAATCATTTGTAGGCGGTTCAAAACACCTTGAAGATTGGGTAAACATCCCGGTTCAAATCTACATCAAAGAGAATGTACGAATGGGCAGCGAAACAATGGATGCGCTCCGTTTCCGTCCAAATAAGCCACAATTACAGAAAGTTGATAACACAGGTGCTTTAAAGATTTTGAACGCCTGTACATCCTTAGAAGATCTGCAACGGGAATACCTGGCATTCTCAAAACCTATTCAGGCAGATAAAGAAGTTCGGGAGCTGAAGGATGATTTAAAAGCACGGTTCACAAAAGAAATGCAGGAACGTGTTGAATTTTTAAACAGCCAACCAGCGTGAAAATCTACCGTGACATTGAGCAAGGCTCTGACGAGTGGCTTCGGCTTCGGCTCGGCAAGATCACAGGCACACGGTTAAAGTCTGTGCTTTCCAAGAAAGCAGATCCCGTTTTGATTTATGAGATAGTTGCCGAAATGGTTAACCCTGTTTTAGAAGATAGCTATGTAAGCTCAGAAATGCAGCGAGGGATAGACATGGAGCCTTTTGCACGGAGAGCCTATCAGGACCTGAGCAAAACCAAAATTGAAGAGGTTGGATTTGTCGGGCATCAAAAGCTTGACTATTCGGGCTATTCTCCGGATGGGCTTTCCAAAACGAATGGCATTTATAATATCTCATATGAGATCAAATGCCCTTCCACTAAAACACACGCTCAGTATTGCATAGAAGGTGGTGTGCCGGCGAAGTATGACAGTCAGATATTATCAGCCTTTTTTAACGGCGATACCATTAGCGATGTGATTTTCATAAGCTATGACGACAGGTGCGATGTAAAGCCGATCTATTACTATAAGGCTTGCCGGGAACAATACGAGGCACAACTAAAAGAGGCGAGTGAGAAAGTTCCTGCCTTTTGGGAAAAAGTAACCGAGGCTTACAACAAACTGATTTTCTAATGGATATCATGCTTTGCAAAACCCTTTCGGGAAACATCCTCCCGGCTTATGATCAGGACAAAGAAAACCTGAAACGATTTAAAGCTGGTGAGCCCTTTATGGCAAAGGTGACAAAGCCTCGAAATATTCAGTTCCATCGCAAAGCATTTGCCCTGTTCAACATGGTTTTTGAAAACCAGGAACAGTACACCAATATGGACTACCTGAGAAAGGATTTAACCATTGAAGCAGGCTATTACGAAGAACGGGTAAACATCCACGGCGAAGTAGTAAAGGAAGCTAAGAGCATATCATTTGCCGCCATGGATGACCTTGAATTTGGAAAGTATTACAACGCGGTTATTGATGCCATAGTGAGGTGCTTTCACTTCGACAGGCAAGATATACTGGATAATGTAGCTGAGTTTTTATGATAGCTAAACGCAGTAAGAAAAGAGCCAAGCAAGAAAGGGAATACGCAAAGCTAAAAGCTGAGTATTTAAAAGACCGCCATTGTGAGTATCCCGGCTGCTACAGCAATGAAGTTACCCTGCATCATTCGGCTGGCAGAGTGGGCAACCTCTTAACGGATGTGAGATACTTTAAAGCTCTCTGCTGGCAACATCATTCAGAAGTTGAATTAAACCCCTTACGGGCTAAAGAATTAGGATTAAGCAAATCAAGGTTAGATGTTCAATAAAGATTTTTACCCAACACCGAAAGCAATCATTTCCTACATGCTTGCCGGAGAGAACCTAAATGGCAAAACCATTTTGGAGCCTTCAGCGGGTAAAGGCGATATAGTTGATTACTGTATAGGAGCCGGAGCCAACGTGCTAACCTGTGAGCTTAATCATGACTTAGCGAAGATTGTAGCTTCTAAATCTAAATTCTTAAAAGCAGACTTTCTACAACTACAGGCGCATGAGATTAGCCACATACACGCTATATACATGAACCCGCCTTTCAGTGCAGATGAAAAGCACATCCTGCATGCGTGGAGCATTGCGCCGTCTGGTTGCCACATTGTTGCGCTTTGCAATTACCAAACACTGGCAAACGATTATTCCAGTTACCGCAAGCAGCTTCTATCACTGATAAGAGATTACGGCAAATCTGAAAACCTTGGCGATGTGTTTTCTGAAGCTGAACGTAAAACGAGTATTGAGATTGGATTAGTCCATCTATACAAGCCAAAGACAGATAATGACTTTGGCGACTACTTTGAAAGCGAGGAAGACGAACCCGAATATCAATCGAACGGGATTATGGGCTACAACGCCGTTCGGGAGGTGGTGCAACGCTACGTGAACGCCTGCAAGTTGTACGATGAAGTTATCAGTAACGGCATAAAGATGAACACCCTTATCGGGGAAATTGGTGGCGGCTCATTAACTTTTACTTGCAAGCAGGGCGAATCTGAAACCACAAAAGCATCCTTCCAAAAAGACCTACAGAAAAAAGCCTGGAAATGGATCTTCGGTAAAATGAACATGGAAAAGTTCATGACCAAAAGCCTTATTTCTGACATAAACAAGTTTGTTGAGCAGCAAGAGAAAGTACCGTTCACTATGAAAAACATCTATAAAATGTTTGAATTGGTAATCGGCACGCACGGCCAGCGGATGGATAAGGTACTGTTGGAGGTTTTCGAGAAACTTACTTACCACTACAGCGAAAACAGGTACAACGTGGAAGGTTGGAAAACCAACAGCCATTACATGATAAATAAAAAGTTCATACTGAACTGTGTTTTTAAGCCAAGCTATAGTGCTAATCAAATTGAAGCTGTTTGGGGCAGCCATAGCAATGACACTCTTTTAGAAGACTTATGTAAAGCATTGGCATACGTAACCGCCAGCCGGGAACAGATTGATCCACTTTACCACTTTTCAAGAAAGGTGAACATGGAGCCGAATGTATGGTACGATTGGGGCTTCTTCGAGATCAAGGGCTTTAAAAAAGGAACCGCTCATTGCAAGTTCAAAGATGAAAGCACATGGGCATTATTTAACCAGGCAGTTGCAAAAGCGAAAGGATTTGAGTTGCCAGAAAATTTAAGGAAATCAGCATGATACAAACCCATCTTGACATCCCCGGCTATCAGCCATATACGGAACAGCCGAGGAAGGATAATGGCAGGTTTAAAACCAATAAAATGAGCAATCAAAACTATTTACCCAAGATCAAAAAGCTGTTAGAGAACGGCGAAATACTGACCAATCAAAAAATCTATGTCTTAGTAAGGACTTTAGACGGCAGGGCTTATATCTCTAAGCTTCGCAGGAAGTACGGAATGACAATACTGGACCGTGAGATTGTAAGGAATGGGATAAAGTTTAAAGAATACTGGCTGCAAAAATCAGCATGAAAGTTTTAGTTGCATGCGAGGAAAGCCAGGCGGTTTGCATCGAGTTCCGCAAGTTGGGGCATGAGGCATTTAGCTGTGATATACAGGAATGCTCAGGCGGTCATCCTGAATGGCATATACAAGACGATGTGATTAAAGTAATTGGGGGGGGGTATTGGGATATGATGATTGCTTTCCCGCCGTGTACCCACTTAGCAGTAAGCGGGGCGAAACACTTCGAGCAGAAGCGAAAAGACGGTAGGCAACAGGAAGGTATTGATTTTTTTATGGCGATGGTAAATGCTCCAATTGAAAGGATAGCTATTGAAAACCCGATGGGGATTATGAGCACGTTTTACAGAAAACCCGATCAGATTATACAGCCTTATTTCTTTGGGGATGAAGCGCAGAAAACAACATGCTTGTGGCTTAAGAATCTGCCGGCGCTTTACCATAATTCAGCTCCAAACCTATTTGATACCGACGTTACCCACGTAGGCAAGGGGGAGTTCTATATAACGCCCACTGGCAAGAAAATGCCTAAATGGATGTGCGATCCAGTAGGAGCAGACGGTAAAAAGATGGCTTATGGAACCGATGAAATAAAGAAACTTAGATCAAAAACTTTTCCTGGTATCGCAAAAGCTATGGCTTCTCAGTGGGGCAATTTAAAAGAGGTAGCAGCATGAAAACCCTTCTCACCGATAAATACAGCACCATGAAAAAGGGATTGCTATACGGCAAGAAAGGCGATAAGGTAACAGTAATTGAAACCTATCACCGGGCGGTTATCGTGGAAGGGAAAGACGGTAAACGGTTTTCGGTAAAGGTGGAGGAATTGATATGAGCATCACTGAGGAAATAACAGCATTGGAATAACTTAATAAACCTGTATCCCGGCACTTCAGTAGCCGATATAGCGCAGAGCAGGATTAATGATTTGGAAGCTATAGGAAGCGGCGAATGGCTATATGAAGATAAGGCTTATGAAAAGAATCCGGTTAAAGTTATTATTCCAAAGCCAAAGAGAATTCCTCAATCCCATTGGTCAGAAGCAGACACGGCTTACTTGATGGGTAATTATGGATGGTACATGAATAGTCAATTAGGAAAAAGACTTGGAAGATCCGCAGATGCATGTCGGGGCAGGTTTAGGCAGATTTCTACAATCGATCAGAAGAACGAAGCCAGGTATAGGAGAAGAAATAAGCATCTCAGATATAAAGATGCTGCTTAAGGTTTGAAATACCAGCACCCGCCTAAGATAGCGGAATACATCAGGCAAAGGAACCTGGTATTAATTGCCAAATATCCTTACCTGAAAGATGAGTTTTTAACAGTTTACGATGGGTATTTATACCCGGTATATAAAAAGAAAAATGGCTAAAACTGATAATATAACAGGCTACGATCTAAGCCGGGCATGGTTTGACTTTGCATTTGAAAATCAAGGCAGAGTGAAGCCAAATCACACCGCTCTATACTTCTTCTGCATTGAACATTGGAACCGTATGGGATGGGTTAAAAGCTTCGGGTTGCCTACTGAAATGGCTAAGTCTGCCATTGGCATCAGCTCCTATAACACCTACATAAACACGCTTACGGATCTTATCGAATGGGGCTTTATTATCATGGTACAAAAGAGCCAAAATCAGTACAGCTCAAACATAGTTGCACTGTCAAAAAATGACAAACCACGTGATAAATCACTTGACAAAGCACTGATAAAGCACGGTACAAAGCACACTACAAACCAAAGTGAAAGCACGGTACAAAGCATTGATAGTATAAATAAACAATATAACAATATAACAATAGAACCAATAACAATAGAACAAGAGAAAGGGCTTGCTTTTTTTGAGGATGACTTAGAAGAAAAAAATATTTCTGATTTGTCTTTAAAAATTTTGCACGATTTCAACTTCACAGAAACAAAAAATTTCAACAAGCTCATAAAAATTGCGGAGTTCCTTCGAGTTCTAAAAGCTTCGGGGCGGTTGGAGTACTTCACAGAGCAATACAAATCTTACTGGCCGTACAAAAAAATGAGCGGAGCAGCTACGCAAAGCCTGGAAACCTTCATCAGCGATGGATGGGATAGAGAGAACTGGAGCCAAAAATTAATTGAACATCAGAAACAAAATGGAAAATCAACAAATCGAGAAGAAAGGCAGCAATCAGTTGATGACCTTGATGCAGCAGCCGACCGAATACTTGCAGGCTATCAAGCCTAAAACGGTTGCCGACATTGTCATCAGTCAAAGCCCTTCGATATTGCGAGTTTGCAGCACGAGTATCGAACGCAAGGTTGACGGGAAAATGCAGACTGTTAGGGGAGAAACGGTTGCAAAAGCCCTATTGGTTAAAGTTATAACCGACCTAATAAGCTTCTTCAACATCGGCAAGATGATGAACGGCGCACAGGTAGCAAGCACGGTGGAACTGATGATTGAAGCTTACGGGCAGTACAAGATTGATGATTTCGTGCTGTGCTTCAAACGGGCAAAGCTCGGATACTACGGGCAAGTTTATGACCGAATTGATGGGAACGTGATTTTCGATTGGTTTGAAAAGTACATCGAAGAACGTAATGCAGAGTTTGAAGCAGCACGGGCAAAGGAAAAACGATTGATTGATATGGAGCTTGATCAGATTTCTGAGCCGGTGGAAATGCCAGAAAAAATGAAAGAGCTTCTAAACGACCTAAAGAACAAGAAAACCGATTTAACCGCTCCAAAAATCTTAACCCAAACTGAACAGCAAAAACAAATTCAGGATTGGATGTATGACTTTGACGAGATATGGGAGAAACAAGGATCTGAAGGTGGGAAAAGGACAATTTCAATATCTGTTGAACTAACCGAAAAAGAACGAGAGGCGATATTAGCCCGGATTGAAGAAGACTATTTGCTTAATCAGAAGAATCGTCCCGAACAAGCTGATAGGTTAATGAACGAAGCAATTTCAAAAGTTGGAATTAAGCGAATGGATATTAGCGAATATTTGAATTATCGGGCAAACTTTAGTGAGCTAACCCCTTGCAAATCAGCTATAAAAACAGTAAATTGAAGAAGGAAATATGAAAATATTATCAATTGATCAAGCCTCAAACTGCGGATGGTGTACCCAAAACGCATACGGCTGTTGGGATTTCACAACCCGTAAAGACGAAAGCAGTGGAATGAAGATGCTCCGCTTCAGGGCAAAGCTTGCCGAAGTGTGCAAACTGGAAGATATTTCAGTAATCGTTTACGAGCGTGTTGCTGGGTTCCATAAGAACTCAATCATACACGCCTCAAAGATGGTTGCCATAATCGAAACATTCTGCGAAGAGCAGGGAATCAATTACAGGGCATATTCAGCCGCTGAGATAAAGAAATATGCCACAGGCAAGGGCAATGCTAACAAAGATAAAATGATTGAAGCAGCGGGGCTTAAATACGGTTACACGGGGAGTAACGATAACGAGGCTGATGCGATACACCTTTACCACTTAGCTAAATCTGATTTAAGCGAGTAGCCGGGATGCTGGCGTATAGTGGGAGGGGTTAGCCTTCGAAATCTTTATCAATAAGGCTATTCACGTATTGACTAAACGACATGTATTTAGTTCGCTCTTTCATCTTATCGCTTTCCAGTTTGGCAATCTCAACCCGAACATTCATCTGTTTGGTTTTGGATGCTTTAATAGGACGACCTCTATTCGGTTTATCAGGCATAGGGCAAAGGTAAATAAATAAGATAAAAAATAATAATTAATATTTATTGGTATTATTAATATCAAATATTGTATCTTTGAATATCAAATCAGATAGCACAATGAAAAACTTAACCACCTCCGAAAAATCAACTTTAGACTTAGCCGTAGAATGGTCAATGATGACAAACGGAGCCGACAAAACAATCTCAATGATTAATGACGGTAGCCTGTTGCCAGCTTACAACAAAGCGTTTCAATCATTCTACGAAAAGATGAGCGGATTAAGCAAAGAGATTATCGGCGCAATAGCAGAGCGCACTTACATTGCTTTGCATCAAAGAGATTTTAACTTAAAATATTCAGCATAATGGACCAAATACCAAAGCAAGCAGAACAGCCAAAAGCTAATTCAGATCTTCTCTGTAAACTTGCGATTTACCTTGAAGGCTTGAAAAAGGGGCAGGGTAATTTATACCCACTTGGCACAGAGGCTTTAGAAAACCTTTGGCTTGCGATTAAAGAAATACAAGCAAGAGAGCAAAAGGAAAGGCGTTAACTCCTCCTTTTAGCGGAGGGTAAAAGAAAAGAAGAAAAATGAAGTACAGAAAAAAACCAGTAGAGATTGAAGCAATGCAACTGCAATCCGATAACATCTTTGAAGTTTACAAATTTATCCACGGAGAGGATCAGCCAAAACTATCCACCCAAATTGAACACAATAAGTGGGATGACTATGTGGATATAGTTAGAAAGCAGGGCATGTTCTTTAAAACACTTGAAAGCCACGGAGAAATGCAAGTAGCAGACATTGGGGACTTTATCATCAAGGGGGTTAAGGGCGAGTTCTACCCTTGCAAGCCTGATATTTTTGAACTGACTTACGATAAGATTAACCATGACCCCATCAGAGAAAGCAAGAGAGCTGATAGAGAAGTTTAAGTCAATTACCGGCCTGTCGGAAAGAGTTTGCAAAGAGTGCGCTCATATGCTCTGCGATGAAATGCTGGCAATAGACAGCATCCTTTTCTATTCACCCCATCAGTATGCAGGTTATAAACAGTTCTGGACTGCCGTTAAAGCGGCTATCGACCATATAAAATAATAAACCATGAACGCACTAACGCTACAGCAATGCAAGGATAAGGTGGCTAAAAAACATCATAATCTTAAATGGGAACACTTAAACGAGTTCGGTCAGGCATCTTACTTTGATGAGGTCTGTGAATTATTCGCCAAACAAGCCTTGATAGTAGCAGCCGAAGAAGCAGATGGAAGTTTTACTATCCACGGCATGATTCAGCAATCCATTATTGACACCGATCTAAGCAAACTGTTATGAAATCAGAACAAGCGGCTATGGAGCCAAAGAACCGAGAGCAGATTGAAGAGAAAAATATAAGAAACCGAGATACAAGCGATGAAGCCGTTTTGGAAAGGTTTATGAAAGAGTTTTTCGACTTCAAAGCTTTATGCAAGGCTGGTTTTTTCAAGCCTGAATGGAAGAAAGACTATAAAGCTCAGGCTGAACGGGTTTGCACATTCTTTGGTTATAAGACCGTGTATGAATATGGGGCAGAAGAAGTTCGTGCACACATTTCGTATGCCGATGGTCACAAGCCCAAAGGTGAAGGATTTATAACAGTCATTCCAAGTATTTACGATTAGCCCAAGACATTAAACCACAACAGTAAAGAGAAAACAAATGACAAACGCAGAATTACAAAAAGCCCTTATATCATTTCCTGAAGATATGGAAATAAGGTTAGGCACATGGTATCGTCCTGTAGCAGATGTTTCGAAGACAGACGTAAGCATCAACTTTCAATCGCTAACCTGCATATCTCTTCTTTCGGATGAAGACGTCGATGAGTAATCAAGCAGGTTTCGCTCCAGGAACCATCATAAAACTAACCACTATTGCTGGAGAGCGGAAGTGGAGGGAGGTGAACCCGTACAAGCAATTCTTAGACTTTCACACAGCAGGTGCTAATAGAGTTACTAATGAACACTGGCAGAACTTCGAAGAGTACGCCAACGATGTTACCCTCCCCGACGATACTAACCTTCCAGAAGGTACTGAATGTATTTTAGGAAAAGAGGTGCGGATAGCTAAGCAGTTTGAGAATCATCCGGGAGCATGGTTTGAACTTGATGAATACAGCCCATTTGGATGCAAAACCCGCATCGCCATCGTATTGAAGGAGCAGCCGGAAGCAGAAATCACTAACCACAATAGTATGAAACTATACGTCAAAGATAAATCAACAGGTGATATTCACGAGGTTCGGAAGTACGCAGTTAGCGGTGACGGGCAACAAGGCATTTGGTGCGATACATGGTATGGGCATCATGTAATTGGTTCAGATTGTGAGTTTGTGCAGCAATCAAATACAGGGAAGGAGCCAACGGGGGATGCGCACCAATTGCTTGCAAAGTATTTTGCTGGTCACAGGATTGAGGGCGATCCTCAGTTAGAAAAACTGTTTGAGCTTGACGCTTTATGGACGGCTGAATATCAGTCTAACCGAATTGCATTAGGTTTTGAAAAAGCAAAATTACTGGCTAATGAAGGAATCATAAACAAAGTACTCCACCCCACGCCGGATGCTGTGAAATCGGAGCCAACCCAAGTTGAGCCACCAAAGGCAGAAGCCTGCAACCATGAACCATTGGTTGATACAGGTATAGGCTATTGCCATTGCACCGCTTGCAATCAGGGTTGGAAATATAGTGAATACGATAAGGCAGAAGCCGGAGAGGTGGAGCAGGCAAAAGAGTTTCTTATCAATCGGCTAAACATGACCGCTTTTCAAGCCGATACTCTTTACGATGGTTACATAGCCGCCTGTATTGAATATTCGGATTTAAGGTTACAAGAATACAAATCCCAGCCCGACCCAATCAGGGAAAGGATGGCGGAGGCGTTGAAGCATATAGAATCCGTTTGCGATAATCAAAACCCATCACATGAAGGTATATGGAGAATAGCCCACGAAGCCCTGAAAGGAGGAAAGCATGGAGAGTAAGGAGCTGATAGAACGAAACCTTGAATTGATAATCCAAGCAAATTACGAGTTAGGTAAAATTTCCGGATTAAAGGAGGCTGCTGAAAAACTATTGGATGCAGCCGCAAAAAAGTTTAGGCAAGGCGAAGATGTTACTGCTAACCTTTTACGCTCTGAAGCTAAGGAGATATTGGAACAATCGCAGAGCAAAAGAGTAATTTACGATAAGAACTACTTTAAACAAGCCCAAGACGCATTTCAGATAATTATCGGCTAATCCCCCTATAAATCACAATATCGGCTAATTGACCGATTAAAAAGAGAAAGAATGAGCAGACATACCAAGAATATCAATCCACCATTTAGCCGTGCTAACAAACGCAAGGTAAATAAAGCCCTGGATGACCAGCGCAAGCTTAAGGAGAAAATAGCTTATGACAAGATGCAGCGAGACAGAGAGGAGGTTATTATGTCATCCTATAATCCATACGACTAACCGCCCAGCATGGGCGTTAAAGAGGAAGAAAATGAAAATACCAACCAAGAAGAATACTAAGGTAAAACAATGCCACGTATGCGGTAGCTTATTTTATTCACACGGCGATACCTGCAATGATTGCGCTGAAACGATGGATGGCGTAAAAAGACCTGGCGATAAAATAAAAGTTAGCAAGCCATGACCATCAACACAGGAACAGCCGAGCTATGCTTGGAGAGAGTGCCGAAGGGAACAATCCGTCCGATTATAAACATGGGTTATTTATTGTTCAAAACCCGCAATATCGCCAATGGTATAAAAACACCTGATTTGGATAATCCCTACAAAATACAGGATTACTTGATAAAACATAAACCTGAAAAGGATTGGATTGATAATGCTATTAAACTCCCGCCCGGCTCATACACCCTCTTAGGCATATGCCCTGAAATATCAGAAGATGAATGGGGGAAGGTGGTGGATAGCGAGTTTGACACTTACCGTGATTACTCATTTGAAGATGAAATAGGCAGCTATGTTTTGACATCGGCTACCGATTCCGCCCGCTCCCTCATATCCTTCGCTGGCTATACTTGGGAGGAAACAGTAGTGATGATTAAGAAATGAAAGATGAGAATTGAACCAATCGCCAAACAGGATATTGAACTATCCGTTAAGAAGAAAAAAGAAGTCAAACATGAGCTAATAGGCAAGATTATCCCCTTTGAAGGACACTCCATTTGGCAGATCAACAATGAAACGCTTGAAGTTGATCGGGCTAAATTCAATAACGCAACTTATCATCTTTTCGGTGATGTCAAGAAGGAAATAATCATAAAGCCAGGGTTCAGCTATATTTCAGCTTTGAACGCAAAGAATGCCCTAAAGAAGTTCAAACAAGGCAGGAACGGCAGTAAGCCAATTAGCGATGAGCCAATGGCTCTGTAACCACCCCTGCCCAATCCACCGGGAAAGTAACCTAACCATTACGGATTATGCAATGGGGCGGGGGAACCAGTTGCATTTCTGGCAATAAATTATTTCATATACAATAATTGTAATAATTGGTATATTTGTTAACCGATAATTACGGGAAAATACGGTGGCTGATACTAAATTTAAGAAAGGGAACCCCGGCAAGCCGAAGGGAGCTGTCAACAAAAGCACAAAGCTTGTTAAAGAAGTCTTTGCCGATGTGTTTACTGAGTTCCAATCTGATCCAAAAGCGAATCTTAAGGCTTGGGGAAAAGAAAACCTAACCGAGTTCTATAAGCTGGCGGCAAGGCTTATTCCTACGGAGGTCGAAGGTGAATCTACACTTAAGATAGTTGTTACATCTAAACGGGATGCCAACAATTGAAATTGAAATAGACGAAAGTGTTTATCTCCCATGCTACAGGCATCTTCTTGGCGATAGCAATATAGACATAGAGTTTCTTTACGGTGGCCGGGATAGTGGTAAATCAAGACATACCGCACAGCAGCTTGTAGAAACTTGCCTATCATCAGACTATTTTCAATGCCTAATCATCCGCAAGGTTCTTAATACCGTCAGGGATTCCCAATACAGCCTGATCAAATCAGTTATAGAGGCTTGGGGGCTTACTGAGCTATTTTCATTCAATGAAACCAGGATGGAGATAAGGTGCAAGGCTAATGGCAATGCTTTTTATGGAAGAGGACTTGATGACGTAGGCAGGATTAAATCATTTAACAACCCCTCTCATTGTTGGATTGAAGAGGGCAACCAAATTGATAACGAAGATTTCACGATTGTTTTAACGTCTCTCAGGTATAATGAGGGCAATGTTAAAACATACTTTACATTCAATCCTGAATGTGAAGGCAACTACACTGATTTTTGGCTTTGGCAAGAGTATTTCCAACACACCGAAGAACTTAGCTGGACATGGTGTAAGACAATTGAGATCCCGGATGATGAACCAGCGAAATTCAATATCAGAGCAACCCATACCACTTATCGGAATAACCCATATTGTTCATCCCAACGGAAAGCCATCTATGAAGGCTACAAGAAAAGCAAGAACAATGCGTATTGGTATCAAACTTATACGCTCGGACTTTGGGGCTACAGGCGAACAGGTGGGAGCTTTTGGAAATGTTTTGATGAAACCATCCACGTCAAAGATTTGAAGCCAGCAGAGACAGCCTATCACGTTGTATTAGACAATAACGTTAATCCGTACATCTCTGTTCAGGTATGGCAGGTCTTGCTCAATGAGAAAAAGCTAAGGCAGATAAAGGATATACCCTGCACAAGCCCGAACAACACAGCGAGTAAATCAGCAAAGCTAACAGCCAAATGGCTAAGCGATATGTTCTATGCTGACACCTTGCATATTTATGGCGATCCATCTGCCAATGCTAAAAGCACAGTCGATGATGACGGCAGAAGCTTTTTTGATAAGTATATCGCTCAGATAACTTCTGAAGGTTTCAGGATTTCCAATAAGGTACAAAAGTCGGCACCGGGCGTTTCAATCTCAGGCGACTTCATAAATGAGATCTACGAGAACGGTTACGATGGATGGACTATTGAGATTGACACCGATTGTCGTAAATCAATTGAAGATTACTCTATGGCAAAGGAGGCTTCTGATGGAACAATCCTTAAAAAAAGAGTTACGGACAAAGAAACGGGGGCAAGCTATGAGAAATACGGACACTTCAGCGATTGCAAGCGATACTTCATTACCACGGTTCTGAAAGATGAGTTTAATAAATATTCAAGCCGCTACACTTTAAAACGTCCTAAAACGATATTTTAAGTGGATTCTAACACAAAACGAACCTGGTCGTCTGTCAATCCAAGAATTGTAAACTTTTCGTTTTTCATATCAAATTTTACTGAAAAGTCTTTAATGTCAGGGAAGGCTGACCGAATACGGGCTTTCATTAGATCTTCTGCTTTTTAAGATGCTTTCTTTTCAAGCATGTTTTTGAAGTTGCCACCGTTGAATTTTATCATAATTAGTTTGTTATCAATAATTAAAGTTAGGATTTTAATTTATATTTGTTCATCATGCCCTTATCTATAGAGATTTGCAAAGAGTTTTATGTTATCCCAACTTTCGGGGAGCTGACAATTAAGCACCTGATAGATTTGCGGCGTTTAGATCAGTCAAATCCTTTAGCGGTTCTTCGTTGGGGGCTTGATAGAGAGCCTCAGTTAACCTCAAAGCCGCGTACCGATAGAGAAGTCGGGAACGCCTTAACGCTAATCTCGGAGCTTATCAAAGAGGTTTACGAATGGATGGCTTCAGATGAACGGGTAAGGGTTCCAAAAGATATTGACGTGATGGGGCTTGTTATCCCGTTGAATCCGGGACTATTGCAACGCCTGCCATATTGGGGAACGGTGCGATGCAAAGAAGCAATGCAGGCGGTTATAAGCACGACAAAGGAAGGAGAATATGATTTTACGGATAAGATCCCTGAGATCATTGCTCACTATCTTTACAGCGAAGTAACCCGGTCAAAGTACAATGAAGACAAAGCGGATGAACTGATAAGCATAGTTGAGAAGCTGCCCATGACTACGTGCATCCAACTCGGCAATTTTTTTTTGCTGAAACAGACGCAATTATTTCTAAGCAACAAAAGCTATTGGCTTACGAAGCTGACCCTGATGAAGAAGCGGCTGGCATTGAAGTTTTCTCGAAGTACGGGGATTTAAATATACTCGAGACATTGAGCGGTCGGGATGTGACCAGATGGAACGATGTAAAGGCTCTGAAGTATTCGGAGTTTTTGACTAAAATGTTAATGAACAAAGATGCCAGGGCTTTTGAAAAGAAGCTGGCAGAAATAAAAAGAGCTAATAAAGAATGAAACCATCGGAATTAAGAATTGGCAATTACGTCACCACGGAAGAGCAAAAAGGCTGTGAGGCTAAGGTCCTTGGATATGATGAAACCTCGATTTACTTAGATCATTATTCTTTTGGGGAGAATGATTACGTGCCTGAAGCCGTTGAACCCATACCACTTACCGAAGAATGGCTTTTGAGGTTTGGGTTTGAGGTATCTCAAATAACTGTCAATGGTGGTCAGGTGATCTACAAAAGCCCTGTCGGCGGAGGTGTTGTTATTAAAAACTGGCAAAATGAATCGGAAGGTCTTATTTGGGGAAATAGCGACCTGAATGGCGGTTATATTCATATAGCTGCTTTCAAATTCGTTCACCAACTACAGAACTTATATTTTGCTCTAACGGGCGAAGAACTTACAATCAATGAATCTTAAAACACAAATATCCGCCATCGTTGCTACAATGCGTTCAGGTGTTCTTTTGGAAGATACCACAGAGCAGCCCATCTATTTTCGTTACGGCCGCAAGTCGGATGAGAATATCAACGGTGATAATGAAAGCTATCCGGCTGTTGTTCTTTTGGAACCCGATCAAATGGGCTTCAAGGTTTCAAGCATGGGGCAGATTTATGACAGGTATAATTTATTTCTACAGTTCATTGATCAGGAGGTGATGGGCGAACAAGCATCGGAGCGGGAAAGCAAGATAGAAGCCATGCGCTCATTGGCGGCTCAATTTATTTTCTTATTGAACAAGGAAAACGCTTTTAATGACATAAGCGAAAGCGTGCCGGGAGTGACAGTTATAGATACTTACGATGTTAACGTGGTTGGGATTGAGATTAACATTTCTCTTACCGATACGCAGCCTCGTGTTTTTTGTGTTCAGTAATATTTCAAATGAAATAAAAGTAATAATGTTAAGCGTTGGCGAAATACTTGTTTTAGGGGAGGAGCTTATTGAAGAGTTCCTGCTTGCTATCCGTGATGAGCTAATCGCTTACATGGATACCGAAGACAGGAACGCCACGGGCAAGAGCAAACGGTCTTTGCAAGTGACGAATATCGGACCAACAACCGGGCAGTTAATCGGCTCGGATTCTATTGAGTTTGTTTTCCGTGGGCGTGGGCCCGGCAAGATGCCACCACTTTACGCAATCATTGAATGGTGTGCCGCAAGGGGCTTGCCCCGGTCAATGGCTTGGATAGTTGCCAAACGTATCGCTCAACACGGTACAAAGCTACACAGGCAAGGCAGGGATGTTTTAAAGGAAACATTAACCGAGGCAAGGTTAAAGCAGTTCACAGATAAGCTAACAGCCGTGTATATGGCTCAGATAAAATCAGATATTGAAAACTTATTACAAGCGGCATGAGCGTAAGCGTAATAGACGGGTTTGATTTTCCGTCAGAAACAGCAGACATTGAAGATTATCGGATAAACTTTGATAATGCTTTCCCCGGCACCATATCAGTTGATTATTTAGGTCTTGATGGCGAAAAAAGCACCGTTACCAACTTTGAAAGGGGCAGGGACACTGATGAACTTATTGGTAATTTCTTAAGCGATGACGGAAGTGTATCTTATGAAATTTTAGCGAGCCTTAATACCCCTTTTGCATATATCGCTTCCACTACGCCAGTAGACCCGGCACCTCCTTCTTGTGATTTAGCGTTCACCTCAGTTACGGCATCTAACGAAACCGAACAAGGCGGCAACGATGGCAGCGTTACGGCTGTCGCTTCAACCTCATTTACCGGGTTGGAATATTCTTTGAATGGAAGCGACTGGCAAGTATCCGGCGTGTTTTCAGGACTTCAGCCCGGCAACTATGTAGTGTACGCTCACGATGATAACGGCTGTTTAATCCAGTATGCTTTCACCATTGAGGCGTTCAACAATCCAATTTCGGGAGGATTTACCGCAGGTCTTCCAGTTGTTCAGGTATCCACTAATAACCTAAGCAAATGGAATGCGGCTTTCAATCCCATCGTTATCAACTTCCAACGAAATGACAATGCCATATTCAGCGTAGCCGATGCCGGGGGCGGTTATATTGACATTAAGATTAACGGGCTATACGATGCCGGGCAAGAGGCTTTAGCGTTAGCTACTTCGGTAGTTGTCAAAGGTGCGAAGTACGATATTAACCAGCCTGCATTTTCGGTAGCTGTTGACGGAGGCAGATCAGTTCTCCGGTTCTTATCATCTTACTTCGGTTCCGATACGGGCGTGGTTTTTATTGAGCAATCCAAGCCAAACTATAAAATTGAGATCGAGATAAAAACAGGGGCAACACCATACACACTAAAGACAGTTACCGGCACCTGGTCGCCAAACCTTTCGGGATTCGTCCGGGCTGACCTTCAAGCCTACCTGCAATCAATCGTAAGCGCAAAGGATGAATTTAAATACGATGCGCTAAACTGGAAGGACGGCAACCTGTCCGCGAGTTTTACCATTCGGTTTAAAGAAGTTTGGGACGGCTCAAATAACCCGTGGTACGATGCGCCGTATCCGCTTTACGTCACCTACTCCGCTAAACAGTTGGGCGATACATACGGCGGCAATATGGCTGAATATGTGCCTTTCTACAATGAACCGAACGAGGATTTAAAAGCGAAGTTCTTAACTGATTTTGCAGAGCCTTCACATTGGGTTGGCTTGCCGTGGGATATTTCTTTCATCTTTTCGGAGAGCATTGTAGGCACACCGATTAAAGTCCGTGCAAGTTCTTTAGATGTGAACAAGAATCTTATTGGCGGGGGTGTGGTTAACTCGTTCCTCTTAAACGGCGATGCCGGGTTTTTAACGGCGGCTGCAGCATCGCAGTTCATCATTCAGAATGGAGCGTTGCCACCTGTTGATCAGGCAGACATTATCGAAGCGTTGGGGATCAATAGGCTAATGATGCCCGGGACACCGGCTGCTAATGTTGAGTATATCCAACTTCAGTTATACAGAGGAACAGATGAAGCACCTTTCTTTATCACACAGCCTGTTATTGTCAAAGTGAATACACCATGCGATAATGACCCGTATATCTATTTAAAATGGATGAACAAGCTCGGAGGCTGGAATTATTGGCGATTTGGCTATCGTCAAGACTATTCATTAAGCACCTCCAACGATACCAAAGTGAACCGCAATGTCTTTGACTGGGCGAATGATGACACGATTACGGACATTATCAAGAAGTCGGCTAACAAATCAGTTCAGTTCGGAGCTATTGGATTGGATGTTGACCAGGCTAAAGGCTTAGAATCCCTTGCTACTTCGATTAAAGTTCAAATGTTAAGCAAGGTTTCGCCGATTAAATGGCAGACAGTTGAGCTAAATACAGGCTCTTTTCAGCTATACAACACACGGGGCAACCTGTTCGATGTAAAGTTCACCATTCAATTACCAGATATTAATATTCAAAGGCAATGATAGAGTTATTTATTGAACGAGATAGATTTAGAGATCGAATCCAAATCTACATGATTGACAATTCAGGGCGGTATCGAAGCAATTACCATTATGATGGGAACGATGTAATTGTAACCGAAATGACTGAAGGCATCGCCGGAGAGTACAAACCATTTTTAGAGATGCCATTGAGGGTAGGGGAAACATTTATTCAGTTGATTTCAGACCAGGCAGCATCATTGGGTATAAGAACAAAGGTTCAGGACAATAATGAGGGTCAGTTGGTTGCTACAAAGGAGCATCTTAAAAGTACTCAGGCAAACTTCGATAAGGTTTTGGAGGCTTTTATCAAATTGAAATGATAATCGTTGGCATCCTGTTAATCATCATCAGCCTTTGGTTTATCGCCTCACAATATAAAGCGAAGTGAAAGAACTTTACATCAACGGAATTCTTTGCGACTTATCCGAAAAGGATAATCCTATTGCCCTGTCTTACGAGGTCAACAACCTTGCCGAGCTAAAAGATAGGCAGGCTTTCACGACTAATAATTTCAAGCTTCCGTTAACGCAGAATAACCGTCGTGCTTGCGGCTTTCCAGACACGGGTTCAATCATTGGACTTCAGCCGTACCGAAAGAACACTTGCAAGATCGTTCAGGATGGGATAGAGATTTTGACAAATGGGATAGCTTTGATCACAAGCTGCAAAGACTTCATCAGTGTTCAGGCTCTTTCGGGATTAATTGGCTTCTTTGATTTACTCGAAGGCAAGTCTATCCGGGATTTAGATTTATCTGCTTATGAACATACATGGGATTTGGCGACTATTGTAGCGTCTCAAGCCAACACCGATGGCTATACATGGAGTGTTATTGATTACGGCTCTATAAGCGAAACGGAACGGTCGGTAAACGTCAAGCAGCTACGCCCGGCAACCTTCAGAAAGACCATCATTCAAAAGATAATCGCTGAAGCTGGTTATTCCGTACAAGGCGAACCGACCGACATACGATATACCAAATCAACTATCCCTTTTTCTAACGATAAGTTTGAACACGGGCAAAGTTTTATAAATGCTGCCAATACTTTTTCCGCTTCAGCAAAAACTTTAGTTGACCAGGAATTTAGCAATGATGTCAGGGATGGCGTGGCAAGTTTCCCTGATGACTTCACAACCGACCCCGGCAATCATTGGAGCGGCACAGAATACACCGCACCGGCTACCATGAAAGCAAAGGTTCGGATGGCTCCATATACGATTATGGTGAGAGATCAGTACAAGGGTGGCAGCACTCCTTACATCGTTGTACGCATTGAAAAATGGAACGGCTCTACATGGTCAACCGTTGCTGAAAACCAGCACATAGCCGGGCAGGAATTTACCGATATTGTGTATGCCGATCAGGTTTTAGAAGCCGATGTAGATTTAGAAGCTGGCGATAAAATCCGCATTGCATGGCATAACGATCCCGACACTCAGCGAATAGTCGGACACCTTTATCCCGGCGCACAGGTGTCAATCACTTATCAGCCTACTGAAGTGATATTCGGTCAACCTGTTCAGCTCGAGGCAACACTACCAGACATCAGCCAAAAGGATTTCTTTAAGGATTTCCTCCAAAATTTCGGTCTTATCGTGGTGCCGGACAACTACCGAAAGCACATCCGGTTAGTGAACATGGAAGAAGTTTATTATAATAAATACCAGGCTTTAGATTGGACTGAAAAGTTTACCGATTCGCCGCCTGATATTGATTACTCTTTCGGATCGTACGGTATAAACAATTACGGCAACTATAAAAAGGATAACGCGGTTCCAGATGCCACGGGTCGGGGGGTTATGGTTTTTGACAATCAAACCTTAAAAACCGATGTTGATTTATTCACCTCAAAGTTCGCGGCTTCTGTTTCCGTCATGAAGATGAGCGGCGTTTCCGTTGCTCAAATTAAGAAGATTGAAGATGCGCTCACCTCTTTAGAGTTCAAGACCAAAACGGAACCTCGGATTTTAGTAGATGAAAAGGTAAACACTACGATAATTTTTACCGATGGAGCGAACACACAAAGCGCAAACACTATCTCTTTGCCGTACTTCACAGCCACAGGCAAAAGCGGTCTTTCCTATCAAGAGTTGTTTGATGAGCATTACCCGGAGATTCTAAGGATGCTTTACCGCCCGTTCGTAATGAACCGGAACATCTTATTAAAACCGACCGACCTTCAAACGTTGGACTTTACCCTGCCAATCTTCGATAAAAACACCGGGGCATACTACTATAATAACGGCGTGTTTGATTATATCGCCGGCGAAGAATGTAAAATCAGCTTAGTAAAACTACAATAATGGCGAGCGTAATAATAGATGTAAACATCAACGCAGAAGATGCAGCAAAAAAGGCTAAGGAATTAGCCAATAGCATCAAAGCGATTAAGGATGAGCAGAAGGCTTTGAAAGCTTCGGGCGATGAAAATTCTGCCTCGTATGTTCAGAACGCCCAAATGTTACGGACATTACAAGCCGAACAGAAAAGCTATTTGCAGCTATCACAATCCGAGATAGGTTCAAACAACCAGCTTCGGGCGCAACTTGCTTTAGTTACTCAGCAGTATAACTCACTCTCAAAAGAGGAACGGGATAATACTTTACAAGGCAAAGCCTTTCAAACCCAAATCCGGGCAATATCTGATGAGCTGAAGGTTAACGAAAAGGCAGTAGGCGACAACCGCAGGAACGTTGGTAACTACCGGGATACCTTTAAAAGCGCAGGACAAGAGATTGTTGGGGCTGTTCCGGGGTTAAGCCAATACACAGACGGCTTGGGTTCACTTTCAGGAGTGATCAAACCTGCTATTACAGGGCTTCAAGGCTTCAAATTTGCATTAGCAGCTACCGGGATAGGCTTAATAATCCCGTTAATTGCCAGTTTAGTAGCTTATTTTGCCTCAACAGAGAAGGGAGCGGAGCAGTTAGAGCGTGGAATTGCCGGATTAAAAGGTGCTTTTCAGGCATTTATCACACCACTTACTAAGGTTGGTGAGTTCCTGGTGAACATTTTCACCAATCCGATGCAAGCTTTGAAGGATTTCAAGTCACTTTTGAGCGGGAATATCTTGGATAACGTTAAGAAATTCGGGGAAACTGTTAAGGAAGGCTTCAATCAGGGAGTTAATATCAAGACGTTAGAGCAGAACGCAGAAGATGCCGGGCGAGAATTGAACAAACAAGCGTCTAAATTACGTGCTGATGCAGCCGTATTACGTGCCAAAGGCGATGCCGATAGCTTGAAACAGGCTGAATCATTCTATAAGAAAGCTGACCAGCTTACCCAACAATCAATCGGCAATGAGATTAAGGCGCAACAGTCTTTAATCAAGATGAAAGAAAAGAACGGGCAGGCTCGGGATGAAGATTATAACAAGCTAAACGACCTTTACGCTAAAATTGACCAATCAAGGCAAACCGATGCCGCCAAAGCCGAAAAGCTTAATGCACGTCAGGAAAAGCTAAACGAAGCGGCCACCAAGAAACGCGAGGAATCAAACCAAAAGCTGCAGGCAGCAGATCAGGCACGGCTCGACAGCGAAACCAATATTGCAAACCTAATCGTTGGCGTTCGTCAAAAAGAGATCAATGATATTAACCACGATATTGATGAGAAGGTAGTTAAGTACAAGCAGTTTGGCAGGACTACCGAAACATTGGAACGGGAGCGGGTTGCCCGGCTGCAGGCCGTGCGCCGGCAGTTTGAAGTTGAGGACTTGCAAAAGATTATCGAATACAACGAGCTTATCATTTCCGAAACCAACAAGACTATTGATTTAGAGATTGCTAACATTCAGGATGAAGGATTAAGAAAACAGCAAACTTTAGAGGTAAACCATAAAAGAGAACTTGCCAATCTTGATAAACAGATTGATCAGACCATTGCGGCGTTAGCTTTAGGCGACCTCAAACAAGACGAAGTATTAAGGCAGCAGTTCGCACAGAGGCAAGAGCTTCAAAAATCGCAGCGAGAAGAAACCGCCAAGCTCAATAAGGAGCTTAGGGATAAAGACCTTGAACAATTCTTAAAAGATGAAGCGGCACGGGCGCAATTAGCTATCGACACCGCCCAAACGCCGGAACAGGAATTAGAAGCACGGCAACAGTTTTTAGATGCGAAATTTGAAATGGATCTGGAAGCAGCGCAAGGCAATGCCGAGGCTCTTTTAGAAGTTTATGCAAAAAATCAATTCGATCAGGATAAGTTAGATGAAGCGGTCTTTAACAATAAGGTTGCCCGTATTCAACAATTCAGCACGCTATTTCAGGGAGTTGTTGGAAAGAATACTTTAGCCGCTAAGATCGCCGCCGAAGTATCTGCCAAGCTCGATGCCGCACAGCAGTTAAGGAATAACGTTTTAATTATTCAGGAACAAGTCAAGTCTATTGTTTCGCAGGGTAAGCTTGTATTCCCGCTAAACATTGGGGCAATCTTCGCAACGTTATCAGCACTCGCAGCAGGTATCGCAGCCGCTAAATCCTTAACATCTATGCCTAAAGGATTTGCCGAGGGTGGTGTTTTTGAAAGTGACGGCAAAGGAAGCGTTTTGCCGGGCTATTCACGTACGGACAATACAAACGCACGGCTAAGAAGCGGAGAGGCTGTAATCGTTGCAGAAGCGGTGCGGAATCCGTTTGCACTTGCCACCTTATCAGCTATCAACGTGGCTCACGGTGGGAGGGCTTTGGCTCCCGGCTTTGCAATGGCTTCAGGTGGTATTGCTTCAGGTAGTTACGTTGGCGGTATTAGCGATAGTATTTCCGCTCAATTCGATATGACTAACGCTATGATAGCGGGTTTATCGGCTGTGAATATCATTACTGATGTGAGGGATGTTACAAGCGCACAGCAAAGAAGCAATGCTGTGGTGAATAATGCGACTATTTAACCCCACTTATCTTATAAAACAGGTGTCCATATTTTTTATGCCGCTTAGGGTTAACCCGGGCAAAAAAATTGCTTTCCTGAACGTGTATATAATATCGCCTCTCCATGTGGTCAAATAACAATTCGACACCGGGAGGGAGTTCTTTTCCCAATTGTTCACCATTCATAGCAGTTATTTAAAACTATTAAGCACATTATAAACCGCCCGTTCACACATCTTAAATTCCACTTCAGCATCTAAAACAGCCTTCATCTTTGGTGTTCCTGTTTTAATCCGGGCATCCACATAGCGGTAAAGTTCCAGGTTCCTGATCACAGAAGGGAAGCAAAACCCATTCGCCACCAAGACCTTCAAATCTCCATTAGATTCTAACTCAGTTAAAATGGTGTGAGCTGTTTTCTGTTGCATTATTACCTACAACAAAATTACTGATTTCCCTGCGACATTTATAAAAAAATATTTCAAATGAAATATTTGTAATAAACATGACTGAAATCCTTCTTTACGATTCTTGCGATTTTTGGGATAGCTCCTTCATTGGAGTTGGCGAATTGTCTGCCAATAACGTTATCGCCAAAATAGAAGCTGCTAAAGAAGATGAGCTTTTAGTTAGGATTCATTCAGGCGGTGGGTTCGTATTCGATGGATGGGCGATTTATAACGCCCTGAAAAACCACCCTAAGAAAGTAACAGTACGGATTGAAGGGATAGCAGCAAGCATTGCCAGCATTATCGCTATGGCAGGACAGGAGATTATCATTTGTGAAGCTGCTATGCTAATGATCCACAAGCCGAGCATAGACCCGTGGTTTTACGGCTCAATGGATGCTGAGGACTTAAAACGGGAGGCTCTAACCTTAGATCAGATCCAGGCTGTACTTGCTTCTATTTATGTAGCAAAGACCGGCTTAGACACAGCGATTATCAATGACATGATAAATGCTGAAACCTACATGACACCTACTGAAGCAATATCATTCGGCTTCGCAGACAGGATGGATAAAACCATTACTGAAACCACAATAGCAGAAAACCTATTCAAACACCTTTTTCAAAACGCAGATGCCAAAACAAGGGCATATGCTAATAAAGCACTAAAAATCACAGATATGAGCAAAGAACTTCAAACATCGCTGAAAGAGAATACCAGCCTGTTGAAAGACATTAAAAACTTATTCTCTAACCTTTTCAAAAACGAGGAAAAGGAAGAAGAAGTAACAATTGAAAACGCGTCCTCTGAGAAAGAGGACGGCACAAGCTTGTACTACACAGGCGACTTAGCTGAAGGCACCGCAGTCTTTAACGATGAGGCAATGACCGAACCAGCAGCAGACGGCGATCACGTATTGGCAGACGGCAGGACAGTTACAGTTGCCGCAGGGCTTGTAACAGCTATTGCAGAAGCTGTGATTGAAGATGAAAACACCGATAACGAAGCATTGAACGCCCGTATCGCAGAACTTGAAAGCCAATTAGCTGAGAAAGAAAATCAACTTAACGAAGCTACTACAGCATTGAACGCCTCAAACGAAGCAATCAAGCAGATCAAAGACCTGAAATCAAAGTTCGTTCCCAAAGACCGCACTCAGAATTTCACCAAACCAGAAGAAAATAAACCTGAATCAAAATTTGTAAAACCCACTAAAAACAAGAAATAATGGCTGTAATTGACCCATCAGATTTAACGTTTAACGGCACCGAAATCCGGGCATTTGCGGAAGCCGTTATTGAGCAAATGGTAGAGTATCCAACTATGGAACAACTCCACGATGTACGCTCTGGCATTGTTGCAAAACAACAGATTGCCATTTTAGGGCACCTTTCCAAAATCACCAGAAAAGACCTGGGTTGTGGAAACGGCAAGCTCGACAAAAACATCCCGCTTTCAGAAAAGTTCTGGGACCCGGTTAACCTTAAAATTTGGTTGTCGGAGTGCTGGGATCAGTTTGAACAGACATTCATGGTGTACTACCTGAATGTAGGTAAAGACAAACCAGATTTGACAACTACTGAGATTTTCTCACAATGGTTAGTTGATGAAGTTGGCGATGCAGGCGTAAAAGATGCGCTTCGTATTGCTTGGTTTGCAGACACAGCAGCCGATAATGTTGCCGATGGCGGTAACTTAACCGCAGGTGTTGAGCCTTTGGACTACACAATGCTTGACGGTTTCTGGAAGCAAATCTTCGCAATCGTTGCAGGTGATGCTTCACGTAAAACCACAATCGCAAACAATGCAGGCGTAAGCTACGCAGCGCAGGCTTTTGATGATGATGACACTACTAACAAAGTAGCTACAGGAATCCTTCAGAACCTTGTAATGAATGCAGACAGGCGTTTACGTGCAAGTGCTGATAAAGCTATCTGGGCAACTCGTAGCTTAACTGATCAGTACATCCGGGAGCGTGTGTCAGTTACAAACATCGAACTTGCTTACACTCGCTTAGAAAGCGGCATTGATTCACTTACGATCATGGGCGTTCCTGTGTATGTAATGGACCAGTGGGATGATGTTATCCAGTCTGACTTTGACAACGGGACTAAGTATTATCTGCCACACCGTGCAATCATGTCAACCAAAGCAAACCTTCCAATCGGTTTCGATACCGCCGTTGGCCCTAAAGATTTCGATGTATTCTACGATAAAATGTCGGAGACTTCAAACATCAAAGGTCTTTACAAAATGGATGTGAAGGTTATTGAAGATTACCTGGTTCAGGCAGCTTACTAATCAAGAAAGGAGAAAAATCATTATGCCAACTTTATGCGATAAAATAAGCGGCGACCTGCTGAACGATTGCGACAATAAGCCTGTAGCGGGTGTTAGCACCATTATTACCCTAATCAATCAGGAAGACATTGATAGCGTGGTGTATGATGCTACAAACCCGCAGGTTGTTTCTGAAATTGTTCTGAAAACAGGCAAGAAGGGCTATAAGTTCGAGGTGTACAAAAACACTCACAAGCCCCGTGCAACCAGCGTTAACCGTCCATACGGTACTTACTGGAAGCATGAGATTGCTACCGCTATCATGACATGGGATATTGCCACTAAAATACAGGCTGAGGCTTTGTTAGGTGGTAAAGTGATCGCCATTGTAGAGAACCTACAGAAGACAGGCGATGCCCGTATCGAGATTTACGGATGGGATCAGGGCTTGAGCATTGCAGCCGGAGCCGTAAGGGATACAGCCGCCAACGATGGCGTGTTCAACTTCACTCTTGCGAATGAGGAAGAATACCCGGAGCCGCATTTGCCAAAGACGTTCGCCGTTGAGGTGACAAATGTGTACGACTACGCCGCTACAATAGCAGCCGTTGAAGCTCTTTGGGTGGTAGCAGCTTAACATTCACATTTTACTAAAAAATAGGGCGGCGCAACAAACGCCGCCTTTTTTGTATGGACGTAGAACAAACCTGGCAAGAGTTACAGCAACTTCCAAGCCTCATTGTAAAGATCAACCAAAGGGAAAAAGAAGCCCTTCATTTATTATACAGATTAAGCAAAAGAGTATTGGGAGAGGCTGTTACCGCAAGCTGTTCAAACTGCCATATCAAGGCTTTCCATAAACTAACAAGTATTACATATCAAAATTTAATCGACATGAGCGAACAAAAATTCAAACTCAAAAAAGGCGTATTGATTGACCCTGAAAACAACGGGCAGCACTATTCAAACGCAAACCTTACTGATGAAATAGCAGCTAAGATTTTGGCTAAAAACCCAAAGCTGGAAAAGTATTTCGAATCAGTAGGCACTATCGGCAAAGCGCACGATGAAAACGACCTGTCAAAGCTTAACAAAGCAGAGCTTCAGGCAAAGTATCAAGAAAAGTTTGGCGAAGAAGCTGATGACAAATTAACAAAGGCTGAACTCACTAAAGCAATAGAAGCTGAGTAATGTCTAAAATCACGAATTTACCGCAATACCCATCGAGGATATTAAAAGCCGATGTTAAGAACCTGGGCATAGTTGCCTATGATGTTGACAATGGCTATCCTCAGCGCATGGTTACGCTCGTAAATGCGTGTAGCACGGCTAAGTCAGCTATCAACAAGCTTTCATCATTTACTATCGGCAGGGGCTTTAAAGACGTTGATTTTTATAAAGCCTACATCAATGATAAACGCCTTACTTGCGATAAGCTGTTGAGGCGTTTATCTGCTGATAAATCAATGTTCAGGGGCTTTGCTATCCATGTAAACTGGAATGCTTTATATCAAGTGGAGAGCGTTAACTACGTTCCCTTTGAGTATTGCCGTGTTGGTGACGAAGAAATGAATCCCGGCAAGATCTGCGTAAGCCCTCTTTGGTTTGTTGTGGATTCCGTTAAACGGAAAAAGATAACCCCGGAAGATATTGAGGCTATTGATCGCTATAATCCAGATCCTGCCGTAATCGAAGAACAGGTAAACGCCGCAGGTGGTTGGGATAACTATAAAGGTCAGGTTTATTGGCACTCTGATGACTTCGAGAGCTATCCACTGTCATCTATTGATCCGGTAGTTGAAAGCGTTATTGCCGAGATAGAAAGCGACAAAACCACCACCAACAATTTGAAGAACAACTTCCAACTTAAAACCATTTGGGTTGAAAAGGGAAAGTTTGAGGATGAGCGGGAGCGTGAAGAACATACCGCAGAGATTCAAAAATTTATCGGTAGCGAAGGCAACCCGGTTGCCGTTGTTGAAAGCACCGACCCTGAAGGAAACGATATCCCGCAATTAATGCCTTTCACTTCAGCTTTAAATGATAAGCTGTTTGAGTACACCGATACGAAGGTGAGGCAAAAGATATACCGCTCATTTGAGCAAGACGGTGCGCTGCATTCGGACACCCGCACCATATCCTTTAACAAGGACAACATAACTTCCGCTTATACCATGTACAACAACATTACGCAGCCTGTACGTGACGTATTCGAGGAGGTTTTCAAAGAGATTTTTACGCGGTTCAAAGAACCTATCAATAAAACTGATGACTATACAATCATTCCATTGGATGATATGACAGCATTCTTAAACGGAAATACGCAAAATGCCCCTACTAATATCTAAAGCAGACTTTGCCGGCCGCATACCGTTGCCAGCCAATTTAGATTCAGCAACCAAGCTTGAACAGCACATTTTACATGCTCAGGATTTTGATTTGCGGGGCTTGATGGGCGATAAGTTGTATTACGACTTCCTGAATAAATACCAGGATGCGCCTTATGTTGATTTTTTAGCCGGGAAAACCTATGATAATGACGGCATAAACTACACCTATGAAGGGCTAAAGCCTGTTTTGGTGTACTTCGCAGGTGCAAGATTGGTAAAGGAGTTAGATATGCACATCACTCCGAACGGGATAATGAATAAACGCAATGATTTCAGCGATCCTGTTGAGCTAAAAGAGAAGATTTTCAGAGCGAATCAGTACGAAAACACCGCCATTGCTTACTGGAATATGGCTAAAACATACCTCGACTTCTATTCAAGTGACTTTGAGTATTGGAATAATGGATGTATTGAACAGAAATCAGGCTTTAAACCACGAATGACAGCAGTAGGATATGGCAGATTATAGGATAAGAGAGTTGGCTCTTTTGGATTCGTTGCTTCTAAACGATGTATTGCCGATGGATCGTACCGGCTTTCCCATCGCAAAGAAATTTTCCATTCAGCAGCTAATTGATTTAGTTAATCAGAATGTTGTCAAGCAACAATTATATACAGGTTCGGCTAATCCTGATAATGCAGTTGGCAATGATGGAGACACCTATTATAAACACGTTGCAGGAACATCTTTTGGCGTGTGGTATAAAGTATCGGGGGCGTGGGGCGAACTGTTTACAATCTCATTAGGGGGTGTAGCACCCTTACAGTACGACCAAACCGATATCGCCAACCCCTCAGATCCTTTTGATGACCGCTACATCGCTATTGCCTTGCCGGAGCCGTCAACTTTCACCATGTGGCTAACACCGACAACGGGGGATAGGTATTTATTCACTCCGGTTCTTTATGAAGTTTCAGGGCAAAAACGCCTGAAGGGTTTCCCTGACGAAGATTTCACACTTGACATATATTATAACGCATGAAAAAGTTCTTAATACCCATTCTTTTAATCCTTTCAGCAGCCGTACAGGCGCAAACAACGGGAACAATCCAAAAGACCACAGCAACGGGGGTTATCCGATATAGCGGTTCAAATGGAGTAGATACGTTGGTGAAGAAAAAGCCATTTTTAGACAGCCTTGCAGCGCATAATGTGAGGATAAATGGGAAAGCTGATCAATCTACTACTATTAGCGCAGGGAACGGTTTAACTGGCGGTGGCTCTCTCGCAGCCAATAGGACATTATCTGCCGACACCTCGATTTTGCGGACGGTTGCCAATTCAGTATCGCTAACGGGGCTACAAACGAGGCTAAATGCCTACGCTCTTTTATCCGGCGCAAACTTTACGGGAGCTATAGCCGGGACTACGGCATCATTTAGCGGCAATGTAACTGCAAAGGGCGATCTACTGATTTGGGGAGGCAATGGCGCACAGACTGGCTTCATAACGGCCAACAGCGCAGGGGGTGGACTTTACATAGGTGCTTCAGGAACAGATCAGAATATCCGATTAGTGCCGTCTGGAACAGGTATACTGCTCACTCAGGCTAATATGTCAACACGCGACATAACTGTTACTCGCGGTAACACTACGGGCATGATCTATTTGGGCGACAATTCCGAAACACGGTATCTATACTATAACGGCACTTACTACGAGCTTGCCAATGCGGAGTTAAATGTAAATGGGTATCGGGTATTGAACGCGGGAAATGTTAGCACGTATGCTGCCACACCTTCGTACGCAGATGCTAAAGTCGCCCAAACCATCACCAACGGCGTAACCACAAGCGCACCAAGCCAGGATGCTGTTTATGATGCGTTGGCTTTGAAAGCAGACAAACCCGTTAGCCAAGCTCTTACAGATGGTTCTACAATTACATGGGATATTAGTTCGGGTGGTATTGCAACTGTAACGCTCGGCGGGAACAGAACACTTGCAATCACAAACCCGGTAGCTAACTCTTATTATCAGCTAACCATTACTCAGGACGGAACGGGAAGTAGGACAATCACATTGCCAGCGGGTAGCAAGGTTATCGGAGGTGGTGCAGGATCGGTCACGTTAACCACCACAGCGGGGGCGAAGGATATACTTTCATTTTTCTATGACGGTACGAATTATTACGTGAACATCGGCTTAAACTATAACTAATGAAGCAGATATTTTTTAAACTCTTACTTCTATCCCTTTCGCTCGGTTTTTTACAGCCAAGCTATGGGCAACAAGCATTCTTTCATTCGCAGAATAAAGCCTCTGTAGACGCAGATGCGAAGGCTTTTATTACCGCCGCAGGAATAACCGATGCCGGGCAAAAAACAGCCATTAATAACCTTGTTGTAGCTGCAAAAGCCCATGGATGGTGGAGCAAGTGCGTGGCAATATATCCCATTATTGGGGGCTCAGCATCTACTCATAAATACAACCTGAAAGATCCCCGAGACTTAGATGCTGCTTATCGGTTGACGTTCTCGGGAACCATAACCCACAACTCTCAGGGAATGAAAGGCGACGGAAGCACCGCGTTTGCGGATACACACATTGTGCCTACAGTTAACCTGACGTTTAACAGCACCCACATCTCGTATTACGGCTTCTCTAATTCTACCAAATCCAACAGCACAGAAATAGGCGCTTATAATGGTGGCGGCGTGCAAGAGCTTGCCATGGTGACACGGCGATCGAGCGGGACATATTTCTCAGGTCAATACGATGAAACAGGCTCTTACATTATTGGAACGGTTGCCAGCGGCATCGGTTATTTTCTTTCAAATAGAACAAATGCAACCACGCACCGGATGTTGAAAGACGGAACCCTTTTAGGGAGCAATACGGTAAGCACGGGCACCAGTACGCCACCCACGGTAAGCATTTACATTATGGCCATGCACTACCCTGCCGGCGGCGGCACCGTAGCTTATTCAGATAGTGGCTGCGAGTTTGCAACTGTCGGAGCCGGATTGACTACAGGCGAAGAAGCTGCACAATTAGCAGATATCACACAATTCCACAACGCACGATGAAAAACCTGATCATAATATTATTCCTGTTCCCGCTATCGTCAATGTGCCAAAACTTAGCCGATACAGTTATCTGTAACGCTTCTGCACACGTAGCGGTCGCTCCAAAGATGGTTGACAGCACCAAGTGCAAAGAGTTTGTGATTAACACCCAAAATGAAAAGATTTTAGTGGAACCAGGCGGCAATGGATATACCTACAAATGCCAAAGGTGCGGCAAACAGGTGATCGAGTTTATATCGGAAATCCGCACAGTGATCTGGAGGAAAGAGGAATGAACCGCACCCAATTAAAGATAATAGCCATAGCCCTTTTGGGGACGTGGGTGATAATTAAATTAGGATGGATATAAGTAAAATAATTCAAATGCAGTTGCCGGAAGATCAGTACCACAAGGCTGAATTTCCGAAGAATCAAATTGTGCTGCATCACACGGCTTCTGGTCCATCGGCCGAGGGCGTTATCAATTATTGGAAAAGCGATAAAGACAGAATTGCTACAGCCTTTGTAATAGACGGCGATGGAGATATTTACCAGGCTTTCAGTTCAAAGTATTACGCGGCTCATTTGGGCGTGTCCGCAAGTGCTATTAAGGCTTTAGGATTTGCGGATTATGGCAAACGGTGTGATCTCTTACATAAGGCTTCTATTGGCATTGAGATATGCAATTGGGGGGGCTTGACCAAAGATGCTAAAGGCAGATGGGTAAGCTATGCCGGTGCAGTTATCAAGGATTGTGATATTGAGTTTTACCCGAACGGCTTTAGAGGCTACCACGCTTATCAGAAGTATTCGCCGGCTATTCTTGCGGCCACAAAAGAACTACTGCTTTACCTATGCGATAAGTACGGTATATCCAAAGAGTATAAGATCGGGGACTTCTCAGTAAGCAAACGAGCCATCGGAGGTGAAAACGGAATATTTACTCACACGAATTACAGGCCGGCAAGCGACAAGCAAGATCTCCACCCACAGCCGGAATTAATAGAAATGCTAAAGAATTTGAAATGAAAAAAGTAATTATTGAAAACAAGACTGTAGCTGTCGAGGACACTACCGCAAAATTCGGATTAGGTCAGATCACTAAACCAACACCACATTGGGCTAAAAATGCTTTTAGGATTGTCCTTTACACCGTGGGCGTGTTAAACATCATAACCCTAACATTCAGCGATTTCCCCATCCAATGGACGGAAGTAATCAATAAATATTCCGCAGAGGTAATAATCTTTGCCCATGCGATTTCAAAGCTGTTCGGATTAAACTTAGAACAAGTAGATAATTAAATAGTTAGCAAGGTTATTGCATGTGTAACAACAAACAATACCTATTATGATGTACGTTCAGAAAATGGAAAAAGACCAAGCCGCTTTAATTGACCTGGCAAAATGGGTAATAGCATGGGTATCGGGTGCGGCAGCAACCATACTTGGAATTAATAAAATAGTTGACCGCTGGTTTGAGTTCAAGATGAAGCAACAGGAATCGCTAATCAAAGAGATTGTTAAGGAAGTAACGGCTCCCGAGATTGACAGGCTATCTAAATCCATTGACGAGCTTAATAAAGCTCTTTGGGCGTTGCAAAGGAAAGGTTAAGCCGCAATTCTAATTATACCGATTTCGGTACAATTAAAGCCTAAGCCGCCTGCATCAGAAACCAGCTCGGATCTAATACCAAGTACAACGGAAGCTCAAAATCATCTTCCAATGTCAGTAAATGATTATTAATGATTGTGAACATATTTTTCCAGTCAAATAAAAAACAGCTTTTAAGCAGATATAAGAGCAGTTTATTAACACTATTCCGAATTACAGTCAAACAAAAACCGAGCCATGAGAGCAGAAGAAAAAGCCATCACAGAAAGCAACGCCAAACAAGCATGGGAGTTAATCAAACCCTTATTGCCGGGCATTGCAAGGTGGTACATCAAAGCCTTCCCTCATACCAAACTGGCAAAGATTATACAGGTGCTATTTACCGTGTTGGTGAAAAACGATACCGACCTTCAGGAATACAGGGCGTTAAATCCGTAACCCGTTTCAAATTGTAACGCTTTCAGTTGTACGCTCTTATCGTATAAGTTCCCAAAGCCATTTAGCCAAACTGAATACAGCTCCGGCGACAATAACCCAAGCAAAGATTTTTTCCAGTATATTCGGCTCACGGTTATGGTTGTAGGGGAGGCTCAAAATTCTATTGTTTTACCAGACATAACATTGCCGGGGTCTAAAACCAAATCCCTTTTGTATTTCTCAAAACTTGCTGCATTGCGATGCCCCGTTAACGTCATAATCTGATTGTCCTTAAATCCTGCATAAATCAAATTTACCACACGGGTATGTTTCCAGCTATACATCGTGTAATTTTTATCTAAGCCTAATTTAACCTTAATCTTTAAGTATTGCAGCCCGAAGAAGTCAATTGGAAACATTTCAGGATTGGGCTTGCCACCCTTGCCAAAGGCATAGTAATTTAAGGGGAACTCTGCCAGCTTCAGCTCGTTAATGATAGCAAGAAGCTCATCAGATATTGGAACAAGCCTGTCGCCCGTTTTGCCTGTTGGTCCCGGGACTTTTATTTGCCTTGCTTCAATATCTATATTTTTAATTTGCATCTGCCGTATTTCCTTTGGGCGCATACAACTGTAAAAAATCCATTTGACAAAGTAGTTCAGGGTTTCATTCTTTTCCAGTTCCTTTTTTACTTTGTTCCCCACGGTAGCGGAGTAGTATTTATTTCGCTCTGCCTTATCCACTTTAAACTCAACGTCCGATAAGTCAATTACATACTTAGCTTTTGTTTCTTTCTTTTCCAGCTTGGCTACCCTGGCGAAGAATCCTTTAAAGAAATGCAGGTGGTTGTTGTAGGTGCGAGGCTCCCAGTCTTCCTGCTCAAAGTAAACATCCAAAAATCTGATCAGGTCTGCTTCAGAGAATTGGCTTGCTTCAATTTGGTTTTTCCCTGTCAAATCCAGCCACTCTATTAAATTATTCGTGAATGACTTATAGCCGATAATCGTTTTATCAGATAAACCTTTCCATTCGCAGTAAGCGTGGAATTTATCTATTGCCTGTGACAAAGTCCAATGAGCAGGGGCGGCAAGGCGTTCCGCAATAGCGGCTTCCTTTTTTTGAACCTTTACGGTTGCTTCCTGCTTTTGCTCAAATGGGTTATAGCCTGCCTTCAATGCTTTAGTTACATCTTCTAACAGATTTTTTAAAGCCTTTTCTTTATCTGAAATATCGTGGATGTAATTAATGCCATCCCTTACCCGAAACTCCTTAAATTTGCCGGGCTGATCTGGAAGTTCATAAAAGTATTTTACGAACCAATCGCCGTTTTTTGACCTCACTACTGAGGGTGTTTTATAAGGATTTCGCATGTCGGTAAATCGTCTTCTGCTTGGTACGGGTTTTGGTACTCGGTTTTTCCTCTTAATCGAAATATGCTTTTCAGAGCCATTCAGATTAGGTTTTTCAAATATACAGTTAGGATAAATACCCGACAATAATATGGTTTCTGAAATAGAACTGGTTCTTCTCCCGGAAGAAGTTTTCAACGAGGATGTTGTAAAAAGAGCAGCATCCCGCGAGCTTAAAATTAAGCTGGAGCGTATCAAATCGGTTAAAACCCATAAACGATCCATTGATGCACGGGGCAAAAAAGTAGTATATCGCATTAAAGTAAAGGTGTGGGTTGATGAAGATCAACCAATTGAAATACTCAATGTCAACTATCCAAATGTCAGTGACAAAAAGCCGGTTTTAATAATTGGAGCCGGTCCAGCCGGATTGTTTGCTGCTCTGCGATGTGTCGAACTCGGACTTAAGCCTGTAATTATCGAACGCGGTAAGGATGTGAAGCAACGCCGCCGCGACTTAGCAGCCATCAATAAGGAAGGAGTTATCAATCCCGAATCAAACTATTGTTTTGGTGAGGGTGGGGCAGGAACTTATTCAGACGGAAAGCTTTATACCCGCTCAAACAAACGTGGCGATGTGAATAAGGTATTGCAAACCTTCGTGGCGCACGGCGCAACCGGTGACATACTTGTTGATGCCCGGCCGCACATCGGCACAAACAAGCTTCCTCAAATCATAACATCCATCCGCGAAAGCATATTAAATGCCGGCGGCGAGATCTACTTTGACTGCAAGTTGTCAGAATTATTGATTTCTTCAGGCTCGGTCAAAGGAATAAAGACAAGCAATGGAGACGTTATCTCTGCCGATGCAGTCATTCTCGCGACAGGCCATTCCGCACGAGACATATATTATATACTACATGATGCAGGCGTAACGCTTGGGGCCAAGCCATTTGCTTTGGGCGTGCGCATCGAGCATCCCCAGGAAATAATCGATAAGGCTCAATATCACTGTGATGTTAGAAGCGAGTATTTACCACCATCTTACTACAGCCTTGTCGAGCAGGTGGACAAGCGGGGTGTGTTTTCTTTCTGCATGTGTCCCGGGGGAATTATAGCTCCTTGTGCAACAGATTTTGAGGAAGTGGTTGTGAATGGATGGTCGCCGTCGAAGCGGAACAACCCTTTTGCTAATTCGGGTACTGTTGTGCAAGTGAATTTGGAAGATGTTCCTGGCGATGATTCTGATCCGTTCAGGCTTTTGAAGTTTCAGGCAGAAGTTGAGCGACGGGCTTGGGAGGTAGGTGGTGGCAATCTCGTGGCCCCAGCTCAGCGGATGGCTGATTTTGTAGAAGGAAGAATTTCAGCAGATTTACCCGCGAACTCTTACCTGCCGGGGACCGCAAGTGCTGACCTGACGCAAGTGCTCCCTGATTTTGTTCATAGCAGCCTACGCCGAGCGTTGCCCGAGTTTGGAAAGAAGATGAAAGGATATTTCACGAACGAAGCTATTTTAGTAGGAGTGGAGTCGCGTACGTCATCGCCGGTGCGGATACCCAGGGATAAGGAAACATTCCAACATCCTCAGATTAAAGGGTTATTCCCATGTGGCGAAGGCGCTGGGTATGCGGGAGGCATTGTTTCCGCAGCCATAGATGGAATGAATTGCGTCGAAGCTGTACAACGCATGCACGACTAAACAATTGGCGTTTTCGCCTTGTATATATATATGTATGAAGAAGACATTAATATTAGGAGCTACAAATAATCCATCCCGCTATGCTTACCTCGCTGCTAACAAACTCAGCAAGTATGGCCACCCCATTGTTAATGTTGGATTGAAATCTGGCGAGGTAGCCGGAGTTCCAATCGAAAAGCCCGAGACCATTCATTCAGATATTGATACTATAACATTATACGTCGGTCCGCAAAATCAACCGCCCTTGTATGATTACATCTTAAAAACGCATCCGAAGCGAATTATTTTCAACCCCGGAACGGAAAATCCGGAGCTGGAATCTATGGCCAATGAGCAGGGAATTGAAACATTAGATGCCTGTACATTGGTGATGTTATCGATCGGCAATTACTAAATTGGGCATCTTCAAAAAATCTGTAACTTTTTTCGAGCTGTAACACAGCAACTTATTCCAGAACTCTAAAACAAAAGTTAGGTGGGCTTGTATAGCGTGGCTTTTCTTCTTACTTTTGCGTCCCGTTTGGGAGGAAGGGCGAGCGATTTGCCCGGGAGTTGAAAGGTGAGGGGGAGGAGAGAAGGAGCTTGAAAAAAATAA